>SUGL01000021.1 GCA_004963905.1 Mesorhizobium sp.
ATGAACGCACTGCAGCAGCAGGCAAGGTTCGACGACTTCATGAGCGAATTCAATGCCGAAAGGCCGCATGAAGGCATCGGCATGAAGGTGCCGGCCCAACTCTACACGCCCTCTTCAAGGCCCTACAGCGGACTGCCCGAGCTGATCTATCCCTTCCATGACAAAGACATCATGGTCACCGCTTGCGGCCGCGTCTGCATGCATCGCAAGAAAATCAACATCTCAATCGTGCTCGCCGGCCAAAGGCTCGGCATCACCGAAGTCGACGACGGCATTTGGCTCGTCTCCTTCATGCACTATGATCTCGGATATATCGACCTGGAGCAGAGAACCTTGCAGACCATCGACAACCCGTTCGGCACGAGGTTGTCACCCATGTCTTAGGTACAATCTGTTACCCATGTCTCCGGGTCGGACAGTGTTTTTTCTGGTCGGAGTGGCAGGATTTGAACCTGCGACCCCATCGTCCCGAACGATGTGCGCTACCAGACTGCGCTACACTCCGTGACCAGACGGCGGGCTTATAGCCGCCACTTTCCGATCCTGCAAGCGCCAATGGCTGCACTTGTGTCGCATTTCGTCGGCTTTCACCAAGTTGTCTGGAAGGCATGGGATTTAACCGCCGAATAATGCTTAAAGGCTTTTGTGATAGGCCGCAGCTCGATAGACAGCATTTCGACCCGTTGGAGTTTCAACCCTTGACCCTGACGATTGTTGGCGAGGCCTGGCCCAACAGCTTCGAATTCGAGACCTCGGCGCTGATAGAGGCGTCGGGTTTTCGCGAATATGACGCACGCTGGTGGTTCGGCCATCCGGGCTCGGCGAGAGCGCCCGAGCTCAATCTGATCGGCGTCCAGGCGCTCGGCATGGGGCTGGGCACGCTGATCCGCCGCCTTGGCGTCGGGCCGGACATCGTCACCGGCCACGATTTCCGCTCCTATTCGCTGTCGATCAAGCTGGCGCTCGTCTCCGGCCTGATGGCGGCCGGCGCGCGGGTGAAGGATATAGGCCTGGCGCTGTCGCCCATGGCCTATTTCGGCCAGTTCGCGCTCGATACGCCCTCTGTCGCCATGGTCACCGCCTCGCACAATGAGAATGGCTGGACCGGCGTCAAGATGGGCGCGGCGCGGCCGCTGACCTTCGGTCCGGAGGAAATGAGCGCGCTGAGGAAGATCGTGCTCGAAGCGGACTTCGACCTTGCCGGCGGCGGCGCCTATGAGTTCGTCTCCGGCTTCCGCGAGACCTATCTCGACGATCTCACCCGGGGCAAGCGCGTCGCCCGCAAGCTTAAAGTGGTCTGCGCCTGCGGCAACGGCACGGCAGGCGCCTTCGCGCCGGAAGCGCTTGCGCGCATCGGCTGCGAGGTCATCCCGCTCGACGTCGAGCTCGATCATACGTTCCCGCGCTACAATCCGAATCCCGAGGATATGCAGATGCTGCATGCCATCGGCAAAAAGGTGCTGGAAACGGGCGCGGATGTCGGGCTGGGCTTCGATGGCGACGGCGACCGCTGCGGCGTCGTCGACAATGAGGGCAACGAAATCTTTGCCGATAAGGTCGGCGTCATGCTCGCGCGAGATATTTCATCGCTCCATCCAGGTTCGACCTTCGTGGTCGACGTCAAATCGACGGGGCTCTTCGCTACCGATCATGTGCTCAAGGCGAACGCCGCAGTTACCGACTATTGGAAGACCGGCCACTCCTATATCAAGCGCCGTGTAGCCGAGCTCGGCGCCGTCGCGGGCTTCGAGAAATCCGGGCATTTTTTCTTCAATCCGCCGATCGGCCGCGGTTATGACGATGGGCTGATCACCGCGATCGCCGTCTGCCAGATGCTCGACCGCAATCCGCAGAGCTCGATGGCAGATCTCTATCGCGCGCTGCCGCTGACTTATGGCACGCCCACCATGTCACCGCACTGCGCCGACGAGGTGAAGTACGGCGTGGTCGAGCGCGTCGTGGCCGATTTCGAGGCAATGCAGCGCGAGGGCGCCGATTTCGCCGGCCAGAAAATCGCCGCACTCGTTACCGTGAACGGCGTGCGCGTCGTCGCCGAGGACGGCACCTGGGGCCTGGTGCGTGCCTCCTCGAACAAGCCGGAGCTTGTCGTAGTGGTGGAGAGCCCGGTATCGTCCGAACGCCGTCGGCAGATGTTCGAGGCCGTCGACGCCGTGCTGCGCCGCAGCCCCGAGGTCGGCGCCTACAACCAGACTTTCTAATGCAGCGATCGAACGGTCAGCCGGCTGATGGAGCCCGTTCGAGGACGCTCCAATCGAATGCTCTCGCCCAGTCGGCAAAACTGTGCCAGCGCACCTCCGGGAAATGCTTGCGCAAGGCGGCGACGTCGACGTCGTAGCCAATGCGGTCGAACCACTCGAACATCGCAGCCGCATCCTCGCTCTGCTGGCGGGCCACGGCTATCGGGATTTCCTGATAGGTGATCGGCCGGCCGATGGCCTGCGATAGAATCCTGGCCTGCTCCTCGCCGGACAATTCATCGCCTGCGAAATCGAAGCGCTTGCCGAACACGCTCTCGCGCCGCTCGACCAGCGCGCCGACGAAAGCGCCGATGTCCGCCAGCGCGACCAACTGCAGGGGACGCTTGGCGGGCACTGCGAAAGCATGGGTGCCTTGCGCAAGCGCGCCGATCGACCAGGGCGCGACAAAATTCTCCATGAAGGCAACCGGCGCGCTGATCGTGTAGGGGATGCCGAGCCGCTCGATGTGCTGCTCGACCAGATACTTGCTTTCGAAATGCGGAATACCGGTCTTCTTGTTCGCGTCGGCCACGGAGGAATAGATCAGATGCCCGATGCCGGCAGCCCTTGCCGCATCGGCGGCGATGATGCCTTGGCGGGTTTCTTCCTCCAGCCCGGCCTCGTAGCTGTTGCCCATCAGGAACATGGTGTCGACGCCCTTTGCTGCGTCGACAACCGAAGCCGCGTCGGCGAGATCGCCGGCAACGACGTTGGCTCCTGCCGATGCCAGCCGCTGGGCGGCATCGCTGTCCGGCCTGCGCGTCAGCGCTTTCACGCTGTGGCCGCTCGAAAGAAGGGCGCGCGCCACGGCGCCGCCCTGTTGGCCCGTCGCGCCAGTGACGAGAACGGTTCGCTTGCTGGTCATCCATCTGCTCCTTCGGTTTGCGTGGAGCAAAGTTAGGGACTGTCAAATTGATGCATAATTGCCTATAATTGAAAAACTTTGTCCCATTAACAAATACAATGTTTGACCTTAACGACGTCGTCGTGTTCGCTCGTGTCGTGGAAGCAGGCAGCTTCACCGCGGCCGCGCGATTGCTTGCCATGCCCAAGACGACGGTCAGCCGCCGGGTCGCCGCGCTCGAGCGCGAGGTCGGCGTCCGCCTGCTGCAGCGCACGACGCGCAGCCTCAGCATGACGGACGCCGGCCGTCTCTACTATGAACAGAGCAGCCAGGCGTTGCGCACGATCGAGCAAGCAAATCTGCGCCTTGCCGAAGCGAGAACGGAGCCGTCGGGCACGATCCGCATTTCCGCACCGGTCGGCTTCGCGGGGCACTTTCTCATATCCGCGGTGATCGATTTCCTGACGACGTATCCGAAGACGAGGGTCGAACTGCGGCTGACTGACGACAAGCTCAATCTGGTCGAGGACGGCATCGATCTCGCCTTCCGCACCGGGGTGCTCGAGGACTCGACCTTGATCGCCCGCAAGCTCGGCGCCACGCACAGGCTGCTCTGCGCCAGTCCGGACTATCTTGCGCGCCAGGGAACGCCGGGCACCCCGTCGGACCTGGCTCAGCATGACTGCGTGATTGCCGGCCCTTCGGCTGTCGGCGCTCATTGGATACTGGACGGTCCGAGTGGTCAGCAGACGGTTACGGTGGCCGGCCGCTTCGCCGCGAACGAGATGCAGGCGGTCGTCGCCGCAGCCATCGCGGGTTATGGCATCGCCCAGTTGCCACATGGTATGGCCGAGGCGCTCATAGGCGAAGGGCGGCTCCGTCGTGTTCTTGAGGACTACACCACGCCCGCAGGCGGGCTTTATGTCCTTTATCCGAGCAGCCGCCATCTTTCGCCCTCAGTCAAAGCCTTTATCGATCTGGCGACGGAGCGGATTTCCAAGCGGGTAAACACCGCTTAAGGCCATCCGTGCTACCGATCTGCCAACTTTTCAGCGTGAGATCCGGATGACCCAGCGCATCGTCAGTTTCGTCATGAGCGGCGGCGTCGGCTCGCGGCTCTGGCCGCTGTCGCGCGAGGACAATCCCAAGCAGTTCCATGACCTTTCCGGCGACGGCTCTATGCTGGCCAAGACCTTGCGCCGGCTGGCGGCGAGGGCAGACGGGCAGACGCCGATTTTCCTCATCGCGTCGGAACGTCATGCCGAGCGCGTCCGTGCCGACCTTGCCGGGCTCGACCTTGCCGGCGGCGGCCCATTGTTCGAGCCGACAGGCCGCAACACCGCCGCCGCCGTCGCGCTGGCCGCGCTGCGCACGCTTTCCGAATTCGGCGACGAGCTGGTGCTGGTGGTGCCCTCCGACCACGAGATTTCCACCGCGCAACAGTTCTGGCAAAGCATCGAGGCAGGTGCCGGGGCGGCTCTCGCCGGCCGGCTGGTGGTGTTCGGCATCAAGCCGACGCAGCCGGAGACCGGCTATGGCTACATCGAAGTCGCGGCTGACGGGGACGGCGTCTTCGACGTCTCGCGCTTTGTCGAGAAGCCGGACCTCGCCACGGCGGAGGCCTATCTCGACGCCGGCAATTTCTACTGGAACACCGGCATCTTCCTGTTTCGGGCCGGGGCCATGCGCGACGCGTTCGCGGCCTACGAGCCCAAGATCTGGCAGGCGACGGACGCCGCCTATCGGGCCGCGACCAGCGATCTTTCCGGCCTCTACATGCCGCTGGAGCTTTACTCGGCCATCCCCTCGACCTCGATCGACTATGCCGTCATGGAGCGGGCCGAAGGCATCGCCATGGTGCCGGCGAGCTTTCGCTGGAACGACCTCGGCTCCTGGCAGTCGCTGCTCGATGTCGGGCCGTCCGACAAGGATGGTAATGTAATCCTGGGCGATGTCGTCGCCATCGATTGCGAGAACTCGTATATTCGCGGCGATGGCCGCCTGCTGTCGGCGATCGGCATGAAGGACGTCGCCATCGTCTCGACCGCCGACGCTACCTTCGTCGCGCCGGTCAGCCACAGCCAGCACGTCAAGAAGATCGTCGAGCAGCTGGAGAAATCCGGCCGGCTGGAGACCAGGTTCACGCCGGCGCATGGCCGTGTCATCGAGAGCGGCGCCTGGCGGCGGCGCGTGCGCCACTGGCTGTTCGAGGAGACATTGCCGCTATGGTCGACCATGGGCGTCGATGAACGCCATGGCGGCTTCTACGAGGCACTGGGCTTCGACGCCACGCCGTTGATGCAGCCGAAGCGCATGCGCACGCAAGCGCGCCAAATCTATGCCTTCGCGGTGGCCAAGCAGCGCGGCTGGGAAGGCCCGGCCGATCGGCTGATCGCCCACGGTATCGCCTTCATCGCCGGCAAGGGCCGCACGGACAGAGGCGGCTGGGTGCGCACGCTCAATGTCGACGGCTCGGTCGCCGATCCGGTCGAGGACGCCTACGACCATTCTTGCGTGCTGCTGGCGCTGGCGCACGCCCATATGTCGGGCCATCCCGACGCCTTGCGGCTCGGGGAGGGGACCTTCGCCTTCCTCGACGCCCATCTCGAGGACAGCCGCATGACCGGCTTCCTCGAAACTTCGGACGGCGCCGGCGAGCGGCGCTCCAATCCGCACATGCATCTGCTCGAGGCTTTCCTTGCCTGGCACCAGGCGACCGGCGAGCGCGCCTATCTGCGCCGCGCTTCCCGCATCATCGATCTCTTCCGCAGCCACTTCTTCGACGCCGAGAGCTGGACGCTTGGCGAGTATTTCGACGATAGCTGGAAGCCGGTGGCGGGTGAGAAGGGCAGCTGGACCGAGCCCGGCCATCATTTCGAATGGGCCTCGCTGCTGATCGATTTCGCCGCGCGCAGCGGCCAGACCGACCTCAATGGTTTCGCCCGCAAGCTCTATGCCTCGGCCGTCGCCAACGGCCTCAACCGCGCCACCGGCCTTTCCTACGGCGCGGTCTCGCGCCAGGGGCTGCCGCTCGACACGGTCTCGCGCAGTTGGCCGCAGGCCGAAGCGGTGAAGGCGGCGATCGCGCTCGACGGCGCTGGCGGGCCCGACCTCAAGCCCGAGATAGAGGCGCGCGTCGGCCGGCTGTTCCGCTGGCACATCGACCCGGCGCCGCTCGGCCTCTGGATCGACCGCATCGACGAGCGCGGCCGCTCGCTGGCGACCGACGTTCCCGCCAGCATCTTCTACCATCTGGTCTATGCGCTGACGCAGTATCTGGACGGAACGGCGGAGAAGGGGTGAGGACGGTGAAGGGATAGCAGAAGAGACCATACGTCTCATTCCTTCGCGCCCCCTCTGTCCTGCCGGACATCTCCCCCACTTGGGGGGAGATTGGCAGCTCCGCCGAAGGCGCCATTCCTGCAACTTTGGTGATTGGCGAAAGCGGCGGCGACAACTGATCTCCCCCCTTGTGGGTCCCTCGAGGGGGAGATGTCCGGCAGGACAGAAGGGGGCGCTGTCCCGCCGACGCTTCGTCGCGTCCCTCAGAAAATCAATACGGGCTCGCCACGTCCCCCGTCTCGACATAGACCGCCTTCAACTGCGAATAATGCGCCAACGCGGCAAGCGAGTTTTCCCGCCCGATGCCGGACTGCTTGACGCCGCCAAAGGGCATTTCCACCGGCGTCAGATTGTAGGCGTTGATCCAGCAGGTGCCGGCCTGCAGCTCGGCGATCACCCGATGCGCGCGGGGCAGGTCGCGGGTGAACACACCCGCCGCCAGGCCGAACTCGGTGTCGTTGGCGCGTTCGATCACCTCGTCCTCGCTGTCGAACTTGAGCACGCTCATCACCGGCCCGAAGATCTCCTCGCGCGCGATGCGCATGCCGTCGGTGACATTGGTGAACACCGTCGGCTCGATGAAGAAGCCGCCTTCGAAGCCTTGCAGCGAGGGCACATTGCCGCCGCTGGCGAGCGTCGCCCCTTCCTGCTTGCCGGCGGCGATATAGGAAACGACCTTGTCCTGCTGCGCCTTGTTGACCAGCGGACCCATCTGCGTTTCCGGATCGAGCGGATCGCCGATGCGGATCTTTTTGGTGCGCTCGACCAGCCGCTCGACGAAGCGGTCATGCAGGCCCCTCTGCACGAAGACGCGCGTGCCGTTGGAGCAGATCTGACCGGTCGAATAGAAATTGCCGAGCATGGCGCCGCCGATGGCGTTTTCGAGATCGGCATCGTCGAAGACGATCAGCGGCGACTTGCCGCCGAGCTCCATCGTCGCGTGCTTCATCTTCGAGCCGGCGAGCGACAGCACCTTGCGGCCGGTCGGCACCGAGCCGGTCACCGAGACTTTTGCCACGACATCATGGCCGACGAGGCCGGCGCCGACATCGCCGTAGCCCTGCACGACGTTGAACAGCCCGTCGGGCAGGCCTGCCTCGCTGTAGATTTCGGCAAGCGCCAGCGCCGAAAGCGGCGTGTTCTCCGACGGTTTGAACACCATGGCGTTGCCCATGGCCAAAGCCGGCGCCGATTTCCAGCCGGCGATCTGGATCGGGTAGTTCCAGGCGCCGATGCCGACGCACACGCCGAGCGGCTCGCGCCTTGTGTAGGCAAACGGCCCGCCGAGATCGATCATCTCGCCGTTGAAGGCCGCGACCGCGCCGGCAAAATATTCCAGGCAATCGGCGGCCGAAGGCGCGTCCGCCACCAGCGTCTCCTGGATCGCCTTGCCGGTATCGAGCGTCTCGATGCGAGCGAGATCGGCATTGCGGGCGCGAAGAATATCGGCGGCGCGGCGCAGGATGCGGCCGCGCTCGATCGGCTTCAGCCGCGCCCAGGCGGGCTGCGCCGCGCGCGCGGCCTCGATCGCCAGCTCCAGCACGTTCGGCGTCGCCGAATGCAGCGTGGCGATAGTCTCGCCGGTCGCTGGATAGATCACCGGCAGGCGCGCGCCGCCTTCGTCCTCGATATAGCGGCCGTTGACGTAATGCGATGCCGTGGGCTGGGCGCGCATGGTCTTCTCCGTTCGTTATCGCTGGGCGGGGAGGGCGCCCGCCGGATCATGCGCTATCTGTCGGCCACCTGCCAGCGCGGATTGATCCAGGGTTCCTGGTTGGAAGGCGCCAGCGGCGTGCGGCCAAGGATGTGGTCGGACGCCTTCTCGCCGGTCATGATCGAAGGCGCGTTGAGATTGCCGTTGGTCACTCGCGGAAAGATCGAGGAATCGGCGACGCGCAAGCCCTCGACGCCGATGACCCGGCATTCCGGATCGACGACGGCGGTCAGATCGTCGGCGCGGCCCATCCTGCAGGTGCCGCAGGGATGATAGGCGCTCTCGGCGTGCTCGCGGATGAAGGCGTCGAGCTCGTCGTCGGTCTGCACATGGCTGCCCGGCGAAATCTCCTTGCCGCGGAAGCCGTCGAACGCCTTCTGGCCAAAAATCTCGCGCGTCAGCCGGATGCAATGGCGGAACTCGCTCCAGTCGTCCGGATGCGACATGTAGTTGAAGCGGATCACCGGCTTCGCCTTCGGGTCGGGGGAGCGCAAAGTTATCGAGCCGCGCGACTTGGAGCGCATCGGCCCGACATGCGCCTGGAAGCCATGCGACTTCGCCGCCGCCTTGCCGTCGTAACGCACCGCCGCCGGGATGAAGTGGTACTGGATATCTGGGTAGTCGACGCCGGCCTGCGAGCGCACGAAGGCGGCAGCCTCGAAATGGTTGGTGGCGCCGAGGCCGGTCTTGAAGAACAGCCACTGCGCGCCGATCATCGCCTTGGAGAAGGGATTGAGCACCGAGTTCAGCGTGATCGGCTTGGTCGCTTCCTGCTGGATATAGAGCTCCAGATGGTCCTGCAGATTGGCCCCGACGCCTGCCCGGTCGGCGATCACCTTTATGCCGTTTTCCTGCAGATGCGCGCCGGGGCCGACGCCGGACAGCATCAGGATCTTCGGCGAATTGATCGACGAGGCCGCGACGATCACCTCACGTCGCGCCTTAACGACCTGAATCTGTTTGTTAGCTTCGATCTCGACGCCGATGGCGCGTTGATTCTCTATCACCACGCGGCGGGCGAAGCCCTTGACCAGACTCACATTCTTTCGCCTGAGAGCCGGCTTCAGATAGGCATTGGCCGCCGACCAGCGGCGGCCGCCCAGGATGGTCTGCTCCATCGGTCCGAAGCCTTCCTGCTTCGATCCGTTATAGTCGTCGGTGAGCTCGAAACCGGCCTGGCGACCGGCCTCCATGAAGGCGCCGTAGAGCGGGTTCTTGCGCGTGCCGCGCTGCACATGCAGCGGGCCGCCTTTGCCCCGCCAGCCGTCCTCGCCGCCATGCGAATCCTCCATGCGCTTGAAATAGGGAAGCACGTCGGCGAAGCCCCAGCCGGTCGCACCCTGCTCGGCCCAATGGTCGAAATCGCGCGCATGGCCGCGCACATAGACCATGCCGTTGATCGAGGACGAGCCGCCGATCACCTTGCCGCGCGGCGTGGCGAGCACGCGGCCGCCGAGATGCGGCTCCGGCTCGCTGGCAAAACCCCAGTCATAGAGGCTCATGTTGAGCGGGATCGACAGCGCCGACGGCATCTGGATCAGCGGCCCGATATCGGTGCCGCCGAACTCGATGACGATCACCGAGTGCCTGCCGTCTTCCGACAGCCGGTAGGCCATGGCCGAGCCGGCGGAGCCGGAGCCGATGATGACGAAATCCGCTTCAAGCATTGTTCATATGCGCCATAAAGTCGGCGAGCGAGACATTGCCGCCGGTAGCCACCACAAGGACGGTTTTGCCCGCCACATTCACCTTGCCGCCGAGAAGCGCGGCAAGCGACGCCGCGCCCGAAGGCTCGAGCACCAGCTTCATCCGCTCGAAGGCGATCTTCATTGCTCGCCGCACCGAGGCATCGTCGACCGTGACACCGCGAACGCCGGCAGCACTTACCGCCGCGAACGGCGCCTCGCCGGGTTTCCTCGCCATCAGCCCGTCGCAGATCGATTGCGGCCCGATCGGCATGGTCTCGATCGCGCCATGCGCGAGCGACGAGCCCATGCCGTTGAAGCCTTCAGGCTCGACGGCGATGATCTCGGTCCTGGGCGACAGATAGTGGAAGGCGAGCGCCACGCCGCCGATCAGCCCGCCGCCGCCGACCGAGCAGAAGACGAGATCGGCATGCGCTTTCTTCGCCGACAGTTGATCAAGCGCTTCCAGCCCGGCGCCGGCCTGGCCGGCGACGATCTCCGGGTCGTCGAAGGGATGCAGCAGCGTGAGACCCTCAGTCTCGGCGATCTCGCGCGCCTTGGCCGCGGCCACTTCCTCGCGGGCGCGGTCGCCATGATCCGTCAGAACGACCCGCGCGCCATAGCCGGCTGTCGCATCGCGTTTGGCGGCCGGCGCGTCGATCGGCATGACGATGGTGACGGGAATGCCGAGCGCCTGGCCGGCAGCCGCCAGCCCTTGCGCGAAATTGCCGGAGGAATAGGCGACGACGCCCTTCTTCGCCTCGTCGGGCGACAGCCGCTTCAGCCGCCAATAGGCGCCGCGCACCTTAAAGGAGCCGGCCCATTGCAGCGATTCCGGCTTGATGAAGACGCGCGCCGCGCCCGTCTCCCTGGCGAGTGCCGCCGACTCCAGCAGCGGCGTCACCTGCGTGGCCGCGGACGTCACTGCATAGGCCTGCGTCAGGTGGTCGAGCGTGGGAACCAGAACGTCAGCCATCATTCGCCTCGCGGATACCGTTTGCTCTCTTCGAGATTGTCGAGATTCATGTGATTGCGCATGTAGCGCTCCGATGCCTTCTGCAGCGGCTGGAAGTCCCAGGGGTAGTAGGCGCCGTTGCGCAGCGCCGGGTATACGACCCAGCGGCGCGCCTGGCTTTCACGGACTGCGGCGTCGAAGCCGGCCATGTCCCAGCGCGCCCGGACCCTGTCCATGAACGCCGCCACCAGGGCAGCGTTCGCGGGATCGTCGGCGAGGTTGTCGCGCTCGAGCGGGTCGGCTTCGAGATCGAACAACTGCGGTGTGTCTAGCTCGCAATGGACGAATTTGTATTTGCCGTCGCGGATCGCGACCAGCGGCGCATAGGAGCCTTCGGCGGCATATTCCATCAGCACCGGCGCGGTGCGCGCCTTGCCGCCGAGCAGCGGCAGCAGCGACTGGCCGTCCGTCCACGGCGCTATTTGTGCGATGTCGATGCCGGCGAGGTCGCAAAGCGTCGGCGTCACGTCGAGATTGGAAACCGGCGCCTCGACGAGGCCGGCCGGCACGCCCTTGCCGGCGATCATCAAGGGCACGCGCGCGGAACCCTCGAAGAAGCTCATCTTGAACCACAGGCCGCGTTCGCCCAGCATGTCGCCGTGATCCGAGCAGAACAGGATGGTGGTGTCGTCGAGCATGCGGGTGCGCTCGAGCACGTCCAGAAGCTCGCCGAGCTTGTCGTCGACATAGGAAATGTTGGCGAAGTAGCCGCGCCGCGAGCGCCGCACCTGCTCGGGCGTGATCTCGAAGGACTGGTAGTCGCTCGCTCGATAGAGGCGCTGCGAATGCGTGTCCTGCTCGTCATGCCGGATGAACGGCGTTTCAGGGTCGAGCGCCTGGCAATTCTCGTAGAGATCCCAGTACTGCTTGCGCGCGACATAGGGATCGTGCGGGTGCGAGAGCGATACGGTGAGGCACCACGGCCGGCGGCCCGGATCGTCCTGCTCGCGCGAAAGCTGGTAGAGTTTTTGCTCGGCCAGGAAGGTGACCTCGTCGTCATACTCCATCTGGTTGGTGGTCTCGGCGACGCCGGCGCCGGTGACCGAGCCCAGATTGTGGTACCACCAGTCGATGCGCTCGCCGGGCTTGCGATAGTCGGGCGTCCAGCCGAAATCCGCGGGATAGATGTCGGTGGTCAGCCGCTCCTCGAAGCCGTGCAATTGATCCGGCCCGACGAAATGCATCTTGCCGGACAGGCAGGTGTAATAGCCGGCGCCGCGCAGGTGGTGGGCGAAGGTCGGGATCGAAGAGCAGAACTCGGCCGCGTTGTCATAGACCCCGGTGCGTGACGGCAACTGGCCGCTCATGAACGAGGCGCGGCCGGGAGCGCAGAGCGGCGAGGCCGTGTAGTTGTTGACGAAACGCGCCGAGCGGGCGGCGAGCGCCGTGAGATGCGGCACATGCAGGAAGTCGGCAGGCCCGTCGGGAAAGAGCGTGCCGTTGAGCTGATCGACCATGACGATCAGGAAATTGGGTCGTCGGCTCGTCAAGGCAGGCTCCGTCCGTTGAGCTTGGTTTCGAGATAGTCTTCGACCAGCGCGATCGCGGTGGCCGCATTGGGCACGCCATCCTTCAGCGCGCGCCGGATGTAGAGCCCGTCGATCAGCGCCGCGGTGGCTTCCGCCACGCGGTCGGCCTCGGCTTTGGGCAGGATACCGGTCAAGCCGCTCATCAGATTGGAATTGAGACGCCGGGCGTAAACACGCAGCAGGCGGCGCAGTTCGGTCGATTTCTGCGCCTCGACATAGAAGGCGAGCCAGGCTGCGATGATCTCGGGCTGGAATTGGTCGTCGGAGAAACTGACCGCGACGACGGCCGAGACACGCTGACGCGGCGTGGTGGCAAGGCGAAGCGCGTGCCGTGTGTCGGCGTTGAGCTCGGCAAGGATGTGCCGCATCGTCGCGAACAGCAGCTCGTCCTTGGCGCCGAAATAATGATGCGCGAGCGCCGAGGACACGCCGGCGCGCCCGGCGATCTCCGACATGGTCACGTCCAGCGAACCGCGCTCGCCGATCGCCGAGATCGTCGCGTCGATGAGCGCCTTGCGGCGCAGCGGTTCCATTCCGATTTTCGGCATGTGGGAGATCCAGTTCCCGCAGAGATTATTTTTTATTGACGGATCAATCAATAAAAAATCGGTGTTGCGATCAACCGATCGTGTGGCTCTGGCCCATGCCTCCGACTGGAAAACGGTTCATTGTTGAACAATATTAAATAACTGGCCGCGACAGGACGTGCTAGGCTGCGCGGCAAATGGAGGCTGCCATGACCGCATGCATCGTCGGCTGGGCGCATTCGCGCTTCGGCAAGCTCGAAGGCGAAACGCTGGAGGGCCTCATCACCAAGGTCGCCGTGGACGCGCTCGACCACGCCGGCATCGGCCCGGACGATGTCGACGAGATCGTGCTCGGCCACTTCAACGCCGGCTTCTCGCCACAGGATTTCACCGCGAGCCTCGTTCTGCAGGCTGACGATCGGCTGCGCTTCAAGCCGGCGACGCGCGTCGAGAATGCCTGCGCCACCGGTTCCGCCGCCGTCAGGCAGGGCATCCGCGCCATCGACGCCAATGCCGCCCGCATCGTGTTGGTGGTTGGCGCCGAGCAGATGACCACGACGCCCGGCCCGGAGATCGGCAAGAACCTGCTCAAGGCCTCCTACCTGCCGGAGGACGGGGACACGCCAGCCGGTTTCGCCGGCGTCTTCGGTAAGATCGCGCAGGCCTATTTCCAGCGCTATGGCGACCAGTCGGACGCGCTTGCCATGATTGCCGCCAAGAACCACAAAAACGGCGTCGAAAATCCCTATGCCCAGATGCGCAAGGATTTCGGCTACGAGTTCTGCCGCCAGGAGAGCGAGAAGAACCCGTTCGTCGCTGGCCCCTTGAAGCGCACCGACTGCTCGCTGGTTTCGGACGGCGCGGCGGCGCTGGTGCTTACGGATACGGCGACGGCCTTGAAGATGCGCCGCGCCGTCACCTTCCGCGCCAACGAGCATGTCCAGGATTTCCTGCCGATGTCGAAGCGCGACATCCTTGGCTTCGATGGCTGCGAGCGGGCCTGGGGGCAGGCGCTGAAGAAGGCCGGCGTCACCCTCGACGACCTCTCCTTCGTCGAGACGCATGACTGCTTCACCATCGCCGAACTCATCGAATACGAAGCGATGGGCCTAGCCAAGCCCGGCGAGGGTGCGAAGCTCGCGATGGAGGGCGTGACGGCGAAGGATGGTCGCCTGCCGGTCAATCCGTCCGGCGGGCTGAAGGCCAAGGGCCATCCGATCGGCGCCACCGGCGTCTCGATGCACGTGCTGACAGCCATGCAGCTCACCGGCGAGGCCGGCGGCATCCAGGTGCCGGGTGCCAAGCTCGGCGGCATCTTCAACATGGGCGGCGCGGCGGTGGCCAATTACGTTTCCATTCTCGACCGGATCAGGTAGAAGCGGCCCGCATTGAAGCGGCACCCACTGGGTGCCCGCGTGCGGGAGGCAGCATGGCAAATCCGGTTCTGGTCGAGGTTCTGCGTGGCGCGGTGGTCGAAAGCGCCCATCGCGGCGCTCTCTCCGTTTTCGATGCCGACGGCAAATCCGTCTTGGAGATCGGCGACACGGCGCGCCCGGTTTTCCCGCGCTCGGCGGTGAAGGCGATCCAGGCGCTGCCGCTGGTCGAATCGGGTGCTGCCGACGCCTATGGCTTCGGCGACCGCGAGCTGGCACTCGCTTGCGCCTCGCATTCGGGCGAACCGGCGCATGTCGAACTGGCGCAAGCGATGCTTGCCAAGGCCGGCCTCGACCGGGCGGCGCTGGAATGCGGCGCGCATTGGCCGTCGAGCCATGATGCCGCCATCGCGCTCGCCCGCGCTGGCGGTGTGCCGAACGCTTTGCACAACAACTGCTCGGGCAAGCATTCCGGCTTCCTCTGCACCTGCGTGCATTCCGGCATCGCGCATCGCGGCTACGTCAAGGCCGGCCACGCGCTCCAGGCGATGGTGCGCGACGCCATGCAATCCGTGACCGGCGCCGCGCATGACGTAGACCATTGCGGCACGGATGGCTGCTCGATCCCCACCTATGCCGTGCCGCTGAAAAGCTTCGCGCTCGGCTTTGCCCGCATGGCGACGGGCAGGGGCTTTGCGCCCGAGCGCGCCAAGGCGGCGAAGCGGCTGCTCTCGGCCTGCATGGCCGAGCCGTTTCTGGTGGCCGGCACCGGCAAGGCGGACCTCGCGCTGATGCAGGCCGCCCCCGGCCGCATTTTCGTCAAGACCGGCGCCGAAGCCGTCTACTGCGCCGCTGTTCCCGAACTTGGCCTCGGCATTGCCTTGAAATGCGACGACGGCGCCGGCCGCGCCTCCGAAGTGATGATCGCGGCGGTGCTGGCAAGACTGCTGCGCAGCGACGAAGCGCTCGCGGAAAAGCTCAACGAGCTCGCCCGTCCGCCGGTCCAAAGCCGCGTCGGCGCCAAGGTCGGCTTGCTGCGACCGACGGCGGCGCTGAGCTAGCTGACCTTGTTGCGCTCTACGGTCAGATGCGAGTAGCCGCTCTCGCTTGACTTGGCGAGATCGCCGGTCGCCGGATCGGCCCAGCGCTGGCCGACAATCGCGCCGTTCTGCGCGCTATCGATGACATTGTCCGAGATGACGGCGCTGCCGGAGCCCTCGACGACGCTGACGACGATACCGGTTCCAGCCTTGCGGATGACGTTTCCCGTCGCCACCACATTGCGCAGATAGGGCCCCCAGCCGAGCTGCATCCCGTAGAGCGGCGCGTTCTCGACCACGTTGCCGGAGACCGTGGTGTCGGCCTCGGCGCTGATGCCGACGCCGAAGCCCGGTGGGTCGGCTGTGTAGGGGCCGACTGTCGTCAGGTTGCGCACGATGTTGTTCGAGCACACCGCCATGCGCCCGCCTTCGTTGAAGTTGACGATCGATATGCCGTTTGCGGCGCCGTCGACCAGATTGTTGCTGAGGATGGCGCCCTCGAAGGAGAATTCCGAATAGATCCCGGTCTCGCCCGAGCGCGAGCAGGTGTTGCCGGTGATCTGCAGATTGCTGGAGCTGTTGGCGCGGATCGCCGAGAAGGCACAATCCGAGACGACGTTGCCCGAGATGATGACATTGCCGGCGCGGAAGGCGTTGATGCCGTTGCCGTTCTGGCCGGTGCCGCCGCTTCTCGCGCCGATGCGCTGAACGCGGTTGCCGCTGACGATGGTGCCGTCCTCTGCTGCCTGCCAGCGATGCACGAGTATGCCGCCATTGGCGCAGTCGGAGACCGTATTGCCCGAGATTTCCAGCCCGCCGGCCTCGACCGAATAGATGCCGGCGTCCGCGGCGCCCGAAATATCGGAGCGGCCGACGCGACCGACGACATGCTCCAGCGCCAGCCCGTTCTTGCCGCTGCCGGTGACCTGGCAATTGTCGATGGCGAGATGGGTGACGCGACGCAGATCGAGCAGTCCTTGCGTATAGTCGGCCAGCCAGCGATTGCTGCCATCGAGCACCAGTCCGCTGAGTTCGATATGCTCGGCCTGCTCGGCCATCATCAGATGACCGTTGCCGCCATAGACGATGCGGGTTGCGCCGGGCACGCCCGACAGCCGCACCCGCGCCGGCAGCTTCAGATTGGAAACCAGGTAGGTGCCGGGCGGCAGGAAGACCGGTGCGTCGCGGTCGCTCGCGTCGGCGAGCATTTTGGCGAAGGCCTTGCTCTGATCGTCCAGCGCGCCCGGCTGCACGCCGATCCCGATGGCGTTGATCGAGCCGCGCATCGCGGCCGTCTCGATGCCGGGCAGCATCTTCGCCGATGCCTTGCCGGAAAAGAGCCCGGCAACGGCGAGGCCGGCGGTCCGGGCAAGCAGCGTTCGTCTGTTCAACATCGGCACAGGTCCTGGCGTTTCGCCCGGTTCATCGCAGGAATCGTGCCAAGGCAGGTCCGCAGGCAAATCGCTTGTGCAGCCGCCTCACCAAGCCTAAGTTCATTGAATGAGCAGAGCTTTCACACGCGAAGAAGACAGCGAAAATGCGATCGCCGGCGTCGGCGAACGGCCGATCAGCCCGCATCGCAATCTGGTGACGGAGCGCGGTCTGGCGATGATCGAGGAGAACCTGGCCGAGCTGCGCGACCTGATGGCCAAGGCCGAAAGGCGTGGCGACCGCGAGCGCCTCGCTGTCGTGTCGCGCGACCTGCGCTACTGGACCGCCCGGCGCGAAAGCGCCGAGCTTTCGGTGCCCGAGCCGGGCAGTGACGTTGTCCGCTTCGGCATGGGCGTCACGCTGGAAAACGATGACGGCAAAAAGGTGCATTGGCGCATCGTCGGCGAGGACGAGGCCAACCCCTCGAAAGGCAGTATCTCCCATGTCTCGCCGATGGCGGTCGCGCTGTTCGGCAAGAAGGTTGGCGAAGTCGTCTCGGTCAACGGCAAGGAATGGGAGATCGTCAAGCTCTCGGACAAGGCCGAGAACTAGCTCCCTAAGCACAGAACTTCGACCGGTCGGCTATTTGCGTTGGCAGGTCGCATGCCTTGGCGATTGGCCGAACCGCCCGTCTCTTCGTCATCCACGGGCGGAGCAAGGAGCGAAGCGACGCGGCGCAGACCCGAGGATCCATTCCGTGACATACGAGCGTCGCAACGGTGCAGAATTCTGCTCCGCTGCACCTTTAGGCTGAGGAAACGGAATGGATTCCAGGGTCCCCGCGACGCCGCTTCGCGGCTGCTTTGCCCTGGAATGACGAAGCTGGGAGGCTTTGGCCAATCCGCAACCTTTGCGCTGATCTTCGCCGAAACCCGCAGTGAAAATCGTCTCTGCCGGCCTCTATTTTGCTAGCTTGCGCAGTGCGGCTTCGTATTTGTCCATGACATCGCGAGCAGCGTTCATTTGTCGTTTGTAGTTGCCGTGCCGCATTGGCCTTAGAATGAGGCCGTCGCCGGTTTCGGTGATCCGGAGCTCATCGCCGACTTGAAGGTCCAAGCTGTCAAGCATTTCGCGTGGCAGCAGCAAGGCCCCCGATCCGTCCTCAAGCCTGTGGATGGTTGTCTTGAACATCATCGCGCCATGATTGTATCTATTTCCATAGAACAACCTTTCAGCCAAATCAGCAAGCCCTCACTGATCGGCCAGCAACCGGTCCATCAGCCTGTCCGCCGCCTGCGGTATCACCGTCCCCGGCGGAAAAATCTCCGCCGCTCCAGCCTTCAGCACCGCGTCATAGTCCTGCGGCGGGATGACGCCGCCGGCGACGATCAGCATGTCGCCATGGCCGAGCTTCCTCAGCGCGTCCTTGAGCTCCGGGATCAGCGTCAGATGTCCGGCCGCGAGCGAGGAGGCGCCGATGATGTCGACGTTATGCTGCACCGCCAGCTTTGCGATCTCGTCCGGCGTCTGGAACATCGGCCCGACGGTGACGTCGAAGCCGAGATCGGCAAAGGCGCTGGCTATCACCTTCTGGCCGCGATCGTGGCCGTCCTGGCCCATCTTGGCGACCAGGATGCGCGGCTTGGCGCCGGTCTTCTTCTCGAAAGCCTCGATCTTTTCCTTGAGCCGGTCGACCGCCGGATTGTCGCCGAGCGCCTCGCGATAGACGCCGGAGATGGTCTGCACGCTGGCCGCATGGCGGCCGAACACCTTCTCCAGCGCCAGCGAGATCTCGCCGACGGTGGCGTTGGCGCGCGCCGCGCGGATCGCGAATTCGAGCAGGTTCTCGCCACTCTCGGCGGCGCGGGTCAGCGCTGCCAGCGCGTTTTCCAGTGCCGCGACGTCGCGCGTGCCTTTCAGCCGCTGCAGCTTCGCCAATTGCCGGGCCTTCACCTCGGCATTGTCGATCTTCAGCACATCGACCTCAATATCGGCTTCCGGCCGATGCGCGTTGACACCGACCAGCACCTGCTCGCCGGAATCGATGCGCGCCTGGGTGCGCGCCGCCGCTTCCTCGATGCGCAGCTTCGGGATGCCTTTCTCGATCGCCGCCGCCATGCCGCCGAGGTTCTCGACCTCCTCGATATGGGCGAGGGCGCGGGCCGCCAGATCATGCGTCAGCCGCTCGACATAGGCCGAGCCGCCCCACGGGTCGATCATGCGCGTGGTGCCGGATTCCTTTTGCAGGATGAGCTGCGTGTTGCGGGCGATCCGCGCCGAATGGTCGGTGGGCAGCGCCATCGCCTCGTCGAAGGAATTGGTGTGCAGCGACTGCGTGTGCCCCTGCGTCGCCGCCATCGCCTCGATCATCGTGCGGGTGATGTTGTTGTAGGGGTCCTGCGCCGTCAGCGACCAGCCTGAGGTCTGGCAATGGGTGCGCAGCGACAGCGAGCGCTCGTCCTTCGGCGAAAAGTTCTTCTTCATCAGGCTCGACCAGAGCAGCCGCGCGGCGCGCAGCTTGGCGACCTCCATGAAGAAGTTCATGCCGATCGCCCAGAAGAAGGAGAGGCGCGGCGCGAAGCGGTCGATGTCGAGCCCGGCGGCGACGCCGGCGCGGGCATATTCGATGCCGTCCGCAATCGTGTAGGCGAGCTCGAGATCGGCGGTCGCTCCCGCTTCCTGCATGTGGTAGCCGGAGATCGAGATCGAGTTGAACTTCGGCATGTTGTGCGAGGTGTAGGCGAAGATGTCCGACACGATCCGCATCGATGGCTTCGGCGGATAGATGTAGGTGTTGCGGACCATGAACTCCTTCAGAATGTCGTTCTGAATGGTCCCGGCGAGATCCTTTTGCGCGACGCCCTGTTCCTCGGCCGCAACTATGTAGAGCGCCATGATCGGCAGCACGGCGCCGTTCATCGTCATCGACACCGTCATCTCGCCCAGCGGAATGCCGTCGAACAGTTGCCGCATGTCGAGGATGGAATCGATTGCCACGCCCGCCATGCCGACATCGCCGGCGACGCGCGGATGGTCGCTGTCATAGCCGCGGTGGGTGGCGAGGTCGAAGGCGACCGAAAGCCCCTTCTGGCCGGCGGCAAGATTGCGCCGGTAGAAGGCGTTGGATTCCTCGGCCGTCGAGAAGCCGGCATATTGCCGGATCGTCCAGGGCTGCTGGACATACATGGTCGGGTAGGGGCCGCGCACGAAGGGCGGCAGGCCGGGATAGGTGTCGAGGTTGGCGAGGCCCTGAAGGTCGCCCTGCGTATAGAGATGCTTGACCGCGATGCCTTCCGGCGTCATCCGCTGGCCTTTGAGCTCGACCGGCGCGCGGCGCGGCGCCGACCAGGCGACCTCGCTGAAATCCGGGATCATGATCCGGCTCCGATCGATTGATCGATGCGCACCGGAAACAGCGGCTCGCACACGGCGACCCCCTCCGTCAACGCCGGGCGGCGTTCGGCCGGTAACGTCTCGACCGGACGCTCGCTGCCGACGCGGAACAAGGTGGTGCCGATGATGCCGCGTTCACCGGCTCGATAGGCGGCATTGCGCTTCGCGGCGGCCGTCTGCACGCGGTTCTGGATATAGCCCTGCTGCAGGCTGTTGAGCACGCCGCCCTCAGCCTCGATGCGCTGGAATTCCTGCCAGGCCGCCGCGCAAAGCTCGTCGGTCAGCGCCTCGACAGCGCCGGAGCCGCTGGCCGGATCGGCGACATGATGGAGATGGCTTTCATGCGCCATGATCAGCTGCGCATTGCGGGCGACCCGCCGCGCGAATCCGGCCGGCAGCCCATGCGCGATGGTGTGCGGCAGGATGGAGATGGAATCGGCGCCGCCGGTCGCCGCGGCGAAGGCGGCAATCGCGCTGCGCAGGATGTTGGTTTCGGGATCCGCCATCACCATCATGCGGTAGGAGGTCTCGGCGTGGACGTTTGCCGTCGACGCGGGGATCGAGCAGGCCTCCTGGATGCGCGCCCAGAGCTTGCGCAACGCCCGAATTTTGGCCATCGACAGGAACTGATCCTGGTCGACGCTGAGGGCAAAGCCGATATAGGGCGCGGCATAGACCAGCGGCTGGCGCGCCTTCTCGAACATCCTGAGATAGGACACGGCGGAAGCCATCATCGTGCCGAGTTCCTGCGCCTCGGTGGCGCCGGCATTGTGGAAGACCCGGCCGTCGGCTTCCAGCAGCGCGCCCGGAACACCCATCGAGAAGAAATGCGCCAGCGACTGCGGCATCGATTCCTGCAGCGCCTCGATCGAGGTGCGCAGCCGCCCGGTGCCGGCGAAGATCGCCGCCGGGTCGATGCCGAAGGAAAGGTTGAGCTTTGTCGGATCGGATCGGCGCCGGGTCAGGAAGGCGAGCAGCCAATCGGCCACCGCGCGGCTCCACGGATGCGCGTCGATGCGCACCTGCATGCGGTTGAGCGGCACGCCGTCGAGCACCTTTTCCAGCGCTTCCGCGGTTCTGGGCAGGCCGTAGCCGAAGGCATTCGGCGCGCCCTCGAAAACCAGCGAAAGGCCGGTGGCACCCTGCGCGATGTCCTCCAGCGCCTGGGCGCTGGCGCGGACGATGTCCGGATCGTCGACGCGCTGGCTGACGATCCAGGGCAACGTCGGGTTGATGCGCACCAGCGGCTCGGCGCTGGCCGAGCGTTCGCTGAGCGGCTCGATGCGGATGCCGTCATCGGTATGCGAAACGAGCTTCTCCTCGAAGGAACTGCCGGCAAGCGCCTTTTCCGCCAGCGCCAGCCAGCGCTTGGCGTCCGGGTTCGGAAGGTCGACATCCCTGGTCAAGGCGCCGGCGCCCATCGCACTCCTCGTCTCTTGCCGCATCAGCCACCAGTCTAAAGCATGTCTCCCGAAAGTGGGAACCGGTTTCGGGATAAAAGACATGCGTAAAATCAAAAACCTAAAGCATGTCTCCCGAAAGTGGGAACCGGGTTCGGGATAAAAGACATGCGTAAAATCAAAAACCTAAAGCGCAAGAGCGAATCTGAAAGATCGCGACGCGCTTTAAGGTCCTCGGCCGGATATCACAATGCGACATCCGTCGCGGTTGGCCCCGGCAGCCGCTAACCGATTGCCAAACATGCTCAAAATCCGCAAGCTTCAAAAGATCGAATTCCGCCGACGGCGCCGTTTCAATGATTGGCCCGTTTCCATGATTGGCCCGTTTCCATGATTGGCATTGTCGCGCGGCCACAGCGTTACTATACCTCCCATGAGGCTGGGCGTTTTTGACGGAACAGATTGCGGAGACCGACATATGGCTGACGACACCAGCATCTTCATCGGCGCCAGCCGCAAGCCCGACGATTCCTACCAGCGCGCCGAGGAGCTCTTGCTGCGCTACGGCAACCGCCACGGGCTGATCACCGGCGCCACCGGCACCGGCAAGACGGTCAGCCTGCAGGTCCTGGCCGAGGGTTTTTCCAACGCCGGCGTGCCGGTCTTTTGCGCCGACATCAAGGGCGATCTGTCCGGCATCGCCATGATGGGCGAGGCCAAGGATTTCCTGGTCAAGCGTGCTGAGCAAGTGAAGCTCGATCCCTACCAGTTCCAGGAATTCCCGGTCATCTTCTGGGACCTGTTCGGCGAGCAGGGCCATCCGATCCGCGCCACTATCTCGGAAATGGGGCCGCTGCTCATGTCGCGGCTGATGAACCTCACGGAAGCGCAGGAAGGCGTCATGAACATCGCCTTCCGCATCGCCGACGAGGAAGGGTTGCTGCTGCTCGACCTCAAGGACCTGCAGTCCCTGCTCGCCAATATCGCCGAGCGCGCCGACGAGCTCAGCGCCCGCTACGGCAATGTCACGAAACCGTCCGTCGGCGCCATCCAGCGCACGCTTCTGGTCCTGGAAAGCCAGGGCGCCGCGAACTTCTTCGGCGAGCCGGCGCTGCGCATCGCCGATCTCATGCGCACGACCCGCGACGGCCGCGGCGCGGTCAGCGTTCTGGCCGCCGACAAGCTGATGATGAACCCCAGGCTCTATGCTACCTTCCTGCTCTGGCTGATGTCGGAACTGTTCGAGGAACTGCCGGAAGTCGGCGATCTCGAGCGGCCGAAGCTGGTCTTCTTCTTCGACGAGGCGCATCTGTTGTTCGAGGACGCGCCGAAGGTGCTGATCGACCGCGTCGAACAGGTGGTGCGGCTGATCCGCTCCAAGGGCGTCGGCGTCTATTTCGTCACCCAGAACCCGCTCGACATCCCCGAAAAAGTTCTGGCCCAGCTCGGCAACCGCGTCCAGCACGCGCTGCGCGCCTATACGCCGCGCGAGCAGCAGGCGGTGCGCACTGCGGCCGAAACCTTCCGGCCCAACCCCGATTTCGACTGCGCCACCGCCATCACCCAGCTCGCCACCGGCGAGGCGCTGGTCTCGATGCTGGAGGACAAGGGCGTCCCTGCCATGGTCCAGCGCACGCTGATCCGGCCGCCGTCCTCTCGGCTCGGACCGATCACGCCCGACGAGCGCCGCAAGATCATCGCCGAGAGCCCGGTCGCCGGCCAGTACGACCAGGTGGTCGATCGCGAATCGGCCTTCGAGATCCTGCAGAAGAAGACCAAGGAGGCGCAGGACGCCGAGGCCCAGGCGCAGCAGCAGAACAGCGGCGGCTCGCGCTGGACCATTCCAGGCTTCGACGACGTCCTTGGAACGAGCGGACGGCGGTCTTCCAACCGCCAGACCGTGGCCGAAGCCGCGATCAAGTCGGTGGTGCGCTCGGTCGGCTCCTCCGTCGGCCGCGCGATCGTGCGCGGCATCCTGGGCAGCCTGGCGCGCGGGCGGTGAGAAGAACGATTATACCGGAGGGCTGAACCGCAGGGCAGCCTCCGGCTCCCAAGCTGCTCGGCCGACTTCGATGTTCATTTCGGCGATGAGCCGCTCGCGCCCTGCGAGCGAGTTCAGCGCCGTGTCGCCAGTTCCCCGCGCGACGAGGTTGAGCAGCGCTCGCAAAAGACGGCGTGGGATCAGCTCGCCGCGCTGCGTGAATCTGTATGGAACTGCATCGCGTCGGAGGTTGGCCTTGTTACCTCACGACGATCAAATCTTACTCCACGACATGCAGGCCACATCAGCAGCATTGTAGGTTTTCGCGAGGGAAGTTTTTTCCGGCGGAACCGCAATTTCGTGAAATACCGAAGGCTCCAAATCATGGCTCTTGGCATACCTGCCGTCGGGGCGAGGACGATGGTGCCACCATCCATGTGTGATCACGAAATTGTCTTGCCCAGGGAACCGAATGTACCCTTTCAGGTTGAGCCGGTACTACCGGAGGCTGAACATCGGGAAGCCGAGCTGCGGCGCGCCGATGATCCGCCGGCTCGGTTTTTGGAAATCACCGCTGAAAGACGCCCACTGATGAAAGCCAAGGGCGGGCTGTCGGCCCATCGCGCCCGTCAGGTGCAGGAATTTCTGAACCAGAATTTCTCGCGCAAGCTATCGCTGGCGGAGCTGGCGGCGATCTGCGGCCTCTCCCCCTACCATTTCGTCCGCGCTTTTTCCAAGACGTTCGGGGTGTCGCCGCACCGGTACATCCTTGGTCTTCGCCTGGACTTCGCCGAAAAGCTGCTTGCCGACAGGCGCATGTCGATCACCGACATCGCCGATCTGAGCGGCTTCTCGAGCCAGAGCCACTTCACCACCGCGATGAAGAAATATCGCAACACAACCCCGCAGCAGGTGCGGGCACGGCAGGGTCGATCGCAGGCTGGTGAGTAAGGTGGTGCTAATTTACTGGTTTATTTATGGGTCGGCTTATAAAAGATATAACTAAAGTAATTTTGCGTTAACCTCCCGAATATCTGCTGTATATTTTCAAATAAACAGCAATTTGTTGAAATACGAGATTCCGAAAGCATGTCTTTCTCGGGTAAATCCGGCTATTCCGGATTCTGAGGCGGCTGAGAGCACATGAGCGACGACACGGCGATTCGCCGGAGCCTTTCCGAAGAGATCGGCTACTGGCTGGAGTCGGCCTCGAGGACGCTCGAGAAGCGCTACGGCAATGACGTGCCCCTGGCTAAGCAGGACATGCTGCTTGCTCACTATCTCTACGGTCTCACCGCCGTGGTTCACGCGGGCGATGCGCCTGCTGCCCATCTGGCGGCAGTGCGATCCTATCTCGGCCGGCTGATCCCGGACGAGCGGGTCGCAAGAGCGCTCCAAACCGTGCCGGAAGAGGGGGACTCCTGGCTTGAAGATACGCTCGATCGCGTCGAGGCGATCGGCGAAAAGCAGGGCCATGCGCTGCTCGCGCGCGGCATCGACGTCGTCATTCCATTTTCGAGCAGACACGCATCAGTGGCAGGGTCGGCGGAACCTGTCGTCGAGCGCGACCCACCACAGGAGGCACTCTCGCAATGAATCTCGGGCAAGCACGAATCATCCGGCATGGATCGGCCGGCTTCGCTGGAAACTGGATCTCGGGCGCGGCCGACAGCCGCTCGCTCCGTCGCCGCCTGATGGCAGTGCTGCGCAACGCGCATCGCGTGCTCGGCATGCGACGCAAAGGCTTAGGGCTCGGGGCGCTGGGCAGCGGCCGGATGCTGGCGGTGGCACTGGGTGCGATCGCATTCGGTGGCTTCGCCACACCGGCTTTGGCGCAGTATGCCGCCGGCGGCGGAACCGCGTCAGGCGGCAACTCTGTCGCCATCGGTAACGGTACCCAAGCGAATGGCGCGGAGAGCGTGGCGTTGGGCACCTCTAACAGTGCAACGGGCAATGCTTCGATCGCCATCGGCTATTCGATGGGTGTCAATGGCCTCAACGCCATAGGCATAGGTGTCTTCGCGAACGCGACCGGCGTCAATGCTCTTGCCATAGGCGGGAACGCCCGCGCACTCGTGGCCGGCGCATCAGCCTTTGGCGTCAACTCCACTGCTAACGGGTCGAACGCGACTGCCATCGGCTCCACGGCCACGGCCACCGCCTCCGACGCCACGGCCGTCGGCGTATCGAGCCAAGCGACAAATAGTGCTGCCACCGCCCTCGGAAACAGCGCCCGGGCCACGGGAGACAGTGCGCTCGCGCTCGGCACGCAGGCTGCCGCGATCGGCAGCAGCACGGTTGCGGTCGGACAGGGCGCCGGCGCCGGTTCGACCGTCGGTAGTTCCAGTTCGGTTGCGATGGGCGTCGCGGCCGGCACACTCGTGAGCGGCGCACAGAACACCGCCATCGGCGGCGGCATTCCCAGCGTCATGAGAGGCGCCGGCTCCGGCGTCACGGGCGCACGCAACCTCGCATTCGGAACTGGCGACGGTACTGTCGCTTACGACGCCACTCTAAAGGCCTCCGCGGGTAGCCTCGTCACGGGCAACGACAATATCGCGCTTGGAACCAACGCCGGCATTGGCGTCAGCGCCAATGATACGACGTCGATCGGCCACAATGCCATGGCGACAGGGATCAATGCGGCGGCGATCGGAACTGGGGCCACTGCGAGCGGGCTGAACTCGATCTATCTCGGCTCACGTACCGTCGCAGGAACAGGTGTCACGGCTCAGAGTGCCATAGGCATCGGCACTGATGTGACAGCGTCCCAGACCGACGCTGTTGCGGTGGGGCGCGCAAGCAAGGCGACGGCAGCCAGTACCATCGCTCTCGGCATATCAGCCGCCGCTTCGGGGACCAATTCGCTCGCCATCGGTCCTACTACCGTTGCATCGGCCAACTTCGCTCTGGCCCTGGGCAACCAGGCTGTGTCGAGCGGAGTAGGCTCGGTGGCAGCGGGCTCGGGCGCCCAAGCCACGGGCGTGTCCGCCACCGCGCTCGGCAACAACGCCGCGGCGGCCGGCGCGAACGCGAGCGCGCTGGGGTTGGGTGCCACTGCAAGCGCCGACAATTCCACCGCCGTCGGACGCGAAGCCCGCGCCACCGGACTCAACAGTACCGCGCTCGGCCGCGGTGCCCAAAGCACCGCCCAGAACTCCATCTCTCTTGGCGCAGGCACGAGGGCGACCGGGATAGGCGCCGTCTATGTCGGCTCGAGCACTTTTGCAACGAGCGCCAGTGGAGCCAACGCCATCGGCATCGGTACGGACGTGACGGCATCTGCGGACGACGCCCTTGCGATGGGACGCGAGAGCCAGGCGACGGCAACCAACGCCGTCGCGGTCGGTCTGCAGTCCGCTGCGCTCTCCGCCGACTCCATCGCCGTCGGCACTGGCGCGACCGCCGATGGCGGCAAGGCCGTTGCCATCGGCGCCGGTAACGCAGCCTATGGCGACGGTGCGGTCGCCATCGGCGATCCGAGCTATGCCAGCGGCACCGGCGCCTTCACCGGCGGCGCCAACAACATTGCCAATAGCGACGGCACGGCCAGCGCCACCGCCGCCAATATGGCCGCCGGCGCCGTCGCCATCGGCAACAGCAACAAGGCGATCGGCCAGGGCTCCGTGGCGCTGGGCAATGGCTCGACAGCGGGTGCCGCCGGCTTCGTCGGCAATGTCGCGCTGGGCAATGGCGCGCTTGCCACGGCGAGCTCCGGCGATGTCGCTCTGGGCTCCGGCTCGGTGACCGCCGTAGCGGTCGGCACGCCCAGCGCGGTGATCAACGGCACCACTTACGCCTTCCAGGGCACCGCTCCGACCTCGACGGTCAGCATCGGCGCGCCCGGCGCGGAACGCACGCTCACCAATCTTGCGGCGGGGCGTATCAGCGGATCCTCGACCGACGCGGTCAACGGCTCGCAGCTCTTCGCGACCAATCAGGCCGTCGACAGCCTCGCCAGCACCGTCACCAACATCAACACCGGCGGCGGCATCAAGTATTTCCATGCCAATTCGACGCTCGCCGATTCTCAGGCGCTGGGAGCGGATTCGGTGGCGATCGGCCCGAATGCCGTGGCGAACAATGCCGGCGACGTGGCGATCGGCCTGAACGCCGTGTCCGGCACCACGACCGCGGTCGGCGGCACGACGATCGGCGGCGTGAGCTACACCTTCGCCGGAACCACGCCGGCCGGCGCCTTCTCGGTCGGCGCGGTCGGCGCGGAGCGCCAGATCCAGAACGTCGCGGCCGGGCAATTGAGCGGCTCCTCGACCGATGCCGTCAACGGCTCGCAGCTCTTCGCCACCAACCAGCAGGTGACGCAGAACACGACCGACATCGCCACCAACACCGCCGACATCACCAATCTAGGCAACGTGATTAACAACTTCGCCGGCGACACCTCGACCGCCTACACCGACGCCAATGGCGACGGCATCCGCTATGTGCGCACCAACGACACGACGCTCCCTGTTACCGACGCCTTCGCGCAAGGGGTGGGCTCTTCCGCCCTCGGCTACCAGGCGACGGCGTCCGCCGGCGATTCGCTGGCGCTCGGCCGGGGCACCCAGACCACGATCCTTGGCGGAGTGGCACTCGGCGCGGGCTCGGTCTCGGACCGCGCGGTGGCACCCGCATCGGGATCGATCCTCTCCGGCACCGGCCTCATCCCCTACAACACCACGGACCTGACGCTCCTCGGCGCCGTGTCGGTGGGTAACTCGACATCCTATCGCCAGATCACCAACGTGGCCGACGGCACGCTGGACCAGGACGCGGTCACGCTTCGCCAGTTGAAGGGCGCGCTGAGCTCCTTCGCGGTGACGCCGACCATGTACTTCCACGCCAATTCGACGGCGGCGGACTCGCTGGCGGTCGGCACCGATTCGGTGGCGATCGGCCCGCGCACCACCGTCAACGGCGACAATGGCATCGGCATGGGCAACGGCGCCATCGTGCAGCAGACGGCGCCGGGCGGCATCGCGATCGGCCAGAACTCCACCGTCAACCAGGCCGACAGCATCGCGCTCGGCACCAGCGCCACCACCAACGGCGCCCAGGCCGTAGCCCTCGGCGCCGGCGCCACGGCCAACGAGCCGGGCAGTGTCGCGCTCGGCGCCGGCTCGACGACGGCGGCGGCGGTCGCAACCACCGGCACGACGATCAACGGCGTCGCCTATACCTTCGCCGGCACGACGCCGACCAGCACGGTAAGCGTCGGCAGCGTCGGCAACGAGCGCACCGTCACCAATGTGGCGGCGGGCCGGATCAGCCAGACTTCGACGGACGCCATCAACGGCAGCCAGCTCTACGCAACCAATCAGGCTGTCGAAGCGGTGCAGGGGAGCGTCGGCAACCTGACCGAGTTCTCTGTCCAGTACGACAAGAACCCGGACGGCACCAAGTCCAACTCGCTGACGCTCGTCGGCGGCGACGTGAATTCACCCGTCGTCATCCACAATGTCGGCGCCGGCACCGCCGACACCGACGCGGTCAACGTCAAGCAGCTCACCGACCAGCTGGCGCTCAACCTGACGGACTCCAAGACCTACACCAACCAGGTGGCGGCCACGACGCTTCAGCAGGCCAATGCCTATACCGACTCCAAGCTCAGCCAGCTCAACATGGATATGGGCGAGGCTCGCGGCGAGGCGCGCCAGGCGGCCGCGATCGGCCTGGCGGCCGCATCGCTGCGCTATGACGACCGTCCCGGCAAGCTGAGCGTGGCGGCAGGCGGCGGCTACTGGCGCGGCGAGGGAGCCGTCGCCTTCGGCGCCGGTTACACCAGCGAGGACGGACGCGCCCGGGCCAACCTGTCCGGCACGACGGCGGGCGGCCACTGGGGTGTCGGCGCCGGCGTCAGCTTTACCATCAACTAGAGCATGATCCCGGAAAGTGTGTAGCGGTTTGCGGAAAGATCATGCTCGAACAAAAAGTCCGTTCATGACCAGGTACTCGGTCTCCGCCATCGCGATGTCCTTGACCTGCCTGCTCCTGTCCGGCCCACGTGCGGCCGGGCAGGAGGCGGTGCCGTCTGCCTATCGGATAAAGCCTTCGGACGTCGCCGTGCCCGCGGACGTGAAGCTTGGCCAATATCAACGGACCACGCGCCCGTTCGAGAACTGGACGCTGATCTGCGACGAGAACCTGCAGGCCAGGAAGAGGGTGTGCAACATCAGCCAGTCCTTCATCGACCAGAGCCAGGCGCTGGTCTTCAGCTGGTCGCTCGCGGCCGACGAGAAGGGCAAGCCTTTCTTGATATTGCGGACCCCCGGCACGACGGGCGCAGGCAGCAAGCTTTCGCTGAAAATCGCCGGCCGCAAACAGCCGGTCGATGTTGAAATGCAGGCCTGCGACGCGTCGGTCTGCGTCGGCTATCTCCCGGTAGGTCCCGTGCTTCGCGCAGAGATCGGCAAGGAGACCACCGTCCAGGTTACCTATTCCCTGCCGTCGGGCGCGGCGGTCAGCCTCGACGCCCCTTTCAAGGGGCTGAAGACCGCCCTGTCGACCATCAAATAGAAAGACTTTATATGACCCGCCAATCCATCGAGGACAGAATCCTGACGCGCTCCCAGCCCGTTCCGCTACCGGAGCCGCCGGCCAGCCCGCCGCCGAAGCGCTCGTCGGCCTGGCGGCTGCTGCGAAACACGGCGCTGCTCGGCGCGTTCGCCGTCCTCGTCGCGGCGGCGGTCATCCTGTCGTTCCGTTTCTTCCCCCCGCTCGGGACGCTCGTCGCGGGCACGGCCTCGGCGCAAGCGCAGGCGCCCGCCGCCCAGCCCACAGAAGCCAAGCCCGCGGAAACCAAGCCCGCGCCGGCGGATGCCTCCGCGAACAAGAATCCGTTTCAGGCGCATGTGACCCAGGCGGGCGTCCGCACCTGCGCCAACCTTTTCGCCACGCTCGGCCAGGTTCTCACCGCGGGATCGACCTATGCGGTCCAGACGCAATGGGACAAATCATCGCCGGATACCCATGCGCTGCAGGCCGTCGCCGGCATGAGCTACGACTTGCCTGACTACAAGACGCAGGCCGCCGGCGTCGTCTTTGCCTCGCCTGTCGGCCAGACCTGCGAGGGCGGCTTCGTGCGGATCGCCCCGTTCCAGAAATCCTGCCAGGAGGTCGCGCAAACCCTGCCGAAGGGCAGCGTTGCGACGGACAATCTTGCGAACACGGTGCTTTTCAACCTGGCCAACGGTGGCGGCCAGGCTCTGCTGGTCCCGACCGGAAATACCTGCATCGTCGTCTCCGTCGCGCGGATGGGCGGATAGGGTCGGGAGCCGCGGTGGATTGCTGAATGGCTGCAACATGGAGCACGAGAATGCTGATCAACCGTCGCCTTCCATTCCCGCTGCTTGCGGCGCTCGCCGGGCTTACGATTGCGAGCCACGCCGCGGACCTGGTGGCGCCGCCGCCGGCGCAAACAGGCGAGGAAAAGGGCATCTGGGGGGCGATCGCCTATTCGCCGGGCGATGGCCGGCACGGCTTCTTCTGGGGCGCCGACAAGCGTGACGAGGCGGAGGACATCGCGCTCAAGCATTGCGAGAACGCGGACGGCGCCGGCTGCCGGGTGGTCGAGGTGTTCCGCAACCATCGCCACTGGGACGATGACGACGGCACCGGCTTTCCCTACGAGCACTGCGCGGCGCTCTCCGTCGGCAAGATCCGCGGCGCGGCAACCCCGTTCTGGGGCGCCGCCTCGGCCACGACCCGCCGCGAGGCCGAGGACAAGGCCACGGCGCAGTGCGGAGGCGAGAAAAAGGAGTGCAAGATCCGCGAATGGGTCTGCACCTGACTCTAGACAGCTGCCGGTCGCATGACTGGCTGGATATTGGCGTCTCCGGCACGAGCGCATCGCCGCGTATCGCGCGTTCATCGCCGATGTGCGCACCGGCGGCCATCCGAGCCGCAGCACGTCGTCTCATTCTCCGACGAGGAGCTTTCGGCTTTGAGGGCCGCGCTGGGCCTCTAAAGGCAACGGTTCCCGCCCATGGGTCTGGGACTGCCGCGCCTGGTCCGTGCTCCAGGCGCTGATTGCCTGGACGGCGCCCAGCCACAGCAAAGGCACGATTTCGATGACCACCCGGTGCTCCACCAGACGCCCGAAAAGCACGGTGGATACGAGAAACGGTATGCCGAACCACAGCAGTGTCCGTTTCAGCACCGGGTCGAGGTAGCGGTGCAGCAGCAGGACCGGCAGGTAAAGGCCGGCGCCGAAGCGGGCGAGATAGGTCAACAGATAGAGGGGATTGGTGAACAGCCACAGATTGTCCGTCAGATGGATCTCGTAGTTGGTCCCCGGGATGCTGGCGTAGGGATTGGGCAGCCCCGGGAACAACCATCTGATGGCAGCCTGGATCACGACGAAAATGATCACCTGCGCCGCCAGTGCCGTCGCAATCGTGCGGCGGTCGAGCACCCCCCAGCACACGGCAAGGAAGGCCGGCAGCAAGAACATGGTGGTCTCGCGGTTCACGGTGGCAAGCGCGAACAGACCGAGATAGGCCGTCAACCAGCCCGTTCCGGGTGTCTGGACGAAGCGTGCGAGACAGAGCACGAGCGCCAGTGTGAAGACAGCCGCCGGCAGGTCGTAGACATAGCGGAAGAACGGCACCGTCTGCCATTTCCCCAATTCGAGAACGCCGCTGTCGAGCCCCAATACAGAGTGGACCTCCAGGTCGGGCACGATCAGATGCAGCGCGACCGGAACCGTGATCGTCAGCGCCAGAATCCCGCTGACGAGATCCGATGTCTCGATGCGGAACGCCCGAAGCGCTTTCCGCGCCACGACGACCAGCAGCATCCAGGCGGCGACTTCGGCCGCGGCGAACAGGAGGTCGACGTCGAACCAGGGCGTGATGCGCATGATCGCGTGGACGATGAGCGGCAGCAGCACCCGGCCTTGAAATGGCGCCGCCGCGATGAAGTCGGCCATGAGAGCCGGACTGGCGATCCACCAGACGGTCGTGGAAGCATAGTGGAACGTGGTGAGCAGGACCGCGTAGCACAGCAATGCCACGAACCACGCCAGCCGCATGACGCGGGTGCTGGTGCCGATCGACGCATTTGTTGAAACAGCCAGGGCCACGGGCACCTCCAGGGTTTTGTCGATTGTTTGGCCCGCCACAGAAATCAGCCCGATTTTCACCAACCCCTATCGGGAGGGTGGGTTCAATCACTCATCTGGACCAGGAGTCGCATTCTGTGAGGCGGAAGCGGCGCTCGTCTGCCTGTGGAAAAAATATCGTAAGACAATCAATATGTTAATTAAAGGATCGCCCGAAATTCAGCTTTGCGGCGCTTTCATGCAGCGCTGTCGCAATTCCGCCATTTGATCACAATACGTAACAGTCCGACTTGGGTTGTGACTAACAAAGGGGCGTTGCGTGGGGCGGGTTTTTTGGCTCGTTTTCTTGAATCTGTCGTGTCTGGGCATTTTATTAAATCTTCCTCCAACTGACCCGCGTGGCGCCACGCTGGCGGCGTCCGCCGCGCCGATTCAGCCGCCGGCTACGTCGCCGGAAGAGGCCGCGAAAGCTCCCGCCGCAGTCGGTTCGGCCAAAGAGGACGTCATGCCTTTGCGCGTGCTCGGCACCGAGATGCTGAATCAGGTCACCGGCAAGAATTCCCGGAACGACACGGCTGCGCGCTGGGGCGTCTACGGGACCGACCTTGGTCACATGTTCTGGCACCGAAACCAGCTCTATATGGTCTTCGGCGATACTTTCGGGCGAGGCGGCTTCGGCGGCAGCAATTGGCGCAGCAACGTCATGGCCCGCATTGCCGACCCGGATCCGCGCCACGGCTTTCCGTTCCAATCCATGATCACCGGGCCGGACGGCGCAGCGAAAGAGCTGATCCGCTCGCGCAAGATCGACGGCGACGAGAAGACCATCATCCCGACCCAGGGCATCTCGCTTGGAGGGCGTATCTATCTCCACTACATGTCGGTCAGGCATTGGGGCTTGACGGGCGGAAACTGGACGGTCGGCCATTCGGGCCTCGCCTATTCCGATGACGACGGACAGACATGGGCGGCGCCGGCCGGGGCGACATGGCGCGAGGCCTGCGGCTTCGAGCAGGTTGCCTTCGTCATGGCGGACGGCTTTCTCTACAGCTTCGGCATACCTGAAGGGCGTTTCGGCGGGGTGCGGCTGCGCCGGGTGGCGCGTGAGCATATCCTCTCGCCCGATGCCTACGAATACTGGGACGGCACGAAGTGGGAGGCCGATCCGAAATCCGCGACGGTCGTCGTGCCCGCGCCGGCGGGTGAGCTCTCCGTGGCCTGGAGCGAGCCTCACCACCGCTGGCTGATGATGTATCTCGATGAGAACCGGCGAGCCGTGGTGCTGCGCACCGCCCCGGCGCTGACCGGCCCCTGGAGCGATGCCCAGGCGGTTGTGACCGCGGATCAATATCCGGGTCTCTACGCGCCCTACATCGTGCCGGGGACCGAGATCGATGGCGATCTCTACTACACGATGTCCCAGTGGGGTCCTTACAACGTCTTCCTGATGCATACGAAGCTCGAGCCGGCCGCCCCGGCGGTCGTCTCCGCCGACGATCCGGTCGCGCCGCTTGGCGCCGCGGTGACACCGGTCAGCTCGAAATGATCGGCTGGCTCCTCCCAAGTGGATCAGCCGGCAGGTCCGCCTGGGCTGGCGCCCCTTCTTGGGCATTGCTGGGAGCGGATCCGTCCGGTTCACGAATGCGTTAGGACCGGCTGCCTATGCTGTAGATCCCGGATCCCGGCGGCGGATCGTATCAACTTATTGAAATCGATTACTTTTCCGACCGAACTGCCGGGCCTGGCCAGGCTTGGGTGGCAGGCCGGCGACCGGGCACTACATGTAATGCCGGAACCGGACCGTGCTGCGCGGCATTCACTTGTCGTCGCTTGTCGTCCGTGCCGGATCGTCAAGCTTTTGGGCTGTGGGGGCAGCGAGGATCGCTGTGAACGATCCAGGAGACATCTGCGTGGACGGATGAACCGTCGCCGCGCGCTCTCCTTGGTCGAAGCCATCCTGAGATGAGGAGGCCACGATATGCGGAGGCTCATCGCCTCGATCTGCTTCATGTTGGCGCTGACCGTTCCGACAGCCGCTTTCGCCTATGTCGGACCGGGAGCGGGTCTGGGTCTGCTGGGCGCTCTCTGGGCGCTCGTCGCCGCTCTGGCCACGGCTCTTTCATTCATCATCGCCTGGCCGTTTCGCAAGGCGTTGCGGCGTCGGCGTGCGTCGCGCGGGATGAAGCCCACTGAAAGGCGTGCCGGCCGGACCGAAAGTGACGGCTCGCGCGACGAAACCAGCCGCTGAGGCAGTCCGATGGGTCTCCTGGACATGCCTTCGCCAGTCCTTTCGGCGCTGGACGATTGGCTGACGCCTTTCCTGCCGTCATCGGCCAAGCTGGTGCTTTGGGCGGCGCTCGGGGCCTTTCTCGGCATGGAGCTCTACCGGCTTCTTTCGCCGCAAAAGCGCATTGCGGAGATCAAGCTGGCATATGCGCGGGCGCAGCAGAGCGTTGCCGATTTCGAGGGCGAGTTCCAGGAAGCCTGGCCTCTTCTTCGCCGGATGCTGACGTTGGCGCTGCGGCGCGTCGCGCTGGTGTTTCCGGCAACCATCGCCGCGTCGCTGCCTTTGCTCCTGGTTGCCGTCTGGCTCGACAGCCGCTACGGCGACGTCTACCCGCCGCCCGACGCTCCGGTTGGCGTCACCGTGTCCAACGACTTCGAGGGACGCTGGATGAACGCAGGCGATGGCGTGCCGCACGCGCGGATCATCGACCGGGCAGGCGCGGCAGTCGCCGACGTGCCGGTGACGCAGGCGGTGTCGGTCATCCAGAAATGGCGCTGGTGGAACGTGCTGGTCGGCAATCCCGCCGGCTATCTGCCGGACGACTTGCCGTTCGACAGGATCGACCTTGGGCTGCCGCGGCAGCAGGTTCTTGGCGTCGGTCCCGCCTGGCTGCGCGGCTGGGAAGGCATCTTCTTCGTCGCGACGATCCTCGTTGCCCTGATGCTCAAGAGCGTGCGCGGCATCGCATGATCGGGACCAGACGCTCAACGGAAAGTCGTGGCGGGGCGGCTGGCCTGGAGGTCGATACGTGGACGGACGCGATCGGCCGGCTGCTGGAGCGCTTTCCGCGTTTTTGGATCAAGGTGGGAAACTGGGAAACGCGGCTGCTTGCCGAGCAGCTCGATCATACCAGCGTGAGCCGGCCTATCTACATTGCCGGCCTTGCCCGCTCGGGCAGCACCATTCTGCTCGAATTGCTTGCAAGCCATCCCGACACGGCGAGCCATCGCTATCGCGACTTTCCCCTGGTGCCTGCGCCCATGGCATGGAACTGGTTCGTCGACCGCGCCGGGCGCACCGAGCAGGTTGCGGCCGAGCGTGCGCATCGCGACCGCATCAAGGTGACGCCGGAGAGCCCGGAGGCCTTCGAGGAGATCGTCTGGATGGCATTCTTCCCGGACCTGCATGATCCGTCGACGAATGCGGTCCTGGACGAAGCCGCGCGCCATCCCTGCTTCGAAGCCTTTTACCGGGATCATATCCGCAAGCTGCTCCTGCTGCGCAACGCCAGCCGCTATCTCGCCAAGGGCAACTACAACGTCACGCGCTTGCGCTATCTGAGGAAACTGTTTCCCGACGCGCGCTTCATCGTGCCCATCCGCGATCCGACATGGCACATCGCATCGCTGATGAAGCAGCACAGGCTCTTTTCCGAGGCGGAGAGCAGGGACGGCCGTGTCCTCAGCCACATGCGGCGCAGCGGACATTTCGAGTTCGGATTGAACCGCGTGCCGATCAATGTCGATGGCACGATCGCCGGCGAGATCGTCAGGCTCTGGAAAAGCGGCGAGGACGTTGCCGGATGGGCGACCTATTGGGCCTCGGTCTACGGATATGTGGCGGCGATGCTGGATGATCCGGCGATCGCCGGTAGCATGCTCGTCGTCCGCTACGAGGATCTTTGCAGCGATCCCGGCGGGGCGGTCTCCACAATGCTCGACCACTGCGAGCTTGACGACCGCGGGCTCAGGCAGGCGGCGCAAGCGACCATCAGCTTCCCGGCCTATTACGAGCCATCGTTCACGCAAGCCGAGCGCAGCGAGATCCGCAGCCGTACGGCGGCGGTGGCGGGCCGGTTCGGATATGGGTGAGAAGGCATGCTGATGGAGAAAATCGGATCTGCGCTCTTCGTGTTGATGATCGCCTTCCTCGCCTTCGTCGCGGGGGCAATGGTGGTCTTCGGCCGGGTATTTCCGTCGGAATTTCTTCGCGACGCCTATCGGGCCGGAGAAGCCCTGGTCCTGCAGCGGCAGATCATCGAAAATCCCGTCCTGGCCAATCTCTACCAGCCTGCCCGAACGCGCGCCCGCGGCGTCACCATCTATGACCCGAAGCGTGCCGAGCCGGGATATACGCTCTACACGTCAGGCGACGACAATGTGGCGCGTCTCATCGCGATGGACGGGCACGTGGTCCATGAATGGCGCCGCCCGTTCAGCGATGTCGCGAAGAACGGCGCGTTCAACAGGAAGCCGCAGCCCGATTCGCTCGTCTACATGGACAGGGCGGTTGTCTTTCCGAACGGCGATCTTCTGGTCATCTACATTTCGTCCGCCGACACTCCCTGGGGCTACGGCATGGTCAAGCTCGACAAGGACTCCAATGTGATCTGGAGCTATCTTGCTCCCGCCCATCACGACCTCGCGATCGCGCCGGACAATCGCATCTACACGCTCACCAACGAGTTCGACTTCAACCCGGTCGATGCCGCCCCGCAGCTCGACCGCCCCCACCTCAGGGATTTCGTGGTCGTGCTCTCGCCGGACGGAAAGGAGATCAGGAAAGTGTCGCTGACGGATGCCTTCCTGCGCTCGCCCTATTTCTCGCTTCTGGCGGTCCTGCCCTATTTCTCTCTTGCCGACCCGCTCCATCCCAACACGGTCGAATATATCGACGCCGGCAAGGCGAAGGCCTTTCCCTTCGCCGAGGAGGGCGACGTGCTGGTTTCCTTCCGTGACATGTCGCTCATCGCGGTCCTTTCCATGAAGACCGGCGAGATCACATGGGCGACGCGCGGCCCATGGCTGGGGCAGCACGACCCCAGAGTTCTGCCGAACGGCGACATCCTGCTTTTCGACAATCTCGGCGGCATCAGGCACGGCAACAACTCCAGGGTGATCGAGTACGACCCGCGCTCATCGAGCGTAAAATGGAGCTATGCTGGCAGCGCCCAGCATCCGTTCTCCAGCGCGCTGCGCTCCGATGCCCAGCGTCTCGGCAACGGCAACACGCTGATCACCGAGTCCGACGGCGGGCGCATCTTCGAAGTCACGCCCGCGGGAGCCCTTGTCTGGGAGTTCGTCAATCCGATCCGCCGAGGCGTCCAGGACGAGCTCATTCCGATCGTCAACGGCGGCGAGCGGATCGACCCCGCGAAGTTCGATCCTGCATTCCGCAAGATGCTCGAAGAGGAACCGCGCCAGGCATCAAGGTAAATCCAACACGCCTTACGCCGTCACAGCTTCATCGCCTTGAACACCCGGCGAGGCATCAGGCGGATCGCCAGCATGATCCAGCGCCAGAATGACGGCACATAGACGACGTCCTTGCCGTTGAGGATGGAGTGATGGATGCGCTTGGCCACGGTTTCAGGCTGGGCCCAGAGCAGACCCTTCTCGAACCCCGCCGTCATCGGGGTGTCGACGAAGCCGGGCCTGATCGTGGTCACGCCGACGCCAGCCTTGTAGAGCCGCTGCCGCAGACCTTCCAGGAAGGTATCGACCGCCGCCTTGGCCGCCCCGTAAACGTAATTGCTCTGCCGTCCGCGATCGGCGGCCACCGAGGTGACGACGGCGATCCGGCCGGCTCCCTTGCGCTCCATCAGCTCCGACAGGCGGGTGAGCAATGCCACGGTGCTGACGGCGTTGGTCTGGATCTCCTGCACGGTCAGCCTGGCCGACGCCTGACAAAGCTGCTGGTCGGGCAAGGTTCCGTGGGCCACCAGCGCCACGTCGATACCGCCGAGAGCGTGCTCCGCCTGCTCCAGCACGGCGCGGTGCCGGTCCAGCTCGTTGACGTCCAGAACCTCGCATCCTGCGATCTCGGCGCCGCGCACGGTCAGGTCGTCGGCCGCCGCCTTGAGCCTGGCCTTGCGCCTTGCGACGAGGAACAGCCTGTCGCCGTCATCCGCGAAGAGCCGCGCCGTCGCTTCGGCGATTGCCGAGGTCGCTCCGATGATCAGAACCCTATGCATTGGCTGCCCCCTGTCGCGTGTCGCCGGAAGTCACGCGTCGCCAGAAGTCGGACATGAAAGCGGGATCGCGATAGCGCTCGAAACGATGCAGCGCCGGATAACCGCGCTCGAAGATCCTTGCCTTCATGCGGGCATCCTTGGCCGGGTAGACGGCGCCGCCCGCCTCGTCGGTGATCTCGTCCAGCGTGTCGAGCAGGGCAAGCGTCGAGCGGCCGCGGTCTGGAAAATCGAAGGCAAGCGTCGTTCCCGGTCTCGAAAAGGACAGCCAGCCCGGCGGCTTGCGGTTCCCGAAGACCTTCAGCACGGAGAGGAACGATCCTTCCTGAGCCCGCGCCACCCTGGCGATGATCTCGCCGATCGCAGCCCCGGCCTGGTCTTGCGGGATGACACACTGATACTGGTAGAAACCCTTGCGGCCGAACAGCCGGTTCCAGTTCGGCACGGCATCGAGCGGATAGAAGAACGGCTGGTAATGGGCGACGGCGTACCGGCGGCGCGGCCATCGGTAGACGGCCGTGTTGAACAGGCCGACCGCGACCTTCGGCAGCAGCGAGACCGGGGGCGTGAACGGCAATCCCGGCTTGCGGCGGGAAGGCGCGGCGGCATGATGCCCGGCTGCGTGGTTGCCGCGGAAGAACAGGCCCCGCGCCCCGCCCGGCCCTGGTGTGAGTGAGTCGATCCAGGCGACCGTATATTCATAGGCATTGTGCGAGGCGCGGCTGAGCTCCAGGAACTCCTCGACGCGCGAGAAGCGCAGGCTCTCCACCTCCATCGCCGGCCCCTCGATCCGCTTGAGCGCAATCTCGGCCCAAAGGATGACGCCGGTGAGCCCGAGCCCGCCGATGGTCGCGCCGAACCAGTCGGCGTTCTCGCGCGGCGAGCACACGAGGCGGCTGCCGTCGGAGCGCAGGAGCTCGAAGCGCCGCACATGATGGCCGAAGCTTCCGGCCCAGTGATGGTTCTTGCCGTGAACGTCGTTGGCGATGGCTCCGCCGACCGTCACCTGCTGGGTGCCCGGCGTCACCGGGAGAAACCAGCCTTTCGGGACGAAACGGCCAAGTATGTCGGAAAGGAGAACACCCGCCTCGCAGCGAAGGACACCGGTCTCGGCGTCGAAGGAGATGAAGCGGTCGAGGCCGCGAAGATCGAGGAGCGTGCCGCCGCTGTTCAGGCAGCTGTCGCCGTAGCTGCGCCCGTTGCCGTAGGCCAGGAACGGACCGCCGCCTTCCGGGAGTTGTTCGTCCCGCCAATGCAGCCGGACCGCGCCTTGCGGGCCCGGCGCCGGCGGCCGCCCCCACGACCGGTATCGACTGTTCCGTCTCATCACATGGCCAGCCAGATAACGCCGCCGCCCAGGACGGCGAACGCCAGGCTGACACGGTCGCGCGCGGCGAAGACCAGCGGGTCGCTGCGCATCTCGCCGCGGCAGGTCTTGAGCCAGATCCGCGTCACCCAAAAAATCAGAAGTGGCACGAAAACCCAAAGAAGGCCGGGGCGCGCATAGGCGATGAGGACCTGCGGCGTGCTGAGATAGAGGGCAAGCACGAGAGCCGCGACATAACCCGCGCCCACCCCCATGCTGTTGAGCATCTGCAGGTCGGCAAGCAGGTAGCCCCGGCCCAGGCTCGCCTTTTTGCCGTGCTCCTGCATCAGCATCAGTTCCGCGCAGCGTTTGGCGAATGCCAGGCTGAGGAAAATGAAGATGGAGAAGGTGAGCAGCCACTGGGAAAGCGGGATGCTCGCCGCCGCGCCGCCGGCGAAAATCCGCGTCGTGTAGAGCAGGGCGAGCGTAACGACGTCGACCGCCTCCAGGCGCTTCAGGAAAAAAGTATAGGCGAGCGTGACCACGTAGTAGACCGCCAGCACGGCACCGAACTTCCAGGGCAGGAATGAGCTCAGCACCGCGGATCCCGCCAGCAGTGCCGGGATAAGCACGAACCCATGCGCGATCGGGAGACGGCCGGAGGCAAAGGGCCGGCCGCGCTTCTCGGGATGGCGGCGGTCGTCCTCGATGTCGACGATGTCGTTGAGCAGATAGACGCTCGAGGCGCAGAGGCTGAAAGCGAGAAATCCGGTCAGAAGCGCCACGAGCGCCTCGGTGTCGGTGAATCGCAAGGCGGCGATCAACGGCGTGAAGAGAAGCAGATTCTTCAGCCATTGATGCAGGCGCAACGCTTGAACATAGATGGCCAGCGTCGGCTTCCTGCGCGGGAACACCTCGTCCACATGGGCGTGGGCAAACGCCCAGTTGACCGTGCGCGGCGACGCGTTGACCACCGTTGCAAATCGCGCGGCGCGCCAGATCGGAAAGTCCGCCGCCGCGTTTCCGGCATAGTCGAACCCATCGGCGCCAAAGCGGTCGCGCAGGGCGGCGAGCTTGTCATGGCTCGTCAGGTTGCGCTTTCCGTCGCTGGCAAAGACCTCCTCGAACAGGCCAAGCTGATGCGCGATCTCACGAGCAAGGGATTCATGCGCGCCGGTGGCGAGAACCAGCCTGCGGCCGCGGGCCTTCTCTTGTCTCAGGTGATCGATGAGCGGCCGGTTGAAAGGCAGGGCGGAAAGGTCGAGCGCCACCCTTTTTGTGACTTGCGCCTTGAAGGCTGCCCTGCCGCTCATGAGCCACAGGGGCAAAAGCAGGATCGACAGGAACGACCGCTTGACCAGCGCGATGACGGACTCCACCAGCAGGTTGCTGTGGATCAGTGTTCCGTCGAGGTCGACGACGAGGGGAATCGACGACTTTGTGAAGCGCTGTGGTTCATCGGTCTTCGGGACCGCTTGGAGACGCTGCATGAGGGCTCTTTCTTTCTGACGTGTGCCCCGAACCTGCCGCTATCGGCCCCGGAAAGGCTTCGATAGCTGACCAGGCGCCCAATCCGAGCGCCACTGCGAACCAGAGCGTGGCGAGTCGAACGATGGTGGTCGTTGCAACGGCCTCGGGGGCCGTTGCTCCGGCGTAAGCAAGAAAAGAAATCATGACGATTTCGGTGCTGCCCAGCCCGCCGGGCAGGAAGGACAACGCACCGGCAAGCATGGCGACCGCATAGATGCCGATTGCGGCCAGCGGCCCGATGTTGAGGCCGAGTTCTCTGGCCACGATGTATGTGCCGAAGCCTTCGGCGCCCCAGGCCAGGAGGCCCAGAAGCGTTCCGACGATGGCCAGCCGAACCGTCATCATGGATCGGACGTCGCGAAGGAATGTCGTCGCGGCATTGGTCAGGGACGGGATGAGCCGTCCGGGCAAGAATCCGGAAAGCTGTTCGAGGCGCGCGATCGTGGCGGGATGCTGGGCGATGATCAGCGCTGCCACCAGCGCCGCGCCGAGAAGGCCGAACGAGCGGGTGACGGCACCGGAAGAGGCAACGATGAACATGGCAAGGACGCCGATCGCGACGAGGTCGAGCAGACGCTCGTTGTAGAGGGCAGCCAGGCAACGTCTGGCGCTGACGCCGAACGGCCTGAGATAGAAGATGCGCAGGGCCTCGCCGACTTTCCCCGGCGTCGTCGTCAACGCAAATCCCGACAGATAGATCAGGAAATGCCGCGATGCCGGCAGCGCGTTCGAAGACGGGGAAAGCATCAGCGACCAGCGCCAGAACCTGAGCGCATAGTTCACCAGCGACAATACGAGGACGACAGCCAGCACGCGCAAGTCGATCGCGGCCATGCTGGCCATGACCTCGCCGAAGCCGACGCTTGAAGAAAGCATCAGATACGCGGCGAGAAAGATCATGATCGTTGGGACAAAAAGACTTCTCGCGCGAAGTATGTTCTTGCCCTGTTCGCTACTCAGCATATGCACGCGCTCCGGAACTCGGCGGTTTCGTGTGCGGATCTTTATGGCTGGGCCGTGAAGCGAGCTTCCGGAAACCGGCCGGACTTTGCACCCGGTGTTTGGTCGGAGGTTCTCTCCGAGCCAGGGGGCGATGACCGTCTTTTTGATCTGCGCGGTCTGCTACGGCCTGTGCTTGGACTCAGGCTTGGGTGAGAACGCTGCAGATTCTGCAAAGTTCCAGACGGGCTTGCGGCCCTTGTCTCGGCCGGCCAATCAAAGGGCAGGGCGCTTGGCTATGGCAAGGCCGATGCCGAGCGCGATCATCGCGCCGCCGGATGCCTCGCGCAGGCGGCGTATCACGCCCGAACGTCCCGCCGCGCCTTCCCTGATGCGGCTGGCCGCAAATGCGACCACGACATCGGCAAGGGTGTTGAGCGTCACCGATATGAAGCCGAGAACCATGAACTGCAGGGCGACATGGCCGGCGCCGAGGCTCACGAACTGCGGAATGAAGGCCAGGAAGAAGGCGGCCGTCTTCGGGTTCAGCGCCTCGACCAGCACCCCTTCGCGAAAGGCTCGGCCCGCGCCGACCGCGGGCGCCGGCGCGCCGCCTTCCGCCATCGTCCTTGCCTCGCTGCGGGCGGACTGCAAGGTGCGGAAGCCGAGCCAGACGAGGTAGACGGCGCCGATCAGCTTCAGCGCGCTGAACAGTTCCGCGCTCGCAAGCACGACGGCCGAAACGCCCAGGCTGCCGGCAAGCACATGGACCATGCCGCCGAGGCCCGTCCCGAAACTGGAGGCGATGCCTTCCGCGCGTCCTCCGGCGAGCGTGCGCGCGGCGACGTAGAAGATGCCTGGTCCCGGCGTGATGGCGAGCAGGAACGCCGCGCCGAAATACAAGGCGAACTGGGTCAGATCCGGCATGATGGACTCGGGGCTACAGAGCGGAGCGGGCGGGCGTCATGATGGAATGAGAGCGGCGACCTCGCGGTCGGAAGGCCGGTCGCTGGCCGCGAGACCGGACATGACACCGGCGCGATCGGCCGCGTTGCGGTTCTGGCTCATCTTGCGCTTGCCTTCGAGCTTCGCGATCGGCATGCGCAGGCCGACAATGCCTTTGAGTTGTGCCTGGATGAAGTCCGGCGGCGCGTCCGATACGGCCCAGGGCGAGGCGCGCCCACTTTCGTGGAGATTGGTCAGGCGCGTGACCACCTCGAGCAGCCTGTCGGCATCCTCGAAGAATTCGACCGGCCCATGGGCATGGACGGCGATGTAGTTCCAGGTCGGCACCACCTTTCCGGTTTCCTGCTTGGTCTGGTACCAGGCCGGCGTCACATAGGCGTCCGGTCCCATGAAGATCGCCAGGCCATCGCCCAGCGGCGGAACACGCCAGTGCGGGTTTGCCCTCGCGACATGGCCATAGATCACGCCACGCTCGCCCTCGTGCTCGTCGAGGAGAAGCGGCAATGGCGTCGCCAGCGGCCCTTCCATCGTGGCGGTGACCAGCGTCGCCAGCCGCGCCGCGCAGATCGTGGCCATGAGGCTCTCCCTGTCGTCCTCGCGGAAGGCGGGCGGTATGTACATGGCGAAAACTCCTTGCGTTGCATGGCAAGATGTCGGAAATCTGGCTTGCTTTGAACATCCAGTTCTGAAGGTTTTTGGTGGTCCAGTTCGAACAGGATGGTGTCGCGCGCCGGATCATCGCGGCGATCAAGGCGCAAATCCACAGTGGCGCCTACCGGCCCGGCGACCGCCTGCCCTCGACACGGGCCTTCGCAGCCGAATGGGGCGCGTCGCGAACCACGGTGACGGCGGCCTACAACCAGCTCGACGCGGAAGGCTACCTGATCATCCGGCAGGGCGCGCGTGCCATCGTTGCCCCAGGACTGGAGAAGGCCTCGGGTGAGGCCCCCGTCGCGGCTGCTTCGCCGCGCAACCTCTCGGCATTTGCGCAACGCCTGCTGGCTATGCCTCCGCCTGCGCAACAGCAGCCGGCCAAGGTCGCGGATTTCCGCTATGGCGACCTGTCCGGCGCGGACTTCCCGGTGCTGGCCTGGCGGCGGGCGTCGAACAAAGCGATTCTGCGGCGCGTCGCGCGGCTGCGCTATGGCGACCCGCAGGGGTCTTCCGTCCTGCGCAGCGCGCTTCAGGCCTATCTGTGGCGCGCCCGCGGCATCGGTTGCACCCCCGACCAGATCGTCATCGTCAACGGCTCGCAGCAAGGGCTCGACCTCTGCGCGCGGCTTCTGCTTGACCCGGGCGAACCGTTCGTGATCGAGAATCCGGGCTATCTGCTGGCACGCCATGCCTTCGTGGCGGCAGGCGGCGTCGCCGTGCCCATTGCGGTCGACACGGACGGCTTAAGGACGGACGAGCTGCCGCCGGCCCGTCTGGCTTACGTGACGCCGTCGCACCAGTTCCCGCTCGGCGGCGTGCTTTCGGCGACGCGGCGGCGCGCTCTCCTGGGCTGGGCCACGGCATCCGGCGCTTACATCGTCGAAGACGATTATGACGGCGAATACCGCCACGACATCGCCCCCATCCCGCCTCTGCAGACGCTCGATCCAGATTCGGTCATCTATGTCGGCACGCTGTCAAAGACCCTCTCGCCCACCTTGAGGCTCGGCTATCTAGTCGTCCCCGCAAGCCTGTGCCGGGCGTTCAGCGAAGCCAAGCGCCTGACCGACCGGCATGCTCCGATGCTGGAGCAGGACGCACTGGCCGACCTTCTGGCGAGTGGCGTCTATGAGCGTCACGTCCGCAGCATCCGCAGGAAAAACGCCGACCGCAGGGAGGTCCTGTTGCGGGCGCTGGCCGATCATCTGGGGTCAAGGGTTTCTGTCGCGGGGGCCGAAACCGGACTGCATGTCGTTGCCTGGATGAACGGCATCGCTGCCGAACGCGAGCCGGAGATCATCGCTGCGGCGCGCGCCGCCGGGATCGGCCTCTATCCCGTGTCGCCGCTCTATGACCAAAGCGAGTCCCGACCCGAAACGGCAGGCTTCATCCTGGGTTACGCCGGGCTCGACACGGAGGCGCTGCGGCGCGGCGTTGCGGCGCTGGCCGCTGTCTTGGCCAAGCACCGCTGAAGAATTCAAAGATCTAGAAGATCTCGCCTCTAGAAGATCTCGTTTGTGATCTGCCTAACCGGCCCAAGCAGGATCGAGCCGGTCGGCACGCCGTTGTCGATCGGGATGGCTCGGCGCTCGGGCATGTCGGCCACCGGCTCGCCGATATCCGCCGTCACGACGACCGGTGTCTTGTTGGGCACGCGGTCGTAAAGGTCGATGATGTCCTGGTTGATCAGGCGCACGCAGCCTGACGAGACCGACTTGCCGATCGACCACCATTCCGGCGAGCCGTGCAGGCGATAGAGCGTGTCCTGGTTGCCCTGGAAAAGGTAGAGCGCACGGGCGCCAAGCGGGTTCTTCAGGCCCCCAGGCATGCCGCCGTTCTTGGCACTGAATTGCGTCAGTTCCGGCTGGCGGGCGACCATCTCGTCCGGCGGCGTCCATTTCGGCCACTTCTGCTTCCACTGCACCACGGCATCGCCCGACCACTCGAAGCCGGCGCGGCCGAGACCGACGCCGTAGCGGATCGCCTGGCCGCCCTCGCGCACCAGGTAGAGGAAGTGGTTGGTGGTATCGACGACGATCGTGCCTGGCCGCTGTCCGGTCGGATCGGGAACGATCTGGCGCAGGAATCTGTGATCGATCTTGTTCACGGGAATCGCCGGCAGGTCGAAGCCGTTGTCCGACATCGGCCCATACATCGTCTCGTAGTCGCCGAGCGGCGGCTCGACATAGGCCGGCGGTGGCGGCTGGACAGGTTCGGGGCCCGGACCGGTGGTGGTGCAGGCGGAAACCGCGGCCGAAGCGGCGCCTAGGGCTGTGAGATTGAGGAAGCCGCGGCGGCTGATGCGGAAGGAATCGTCTGACATGGGTGCCTTTTCTAGGTCTTGACTTGCGAGAAAGCATGAACCCGCAGGCTGGCCGCCGGCAGCTCCAATAACAGTCGGCGGTGATAGGCGGTTCCAATTCTGGCCTCAGGGTGGACAAACAAAGGCGAAGCTGTGACCGCGACACATCTGTTGCGCTGCAGCAACAGCAAGGTCAGGCGCCTGCCAAAAGGCCTTCGAGCGAGGGCAGGATCAGCCCCGGCGGAAAGTCCTGGTATTCGTCCGGCTGGTTGGTGCGATTGATCCAGACGGTGCGGAAGCCGAACTTGGCGGCGCCCGCGACGTCCCAGCGGTTGGAAGATTGGAACGACACCGCGCCCGGGTAGAGCCGCCAGCCGGTGACCACCATATCGTAGACCGAGGGGTCGGTCTTGAAGCGCTTGATCTCGTCGACCGAGAAGACGTCGTCGAGGATCTGGTCGAGTGCGGCGGATTTAGCCGCCGCCTGCAGCATTTCCGGCGAGCCGTTGGAAAGGATCGCAAGCTTCGCCCCCGATGCTTTCAGCGCTTTCAGCACCGACGGCACTTCCGGATAGCAGTCGAGCCGCCAGTAGGCTTCCAGCAGCCTGGCCCTCAATGCCGGATCGGCCGAGGGCACCTTGCGCAGCGCGAAGTCCAGCGCCTGCTCGGTGAGTTGCCAGAAATCGGCATAGGCGCCCATCAGCGTCCTGACCCAGGAATATTCGAGCTGCTTGGCGCGCCAGATTTCGGAGAGCAGCTGGCCGTCCGGTCCGATCTCGTCGGCATGGCGGCGCACGGCCGCATGCACGTCGAACAACGTGCCGTAGGCGTCGAAGACATAGGCCGCATGATGCATGGAGAGAAGTTTTGCGGCGCGCGGGCTTGCCGTGCAAGCACTGATTGCGGTCAAGTGCCTCTGGCCTCAACGATTTTTCCCGATGTCGGTTGACGCAGGCCGTCAAAGCATCGTCCTATGGCGGTCTGAATTCATCCATATGGACGGCAACGATGACACTGGCGGCGGCGGCGCAGTCCGCGACATGGACCTATGTGGACGGCGACTGGTATGAGGGCAACGTCGCCATTCTCGGACCGCGCAGTCATGCCATGTGGCTGGGCACCAGCGTCTTCGACGGCGCCCGCTGGTTCGAAGGCGTGGCGCCCGATCTCGATCGTCACGCAGCGCGCGTCAACGCCTCGGCGATCGCGCTCGGCCTGAAGCCCTCCGTGACCGCCGACGAGATCGTCGGGCTGACCTGGGACGGCCTGAAGAAGTTCGACGGCAAGACCGCCGTCTACATCAGGCCGATGTACTGGGCCGAGCATGGCGGCTACATGGGCGTGCCGGCCGATCCATCTTCGACCCGTTTCTGCCTCTGCCTCTATGAATCGCCGATGATTCCCCCTTCCGGCTTCTCGATCGGCGTCTCGCCGTTCCGGCGGCCGACCATCGAGACCATGCCGACCAATGCCAAGGCCGGTTGCCTCTACCCCAACAACGGCCGCGCCATCCTCGAGGCCAAGATGCGCGGCTTCGACAATGCCCTGGTGCTGGACATGCTGGGCAATGTCGCCGAGACCGGCACTTCCAATATTTTCCTGGTCAAGGACGGCCATGTGATGACGCCGGCGGCGAACGGCACGTTCCTCTCCGGCATTACCCGCTCGCGCACCATCAACCTGCTCGGCGACTACGGCTTCAGGACCACCGAAAAGGCGCTCTCGATCCGGGATTTCCTCGAAGCGGACGAGATATTCTCGACCGGCAACCACTCGAAAGTGGTGCCGATCACCCGCATCGAGGACCGCGATCTTCAACCCGGGCCGGTGGCCAAGAAGGCGCGTGAGCTCTATTGGGATTGGGCGCATTCGACTTCCGCTGCCTGAGCGGATAAAAAGGCGGCCGGCGCTTCGTTCCGGAGTTGCCCCAATCCATTCCAGACCTATCTTAGTCCGGTAGTTGCACCGGACTTTTCCTGAGGGAGTACCATCCATGGCTTTTGAGTTGCCCGCTTTGCCCTACGACTATGAGGCCCTGCAGCCTTACATGTCGAAGGAGACGCTGGAGTATCACCACGACAAGCACCACAAGGCCTATGTCGACAACGGCAACAAGCTGGCCGCCGAGGCTGGAATGGGCGACCTGTCGGTCGAAGAGGTCGTGAAGCAGTCCTTCGGCAAGAATGCCGGGCTGTTCAACAATGCCGCCCAGCACTACAACCACATCCACTTCTGGAAATGGATGAAGAAGGGCGGCGGCGGCAACAAGCTGCCGGGCGCATTGCAGAAGGCCGTCGAAAGCGATCTCGGTGGTTACGACAAGTTCAAGGCGGATTTCATTGCCGCCGGCACCACCCAGTTCGGCTCCGGCTGGGCCTGGCTCTCGGTCAAGGATGGCAAGCTCGCAATCTCGAAGACGCCGAACGGCGAGAACCCTCTGGTCCATGGCGCTTCGCCGATCCTCGGCGTCGACGTGTGGGAGCACTCCTATTACATCGACTACCGCAACGCGCGGCCGAAATATCTCGAAGCCTTCGTCGATAGCTTGATCAACTGGGACTACGTCCTGGAACTCTACGAAAAGGCGAAAGCCTGATTATTTGAAGAAAAGCCCCGGCATGCCGGGGCTTTTCTTTATCTGCCAACACAGGAGATTGATCACGATCGGGAAAATCGTGACGGTGCGGGGGGAATATTCCCGCCGCCAGGTCCGTTAACGTCCAGTCGCGAACTTTCTTCACCACGGAGCCAGTTGAATGAGAAAGCTTGTCCTCGCCATCTCCATGCTTGCTTTTGCCGGTTCGGCCGCCCTTGCCGATCCGATCCAGGATCGCCAGGCCCTGATGAAGGAGCGCGGCAAGCTCGCCGGCCAACTGTCGAAGGTTGTCAAGGGCGAGGAGGATTTCGACGCGACCGCCGTGCTGACGACACTGAAGGCGCTGCAGGCCAATGCCGAGAAGTTCGATGCCGAGAAGCTCTTCCCCGCCGGCAGCGACAAGGGCGATACCACGGCTGCGCCGAAGATCTGGGAAGACATGGCCGGCTTCAATGCGGCCGAGGACAAGCTGCTGACCAACGTCAAGGCCGCGGTCGCCTCGCCGCCGGCCGATGTCGATGCCTTGAAGACGCAGCTCAACACGATCGGCGGCGACTGCGGCACCTGCCATCAGAGCTACAGGATCAAAAAGGGCTGACCGCCTGACATGGCCTGGCTGAAGAAGCTCGTCGGCGCCGTTATCGTGCTGGGCGGCGCCGGCGCGGTCGCTGGCTGGGCGCTGTCGGCGCCGATCCGGCTCGATGCCGCGACCGTCGCACAGCTGAGGCCCGGCGATGCTTCCAAAGGCAAACGCATCTTCTATGCCGGCGGCTGCACCTCCTGCCACGCCAAGCCCGGGTCCAAGGGTGATGCCCGCCTGGAGCTTGCCGGCGGCCTGGAGCTGAAGACGCCGTTCGGCACCTTCGTGCCGCCCAACATCTCGCAGGATCGAAAGGACGGCATCGGCGCCTGGAGCGAGGAAGATTTCGCCAATGCGATGCTGAAGGGCGTCTCGCCCTCCGGCGAGAATTTCTATCCGGCGTTTCCTTATGCCTCATACGCGCGCATGAAGCCGGCCGATGTCGCCGACCTCTATGCCTTCATGAAGACGCTGCCGGCGGTCGCCGGCAAGGCGCCGGATCATAAGCTCTCTTTCCCCTTCAACATCCGCCGCGGCATCGGCCTCTGGAAACGGCTCTATCTCAGCCCCGAACCGGTGATCGCCTTGCCCGCCGGCACGCCCGACAAGGTGTTGGCCGGCCGCTACCTGGTCGAAGGCGCCGGCCATTGCGGCGAATGCCACACGCCCCGCGACATCGCCGGCGGCGCTAAGAACGCCGAGTGGCTGGCGGGCGCCGTGGCGGCCGAAGGCTCAGGCGTCGTGCCCAACATCACCCCGCAGGGCGGCACCAAGGGCTGGTCGGAGGCCGACATCGCCAACTATCTCGAAACCGGCTTCACGCCGGATTTCGACTCCGTCGGCGGCGCCATGGTCGACGTGCAGCGCAACATGGCGCAACTGACAGCCGACGACCGCGCCGCCATCGCCGCCTATCTCAAGGCCGTCCCGCCGCATCCCAACGGCTATCCGGCACGCAAGCCGGCGAGTTAGACTGCTCCTGTTACGGGTGGCGGTCGCCGAGGAAGTCGAAGCCGTTTTCGAAAAAGTGGTTGTAGTCGCAGGTCAGCTCCTCGCCGGCCGCGATGTCGCGCAGCGCATAGGTTTCCTCGGGTGAGGAGACGTCGCAGTTCGGCTCGTCAGCGTGGTTCATGTAGCGCGCGTCGTCCGCCTCGAAGACGATGTAGTTGGGATCGCGCCGGTCGGGATAGGAATAGCGGTCGAGATAGGACTTCACCGGGCCGCTTTCGCTCTCATAGGTGTCGACGGGAATACACCGGTCGAACCTTGGATCGAGCTTCCAGATCAGCGTGCCGCGCGGAATGTGATGCTTGGCGAAGACACCGATGCCCTGGATAGGCGATTTGTCGAGATAGACGTCGACGAGCAGCATGGCGAACCCTGGCGAATGGACAACCCCCGCGACCCGGAAGGCCGCGCCTGAAGGACGGCGAATTGCGTAGCGCGTGGCCGTCGCAATTGCGAGTAAAAATCAGACCCTGCCTGTCACTTTCAAGGCATAGGCGTAGATATACGCGATCTCCTCCAGCCGCGAGAACCGGCCGGAGGCGCCGGCATGGCCGGACTCCATGTTGATCTTGAACAGCACGGGGTTGTCGCCCGCCTTGCGCTCACGCAGCCGCGCCACCCATTTGGCCGGCTCCCAATAGGTGACGCGCGGGTCGGTGAGCCCCGCCAGCGCCAGGATTGGCGGATAGTCGAGCGCCGCGACATTGTCGTAGGGCGAATAGGCCGCGATCGTGCGGTAGTCGTCGGCCGACGCGATCGGGTTGCCCCATTCCGGCCATTCCGGCGGTGTCAGCGGCAGGCTGGCGTCGAGCATGGTGGTGAGCACGTCGACGAACGGCACCTCGGCGACGATGCCGCCAAAGCTTTCCGGCGCCATGTTGGCGATCGCCCCCATCAGCATGCCGCCGGCCGAGCCGCCTTGGGCGACGATACGGTCGTGCCTTGTGTAGCGTTCGGCCACCAGATGGCGCGCGCAGGCGATGAAATCGGTGAACGTGTTCATCTTGTGCCGACGCTTGCCGTCGTCGTACCAGCCATAGCCCTTGTCCTTGCCACCGCGCACATGCGCGATGGCGAAGACGAAGCCGCGATCGACGAGCGAGAACCAGTTGGTGTTGAACGCCGCCGGCACCGTGATGCCGTAGGAGCCGTAACCGTAAAGCAGGCAGGGCGCCGACCCGTCGAGCGGCGTGTCGCGGTGGTGCAGGAGCGAGATCGGCACCAATTCGCCGTCGGCGGCGGGGGCCATCAGCCGGCGCGTGACATAGCGCTCCGGATCATGGCCTGAAGGCACTTCCTGCGTCTTCAAGAGCACGCGCTCGCGGGTGCGCATGTTGTAGTCGAACACCTGTGCCGGCGTCGTCATCGACGAATAGGTGAAGCGCATCACCTCGGTGTCGTATTCGTAGGAGCCGGAGAGGCCGAGCGAGAAGGCCTCCTCGTCGAAGGAAATGAAATGCTCCTCGCCGTTCGAGCGGTCGCGCACGACGATGCGCGGCAGGCCGTCCTTGCGCTCCAGCCTGACCATGTGGCGCTTGAAGCCGAGCACCGACAGGATCAGCCGGCCCGGCTCGTGCGCCACCAGCTCCTGCCAGTTGGCACGCACCGGATTTTCCACCGGCGCGGTCATGATCTTGAAGTCCTTGGCGCCGTCCGCATTGGTGAGGATGAAGAAGACGTCGCCGCCTTCTTCCAGATCGTATTGCAGGCCGGTCTCGCGCGCCGCCACCAGCGTCGGCTTGGCGAACGGCTCGCTGGCGCTGAGCAGCCGGTATTCCGAAGTCTCATGGTCGTTGATGCCGATCATGATCCATTCATTGGAGCGCGTGCCGCTGACATCCATGAAGAAGCCGGGATCGGTTTCCTCGTAGATCAGCCGATCGTTCTCCGGCTTGTCGCCAAGCGCATGGAAGAACACTTTTGACGGGCGGTGGTTGTCGTCGAGGCGCGTGTAGAAGAGGCCGTCGTCGCCGGCGCTCCACACGCCGCCGCCACCCGTATCGGGGATATGGTCGGCCAGCTCCTTGCCGCTGGTGATGTCGCGCACGCGCAGCGTGAAGAATTCCGAGCCCTTGTCGTCGAAGGCCCAGAGCAGCTTGCGATGGTCGGCCGAATGGTCGACGCCGCCGAGACGGAAATAGGGCTTGCCTTCGGCTTCCGCGTCGCCGTCGAGCAGGATCTCGTCGGCGCCGCCGTCGCGCGGCGTGCGGAAGTAGCGCGGCTGCTCGCCGCCCAGCCGGAAGGACGAGCCATAGGCATAGGGGCCGTCCTTCATCGGCACGGTGGAATCGTCTTCCTTGATGCGCCCCTTCATCTCGGCGAAGAGCTTGCTCCGCAGCTCGGCCGTGTCGGCCATCAGTGTCGCCTGGTAGGCGTTCTCGGCCTCGAGATGGGAGCGGATCGCGCCGTCGAGGAGCGACGGGTCCCTGAACATCGCCTGCCAGTTGTCGGCCCGCATCCAGGCATAGTCGTCGGTGCGGGTGATGCCGTGATGCACGTCGAAGACAGGGTGTTTCTCGGGCCGCGGCGGATTGGCGGTCGGGAAGGCGGCCAAGAAATGGGAGGATCTGGTCATCACGTCTCGCAATTTGCTTGAATGGCGAATGAACACGCCGCTCAGCAGTGGTTCAAGGGGCAGGGCTCAGGGTGGTCTGCACAAGATAAGTCGAAGGGGGAAAAGATGAAATCCTATGTTCGCGCCGCGGCGGCCCTTGCTGTCGCGTCGGCAGTCCTGGCCTTTTCCGGCCAGTCTCATGCAACCGCGTTCGCCGCCTGGCAAGTGGCGGGTGTGCCGTTCGGCGACACGCTCAACGCGCGCAAATATCCGTCAAACATGTCGCAAAAGCAGGCGGCCTATCCGAACGGCACCGTCTTGCAGATGACCGGCCGCTGCACGGGCGGGGTAGACTTGCTCGACATTGCCGGTCAGCCGCAATGGAAGCAGCGGCAGGCGATCCGCTATCGCTGGTGCGAGGTCTGGCACGATCCGGCGCAGAACGGTCATTTCGTCACCGGCTGGGTCTACGGCAAGTACATCGCGCCCTATTGAAAGCTCGTCTCGGCCAGCTGGTTGTTTCACGGGCGAAGAATATCCGCGGCCTGCGATCCGCAGGATTCTTCGTGGCGGCGGTCATGAGCGGACAAGCATTAGTCAAGCATCAAGAACCATTTATAGGCTCGCCCGAGGTGTAAAAGCAGGCCTAACGCTACGTGAGGTCGCGCTGGTCCGGCCAGAAAAATCTCGCTAAGTTACACGGCGCACGAATTTTTGAAGCTGAATCGGCAATATTTGATGAATATCGCTCAATATAATTCAATAGGCGAATTGACTTACTTGCAGCACAGCGCCATTAAGATGACGCGACGCGAATCGCAGGGGCTTGCCTGCATGAAATTCGCGCGATGCCCGATCTCAAAAAAGGGCACAGTCTAGAAACAAACTCTCGTTGGGGCCTGAGCACAATGGATATCGTCGAAACACCTTCAAGCAATAGTGACGCGCTGATCGAGCTGACCGCCGATGTCGTCGCGGCCTATGTCAGCAACAACCCGGTGCCGGTCGGCGAGCTGCCGAACCTGATCGCCGACGTCCATGCCGCGCTCGGCCGCGTCGGCGGCACGGCGGAGCAGCCGTCGGCCGAGAAGCAGAAGCCGGCCGTCAACCCGAAGCGCTCCGTGCATGACGACTACATCGTCTGTCTCGAAGACGGCAAGAAGTTCAAGTCGCTGAAGCGCCACCTGATGACCCACTACAACCTTTCCCCGGAAGAATACCGCGAGAAGTGGGGCCTGGACGCCAACTATCCGATGGTCGCGCCCAACTACGCCGCTGCCCGTTCGCAGCTCGCCAAAAAGATGGGCCTTGGCCGCAAGCGCAAGGGCCGCTGACTAAAGCATGTCTCCCGACAGTGGGAACCGGTTTCGGGACAAAGACATGCGTAAAGATCAAAAACCCAAAGCGCACGAGCGAATCCGAAAGATCGCGACGCGCTTTAGCGCAGCAGTTCGACGGCGTCCTTCGGGGCGCCGTTTTGTTTTCTGTGAACGGGCGGGAAGCCGCTCAGGCGGTCTGTTTCAAGGCGGCTTCGGCGTCGCGCTTGATACGCTTGACCATCGAGCGAAGGCCGTTGGCGCGCTGCGGCGACAGATGCTCGTCGAGGCCGAGCTCCTTCAGCGTCACTTCCGCGTCCGTGTTCTGGATTTCGCTGGCCGGCCGACCCGAAAACAGCGCCAGCATGATGGCGACGAGGCCGCGCACGATGTGGGCGTCCGAGTCCCCTTGGAAGCTGATTACCGGATCGATGCCCGGACCCTGCTCGGTCGTCAGCCAAACCTGGCTGACGCAGCCCGGCACCTTGTTGGCCGCGGTGCGTTCAGCCTCGGGAAACGGCGGCAGCGCCTCGCCGAGCTCGATCACATAGCGGTAGCGGTCCTCCCACTCGTCGAGCAGGGAAAAGTCGTCGCGGATCGTTTCGATCGAGGTCGTCATCGCCCGGATATAGTGACCCGGCGCCGCCACGTCACGGAAAAAGAAAGACGCCGCGGGCGTCGAGAGGTCGGACGGGCCCGCGGCGTTAGAGCAATTCCAGGAAAAGTGTGAACGGTTTTCCGTTCGGAATTGCGCCAAAACTAAAGAAGAGCAATTCCAGGAAAAGTGTGAACGGTTTTCCGCCCGGAATTGCGCCGAAACTAAAGAAGCCGAGCGAACGGCTGAAAGGAATCTCAGTTCTTCATCACCGGGATGTTGACCTTGGCGGGTAGCACGATGCCCTCGGCGACGCTGCCAGTGGTCTCGGAGGACGTTTGCGCCACCTTCGTCTCGGACGCGGCCGCCTTTTCCGACTGCTGGTCGTCAAGCATGGCCGCGGCGATCTTGGCGGTTTCCTGGGCGCGGACGGTAATGGTGTGCATGGCCGATTTGCCGGTCTCGCAGACGTCCGGCTTGCGCTCGCAGATGCCGGCAATGTCGCCGACCGCCTCGCGCGCCGCAAACAGCGCCTGGATCGGTCCGACCGCCTCGCGGCCATCCTCGTCGGGGCCGACGCTGAGCGGCAGCGCCAGAAGCACCAGCGAAAACCAGAAAGCCATCCTGATCAGAAAGCCCATCTCAATCCTCTCGTCCGTGACCGGATCATGCATCCGTCGGCATGACCTCTTTTATGGGCGGGATAGTGGCACAGCCGCGCAAAGGGCGGCTTGCGCCGAAGCCGCGAATTTTCCTCAAATTTTAGATAAATTCGAAAGGAATGGTTTTCGAGTTTGGTTTCACTCAAATCTCATCGATTGCGTTAACTTTACGATAACCATCTATATATCTGTTTTCAAAGAAAAATTTCTGATTAGACAGCCGCCGGGGCGAGCTTTTCGGCAATCGTGGCGCGCCTGCCGTGGCTAACGCTCCATTTACCATGGCGGCAGATCGACGGGCTTTGCGGTGCCGGCGTCCCAATATTTGCCGTGGGCGGGGCGCTCGCCTCGTCTGCCTTATCCATTCCTTAAACGCTGGGTGCGAGTTTCAAGCCAATTAAGAGTCGCCTGCAAAGCAGGGCAGTTTCACGACCGGGTACGAGTGCGTTGAGTTCGATTACGGCCAGATACGTTCATCTGCCGGGCGCGGTTGCCGCCGGCTGCGAACGCATGGTTCACCCGACAGTCACGGGCGAGGCCGAGCGCCTGCGCCAGCGCCGCTTCATCGGCGTCATGCTCGCCGCTCCCTTCCTCGCCGCAGGCGCTGCGGTGACGCTGGTCACCTCCAGTCTCGGCGCGGCCGTGACCGTGGCCGCGATCTTCGCCGCCTTCGGCCTGTGCTGGTTCGCAGCACTTCTGGTTGCCGCCACCGGCCACATGGCGCTCGCCGGCCGCACGGCGATCGCGATGGGCGGCCTTGCCCTTGCGGGCGCAATAGCCGCGGCAGGCGGTCTGGCCTCGCCGGTTGCGCTGCTTGCCGTCGCTTTGCCGGTCGAGGCCTGGTGGATCACCGGATCGCGCCGCGCAGTACTCTCGGGCGCACTGGCGGCGCTCGCCGCCATTTTGCTCCAGCCTTCCGCGAGCCAGTTCCTGCCGCTTGGCGCGACCGGGGTCGCCTCCTGGCACTGGCTGCTGCCGCTCGCCTGGGCGCTGACGCTCTGGCCGCGCGCGGCGACCTTCGCCAATCCAGCCAGCGCGCGCCAGGCAGAGCCCGCGGCCGACCGTCTCGAGGACATCATCGACGCCGTCGTGCTGCGCGTCGGCCGCCAGGGCGAAGTGCTCGACGCCTCGGTCAAGGCGCGTTCCATTCTGAAGCTGGCGCCGGAGCTCCTGCTCGGCACGGGCCTGTTCGAGCGCGTCCATCTTTCCGACCGCGTCGCCTATCTTACCGCACTCGCGGACATGCGCGAGGGCGCGCCGAAGCGCCGGCTCGACCTGCGCATCCGATTGCCGCGCGACGGCGGCGGCTCGGCCGACAATTTCCGCCCGTTCCGCCTGGAATTGATGCGCGGCGAGCTCGAGCCGGACGTCTTCACCCTCGTGCTTCGTGACAACGACGACGTCGCGGCGCTGCGCGAAGAGCTTGCCTCGGCGAGGGATGCCACGGCCGCTGCCGAAGTGGCCAAGGGCCGTTTCCTGGCGGTGGTCAGCCATGAGTTGCGGACACCGCTCAACGCCATCATCGGCTTCTCCGACATGCTGCTCCACGAGATGTTCGGCGCCTTCCGCGATCCGCGCCAGAAGGAATATGTCGGGCTGGTCAGGGAGTCCGGCCAGCATCTTCTGTCCGTCGTCACCTCGATCCTCGATGTCTCGCGCATCGAGGCCGGCGCCTATGCGACCGAGCTCGAGCCGTTCCGCTTCGTCGAGGCGGTCGACATGTGCCGCTCGATGATGCGGCCGCTGGCGGAAGCCAAGAGCATCGCGCTCGGCGCGCAGATCGCGCCGGACGCCGGCGAGATCAATGCCGACCGCCGCGCCGTGCAGCAGATCCTGATCAATCTCGTTTCGAACGCGGTGAAGTTCACGCCCGACGGCGGCAGGGTGACGATCGGCGCCAAGCGCGTCGGCTCGCGGCTGCATTTCTGGGTAAGCGACACCGGCATCGGCATTGCCGAGGAGGACATGGCCAATCTCGGCAAGCCGTTCATGCAGATCCAGAACGACTATACGCGCCGTTTCGAGGGAACCGGGCTCGGCCTGTCGCTGGTCAAGGGCCTTGTGGCGCTGCACGAAGGCACGATGTCGATCGAGAGCGCCCCGGGCGAGGGCACGACGGTGACGATCAGCCTGCCGGTGAACGGACCGAAGCGGCGCTCGGGCGCACCGGTCGGCGTGCTGCCGGTGCCGGTTGCAAAGCCGAAGGGGGATGCAAATGGGGACAGCAATGGCTCGCTCCGCAAGACGGCCTAAGGTGGTCGAACCCGAGCGCGGCGTCCTTGCCGAGGGCGCTGTGGCAGTTGGCCAGATGATCTCGCGCAATCCTGTTCTGGTCGGCGGTTCGACCGCTTTCCTGGTGACGCTCTTCTACGTTTCTGCCAACGCGCTCTGGTATCAGCCTTTTCCGCATACCGGCGCCTTCTTCGCCACCAGGAGCATCGAGAATTTCCCGCGCGCCGTCTCCGACGAGCCGGAGACCACCATCAACATCGTGAGGCAGGCGCCGGCGCAGCCGGCTCCCAAGCCCGACCCGGTCGTCCAGCAGGTGCAGGGCATATTGAAGGATCTCAATTTCTATGACGGCACGGTCGACGGCCTCACGGGCCCGGCGACGCGGAAAGCCATCCAGGCCTATCAGCAGAAGGTCGGCTTGCCGGCATCCGGCGAGGTCGACGGCGCGCTGCTCGATCAGCTCGGCGCCAGGCAGACGACCGCGGCCATTCCGCACCCGGCGCCGCGGCCGGCAGACAGCGCAGCGGCGCAGGCCGCCAGACCGGCGGCGATGGCAATTCCAGTCTCCGCCCCGGCCAATGGTGCAACGCAGACGCCCGATGCCCGCATCGTCAAGATCCAGGCTGGCCTGAAGGCCTTCGGCAATGACGACATGCAGCTCGATGGCGTCGTCGGCGCCCGCACCAAGGCCGCGATAAAGGAGTTCCAGGCGCTGTTCGGCCTGCCGGAGACAGGCGAGCCGGACGAAGCGGTCTACGCCAAGATGCGCGAGATCGGCCTGACGAACTGAGCAGGAGCGGGCCGTTCCTGTCGCCTCCGCAATACTGTAAGGAACCGGGCATGCCATCCGGAACCTTCTCATGCGCGTGACCACCGATCTTTGGGTTTCGGCCTTGCTGCGCCGTGTCTTCGCCGCCGGCGGCTTTGCCGCCGTGGTCAAGCGCGGCGCGACCGAGGCGGGCGCCGTCTTCGTGCTGTCGCGCGGCCGGATGGGAGAAGTCGCCCTCTACGGTCCGGCGCCGCAGACGAGCTACGATTCGGCCAAGCCCGACGAGCGCTTCTTCACCTTGCTCGATTCCGGCGACGATGCTGCGGCATTCGATGCGCGGCTCGAGAAGGAAAAGCGATTCGATCCGGATATCTGGGTGGTCGAGATCGAGGCCGGCTCCGTTCCGGTCGAGGAGCTTGTTTCCGTCAAGGCGGAATAGGCAGTTTCAAGGCTTACGACGCCTTGAGGCTGGCGGCCGTGCCGTCGCTGTTCGACGCCTGGCGCTCGGCGCTCGCCGCGTCGGAAGCATTGCCGCGGATCGCTCGTGACAGCGTTTCGGTTTTCCAGGCACGTACCTTGTCGAGCGCCGCCTCGCGATGCAGCAGCCGGTAGCGGTCGAGGAACAGACGGATGGCCTGCGGATGCGGGAACTCGCCGGGATAGACCGCGACCGCGATCAGGAAGGCTCTGTCCTCGCTCAGGTCGAGCGCCTTGAGCGCCGATAGCAGCGCCGTGTAGCTCGACTGCTCGGTCACCGAGCGGGCCGTGGCGAAATCGATGTCGAGCGCATCGGCAAGCGCTGTCTGGAAGAAGGCGGCGTTGCCGGTCAGCGCCGTCTCGCGCAGCCTCACATAGGTCGGCTGGCCAAGAAACAGGTTGACGGCGGCGCTTTCACCGGCAGGCCGCATCATCGAGCGCAGGCGGCGCCGCGCGTTGTCCTCGGCTTCGCCGGGGAGCGGACGCTTGTCCTCGCCGGTCTCGGCGGGCGCCGGTTTCACCGTCGCAAGCTTCGTCACCGTCTCCGGCGGCCGGGTCTTGACCAGCGTCGGCTTCTCCAGCGCGCGGATCAGGTGGGCGATGGTCGCATTGAGCTCCTTGCGGCGGGCGATCGCGCGCGCGTGCGGCAGGCCATGGCGGCCGATCAGCGCGATGAGGTCGATGTCGCTCAGCGCATTCGAGCGGGTGAGCAGCGGTGCCGCGATCTCGACCGGCTCCTCCGCCAGCCGCCGCACCAGCGCGGCCGGCGCATACTCGCATTCGGAAAGAGCGGCGGCGACATAGCGGCGCGACTCGACCGACACCTCGTCGAACAGCGGCAGCGTAAGATCCTCGAGTTGGGCGATCTCGCGGCGCGAGGGCCGCGTCAGCGAGCAGAAGGCCGACACGGCGGCGCGGAACAGCCTTTCGGCTTTTCCCGCTTCGGTCCGGATAGCGATTTGCCTGAAATCCGAAGATGACACGGAGGATACGCCCGACACTCGACACAGACCTGGCCCCGCGCAATCCGGCAAGCCGGTTTCGCGTCTCCAGGGAACTAAAGATCAAATTAGCCGCGATCCGTTAGCGCTCCGTTAACCCTCTGCCCGCCTTAATTGACCTTGGAGGCGTTGCGTTGTGCTCCGGTCAAACCGAGAGGAATGCGCGAACCATGGGCATGGTCCTGTCTTTTGTGCCGAGAACGGCACCGGTCAATCGAGTAGCTCACGCCACCGATACGGCGGCGGCGGTCATCATCTTCCCCGGCGTCCGCTACGAGCCACAGCCGCAGGTCGGCGCGGCGCGCCCGGACGGTCCCGACAAGCCAGGCTCGCCGCGCCCCACCGTTCCGCGTCACTGATCCGTTTTCCTCTCAGTAGTCCTGCAGTTCGCAAGTGCTCTGCTCGAGGAAGCGTGAAACGATCTGCTTCCAGCTGTCGTCCGGCACGAAGGCGCGGACGACGAAGATGCCTTCCTCGATAGGCGCCTCGACGAAGATCGCGCCCTGCAATTCCTCCGGAAGATCGCGCCGCACGTCGATCATCTGCGCCGGCGTCAGCACCACGGCATCGAGCTTCTCGCCGTTCGCGTTGTGGTCGTTGAAGGAATAGATGTTGTGGCCGCTGCGGTCATAGACCGAGGCCGACCAGAACGGAACGTCGCCCGGCGCCCGGATCCGCACCAGCCCGTCGGCGAGGTCGAAGCGGCAGGCCGCCGCGTAGAACATGGGGTCGACCGACTTCACCACCGGCGCGCCGCCGGCCTCGGCGTCCAGGCGCGTCATCTTGTAGAGGTCGGAGGCCATCGCCAGTCGCGACCAGGCATCGCGCTCGGAAAATTCCGGCACCAGGAACAGCACCACGATATGCACGATGCCGGCGCCCAGCAGGCCGAGGATGAGCGCGTGCAGCAGGCTACGCATTGCAGCCCGCCTTCAGGATGCGCGGCAGCGTCACGTCGGAAAGCCCGGTGCTGCTCGCGATCGGCGTATCGTAGAAGGTCAGCACGAAATACATCTTGCCGAAGCCGTTGGTGAGCAGCCAGTTGCCGGGGGCAGGACGGTTACCGACGGCGATGACGACCGAATTGTCCGGTTGGCGCAGCACCTCATAGGATTGCAGCGCGGCCCGCCTCGCCTTGCCGGTGTCGATGACGCCGAGCGACTGGTCGGCGGCATAGAGCGTCCAGAATCGGGCCGTCGGGTAGCCGCCTTCAATCGTGTAGGCGCATTCGCGTTTCAACGGCTCGCCGGTCTCGTCGCGCTCGGCGACGAAGGAGAGTCCCTCGGCCCGACCGAGCGCCAGCACACCCTCACGCGCTATGCGCGCCTTCGAATAGGGATCGGCGGCCTGGGTGCCGATGTCGGGAAAGGCTGTCCATCGGCCGATGCGGATCGCGCCGACGCCGTCCTGCGCGTTTAGTGCATACCAGACGCTGCCGCCGCCAAGGCCGATGGCTATGGCAAGCGAAAGCAGCGTGAGGAATACGGTCTTGAGCATGAAGGGCCGGAACAGAGGAGGTTGCTCGGGATATCGCGGCGCGGGGCTCCGTGGCAAGCCGGCTTGCTCCAAGCCGGGCGATATTCAGGTGATGCCGGCCTTGGAAGTGGCGGCGACGTGCGCTCATGTATGGCATACTGCGATCAAGTCGTTTCCACCAAACAACCAGCGTGGCATCCTCTTGCCGACGACCGTCTTGTCATGGACGAGACCCGCACTGCGACCCTCTGATCTTCGGTGCCTCATGCGGCGCACCTGGCCGCCCAAATCGCTGACTTGTCGGGCCGTTGGTCCGCTCCGATCCGGTGCCCGTGCTTGAAACCGCCGCCTTTTCGTTCCACATCGATCGGGATGAAGGGCGAGACGGAAGAACGGCGTTGGAATTTGGCGTGCGCCTTGCCCGCATCGCTGATCCTGCATGCGCTCATAGCGGTATTTCTGGTCTACAGCCTGCCGAGGCCTGCTCAACAGCCGGATCGGGAACAGCCGGTCAATGTCGCGCTTGTGCCTCCGCCAGAGCAGCCGAAACCGAAGCCTCCGCCCGCGCCGCAGCCAAAGGAGCCCAAGGCCGAAAAGCCGCCGGAGCCGAAGGCTGAAAAACCGCCCGAGCAGAAAGTTGAAAAGCCGCCTTTGCCGGAAAAGCAGCCGCCGAAGCCGCCGGCAATCGCCGTGCTGAAGCCCGTTTTTCAGTACGGCGACAAGGATGCTGGCCCGAGGAAGTCCCTGGATGGAGGCGGCGATCGAGACAACACGCCTTCGCCGGCCAAGGATAGCGATTCGAAGCCGCCAGCCTTGCCGAAGCCCGTTGAGAACCAATCTGCCGCGCCGGCAGGCCCCGATCGGCAGGCAGATCCAAGCAAGGTTGACGACAAGCCGGCGACCGCCGAGACGGACACCAAGCTCGCGCAGAGCGAGGAAAAGCAGGCAGCCCAGAACGCGGACAAACAACAGGCAGACGGGCAAGAGGCAGCAGCGCAAACCGCCGAAAAGCCAAAGCCCAAACCCGCAAATGCGCTGAAGTTCAAGCCTGCCAAGGGCTCGAAGTCCCGAAGCAGGAGCGCCGGGACGCCAGGTTCCACAAAAGCCGCCATTGCTGGATCGCCTACCTATTCGGGCCTTCCTGGTGTCCGAAAGCTCTACTCGCAGGGCGCCACCGGCGATGCGCTGGCCACAAGTTCCATGACCGGCGTGCCTCGCGATCAGCGGGTCGCCAACCTTTGCGGCAGCGTCTTGAACCAGGAATTGCAGGACGCCTCTTATTCTCCCAAATGGCTGCCGTCTATTCCGCTGAAGGTGGGCAATGTTCTTAGCCCGGCGGAAACCGCTTTCAGCACCACAACCACATGGTACCGCCTGAGCTTCCGGTGCGAAGTCGACATCGATGCGACGAGGGTCCTGTCGTTCAATTTCCGCGTCGGCGCTGAGATCCCACCCGGCGATTGGGCCCGTCTCAGATTGCCAAGTCTCCGCTAAAGCATGTCTCCCGAAAGTGGGAACCGGTTTCGGGACAAAGACATGCGCAGGATAAAAAGCATGTATCCCGAAAATGGGAACCGGTTTCGGTACAAAGGCCTGAGTAAGATCAAAACCTAAAGCGCCGACAGGGTCTCCGGCAGGGTGGGTGCGTCGAGTATGGGTGCCGACTGGAACACCCTGGTCATGTCCCTCAGCGTCTGCGTGGTGCGGCTGGATAGCACCGGCGGGCGCTCGGCCTCGGCCTGCGCCTCGGCATCCGCGGCCTCCTTCTTCGCCGCTTCCTCGGCCTTGGCCGCGACCTCCGGGTCGACGAAAGGATGATCGAGGCCGGGGATCGGCTTCAGGTCGATATTCTGGTGCGCATAAACCATCAGCCGCTGCCATACCATCGCCGGCAGGGAACCGCCGGTCATCTTGTTGGTCGGCGTGAAATCGTCATTGCCGAGCCAGACGGCGGCCGTGTAGTTGCCGGTGAAGCCGACGAACCAGGCGTCGCGGTAGGATTGCGTCGTGCCGGTCTTGCCGGCGACGACGATGTTGGGAAGCTGGGCGCGTCGTGCCGTGCCGATCACCGGTACCGCAGCCAGCATGGTGTTCATGTACTTCAGCGCCTGTTCCGACAGCACCCGGTGCGGGGGCGACGCGTCCTTGGTCCAGTCATAGACCACGTCGCCGGTGCGGGTGACGAGCTGGGTGATGCCGTGCCTGGAGCCGACGAAGCCGTTCTGCGCAAAGACGCTGTAGCCCGTCGCCTGGTCCATCACCGTCATGAGGGACGTGCCGAGCACCATGGTCTTGTGCGATTCCAGCGGCGATTCGACACCCATCGATTCGGCCATCGCCTTGATCGGGGCGATGCCGAGATGATCCTTGGCGAGCCGCACCGGCACCGTGTTGATCGACTTGGCGATCGCCGTGAGCAGCGTGACATTGCCGGCCGATCCGCCGCTATAGTTATGCGGCGACCAGTTGCCCCAGGAGATCGGACCGCCTGAAACCACGGAATCCGGCGTGAAGCCATGCTCCATCGCGGTGGCGTAGACATAGGGCTTGAAGGACGAGCCGGTCTGGCGCAGCGCCTTGGTCGCACGGTTGAACTGGCTGGCGCCATAGTCGCGGCCGCCGACGATGGCGCGCACCGCGCCATTGGTCTCGATCACCACCACCGCGCCCTCGGTGACGTTGTATTCCTTGCCGAACTGACGGAGGTGGAACTCGACCGATTCTTCCGCCGCCTTCTGGATATTGGCGTCGAAGGTCGTATGCGCCACCAGCGAATGCTGGCCGGGCTTGGCGATTTTCTTCACCTCGTCGAAGGCCCAGTCGAGGAAATAGTCGGGGCTCTTCTGCTCGCCGCGGTCGACGACGTCGGCCGGGTGGAGCCGCGCCTGCAGCACTTGGCCCTCGGTCATGAAGCCGGCGTCGACCAGATTGGAAAGCACCACGTTGGCGCGCGCGCGTGCCGCCGGCAGGTTGATATGCGGGGCGTATTTGGTCGGCGCCTTGAACAGGCCGGCCAGCATCGCCGCCTCAGCGAGGTTCAAGTCCTTGACGCTTTTGCCGAAATAGAAATCCGCCGCCGCCTCGATGCCGAACGTGCCGCCGCCCATATAGGCGCGGTCGAGATAGAGCTGCAGGATCTCCTTCTTGGAGAGGTTCGCCTCCAGCCACAGCGAGAGAAACGCTTCCTTGATCTTGCGCTCCAAGGTGCGCTCGTTGGAGAGGAACAGGTTCTTGGCGAGCTGCTGCGTGATGCTGGAGCCGCCCTGGACCACCGAATTGGCGCGCACATTCTCGAAGATGGCGCGCGACAGGCCGAGGACGTCGATTCCGTAATGGTCGAAGAACCGCCGGTCCTCGGTCGCCAGCACCGCCTTGATGACGATGTCCGGCATCTCGTCGACCGGCACGGAATCGCGCTGGATGATACCGCGCTGGCCGATCTCGTTGCCGTAGCGGTCGAGGAAGGTGACGGCGAAGTCACCCTGGTTGCGCCAGTCGCCGGCGGTGATCTCGAAGGCGGGCATGGCCAGCGCCAACAGCACCACGAAGCCGCCGGCGCCCATGGTGAAGCCCTCGCTCAGCACCTCGATGATGGCGCGCCGCCAGCCATGCAGGCGAAAGCGGCGGGAAAAGATGGTGGCCGCTTCCCAGAATTCGCGCGCCTTGAAGCCAATTTCATAGAGCGAGGAATCGAGCCACGCGTCGATCGCAAGAGCCGCTGAGGCGATCCGGCCTCTTCTCTTGCGTGGTTTCGAAGGACTTGCCATTCCAGACTTCCGCCCCAACGCGCTTTCGACCGAAACCGCGTGAGCCGTTTCGGGCGCCACCCCTGCACGACTAATCGACCATTTTATCACCGCTCACAAGAGCAGCGAAGCCACACCCAGGCTTTGTTGAACGCTAAGGTTGATACTTGCCTGGAGCAATTCCAGGAAAAGTGTGTAGCGGTTTTCCGTCAGGAATTGCGTAAAGCAAATACTTGGAGCGATATCACCGTGCTGCGATGAAGCGCATGAAATGCGCCACGTCCGCGTCGGTCGGTTCCTGGCCGGTGAAGGAGCGCAGATAGGCGGCGAGATGGCTGACGCGGGCCTCGACCGGCTCCTTGAGGTCGAGCACGTAGTAGCCGATCTGCATGTAGTAGAGGACGCGGGCGCGGATGAAGGCGTCCTCGTCGTCGTAGCCGTGCCGCCGGTACATGTCGCGGATGGCGCTGAGGCGCTCGTCATCCGCCTGGTCGATCATGCGCCGCACGTCGTCCGAGCGTCTTGCCCATTCGCGCACGGCGAAGTCGAGCCTCGGGTCGAACAGGCGCTCGTCGGCCCAGCATTCGAACACGTTCATCACGCCCATGATGATGGTTTCGGCAGGGCGCCGGGCGCGCTCGACGATCGCCGTGGTGTTGGTGTCGTGCCAGTGCTTGAGCAACTGGTCGAGCAGGTCCTGCCTGCTTTCGAAATACCAGTAGAAGCTCGAGCGCGACACGCCGAGCTTCTGGCCGAGCGTGAGCACGCGCACGCTCTCGATGCCGTCCGAGATCAGCGTCTGCAACGCGAGATTGATCCAGTCCCAGCGCGTGACCTTGATGTTTCCGGGCGTCGGTTCGGCCTGGGGAGCGGCGATGATCATGGCCGCACAATAGGCATGGCGCGAAGCCGCGCGCAAGCTCTGGACAGAAGTGTCTAGACATGTATGTCCAGTCTGTATATCTTAGAGCCTTCAACGAGAGGGAGAGAGCTCGTGAAGTCGCATTATCGCGCAGTCGTCATCGGAGGAGGCGTGGTCGGCGCCTCGGTGCTCTACCACCTGACGAGGTTCGGCTGGAACGACGTGGCGCTCATCGAGCGCGCCGAGCTGACGGCCGGTTCGACCTGGCATGCAGCCGCCGGCTTCCACGCGCTCAATGCCGATCCCAACGTCGCGGCGCTGCAGGATTACACGATCAAGCTCTATCGCGAGATCGAGGCCGAGTCCGGCCAGAATGCCGGGCTGCACATGACCGGCGGCGTCAACATGGCGAGCGACCCGCAGCGCTGGGAGTGGCTGAAATCGGCCTGGGCGGTCTTCCAATCGGTCGGTATCGAGACGGCCCGCTTGGTGACGCCCGATGAGATCAAGGAGATCTGCCCGATCGTCGATGTCAGCGATGTGCTGGGCGGCCTCTATGATTCGAACGAAGGTCATCTCGATCCCTATGGCACGACGCACGCCTATGCAGGCGCCGCGAAGAAGCGTGGCGCCGACGTGATTCTGCGCAACCGCGTCGTCGAGCTGAAGCAGCGTGCCGGCGGCGGCTGGGATGTCGTTACCGAAAAGGGCATGATCGTCGCCGAGCATGTCGTCAATGCCGGTGGGCTCTGGGCCAAGCAGGTCGGGTTGATGGCCGGCGTCGACCTGCCGGTGACGCCGATGGAGCACCATTATTTCGTCACCGAGGACATTCCCGAGATCGCGGCCCTCGACAAGGAACTCGGCCTCGCCGTCGACCTCGACGGCTTCTCCTATCTGCGGCAGGAGCGGCAGGGCGTGCTGCTCGGCGTCTACGAGCAGAGCCCGAAACACTGGAACATGGACGGCGCGCCCTGGGACTACGGCATCGAGCTGATCCCCGAGGACATCGACCGCATCAGCCCGGAGCTTTCGAAGGCCTATCAGCGCTTCCCCTGCCTGGCCAAGGCCGGCATCCGCAAATGGGTGAACGGCGCCTTCACCTTCACGCCGGACGGCAATCCGCTGGTCGGTCCGGTCAGGGGCTTACGCAACTACTGGGTTGCCTGCGGGGTCATGGCCGGCTTCAGCCAGGGCGGCGGCGTCGGCAAGTCGCTGGCCGAATGGATGATCCATGGCGAGCCGCAGGCCGACATCTTCGGCATGGACATCGCCCGCTACGGCGCCTTCGCCGCCAACCGCGAATATCTCAAGCAGACCACGCGCCAGTTCTACGCCCGCCGCTTCGTCATGACCTTTCCCAACGAGCGGCTGCCGGCGGGCCGGCCGCTGAAGCGTCCCGGCGCCTATGACGGCATGAGCGCCGCCGGCTGCGAGTGGACGGCATCGTGGGGGCTGGAAATCCCGGTCTATTTCGCGCCGATGGGTTTTCGTGAGGAGACGACGCTGAAGCGCTCGAACGCCTTCGACATCGTCGGCGACGAGGTGCGGCAGGTGCGCCGCGCCGCCGGCCTCGTCGATACCACGGCCTTCTCGCGCTATGCCGTGTCGGGACCGGGCGCCCAGGCCTGGCTCGACCGGCTGCTCGCCTGCAGGCTGCCGAAGCCCGGCCGCGCGAAGCTGGCGCCGATGCTCGGCCATGACGGCAGGCTCAAGGGCGATCTCACCGTTCTCAACTGGGGCGGCGGCGAATACTGGATCATGGGCTCCTATTACCTGCGCGAGTTCCACATGCGCTGGTTCGAGGCGCATCGGGCCGAGGATGTCTGGGTGACGGATATCTCGGACGCTATGTCCGGCTTCCTCGTCACCGGACCGAATGCGCGCAAGATCGTCGAACGCACCACGCATCAGGACGTATCCGCCAAAACCTTGCCGTTCATGGCCTGCGGCGCGTTCGCCATCGGCATGGTGCACGCCCGGGTCGCGCGGCTGTCGATCGCCGGCGAGCTCGGCTTCGAGATCAACTGCCCGGCCACCCTGCATGCGACCCTTCGCGAGACGTTGCTTGCCGCCGGCGAGGATCTCGGTCTCGCCGAGATCGGCTATTACGCGCTCAACGCGCTTCGCCTGGAAAAGAGCTTCGGCATCTGGTCGCGCGAGTTCACGCAAGGCTACACGCCTGGACAGACAGGCCTCGACCGCTTCATCGCCTTCGACAAGGGCGACTTCATCGGCCGTGAAGCGGCGTTGAAAGAGCGCAAGGCCGGAGTTTCGCAACGGATCGTGACACTTGAGGTCGACGCCGTCGATGCCGACGCCAGCGGCTTCGAGCCGGTCTGGCGCAAGGGCAGGCGCGTCGGCTTCGTCACTTCCGGCGGCTATGGCTACGCGATCGGCAAGAGCGTCGCCCTGGCGTTGGTGGATGACGAATTCGCCGGGGAGGGGACCGAGCTTTCTGTACACATTGTCGGCGTCGAACGGCCGGCGCGCGTCATCGCGGCCTCGCCCTATGACCCCAAGGGCGAGGCAATGCGGCAATAGGAGGATTGGGCATGATCGACGAGGCCGCACGCGACCTGAGGCGCGAACGCCGGCGCGGACGCAATGGCGAGGCGGGCAGCGAATCCAGCCGTCGCCCGAACTACCGTTCGCTGAAGAACCCGTTCCTGCCGCAGCCCGTCTTTTCCGACGACCAGGTCGCCGCGATCCACGGCACGGCGCTGCGCGTGCTGGAGGAGCTTGGCATCAAAGTGCTGCTGCCGGAGGCGCGCGCCATTCTTGCCAAGGCCGGCGCCCTGGTCGACGAGGACAGCCAGATGGTGAGGATCGGCCGCGACATGGTCCATGCGGCCCTGGCCTCCGCGCCGCGCTCTATCCCTGCCTATGGCGGCGACCGCTCCCGCGATCTTGCGCTGGAGCTTGGCACGATGACCTTCCTCGCCGGGTCCGGTGCACCCAACGTCACCGATCTCGAACGCGGCCGCCGGCCGGGCACGCTGGCCGCCTTCGAGGAATTCATGAAGCTGCTGCAGCATTTCGACGTGCTGCATATGCTCGGTCCCTGCATCGAGCCGCAGGACGTCGACACCCGCTTTCGCCACTATGCCACCGGCCGGGCGCAGCTCACTTTGTCAGACAAGCTCCCTTTCGTCTTCGCGCGCGGCACGCCGCAGGTCGAGGACAGCTTCGAGATGGTCCGTCTGGCGCGCGGTCTCTCGGAGGACGAGTTCCGCAGCGGCGCCTATTGCTACACGGTCATCAACACCAACTCGCCGCGCCAGCTCGACATCCCGATGGCGCAGGGCATCATCGACTTCGCCAAGGCCGGCCAGGTTTCGATCATCACGCCCTTCTGCCTGGCCGGCGCCATGGCGCCGATCACGGTCGCCGGCGCGCTGACGCTGCAGCACGCGGAGGCGTTGGCCGGATTGACGCTGGCGCAAATCGTGCGTCCCGGCGCGCCGGTGGTCTATGGCTCCTTTTCCTCCAATGTCGACATGAAGTCGGGCGCGCCGGCCTTCGGCACGCCGGAGCACATCAAGGCGACCTTGGGCGCCGGCCAGTTGGCACGCTTCACCGGCCTGCCCTGGCGCTCGGGCGGCGGCAGCGCCGCCAACATCTCCGACGCGCAGGCGGCGCATGAGACGCAATTCGCGCTGTGGGGCTCGGTGCTGGCCGGCGCCACCGTCTGCATCCATGCCGCCGGCTGGCTCGAGGGCGGCCTGAGCGTCTCCTTCGAGAAGCTGATCACCGACATCGAGGCCTTGCAGACGATCGCTGAGCTTTGCGCGAAGACGCCGGGCGATGCCGACGCCATCGGTTTCGATGCCATCGCTGAAGTGCTGCCCGGCGGTCATTTCTTCTCGGCCGCCCACACCATGACGCGCTACCGCACCGCCTTCTACGAGCCGCTGGTGGCCGACTGGTCGAACTTCGGCAACTGGACGCAATCCGGCGGCAAGACCGCGACCGAGCGCGCCACCGGCATCTGGAAGCGGATTCTTTCCGATTTCCAGCCGCCGCAATCCGCCGCCGCCACCGCCGGCGTGCTCGACGAGTTCATCGCGCGGCGGACCGAGGAGGGCGGCGCAGCGCCTGTGTCGTGAGCATCAAGGCAGCAGGGCAACCGCCTTACGCGAATATGTGGTGTCGCCGACCTGGGCAAGCATGAAAGCCGCCACGTCGGCGCGCGCCACCGTCGGCAGCAGCGATTTGGCCCGAATGCCATTGCCGTGGCGGAACGCGCCAGTTGCGGGGCCGTTGCCGAGCCTTGGCGGTCGCACGATCGTCCAGTCGAGGCCGGACTGCGCGATGAGCTTTTCCTTCGCTTCGTGATCCGCCACTTCATGGCGCAGCACGAGCGGCGCGACGATGCCGCCGAGCAGCGGGCCCAGTTGCCGACGACTGTCGCGGACGCCAAGGAAGGACAAGTAGACGAGCCGGCGCGGCCCGCTCCGCTGCATCGTCTCGACGATGAAGCCGATGCCGGCAATCACCGCGCCGTCGTGCTTCAGCGGCACGCCGACGCCGAGGCAGCTCAGCACCGCGTCGTGACCGGCCATCGCGCCCTCCACCGCCTTGCGGTCGGCGACGTCTCCGACGATCACGCTCAGATGCTCGTGGCTGACGGCGAGCTTACCGGGCGTGCGGACGAAGGCGCTCACCAGATGACCTTCCGCCAGCGCCGCCGAGACGAGGGCTCGGCCCGTCGCGCCCGAGGCGCCAAAGATCAGCAATCTCATCGCCAGCCTCCCGGTTATCGTCAGCTAGGCTTGCGCCCGGCGACAAAAGCGACCGGTGCTCCAGCGGGGCCGAACAGCAGCCTTGTATCGGCATAGCCGCATTCCTCGACCAGCGCCTGTGCCGCGCCTTTCTCGAAAACGGTGCCGCCCCACATAGTGGTGCGAAAATCGGCCAGCGCCTCTCCCAGCGCATCCAGCCCGGGGCTGACCATCGCCAGCAGCAGCCAGCCGCCGGGTTTCAAGGCCGCCAGACAGCGCGGGACGATCGCCCTGACATGCGCTTCCGGAATGAAGGCGCTGGGCACGAAAGCGAGGTCGAACATTTCTTCGAGGCCGATCTCTTGGCCGAAACCGATGCGCAGTGCAATGCAGTCCGCGAACCCGGCCGCCCTGACATTGGCATGCGCCTGGGCGATGGCGTCGGGCGCCGGATCGATGCCGACTGCCTTGAGTTCCGGCCACTCCCGCAACATCGAGATCGACAGCGCGCCGACACCGACGCCGATATCGAGAAAGGCGGCGCTCGGCGTCTCGAGCCGCTCCTGCAGGCCGGCAAGCTGCGGCGCGATCGACCGCTTGAGCAGCGCCGGGAAGCCGGTGGAAACGTCGCCGAGCGCCTGCCGCAGGTGCGCGTCCATGGTTTCGGTGCTGGCGGAAGGCGCTGACAGCAGCTTGCTCCCCGACAGGAGTTCGACCTTGATGCTTGCCAGTACGGGCAAAAGCTCGGCGGCGCTGGCGCCGCCAACCATGTCGGATATGCCGAGGCTGCCGAGCACGGCTTCGATGCGGCGGGCGGCTTCGTCCTCCAGCGCCGTGCCATAGAGCCGGGCCTCCAGCGCAAGGCCGAGCGCTGCCAGCGCGTTTGCCGATGCCGCGTGCCGCGCCACCACCGCCCGCAGGCTTTGCATGTCCATGGCTTTGCTCCCAGATTGCGGATCGTGTCTGATTGCGGATCGTGCCGGAGTCTCGCGCGGGCGGCCCGGTCCGGCCATTGCCGATTTTCGCGCAAGCCTGTGCAAATCCGCACAGGCATCCGGCGCCGAGTTGATCTAGAATGCGCCGGCGATGACAATCGGCGAGCCGGACTGGAACGATCTGCGCTATTTTCTCGCCGCCGCGCGGGCAGGAACGCTGTCCGGCGCGGCGCGCGCCTTGGGCGTGCGTCACACCACGATCAGCCGGCGCCTGGCGGCGCTCGAAGCCGCGCTCGGGGCCTCGCTGGTCCTGCGCGGGCCACAGGGCCTCGAGGTGACGCCGCTCGGCCTGAGATTGCTGCCGCTCGGCGAGGATCTGGAACGCGCCGTCGAGGCGATGACCGCGCTGGTCCGGTCGGGCATGCGCCGCGTCAGGCTCGCGTTGCCGACCGGGTTCAGCCCCTTCTTTGCCGAGCGCATGGCGGCTTTCCGCAAGGCCTGTCCCGACATCGGCCTCGAATTGACCAGCGGCAGCCGCCCCGTCGATCTCCAGCATGGCGAGGCCGACCTTGCGGTCAGGATTGGGCCTGTGGCCGATGAAACGCTGGTCGCGCGCAGGCTTTGCGACTCGGGCTGGTCGCTCTACGCATCCCGCGCCTATTTGGATCGTCATCCGATGCCGATCGATCCGCGTCGGCTCACCGGGCACGAAATCATCGGCTTTCACGAGAACCTCGTCGGCGTGCCCGGTGCCCGCTGGGTCGAAGCCTATGGCAATGGCGCGACGATCGTGTTTCGCGTTGCGGAAATGACCGAGATGCTGGGGGCGGCGCTGGGTGGCGCCGGGCTGGCCGTGATGCCCTGCATGCTGGCGGAACCGGAGCCGCGAATGGTGCGGCTCACACCTGAAATTCTCGGCAGCCACCCGGTTTCGCTTGTCTATCGCCGCGACATCGGTGATGAAGCGCCGGTACGCGCCGTGATCCGTTTCGTGACTGCCGTGATCAAGGACCATGCGGCGATGATCGGCGGTGAGCCGCGCCGACTCCCCGAAAGCGGTCGCGGATCAGGCGCCGTTGATCTGGCGAAGTGAGGGCAACGCGGTTACGGTGCGCGCGAAACTGCCGGCGTTCAGGGCTTATCAGGCGAACGGAGACGATAGATGACGGCGCCTGGCGATTTGATGCAGGCCTTGTTCCTGCGGCTGAAGACCGACGCGTCGCTGTCGGCGCTGCTCGGCGGCGCCGGCCTGCTCGAGCGCGCCAACGACAAGGCCGCTTTTCCCAACGTGACCTACGGCCGCACAAGCGCCTTCGACCTCGAAACCGGCGCCGACAACGACAATGATCAGCTCATCACGCTGCACGTCTGGTCGAAGGCTCAAGGGGAGGCCGAGGTTCGTCTCATCATGGACAGCATCAGGGCACGCCTCGACGGTGCGGCGCTCTCCATCGGCCCGCGCGGCCAGACCCGTCTGTCGCTGGAATTCGCCGAGGCGCGCTATGACGAGGACCTTGCGGTCCATCATGGGCTGCTGCGCTTTCGCGCGCTGACTCAGGAGAGTGCCTGAGGCGCCAATCAAACCCTAAAGCTGGGCCTGGATGGCGGCCTTGTCGATGACCGACCAGACCTCGCGAATCCGCCCGTCCTGGAATTCATAGAAGACGTTCTCGGCGAAGGAGACGCGCTTGCCGTTCACCGGCAGGCCGAACAGCACGCCCTTGGGCCTGCAGTCGAAATGCAGGCGGGCCGCCACGCGCGGCGGCTCCGATACCAGAAGCTCGATGTTGAAACGCAGATCGGGAATGGACTCGAAATCGCCTTCCAGCATGCGGCGATAGCCCGAAAGCCCGATCGTCTCGCCGTTATATTGCACCTCTTCGCCGACGAAGCGGCCGAGATTGTCCCAATCCTGCTCGTTAAGGCAGGCGATGTAGCCCTTGTAACGATCGGCAAGGTCCTCGCTCGTCATGGCATTCTCCCATGGTCGTCCAGCTTCGGGTCATCAAGCTGTTCGGCGCTAACTAGAGCACAATCGCTCGTGCGAAAACCGTAGCCGCGCCGGTGATTTTCCGGCTATGAATTTCGAAGTCCGGCTTGATGGGGGCTCGGGCAGTTGGATGTCTCGCGGTCAGGGGGCATGGCGGGCATGGATTTTCGGCCGTTCACCGTTCATTTCACGTTCAGCACACATGCGTTAGAACCGTGATCATGAAAACCTTCCGCTCCCATATCCGCACCGCGGCGCTGACGCTTGCCGCAGCCGGCCTTTTTGTGTCGCAGGCGACGGCCATGCCGGTCGTCGAACCGTCGGTCGAGCAGCCGGTCGTGCTTGCTGCAGGTGACTGCTACGCGATCGGCCAGCAGGTCGCCGCGCAGAATGGCGGCACGCTCGCCAAGGCCTCGCCGTCGACGCGCGGCGGCCAGCAGGTCTGCGTCATCGTCGTGCTGGTTCCCGGCAAGGAGGGCCAGCGCCCGCGCCGTTCCGAGATCGTGGTGCCGCTCAACTGAGGCCCCATCCCTTTAACAGGCTTAAGTTTCCCTGGCCGGCGGAATCGGCCTATATCTCTCCCCATCAACAGGCTTCAACCCATGCGCGTGCTCGTCGTCGAGGATGACAAGGATCTGAATCGCCAGCTGGCGGACGCGCTGGTCGATGCCGGCTATGTCGTCGACCGCGCCTATGATGGCGAGGAGGGGCATTTCCTCGGCGACACCGAGCCTTACGACGCCGTCGTCCTCGACATCGGCCTGCCTCAGATGGACGGCATCAGCGTCATCGAGCGCTGGCGCCGTGGCGGGCGCAAGATGCCGGTGCTGATCCTGACCGCGCGCGACCGCTGGAGCGACAAGGTGGCCGGCATCGACGCCGGCGCCGACGACTATGTCACCAAGCCGTTCCACATCGAGGAGGTGCTGGCCAGGGTGAGGGCGCTGATCCGCCGCGCCGCCGGCCATGCCTCGTCCGAGCTTACTTGCGGGCCGCTCAGGCTCGACACCAAGGCCTCCAAGGCCGATGTCAACGGCGTGCCGCTGAAGCTCACCTCGCATGAGTTCCGTTTGCTTGCCTATCTGATGCACCATATGGGCGAGGTGGTGTCGCGCACCGAGCTGGTCGAGCACCTCTACGACCAGGATTTCGACCGCGATTCCAACACGATCGAGGTGTTTGTCGGGCGGCTTCGCAAGAAGATGGGCATCGACATGATCGAAACCGTGCGTGGCATGGGCTATCGCATGCGGGAGCCGGAGGCGTGACGCGGAACCGCTGAAGCCGACGATGAGAACGTGGCTTTCAAGGCTGCGGCTCTGGCCGCGCTCGCTGACCTTCCGCGTCATCGCCTTTTCGACGGTCTGGGCGATCCTGACGCTTGTCGTCATCTTTACCCTCATCACCACGCTCTACCGCCAGGCCAGCGAACGCGGCTTCGACAGCCTGCTTTCGGCGCATCTGTTCAACCTGATCGGCTCGGTCGGCATTTCCGACAATGGCGCGCTCACCGGCTCGCCCGACTTGGGCGACCTGCGTTTCTCCGAGCCGAATTCCGGCTGGTACTGGTCGGTGGAGCCGGCGTCCGAAGGCGTTCACGGCGAAATCCATTCTTCGTCCATGACGACCTCCATCCTGTCGCCGAGCGTCGCCGAAGTTCCCTTCAACGCCAACTTCCAACGCAGCTATTCGACCGAAGGCATCAAGGGCGAGGAACTGGAGGTCTTCGAGAGCGAGTTCGTGCTCGATGCCAAGAACCGCGCCGCGCGCTTTCGCGTCATGGGCAATCACAGCGAGCTGGAACAGGAGATCGCCAGCTTCCAGCGCCGCCTGCTCACCTACCTGTCGCTGTTCGGCGTCGGCATGATCGCCATCAACGCCATCGCCATTCTGCTTGGCCTGCAGCCCTTGCGCCGCGTGCGCAATGCGCTCGCCATGGTGCGCGAGGGCACGGCGCAGCGACTCGACGGCCGTTTCCCCGCCGAGATCGAGCCCCTGGCCAGCGAGACCAATGCGCTGATCGAGAACAACAAGCGCATTGTCGAGCGCTCCCGAACCCAGGTCGGCAACCTCGCCCATTCGCTGAAGACGCCGCTTGCCGTGCTGATCAACGAGGGCCGCGCGCTCGGCGGCGCCAAGGGCCAGCTCATCGCCGAGCAGGCCGCCTCGATGCAGAAGCAGGTGGATCATTATCTGCAGCGCGCCCGCGTCGCCGCCCAGCGCGACAGCGTGGTCTTCCGCACGCCGGTGGCGCCGCTGATCGAGCGCGTGGTGCGCGTGCTTCGGAAGCTCAACCCGCGGACGAAGCTTTCGCTGTCGCCGCCGCCGGCCGAGATCGTCTTTGCCGGCGAGCGCGAGGATCTGGAGGAATTGCTGGGCAATCTGCTCGACAATGCCATGAAATGGGCAAAAAGCGCCGTCGCCGTCTCTGTCGCCGCAGTTCCGGGAAGCGCCAACCTGTTTGAAATCGTTATAGAGGATGACGGCCCCGGCATTCCCGAGGACAGCGCGCGGGAAGTGTTGAAACGTGGCAAGAGGTTGGACGAGACGAAGCCGGGAACGGGGCTGGGATTGGCCATTGTCGCCGACCTCGTCAACGAGTATGGAGGCGCCCTGGCGCTGGAACGGTCCGGCATGGGCGGCGTGAGGGCGGTGGTGAGATTGCGGAGCCTTCAATAATGTTTTTTATCGATTTGCGTGCGGCCGGCTGCGGCCAAATTTCCGACAAATATCAACACTATGGGCTTGCCATCCTCCCCGATGGCGCGGCTCCCAGTTCTTCTCGTCCAAAAAGTGCATCTCGTTCAAGAAGTCCATCCCGCTCCAAAGAACCGGTTGCTGGCATGAAGATTCGCGTTGCGCTCGTTTCCGCCCTGATGGCCGTTTCGGGCTGCACCACGCTGGGCAGGACCGGCCCGACCTCGCCGGTCACGCCGGTCGCCACGCCGCCGGCCGGCGGCAAGGCGGGAACCAGCATCGTCGCGGCCATGAATGGCGGGCTCATCGGCGGTTCGATCGGCTCGGGTCTGAGCGACGCCGAGAAACGCAAGGGCCTCGAGGCGGAGTACAAGGCGTTGGAATACAACGCCAGCGGTCAGAAGGTGACATGGAAGGGCGATAGCTCGTCCCATTACGGCGAGGTCGTGGCGGCCCAGCCTTACCGGGTCGGTTCCCAGGACTGCCGCCAGTACACGCACACCGTGTATACTGGCGCATCGGGCGTCACCGCGCGAGGCACGGCCTGCCGCAATGCCGACGGCAGTTGGACGCCGCTGACCTAAGTCAGGCAACAGCCGGCGCGATTTGATATTTATCAAGGTCGGCCGGCGCGTCTGCCGTCAAAGCGTCGCAGTATGCTTGTGTTGGCAGGGCAGGGCTCTGCCTTTATTGGAATAGCCATGCTGTTCTGGGTCATAGCCGCAATCCTTACGCTGGGCGCCAGCCTCGCGGTGCTTTTGCCGCTGGCCGGCGGGACGAAAGGCGCGTCGGCCGCCGGCGATCACGATCTCGAAGTCTATCGCGACCAGCTTTCCGAGCTTGACCGCGACATGGCGCGCGGCCTGATCCAGCCGGGCGAGGCCGAGGAAGCGCGCGCCGAGATCGGCCGCCGCATCCTGCGTCTCGGCTCCGGCAGTCAGGCGGGCACGGACGCGCCGCGGCCGTCGCGATCCGCGAGGCTGGTTGCCACAGTCGCCGTGCTGGCGGTGCCGCTGGTGAGCTGGGGACTTTACGGCGAGCTCGGCTCACCCGACCTGCCGTCGCAGCCGCTGGCCGAACGGCTCGCCAAAAACCCTGCCGATTCCTCGGTCGACGAGCTGATCGCCCGCGCCGAGGCGCATCTTGCCGCCAATCCGTCGGACGGCAAGGGCTGGGACGTGCTGGCGCCGGTCTATCTGCGCCTGCAGCGCTACACCGACGCGGTGACGGCCTATCGCAACGCCATCCGCCTCGATGGCGACAGCGCGGTTCGCCAGGCTGGGCTCGGCGAGGCGATCGCCAACGCCGCCGGCGGCATCGTCTCCGCCGATGCCCAAAATGCCTTCGAGGCTGCCCTGAAGCTCGATCCCGCCAACGCCAAGGCGAATTTCTATCTGGCGATGGGGCTTGCCCAGGAAGGCAAGAAGGCAGAAGCCGCCGCTGCCTGGCAAAAGATGCTCGGACAGCTCGCGCCGGATTCGCCTTGGCGCAGCGCCGTCCAGCAGGCGCTCGCCGATACGGCCGAGGCCACGGCCGGCAAACCGACCGCCGGCCCGGATGCCGATCAGGTCGAGGCGGCGCAGCAGATGTCGCCGCAGGACCGGCGGGCGATGATCGAAACCATGGTCGCCGGGCTCGACGACAGGTTGAAGCAAAATCCGCGCGACGAGGAAGGGTGGATGCGGCTCATTCGTTCCTATGTCGTGCTCGGCAAGGCCGACGAGGCGCGCGACGCGCTCGGCCGCGCTGTCGCCGCCTTTGGCGCCGATAGCGAGCAAGCCAAGAAATTCACAGCCTTTGCCGCCTCCCTCGGCGTGACGGCGACGGAGTAAGAGATGACGCGCAAGCAGAAGCGATTGTCGGTGATCGTGGCGGGGCTGGCCTTCCTCGGCGCCGCCACCGGGCTCACCTTCTACGCGCTCGGCCAGAAGGCTTCCTATTTCTACATGCCGGCCGAGCTGGCCACGGCTAGCGTCCAGCCCGGACAGCGCATCCGCCTTGGCGGCCTCGTCGAAAACGGCACCGTCGTGCGCGGCAATGGTGCAACCGTGGCCTTCTCGGTCACCGACACCCAGAAGTCGGTCAAGGTCACCTACACCGGCATCCTGCCCGATCTCTTCCGCGAGGGGCAGGGCGTCATCACCGAGGGCGCCTTCGGCCCAGACGGCGTCTTCGTCGCCGACAGCGTTTTGGCCAAGCATGACGAGCGCTATATGCCGAAGGAAGTCGCCGACGGCCTGAAGGCCAAGGGCGTGTGGCAGGAAAGCAAGAGCGAGTAACAGACTTGGTTGAGACCGGACATTTCGCCCTCGTCCTCGCCTTCGCGCTGTCGTTGGTTCAGATGCTGGTGCCGCTGGTCGGCGCTCGCGCCGGCAATCAGCGGCTGATGGCGGTTGGCGGTCCGGTCGCGGTGACCGGCTTTGCGCTGACCGCGCTCTCTTTCGCGGCGCTGGCCACCGCCTATGCCGGCTCCGACTTCTCGGTGGCGAGCGTCTGGGAGAACTCGCACTCGTTGCAGCCGATGATCTACAAGATCACCGGCACCTGGGGGAACCACGAAGGCTCGATGCTGCTCTGGGTGCTGATCCTGACCTTTTTCGGCGCGCTGGTCGCCGTCTTCGGCAACAACCTGCCGGCGACGCTCAAGGCCAATGTGCTGGCCGTGCAAGGCATGATCGGCGCCGCCTTCTTCCTGTTCATCCTGGCGACGTCCAACCCATTCATCCGCCTGAACCCGGCGCCGATCGAGGGCCGCGACCTCAACCCCGTCCTGCAGGATCTCGGCCTCGCCGTCCATCCGCCGCTGCTCTATCTCGGCTATGTCGGCTTCTCGATCTGCTTCTCCTTCTCGGTCGCCGCGCTCATCGAAGGCCGCATCGACGCCTCCTGGGCGCGCTGGGTGCGGCCGTGGACGCTGGTCGCCTGGATGTTCCTTACCGGCGGCATCGCCATGGGCTCCTATTGGGCCTATTACGAGCTTGGCTGGGGCGGCTTCTGGTTCTGGGACCCGGTCGAGAACGCGTCCTTCATGCCTTGGCTCGCCGGCACGGCGCTGCTCCACTCCGCGATCGTCATGGAGAAGCGCTCGGCGCTGAAGATCTGGACGCTGCTGCTTGCCATCCTCACCTTCTCGCTGTCGCTGCTCGGCACCTTCCTGGTCCGCTCCGGCGTGCTCACCTCGGTGCATGCCTTTGCCTCCGATCCGGCACGCGGCGTCTTCATCCTCTGCATCCTGACGCTGTTCATCGGCGGCTCGCTGACGCTGTTTGCGCTGCGCGCTTCCACGCTGACGGCCGGCGGTTTGTTCCACCCGATCTCGCGCGAAGGCGCGCTGGTCCTCAACAATCTGTTCCTCACCACGGCGACCGCGACGGTGCTCGTCGGCACGCTCTATCCGCTGGCGCTCGAAGCCATCACCGGCGGCAAGATCTCGGTCGGCGCGCCCTTCTTCGACCTGACCTTCGGCCCGCTGATGCTGCCGCTGCTCGCCATCGTGCCCTTCGGGCCGCTGCTTGCCTGGAAACGCGGCGACGTGCTTGCCGCTTCGCAGCGCCTAATGGCGGCCTTTGCCGTGGCGCTCGCGGCGATGCTGATCACCGGCCTGTTCATCGACGGCGCCTCGGTCTTCGCCGCGTTTGGCGTCGGGCTCGCCGTCTGGCTTATCGCCGGCGCGCTCACCGACCTTGCCGTCAAGTCGGGCGTCGGCTCGGTGGCGCCGGCCGTCATGCTGAGGCGCTTCGCCGGCCTGCCGCGCTCGGTCTTCGGCACCGCGCTTGCCCATCTTGGCCTCGGGCTGACCTTGCTCGGCATCGTCTCCACGCTTTGCTTCGGTACCGAGAGGATCCTCACCATGCGCGCCGGCGAGACGGTGGAGCTTTCCGGCCACACGCTGCGCTTCGAAGGGCTGTTCCCGCAGAAAGGCCCGAACTTCACCGAGGATCGCGGCCGTTTCCTGCTGATTGGCGCCGACGGCAACGCCGATGGCCGGATCACCTCGGCCAAGCGCTTCTATCCGGTGCGGCAGACGGTGACGACCGAGTCGGGCATCAGGACGCTGGGCTTGAGCCAGCTTTATCTGTCGCTCGGCGATGAGGGCAATGACGGCTCCGTCGTTGTGCGCCTGTGGTGGAAGCCGTTGGTGACGCTGATCTGGGGCGGCGGGCTGGTAATGATGGCTGGCGCCGCCATGTCGCTGCTCGACCGCCGCCTGCGCGTCGGCGCGCCCGCCAGGCGCCGCAAGCCGGCTGCCGCCACGGTATCGGCGAGTTCGACATGAAGGCGAAGTTTTCGGCAGCCTCGCTGATCCTCATGCTGGCTCTGCTCTTCGCCGGCACGGCGCAGGCGGTAAAGCCCGACGAGGTGCTGCCCGATCCGGCGCTGGAGGCCCGCGCCCGCGCGCTCTCCGAAGGCCTGCGCTGCATGGTCTGCCAGAACCAGTCGATCGACGAATCCGACGCCGACCTGGCGCGCGACCTGCGCATCCTCGTGCGCCAGCGCCTCGTCGCCGGCGACACCGACCAGCAGGTGATGGATTACATCGTTTCGCGCTATGGTGAGTTCGTGCTGTTGAAGCCGCGTTTCAGCCTGCGCAACGCGCTGTTGTGGGGCACGCCGGCGCTTCTGTTGCTGGCCGGCGGCATCTTCATCGTGTTCAGCGCCCGCTCGCGTCGTCCGGCACTGGACAGCACTCTCAGCGCCGAGGAACAGGCGGCGCTGGACAAGATGCTGCGCGACTGACGCACGAATTGCGGACCTCGGAGGTTGGCCGAGACCCCCTGTGCCGTCGTCATTCACGGGCGAAGCAAGGAGCGAAGCGACGCGGCGCAGACCCGAGGATCCATTCGGTGACTTCGAGGCGTCGCGGCCGTCCAGAATTCTGCTCCGTGGCAACCCTCGCGCGAGGTAACGGCATGGATTCCAGGGTCTCCGCGACGGAGCTTCGCTCCTGGAATGACGAAGTCACGGGTGCATCTGCCAAGCCTTCGAGCCCAGCATACCTGTGGTTATCGTCGCCTATCCCAAACATTACAAAATTTTCATGCACCGGAAATGGCGCCGTAATGTGCGCCGCTCTAATCCTCTTGCCCGAGGATGCTTCGCCTGAGCGCATCCCTTCGAAAGAGGAAACGAAACCCCATGAATATTGCCCCCAATTCATACTCCCGCACCCGCAAGCGCCTGATGGCGGCCGTCGCTTCCCTGGCCGTCGTCGGCACGGCCGGCGCGGCCATGCTCGCAACCGGCACCGCCCCCGTGCTGGCCGACGCGGTGCGCGTCGAGGCCCCGCAGGTCCCGAGCTTCGCCGACGTCGTCGAGCATGTTTCGCCGGCGGTCGTCAGCGTCAAGGTCAAGGCCAAGGTTCAGCCGACGGCCGATGACGGCTCGGACGATCAGGACGGCTTCGACAACCTGCCGGACAATCCGCAGCTGCGCCGCTTCTTCAAGGAATTTCGCGGCTTCGGCGATCAGGGCGGCCAGTTCGGCATGCGCCGCTTCAACCACCGCAACCACGGCAATGGCGAGCCGCGCCCGGTCGCCCAAGGCTCGGGCTTCTTCATTTCCGAGGACGGCTATCTCGTCACCAACAACCACGTCGTTTCGGAAGGCTCGGACTTCACCGTCGTCACCAATGACGGCAAGGAGCTCGACGCCAAGCTGATCGGCACCGATCCGCGCACCGACCTCGCCGTGCTGAAGGTCGATGGCGGCGGCAAGTTCACCTATGTCGACTTCGCCGACGACTCCAAGATCCGCATCGGCGACTGGGTGGTGGCCGTCGGCAACCCGTTCGGCCTCGGCGGCACCGTCACCGCGGGCATCGTCTCGGCCCGCGGCCGCGACATCGGCGCCGGCCCCTATGACGACTTCATCCAGATCGACGCCTCGGTCAACCGCGGCAATTCGGGTGGTCCGACCTTCAATCTCAACGGCCAGGTGATCGGCATCAACACCGCCATCTTCTCGCCGTCGGGCGGCAGCGTCGGCATCGCGTTCGACATTCCGGCCTCGACCGCCAAGCAGGTCGTCGAAGACCTGATGAAGAACGGTTCCGTCCAGCGCGGCTGGCTCGGCGTCGAGATCCAGCCGGTTACCTCCGACATCGCCGAGTCGCTCGGCCTGAAGTCGGAAAAGGGCGCGCTGGTGTCGAGCGCCCAGGATGCCGGTCCCGGCAAGAAGGCCGGCATCGCCGCGGGCGACGTCATCACCCAGGTGGATGGCAAGGATGTCGCCTCGCCGAAGGAGCTCGCCCGTGTGATCGGCGGCTATGCGCCGGGCAAGTCGGTCGACGTCACTGTCTGGCGCAACGGCAGGAACGAGACGGTCAAGGTCGATCTCGGCACGCTGCCCTCGAGCGACAAGCAGGTGTCGAACGAAGACAGCAACAAGCAGGCCGCCCCCGCCAAGGCCGACACGCTGGCCGATCTCGGCCTCACCGTCACCAAGTCGGAGAACGGCAAGGGTCTGGTGGTCACCGATGTCGACCCGGACAGCGATGCGGCCGACCGCGGCATTCAGCCCGGCGACGTCATCACCTCGATCAATTCTAATGAGGTGAACACCACCGACGACGTTTCCAAGGCGATGACGGACGCCGCCAAGTCGGGCCGCAAGGCCGTGCTGATGCAGATCACCCGCGACGATGCGAACCGCTTCGTCGCGCTGCCGGTCGGCAAGGGCTGATGGCGCATGACCCGAAAACCGCATGGGTTTTCGGAAGGATCATGCGCCGTTTGAAGTCGAACGACTTTCCCTTGCGGCGGTTTCAACACCCCCGAGCCGCCGCCGGGAAAACATGGGGCCGAGCACGTCAGTCAGTCACCGTGTTTCGCTCCCGGCGGCAGCGGGTTTCCCATCACCCGCTGCCGCTTTACCAAGCATGGCCCCACAAAGTGGGTGTCGGTCTGGGATTCACGACATGCGGCTGGCGAACGCAAAGGCGCTAAGTCATGGCTGCCCCCCAATCTTCCTCTGAAATCGCGTATAACGGCTCCATGAAGATTCTCGTCATGGAAGACGATCGCGAGGCGGCGGACTACCTCAAGAAGGCCTTCGCCGAAGCTGGTCACACTGCCCATGTCGCGGGCGACGGCGAGACCGGCTTCGCGCTTGCCGATGCCGGCGACTACGATGTGATGGTGGTCGACCGCTTGATGCCGCGCCGCGACGGCCTGTCGGTGATCGCCGCGCTCCGCTCGCGCGGCAACACCACGCCGGTGCTGATCCTGTCGGCGCTGGGCGAGGTCGACGACCGCGTCACCGGCCTGCGCGCCGGCGGTGACGACTACCTGACCAAGCCCTATGCCTTTTCCGAACTGCTCGCCCGCGTCGAGGTGCTGAACCGCCGCGCCAGTGCGCGCGAAACGGAGACCGTCTACCGTGTGGGCGATCTCGAGCTCGACCGCCTGTCGCATTCGGTCAAGCGCGCCGGGCGCGAGATCACGCTGCAGCCGCGCGAGTTCCGCCTGCTCGAATATCTGATGCGCCATGCCGGCCAGGTGGTGACGCGCACCATGCTGCTCGAGAATGTCTGGGACTATCATTTCGATCCGCAGACCAACGTCATCGACGTTCACGTCTCGCGCCTGCGCGGTAAGATCGAAAAAGGCTTCGACAAGCCGATCCTGCACACGATCCGCGGCGCCGGCTACATGCTGAAAGGCGGGTAAAGCATGATCCCGAACCGAAGGACCGCGATAGCGAAAAGTGGAAACCGGTTTTCGGAAAAGATCATGCTGCAACAAACGGTTAGATCAGGATGACGATTCGACAAATCGTCATCCTGATCTAAGAGCCGATCATGGCTCTTTCCCTGCCGGCCATCATGAGGACGACGGCGGCCCGGCTCTCGGCGCTTTATCTTCTGCTTTTCGCGCTCTGCGCCGTGTTGCTGGTCCTTTACATGACGTCGCTATCGGCGCGCATGCTGACCGCGCAGACCCAGGAGACCATCAACGACGAGGTGCTCGGCCTTGCCAACGCCTATCAGCGCGGCGGGCTGCCGGTGCTGGTGCGCGTGGTCGAGGCCCGCTCCCGCCAGCCCGGCGCCAACCTCTATCTGATCGCCGACGCCAACGGCCAGATCCTGACCGGCAACGTGCAGAGTCTGGAGCCTGGGGTCATCGAGACCGAGGGCTGGACCACGGAGCCCTTTTCCTACCAGCGTTTCGGCGAAGGCGAGCTCGACCGGTTGCGCAGCGGAGACCAGACCGCGCCTTCGACCGGTACGAGCGGCGCGCAATCCGAGGGGGAGAAGGGCCACAACGCCATCGCGCTGGTGCTGAGGTTGCCCAACCAGATGATCATGCTGGTCGGCCGCGACCTCGGCGAGCCGGAGCGTTTCCGCGCCGTCATCAAACGTTCGCTGATGCTGGCGCTGGGCATGATGGGGCTCGGCGGGCTCTTGATCTGGTTCTTCGTCGGGCGCGCGGCGCTGAAGCGCATCGACAGCGTCTCCGATGCAAGCCGCCGCATCATGGGCGGCGACCTCAGCGGACGGCTGCCGGTGACCGGCGCCGGCGACGAATTCGACCGCCTGTCGGAAAACCTCAACACGATGCTTGCCCGAATAGCGATGCTGAACGAGGGGCTGAAGCAGGTCTCCGACAACATCGCCCATGACCTGAAGACGCCGCTGACCAGGCTGCGCAACCGCGCCGAGGCCACACTTGCCGGCAAGCACAAGACGACCGACTACCGCCAGGCGCTGGAAGGCACGATCGCGGAGTCCGACCAGCTCATCAAGACGTTCAACGCCATCTTGATGATCTCCCGGCTGGAGGCCGGCTATTCCTCGGAGACGACCAGCCCGGTCGACCTCGCCGCCACGGTGAGCGACGTCGTCGAGCTCTACGAGCCGGTGGCGGAGGAGGCGGGCGTTGCGCTGGAGACCACGGTGCCGGAAGCCTTCACGATCAACGGCAACCGCGAGCTGATCGGCCAGGCGCTGTCCAACATCGTCGACAACGCGATCAAATACTCGACCGGCGCCACCGAGAATCCGAAAGTGCGCGTCACGCTGGAACGCGCCGGCGGCGAGATCAAGCTCGCCGTTTCCGACAACGGCCACGGCATTCCCGACGATGCCGACCGCGCGAGGGTCACCGAGCGTTTCGTGCGATTGGAGAAAAGCCGCTCGCAGCCGGGCTCGGGGCTGGGCCTCAGCCTCGCCAAGGCGATCATGACTTTCCACAACGGCAGACTTGATCTTTTGCCCGCCAATCCCGGATTGTCCGTGATCATGAGTTTCCCGGCACGGGAGACGCGTTGACGGCGGCGAGGATGGCAAGGAAGAAGATCGAAACCGAATGGCAACTCCGACCGACGCTGGCGCTTCGCCCGCTGGATGGCGACCGCGCCCGGCGGGAATTGTCCGAGATCGCCGATGCCGCCGAGGAAGACGGCCTTGCGCGTCTCGCCGCGTTCCTGGCGGACAAGGGGCCGCAGCAGGATTTGCTCGCCGCGATCTTCGACTTGTCGCCGTTCCTGCGCGACACGGCGCGCCGCCGGCCGGCCGTTCTCGATACGCTATTCGATCAGACGATCGAAGCGCGGCTCAGCGACATCGGCGAGGCGATCGATCGCGCGGCGCGGGCCGAGAATGTTTCGGAATCGAGCCTGATGATGGCGCTCAGGCAGTTCAAGGCCGAGGCTCATTTCCTGATCGCGCTGGCAGATCTTTCCGGCGAAGCCGAGACGGCGCTGACCGTGCGCCGCCTCAGCGACCTGGCGGACGCCGCAACACGCGCCGCCGTGGATTTCCTGCTGCTCGACGCCCATGGGCAGGGCAAGCTCAAGCTGCCTGACCCAAAGGACCCCGCGCGCGGCTCCGGCTGGGTCCTGCTCGGCATGGGCAAGCTCGGCGCGCATGAGCTGAACTTCTCCTCCGACATCGATCTCGTCGTCTTCTTCGATCCGGAAGCGTCGGCCGTCATCGATCCGCTCGACGCGACGGAGCTGTTCTCGCGCCTCACCCGCCGGCTCGTGCGCGTCCTGCAGGACCGCACCGAGCACGGCTACGTCTTCCGCACCGATCTCAGGCTCCGCCCCGATCCCGGCTCGACGCCGCTGGCGATCCCGGTCGAGGCGGCGCTGCGCTACTACGAGGCGCGCGGCCAGAACTGGGAGCGCGCCGCCATGATCAAGGCGCGGCCAGTGGCGGGCGACCTTGCCGCGGGCTCGGCCTTCCTCAAGGAATTGCAGCCCTATGTCTGGCGAAAATACATGGACTACGCCGCGATCGCCGACGTCCATTCGATCAAACGCCAGATCCATGCCCACAAGGGACATGGCGAGATCGCGGTGAAGGGCCACAACGTCAAGCTCGGCCGTGGCGGCATCCGCGAAATCGAGTTCTTCGTCCAGACGCAGCAGCTGATTGCCGGCGGCCGCTTTCCGGAATTGCGCGGCCGCGAGACGGTGCCGATGCTGGGTGCGCTCGCCGCGCGCGGCTGGATCACCGCCGATGCGCGCGATGCTCTTACACGGCAATACTGGTTCCTGCGCCGTGTCGAGCACGCCATCCAGATGGTGGCCGACGAGCAGACGCATGTCCTGCCTGACGATGACGAGGAATTGGAGCGCATAGCGCTGATGCTGGGCTTTACCGGCGAGGCGGAGTTTGCCAAAGCCTTTCGCGCCTCGCTGCAGCAGGTCGAGCGCCACTATGCGGCGCTGTTCGAGACGGCGCCCGAACTGTCGGCGGGCGTCGGCAACCTTGTCTTCACCGGCGATGTCGACGACCCCGACACGCTGCGGACCTTGCATGGCCTCGGCTTCCAGCGCCCGAGCGACATCTGTCGCGTCATCCGCGGCTGGCATTTCGGCCGCTACCGCGTCACCCAATCGGCGGAAGCGCGCGAGCGGCTGACCGAGCTGACGCCGGCGCTGCTCAAGGCCTTCGGCCAGACGCGGCGCGCCGACGAGGCGCTGATCCGCTTCGACGAGTTTCTCGCCGGGCTGCCGGCCGGCATCCAGCTCTTCTCGCTGCTGCAGTCAAATCCGGCGCTGCTCAAGCTGATGGCGACGATCATGGGCGGCGCGCCGCGGCTGGCCGCCATCATCACGCGCCGGCCGCATGTCTTCGACGGCCTGCTCGACCCGGCGCTGCTCACCGAACTGCCGGACCGTGCCTATCTTTCGGCGCGTCTTGCGGCTTTCATCGAGGGCGACCGCGCCTATGAGGATGTGCTCGACCGCCTGCGCATCTTCGCCTCCGAGCAGAAATTCCTGATCGGCGTGCGCCTGCTTGCGGGCTCCATCGATCCCGCTCGGGCGGGCCGCGCCTTCTCCGATCTCGCCGATCTCACCATCGAGGCTGCGCTTGATGCCGTGATCGCCGAGTTCGCGCTGCGCCACGGCAGGATCGCCGGGGCCAGGGTGGCGTTGCTCGGCATGGGCAAGCTCGGCAGCCGCGAGCTCACCGCCGGCTCGGATGTCGATCTTATCCTGCTCTACGATCATGATGCCGATGCGGAGGAATCCGACGGCGAGAAGCCGCTGGCGCCCTCGCATTACTACGCCCGCATGACCCAGCGTCTGATCGCCGCGGTCTCGGCGCCGACGGCCGAAGGCGTGCTTTACGAGCTCGACCTTCGCCTGCGTCCCTCCGGCAACAAGGGGCCGGTCGCCACGCATGTCGACGCCTTCAAGAAATATCAGCGCCAGGACGCCTGGACCTGGGAACACATGGCGCTGGCAAGGGCTCGCGCGATCGGCGGCGATGCCGAACTCTGCGCCGAGGTCGAGGAGGATGTCGCGGCGGTGCTCGCCCAGCCGCGCGACGGCGCCAAGGTGAAGGCGGAAGCATCGGAGATGCGGGCGCTGATCGAGAAGGAGAAGCCGCCGCGCGATCTCTGGGACATCAAGCTGATCCCGGGCGGCCTCATCGACCTCGAATTCATCGCCCAGGTCGCCGTCATCACCGGCGCGATCGAACCCGGCCGGCGGGCGACGGCGACGGCGGACGTGCTGGCACAGCTGGCCCCCGGTTTCGCGGCGCCCGATGTCCGGCAGGAGCTCTGCGAGGCCTGGCGGCTCTATCTGGCGCTGACCCAGATGATCAGGCTCTGCCTTACCGGCGAATTCCAGCGCGACGATGTCCCGCCGGGACTTTCGGATCTGCTTCTGGCGGCCACCGACCTGCCGGATTTCGGCGTGCTGGAAGCACATCTGAAGGAGACGTCGCGCAAGGTCCGCAAGAATTTCGACCTTCTGCTTCGTGCGGGAGCGGCGGCGTGCTAGCAACCGGGAGACCGCGCGACTATTCGGTGCGTTGAACTCGGCGGAGCCTGCGGCGCGCATGCGCCTGCAGGAGCCGATCGCGGAGATAGGCATAGAAGCGGGGCGGCAGCATACCGTAGTGGAAGCGGGAGGGACTGCTTCCCGGAATGGGTCTGAGGTCGGGACCCGGCCAGAGGAAATCGTTGGTTTCGCTCACCAGGACCCATGATGGCATGTCGTCGAGCCCAAGGTAAGCCTTGAGAGGCGCCGGCATCTCGATGGCATCGGCAGGATCAGCTGGAGCAGAATGCGTGATCGGAACCACCGTCACGACCTCGCGCCCCTCCACGATCCTACGCGCGGCGACAATAGCGCAGGGCCGGTTCTTGCGACCCTCTTCAATGCCTGTCCTGTATTCGTCCGACCAGAGGTAGGAATAGGAAATCACCAGGCCGGGAACAGGCTTGGGCAGGCTCACGGCGTCCAGTCTTTGAGCATTTCATCCAGCTCATCAAACTGGGATGGGACTGCGCTTTCGGCGATGGCCCTGAGCGTCTCGTCGTCAAGGTCCTCGACGGACCTGGCGACCCGTCCCTTGACCAGCACTTCGAACATTGCCGCCGACAGGAGCACGGTATGAGTTCGGCCGTTCTTCGTTATGGCGACCGGCGCTCGCTGAGCGGCATCCTGAAAGCGACCGACATTCTGTTGGAATTCCGTCGATGTCACACGCATGATAAGCCACCTCTTTATCCAAAATAGATAAAATAGATAACTTTTTCAAGAATGACATCGCGCTTTGATCGTGCAGTTACCGCAGCGGCCCTCAGGCCGCTGCCTTCACAGAAGCCGGCGCCTTCTTCAGCGGGATGCGGACCGACACGATGGTGCCGACGCCTTCGGTGGAACGGATCTTCAGCGCGCCGCCCTGCAGTTCGGCGAGCGAACGCGAGATGGCCAGCCCGAGGCCCGAGCCGGTATGGTTCTTGGAGAACTGGTTCTGCACCTGCTCGAACGGCCGGCCGAGCTTGCTCAGCGCCTGTTTCGGGATGCCGCAGCCATTGTCCTCGATGGTGAGAACCAGCGCGCCGGATGCGCTGCGCGCCCTGACCGTGATCTTGCCGCCCTGTCCGGTGAATTTCACTGCATTGGACAGCAGGTTGATGGCGATCTGCTTGATCGCGCGGCGGTCGGCGTAGAGCCGCATGGAGTCGGCGATGCGAGTCTCCACCGTGATCGACTTTTCCGCCGCCTGCAGCGAGATGACGCGCACCGTCTCCTTGATCAGCGGGCAAAGGTCGATCTCCTCGCGGTCGAGCGAGAACTGGCCGGCCTCGATCTTCGACATGTCGAGTATGTCGTTGATGACCCCGAGCAGATATTTGCCGCTGCCGTTGATGTCGCTGGCATATTCCTCGTAGCGCTCGGAGCCGAGCGGCCCGAACAGTCGCTGTTCCATCAGTTCGGAAAAGCCGATGATGGCGTTGAGCGGCGTGCGCAACTCATGCGACATGTTGGCAAGGAATTCGGATTTTGCCCGGTTGGCCGCCTCGGCGCGCTCCGTCTCCTTCATGTATTTGCGGTTGAGCTCGACCAGTTCCTTGGCGCGTTCCTCCTCGGCGCGGCGGGCGAGGCTGAGGTCGTGGATGGTCGCCATCAGGCGCCGTTCGCTGTCGACCAGCTTTTCCTGATGCAGCTTGATCTGGGTGATGTCGGAGCCGACCGAGACGATGCCGCCGTCCCTGGTCCTGAGCTCGTTGACCTGAAGCCAGCGGCCATCCGCCAGTTGCCTTTCAATGGTGATGCCGCCATGCGGCCCATTGGCGTTGGCCAGCCTCCGCTCCGAGGCGAAGGCCAACATGCGCTCTTCCAGCATCTCGCGGGTCGCGCCCGGAACCACGTCGCGGTCCGAGAGCCCGTTGTCCTTCTGGAATTTGGAGTTGCACATGATCAGCCGCTCGGCGGCGTCCCACAGCACGAAGGACTCGTTGATGTTTTCGATCGCGGTTCTGAGCCGCATGTCCGCCGCTTCCGAGCGCAGCGCCAGATGCCGTTGCTCGGTGACGTCGACGGCGATGCCGATCAGCTGGATCTCGGGCGCCTCCGGGTCGATCACCTGGGCACGGGCGCGCATCCACACCCACTGCCCATCGGCATGGCGCATGCGGAACACCTGGTCGATATGGTCGATCTCGCGCTCGACGATGCGGTTGGCGAGCTCGAAGAGGTCGCCGTCGTCGGGATGGATGATTTCGTCGACCTCGCCGAACGACAGCATCGTATCGCAAGGTTCGTAGCCCAGCATGTCGTACATCGAGCGCGACCAGTACATCTTGCCGCGCACCATGTCCCAGTCCCACAGGCCGCAGCGGCCGCGCACCAGCGCCATGTCGATGCGCTGGTGCGCCTCGAGATAGATGCGGTCGGCTGCCTGGGCGCGCGCCGCCTGCCCGAAATAGGCATAGAGGATGACGATCAGCACGCCGGCCGTCAGCACGAACAGCGTGACGTTGAGCGACACCGTCTTGCGCCAGCCGTCGAACACCGCCTCCTTGGGCACGAGCACCGCCGCGGCATTCTTGCGGTCGCCCGTCAGGCTGACGGCGGCGAACCAGTCCTTGCCGCCGATGCTGACATCCATCACGCCGGCGCGGTCGCCGAACATGAACAGCGGCTGGCCGCCGAGCACGAGGCTGTCCAGCGAGCGTCCCTGCCAGCCGGTCGACAATGGCGACACCGCGATGATCTTGAAGGCGCCGTCGGTGATCGCCAGCACATGGCTGCGCCCCATGGCGCCCTGGCGGCTGGTGTTTTCCAGAAGATCCATGGCATTGGCGCCGGCGGCATTCGGATCCGCGGTGATCGCCTGCGCCATCTGGCCGGCGGCCAAAGCCAGCACCGCCTTGGCGTCGCGCTCGACCTCGTCGCGCTCGTTCACCAGCGACAGGAAGCGAAGGGCTGCGATGACGATCAGGAAGATGATGATCAGCGCCGGGATCGAGCGGCGCAGCAGCGGTTCCGCCGCCAGCAGCCGCTGGTAGGCGGGCTCGGCGATCAGCCGCGCATTGCCGGCAAGCCCGTCGCCCCTTGCCTCGCGACGCGCAAAAGCCTTCCCTCCGGGCGCGCCCCACGCGTCCGTCTTGGCCATAAATGGCACTCCCCGATTTGCCGCATACTTGACGACCCGGCTACGCCCGAATCGTCAGTAAGGAATCAAAGGTGATTCGCCTTGTCCAGAGGCGCGGCCAAAAAAGATTAAAAGTTGATTGAAATATATGGCCTGACGCTGGTTTCCTGATGATCAGCGGCCTCAACCGCGATAACGCAGCGCCTCGACAAACACGGCGAAAGCCGGTGAGGACTGGCGGCGGCTTGGGTAATAGAGGTGGTAGCCAGGGAATGGCGGGCACCAGTCCGCCAGCACTTGCATCAACTGCCCGCTTGCAATGTACGGCCGTGCCTGATCCTTCGGCAGATATGCAAGTCCGAAGCCGGCAAGCACCGCATTCAACCTCAGCGCCACGGTATTGAACACCAGCTGTCCCTCGACCCGCACCTTGAGTTCACTGCCGGCCTTCCCGAACTCCCAGGGGTAGATGCCGCCATAGGTCGGCAAACGCAGATTGATGCAGACGTGCCCTGTGAGCTCCTGCGGCGTTCGCGGCGGCCTGCGGCGAGCAAAGTAGGCTGGCGCGCCTACAACCGCCATGCGCATCTCTGGCCCGACCCTAACGGCGATCATGTCCTTCGCCACCTGCTCGCCGAGACGAATGCCTGCATCGAAGCGCTCGGCGACGATGTCGGTCAGGCCGTAGTCGACAATCACCTCCACCTTGATGTCCGGATAGTCTGGCAGGAGCTTTGCCAAGGCTGGCCACAGTATCGTCTCGGCCGGATGCTCGCCTGCCGTGACGCGAATGGTGCCGGCGGGTTTTTCCCTGAGCTCGCTGAGCGCGGCGAGTTCCGCCTCGATCTCGTCGAAGCGTGGGCCGACGCCAACCAGCAGGCGCTCGCCTGCTTCGGTCACCGAGACGCTGCGTGTGGTTCGCGTCAAAAGCCTCAGCCCCAGCCTCGCCTCAAGTCCGCGTATGGTGTGGCTCAGTGCTGACTGCGACACGCCCAGCTTCGCCGCGGCTCTGGTGAAGTTGCGCTCGCGCGCGACAGCCAGGAAGGCGAGCAGGTCATTGACGTTTTCGCGCGCCATTCATGAATCTTCCTCATAAGCCCATGCGCATTCTAGCGTCTAGTCGCATAGCGATGCACGCTTTAAATGTCGGTCACCTGCAGTCGCGAATGTCGGCAGCAAATCAACCAGGACATTGACCATGAGCACCAAAGGAGCCGGCCCGCAGGCCGCAGCGTCCGGATTGAACAAGGCCGCCATCCTGGCGATAATCCTGGTCAGCTACGTGATGATTGTGCTCGACACTTCGATCGTGCTCACCGGTCTGCCCAGGATTCATCAAGGACTCGGCTTCACGGACGCCGGGCTGGCATGGGTACAGAGTGCCTATACCTTGACCTTTGGTGGCTTCCTGCTCTTGGGTGCGCGGGCGGGCGATATTCTCGGCCGCCGGCGCATGCTCATGGTCGGCCTCGCCCTTTTCACTTTAGCCTCGCTGGCGATCGGAGCCGCGCAATCGGTCGCTTGGATGATCGGCGCGCGCGCCGTTCAAGGCTTCGGCGCAGCTATTCTGGCACCCTCGACGCTCGCCTTGCTGCAGACTACCTTCGACGAAGGACCAGAGCGCACGCGCGCCGTGTCCTATTATAGCGCCGTAGCCGGCATCGCGGCGAGCGTGGGGCTGGTGCTGGGCGGCCTTCTGGCCGATTGGATCTCGTGGCGTGTCGGCTTCTTGATCAATTTGCCGATCGGCATCGCCATGATCGTCGCGGCGCGGCGATATATCGCTGAGACCGAACAGAGTGCCGGTCAACTCGACATCATCGGCGCGCTGACCTCGACCGTCGGCATGGCGGCCCTTGTCTACGGCTTCATCCGTTCGGCCGACAGCGGCTGGGCGGACGGTGTCACCCAGGCCTCGCTGACCGGTGCCGCGGTCCTGCTCGGTGTCTTCATACTCAACGAATGGAAGGCAAGGCAGCCGATCATGCCGCTGCGGCTGTTCGCCAGCCGTGAGCGCGCTGGCGCCTACGCCGCTCGCATCCTGTTCCTCGGTGCCATGATAGGTTTCTTTTTCTTCACCACGCAATATTTGCAAGGGGTCCTTGCCTATGGGGCCTCGCTGACCGGCATGGCTTTCCTGCCGATGACAATGATGAACTTTGCGGTGGCGATGGTAGTACCGCAGCTGACGAGCCGTTTCGGCAATGGGCGTGTGCTCGCTGGCGGCCTCGCCCTTGCACTTTTCGGTATGGCCTGGCTCAGCCGCGCCTCGTTTGGCACGGATTATTGGACGGGCGTGGCATTACCGATGATGCTGATCGGCGCTGGCCAAGGCATGACACTCAGCCCGTTGACCACATCGGGCATCGCCGGCGTGGCGTCGGAGGATGCCGGCGCTGGCTCGGGCGTCGTCAACGTCGCCCATCAGCTCGGCAATTCGCTCGGTCTTGCCGTTCTTGTCGCGGTCGCCGTGATCGGCGCCGGCCCGCTAGGTGGCCGGGATCTGCTCGCCTATCGCTTCGGCACGGCGCTGGCCGCTGGCTCCGCCACGCTGGCGCTCGCGCTGCTCATCGTGTTGGTGCTGATCGCGCGGCCACGCGGCGCAGCACAAGCGGTTGCAAACAGCGCGAGCGCCTAAGTCCACCCGGAATCGAAAGGCAATCACGATGCAACAACGCAAACTTGGGAATACCGGCCTCGAAGTCTCGGCCCTCGGCCTCGGCTGCATGGGCTTGAGCTATGGCTACGGGCCGGCGACGGACAGAACGCAGGCCATCGAACTGATCCGCGCGGCGTTCGAACGAGGCATCACTTTCTTCGACACCGCCGAGGCCTACGGCCCCTTCGTCAATGAAGAAGTGGTCGGCGAGGCGCTGGCGCCGGTCCGCGACAAGGTCGTGATCGCCACCAAGTTCGGCTTCGCCGGCGGCGAGGTGTCGCGTGGCATGGACAGCCGGCCGGCGCATATCAAGGAGGTGGCTGAGGCCGCGTTGAAGCGGCTCAGGACCGATCGCATTGACCTGTTCTACCAGCACCGCGTCGACCCCGAAGTGCCGATCGAGGACGTTGCCGGCACGGTCAAGGAGTTGATCGCCGAGGGCAAGGTCGGACATTTCGGCCTGTCGGAAGCTGGCGCACAGACCATCCGCCGCGCGCATGCCGTGCAGGAGGTCGCCGCCCTGCAGAGCGAATATTCCTTGTGGTGGCGCGAGCCCGAGACGGAGATCATTCCGACGCTAGAGCAACTCGGCATCGGTTTCGTGCCGTTCAGCCCGCTCGGCAAGGGTTTCCTGACCGGTGCCATCAACGAGACGACGACATTCGCCGACAACGACTTCCGCAACGTAGTCCCGCGTTTTTCGACCGAGGCGCGCAAAGCCAACCAAGCGCTGGTTGAAGTGCTCGGCGCTATCGCAGCGGCCAAGCAGGCGACATCGGCGCAGATCGCATTGGCCTGGCTGCTAGCCCGGAAGCCCTGGATCGTGCCGATCCCCGGCACCACCAAGCTGCACCGGCTGGAGGAAAATATCAGCGCGGCCGGCATCGCGCTGACGGCCGACGATTTGCGTACCATCGAAAGTGCCGTCTCCGGGGTCACCGTGCAGGGCGACCGCTATCCGGCGCATCTGCAGGCGCGGGTCGGCCGATGACCAGGGTTCTGGTCCTCGGCGCTAATGGAAAGCTAGCGCGCAACACCACCAGGATCTTGCTGGAGAAGACCGATGTGGCGCTTACGCTCTATCTGCGGCGAGCTAGCCGGATCGGCAATCCGGCACCGCAAAGGGTGAGCATCGTCGAGGGCGACGTACTCGACCAGAAAACGCTAACGGCGACTATGCGGGATCAGAATGTTGTCTACGCCAACCTGGCCGGCGATATGGCCCGGCAGGCACGCGCGATCATCGACGCAATGCATACCGCTGGTGTGAAGAGGCTCATCTTCATTAGTTCGATGGGCATATATGGCGAAGTTCCGGGCGAACGATACCGGAGTGTCCTCGATCCCTACCGGGACTCCGCGGCACTGATCGAGCAGTCGGACCTCGACTACACGATCCTGCGGCCCGGCTGGTTCATCAACGACGACGACGTCGACTACCAGATCACACAGAAAGGCGAGCCGTTCAGGGGACGCGACGTATCGCTGAACAGCCTGTCCGATCTGATCGTCAAGCTGGTGACGACACCCGGCCTGCATAACCGTTCTAGCCTTGGCGTAAGCCGGTCTGATCCACTCAGCTGACCGGGGCGCTTCATCGCTACGCCAGCGTGCGCTCCACGATGTCGCGCAGATCGGCCGACAGGTTCTCGGCATTCGCGATCTGCAGCAGCGCCTGCCTTGCCTTGTCCTGCCGGATCGGTTCCAGCGAGCGCCAGGACCGCAGCGCCGTCGCCAGCCTTGCCGCCACTTGCGGATTGCGCTTCTCGACCTCCAGCACGGTCTCGGCAAAGAAGCGGTAGCCCTGGCCGTCGGCGCGGTGGAAGCCGGTCTGGTTGGCGCTGGAGAAAGTGCCGATCAGCGAACGCACCCGGTTCGGGTTGGCGATCGAGAAGGCGGGGTGCTGCATCAGGGCACGCACCTTGTCGACGGTCTGCGCTCCGGGCACGCCGGCTTGGATCAGGAACCATTTGTCGAGCACCAGCGCGTCGCCGCGATATCTTGCCTCGAAGGCCGCCAGGGCCGCCTCTGCTTCGGGAGAGCCGGCATGGCGGTGCGCCAGCACGGTGAGCGCCGCGGCGCGATCGGTCATGTTGGTTGCCGCGCCGAAATGCGCGGCGGCAAGTGCCGTGCCCTGGGGCAGCAGAGACAGGTAGTCGAGCAGGATGTTGCGCAGCGCCCGCCGTCCGGCGCTCGCGGCGTCGGGCGTGAACGGGCCCTTGTCGGCGAGGCTGTCGTAGAGCGCCGAGAAGGTGTCGCGGTTTGCGGCGGCGATCGACCGCGCCAGCGCCTCGCGGGCGGCGAAGATGGCGTCGGGATCGATGCCCTTGCCGATGTCGCGGGCGATGTCGGCCTCGCCGGGCAGCGACAGCGCCAGCGCCCGGTAGGCCGGCTCCAGCGCCTCGTCGCCGGCGGTTCTGCCGGCAAGCTCGGCCAGCCTTTCCGCGAAGACCGGCTCCTTGCCGCCGAGCACCTGGCGGAAGGCCGCGATCAGCGCGTCGGTGAGCAGCGTGTTGAAGGCCTGCCAACGCGAGAAAGAGTCGCTGTCATGGCTGGCGAGGAAGAACTGGTCGTCGGCCTTCTGTTGCACCGAGAGCGTGATCGGCGCCGAGAAGCCGCGGTTGAGCGAGACCGAAGGCCGCTCCGAAACGCCCGAGAAGCGCACCGTGTGCCGCCGCTTGCGGACATGGATGACGCCATTTTCCACGCTGGCGCCGTCGACGGCCGCCCAAGTGACAGGCTTGCCGCTCGCGTCGACCAGGCCGAAGGCCAGCGGAATATGCATCAGCCGCTTGCGGCTTTCCGACGGCGTCGGCGGCACCGATTGTTCGATCTCCAGCGTGAAGGTTTTTGCCGCAGCGTTGTAGGAGGAACTGATCGTCAGGTTCGGCGTGCCTGCCTGGTGATACCAGAGCGCAAACTGCGCAAGGTCGCGGCCCGAAACGTCCTCGAACACCTTGAGGAAATCCTCGATGGTTGCAGCCTCTCCGTCGTGCCGCTCGAAATAGAGGTCCATGCCGGCGCGGAAGAGTTCCGCGCCGAGGATGGTGCGGATCATGCGCACCACTTCCGAGCCCTTCTCGTAGACGGTCGCGGTGTAGAAGTTGTTGATCTCGCGGTAGCGGCGCGGCCGCACCGGATGCGCCAGCGGCCCCTGGTCCTCGGGGAACTGGTGCGCGCGCAGCGTGCGCACCTCGGCGATGCGCTTCACCGCGCGCGAACGCTGGTCGGCGGAGAATTCGTGGTCGCGGTAGACGGTCAGCCCTTCCTTCAGGCAGAGCTGGAACCAGTCGCGGCAAGTGATTCTGTTGCCGGTCCAATTGTGGAAATATTCATGCGCGATGATCGCCTCGATATTGGCGAAGTCGGCGTCGGTCGCGGTTTCCTCGTCGGCCAGGACATATTTGTCGTTGAAGATGTTGAGACCCTTGTTCTCCATCGCGCCCATGTTGAAGTCGGACACGGCGACGATGTTGAAGACGTCGAGGTCGTATTCGCGGCCGAAGGCTTCCTCGTCCCATTTCATCGAGCGCTTCAGCGCGTCCATCGCGTAGCCGGCAAGCCGCTCCTTGCCGGGCTCGACATAGATGCCGAGCTCGACCTTGCGGCCGGACATGGTGGTGAAGCTTCCCGCCACCTTGCCGAGCGCGCCCGCCACCAGCGCGAAGAGATAGGAGGGTTTCGGGAAGGGGTCGTGCCAGACGGCGAAGTGCTTGCCGTCTGCGAGCGCGCCGCTTTCGACAGGGTTGCCGTTGGAAAGCAAAAGCGGTGCCTCGTTGTGGGGCGCCTCAATGCGCACGGTGTAGACGGAGAGGATGTCGGGCCGGTCGAGGAAATAGGTGATGCGGCGGAAGCCCTCCGCCTCGCATTGCGTGCAATAGACGTTGTTGGAGCGATAGAGGCCCATCAGCGCTAGGTTGCTGGACGGCGCAATCTCGGTATCGAGGCGAAGCTCGAAGCGCCGCGCCGCCGGCGGCGTCGGAATGGTCAGCAGGTCAGGCGTCGCCTCGTACTGTGCCGGCGCGAGCGCATGCCCGTCGACGGCAACGCTGATCAGCGTCAGCCCGTCGCCGTCGAGCACCAGCGGTGCGGAAGCGGCCACGCCTTCGCGCCGCTCGATGGTCAGCACGGCGGTGACGCGGGTCGCATCCGGTGACAGGCTAAAATCGAGACTGGTCCGCGGAATGAGATAATCGCTGGGGCGGTAGTCTTCGAGTTTGAAGACATGGCCGGTATCGGTGCGCATTCCGTTGGTTTTCCTGTCGATTTCAAGCGGACAGCGTCTGTTGCTGGCCTAAGAATTTTGAATTCCGCGCTCTTTACACGAAACGGTCACTCGACAAAACTGCGCAGGGGTCTATTTCTGGGCTTCGTTTCCGACCATCGTCACGAGGCAAGATGACCGTCGATCACGCCGTCGGCCACGACACGCTGCGCGGCATTGCGCTGAAGATCGTCTCCGTGGCGGTGTTCGTCGGCATGCAGACCTGTATCAAGGCGGCCGGCGAGGTGCCCGCCGGGCAGATCGTCTTCTTCCGCTCCTTCTTCGCCATCTTCCCGATCGTCGGCTTCCTGGCGTTCAAGGGGCAACTGGCCACGGCCTTCGCCACGAAGCGGCCGTTCAACCACATCGCGCGCGGCGTCGTCGGCGTCGGCGCCATGGGCCTCGGCTTCTTCGCGCTGACCAGGCTGCCGCTGCCGGAGGCGATCACGCTGAACTATGCCCAGCCGCTGCTGGTCGTGGTGTTCTCCTCGATCTTCCTCGGCGAGACGATCCGCGTCTATCGCTGGAGCGCGGTTATCGTCGGCCTCGTCGGCGTGCTCATCATCTCCTGGCCCGAACTGACGCTTTTGAATTCCGACGAGGCGCTCGACGATCAGGAAGTGCTGGGCGTCATGGCGGCGCTGACCGCCGCGGCGATCTCGGCTGTGGCGATGCTTCTGGTGCGCAACCTCGTGCAGACCGAAAAGACGGCGACCATCGTGCTGTGGTTCTCCTCGACGGCAAGCGTGCTGGCGCTGTTCACTCTGCCTTTTGGCTGGCAGGCGCTGACGCCGATGCAAGCCGCGCTCCTTGTCATAGGCGGCTTCTGCGGCGGGCTCGGCCAGATCCTGATGACGGCCGCCTACCGTCATGCCGAGGCCTCGGTCGTCGCGCCCTTCGAATACACCTCGATGATCCTCGGCGTCGTGATCGGCTATCTTGTCTTCGGCGACGTGACATCGCTCAACACGCTGATCGGCGGCCTGATCGTCGTGGCCGCCGGCATTTTCATCATCTGGCGCGAACGGCAGTTGGGCCTGGAGCGGACGCGGACGCGAAGAGCGACGCCGCCGCAGGGGTAGGCCGGTGATCGCAGGAAGCCTCGTAAGCCGAGTTCCTCCGCCCCCCTCGTCCTGCCGGACATCTCCCCCACAAGAGGGGAGATCGGACTTCACCTTGGCTTTCGCTAATCGCCAGCGTTGGAGGACGGGCGGCATCGGTGCGACTGCCAATCTCCCCCCTCGTGGGGGAGATGTCCGGCAGGACAGAGGGGGCGCTGTCCCGCCGGACTTTAGAAAGCTGCATCCAACTAAGACTTTGCCGTCGCCCGCTCCCTCGCTAGCCGCACCAGCGCCGCGCGCGTCTGCTCATCGGCCGGGAAGAAGGACTCGATCGCCAGTTCCGACAGCGTGACGTCGAGCGGCGTGCCGAACACGGTGATCGTGCTGATGAAGGACAGCACCGTGTCGCCATGCGCGAGCCTGAGCGGATGGACGATGCCGCTTGGCTCGACCGGCCCCGGCCGGCTGTTCTTCAGCCCGGATGGATAGGCGCGCAGCTCGCGCTCGAGCTCGATCAGCGCCGGATCGCCGGTAGCGTCGTTCTGATGCTTGAGGCGCTCGAGCAGATGCGCCCGCCATTCCGCGAGGTTGACGATGCGCGGCGCGACGCCGCCCGGATGCAGGCTGAGCCTCAGCACATTGACCGGCGGCTCGAGCAGCGACGGCTCCGATACGTCGGCCAGGAACGGGCCGATCGCCGCATTGGCGGAAACGAGGTTCCAGTGCCGGTCGACCGCAAGCGCCGGGAAGGGCTCGTGGCTTCGAAGCACCGTCTCGACCGCGGCCATCGCCGGCGCCAGCGTCGCATCGGTCAGTGGCCTTTCGCTGAAGCTCGGTGCGAAGCCGGCCGCCAGCAAAAGCTGGTTGCGTTGGCGCAGCGGGATCGCAAGCTGCTCGGCCAGATGCAGCACCATCTCGCGCGAAGGCTGGGCGCGGCCGCTCTCGACGAAGGAAAGATGCCGCTGCGAGATATCGGCTTCCATGGCGAGGTCGAGCTGGCTCATGCGCCGGCGCGTGCGCCATTCGCGAATGAGGCTGCCGGCGGAGGTTTCGGGTGAGGTCATGGCAGCAGGACTAAGGCGGCGAGGAAGGCAATTCAATTACCTGGGAGGTTATTGGTACGCTTCTTCGTTGGAAATTGGCGAAAGCGGTGGTGCAGGAATCTCCCCCCTTGAGGGGGAGATGGCCGGCAGGCCAGAAGGGGTCGTCTCAACCGCCTCAACGCCAAATGACGCCGGCGCTCCACGCGAGGCGACCCCCTCTGTCGCCTTCGGCGACATCTCCCCCTCAAGGGGGGAGATCAGCTAACCGCCAACGCCCTCAGCTTCGCCTTCACCTCCAGAAAATCCCGCCATGCCAGCTTCTTGTGCGCCGGCGTTCGAAGCAGATAGGCCGGATGCAGCGTCGGCATGGCCGGAATGGCGACGCCCGACGCAGTCGTGTGGACGCGCCAATTGCCACGCAGGCGCAGGATACCCTCCGTCGTGTTGAGCAGCGTCTTGGCGGAAGGCCCGCCGAGATTGACCAGCACTTTTGGATTGACCAGCTCGATCTGCCTTTCGATGAACGGGCGGCAGATCTCCGTTTCGTGCGGCGTCGGCGTGCGGTTGCCCGGCGGCCGCCACGGGATGACGTTGGCGATGTAGGCGGAGGTCCGATCGAGCCCGATCGCGGCCAGCATGCGGTCGAGCAGCCGGCCCGAGCGGCCGACGAAGGGCAGGCCTTCGAGGTCCTCGTCGCGGCCCGGCGCTTCGCCGACCAGCATCAGGTCGGCATTCGGATTGCCGTCGGCGAAGACCAGGTTCTTGGCGGTGAATTTGAGGTTGCAGCCGTCGAAGGCCGCCATGTGCTGGCGCAGCTCGTCCAGCGTCGAGGCGCTCGCCGCGAGTTGCCGCGCGAGCAAAGCTTGCGCCTCGTCGGGCACCGCGGCGGTGGCGGGCATGGGCCGAGCAGGAGCATCCGGAATTCCGCTGGCGTCCAGGACGGGCGGAGGCGCAGGTCGCGCCGACGCCCTGCCTGCGTCGAGACTTGGCTCGGCCGCGCCTCTTTCTTGAGGCCTGCTTTCACGGACGGGCGCGACCGGCGCCGGCGCGCGCTCGGCCTGCTTGGGCCGGGCCTCAGCGAACCGGTTGACGGGCGCGTCCTCGAGCGCCTCGTCGACGCCGGCGCCGGCATAGAAGGCCAGCAACTCGGCAATATCGATCGGATTGTTGGGGGAGGCGGCAGTCATGGCGCCACCATCGTCCGCGAGGCGAAGATTTGCAACCTTTACCCCGTGGGTATGCGCGGATCCTGCACCAGGAAAAACGTCCAGCGCGGCGTGTAGTCGGTGATCAGGAACTCGAAGGTCGCCGTCTTCAGCGGGTCGACCTTGCCGTTCTTGAACAAGAGCCGGTCATAGGGTTCGAACTGGCGGTCGAAATCGGCGAAATTGCTCGAGACGATATTGTCGGGCTTCTTGTTGCGCTGGTCGAAGGATAGGCCGTCGCCGAACACGCTTGGCTGGTCGAGGATTTCCTGCAGCTCGAACTGGAACTCGACCCAAGGAAGCGCACTGTTGTTCAGCACGTCGATGCGCATGTACATGATGCCGTTGGCGACGTCGCCGGCCTTGCCGAAGGCCTCGATCGGCCTGGTCGCGCGGATGGTCAGCGTCACCGGTGTCGCCGAATTCAGTTCCTCGGTGACGATCAGCGGGTCCTCCTTGGTGCCGATGCCAGAGACGCCGGTGATGCGGAAGCCGCCGAGCTCGTCGGAAAAGGAGTAGGCGCCGGTCGCCCAGACTTTTTGCGGATCGGCTTGCGCCGGAGCGATCAGAAAGAGAAGCGGAAGAACCGCGCGGCAGAGCACGCCGGGCGTGAAGAGTAAGCGCTTCAATGAAAAGCCGGATGGCTCGGGAGTGCGCATGGGGTCAAGTATTGCCGATAAGCAAGCCGCCAAACAATTAAAAACGTGCCGGACAGGCCTGGCCTTCCAACTGAACGGCCCTGGCCTATGCTTTGCGGTGGCCCATCCCAGGGCTGTTTCGTATGGAAAACCGCGACTTTTTGTCGAAATCGGCGTTGTCACGTCAGCACCGGTTTCGCGTCACGAATTGATGCGCTATGCAGCGCGTGAGCCAGCAAAATGCAAGAATATGGCAAGCCAGTGAGGGGTCGATGAGCGATATCGAACGCGAAAGCATGGAATTCGACGTGGTGATCGTCGGCGCCGGTCCGGCCGGCCTTGCCGCGGCTATCCGTTTGAAGCAGCTCAATCCCGACCTTTCCGTCGTCGTGCTGGAAAAGGGCGGCGAGGTCGGCGCCCACATTTTGTCCGGCGCCGTCGTCGACCCGATCGGCATCGACCGCCTTTTGCCTGGGTGGCGCGAGGAGGAGGGGCACCCGTTCAAGACGCCGGTGACCGACGATCATTTCCTGGTGCTTGGCCCGGCCGGCTCGTTCCGCCTGCCCAATTTCCTGATGCCGCCGCTGATGAACAATCACGGCAACTACATCGTCTCGCTCGGTAATGTCTGCCGCTGGCTGGCGACCAAGGCCGAGGCGCTCGGTGTCGAGATCTATCCGGGCTTCGCCGCGGCCAGCCTCGTCTACGAAGGGGCCGGCGCCGTCACTGGTGTCATCACCGGCGACATGGGCGTCGAGAAGGACGGCACGCATGGTCCGGCCTACGCGCCCGGCATGGCGCTGATGGGCAAATATGTGCTGATCGGCGAGGGCGCGCGCGGCTCTCTAGCCAAGCAGCTGATCGCCAAATACAAACTTTCCGAAGGCCGTGAGCCCGGCAAATACGGAATCGGCCTCAAGGAGCTCTGGCAGGTCAAGCCCGAGAACCACAAGCCGGGGCTGGTGCAGCACTCCTTCGGCTGGCCGCTCGACATGAAGACCGGCGGCGGCTCCTTCCTCTACCATCTCGAAGACAACCAGGTGGCCGTCGGCTTCGTCGTCCACCTCAACTACAAGAACCCTTATCTCTCGCCCTTCGAGGAGTTCCAGCGCTTCAAGACGCATCCGGCGATCAAAGGCACCTTCGAGGGCGCCAAGCGGATCGGCTATGGCGCCCGCGCCATTACCGAGGGCGGCTGGCAGTCGGTGCCGAAGCTGTCGTTCCCGGGCGGCGTGCTGATGGGTTGCGCGGCCGGCTTCGTCAACGTGCCGCGCATCAAGGGTTCGCACAACGCGGTGCTGTCCGGCATGCTGGCGGCCGAGCATGTTGCCGAGGCGATCGGCGCCGGCCGTGCCAATGACGAGTTGACCTCCTACGAAGCGGCTTGGCGCGGCAGCGACATCGGCAAGGACCTGAAGAAGGTTCGCAACGTCAAGCCGTTGTGGTCACGCTTCGGCACCATCGTCGGCGTCGGCATCGGCGGTCTCGACATGTGGCTGAACACGCTGTTCGGCTTCTCGCCTTTCGGCACGCTGAAGCACGGCAAGGCCGACTACGCCACGCTCGAACCCGCCTCCAAGCATCAGAAGATCGCTTATCCCAAGCCGGATGGCGTCTTGACCTTCGACCGGCTCTCCTCGGTGTTTTTGTCCAACACCAATCACGAGGAAAACGAACCGGTACATCTCATCGTCGGCGACGCGGCGCTGCAGCAGCGGTCCGAGCACGACGTCTTCGCCGGTCCGTCGACCCGCTACTGCCCGGCCGGCGTCTATGAATGGGTGGACAAGGACGGCAACGCCGCCGCTGATCCAACCGCCAAGGACGTGCGCTTCGTCATCAACGCGCAGAACTGCGTCCACTGCAAGACCTGCGATATCAAGGACCCGAACCAGAACATCAACTGGGTGCCGCCACAAGGCGGAGAGGGGCCTGTCTATCAGGGCATGTAGAAGGGCAATTGCCAACGGCTTTTCGCTGCCCCTGACCCATACCTCTTCGGGGCGCCGCCGCCGGCGGCGCCTGCCTGCGAACAGGTTGCGGCATCGCAACCTCAAGGCTGTTGAAACCACCGCCTGCTTGTGTTTCCTTTTCCTGAAGATAGGGAGAACGACCATGCGGCTGGCGGTTCTGACATGCCTTGTCGCCCTCGGCGCGCTGTGCGCACCGCAGGCTTCGGCCGGCACCAGGGTGCTGGTCCAGACGCGCACCTACGACATTGCCGGCAATTCCGGCGCGGCGCTCATCGAGGCCATGGACCGCAAAGGCCCCAAGCACGGCTTCATGACGCATGCCATCGCCCAGACCGCCTACACCGCCGACTGGGAGTTGGGCGTCATGCCGGACAAGGGCTCGTGCCGGCTCAAGCAGGCAAACGGCACGCTCAATCTCTTCTACACCTTTCCGCGCGCCGCTTCGGCGACCCCGGCGCTGAAGAAGCGATGGACCCGGTTTTTCGCCGGTGTGCGCGCCCACGAGGAAACCCATGGCCGCATCGCCAGGGAAATGATGCGCGTCACCGAGCGGTCGATCACCGGCCTCAAGGTCGCGGACGATCCCTATTGCTACAAGACGCGCCGCGAGGCGCGCCGGCGCATCCAGGCCGCCTATGCCGAATACGAGGCCAAGCAGAATGCCTTCGATGCCCGCGAGCACCGCGACGGCGGTCATGTCGAGCATCTGGTCGCGGCTTTGATCAAGCCATAGCCCCCGATCCGTTCGTCATCCTAGGGCGGAGCAAGGAGCGAAGCGACGCGGCGCAGACCCTAGGATCCTGTGTGACGCGTGAGCGTCGTGGCGGTTCAGAAGTTGTTTTGCCTTGACGAGAAGCGTCCCAGAACGGCCGTTTTTATTCTCGATCGCGGCACTCTTCGGCCGACTTAACGGAATGGATCCTAGGGTCTGCGCTCCGCTTCGCGTCGCTCCGCCCTAGGATGACGAAGCGAGTATGTCAGCCCCCCGTCTTGCCAAGTTGTGCGTTTGCCGCCAGCGCCGATTCATGCTCGTCCTCTGGCGCTCTGTCGTCGGGCCGCAGCGAGAACTCGACCAGCACCGGCAAGTGGTCAGAGCCGTCGTCCTCAAGCCGCGTCGCCGAATGGATCGTCACTGCGCCCTTGCTGAACACCTGGTCGATCGGCAGGCCGGCGAAGCGTCGCACGAAGTCTGGCAGCTTCCAGTGGATCCAGGTTGGCCCGACCGACGGCATCACGGTCAGTCCGCCGAGCGAGGCGACGCGCCGCACCGCCGCGCTCCACGGCACGGCGTTGCAGTCGCCGGCCATGATGGCGGTTTCGCCAAGCGCGGCAAGCGGCTCCGCGAGTTCGCCGATCTGCCAAGACTGCTCGCGCGGCCAGGGCCAGCTCAGATGGATTGCGGCGACGTCGACGCCGGTGCCGCCAAAATCGATCGTTGCGGTCGCCATCGCGCCACGCGGTTCGCAGTGCGGCGCAGTGCCGGCGGCAAAGGGCCGCCGCGACAGCAGTGCGACGCCGAATACGCCGTTCGGATAGGCGCAAAGGATGCGATACGGATAGGCGCTTGCGATATAGCCGAGCTCGGTCGCCCACATCTCCGACACCTCGTCGAGGGTGATCACATCGGGATTGGTCCGACCGATCAGCGACAGCACCTTCTTCGGCGTCGGATTGTCGTAGAGCAGGTTCATCTGCAGCAGGCTGTAGACGATCTGGTCGGCGGGCTTGGCGACCGCCTGCTGCGGCCACAGCCTGGGCAGCGCGCTCATCGTCGTGGCGAGGCTGGCTATGGCGAAGAGCAGCACGACCGCCGCTTGCAGCCGGTACGAGCCGGCAAGCAGCGGCAATGCCAGCAGCGCAGTCAAGACGCTCAGATGAATGCGGAAATGCGAAAACGAATCGAAGGCCGGATGCAGTGCGCCGAGGAACCCGGCCAGCAGCGCGGCCGAGAGTGCCATCATCGCCAGGAATGCCACCCCAGCCGTCATGTTCGAGCGCGCGCCGCCTGTTGCCATCTCAGTCGTGGTCTGCCGAATGCCGCTGGCAATCTGTTGGAGCGAGACAATCTCGCTCTGCCCTGCTTATCGGCCAAATTGCGGCCCGAGCAAGACGACGAATTGCCTCGCAGCGCAATTCCAGGAAAAGTGTGCAACGGTTTTCCGTCCGGAATTGCGCAAAAAACAAGGAGATAAGCGCAATTCCAGGAAAAGTGTGCAGCGGTCTTCCGTCCAGAATTGCGCAAAAACAAGGAGGCCCTGGCTGATACCCGGCCGAAGCCGGTCGCTACTGGAAGGCCGTTTCGGAAAAACTTCTCAGCTTGCGCGAATGCAGCCGTTCCATCGGCATTTCGGCCAGCTTCTCCATCGCCTTGATGCCGATGGTGAGATGCTGCGCCACCTGCCGCTTGTAGAACTCCGTCGCCATGCCTGGCAGCTTCAACTCGCCATGCAGCGGCTTGTCGGAGACGCACAACAGCGTCCCGTAAGGCACGCGGAAGCGGAAGCCGTTGGCCGCGATCGTCGCCGATTCCATGTCGAGCGCGATGGCGCGGGATTGCGACAGGCGCTGCACCGGTCCACGCTGGTCGCGCAGTTCCCAGTTGCGGTTGTCGATCGTGGCGACGGTGCCGGTGCGCATGATGCGCTTCAGGTCGTAGCCGGAAAGCCCAGTGACTTCGGCCACCGCTTCCTGCAGCGCCACCTGGATTTCGGCCAGCGGCGGGATCGGCACCCAGACCGGCAGGTCGTCGTCCAGCACATGGTCCTCGCGCACATAGGCATGCGCCAGCACATAGTCGCCCAGCGCCTGCGTGTTGCGCAGACCGGCGCAATGGCCGAGCATCACCCAGGCATGCGGCCGAAGCACCGCGATATGGTCGGTGATGGTCTTGGCGTTGGACGGGCCGACGCCGATATTGACCATGGTGATGCCGCCATGGCTCGGCTTCTTCAGGTGATAGGCCGGCATTTGCGGCAGGCGCTGCGGCGGCGTGCCTTCGCTTGGCGCGCTCGCTCCGGCTTTCGTCACCACATTGCCCGGCTCGACGAACTCGCTGTAGCCGCCACCGCCCTTCTCCATCAGGTCGCGGGCGCGCGCGACGAACTCGTCGATGTAGAACTGGTAGTTGGTGAACAGCACGAAGTTCTGGAAATGCTGCGGGCTGGTCGCCGTGTAATGCGTCATGCGGTGCAGCGAATAGTCGATGCGCTGCGCGGTGAACGGCGCCAGCGGCCTCGGCTCGCCGAACGCCACCTCGAAGGTGCCGTTGGCGATCTGGTCGTCGGTGCCGTCGAGGTCCGGCACGTCGAACAGGTCGCGGATCGGCCGCTTGATGCGCTCGGCAGCCGTGCCATCGACATAGGTGCCTTCCAGGAAGGCGAAATGCAGCGGGATCGGCGTGGTCGATTCCGATACCGTCACCTGGACGCCGTGATTGCGCATGATGAGCCGAAGCTGCTCGATGAGATAGTTCTCGAACAGCTTCGGCTGGGTGATGGTGGTGGCAAAATGCCCGGGCGTCGGCATATGGCCATAGGCCTGGCGCGAGTCGATCTGGGAGAACGAGGTCGTGGTGACGCCGATCTGCGGATAGAAGGCCCTGTAGCGCTTGCTCTCGTCGCCGCCGGCGGCGAGCTTGGCGAAGGAATCGCGCAGGAATTTGGTGTTGCGGTCGTAGAGCGCCTCCAGCGCCGCGACCGCCTTCTTGGCGTCGTCGAAACTTTGCCTGCCGAAAGGCTCCGGCATGACGACCGATTCGATGGCTTGGGGGTAGATTCGCTTTTCCATGGCCCAATATAGGGATTTGGAAGAGAGCTTGGGAGGGGGAGGCGGGCCAGAAGCTGGCCGCGCCATGTATTTTTCTGGAGACCGTGTCAGCCGCGCTGCAGGCTGACCAGCAGCACGAAGCCGATGCCTGCCTTCTTCGGCGTCGGCGCCTCTATGATCGAACCCGTGTCGGCGCGCATCATCGGCACCGCGAGCACCGGGGCGGCAAGCAGCATCAGGATGAGCATCGCCCGCGGCAGGAGCCGAAGAGCCTTGAGGGTGGAGGTGGCGATGCGGTTCATGGTGGTCGTTCCGGTTTCGAGTATTGGTCGCTTCAGCGGTCGAAATGGTTCACGCAGTCCAGTCGGCAGGTGTCGGCCATTCCCGATGAGCGGCCCGGACGGCCGGCTTCGGCCACGAGGATGGCGAAGGACATGCCGAACAGGCTCATCAGCAGGCAGACGATGGTGAAGCGGCGGACAAGCATTGGTCTCTCCTTCAATGGCGAGGAGAATGCCCGAATGCCTCTGAACCGGTTCTGAGACCGGTATTCATCTACCGTTCAAATTGATTGATGAGGCCTTGGTCTGGTTGACGCGCGTCGCCCAAAAGTGCGCAGCGGTCTCGGGAAAAGCGGCGTGCCCAAGAACAGGCAGCCTGCCGACGCGCTCCGAAAAGGCTCCCAAAAAGAAAACGGGGCCTGCCGGGCCCCGTTTTGCATCGCCATCGAGTAGCGATCAGAGCTTGTGCCAGGTCTGGCTCTTGCAGATCAGCCCGCCCAGCACGCAGCCGCTCATCTTGAGCGAGGCGCCGGAAAGCGTCGCCTTGCCGGAATAGGTCTTGTCGGTTTCCGGGTCTGTTATGGTGCCGGTGTATTTGTTGTCGCCGGCCGCCGTGAAGGAGCCGATGGTCTTGCCGGCATATTTGCCGGACTTCAGCGTGATGGAAAACGAGCCGCTGCCGGCGATCGCCGCGGTCGAGCCGGCCTGCGTCTTCCAATCGCCTTCGATCGGGTCGGCCCACGCGGCGCCGGCCATGATCAGGGTGGCCGCCAGGGCCAGGCTCACTTTTCGAAGCATCTTGTCCTCCCTTCAGAATTCAGGCGGGGCTCGTTCCGCCTCTCTGTCCCTTACGCAAACGTAAAGCTAATCCAGCCATCGCCAAAACGAAAGCCGTGCCGCCAGGGAAGCTTGCAAGGATTTTGGCCGCTTGGGTCGCTGAAAATAAACGGGTGGCGAAAAAGGCTTCGGTTTCCGTGGTTAGCGAAGTCTTGATTCCGGCGCCTGAAATTTTCATCGAATTTAGCGCAAAGAGGCGGAATTGCGCCATTCCTATGCTTAACGGTTTTTCGCGTTTACCTCTTGTTTTAGCTTTGTTTTCTTCAAATTAAGCAAGCCATTTAACGACGGATTCAAGGCGAGCCGTCATCCTCGAAAGCATCGAAAGAGCGGCCCGTCCCGAGGGACTTCAGGGGACAGAAGGAGGCAGCTCTCGGGAGCAGACAGGGGATTGAAATGGCACGTTTTGAAATGCTTGAAGACGGCTTCGGCGCCATGGGGGCAACTGCCCAGGCCGACATTCTTTTCGAACTGGGCATGATGTATGCGACCGGCCGCGATTGCGAGACCGACGTCGTCGCCGCCCACAAATGGTTCAACATCGCCGCGATCAAGGGCTCGGCCCGTGCCGCGGAGCTGCGCTCGGAACTGTCGGCCACGATGTCGAAGGCCGATATCGCCAAGGCGCTGCGCGAAGCCCGCGAATGGATGACGATGCACTGATCGTCTCGGGCCGACGGCTCAGCCAACCATTCTGGAACAAGGCCGCGCAAGACGGTCGGTAAAAACAAGAACGCGGCAGGCGATGTGCCGGAGCCGTGCGACAAACAGGGAAGCGAGCGTGTTCAGGCGCGGGGGCGCTGGGGAAGCTCGACTGCAGAAAGCCGCGACCGGCCGGGACAAGGCCGGCGCGGCTTTTGCATTTCGCGATCCTCCGAGCGCTGTTTTCGTCGCGGCTTGGCCCAAGCAATCCTCTCCAAAATGAACCAAATCCAGCCGCACTGTCCTCTCGACAGTTCCAGCGAAGGGTGAAATTGTCCCGGCTCTGGAAGAAGCGTGGCCGGACCGGCCGCGCGCAAGTGGAGGAGTTCTATTGTCATGAAAAGATTGGGTATTTTGAGCGCGGCCGCATTGGGCCTGATGATGAGTGCATCGGTTGCTTTCGCCGACGACATCACCATTTCGGTGGTCGGCCCGATGACCGGTCAGCTCGCCACGATCGGCGATCAGTTCAAGCAGGGCGCGCAGGCCGCCGCCGATGCCATCAACGCGGCCGGCGGTGTCAACGGCTCCCAGATCAAGCTCGACATCGAGGACGACCAGTGCGACCCGAAGCAGGCGGTGTCGGTCGCCAACCGCATCGTCGCCAACGGCGTCAAGTTCGTCGACGGCCATGCCTGCTCGGGTTCCAGCATCCCGGCCTCCGCCGTCTATGCCGAAGCCGGCACGCTGATGATGACGCCTGCCTCGTCCAACCCGGTGCTGACGGACGCCGCGGCGAAGTCCGGCTGGCCGACGATCATGCGCCTCTACACGCGTGATGACGCCCAGGGCGCCTTCATCGGTCCCTGGATCGCCAAGAAATATGCCGGCAAGAATATCGTCATCCTGCACGACAAGAGCGCCTACGGTCAGGGCGTTGCCGATGCCGTGAAGGCGACGATGAATGCCGGCGGCCTCAAGGAAGTCGACTACGAAGGCATCAATGCCGGCGAGAAGGACTATTCGGCTCTGGTCACCAAGCTGAAGGAGCTCAAGGCCGACGTCGTCTATTTCGGCGGCTATCACCCGGAAGCCGGCCTCATCCTGCGCCAGTCGGCCGAGCAGAACGTCAAGTTCCAGCTCATCATGCCGGACTCGATCGCCTCGCCGGAATTCTGGCAGGTCGCCGGCCCGGCCGGTGAAGGCACCATGTTCGTCTTCCCGTCGGATCCGCAGGCCAAGCCGGAAGCGAAGGACGCGGTCGCCAAGATCAAGGCCGGCGGCTTCACACCGGAAGGCTTCACGCTGTTCTCCTATGCCGTGATCCAGGCCGTCGCCGAAGGCATCAAGCGCGCCGGCACCGACGATCCGGGCAAAGTCGCCGAGGCGCTGAAGGACGGCAAGCCGATCAGCACCGTGGTCGGCGACGTCATCTTCGACGAGAAGGGCGATCTGAAGAACGCCAGCTACGACATCAACCAGTGGCACGACGGCAAATACGCGCCGATCAAGCCGTAATCGCTTCTGCAAACAAAAGAAAATGGCCGGGCTAGTCCCGGCCATTTTTATTTTAAACCGGGCCGTCCTCGACAAACCGCACCAGCACCGTGCCGTCGCTCACCTGCGCGCCCTCGGCCGCGATCTCGGCGACCACCCCGTCATGCGGGGCGGCGATGGTGTGCTCCATCTTCATCGCCTCGAGGATCAACAGCGGCTGGCCCTTGATCACTGTATCTCCCGCGGCCGCACGCACCAGCTTGACCAGCCCCGGCATCGGCGCGCGCAGGCTTCCCGAGGCGGCCGCGGCCTCGTCCGCCTTGGCGAGCGGGTCGGGAACCGCGAAGGTGTAGCCGGCCGCGCCTTCGAACACAGTGACATGGCCCGGCCAGCGGGCGGTGCGCGGCAAGTTCCTGAGGTCGTGCGAATTGATCGCGTCATGCGGCGCCTCCAGCGCCACCTGGAAGCGGCCGTCCGGTCGTGCCGAGACGCGCGCCAGTATGTTCTCCTCGCCGAAGCGCAGCCGGACGCGGCGCGCGAGCGTATGGAAATGCGCATAACCCGCGAGCGCGGACCATGGATCGGCGGCCGGGCTGGGCGCGCCCGCCTCGGTCGCCGCCAGCGCCGCCGCGGCGATTGCCTCATCGCTTGGCGCGGCAACGGCGACGAGAGCATCCTGATGACGGCCGATCAGGCCGGTGTCGACATCGCCGGCAGCGAAATCGGCGTCGGCGCAGAGTGCCGCGAGGAAGGCGGTGTTGACGGTCGAGCCGGCAATTTCAGTCCGGACAAGGGCGTCGTGCAGCGCGCCAAGCGCAGCGCTCCTGTCTTTGCCGCGCACCACCAGCTTGGCAATCATCGGATCGTAGAAGGGCGAGATCGCGTCGCCGGCCCGCACGCCGGTTTCGATCCGCATGGCCGCACCCTCGGGCGGGACTTCCGGGAACTTCAGATGATGCAGCTTGCCCGTCGCCGGCAAAAAGCCTTTCGATGCGTCCTCGGCGTAGAGGCGCGCCTCGAAGGCATGTCCGGCAAGCGCGATCTCGTCCTGCGTCTTCGGCAGTTTTTCACCCGAAGCGACGCGCAATTGCCATTCGACCAGATCGACGCCGGTGACCATTTCGGTGACGGGATGCTCGACTTGGAGCCGCGTGTTCATTTCCATGAACCAGAAGCGGTCGGGCTTGAGCTCCTCGGAGGCGTCGACGATGAATTCGATCGTGCCGGCGCCAGAGTAGTTGATCGCCTTGGCGGCCTTCACCGCGGCGTCCGTCATCGCCTCGCGCAATTGCGGCGTCATGCCGGGGGCGGGCGCCTCCTCGATCACCTTCTGGTGGCGGCGCTGCGCCGAGCAGTCGCGCTCGAAAAGATGCACGGCGTTGCCGAAATTGTCGCCGAACACCTGCACCTCGATGTGGCGCGGCTTGTCGACATATTTTTCCACCAGCACGCGGTCGTCGCCGAAGGCGGCCTTGGCCTCGCGCCGCGCACCCGATAGCGCTTCGGAGAAATCGTCCGGATCGTCGACGCGCCGCATGCCCTTGCCGCCGCCGCCGGCGCGCGCCTTGATCAGCACGGGATAGCCGATCTCGCGCGCCTTGGAGGCGAGCAGCACGATCTCCTGCGCTTCGCCGTGATAGCCGGGCACCACCGGAACGCCGGCCTTTTCCATCAGCCGCTTGGCGGCGTCCTTCAGCCCCATGGCGCGGATCGAGGCGGCCGATGGCCCGATGAAGACCAGCCCGGCCTTCGTCACCTGGTCGACGAAGTCGGGGTTCTCCGACAGGAAGCCGTAGCCGGGATGGATCGCCTCGGCGCCGGTGGCGAGCGCCGCGGCAATGATCTTGTCGCCGCGCAGATAGCTCTCGCCGACGGGCGAGGGGCCGATATGCACCGCCTCGTCGGCCATCTCGACATGCAAGGCGCAGGCATCGGCATCCGAGTAGACCGCGACAGTGCGCACGCCGAGCTTGCGCGCGGTGCGGACGACGCGGCACGCGATCTCGCCGCGATTGGCGATCAGGATCTTGCCGAACATGGAGCCTCCGCAGCCAGAGTGTGTCTCGATCGACGCTGGCATTCCTTCGCGCCCCCCTCTGTCCTGCCGGACATCTCCCCCACTTGGGAGGAGATCGGACGTCGCCGGGGCTTTCGCAAATCACCGGCGTTGCAGGAAGGGCGCTGTCGCCGAAGCTGCTGATCTCCCCCCTTGCGGGGCAGATGGCCGGCAGGCCAGAGGGAGGTGCTGTCCCGCCAGCCTCTCCAGGCAAGCGTTCGTCCGACATGGTTGACCTCTCCCTTACCAAGGGAGTGCTCTACCGCAGTCGTCGCTTGAGCAGTCTTTTTGGTCATCAAGGGTCAGCTTTCCCCATGGCAGCAACGGCCCGCCGGTATAGCTCCGCCATCGCTTCATCGAAGCAGCAGAAAGTAACGACTTCCGGGATCTTATTTTGCTGCAGGAAGCCGCTCACGGCGGCAACGGCGATCCTTGTCGCCTCGTCCTTCGGATAGCGATAGATGCCGGTCGAGATCGCCGGAAAGGCGATCGTTCGGCAGTCATGGTCGCGGGCGATTTCGAGCGAGCGTCGATAGCAGGAGGCGAGCAGATCGGCCTCGCCCCTGTCGCCGCCCTGCCAGACTGGCCCAACGGTGTGGATGACGTAGCGCGCCGGCAGGCGATAGCCCTTGGTCAGCTTGGCGTTGCCGGTGCTGCAGCCGTTCAGCGTCCGGCATTCGGCGACCAGCTCCGGCCCGGCGGCGCGGTGGATGGCGCCGTCGACGCCGCCGCCACCGAGCAGGGAGGAATTGGCGGCATTGACGATGGCATCGACCGCGAGCCTGGTGATGTCGCCGGTGTGGACCCGGATCCTGTCGCTGACGCCGTTCATCGTCACATCCTGAACACGCCGAACTTCGTCTCCTCGACCCCGGCGTTGATCGCGGCCGAAAGGCTGAGCGCCAGCACCTCGCGCGTCTTCGCCGGATCGATGATGCCGTCGTCCCAGAGCCTTGCCGAGGAATAGAGCGGGTGGCCCTCATGCTCGTATTTCATCAGGATCGGCTTCCTGAACTTCGCTTCCTCCTCCGCGCTCCATTGCCCGCCCTTGCGCTCGATACCCTCGCGCTTGACCATGGCGAGCACGGTCGCCGCCTGCTCACCGCCCATCACCGAGATGCGCGCGTTCGGCCACATCCACAGGAAGCGGGGCGAATAGGCGCGCCCGCACATGCCGTAATTGCCGGCGCCGAATGAGCCGCCGATGATGACGGTGAGCTTGGGCACGCGCGCCGTCGCGACCGCCGTGACCAGCTTGGCGCCGTCCTTGGCGATGCCGCCGGCCTCGTACTTTCGCCCGACCATGAAGCCGGTGATGTTTTGTAGGAAGATCAGCGGAATGCCGCGCTGGCAGCAGAGCTCGATGAAATGCGCGCCCTTCAGCGCGCTTTCCGAGAACAGCACGCCGTTATTGCCGAGGATGCCGACGGGCATGCCGTGCAGATGTGCAAAGCCGGTGACCAGGGTGGTGCCGTAATTCTGCTTGAACTCGTCGAACTCGGAGCCGTCGACGAGACGCGCGATCACCTCGCGCACGTCATAGGGTTGGCGCAAATCCGTCGGCACGATGCCGTAAAGTTCATGCGGGTCGTGAAGCGGCGGTACAGGTTTCTGCAAGTTCAGGCTTACGGCCTTGTTCCGATTGAGGTTCCTGACGATGCGCCGGCAAATGGCCAAGGCGTGTTCGTCGTCCATGGCGTAGTGGTCGGCGACGCCGGAAAGCCTGGTATGCACATCGGCGCCGCCGAGTTCCTCGGCGCTTACATCCTCTCCGGTGGCGGCTTTCACCAGCGGCGGGCCGCCGAGGAAGATGGTCGCCTGGTTGCGCACCATGATCGTCTCGTCCGACATCGCCGGCACATAGGCGCCGCCCGCCGTGCACGAGCCCATGACGCAGGCGATCTGCGGAATGCCCGCCGCCGACATGTTGGCCTGGTTGTAGAAGATGCGGCCGAAATGCTCGCGGTCAGGGAAGACCTCGTCCTGGTTGGGCAGATTGGCGCCGCCGCTGTCGACCAGATAGACGCAGGGCAGATTGTTCTGCAGCGCGATCTCCTGCGCGCGCAGATGCTTCTTCACCGTCAGCGGATAGTAGGTGCCGCCCTTCACCGTGGCGTCGTTGACGACGACCATCACTTCCCTGCCTTCGACGCGGCCGATGCCGGTGATGATGCCCGCCGCCGGAATGTCCTCGCCATACATCGACCATGCCGCGAACTGGCCGACCTCGAGGAAGGGCGAGCCGGTGTCGAGCAGTTGCGCCAGCCGCTCGCGCGGCAACAGCTTGCCGCGGCCCTGGTGGCGCTCGCGCGCCTCGTCCGAGCCGCCGCGCTCGATGCCCGCCGCCTTCTCGGCAATATCGTCGACCAGCGCCCGCATGCGCTCGGCATTGGCGCGAAAGGCGTCGGAGGAGGGGGAGATTTGCGAGGTCAGCGTAGCCATCGATAAATCCGGAATGATATCATATTCTGCTATCAAATCTTCATCAGGTGATACGGGAATGAAGCTTTACAAGGGATACGCCGGCTCGATCGAGTTCGATGAACAAGACATGGTATTCCATGGCCGCATCCTTGGCATTCGAGACATTTTTACGTTCGAGTCCGAGACTGCCGAGGAACTGGTGAAGGCGTTCCATGACAGCGTCGACGACTACCTTGCCTTTTGCAAGGAACGTGGTGTTGATCCGCAGAAACCCTATTCGGACAAGCTTGCGCTGCGCACCGTTTGAATGAGCCATTAGAGGCGTTCGAGATTTGCCGAGGCCTTCCGAATGTCGTCATCCCAGGGCGCAGCAGGAGCGAAGCTCCGTCGCGAAGACCCTGGGATCCATGCCGTAACCTAGCGCGAGGGATGCAACGGAGCAGAATTCTGGACCGTCGCAACGCTTCGAAGTCACGGCATGGATCCTGGGGTCTGCGCCGCGTCGCTTCGCTCCTTGCTCCGCCCCAGGATGACGAAATTCGGAAGGCCTCGGCAAATCTCATCGACATTCGTTCTGGCGGCATCACCATGATCCACCTGTCAAGACTTAGCGCCAACGAGCTAGACCCCCTCCGCCATGATCTCGCGGCCGATCAGCCAGCGGCGGATCTCGCTGGTGCCGGCGCCGATCTCGTAGAGCTTGGCGTCGCGCAGCAGCCGTCCGGTCGGATAATCGTTGATGTAGCCGTTGCCACCGAGCAGCTGGATGGCGTCGAGCGCCATCTGCGTCGCCTTTTCGGCCGCGAACAGCACGCAGCCGGCGGCGTCCTTGCGTGTCGTCTCGCCGCGGTCGCAGGCGGCAGCCACGGCGTAGACATAGGCGCGCGCGGCGTTCATCGTCGTGTACATGTCGGCCAGCTTGCCCTGCACCAGCTGAAAGCTGCCGATCGGCTGGCCGAACTGCTTGCGCTCATGCACGTAAGGCACCGCCACGTCGAGGCAGGCCGCCATCAGCCCGATCGGCCCGCCGGAGAGCACCGCGCGCTCATAGTCGAGACCCGACATCAGCACTTCGACGCCGCGTCCTTCCTCATGCAGCACGTTCTCGAACGGCACCTCGACATTCTCGAACACCAATTCACCGGTGTTGGAGCCGCGCATGCCGAGCTTGTCGAGTTTCTGTGCGACCGAAAAACCGGCGAAGGCCTTCTCGATGATGAAGGCGGTGATGCCGCGCGAATGACGCTCGGGATCGGTCTTGGCATAGACCACCAGCGTCTCGGCGTCAGGGCCGTTGGTGATCCACATTTTCGAGCCGTTGAGCACATAGCGGTCGTTGCGCTTTTCGGCGCGCAGGCGCAGCGACACCACGTCGGAGCCGGCGCCTGATTCGGACATCGCCAGCGCGCCTACGCTTTCGCCGCTGCAGAGCTGTGGCAGGTACTTTTCCTTCTGCGCCGGTGTCGCCCAGCGGTTGATCTGGTTGACGCAGAGATTGGAATGCGCGCCGTAGGAAAGGCCGACCGAGGCGGAAGCGCGCGAAATCTCTTCCATCGCCACGACATGTGCGAGATAGCCCATGCCGCTGCCGCCGAACTCCGGATCGGCGGTGATGCCGAGCAGGCCGAGCGCGCCGAGCTCGCCCCACAGATGCGCCGGGAATTCGTTGGAGCGGTCGATCTCGGCCGCGATCGGCGCGATCCTGTCCTGCGCGAAGCGCCTTACCGTATCGCGCAGCGCCTCGATGTCGGCATCGAGCCCGAAGTTCAGCGTATTTGCGTACATGCCGTTCCTCCCCGCGCATGACCCCGAAAAAAGGATCATGCGCAAAAATTCAAAGTGCTGCAGCGTCCCTTGCGCGTCCGAAGGGACGCGCGGCGCCGTAGGCGTCGATCTTCGCGCCGACGAGCCGCATTGTCATCGAAAGATATGATGCAGTGACTTCGGCGATCGACAGGCGCTCGCCCGGCCGGAACCAGACGATGACGCCGGTCATCATCTGGATCAGCGCCATGGCGGTGAGCCCGACATCGTCGATCTCGAAGACGCCTGCTTCCGCGCCGTCGCGCAGGATCGCGCGCAGCTCCTTCTCATAGGCCGTGCGCAGCTTGAGGATCTGCGTCAGCCGCTCATGCGAAAGGCTGCGCAATTCCATGTTGGAGACATGGGTGGCATGGCGCCGCTCGATATGGAAGGCGATATGGTTCTCGACATAGGCGGCAAGCCGCGACGCCGGGTCGGCGCCTGCCGGGCGCGCCGTGTTCCAGGCTTCCAGCAGGCCCTCCATGTGCTCGCGCATCAGCGTGAACAACAGGTCTTCCTTGGTCGGGAAATAGCGATAGAGCGCGGCGGCCTGCACGCCGACTTCGGCCGCGAGCTGGCGCATCGACATCGCCTCGTAGCCGAGGCGCGCGATCAGGCTGACCGCCGCTTCGCGGACGGCCGCCTCGGTTTTTTCTCCGTCGGAACCCGTGGTGCGTGCCATATCTCGCCTCTAGGGTATTAATAAAACGAACGTTCAATTAATTCAAGGCTTTCTTGTGGAGAGAGATGCCCGGCAGGGCAGAGGGAGCACGAAGGGTTGCGGCTTGTCGCCTTCGTCATCCTAGGGCGGAGCAAGGAGCGAAGCGACGCGCGCAGACCCTAGGATCCATGCCGTGACGCTAAGGCATTGCAACGGTTACAGAATTCTGCACCGTCGCACTCTACGGCAAGGGTCACGGCATGGATCCTCGGGTCAAGCCCGAGGATGACGAAGCGCTGGCGGAGCCTGAGTACTGCAGAAAGGCCGGCGGGACAGCGCCCCCCTGTCCCCCGCCGCCTTCGCCAATCACGCAACGATCCTGAAGTCGGCTGGCGCATCATCGGCGGCTTCCTCGATCTCGACCTTCGAGACCAGCGCGCCCCGCGGCCCTTGCCAAAGCCGCTCGATCATGGCGGCGACTGCGGCGTCTGCGCCGGCGATGAGCGCCGTGACCGAGCCGTCGCGCTCGTTGCGCACCCACCCCGTCAACCCGAGACGCACGGCTTCGCTCCGCGTCCAGACCCGATAGCTGACGCCTTGCACCGTGCCGAAAATGCACGCCCTGACAGCCCGTTGTTCACCCTGCATTGCCAAGCTCCAGTATCTTCCTCATCAATCTGGAGCAGCGCGGATCAAATGCAACGGTCACGAAAGGCGAGTGACTTCGTCAATTAAATAGTTGACTTGGTCAAGTTGAAGGAGAATTGTCGGATGGCGCAAATGTCTCTGAGGGGAGGTCTGCATGCCTCACGAAGCCCTGGTCGACGAGATTCGCCGCTTCAACCGGTTCTACACCCGCCTCGTTGGACTGCTCGATGAAACATTGGTCCAGAGCCCCTACACGCTGACCGAGGCTCGCGTGTTGTTCGAGCTCGACCGCAGGCCCCGAACTGCCGGCGGAGAGGCCGGCCTCCTGGCGCGGATGTTTCATCTCGATGTTGCGCCGATAGCGTCGGAACTGGCCGGCGAACTGCGGCTCGCGCCCGTCTACGTTCTGAGAATCCTTAGGAAATTCATCGCCATGGGGTTGGCCGGAATACATGCTGGTCCTGAAGGCGGGCCATCCTTCGTTTCGCTCACCCCGCGCGGCAAGGCCGCGCTGGCCGACCTCGAGGCGGGAACGATCCGCGACCTTGCCCGCCTGACCGACAAGCTCTGCGATGAGGAAGCCCTGGCGCTTTCGGACGCGCTGAAGCGCGTGACGCGCCTGCTGGAAACCGCAAGAACGTGAAATTTGCCGATAGGCTTCCCGTGAAATCAGCGCAAGCGCTGGGGGCTAGCTGAAGCCTCCCCAACCTCGTCATCCCAGGGCGGAGCAAGGAGCGAAGCGACGCGCGCAGACCCTGGGATCCATGCCGTAACCTCAGCCGAAGAATGCAGCGGGGCAGAATTCTGCACCGTCGCAACACTTCGAAGTCACGGCATGGATCCTTGGGTCTACGCGGTACGCTTCGCTTCCCGCTCCGCCCAAGGATGACGACGGGATGGGCGTTTCGGCCAATCGCCAAGGCATGCGGCCTGCCAACACAAACTTAGCCGACCGGTCAAGATCCCTGGGCTAGGGAACCTAGGAGAAGCCGCTTTTCGCGCTGCGGTGCGTCACCTCACCGGTATAGCCGGGGGCCGGTCAATTCCCCCTTGCTGCCGCCAGCGCGCCTGGCAATTCCTCGGCGAAGATGTCGAGCTCGTGGTCGAGGCCGACGCTGACCCTGATGCAGCGGTCGAGCCGTGGCGCCATCGGCTTGCGGATGAAGACGTCGCGCGACAGAAGCGCCTGCATCACCTTCAGCGCGAATGCGCCGTCGCGGCCGCAGTCGATGGTGACGAAATTGGTGGCCGAGGGCAGCGGCTTCAGGCCGTTCTCCTCGGCGATGGCCGCAATGCGCCGGCGCCCGGCCGTCACGCGCGCCACCACCGAATTCAGATAGGCCTGGTCGGCGAGCGCCTCGAGGCCGGCGATCTGCGCCATGCGGCTGACGCCATAATGGTTGCGGATCTTCTCGAAGTCGCGGATCACTTCAGCCTCCGCCACCGCATAGCCGCAGCGAATGCCGGCCAGCCCGTAAGCCTTGGAGAAGGTGCGCATGCGCACCACGTTCGGCCGCGCGACGTCGATCGGCGGCAGCGCCGAGGCCGGTCCCAGCTCGCCATAAGCCTCGTCCAGCACCAGCATCGTGGTTTCCGGCAGCGCCTCTATGAAGCGGATGACGTCAGGCGCTTCCCACCAGCTTCCCATCGGGTTGTCCGGATTGGAGAGATAGACGAGCGGCGCCTTTTCCCTGGTCACTGCCGCGAGAAGCCCTTCGAGATCCTCCTTGTCGTTGGCGTAGGGCACCGTCACCAGCCGGCCGCCGACACCGGCGATGTGGAAGTTGAAGGTCGGGTAGGCGCCAAGCGAGGTGACCACCGCATCACCCGGCCCGACATACATGCGCGCCACCAGTCCCAGCAGCCCGTCTATGCCTTCGCCCACGACGACGTTCTCGACGCCGACATCGTGATGCGCGGCCGCCGCGACCTTGAGGTCGTAATTGTCGGGGTCGCAATACATCCACTGGTCGCGGGCGACGCTCTCCATGCGGGCAATGACGCGCGGCGAGGGGCCAAAACTGCTTTCATTGGCGCCGATGCGAGCGCGAAAAGGCCGCCTCCGCTCGCGCTCCTGCGCCTCCGGCCCGACGAACGGCACCGTGGTGGGAAGCGCGCCGATGATCGGCGTAAGGGGAGGGCGCTGGCGCATGGCAAAAGCTCGGTTGAGAAAGGGTCTTCTTGCTAGCGTGGGCGAGGGGTGGGTGCAAGTTGGTTGACAGGGTGCAGCGGCGGGCGCTTGCTGTCGGCCTCCGAGTTCGACGCGGACGACGTATCGCTGGATTCTGTCTGCCGCTTTTGCTAGCGAGGCGGGATGAGCAACCGATTGCCGCCCGCCTGGGCAAAGCACCTCAAGACGCAGCCCTCGGCGAGGGCGGTATCGCCGAAAGCTGCAGCACCCAAAGCCCAACCGAAGGCCAGCCCGCCCCGTAGTCAGGCCGACGACTTACTGTTGAGGCAGGCGCTCGAACTGCAAGCAGCCGAGCAATTGCCGGAGGCCGAGGAACTCTGCCTCAAGGTTCTGGCGCGTACGCCAAACCACCCTTTGGCTTTCTACATCCTGGGAACCCTTGGCATCGGATACGATACCGAGAAGGCCTTGCGGTACTTTGCCCGCGCGGTCGCGGAGGAACCGCGAAATCCTTACTACCACCTTAGCCTCGGTGAGACTTACCTGAAGCTCAGCGAATTCACGCCGGCAATCAGGCACATTCAGCAGGCCTTGGCTTTGAAGCCGGACCTGGTGGAAGCTCTTTGCGCCTTGGGCGATGCCTACAATTCGTTCGACAAGGGAGAAATGGCACTGCCGCTTTTTGAGAAGGCGCTGAAGATCGACCGTGATCACCCTCTAGCCCGGATTGGGCTGCCCCGCGCGCTCACAAGCCTCGGACGCATGGACGAAGCCGCACTTCACCTGAAGGCGGCGATAGAACGGCGCATTGCGGTGCCCGCGGCCTATAACGAACTTGTACGCACGCGCAAGTACACGGAAGAGCCGCCAGAGCTCGCGGCGATCCTAAGGGAGCTTCGGGACCCGGGCCAAATGTCGGAGGGAGCGGCAGCGCTCCATCACGCCGCCGGAAAGGCGCTCAACGACCTCCGTCGCTACAAGGAGGCGATGGACCACTTCAAGCAAGGAAATCTGGCCGGGGGCCAAAAATTCGACATAGGAAGCTACCGTCGCTGGGTCGATGCCATGATCGAAACCTTCACGCCCGAACTGGTGACTTCAATGGCCGCTTACGGCAATCCCTCGGAGGCGCCCGTATTCGTCGTCGGCATGCCTCGCTCGGGCACGACGCTGACGGAGCAGATTTGCGCCAGCCATCCCGATGTCCATGGCGCCGGCGAGCTCAGCAAGCTTAGACGAATTGCCAATGGGATAGGCCTCAAAGATAGCCCCGACGCAAATCTCGGCAAATCGGTCGCGACGATTACTCCCGAACTGACCAAGACGCTCGCAGCGGAGCATCTTGCCTATCTGCGCGAGCGAGCGCCCGCCGCGCTCCGAATCGTCGACAAGATGCCCCACAATTTCGAGTTGATCGGCCTTGTCGGTATTTTGTTTCCCAACGCGCGCATCATTCATTGTCGCCGCGACGCCATCGACAATTGTATTTCCTGTTTCGTCCTGCAGTTCAGTGAAGCGCACAGCTACAGCGCAGATCTCGAGACACTGGGGCTCTACTACAGGGAATATGACCGTCTGATGCGGCATTGGAGCAAGGTTCTTCCGGGGCGCATCTTCGAAAACCAGTACGAGACGCTGATCGAGAACCAGGAGGAGCAGTCGCGCCGCTTGATAGATTATCTCGGGCTGCCCTGGGACGAAGCCTGCTTGCGTTTTTTTGACAGGGCTGGCTCAGTAAACACCTATAGCAATTGGCAGGTCCGCCAGCCGATCTACAAGTCGTCGGTCAAGCGATGGAAGAATTACGAAAGCGAGATCCAGCCGCTGATCGAAGCGTTGGGCGATCTGGCCGAGGTTTGACCAGTAGTTTCCAGTCTATTGCTGGCTTTTCCTGCAACCATGCAGTCAATTCGCGGCCAACCATCGCGCTCGCTCCCTTCGCTCAGGCGCCGCCTGCCTGCTCCAAGTCTTGCTTGGGGACCAAAGGTGGCCGCTCCACTTTCGTCAATCCTTGGGCGTAGCGAAGCGAAGACCCAAGAATCGATGACGCGACCCCAGAGCTTTGCGGTGGTGGAGAAGTCTTGAGACGCTGGCGGGACAGCGCCCCCCTCTGCCCTGCCGGGCATCTCCCCCACAAGGGACCCACGTGGGGGAGATCGGACGTCGCCGTGGCTTTCGCCAATTGCCGACGTCGCAGGAATAAGCGGGGCGCCCGAGTTGCCAATCTCCCCCCTCGTGGGGGAGATGTCCGGCAGGACAGAGGGGGGCGCGAAGGATCACGAGCGATCTCACCCTTGCGCCGCGCATTCTCGGCTAGGTCGCGGCGGGCACCGCATCGCTTCGCCATTGCGCCATCTAGGTTGATAAAAGCGATGGGCGTTCCAGCCGATTCCAAACGTTTCGATGGTTTGCCGAAACGAAATCTTGGTCGACGATGACTGCAACTTGTCCGGATTGACCCCGCTTGCGTGCGGGTCCCTGCGGCCGCGCGAAATGCAACCCTCAGCAGAATTGCACGTCGGGTACCGTCAGCAGCAAAGAAAAAACCCGGCGGTTGCCCGCCGGGTTTTCGATTCAATCAGGCAGAGCCTGTTAGAAGGAGCGCTGGAAGCGGAGGAGACCGCCGACGCTGTTCTTCTTGTTGGCGTTGGTCCAGTTGAAGTTGTCAGCCTGGCCGAACTTGCCGTCGTGATCCCAATCGACTTCGGCCGTGACCGTGAAGCCAGGGACGACGTCGTAAGCGACGTTTGCCGCAACGCCGTAGTTCTTGTCGTCGTCACCCGACACCTGAACGTTGAACGAGGTCTTCTCGTTGAACTTGTAGGTGCCGCCGACCCACCAGGCCCAGTTGCCGCCCCACTGCTTGAAGAAGCCGCGGCCTTGGACTCCCGCGGCAGGGGTGCCAGGGATTGCCCAGGTCGGATCCGACAGGTTGTCGTCGGTGCCGTAGCCGACCATGCCGAACAGCGAGATCGCGTCGTTGACGGTCACGTCCAAGCGAACCTTGCCGGCCACTTCTTCGTAGTTGCTGTCGTAAGCCACGACGCCGGTGATGGCGCCCCAGCCCTGCGTGTACTTCACGCCGCCGACGACATGCGGAACGTAGCTGTCGATGGTGCCCTTCTGGCCCGAGCCTTCTTCGAGCGAGATGACCGCCGAGAAGCCGTTACCGGCGTCGAAGTAGTACTGGACGACGTTGGTGTCGAAGTCGCCGTAGGGGACGATCGTATCCTGGATGACGTTGCCGGCGTAGCCGATGAACGTGTTGAAGGCCGATTCGTCCTTACCGACGCGAAGGCCACCGAGCTGGATCCAGGCGAAGTTGAGCGAAACGCCCTTATTGCCGGCACCGGCATGGGTATAGTTAGTGGTAGCGTAGGCGTTGCGGTTGCCGAAGTTGAAGCGGGTCTCGGTGTAGGTCTTCAATGTGCCGAGCTCGGTCTCCTGGCCGGTCCAGGTCTTCAGCGTGAAGCGGGCCTGCTTGTACCAGGTGGCCTGGTCGTCGCCGTCCTCATGGTCGAAGGCCCTTGCGCCGTCGAACGAGCCGACGTCGCCGACGCCGATGTCGTAACGGACATAGCCGCCGATGCGCAGGCAGGTCTCGGTGCCGGGGATGTAGAAGTAGCCCGAGCCGTACACGTCGCAGATCTTGACGTATTCAGCCGGTTCCGGCTCGGCGACGGTCACCGCGTCGGCGGCGCGGGCGCCGGAAACTGCGATCAGGGCCGCAGCTGAGCCGAGAAGAAGGCTCTTGATGTTCATTTTCTGACCTCCAGTCA
>SUGL01000220.1 GCA_004963905.1 Mesorhizobium sp.
GTTCGTCGACTACTACGAACTTCTTGAAATCAGCCCGAACGCGAATTCGGAGACCATTGAACGGATATTTCGTTATTTTGCGATGCGCTACCATCCCGACAATCGGGACACCGGCAACGAGTCACGCTTCAGCGAAATCGTAGAAGCCCACAACACGCTCAAAGATCCGGTCAAGCGCGCCCAATACGATGTCCAGTATAAAGATCATTTGAGCCTTCGACGCGGACTGAGCGAGGAAGCCAGCGACGCCAAAGGGCTTGAGCGGGACG
>SUGL01000221.1 GCA_004963905.1 Mesorhizobium sp.
CGATTGCCGGCCTCTTTCAATTCAGCGGCTTGAAGCAGGCCTGCCTGAAGAAATGCCGCAACCCGTTCTCGATCCTGTTCGCCAACTGGAGCGTGAACCCCGCGCGTATCTTCCGGCTCGGCGCGGAACAGGGCATCTGGTGCCTCGGCTGCTGCTGGGCGCTGATGCTGGTGATGTTCGCCGTTGGCGTGATGAACATCTTCTGGATGGCGCTGATCGGCCTGTTCACCCTGATCGAAAAACAGACCACCGGCAGGGTGGCAAGCC
>SUGL01000222.1 GCA_004963905.1 Mesorhizobium sp.
ACAATGCCATCGGCAAGCCGGCGGTAATGGGCCTCTATCTGCTGCTCGACGGCGTGACCGGCGAGCCGCAGGCGCTGATCGAGGGCCAGCGGCTGACGCAATGGCGCACCGCCTGCGCCTCGGCGCTTGCCGCCTCCTATCTTGCCCGCCAGGATGCCTCGCGGCTGCTGGTGATCGGCGCCGGGGCGTTGTCGTCCTTCCTGGCCAAGGCGCATTCGGCGGTGCGGCCGATCAAATCCATCCATATCTGGAACCGCACGCCGGCCA
>SUGL01000223.1 GCA_004963905.1 Mesorhizobium sp.
ACCACCAGATGAGCGTCATGCGCGAGGAGAGCTTCGGGCCGATCGTCGGCATCATGAAGGTGCGCGACGACGAGGAGGCGATCGCGCTGATGAACGACAGCCCTTATGGGCTGACCGCCTCGATCTGGACGCGCGACACCGAGCGCGCGGTGGCGATCGGCGACCGCGTCGAGACCGGCACCGTGTTCATGAACCGCTGCGACTATCTCGACCCCGCGCTGGTCTGGACCGGCGTCAAGGACACCGGCAAGGGCGCCGCACTCTCC
>SUGL01000224.1 GCA_004963905.1 Mesorhizobium sp.
CCGAAGAAGTGCATGTGCTCAACTGGAAGGGCTACGGCGCCGACGAGCCGTGGGCTGTCGCCAACTTCGAGAAGGCGACCGGCTTCAAGGTGGTCAACGACTTCTTCAACTCCGAACAGGAGATGCTGACGAAGCTCAGGACCAATCCCGGCCTCTACGACGTCGTCATGATCAACGCCGCCTTCAACGACCAGGCGATGGCGGGGAAGCTGATCCAGCCTATCGATGCCTCGAAGCTTTCCAACTACGCCGACATAGCCAAGGAC
>SUGL01000225.1 GCA_004963905.1 Mesorhizobium sp.
GTCGGCGACCTCGGCAGTGGTGAGGCCGAAGATGAGGATGTTGTCGTCGCCGACGTGCTCCTTGATCTCGACATTGGCGCCGTCGAGCGTACCGATGGTCAAGGCGCCGTTCAGCGCGAACTTCATGTTGCCGGTGCCGGAGGCCTCCATGCCGGCGGTCGAGATCTGCTCGGAAAGATCGGCGGCCGGCATCATCAGCTCGGCCAGGCTGACATTGTAGTTCGGCACGAACACCACCTTCAGCAGGCCGCGCACCGCCGGATCG
>SUGL01000226.1 GCA_004963905.1 Mesorhizobium sp.
GTTGACGTGCTCGGCCCACACCCAGCGCACCCGGTGCGCGATGCGGTGATAGAGGTAGTAGCGCAGATCATCGAGCAGGAAGGCGACGACAAACACCCAGACCGACAGGCCGAGGTTGAAGAAGCGGAACTGCCAGAGCCACAGCAGCGCCCAGTAGGAGACGACGCCGAGCAGCAGGCCGGCAACGACATTGCCGGTTCCCATCATCAGGCTGGTCAGCGTGTCGCGCGTTTCGAACGATCCCTTGGCGCGGCCGGTGCGCACC
>SUGL01000227.1 GCA_004963905.1 Mesorhizobium sp.
TTGCCGTCCTGTGTCAGGATCGCGGTGTGGTTCGAGCCGAACTGAGCAATGCCCGCAGCGTTCCGGCGGCCGTACTGATAGGTCGCGCCGTGGTTGTCGACGCCCTGCTGCCCGATCACCGAACGGTTGCGATGCCCATATTGCTGGCCGATCGCGGTGTTGAAGCGGCCATCCTGATAGACGTGTATGCGGTTACGGTAGCCGTGCTGGGCGCCGCCGGCGGAGTTGCGCCAGCCATATTGTTCGATGTTGACGTCATTGGC
>SUGL01000228.1 GCA_004963905.1 Mesorhizobium sp.
TGACAATCATGCGCGAATTCTCGCCGAGACGGGTCAGGAACATCTTCATCTGCATCGGCGTGGTGTTTTGCGCCTCGTCGAGGATCACCGCCGCATGCGCCAGCGTGCGGCCGCGCATGAACGCCAAAGGCGCGATCTCGATGACCTCGGCGGCAATCGCCCGCTCGACCTTGTCGGCCGGCATCATGTCGTAGAGCGCGTCGTAAAGGGGCCTCAGATACGGGTCGACCTTCTCCTTCATGTCGCCGGGCAGGAAGCCGAGC
>SUGL01000229.1 GCA_004963905.1 Mesorhizobium sp.
AACTTGCCTTCCGAGAACACCGAAATCGTGGTCGTGCCGCCGCCCATGTCGATGCAGGCGGCACCCATTTCGAGCTCGTCGTCGACCAGAGCCGCGAGGCCGCTGGCATAGGGCGTCGCCACCATGCGCTCGACCGACAGGTGCGAGCGGTTGATACAGAGCTCCAGATTGCGCATCGGCGCGGCGTCGCCGGTCAGCACATGCATGTCGACGCCGAGCGCGTCGCCGACCATGCCGCGCGGGTCGCGCACGCCGCGTTCGGC
>SUGL01000022.1 GCA_004963905.1 Mesorhizobium sp.
ACTTTTCGACATCCCAGAAATCAGCCCAGGTTGTGGGCCTCGGGTTGCTAGCAGGGAATGATTCAGTATTGTAAACCATGTTGTACGAATACATGGGCCAGGCGACGCCGAACGGCTGCTTGGCGAATTCAAACATGCCGTCCAGCTCTTCCTTCTTGTGAATCGAATAATCGATCTTCTCGAGGAGGCCTTTTCCATCGGCGGTAATGGCAGTAGTTTGCGCTACAGCGCCGACGTCAAGCGTAACGTTGCCCGATTTCACCATCAACTCAATCGCGGACATGCTTGCATCCTCGGTGATCGCATTCACCTTGATACCTGTCTCAGCTTCGAATGGTTTGACAAAGGCCTCAATCGTGGCTTTACCCACATCGCCGCCCCCCACCGTCACCGTTAATTGACCCGACGATTGCGCAGAAGCCGGGAGAACGGAGGACAGTGCGCCGGCTGCGACAGCTGACGAGGTCGTTTGCATGAAACGTCTGCGATTTATCCAGAAGCTCATCTTAGTTCCCCTTTTTGGTGGTTAACGCTGACCACGTGTACGTCACGAATTTGTGTGCTCTACGGCCAAAAGCGCATTGTAAGTGATGATCGGTGGCACGAGAGTTTTCGTCAAATTCAGTTTACATATTAGCGTCATCTAGGAGCGAGATGGACCCCTACATCTGAGTTGAGCTCATGTATTCATTCGTTCTCGTGTTGGCAATGAGGGCGGTGGAGGTCGCCGATGCGACAGCTCCCATTCACCTATCAACTGCGGAGGTCCGAGAAAAAACCTTGCTGAGGATGCAAGGAGATCTGTGAGGCGTAACGCGGCCGAGCCGCGGCCGACGATGCGCTTCGCCTCAATATAGAAAGAGAAACTGGCAGGGTTTTGCGGTCTGAGGCGGCACAGAGTTACACGATTGGGGCCGACCTTTTTCGCTGCCGGCAACGTCGGTAGAGGCCCCGCGCCAATTCGTGTTGCAGCAACTTGCAGCTCCGATGCCGCTAATAACCGCCCTCACCCGATCGGCCGGATCGTCCCCTCTGAGCAGATCTTGTTGCTTCGATCGTTGATCCGTCACCACAGTGAGCTTAGGGGCGCGAAGTAGCTCCGGAGCTGAGTGGGACCGGAGGAGCAGGCAAGACGACGCCACCAACACGTAGATCATCGCCGCCGCCGCCCGGTGTGGGGTGAGAAGCCCCTATCAGCGCTTTTTGCGAGCGCGGCTCGTTCAACTGATCATCTCCCGCAGATATTATGCAGCTGACGCAAGAGCGGGATCGCCCGGGATAACGGTTTCCGCCGAGGTCCCCTCTACGGTTGCGCGATGCTCAGGAAAACTCAGGTCGCCGGAATAAGCCCTGATCGGCTTGGGCGAAATAGCGCTCAAGGTGCTCAGGGTGCGACCGACCAGCTAGGCTCTCCCGACGATCGGGTTGATCGTGTCGTCGCAGAGCCTGTCGCCGACGTTCAGGCTTTCGAAGTAAGCCGTGGGCAGAATGTTCTGGCGCCCGTTAAAGATGGAGCCATCGGGCATGAAGGCCGCCGTCATCGCGATCCGGCGGCGGCGGCTCAGTTGGCCCCGGCGCCATGCGCCGTAAGGCCGTTGTGAAAGCTGCAATCGCCCGCGAGCATTGGCACTGCGACAGGGTCCGTCTCTGCCATCGTGGGGTAGATTTTGAAGAGCCCCCAAGGTTTTCCCGATATCGATGTTGTCGTAGCCGGCTAGCTTGTGGCTGCCCGGCATGAACGACAGGCAGCCATTTAGCGGTGTCGCATCCTCGAGCGGCGATCCAGATCGAGATCGCGTCGCGCGACTGGAATGACCAGTAGGGATTGTCCAAGTACCACGCAGTCGGGTTGCTCTTTGATCAACGCCGGGTCGAGATAAATGCGCATCGCGGCCTGGCGGGCAAGGGCGCTGGCCATGTTGCCGATCTCGGGGCCGCGAATGTAGCGGTTTATCGTCTGATTAAGCTGCGAGACGTTGATCCGCTGCGTAAAGACCTTGTCGTAGTAGCGGTCGTCGCCGTCGAGCCGGTCGATACCGCCTGGGGGATCTTGCGGCCAGCCATCATCTCAACTGCCTCGAGGACGGCGGCTTTGTTCGGCCACCTCGGCCGGCGACAAAAGAGCTGGGATGTGCACGAACCCTTGTTCCTGGTATTCTCGCACCTGATCATGCGCGATAGAGCGTGGGTGGTGTTTGGCTCAGTAGTTCCGCACCACGCTCTGTCACCAGGACGTGAGCGCCAACCCCGAATAAGTAGCCGTTTTCGCTGCACAATATATTTGGCATGTGCAAGGTCATGCCGGACTTCAGGATATCCTCCGCGCCCGGCTCCAAGCTCAGGTCACCGCGTTCAGTCCAATTGATGCCAGTCTGGTATCCGGTGCGTTGGCGGAAAACTCCCTTTCTCCCAGATCGCTTCAGCACCTCACGGCCGGCAGCGTCGACTGCCGCCGCGGAGGTGCCCGGCTTAACTGCGGCAACAAGAGCGTCAATAACCTCCTCGGCCAAGCAGTGTAGAGACTCAGCCTCAGGATGTCGGCCAAGCACAGCGCACCGGACCATCCCTACGGCGTATCCGTATTTTGACGCGCCGATTTCCAGAAAAGCCGGCTCGTTATTACTAATTGGATGCTGGGATGGGGGTGCATGCGGCAGCTTCGTCCGTTCCCCGAACAAAATGGTACCGCCAGAAAGCCCAACTTCCCCGCCAGAGTTGCTGGCCTCTGCCCTGACGGCAGCCGCCATGGTCGCCGCCACCTCCTGTTCGGTAACACCTTCCCGTAGCGAACCTTGGAAGGTTCGCACTGCCAGGTCAGTCATGCGCATCGCGTCGCGCATGCACTCGAGTTCTAGCTCGCCCTTCACCGCTGCAACCGAAGAAACTAGACGAGTCGCATCGATAACTTTTAAGTCGGGAAGGTGAGCCTGAACCGCATTGACATCTGCCAGCGCGAGGTTCCAGCAGCCAAGCTCAAAACCGGTCCTCTTGCTTTGCAACCCATACCGACGAAGGACGTCGGCACACACTTTCCCAAAATCTTGCTGGTGGGTATAAGTAACTATCTCATCGATGCAACTATACGAACAAACCGCTTGTTCGTCATACTGCCGGACAACAAAAGTTGGCGACCGACCGGGCACCATGATCAAAGGAAACGGTGCGAAGTATCCACCACTGCCGTCGTATCCGCTGAGATACCGCAGATGGCCATGGGCAGTAACTACAAGCGCGTCTAGCCCCGCGCTCGCCACTGCCTCCAGCACGTTGAGCTGCCTGCGCTCGTACTCGGATCTCGGGAACGGGACACCCGTCAGAGGAATAGCTGAGGACATCGTCGCCATATCTCACCTCAATGATTTGCCATGTTGTGGTTCGGTTACGCAACAGTACGCATCGGACCGATGTTCGGAGATGTCGCTTAACGTGCTTTGGTTTAGGCAGACATTCAACGGTCCTAGCGGCTTGCGTCAAATGGAGTTTTTATATCGTCGTCATCTGGCGGCGAGATGACAGCTAAGGCACAGCGATCGATGAGGATAATTCCTGCTCCGCCACACGCCCATTCGCGTGCTGCGGTCGGGGCAAATCGGGCGCTTGATCGAACTGGTCCGCGCACGGCATGGATGGGCTGATCGGCGGGATCGTCACGCGTGCGGGTCCGGTCACTGACGCTGATTTCGCGCCGGCCGACCAGGAGGCGCTCGCCCGCCTCAAGCTCCGGCCGGTCTTCGTCGGGATCGAGCGCGACCTCATCCGCGCGGCCATCGACGCCCAGCCGCAGGCTGTGCGCACGCGGCTGACCCAGACAATCACCGGTTTGACCTCGTTCATGCGAGAACAATCAAAATTGTGCCCCGCGGGTATCGCAAAGCTCGGTCGTCCCACTTCAGCGAAGGTGGCCATAAGTCCTGACGTTGCCCCAATCAGCCCTCGTTCACTACTGGTCTCTGTTCTCCTCGTGGTCCGTTCTGGACCGAGTTGCAAAGTCGTTCGGGGGTGAGGCCGCGCACGCTCGTGTGCGGCCGGTGCTCGTTGTAGTCGATACTCATTCTTCGATGATGCAACTTCCGCGGCCATCCCTCGACGAAGCCGTTTTGGTCGGCTTGCCGGGCGCGATGTAGTGCCATTCAATACGGTTGTCCTCCTGCCACTGCAGGATCGCCCGCGCCGTCAGCTCGGGGCCGTAGCACCTACGGAATCGAGGAGCGGCGGCAGCCAACCCATTCCGGAGAGACCGACCATGACCACTCTAGATTCTACACCCGCCGCCGCGGTGCTGGTAGCGATTGACATTTGCTACGTCCGCAATGAAGTCGTTATCGAAACACTTGGCTACAAGCGCCGGCGTCGCCCTTTTGGTCCTTAACACCCGTGCCGAACACGACCATCTGATCGAAGTGCTGAGGCGTACGGCCGACCTATGGTCTGCGCCTTTGAGGCGACAGGGAACTATCATCGGCCCATTGCATGGCGCTTGGCTGAGGCGGGCTTTGAGATGCGCCTGTTGTCGTCGTTGGCGCTCGCCCGAACACGCGAAGCCTGCACAACAGCTGGGACAAGAACGATCCCAAGGATGCGCAGGTGATCCTGCACATGCTCAGGATCCAGGCGACACAGGTCTAGCATGATCCGCTGCGCGCCGGCATCAACGACGTGCAGGAACTGTCGAAGACGCATGAAGCGATCGCCGGGGCCAAGACCGAGATCCAGCACCGTATCCTGACGCATTACCTGCCGCTGTATTTTCCCGAGATCGATCGCTTCCGGGGAAACAGTCGTAGCGACTGGTTCTTCGCCTTCCTCGATGCTTTTCCGACCCCAGCAAGGATCACGGCGCTGACGAAGGAGGAGGTTGTGACAGCAGCCTGGGAGAGCACCCTTATTCAACCACAGGCAGAAGGATGTGAGAGGGATGGTGGCGTTCGTGATGGATAGTGTTCTTCGCCACGACGGTGGTTGTTTCGGTGGCGTTATTGCTGCCTGTGTTCAGGTTGCGTGCGAAGTGCGGGAAGCTGCTGCTCGATACTTGCACGCGGATGCGGTGGCCGGGCCCGAACCAATTGCCCGTCGCCTGCATATCCACCTCAATCAGATAGATTTCGCCCGGCGTCATCAGCTTCGGCTCCTTGTAGCCTTCGCGGTAGCGCGCTCGGGCGATGCCGGTCCTGAGATTATAGACGCGGCCATCAGGGTAGACATCGCTTAGCTGCACGACGAAGTCCGTATCGGTCGCCGAGGAGGACACGTAAAGCACAGCCTTCAGCGGCCCGGTAACCTCTAGACCTTCGCGGAGCGGCTCGGACGTGAACACCAAACGGTCTTGCCGCAGGTCCACTTGGTGCTGGTCGACTGCGTTTCCGGGGGACCGGAGCTCGGCACGGCGGCCCTGCCCCGGGGGGACTGCGAAGTTCTCGGGGCTGGGCACGGGATCAAGGGGGTCATAGCGATAGTTGTCAGCAGGCCCCGAAGCCATCGTGGTGCACAGTTTGCCGTCACCATTGCTTGTATTCGCATTACCTTCGCTGGCGAGGTAGTAGGGCACGAAACGGGTCCCCGGCAGCGGCCAGCTATCTGCCGACTTCCAGCGGTTCGCCCCCATCAGGTAATATTGCACGTGCGGCATCTTGAAGTCGCCGCTGTCATCGTCGTTACACAGCCAGTGGTTAAACCAGCTCAGATAGATCGACCAATAATCCCGCCGAATGTCGCCAACGTCGCGCTCGCCCACGAAATGCGGTGTGCAGGCCTGTTCGCTTTTGCAATGAGCGGTTGGAGAGATGATTATGAATTGATTGCGCCGCGACTTCTCCGACGTAGACTGCTTCCTGAACATGTTGAACAGTTTTGCCGTCTCGCCGACATCCGTGTCGTACCACGAATTGACAAACAGTGCCGGCACGTCCGGGCGCGAGGTCTCATCAAAGAACGGGAATTTGTCCCACCAGAGGTCACCGGTCTCATGTGTGATCCAGTCGCGCCAATCGGTGGGATGGCTTCCAACACGATCCGCGGCGTCGGCGAGTGGCAGGGCTTCCAGCGCCTCGTATAGATCAACGTTTGGAACGGGCTGCGAGCGCTGGTTGGCATCCTGGACGAACCACTGGAAGGCCCAGCCGATCTCCGGCACGCCCGAAACCAGAACGCTGAATTTCCGCCAACGCAAGGCGCCGCCGGGTCCCTGCGGCAAGAGCGCCTTCAGCGCCGCCGGCCGCCGCTGCGACATCATCACCTGGTTAATGCCGAGCGCAGAGCAGCCGTACCCACCGACCTTGCCGTTGGACCAGGGCTGCGAAGCGACCCACGACACGGTATCGTAGCCGTCGTCTGCATCGCTTTCAGCCGGATGGAACGTGCCCTCTGAACGGAAGCGGCCGCGGATATCCTGCACCACGACCGCGAAGCCTTGGCCGGCGAACATGTAGGCGAGACCGCTTTTCGTCTCCGAAGCCGAGGCACGATAGGGGGCTTTGTCATACTGCGTGCGGATCAGGATGGTCGGCAGTTGATCCCCGGTCTCACGCGGACGGTAGATATCCGCGTAGAGACCGACGCCGTCACGCATGGCTACACGGACATCCTTTTCGAGATCGACCTCGAAAAGCGGTTTTGGGAAGGGAACGAGACCGTTGCCATCATCCATCTTGTCCGGTGTGCTGGTCATTTGTCGCCTGCCCAGATCTTCGGGCGCCGGTGGGCCCAAGGTCTAGCTTCCTCCAGATCGCGTGCGACACGGACCAGCGTGGCCTCGTCGCCAAAGCGACCGACGATCTGAATCCCGATCGGCAGCCCGTCGGCGCTTTGTGCCAATGGCAAGGAGACCGAAGGTTGTCCGGTGACATTGAATACCCCAGTGTACTGGAGATTCGCGGCGTCCGCTTCCTTGAATTCTTCCGCGGACAGCGTCGGGTTGGTCGTGCTGTTGATGCCGCCGTGCGGTAGGGCTGTCATTGGCATTGTGGGGGTCACCAGGATGTCGAACGGATGTATCGCCTCACCCACCCGGCGCCGCATTCTCTGCAAGACCTTTTCTACGTCGCCCGCACGTCCCTTGAAATTTCGGCCATACTCATAAAGCTTGAGATTGATGGGCTCCAAAGTATCCGCGTCTATAGCGCGTCTCACGGCCCGCGCCCCGTCTTCAAGTGAAGTCGCGGTGAAACATGCCCTGGAGAGCATTACTCGCGTGTATTCGATGGACTCATATGGCGGCTCGATGTCGGTGATGATGTGACCCATTTCCTCAAGAAGGGAGGCCGTCGCCTCGACAGCGTCCTGAACGTCCGGCTCGAGATCGACTGCGCCCCATTTGGTTCTCGCCACCCCCACTCTCAGCGTTCCGGTCGGCCGTGAAAGTTCATCGATATAGGGACGGTCCGGCTGAACGATGATAAATGGGTCGCCAGGATAGGGCTTGGAAAAGACGTCGAGCGCGGCGGCCATGTCGCGAACTGTCCGACATAGGACAAACTCGCGCGTCAGGCCAAACGACGCATCCTGGTTGTTTGGACCGCCGGAAACACGTCCGCGGGACGGATTCAGCCCGACAAGTCCTGACCAGGCGGCAGGGATGCGAATTGACCCGCCGCCATCGCTGCCGTGCGCAATAGGCGTGATTCCCGCGGCCACCGCCGCGGCTGCTCCGGCAGACGAGCCGCCTGTAGATCGTTCCAACTTCCACGGATTGCGAGTGATGCCATTAAGAATGCTCTCACTCAATACGGACATCCCAAGCTCCGGTGTGGTCGTTCTTCCTATCGTCCGGAGCCCGCTCTTCCGAGCGCTTTGAAAGAAGTAACTGTCGGTGTCAGAGCGACAGCCCTTGAACAGACGGCTTCCTTTTTCCTGGAGGCGGCCAGCTTCGGTGCCCCCGATATCCTTGCGAAGGAAAGGCACGCCGTGGAAAAGCCCTCCGCTCGCGCCAGCCACGGTTTCGGCATCTTCGTAGAGCTCGATGACGGCGTTGATGCGAGGATTGACCTCGTCGTGCGCCTCACCGGCCAGCCGCACCAACTCAGAGGGTGTTACCTGACCACTTGTCACTAGAGCGGCCAGACCGGTGGCATCGCAACAGACATACTCGCTCAATCTCATGTTGATGATGCCTCACCTAGCGAGTTCGTAGCGTCTGGCTTTCTCCGGAGAAGACCCAACAATTTGGGCGCATGCTTTGCGCCGCCGCTGAAGGCGCTCGAGATCTTCTGCTGGAATATGGCAACGGAAGATATGGCCAGGCTCCATTTCGGTCAGCGGTGGCTCCAAAGTCTCGCAGATTGCGCCAAGCTTGCGTGGGCATCGGTTTTGGAAGACGCAACCGGAAGGCGGATTGGCCGCGGAGGGAATTTCCCCAGAGAGCCGAATGCGGCTATCCTGGGACTCGTCCAGATTAGGGACTGCGGAAAGAAGCGCTTCGGTATAGGGATGGTTGGGTCCCTCGAATACCCGCTCTGATGGTCCCATCTCCATGATCCGCCCCAGGTAGAGAACGGCAATTCGGTCGGAAAGATAACGTACGACCCCAAGATCATGAGAGATGAAGACATAGCTGACGTCCCGTTTTGCCTGAAGCTCGGCCAGGAGATTCAAAATCGCCGCTTGGACCGAGACGTCGAGCGCGGAGGTGGGTTCGTCGCAGACCACGACACGAGGGTCCCCGGCAAAACTGCGCGCTATGGCGACACGCTGCTTGAGTCCGCCGGAAAGCTGAGATGGGCGAAGCGCTAGATGTTGAGGCGTCAGTCGAACTGCCTCCACGAGCGCGTCGAGACGACGAGATAAGTCGGCGCCTCGAAAACCGCCGAGCCTTCGCAACGCACGGCCAATGATGCGGGCGACCGCATGAGAGCGGTTTAGCGCCGAATCCGGGTTCTGGAAGACAATCTGTACTGCCTTCACCTCTTCGTCACAGCGCTGCCCGAGGCCGGCGGCAAGGGGCTTGCCGTCAAGCTCAATGGTCCCACCAGGATCTGGCTGGACGAGGCCTAGGAGCATTCGAGCTAACGTGGTCTTCCCAGACCCGGACTCGCCGACCAGACCGAGTGTTTCCCCCGGCAGCAGGCTTAGTGACACGTCGGCGACCGCACGAATCGGATGGCCGCCCTGACTGTAGGTTTTCGAGAGATTGCTAACTCGGAGTACCGGCGCGGCCTCGGATGCAGGTCTCGCTGGCGCCACATCGGCCGGCGAGCTACGCGGAAGGTCAGCCGCCCGATCGGGGTAATGGCAACGCACGAGCCGACCGTGGGCGTCCCCCAGCTCCGGAATTTCCGTCCGGCAACGGCCATCGGCGAGCGCACAGCGCTCGGCGAAGGGGCAGCCCGGCATCGGCGCGCCAGGCGAGGGCAGGAAACCAGGAATGGTGTCGAGCCTTGCGTGATCCTTTCGCTGCCCGCCCTGTGGCAGGCACCGCAGAAGCGCTACTGTGTAGGGATGGCGCGGTGAACCTAATGTCTCTCGCGTCAGACCTTCTTCCACCAGCATTCCCGCATAAAGAACGCCAACGCGGTCGCACATCTTTGCCACTACCGCGAGATTGTGGCTGATGAACAAGATTGACGTGCCGAGCTCGCGCCGCAGATCTGTGATAAGGTCAAGGACCTCGGCCTCCACGGTGGCGTCGAGGCCAGTTGTGGGCTCGTCGAGGATCAGCATCGTCGGTTCGTTCGCCAGCGCCATGGCGATCGCCACCCGCTGCTGCATCCCACCTGACAGCTGATGCGGATAGCGCCGCATCACAGAGCCGGGATCGGCTATCCGAACCTTCTTCAGCATCTCGAGCGCACGAACTTCGCGCTCGGCCGGACGGACGCCTACGACCTCGAATACCTCGGCCAGCTGCCGCCCAACCGTTAGCGAAGGGTTTAACGCTTTGCCTGGGTCTTGGTAGACCATCGAAACCCGATTTGCCCGGAGTTGCCTCAGCGCTTCGGGCCCAAGCCGCATCACATCCGTTCCGTCGAGCATAACCGATCCGCCAGTGATACTGCCGTTCCGCGGCAGGTAGCGGACTGCAGTCAGCGCCACGGTGGACTTGCCGCAGCCCGACTCGCCTACCAGCCCGTACGCCTCACCACGCGCTATCGTGAAGCTTACCTCACGCAGCACTGCGCGGTCCCGCCCGCCGGTGCGGTAGGCAACTGAAAGTCGATCTAGGCACAGCGCCGGTTCAGTCATTGAGGGCCCCGTGCAAGCCATCGGCCGTCAGATTAACTCCGACCACGAGGCTAGCGATGGCTAGGGCGTCGAACAGCACCGTCCACCAATAGCCGCCGCTGATCATCGAGTAGTTGGTCGCGATCGACAGCCCCCAATCCGGCGAGGGCGGCTGTAGGCCGAAGCCGATGAAGCTCAGGGTGGCGACTGCGAAGATCGCATAACCTAGGCGCACCGAGGATTCGACGAGGATGGGGGGGAGTATGTTGGGCAGGATTTCGACGAACATAATATGAATCGCATTCTCGCGGCGGAGCTTGGCGGCGGCGACGTAGTCGAGCTCCCGCTCCGACAATACCGCAGAGCGGACGGTGCGGGCGATGACTGGGCCAAAGGACAGGCCAATGACGATGATTACCGTCGTCTCGGAGGTGCCGAGCGCGACGATCGCGAGCAGCGCGACAATGACCGACGGGAGCGCCATCTTAGCCTCGATCAGACGCGAGACGACGTCATCGATGACGCCTCGGAAATAGCCGATGAAAAGACCGAGCACTGTCCCCACGGCGGTCGCCAGGATCGTCGCTAGAGGCGCGACGATGAGAAGATCTCGCGAGCCGACGATGACGCGGGAAAGGATGTCGCGGCCGAGTTGATCGGTCCCGAACCAATGTCTTGCCGAGGGAGGCCCGAGCGCGTTGAGGATATCCTCGGTGAGCGGGTCGTAAGGCACGAGGTGTCCGCCGAATAGGGCGCAGACCACCCAGAAAAGCACGAGGGTCATGCCGGTCAGGAAGGATCCTGATTGGAACAGCGCCGCGACGACGTCCTGGCGCCGGCTACTAGGCTCGGCGTTAGCAACGTTTGTCATTGGCTCTCCTCCATCCGGATTCGCGGGTTGAGGAGGGAATAGAAGACATCGGCGAGCAATGTCGCCACCGCATACGCGATCCCGATGATTAGCACGCAGGCCTGCAGCATCGGGAAATCCTTGGCTCTGGCCGCGTTGAAAATCAGCGACCCGATGCCCTGGTAGCGGAACAACGTCTCTACTACCAAAAGGCCGCCAATCAGGTAGCCCGTCTGCGTGGCTACAACGGTGATCGTGGGCAGCAGCGCGTTCCTGAGGACATGCCGCCAAATGACCTGCCGCCAACGCAGGCCCTTAAGGACCGCGGTACGAGTATAGTCGGAGTCGAGCGCCTCGATCATGCCCGCGCGGGCCATGCGGGCAATGTAGCCGAACAGGACGAGCACGAGCGGTATCGCGGGCAAGATCAAGTGGTAGAGCTGGGTCAAAGCACCCGCGCCGTCAGGCCAAGCGGCGGAGATCGGCAGCCAGCCTAGCCAGACCCCTAAGACTAGGATCCCCAAAATGCCGGTGACAAACTCTGGCATAGCGGCCGCCGATAGACCGGCGAGACTGATAATGCGGTCGGTTGGCCGGTTGACATTCAGCGCGGCCACTACCCCACCAAAGATCCCGAGTGGCACGACGACGAGGAAGGCCACCGCCGCCAACTTCAGCGAATGGCTGAGGGCGGGAACTACAAAGTCAGCGATGGGAGTACGGTATATGTAGGACTGGCCCATGTCGCCTTGGACAAAGTGCCAGATCCAAGTGCCGTATTGCACGAAGAGCGGTCGATCGACGCCAAGCTGGTGATTCAGCGCATCTACCGCCTGCTGATCGGCAAAAGGGCCAAGGATGGCGCGAGCGACGTTGCCGGGCAAAATCTGCCCGAGAAAAAAAACGAGCAGGCTCAGCACGAACAGTGTCACGAACGAATAGGCGAGGCGCCGGGCGAGGAAGCGGTTCATCAGGTCTACCTAAAAGCGCGAAAGCGTGGCGGCGGCGGACCGGCGCGTACCGGTCCGCCCAACCGACGTCACACAATTCCCGCGCCATGAAGGAAGAGTTGCCCCATGGCCGTTGGCTGAGCGCCGACGACGCCCTTCTTGGTCGCGGTCAGGTGGTCGAAGAAGTAGCTGAAGAGCATGGGCGTTTCCTGAAGCAGTAGCCGCTGGATCTTGCCTGCATTTTCCCGCTGCGCCTCTAGGTCGGATGAGGCGATATAACTTTGGACCAGCCTGTCATATTCCTCGTTCTGGAACTTGGCCGCATTCCAAGCACCGCTGCTCGTCAGAAGTGATTTGAGAAGGACATTCGGCACACCCCGGTGACCCCAGTCGGCAATCCCCATTTCCGCGTCAAGCCAAGGCGACTTTCCGGGGACCGCATCGCCAAAATAGGAGCCTCGGTCCATGATGTTGAGTTTAAGATCGATGCCAATTTCCTTCACCCAGCTCTGGATAAGCTGTGCAAAGGCCGGAATCTCTTGAGTATGCGGGGCAGTAAGCGTCGCCTGAAAGCCTTTCTCAACCCCCGCCCCCTTCATCAGCTCTTTTGCTTTTTGGATGTCCTGTTTGCGCTGCGGTATTGACGGATCGGTTGAGGGATAGATCCACGCGAACGGGCTGTCGTTGCCGATGGCCGCCTTGCCCTTCATCAGGCCATTCACCAGTTTCTCGCGATCGAGACTCAGCGCCACCGCTTGGCGGATTCGCGCGTCTTTGAACGGGCCCATGTGACAATGCATATGGACTCCCTGATTCGCGGTTGATGGGATGCTGATTATCTCAAAGTTCGGGTCGTTTAGCAGTGCCACGCCCGCAAACGCGGGCAGTTTGTTGATGATATCAGCCTGCCCAGCCTGAAGCGCGAGGATTTGCGGCTGGATGTCCTGGTAGAAGGTGAATTCTGTCTTCGCCGGCAGGGCCTTTGGGCCCCAATAATCTTCATTGCGGACGAAACTTGCACCAACGTTCCTCGTGAATTTGTCAATTTTGAAGGGACCTGTGCCGTCCCAGGTTGTCTCGAAATCCCCGGCGTAGTTCGCCGGTAGGATGATGGCATTGTAGTTGTCGGAGGACACCAAATAGGGGAAATTGCCGTTCGCACCGTCAAGATGGAACTCGACGGTGTAGTCGTCCACTTTCCGGGTGGCACCCTTCTGCAGGATTCCCTTGAATACCGAGAGCGCGTTCGAAGAATTCTTCGGATCGGCCAGCCGGTCCATGGTGGCAACGACATCATCGGCTATCATCTCGCCGCCAGCATGGAACTTGACCCCTTTGCGCAACGTGAAGGTCCAGACAGTGCCGTCCTGATTGGGCTTCCAGCTTGTCGCGAGGCCAGGCTTTAGCATAAGGTCCGGCCCGTCCACACAAAGGAACTCGCCGACCTGCTGAAACATCAGTATCGGGCCGTAGTCCCCCGCCAGGACAGGGTCGATCGCACCGGTCGGCGCGGCGCATGCAACCCGAATGGTGGCGCCCGGCTGAACGTTCGCCCGCGCTACAGAAGGTGCTGCGCTGAAGCCTGCCGCCAACGCAACCCGTCCAAGGAACGGGAGCGAGAGGCCAAGCAAACTGCCGTGCCGCAATAAATCGCGGCGGCTCACGCGGCCATCGACGTAGCTATCGACCAGATGGTTCTCGACGGGGGTGAGACTGGAGCGAAGCTTATCGAGCAAGTTGACGTTTCGTGTCATGGCGGTTCCCCTTGTTCTTGATATTGGAGCCTGCCGCGCTGTTTCAGGTCAAATTCAGTTTTGCTATCCTTGCGATCTAGCAACGAGATGGGGGGCAAGCTGGACGCGTCCCCGGGCACAGATGACGGTGTCGCGCCTTTGTCGAGCCGCCGAAACGATCGCAGCAGAATGCCGTTCGTTGGTGGCTGGATTCAGATCAAGCACATGAATCCATCTCGCCCCTCGATCAAATTAGCATTCATGCCATTGTTGGCGAGGCATTCGCGGCCATCGGCACCCCCCCGTTGCCAACCCGCAGGCATTTCAGGATTGGGTCGTGCCGGACATGCCATCCCCCGAACCCGGCAAGATTTATCTCTGCGGGCAATTCGTTCCCGCGCAGCCCCTAACGACGCGTGAAGGCCTCCGATTGAGCGGGAGTCGGGTGCTCAGAGCGCCTTTTCGAGTTCCGGCAGGATAACGAAGAGATCGCCGACGATGCCGTAATCGGCGACTTGGAAGATCGGCGCCTCCTCGTCCTTGTTGATGGCGACGATGACCTTGGAATCCTTCATACCGGCGAGATGCTGGATGGCGCCGGAGATGCCGCAGGCGATGTAGAGGTCGGGCGCGACGACCTTGCCGGTCTGGCCGACCTGCCAGTCGTTGGGGGCGTAGCCGGCGTCGACCGCAGCGCGTGAGGCGCCAACGGCCGCGCCGAGCTTGTCGGCGACGGGCAGGATGACTTCCTGGAACTTTTCCGAAGAGCCCAGCGCGCGGCCGCCCGAAATGATGATTTTGGCCGAGGTCAGTTCGGGACGGTCTGTCCCCGAGAGCTTGTTTTCGACGAAGGTCGAGAGGCTGGGATTGGCCGCAGCGGCGACCGTTTCGACCGGAGCCGAGCCACCTTCGCCAGCCGCCTGGAAGGAAGCGGTGCGGACAGTGATCACCTTCTTGGCCGCGCCCGACTGCACTGTCTGGATAGCGTTGCCGGCATAGATCGGACGCTTGAACGTGCCGGGGGCGAGCACCTCGATGATTTCCGATATCTGGGCGACATCGAGCAAGGCGGCAATGCGCGGCGCGACGTTCTTGCCCGACGATGTCGCCGGCGCGACGATCGTGTCGTAGCCGTCGGCCAGCGAGACGACGAGTGCGGCCAGCGGCTCGGCAAGGCGCTGCTCGAGTTCGTCGGCCTCGGCCAGCAGCACCTTTGTGGCGCCCTTTAGCTTCGCGGCGGCGTCCGCGGCCGCCTTGGCGCCCTTGCCGGCCACCAGAACGTCGACGTCGGAACCGATATTGAGTGCTGCCGTCAACGCCTTGGCGGTCTGGTCGGACAGCGATGCATTGTCGTGTTCGGCAATCAGAAGAATAGCCATTTGCTTTTCCTTATCTCGGCGTCGGCGTCATCACGCGCTGGATGCCGGTGTTAAACCTGTCGTGCGCACGGCGACACGCTCAAAGCACGCCGGCTTCGTTCTTGAGCTTGTCCACCAGCTCGGCAACGGTCTTGACCTTGACGCCTGCCTTGCGGCCGCCCGGTTCCTCAGTCTTGAGGACGGTGAGCCGCGGCGCGACATCGGCGCCGAAATCGGCGGGAGTCTTCTCGTCGAGCGGCTTCTTCTTGGCCTTCATGATGTTTGGCAGCGAAGCGTAGCGCGGCTGGTTGAGGCGCAGATCGGTGGTCACGATCGCCGGCATCTTCAGTTCAACGGTTTGCAGGCCGCCATCGACTTCGCGCGTCACCGTGGCCTTGTCGCCGACAATCTCGATCTTTGAAGCGAAGGTGCCCTGGCTCCAGCCGAGCAGCGCCGAAAGCATCTGGCCGGTCTGGTTGGCGTCGTCGTCGATCGCCTGCTTGCCGAGAATGACGAGGCTTGGCTGTTCGGCTTCGACTACGCCCTTCAGCACCTTGGCGACGCCGAGCGGTTCGGTCTCACCGTCGGTCTTGACGAGGATGGCGCGGTCGGCGCCCATGGCGAGCGCGGTCCGCAGCGTCTCCTGCGCCTGCTGGGGTCCGATCGACACGACGACGATCTCATCGACCTTGCCGGCTTCCTTGAGCCGGATCGCCTCTTCGACGGCGATTTCGTCGAACGGGTTCATCGACATCTTCACATTGGCCAGTTCGACGCCCGAACCGTCCGACTTGACCCGGATTTTCACGTTGTAGTCGACAACCCGCTTCACGGGCACAAGAGTCTTCATGTGTAGATCACCTAACGTTGTCGCTTCGATTGCCGGATCCTGTTCTAGCCAGGACTTTTCCAACAAGTTTCCTGATTGTGCGATTGATGATCCCGCTCCGGGCGTCTTTGCTTTAGCCAACCCGATCGTTCACTCCCACAGACGTTACATATCGAAGGGCCGCCGCATGATCGCTTCATAAAGACGGCACCTGGCGCGCATTTTAGGCGAAACTCCGTCCGATACGGCCCGTAATCTGCTCGAACCACTGGTGCCGGGCAAACTGGCGACCAGTGCGCTGTTGGAGTAGGGCAATCGTCACGCGGATCAGTCGTCATTTATGCGCGACGGTTCCGTCGGAAGAATTCGTTTGTGTGAACATTTGGAATTGAGATTCCCGATCGACCGCATATGACTGCGCCTGAGCCCGCTTTGTATGTCCCGTCGGCAACGTCTCCCCCTCTCTCTATTGACCATCCTGTCGATCTCGATTCCAGATCGTCGAGATATGCAAACTGAATTGGAGGAGGCGGTGTGGCCGAATTACAGTGGTGTAAATATTGCTATTAGCGATCAACTGTCACGCGGGGGATAGCTTGCAAGGGGTTGAACGTTTCCGAGAGCTTCACGCGGAAGCAACGGAGTGGCGCCGGCATCTACATCGGAACCCCGAACTTGGCTTCCGTGTGGAGAAGACGGCGCAATTCGTGGCCGAAAAGCTAGCATCCTTCGGTATAAACCACATCGAAACGGGCATAGCCGAAACCGGCATTGTCGCTGTCATCCAAGGAGAAGGCGGAGAAGGGCCCACTATCGGGCTGAGAGCCGATATGGACGCGCTCCCCATACTCGAGGCCTCTGGAAAGGACTGGTCCTCAGAGACCCCTGGGCGAATGCACGGGTGCGGTCATGATGGTCATTCAGCAATGCTGCTCGGCGCGGCCAAGCACCTGGCCCAAAACCGAAACTTCCGGGGTTCCGTTGCGCTAATTTTCCAGCCCGCAGAAGAGATACTGCCGTCAGGCGCCCAGAAGATGGTTCAGGAGGGATTCCTTGACCGGTTCAGCATTTCCCAGGTATTCGGCCTACACAACACACCGGGTGTCGAAGTCGGCAAGTTCGCTACCTGCCACGGCCCAGCTCTGTCTTCGTTGGATGACTTCGACCTCGTCATAAAGGGAAAAAGCGGCCATGCGGCACGGCCGCACGAGGGCATTGACCCCATCGTCATCTCCGCGCAGGTGATACTGGGCCTGCAAACCTTGGTATCGCGCCTGACGAACCCGCTCGAGGCGCTAGTGATCTCCGTCACCAAGATCAATGCAGGGACAGCCTATAATGTCATACCCGAGCAGGTAGATTTGGCCGGCACGGTAAGGACATTTTCACCCGCGCTGAGCGCCTTCGCCGAAGTGAAAATGCGCGAATCCGCACAAAGCATCGCTCGCGTGTTCGGTGGTGACGCCGAGCTCGATTATCGGCGGGACACTCCGGTCACGGTGAACCACCCTGCGGAGACGGACCTCGCGATAAAGGCGGCGCAGAACCTAGTGGGCACCGCGTCAGTAAACCCAAAGATGAGTCCCCGTAGCTCTTCTGAGGATTTTGCCTTTATGCTCAAGGCGCGACCCGGAGCTATCATGTACCTCGGCAACGGGCCGACTGCCGCATTGCATAATCCAGCCTACGACTTTGACGATGAGGCTCTCCCCTACGGTATCGGGTACTGGGTCACTCTTGTCGAAACCGTGCTCGCGCCGCAGTCCTAGTCTGAATGTCCTAACAGAGTCGCTGTCGGCGGGGGCTGAACAAGGCCTTCGGTGACGTCCTGCAAACGCCGATTCTCAGACAGGCTTCAGCGACCCATCCGGTTTCAACAGTAGGAAAGCTATTTTGCGCAATGTGATCGACGGCAAGGCCGTTGCGGAAGACGTGATGGCGACGGTGAAGGACCTTGCAGCCAAGCTGAGCGGTATGAAGCCCGGTCTGGCGGTGGTAATCGTAGGCGAGGACCCAGCAAGCCAAGTCTATGTCACGGCCAAGAGCAAGAAGGCGAAGGAGTGCGGTTTCCACTCCATTCAGCACACGCTGCCCGGCGACACGGTTGAAGATGATCTCCTCAAGTTGATCGCAGACCTGAACGCCGATCCGGCGATCCACGGGACCCTTGTACAACTGCCGTTGCCTGGCCATCTCGATTCCGGCAAAATCATCCAGGCCATAGCGCCTGAAAAGGACGTCGACGGCTTCTCCTTCGTCAATGTAGGCAAGCTTGGTACGGGCGCGTCGGAGACGGCCTTCGTGCCCTGCACGCCCGCAGGCTCGATGATTCTAATCGAGCGGGCGCGCGGCAAGGATTTGGCGGGTCTCAACGCTGTCATCATAGGCCGATCCAACATCGTCGGCAAACCGATGGCGAACCTTCTGCTTGCCGCCAACTGTACCGTGACGATCGCCCACAGTCACACCAAAAGCCTGCCCGAAGTGTGCCGCAACGCCGATATCCTCGTCGCCGCGGTCGGTCGGCCTGAGATGGTCAAGGGCGACTGGGTAAAGCCGGGCGCCACTGTCATCGATGTTGGCATCAACCGTATCGCGGCGCCGGAGAAAGGTGAAGGCAAGCACCGCTTAGTCGGCGATGTCGATTATGCGGGTGCCGCTCGATGACCATCGCGCTATTGATGGCCAATACGCTGATCTCCGCCTGCCTCGCCGCTGGCCTCCCACGCCCTCGGTTTTGAATACGCCGAGACCTTCTCATCAGATCCACCTTTTGCCCCAGGCAGAGCGTGAAATCGGCACGGCGCGGCTTCGACGCGCCAACTCCACGCAAGCGAAGTGATTTGCCGCCTGGCGCGGCTGGCCCTAGTTTTGCATGTCTGAGGATTGGAGATCCGAGCCCTGAGCCTCAGGACATCGGGGAATGCTGAATTGCTGGCTCAACCGGTAAAGACGACGGTCTTCTTGCCGTTGAGAATCACCCGGTCCTCGAGATGGTACAGCACCGCGCGGGCTAAGACTCGTCGCTCGATATCCCTTCCCTTACGGACGAGATCGTCGGGGGTATCCTTGTGCGAAATGCGTTCGACATCTTGCTCGATGATCGGTCCTTCATCGAGGTCCGAGGTGACGTAGTGCGCCGTCGCGCCGATCAACTTGACTCCGCGCTCGTGCGCCTGGTGATAGGGTTTCGCGCCCTTGAATCCTGGCAGGAATGAGTGGTGGATGTTGATGCACCGTCCGGCAAGCTTCGCAGACAGACCATCTGACAGAATCTGCATGTATCGAGCCAGAATGACAAGGTCCGTATTCGTCTCCTGGACGAGGTCCCAGATTCGGGCCTCCTGCTCCATCTTGTTCTGCTTGCTGATCGGCAGGTGGTGAAACGGCAGTTCTGCCAAGTCGGCCGATGCCCCGTGTTCGTAGCCGTGATTGGAAACCACAGCCGTGACTTCCATCGGCAATTCGCCTGTGCGCCATCGGTAGAGCAGGTCCGCCAGGCAATGGTCAAACTTTGACACCAGCAGCATCACCCGCTTTACCGACGACGCCGGCCGGAGGGTGAAGGTCATTGTCAGACGCTCGGCGACTTCATTTACCAGAGACGCAATCTCCGCCTCGGATTTCGCGTGACCGAGTCGACCAAATAGAACGCGCATGAAAAAGCGCCCTGTCTCAACGTCATCGAACTGTTGAGCGTCGAGAATGTTGCACCCTGATTGGTAAAGGAGACCTGATACCGCAGAGACGATGCCGGGTCGGTCGGGGCACGAGAGCGTGAGAATCATCGATTGCTCGGCCGTAACAGCCATCGACTGGGAACTCCTGGTAGGTCGAATGGGACGAAACATGCGCCGCGCTAGCGCGCAGCACACAGTTCGGCGGAAACTAAACTTTCCAGCTCCAGCCACTCGCCTTTCACACGCGTGCGAGCCGCGTCGTAGAACGGGCGAAGGGAAGCAATAGCGGCGTGCCTTTGCCCGGCTATCTCGACTTCGAACCTCCCGTCCTTGAGCCACTGGGCGCTCACGCCTAAGTCAGCGTGCAGATAGCCCATGCCTATGCCGCAGCCTACTGTGTGGCCAAAGCCGGCAGAGCGCAGATAGCCGACAAGAACCCCGTCGCGCCAGACCGGTTCCGACCCGAACATGAGCGGAGCGTCACCAGGAACGGCCAACTGAACGAGGCGTCGCCGCGGGGTCTTCCCACGCTCGGCTTCAAGGGCAGTACGGCCGATGAATTCTGACTTCTTGTCCCAAGCAACCGTAAAGCCGAGGCCCGATTCCAGTGGCGTGTCCTCGTCACTGACGTCAGAGCCCCAGTCACGGTATCCAGCCTCTAGGCGCAGTGTGTTCAACGCGACATATCCTGCGTGATGAAGCTTGAGATCATATCCCGCGGCCACGATAGCATCATAGATACCGAGCGCTTGCTCGGTCGGGATATGAAGCTCCCACCCGAGCTCGCCAACGAAAGTCATTCGAAAGGCCAAAGCCAGGCCGTAGCCGATCTCGATTTCGCGAGCCGTGGCAAACGGGAATGCGGCATCCGAGAAATCGGCGGGGCTGACGCGTGATAGCAGTTCACGCGAACGCGGGCCCATGACCGACAATGTGACGTAGCCCGATGACACATCTGCGATGGTTACTTGCCCGGCTCTCTTGGCATGGTTCCTGAGCCAGGCGACATCGCGAATACGCTGTACAGCCGCAGTGACGACTAAGAACTCCTCTTCGTCGGTCCTGCAGACGGTGACGTCCGATTCCATGCCCCCGCGCTCGTTCAGCCACGGAGTGTAGACGATACGTCCAATAGGCACGTCGACATCGTTGGTCGACAGCCGCTGCAGGAGGGCAAGTGCATCACGGCCCTGAACCAGCAGATGCGCGAAAGAGGTCTGATCGAAAAGAGCAACGCCCGACCGCGTGGCGGCGTGTTCCGCGCCACTCTGCCGGAACCAGTCATCCTTCCCGAAGGTGGCGTGTGTCGCCGGCTGCACACCAGGCTCACCGAACCATTGCACACGCTCCCATCCTGCAACCTCGCCGAAATTCGCTCCCGCCCGAGCAAGCCGGTCGTGTAGCGGGGAAACCCGTACATTGCGGGCTGTTTTCGGAGACTTGTGCGGCCAGTGCAGATTCCAGAGGTTGCCCACGGCCTCGGTCGTGCGGTCGTAGAGATAGCGGCGATTGCGCTGGAACGGCATGGCGCGGCGCACGTCCATTTCCCAGTAATCGCTTGCGGGAATGCCCGTCGACATCCACTCGGCCATCACCTTGCCGGCGCCGCCCGAGGATTCGATGCCGCATGAATTGAAGCCTGCCGCAACGTAAAGGCCCGCAATGTCGGGCGCCGGGCCGAGCAGGAAGCGGTTGTCGGGCGTAAAGCTCTCAGGACCGTTGAAATTCAGCTGCAATCCCACATCGGCCAGTACGGGCATGCGCTCAATCGCGCGTGTCAGATAGGGCTCGATTTGATCAAAGTCATCGGGCAGCGAGTCGAAGCTAAAATCAAGCGGAATACCGTCCCGGCCCCATGGCTTGGCGTGGGACTCGAAGAAGCCGACCAGCAGCTTGCCGGCGTCCGGTTTGGCGTAGACCGCGGCGTCCATATCACGGATCGTCGGCAGGTCCGCAGGCAGACCTGGAATGGCCTCCGTCATAACGTAAAAATGCTCGGCCGCATGCAGCGGCACCGTCCAGTTGAGATCGGCGGCGACGTTGCGACTCCACAAGCCCGCACAAATAACTACCTTCTCAGCGCGGATAAGGCCCTCGGCCGTCTCAACGCCGACGAGGCGACCCTTGTCCGTCACTATGCGGTTTACTGGTGTCCGTTCCAGAATCTTCGCGCCGCCTTGTCGTGCACCGACGGCAAACGCTCGTGCGGTATCGATCGGATTGGTCATACCGTCAGAAGCGATCCAGGCGGCACCCAGCACGCCACTGACGTCAAGCAGCGGCACACGTCGCTTTGCTTCGGCCGCGTCGATGATTTCAACGTCGAGTCCGAATGATCGACCCATCGAGGAGCCACGGTTCAGCTCCTCCATGCGAGCATCCGTCGTCGCGACGGTGATGGAGCCGGTCTGCCTAAACCCGCTCGGTTGTCCGGTCAGCTGTTCGAGGTCGCGAAATAACTCGGCCGAGTATTGGGCCAACTTCGCCATGTTCTCATTTGCACGGAGCTGGGTGACAAGCCCGGCGGCATGCCAAGTGGTTCCGCACGTCAGTTGATCACGCTCGAGGAGCAAAACATCGCGGTGTCCCAGCCGTGTAAGGTGGTAGGCTATCGAGAGGCCAATAATCCCACCGCCGATAACCACATATTCGACATGGGACGGAAGTTTGCTTTGCATGTTGAAACTCGAGTGAAGACTGCGCCGGTTTCGTCGCGGTCGGGTGGAACACATAAAGAATGATTGTTGGTAGCACCGAGCCCGCAGAGATACGGGCTAGGACATTTCCGAATCGCTGATGTCTGCGGATGCGGTCACACTTCTGCCGACAAGCGAATCCATCCCGTTCTCCGTTTGATCGTTATTTGAAGCCAGGAGATTAAGGACAGACGCAGCAGAGTGTCGCCGAAGGATGACCAGATGAAGCTGAAATTCTGCGTCTTTGGCCACAAAGTTTGAGGAATTTGTTGCATGGTCCACCAGGGCCGTGGTGACGATTTAACGGTTGGGATTCCAGGCGCACATCAGATTCAACGCTGATCTTTGGAGATCAGCCGTGGAGAGCAATGCGCTTTGGGCCCATTAATGGGAACGGATTTACATGATTTGTGCCTGGCGGCACGAAGCCGAGCGGGGTCCGCGCAGATAACGGGCGATTTCTGGACGCGCTGCTGTGATGGCCGGCTCGGGTGGCCAGTGGCGCGACCTGCCCGAACGCCTTGGCGATTACCGCTCGGTGAAGCGGCGCTACTAACGCTGTGAAATGGAGGTTCTCGACGACTTGCCTGGGTGTTGGCGCGGGAATCCGACCTGGAATGGCTAATGATCGACTCGACCATAGTGCGGGCCCATCAACACGCGGCCGCGCTGATCAAAAGGGGGCGGATGCCCAGGGGCCTTGCCCGGTTTCGCGGCGGACTGACCACCAATATCTATGTGGCAAACGAAGCGCTCGGAAGCCCGGTCTGCCTCATCGCGAGCCACGGACAACGCCACGACATCGCCTTCGCTCACGATGTGATCGACGGCTTCCGTCGCGTCGGCACGCGATATGACAAGCGGCTCGCCAACTTCGTGGGCTCGCCGCTATCGCTAGTCTGGCTCAGATAGTTTGACCGTCCGCTTGCGCCCACAGAACCCACGAGCCGCGAGCTGAAGGTACCGCACGCAATCATTTCGAACATCAGACCTAAGATTTAATCGATTGGACTTGTATCGGTGAGCCGGACATGAATACATAAATCCGTCCTAAATCGCCTCTGCGCTGATGGTTTTCTGCGCTTCCGGGGTCTTCTGCGAGGATTTTGACCATTGGCATATCGTGGGTTCCCAAAAAAATACGATCGCATCGACGCTCGCATCCTCGAGCTCGTTCAAAAGAACAACCGACTGACCTCTGACGCTATTGGCGAACAGGTCGGATTGTCCGCGACCGCGTGTCAGCGACGATTGAAGCGGCTACGAGCCGAGGGCATCATAGAGGCCGATGTATCTATCGTGTCAGCGAAGGCGGTTGGAAGACCGATACAGATGCTTTTGCTGGTCACGCTTGAACGGGAGCGTGCAGATATCATTGACCGTTTCAAAAGAGACATCAAATCATCTTTAGAAATCGCCACCGGCTTTTACATTACCGGTGACGCGGATTTCCTGCTCTACATAACAGCCCGCAGCATGGAAGAATACGAGCAGTATACACGTCGGTTTTTTTACGAGAACCGCGACATCAAGAGCATCAAGACGATGGTCGTAGTGGACAGAGTCAAAGCGGGGTTTGCCATCCCGATCGATGATCCCGAGGATGACTAACGTTCGAGAGATTCGAAGGCTGCTTCCCCACTCGGACCTTCCGGTCCGCGCTGCACGATCAAGGGGAGCCTATGACACGAATTTCATCCATTTTCAGCGTGACATTCAGTTTCTCGCCAAGCTTTGGATGGCCTCCAAACGGGAAGCGCTCTTCCATCATGAGCTGTTCTCCGTTGATGTCGAGAATTATCCGGGTTGCACCACCGTAGTAGTGGGTTTCCACGACCCGCCCTTCCCTAGCGTGGCCGGCGGTACCGTCCGGCGAAAGGCGAATGTGTTCGGGGCGGATTACTGCGCTGCCCGGACCTGCCTTCCATTTGCCTGGCAGGCGAAGGCCTAGTTTGGAGACAAAGGTGCCCTCCGGGTCGACTGCTCCTTCCAGCATTGAGCACCAGCCGATGAACTTCGCGACGAACGGGCTTTCGGGCCTTTCATATATGTCGCCGGGTGTTCCGACCTGCTCGATCCTGCCACCATTCATGACGACAATACGATCCGACATGGTCAGCGCCTCCTCCTGATCATGGGTTACGAACAGGGTGGTGACCTCGACGCTGCGAATTACTGCGCGGAGCTCTTCACGCATCCGAACTCGGAGCTGCGCATCGAGGTTCGAGAACGGCTCGTCGAGAAGCAGCACGGCCGGGCGCATGGCCAAAGCGCGCGCGAGCGCGATGCGTTGTTGCTGTCCACCTGAAAGCTGGCTGGGTAGCCGTCCCGCGAGGTGTGGCAGTTCGACCAAATTTAGCATTTCGCTGACGCGCCGATCCCGATCGGCCCTGGTCCAATTTAGATTCTCAAGGCCGAACGCGATATTCTCCGCCACCGTCATATGAGGAAACAGCGCATAGCTTTGGAAAACCATCCCCGTATCGCGCCTATAGGGGGGCTGGTGGGTCATATCCTGGCCATTAATTTCAACGGTTCCGGACGTTGGCTCCACAAAACCGGCAACCATGCGAAGCGTCGTTGTTTTGCCGCAGCCGGAAGGTCCGAGAAGGCAGACCAGTTCGCCTCGTCCTACGCCCAGCGAAACATCCGCGACGGCAACCGCGTCACCATAGAGCTTGGAAACCGACCGCAGTTCAACGACGTAGTCACCCGGATCTCGGACCGACGTTTCAAAATCTTTCGACAAGCTGGCACCTCTTTCTCGCTAGGATAGTGTTTCTGCCCCGATCAGCCGCTCGATTGTCAGAATGACAGCGAGCGTTACAAAGATCATTATACTAGACACAGCTGCGACGAGTGGGTTGTAACTGTGATCCAAGTAAGTGAACAGCTGAACTGGCAATGTCACGTTTCCGCCATATGTAAGGAATACGGAAACCGTTACATTGCCAAAAGAAGTCACAAAGGCAAATATTGCGGCAGACAGTAGGCCTGGCAAGATAAGCGGTAACGTAATACGCCTCACAACTCGCAATGGCGAAGCCCGGAGGTTCATTGCTGCTTCTTCAAGCACGCGGTTGTGTAGGGTAAGGCTGGCGAGAACCGTCCTTACAACATATGGAATCGCAAGTACCAGATGGCCGGCAAATAGTGGGAACATTGTCTGGATAAGATTCATCCACGCAAATAGATACAACAGGCCGATGCCAAGTACGACGGCGGGAACGATTAACGGCGAAAAGGCAAGCGCCTGGAGCAGTCCCTTTCCCGGGAAGTCGAATCGGTTGATGGCGAATGCAGCGGCGAAGCCGATCACGAGTGCCGCGATAGCAACGATCACGGCGACGTAGGTACTGGTCCAAAGCGCGCTCATGAAAGGTTCGCTTTCGAACGCCTTCTGATACCATTGCATGGAAAATCCGGCAGGAGGGAAATCCATTGTTTCCCCGCTCGTAAATGACAAAACAACCACAAGTGCGGCCGGCAGGGCTAGCAAGGCATAGACCGCCACGCGAGTCACCGCACCTGCCACTATCAGAACGTAGTCGGTGAAATCATAACGCATGGCGTCCACCCCTGACAAAACGCGACGCGGCTAAAGCATTAAACGCCGCGGTAAAGCCGAGACCGGCCACAAAAAGAATGAACGCCATAGCCGCGCCAGAAGGCCAATTGAATTCCGACATGATGCGCTCATAGATGAGGCTCCCCAGCATGGGGACGCGGTTTCCGCCAATGAGACGGGGCGTGATAAACGCCGAAATCGACAGCACGAAAACGAGGTTGAAGCCAACAAGGATACCCGGGGTCGCCAGGGGAATAATGACCCTTCGGAAGGTGACAAGGCGGTTGGCACGCAGATTGGATGCTGCATGTTCCAGCACTGGATCGATCTGGGTAACGACACTCATGACTGAAAGAATCATGAAAGGAAGGAATTGCTGAACCAACACAAGGATCACAGCAGGGCGAGCGAATAGGAAAGTCTTCGGCGAAGAAATGATGCCTAGGTTCACAAGAACTGAATTGAGCAGCCCATTGCGGCCGAGCACGATCAACCAACCGAACACGATAACAACGAGGCTCAGCGTCAGCGGCATGATCACGATAATCGTGCGCCACCGCCGAGCCAGCGGAGGAAGACGGGCAAGCGAATAGCCCACTGGAAATCCAATCAACAGGCAAATCAGACTGACGACAAGGCCGTCCACAAATGTGTCCCATAACACCGATGAATAATAGGTATCGGAGAAGAAGCGCAGGTAATGCCTGAGCGTGAACCCATGCCCATCGAGGAGATAGTCACCATCCAAAAAGCTGTACCGAAGAACCCCTATCGCAGGCACCATCAAAAACCCTACAAGAAGCAAGACCATGGGAGCCAGCAAAAGTGCTGCAGTGAGTATCGGCTTTTGCCGGAAAGGTGGTCTCATCATGTTTCCTTCTGACGGTTTGAGCGAGTGCGACAGCAAGGGTTGCGCCCAGTTGCGCACAACCCTTGCTGCCAAAACAACCTGCTCAGCCACGAAGAATTTTGTTGATGCGCTCGATGCGGGCGCTGCGGTCGGCCATCCACTTCTGCCAATCGACCTTCTTTTTCAGCGCGATCCGTTCAGGTGTGTTGAAGGTTAGATCCTTTGCGATTTCATCAGGTAGCTTTACGTCCGTAGTTACGCCGAGCCTCAGTGCCCGAGGCAGGCCAAGCATACCCTCATCGGAAAGCATCTGGTCAAGGAATGCGAATGCTGCCTCTGGATGCTTAGCATTCTTGACAACGTTCATGTACGAGGTTGCCCCATAGATACCCTGCGGCGGATACACGCTTACGATAGGATGACCCTTCGTGCGCAACTCATGCCCTCGAGCATCTGATATTACACCGGCTGAAGCTTCTTTGGTTTCGAACATCTGGATCATCGCAACTGTACTTTGCGCCAGTGCGAGAATATTGGACTTAGCCTGCTCCAGTAACGAATACGCCGGCTCCATGTTGGAGATCGAACCACCGTTCTCCTCTGCCAACGCGAGCAGGTACAGGCTCCACGTATCGAAAGTTGCAGCGGGAAGTGCCACACGGCCCTCAAGGTCGGGCCTGGTCAGGTCGGTGTAAGTAGTTAGTGGCTGCTCGACGAGCTCCGAGTTATATATTGGAATATATGTGAATACGCTGTAGGGAACCCCATACTCGCCGTACTCGCGAAATCCGGGAAGGATGCGTTTGATGTTCGGGACCTCGGCTTCCGTTACTTCCTGGATCAAGTCGGCTTTTAGCGCCTCCACCATGTATGCGCTGTCCGCCTGGTACACGTCGAACGGAGGGTTCTCCTTATTCGCGACGAGCTTGACTAAGTCGGCGGATTGTGTGCCGGCGGTAATCTGGACCTTCAGCCCCGTCCTCTCCTCAAGCGGCGCCGCGACATACTTCTGAATGGTTTCGTCGTATAGTCCACCCCATCCCCCGAAGCGGAGGGTGATACCCGCGAACTTTTTTTCTTGTGCATGGACATAAGGCGCAGCCAGCGTGCTCATGGTGGTCGCGGTGGCGAGTTTCAAAAAGGTGCGTCTCTTCATCTACCATTCCTCCCTTTTGGGTGTAACTGACTGAGGCGACAACAGCGCCGGCAGTCGAATCTGCTAGGTCAGGCAGGCATTTATTGTGACCACCAGCGCTCGCTGAATCATATCCACTGAAGCCACCGACAATTGTAATCGGTTCCTGATCCGGTTTTGATCAAAAGACAGCCTGCCGCAGCAGAAAGGCTGCGCTGCTAGGATGGTTGTTGAAGGTTTCCATTGGCGCTGCGGTGGGCGTTTTTCGCACCGCCGGGATCGGGTGATCTCGATCGACCGTTCCGATCGGGGCTGCCCGTCTATTGAACTGCAGCTGAAGCCAGAGCGGAAGCGATCAAGGCTTGCAGTTCAGACGTAAAGGAAGCGATCATCAACGACCAGCGCGAGGACGGGACACCTGTGAACCTCAACCGAGACGAAGTATTCGGGCATGATATCATCGGAGATGAAGCGGCTACGCCCTGGCTGAAGAAGAACCCTTGCGAAATGTCGATGGTGCTCGCGAACGCCAGCGATACGACGGGACCGGACACCAGGGATCGTCATCAGAAGCCGGCACCTCATCATTGCGAGCATGTCCAGAACCGTCTTGTGCAACGGAGGCGAATACCTCGCACAGTTTACGCCTCGCGTCAGCAGCGACTTGATGACCTCCTGGAGATCGATCAGCCATGCTGTCGGCCAGCTAGCGGATACGCTCCTCGAATTTGACAACGTTTCCGTCCCTCAGCCCAAAATTGCGCAACAGTTCGTGAATGTCGTTATTCAATGGCGATCGCCTTTCGTGGCAGCAGCTTGCGCGTCGTCAGCAGGGCTCGCCGATTCGGGCTCGTCAGCGTTTAGACATGCACAGGACGATACAGATTGAGGTGGTGCCGACAATACAGATTGGTGGCTGAGATAACGACAGGAGGCTGACGACTAGGCCGACGCTTCGCTGCCTCTCTCCCGGACGATGACGCACGCCTCAGGGCCGATATGGGGCGCTACTCCTTCATCGTGCAGACTTGCACTGTTTACTTCCTGCCGGTCTCCCGGCGCACTCAAATCCACACTCTTACAGGTCGAAATGGCGCCTTGAACATCGCAAGCCTCCGAAATTGGTCCTTGGGCTTCGTGCGACACGCTGGAAACCGACACGTGCCAACAGATCCTTCAACTAAATTTGCAGAACCTTTGCGACCGCAGATAGCTGACTATGGTACTTCGCCGCAAAGTCTGAGGGGTAGGCACGGATAAAAAGCTGATGCCTATTCCCGGTCAGACCGCCGCACCCATGCAACGGAGGTTAACCCCAATGACACGAAGAGCGCTCATCCTGGTTGAAGGCCATAGGGGTAACGGTCCGCGATACGTCCAAGCGGCCCAGCGTCTTGGTCTTCATCCGATTACCCTATCGACTGATCCAGCTCAGTACGAATACCTTGCCGCCGAAATGCTTGAGGCAATTCGGGTCGATACAGACAATCTCGATGCGCTTATCCGCGAATGTTCCCGCATAGGTGCGACCTATGACATTGCTGGAATTACGGGCTTTGCGCTCCTCGACGAGTCGATCTATGCGACAGTTGGCAAGCTCTGCCGTCATTTCGATCTACCGGGACCGAACCCCGCATCAATTGAACGGTGCTGTGACAAATTCGCTCAACGTCAGTTCCTCGCGGATGCCGGCGTTCCAATACCTGCTTATCGCTTGGCAGCGGATGCGAGGGACGTAGAACGCGCTGCCGCGGAAATCGGCCTGCCGGTGGTTCTTAAGCCAGCCGTTGGCAGCGGAAGCGTCGGCGTCCGATTGTGCCGCAATGCCGATGAGTTAGCAGAACATACGACCTATTTATTGGGCGGGAAGCACACATGGCGGTCTTCGCCGAGAATACTGATCGAAGAATTCGCACAAGGCCCCCATTATTACGTTCCTATAATGGGAAATGAGCTCATTGGGATTGAGGCCTCGGACTGCCCTCCACCGCATTTCGTCTTCCATCGGGGCATCTTCCCGGCTCTGCTGACTCATGATGAGCATAAGCGTATCGCCAAAATTTCGCTGAGCTGTTTGCGAGCTCTCGGCCTTGGCTGGGGGCCAACGAACATTGAATTCCGATGGACGAAGCGTGGACCAGTCGTCATTGAGGTCAATCCGCGCCTTGGTGCCGGTGCTCCAACGGTTCAGCTGGCTTACGGTGTCGATCTCGTCACTGAGCACATCAAGCTTGTCATCGGCGAGGAATGGAATTTGCGCAGAAGGCATTCACACACTGTAGCCTGGCGGTCCTTACTTCCTGATCGCGATGGCATCCTCGATTGGATCACTGGCGACAGTCGGGCCGCTGCTATACCAGGTGTCGCCGAGGTCAAATTGTATGTCAAACCGAAGACCTCAATCGTGAGGAAAGGCGACTACCGAGACTGTATTGGACATATCAAGGCCGTCTCAACAAGCCCGGCTCGGAGCGAGGCGATACTTCAGCGTGCCGTCGACTCGATCAGTTGGTCGATCACACCATTTCCGACGTCTGGCGGAGAGAAACAATCTGCGGCCCTTCAACTTCCTGCACCGACGCAGGTGGCGCCAGGTAAGAGGTGATCGTCGCCTTCCAGGGGCACGATTCGGGCAGTGGGCGACTCGCGTTATGACAGAGACAACCTGAAAGCGTCGCCGATAATGGGTCGGCGCTGCGACCTCGACTCGGCAAGGGCACATCGGCGTCAGTATCAGAGGCTAGCTATGTCCCTTCAAGCATGTAGCGAACTGCGGCGGCGTGATACCTACAGGTAAGCGGTGTTTCGGGACCATCTTTCGGGAGTGATGTCGATCTGTGAGGTTGCCGGTTCTGCATTGGAATCGGAGATCGGCTTGTGTCTGGACTTGACCTTACGCTTGACCCGGAGCGGCAGCCTCGACGTTTCGAGGTGATCAACGGTGCTGGCGGCCGGCGTCGGTGGTCTGGGGATGACAAAGCGCGGATCATCGCGGAGACGCTGGAGCCGAATGCAATCATTTCCGAGGTCGCCCGCCGTTATGGTCTCAGGCCGCAGCAGGTCTTCGCCTGGCGCCGCGAAGCGCGCAAACAGGCCGCTTCGGTGCAGCAAGATTCTCCTGCCTTTGTGCCGGCGGTTGTGGCGGCGGCGGAACCTGTAGCCAGCCGTTCACCGAAGCAGCGAAAACGGCAAGCCACCCGAGATGCCGGCATGATCGAGCTTGAGATCGACGGCATCGCGACGCGCGTCGGCCGGGGCGCCGATACCAAGACGGTGGCCGCAGTGATCCGCGCGCTGAAGGCGACGTCGTGATCGGGCCGACGGGAGCGGTCAAGGTCATGGTGGCGACGAAGCCGGTTGACTTCCGCAAGGGCGCGGAGGGATTGGCGGCGCTGGTGCGAGAGACGATGGGGGCCGATCCGTTCAGCGGGGCCGTCTACGTCTTCCGGGCGAAGCGGACTGACCGGATCAAGCTGATCTTCTGGGACGGCACCGGCGTCTGCCTATGCCAAGCGTCTGGAGGATGGAGAGTTCCGCTGGCCGAAAGTGCATGACGGCATGATGCGGCTGACGGCCGCACAGCTCTCGGCGCTACTCGAAGGGCTTGACTGGCGGCGAGTCCACGAGGCGCGCCGGACCCGCGTTCCAGCCCAGGCGGGCTGACCCGCGACGAAGTGAATCAGGTCGGATTCCGCTGTCGCGGGCTGTCGGCGAATATGGTCTGATCCCTGTCATGGCGATGACTGCTGACCAGCTTCCCGACGATCCGGACGCGCTGAAGGCGATGGTCCTGGCGCGCGACGTCGAGAACGCCCGGCTGATCCAGATCATCAAGGAATTGCAGCGCCACCGCTTCGGCCGGCGTGCTGAGATGCTCCCCGAGGATCAATTGCTGCTGGGACTCGAAGAGGCCGAGCAGATCGAGGCGGCCGGTGAGGAAGAGACGGAGCAATCTGCTCCCGCAGAGCGCCAAGCAAAGGCCACGAAGCGCCGAGCGAACCGGGGCGCGCTGCCGCCCCATCTGCCGCGCGTGGAGATGGTTGTCGACATCGAGGACCGTACTGCCCGTGCTGCCGCAATGGGTTACATCGGATCGGCGAGGACGTGAGCGAGCGGCTCGACATCGTGCCGGCGCAGCTGCGTGTGATCGTCGTGCGTCGGCCCAAATATGCCTGCCGCGCCTGCGAGGATGTTGTGGTTCAGGCTCCGGCGCCGGCCCGACTGATCGAGGGTGGTCTTCCGACCGAGGCGACGGTTGCCCAGGTGCTGGTGTCCAAATATGCCGATCACCTTCCGCTCTATCGTCAGGCGCAGATCTACGCCCGGCAAGGAATCAATCTCGATCGCTCCACGCTCGCCGATTGGGTCGGCCGCGCCGCCTGACACCTGCGTCCGGTGCATGAGCGGCTGCTTGGCAAGCTGAAGTCCTCGCCAAAACTCTTCGCCGATGAGACGACCGCGCCAGTGCTCGATCCGGGCCGCGGCAAGACGAAAGACAGGCCAACTCTGGGCCTATGCGCGTGATGATCGGCCATGGCAGGGAGCTGACCCGGCGGGCGTCGCCTATGTCTACGCACCCGACCGGAAGGCCGAGCGTCCGATCGCTCGCAGGCTTCACCGGAATCTTGCAGGTCGACGGCTATGGCGGCTATCGCGTGCTGGCCGACAAAAGCGGCGTCACGCTCGCCTTCTGCTGGGCGCATGAGCGTCGGCGCTTTTATGAACTGGCAGCAGCCGGTCCCGCGCCGATCGCCAGCGAGGCGCTGAGACGGATCGCCGAACTCTACAGAATAGAGGACGACATCCGTGGACGATCGGCCGAGCAGCGCCGTGCCATGCGCCAGGATAAGAGTCGGCCGATCGTCGCCGAACTCGAGCCGTGGCTGCAAGAGAAGCTCGGTCTGATCAGCCAGAAGACCAAGCTGGCCGAGGCCATCCGCTACACGCTCTTCCGTTGGGAGGGGCTTACGCGCTTCCTTGACGATGGTCGCATCGAGATCGACAGCAATGTCGTCGAACGCTCGATCCGTCCGATCGCGCTCAACCGCAAGAACGCGCTCTTCGCAGGCTCTGACGGCGGCGCCGAACACTGGGCAGTCACCGCCTCGCTGATCGAAACCTGCAAGCTCAATGGTGTCGAACCGCTCGGCTATCTCGCCGATGTCCTCACCAGGATCGTCAACGGCCACCCCAACAGCCAGATCGACGACCTGCTGCCTTGGGCTTACATCCCGGCTCCCGAGCTCAAGGCCGCGGCCTGAGAACAGCGCTTACACCTACAGGACCATCTGCCAACGTCAGGCGCGCCTCCGCCATTTGCTCAACTGCGCCTCACGGCGCAACAGAAATGGCCGAGGCTCTCTTCGTTTGACCGCGGATACCGAACTATTGCAATAGATTCTTCAAAAGACTTTACAGAATCTTTACGACCGTAAATCGCCGACAATGGTAGATCCATCCAAAGTCTTCACGCTGAAACCTCCGACGAGCACGCAAAAGGACGATCGACACCAATGGCAAGAAGAGCGCTCATCCTAATTGAAGGCACAAGGGCCAGTGGCCCGCTTTACGTCAAAGCGGCTCGGCGTCTTGGTCTTCATCCAATTACCCTGTCGGCTGATCCAACTCGGTATGACTATCATTCGCCGGAAAGGCTTGAGGCAATTCGGGTCGATACAGACAATCTCGATGCGCTGATACACGAATGTTCCCGGCTGCGTGAAACTTATGACATTGCTGGCATCACGGGCGCCCTGGAAGCGTTCTATGCCACCGTTGGCAAGCTCTGCAGGCACTTCGAGCTACCGGGACCGAACCCTGCATCCATTGAACGATGCTGCGACAAATTCACTCAACGTGAGCTCCTCGCGGATGCCGACGTTCCAGTGCCGTCTTACCGCTTGGCAACGGATGCGTCGGAGGTTGAAAGCTCTGCCGCGGAGATTGGTCTGCCTGTGATTGTTAAGCCAGCCGTAGGCAGCGGAAGCAGCGGTGTCCGATTATGCCGCAACTTCGATGAGTTGGCCCAACATACGACCTATCTGTTGGGAGGGAAGCACATCTGGCAGTCGTCGCCGAGGATACTGGTCGAAGAATTCGCAGAAGGCCCCTATTATTGCGCCGACATAATGGGAAATAAGGTCACTGGAATTACCGCCGCTGAGTTCGACCAACCACCGCATTTCGTCTTTCGCGAGTTGACCTATCCAGCTCCGCTGACTACTAATGAGCAGGAGCGTATCATCGATGTTTCACTGAGCTGTTTACGAGCTCTTGGCCTTGGCTGGGGGCCAACGAACATCGAATTCCGTTGGACGAAGCGTGGCCCAGTCGTTATCGAAGTCAATCCGCGTCTTGCCGGTGGGACCGTTCCTCAACTTGTTCATCTGGCTTACGGTGTCGACCTTGTCACCGAGCACATCAAGCTCGTCATCGGCGACGAATGGGATTTGCGCAGGAGGCATTCGCATGTTGCGGCCGCGCGGAAACTACTTTCTGATTGCGATGGGATCCTCGATCGGATCGATGGCGACAGTCGGGCGGCTGCTTTATCAGGTGTCGCCGAAGTCAAGTTGTATCTTGAGCCCAAAACGCTGATCGTCAGGAAAGGCGATTACCAAGACTGCATCGGACATGTCATCGCTGTTTCACCCAGCCTTGCTCAGACCAAGGTCATACTTCAACAAGCAGCCGACTTAATCAGTTGGTCGATGACACCACTTCCGGCCATTGGTGAACAGGAGTAATTACCTGCCGCTCGCCTCCCTCACTAGCGGAGGTGGCACTAAGTACGACGCGACGGTCGCCGCTGTTCAAATTGCCTAGCATATGGCTGGCCTATGGGATCTTACGCTTGGTCCCGCGCTTGACGGCAGCGATGATTTTGTCGGATCGGCCAGATGAAGGGCTTGGGCTGCTGGTTGTGCTCGGCGAGGAAGCGTTGATGACTCTAGACGTCGTCGAAGGAATGGAAGACGCCATTTTGCAGCCGAGCCGTTCTGCTAGACGTATCCATTTTTCGATTACCTTTTTTATATCGAATTGACTGTGTCTCCGAAACTTAAAGATTTGCCCAGGATATCTCCCTCGCCATCCGCACAATGCACTATTTTTCTCGCAGAGAAAGATTAGGCATCCCCTCAACGCCGTCGGTCGGCACTCCTCGAAGCTGAGAGACGGCAGTCATAAGGCAAGAGTTACAATCCGTCTTAATCGAATCGAATAGCCCTCGAAAAAATCAAGAGTCTTTTACAAGGTTGCATCGTTTAGTCGCTCGTAAACGCTCAACTGGAAAAGAAGTCGAAAACCGGCGATATCACATCGCGTGTTAAGGCTAAAGGCCCTGACGGCGTCGCACGTATGGCGGCTACATCGATCTGGCGCGGCTTCGGAGCCGAGTGATCAAACTCAACAGGGCCGAGAAGCGCGTGCCGAGCGTCAGCATGACATACGCCGCTTGATAGAGTGCGGTTCGCACCATTCCATCGCCGACTTTGGTCATGCCGCCGTCGATGTCGGTCTCGCCGGATTGAGATTTTCTTGGCGTCAGTCCGAAGTACGCACCGACGGTTCGGGATTTCGCAAACCGCCCGATCCACTGCCGAGCGATAGGTGAGCGCCACCAGGGCTCCGACACCCGTGCGCATCAGCCGCTGGCAGACAGGATCGGCACGAACGATTTTCAGCATGGCGCGGTGCAGGCGGGTAAACTCGTTCCACAATACGCCCGGGCCTACAGCATCGCGCCGACAACTGCCCGCCTCAAGCTCGACGCGGATGATCGAAAGTCCAAGATCAGCAAAATGCTGCGACAGTGCTCAGGCGCTCAGGCTCACTCGCCACCTTTGTTTCGCTTTCGCTGACACGGGGCGCAGAGCTTGAGGAGGGCAACCTGAGCGGGCGAACTCGGCCTGGCGCAGATGATATGTCGGAGGGTTTGCATAGCACAGCTTACGTCAACTACCAGATGCCGTAGCATCGGCCCGTGTTCGACTAGTTTAGAAACCACACTGCTGGGAGAATGCATCGGCATGGAGGTAACGTGACGACGTCGGACGTTTCGAACTTCATCTGCGCAGCATACAAACTGGCGCGCAAGTCCGGTCTCCACATCACGACGGGAGACGATTTTGAGGAGTATGTCGGGATCACTGGCAGGCTTCCCGGAAAGACACCGACTGATCCAAACTTCCGTCCGGACTGTTCTGACCTTCTACCTGGAAAAGCTTTTTGGATCATCGGGCGGGACCGACAAGACAGGATAGCGCATGTCCAAGCAATGCGGCTGTACGATCTCTCGAATACAAGTCTTGACGAGCACCTTGAAACGCTCAGAGCCTTCTTCGCGGACCCTCATCTCAAAGCAGGCCCTGGTTCTTCGTGTACCTGCTATGCACCGTCCGCTCGAGGCATTACCGGGCGTGTAGCATATCGCGGCGACCTCTGGCTGCGGGAGGATTTTCGGGGACGCGGTCTCCTGGCCTTCCTTGGTCAGATCGCATTTGGACTGGCCTGGGCTAAATGGGCTCCGGATTTCATTTGCGCGCTGGTTGCTGGCTGGAACATCGAAAAAGGCGTAGCAGATCGCAACGGCTATGTGCACAAAGAGCCGCATGGCGCAATCCTGCGCCTGCCCGCGCAGGGAATATACGAAGAAGACTGGCTCGTTTGGTTGACCCGAGAGGATATGCTGAAGATACTTTCACGTGCTTCCGAATGACGCGATCGCGCAATCAGAACGGAATAGCGGCGGACTACTCTCCTGAAAATGACAGCTGCGCAGCATGCAGACCTGATGTCGAGAAACAGATCCTGCGGGGCAGAAGCTGATGCGGATTGCACGACAAGCTTTCAATTCTAAACCTCGGGACCATCACGGTGTAACGAGGTATGTGTTTGAGGTTGTGCAAATTCGTTGAAAGAGGATCGGTTGGCTCGGGTGATGTTCGACCTCACCTGATCATTCCGTGCTCTATGCGCGCGTGTCAAGCCTATTCGAGAACCTGGCGCGGGCCACTGCCTCGATAACCGCTTTCCCCGTCTCATCGACAAGCTCACCCGCGTCTAATTGCTTGTTCTCGACGACTTGGGGACTCACAGCCCCACCGACCAGCAGCGCTTCCACCTTTTCGAAGTCATCGAGGAACGCTATCGGCGAAAATGCACCCTGATCACCGCCCAAGTCCCGGGGGTAAGATGGCATGACCTGAATGCAGACCCCAACCGCTAGATCAACATGGACGATTTCAAGGAGCACAAAAAGCCCATGCTCAAGGCGCCGGATGACCAGCTTCATGGCCACCCCCAATTTGCTGAACTTGACGCACGGCACCGAGGGATTTGACCGCAAGTTCACCGTCGCAGTTCGCGTCAGGTGGGGCAGGACTCTTTCGTTACGTTGTTCGTCGACGTCTGCACGCAGATTTGCTGCACGACGTTTTGCCTAGATCGAGAGGCGCGGCTATAACGAGCCCTCGCACGCAGTTATTATGCAGGCGTGCACCTCTATGATCGCTAGGGCCAGCTGTCTCGCGACAGTTAGGTCGGTAGAGGCTGCCGCCCGGTGCAGGCGGACGCTCAACGCAATTACACGCCGCCGGGGAGGCGGGAAACTTCGGTCGACCAGGGAAACCGAACTATGGAAACAATTCTTCACTTCGAACGGGCGGAATACGCTGCTCGGCTCGCCGCCGTTAAGGCCGAGATGTCCAAGCGCGGGCTCGAGATCCTACTCATTTCCGAGCCGCCAAACCAGAACTATCTCACTGGATACGATGCTTACTCGTTTTACACTCCGCAAATGGCAATTGTCGCGCTAGATCGCGAGGAGCCGATAATCATCACGCGCGGCATGGACATGACCTCGGCGAGGATTACAACCTATCTCTCCGAGGATAGCATCCGGGGCTTTCCTGACAATTACGTGAATTCCATTGAGCGGTCTGCGTATGACTATGTTGCGAGTGTCGTCCAGGAGCTCGGCGGAGAGAAAGCTGTCATTGGCGTTGAGATGGGCGGATACTATTATTCTGCGCGTGCCCACGCTGATTTGGTCAAGGCGCTCCCTCAGGCCCGATTTGAAGACGCTGACCTCCTTGTGAACTGGATCCGTTTGGTGAAGAGTTCCGCCGAACTCGAATTCATGCGCCAGGCGGGCCTTATCGGTGATGCAGTTATCAAGCGGGTCATCGAGACCGCTGAGCCGGGTGTCCGGGAGTGTGACTTGGCGGCAGCCGCGTACCATCAGGAAATATCCGGCACCCCTGAGTTCGGCGGAACCTATAACTCTTCTGTCGTTCATCTCTGCGTGGGGGAGCGGGCCCTTGCGCCCCACTCAACTTGGACAGATAGGCCGCTGTCCGACAGGACGATTATCAACTTTGAGGTTCACGGCACGCGCCGCCGCTACCAAGTCAACGTGAGCCGTACCATCCACCTCGGAAAGCCTTCTGCAGATTACGTGAAGCTCGCGGACATCGCCATCGAAGCGTTGAACGCCGGACTTGAAAGCGTGCGGCCTGGCCAAACGTGTTCGGACGTCTTTGCCGCGTTTCACGCGGTGCTGTCCCGGAACGGCCTCGAAAAGGACCAGAGGATCGGCTATCCCCTAGGGATCGGTTACCCGCCGACAGTGGCCGAACGTACTGCAAGCATACGCAAAGAAGAGAAAACTGTTCTCCAGGCGGGTATGTGCTTTCACATGATGACAGGCCTTTGGCTCGGGGTTCAGTCCGTCACAATCACCCAGCCTTTTGCGGTGACTGAGGAGGGCTATGAACCCTTGACCCACACGCCACGAACGCTCGTCGTTAAATGACGGCGGGCGAGCCCGAAGGTTCGGATCCGCTATGAGGAGAGGCAGCCGGACAGGAGCCCCAGAGCGGCTCCAACATGCAGGAACTTTGGCAAGTTAGATGCAGTGTGTTGACGTATAGCAATGGGCAACGCCACTATGGCAGACAAAATATTAGGCATTGTTGAACTGGAGACGAAGCCAGTCGTGCACCCGGGATTCATGGCCGGACCAAGTACGTTTCCGTTTCCGGTCAGACGCAGGCAGGTTCCGGGGGCATTCACCTGCAACGTCATCGACGGGGATAAGTCCGTCGAAGCCGGTTACGTAGCTGCCGCGCGAGAGTTGGAGCGTTATGGAGTATCCGCGATCGTTTCCAACTGCGGCTTCACCGGTCTCTACCAGGCGGCAGTGGCTGAGGCTGTCTCTATTCCGGTCGCGATGTCGAGCTTGCTGCTGGTGCCATTCGTCGCGCGGACGCTGAAGCGGGGGTCGAAGATAGGCCTTCTTACTTACGACGCGCCCAAGCTGACGGAGAGCCACTATGCTTGCGCAGGCTGGTCTTCGAAAGACATCAGTGTCGCTGTGGGCGGAATCGAGGGAAGCGAGTTGTGGTACGAGTTTGCAAAGCCCGCACCAGAAATCGACGTGAAAGTCCTCATCAGGGACGTGAGGGCGGCGGCAAGGAAGCTTCTCGACGCCAATCCCGACATTGGAGCATTTGTGTTCGAATGCACAGCATTCCCAATTGCGGCGGATGCTGTGCGAAAGGATACCGGCCTCCGTGTCGCCGACGTCACCACGCTCGCCAACATGTTGTTCAGCATGAGTGCGGACCGTTCCGTCAGCTAGGCTTAGGACCCATCTTTCTCGTGTAGAGGACCGCGGATGGTGAGCGGCATTCTGTTCGCGATCCGCAATGGATTGCGCTGGCGGGATGGGCCGGCCAGCTGTGGCCCGCACAAGACCATCCAAAATCGCTTCATCCACTGGAGCATTCTGGGCATGTTTACGGCCTCCTGGCCGAAACTGGCGGCGCGGGGCGATGATCCAGTTTTGGGCGCAAAATGGCTGACGAGGCAAATATTGCCTGCCGATGAACGCGCCGCCATCGAGCGCCACCTCGGCTTGATTAGCCAGATCAACGAGGCGTTGAGGGTGGTCGAGCCAGATATCGCGGTGCATGCCCTCCAGGATCCGACAATCCGCCGTCTGATGACGTTGCCCGCCTCGACGTAACGGTGGCTGCAAGCGTTGCCGCGGCAATCGGCGACATTCGGCGCTTCGGCGATCCACAGAGGCTTGTCGCCTATCTTGGCCTCAATCCGAGCGTGCGGCAGTCGGGTGAGGGACCGGCCTATCATGGACGCATCACGAAGCAGGGCCGCGGCCGTGCGCGGGGAATGCTGGTCGGCGGCATGGCGGCTGCGCGCTCGCCGGGTCCTCTGCGCGCCTTCTACAAGCGGATCGACTCGCGTCGCGGGAAGCACATCGCGGCCGTCGCCACTGCGCGCAAGCTTGCAATGATCATCTGGCAGATGCTGAGCAAGGACGCCGACTATATCTGGACTCGGCCAGACTTGCTCGCCCGTAAGTTCAGATCGGTCGAGCTCCGCGCCGGCCTCCCGACTACCATGGCAGGCGCGGCTCCGCATTCGACTACAACATTCCGGCCAAGCGCGCCGAAGAACGATCCCGAGTCGAAAAGGCAGAAGCTGCCTATGCAGCAGCGACTTCCCGATGGCGAACGAGGCCCGAACGACCGAAGGCTGTGGAAAAAGCCGCCGAATGAGAAGAAGGGGCTATTCTACAACACGGTTGTGATCCGCCCAGGCGAGGATGGCGTTCGAGGTGAACTCGCTGCCATAGCACCTACGGCATGAAGGAGCCGCGGCGACCGAGAGAGCGGTGCGCGCAGCTTTTCGCTGCAGGCGCGCACCGCTGTCGAGGCGGCCATGGCCAGTCAAAGTTTCTCTAGAATGTGAATGTTCACGACCCATTCCGGAGAGACCGACCATGACCACTTCAGATTCTACACCCGCCGCCGCGGTGCTGGTAGCGATCGACATTGCCAAGGTGCGCAATGAAGTTCTGATCGAAGCACCGGGCCACAAGCGCCGGCGTCGCCCTTTTGGTCCTTAACACCCGTGCCGAGCACGACCATCTGATCGAAGTGCTGAGGCGTACGGCCGACCTATGGTCTGCGCCTTTGAGGCGACCGGGAACTATCATCGGCCGATAGTATGGCGCCTGGCTGAAGCGGGTTTTGAGGTGCGGCTGGTGTCGTCGCTGGCGCTGGCCCGAACACGAGAAGCGTTGCACAACAGCTGGGACAAGAACGATCCAAAGGATGCCCAGGTGATGCTGCACATGCTCAGGATCCAGGCGACGCAGGTCTACCATGGTCCGCTGCGCGCCGGCATCAACGACGTGCAGGAACTGTCGAAGACCCATGAAGCGATCGCCAGGGCCAAGACCGAGATCCAGCACCGTATCCTGACGCACTACCTGCCACTGTATTTTCCCGAGATCGATCGATTCCGGGGGAACAGCCGCAGCGATTGGTTCTTCGCCTTCCTCCATGCCTTTCCGACGCCAGCAAGCATCACGGCGCTGACAAAGGAGGAGTTTGTGACAGCAGCGTGGGATGTCGTCGGCCGCAAGGTCAGCAAGACACAGATTCTGATGGATATCTACGAGACGGCGCGCTCATCGATCGGACTGCCGCTGCCGCTTGATGCCCCTGCCATTCGCATGTTCCGGATGGTCATTGACGAAGCACGCAGCCTGATCCGGCAGCGCAATGAGATCGAAGCGCAGGCCGACGAGCTGTTGCGGCACAGCCAGGATTATCAGCTCCTGCGACAAATCCCGGGCATTGGACCATCAACGCATTGACCATCATTGCCAAAGCCGGCGATCTTTGCCGTTTCGCCCATCATCGCCATTTTCTAAAGTTCTGCGGGCTGGACCTCTCGACACAGCAGTCAGGCCAATATCGGGGCCAGACCCGCCTTTCCAAATTCGGCAATGCTCGGCTGCGCCGCACCCTGTGGATCGCCGGACAAGTCGCCATCCGCCAGCGGGAGAATGGCTTCCGTCATAAGTTCGAACGCTACATTGCGCGGGATCGCGACAATCCCGATCTACGCCGCAAGGCAATGACCGCTATTACCGCCAAGATGGCCCGCGTCGTGCACGCTGTCGTCAAAGGTGGTTCCGACTACCGGCCCTTCGTTGAAGGGCGGGTGCCAAGTGGAAGAACCTCTGTCAGCTAGGGCCGTGAGGACATCGATCGATGACCCTGTAGATAATGTTCGGGTCTTCCGCCTGGATCAGAAGCTCGTGTTGAGGACGGTGAGGGCCGCCTTCGTGCGGACCCTGTGTTTGCTATGGACGAGACCTTTTCCCTTGCCGGTGGAAGCCGCCTGGTTCGACGACTGACCAACGTCACGCAGCAAGGGCATGCTGACGAACAGAGAGATCTTGACTGCAGGCTCCATTTCGTTCCGCGCTTAGGACGTTGTCGCTGACGATCATTCTCGGCCGGCCGCGCTCGGTGATGAGCCGGTCCAATTCGCGGGCAACTGTGGTTGCCGCCCGTGATGCAAGGTTCCGACTAAGTGTGCAGCTGCGGTCTTCTGTAAGGCCTTTGAATGTGGCATTTCAAAAGCCGCTGGCCGGTATGGGATCTGCTAATTAGGGCCTGCTATAGCGAGGCGATCACGATGAGACGCCTCCTCTGATCGCGGGAGGGAGTTGCCTTGGAAATCAATCGTAGACTTGAAGGGTGGCTGTTCCCCGATAGGAGGGAAACACGGACTCACGACCTGAGGCCGGACCCAAGCATCGAATGGAGAACAGCCATCGAAGAATATACCGGTCTCGATGTGTCGATGAAGGAGACGGCGGTATCGATCCGCCGGGAAGGCAAGCGCGTCTGGCGCGGGGTGTGCGCCTGAGATCCAAGATCATTCCAACCTTGTCCGCAACCGAGCGCCAGCCGCAAAACGCGTCGTGTTTGAGACCGGGCCGCTGTCGTGTGGTTCCACCATTCGCTGCGTGCCGAGAAAGTGCCGGCGATCCGTATCGATGCGCGCCATGCCAAAGCTGCGCTCGATATGCCGCCGACAAAACCGAAGCGAACGACGCCGACGTTTGGCGCATCTTGCAGAAGTAGGGTTCTTCGGTGAGGTGCGGGTTAAAGGATTCGACGGCATGCTAACGCGCGCTCGTGGCGGCACGCACCCCGCTGGTCAGGATCACGACCGAACTCCGTGCTGCCGAGCCCGGATGCCAGCTCGTCGCGGATGCGCGCCAAACCAGGCCTGCCGCATTCTCATGTCGATGCCCGGCGTCGGCACAATCACCGCAACCTCTTTCGTCACCGCATTGACGATGCCGACAACTTCAAGAAGTCCCGCTCTGTTGGCGCCTGACTTGGTTTAACGATCCGCCGCTACCAATCGGCAGAGGTCGATTATGACGGCCACATTTCCTGCGCGGCGATCGTCATTTGCGCGGGCTTCTCCACGAGGTGGGAGACAGTCATACTGACACGCAGATCAACCAACAGCACCCTGCGCACATGGGGCCTCGTGCTCCGCGAGAGGATCGGCTTCATACACGCCGCCATTGCCGTAGCGCGCAAACTGGCGGTCACGAAGCATGCCATGCTCAAGACTGGCGAGTGTCTTTCATCGGAACGCAGGAGTCACAACATGAAATTTGCGGATTGTGTTCAATATCTGAGCGCCTGAGACGTCCCTGCCGGGACGTGGGGCCGAGCCAATCCGCTGATGGAATTGCACCGCTGACTCAGCAAAGTGCGTCGTCCACATTGAAGGCTCCTCCCGCGAGCCTCCATCGTTCGGCGACTGATGTCGACTGCGAAGACAGCCGTGTCCCAGCACACGCATTTCAAAGCGCGAAGATAGTTGACGACCCTGCCGCGATTAGACAACCCCGTCACGCTATAGCAAAGATAGCAGGTCCCCAGCCACTAACTCGAGCAGGTCACGATGTTCGTCCAGCCACTTCGACATGGCTTTCAGCTCGCGGCCGATCTCGTGCCCGGCGAAAAGATCGAATACATTGGACGGGACGGTGAGTCCTTGGCATATTGTCGGCTCCGGCGGTTGGAATCTTCTTGATCCGCTTGATCTGGTGAATTCCTTGCGGAACAACGTCGCCGTATATGCCGCTGCCTTGCTTCTTTGCACTTCATTCAACAAATTTGATGTCCGGAGGATAAGCCGAGATATTCTCATAGCGATGTGTTATTTCCTCGTCCACCTTAATATTCTTTATTGCTACGATGCTGGCCCACGCGCCGGAGTCTTCATCGGTCCAAACTGTTTGCGCATTTGGGTTCGAAGAGTGATTAACCATCGAGATCAAGCCGAAAACAATGTAGCCTGCCGGCGGATCAATTTTGAGTTGCTGATCAAGTCGCACGAAGTAATACTCCAATAATCCCGTGCAATCGAACAGGTTTGCAGCTTTATTGTCAAATCCCCACGTTGGGGCTCGCTCAATCAAATCTCCAGCCTTAAATGGAATATTAGCAAACACACCGCGCCCTTTTTGTGGAACACGTCTCACATAGACACTTTTGCTAAGATCAAAGATCTTTTCTATCATTGTTTTTCCATCTCCTTCTTAACCTCTATGTTGTCTTCGCCACTGATGGGGGTCGTTGAGGTTCCGGCCGCTTCTCACTAGTGGCCTCGCGCATGGCGCCTGGCACCCTACCGCTGGCGTTAGTTTAAGCTCTCCAACGATCCGAAATTAGTCCACAAGCTGCGCGACCTCGTCGGCCTTGATCTCGATTCGACGGCCCACGCTATCGTGCTGTCGGTCGATCAGATCCAGGCGCTCGACCGCACCCACCCCGGCCTGCCGATGAAGAAGGGGCGGCTCGGTACGTGAAGTACAAACGCCACGGCACCACCCTCTGCCTTCTCGACTGCACCGTCATCGGCAGAAACATGCAGCGCCATCGCCATCAGGAATTCAGCCGCTTTCTCGCTGCCATCAACGCCGAGGTTCCCGGCCCACACGGCCGTCCACCTCGCCATCGACAAAACTATGCTCCCCACAAGCACGCAAGGTGCGCCATTGGCTCGCCGCCACGAGTGCTTCACCTTCCACCCATAAACTTTTGTTCGTCTAGGCGATTTAAGATAAGATACGAAGCGATGGGACTTATGCACTATTCTGTACGCTGCTTAGATCACCGTAGGTTGATGTCACTGTTCTTCCGCGCATCACCATCATCTTGCGACGAGTGTTCGCCCCCCCTCCGGAACAATGGGGAATGTCCGGAGGGTCTATGACTGTAGGCCTCCTCGTTACGACGGAGTGATGCCTTCACTTTTGGCGCAAATCAGTCGGTCGCTGTTAACACCCCCCGTTAGGTCCACCAGAGAACAAGATCCGGCCGCGCGAAGCCGAAAAAGCAATTCAGCAGCACGCGACGCTTTCCGTTGCCTGATTGACCGGTAACCCCGTGAACGAAGCCGCCATCGATTAGGGCGATATCCCCAGTTTTGAGCTCGAACTCGCGGCAAGGGACGGCCTCCAGATAGGCTGCCGAATAGGGGTATCCAGTGGTCTCCACACCTTGCGATATCCGGTCCGCAACCGTCGGCTTGTGGCTCCAGAGCTTCAGATTGCCGCCTTCCTCAGGCATGCTGGGATAGAGGTTGAGCGCTGCGACCGTATTGTGCGCCACCGCAGAAAGCTCGTAATCATCGCCAGCACGTAAGACTTGAGCGACGTCGTCGTGGGGATCCAAGGAAAACGTGCCTGTGCCCGACCAACTGAGGCCGCGACAAACATTGGCCTGGCCGTGTTCGGAACGCGCCAGCCGCAATTCGATTCCCTGGTTGTGAAGCTCTCGCTTCAACGCCCCGAATACTGCTCGAACCGGGTCAACCAAATTCTTAAAAAGGGCATCGACGTACGGCCGCGCGTTTTCGGCGTCTGCGAAATAGGTGGCTGCATCCTTCCTGTAGTGAGATGCGCCGACATATTGTCCGGGCACACCATCTTTACGCTCTCTGAGACCGGAGCTTCCAATAAAGTTCGTAGTGATCTCCTCGGCTACTTCGGTGCTGAAAGCTTGCTTGATGTGCAGAGCGGTGAGCTCACCTTTCAGGACCGAGATGATCTCCGCCGTGTTGATCGACCCGGTCCGTTCTTTGATCGAAACCGGCGAGATGGCTGGCACTTGAGATATCTGACTAGGCATTGTCTTGCTCCTGTAGTGCGTGTTCAAGGATGGTGATGCCACGATCGAGTTCGGCATCGGTGATGGTTATCGGCGGGAGGACTTTGATAACGTCGCGATTTGGCCCCGAGGATTCGATAAGAAGGCCATTTTCGAATGCGACATCGTGCACGCGGCCGACAACTGCCGGTGAACGGCATTTCAGGCCGGCCATCAGACCGCGGCCGCGCTTCTGTTCGATGTACCTTGGAAATTTCGCAACCAGGCGATCGAGGTGCGTTTGCAGCCTGACGGCTGTCCGCTCGACACCTGCAGTAAATTTCCTATCCGACCACATCTTGCACATGGCTCCTGCCGTCACGAAAGCGAAATTGTTTCCTCTGAAGGTCCCGCTATGTTCTCCGGGCTTCCATATGTCCAAGTCGGGTCGAATCAGAACGATGGACAACGGACTACCTGAACCGCTTAGGGACTTAGAAAGACACACAATATCCGGTTCGATTTTTGCAGACTCGAATGAGAAGAAGTCGCCAGTTCGGCCCGCACCTGCCTGGATGTCGTCGACGATAAAAACAATGCCATGCGTGCGGCAAATGCGCTGAATTTCCGTGAGCCAAGCTGCGGATGCGGCGTTCATGCCGCCTTCTGCCTGGATGGTCTCCAGAATGATTGCGGCAGGCTTTTCTATGCCGCTCCCCGGGTCGCTCAAAACGCTGTCGATGTAACTGGCGGAATCGAAAGCTTGGCTCGGATAGCCGTCATAGGGAACACGGATCACATCGTGGCGAGCGACGCCTCCCAGTTCCCTGGTTGAGGCCGAGCCCGACACCGCTAGAGAGCCGAGCGACATGCCGTGGAACGCATTCGTAAAGGCCATGACGCTCGAGCGGCCGGTGTATTTTCGCGCCAGCGCCAGAGCCGCTTCGTTGGCGTTCGTGCCGGTCGGCCCAGGAAACTGAATCTTGTATGAAAGGCCTCTGGGTTTCAGGATCCAATCGACGAACCCTTCAATGAAGTCACGCTTTGCCGCCGTATGCATATCAAGCGACAGAAGAATGTTCTCACCGACGAGATATTCAATCGCCGGCGCCATGATATCCGGATTGTTGTGCCCGTAATTGAGCGCCCCGGACCCAACTAGGAAGTCGATATATGCGTTGCCGGACTCGTCCCAGATGGTGGCCCCAAGTGCCCTCGCAAAGACCGCGGGAAACGACCGGCCATAGCGACGAACGTTGGACTCATGGGCCGTGAAAGGGTCGGTGTTCATATTGAGTCCTCTGCACATAGGTCGTTCAAAGAAGAGAGCTGTTTAATGGCTAGTGGTTTGCGGTAGATGTTCGTCATCTAACATTGAGAGCAGAATGCCGGAGGAAGCTTTGGTTGGTCTGGTGATGCCGGGATCCTCATCGAATATTGTTGGGTTGCGTTGCCCTCCATTCGGATGCCTTCGGAGAATGTGCTGCAACAGGATGGTTTCTAAAGCTTCCGCGAAAGCACCGCTACTATGGCATCAGGTAGTTGACGTACCCACCCATCGCTACCCATAGCGCCTCCGGACAATGAATGGGTCCAAGGACGATTAGCAGGGTCGCGTCGCCAGAGGTTGTGTAGCTCGGCGGTAGCGAAGCCGCTCGCGAGCGCGCTCCTCAATAGCGCCGTAGCGAGCGAGCGGCTTTGCGGCGGCCATCAATATTCGCCGTTCAACCTCGGGCTGCGGACACCAACCTGATTCAAGAAACTATTTGATGACCGATGACAGAGCGAAAGCCGCGCTCTCTTGGAGAAGACTGCGGATTCCGATCTCTTGCGCGAGATGATTGGCCCGAGCCGCCGGGTCAAGAGGGCGGGCCGCCGTGGGCGCCCTTGACGGAAAGCCCGTTTGTAGGCCAGGCGGAAGCAACCGAGAGACGCGCTGGCGAAGGGCCGAATCGGTTTCGAGAACGTCCACTACCGCGACGGCAACCATCCCCGGCCGCAGCTGGGGCTGCTGCCTTCAGGCGAGTCGAAAAGGAGATAGTCTGGGAGGGTAAAGGCGTTGACGAGGTGGGCCGTGAGTAAGCAATCAAGCGCTGATCGGGATCGACAACGCTGTTTCCGTCCGACCGAGGTTGACCTGTGATCGGCGTTACCTCAAGGCAGGCAGGCCGACAAGCTCGGTTGGAAGCCGAAGACCACTTTCGATGAACTCGTCTCGGAATGGTCGAGGCCCACTGCCGCGCCTACGGGATCATGCTCGCGTAACGTGAAACACGATCGCGTCGCCGGCAGGTGCATGTGCCGTGGGGCCATCCGGATTGCCAGGTACGCCCTCTCGGCCGGCATCCACTCAGGTCCGGTCGTTTGGGTCGGCGAATTCACACATTCTGCAAAGCAGAAAACCATCCGCTCCATTCATGCGGTCGACGATTTCGCGAAAAACTGGCTTTTCAAACAGAGCGGAGTAACCCTCATATAGAAGGTTGCCCAATACGTGACGCCGTTCAAAATCCATGGAGCACAGGGTAACGTCGCTGTTTGGAAGAAGAACATTCCGATACTGTCGTTCGTCCACGCAGGTTAGGGCTCCGACCACTGGCTGGCGTGGTGCAACGATCTTAGGGTCGACGCTTCCACCCCTACTGCTCATGGGCCGCGCTTTTATCAGTGCTTCGGTAGGAATAATGTCGGCTATATCTGGGTGGGGCTCGCCCAAAGCCACGAACCGGATCAAGGGGATATCCGCGTCGACGAGTTGACGAACCAGATCGCGATACTTGTCTCCGACCAGGCGGCTGTTCATGTAGGTGCCATCATCGAAAACATGAACCACGAATACGCCCAAGCGCAAGGCTTGCAATCGTTGCAGGTCCTGCCCGTTCATTCCCACCAGCGTCGTAAAAATCCTGATGCCATGGCCTTTGGCGAAGGCGTGCTCCACCATTTCGGTGCAGTCCGGATTGAGCCAAGGTTCGGAGTATCCCGCAAAACCAATGTCGACGGAAGCCGGTACGCGGGCTAGACACCGCTTGAAATCTTCAAGACCCAGATGACTCGCATGAGACACTTTTCTTTGCCGGACCGCGAACTTGTCCTGGGGACAATATGAACATCCTACGACACATCCCGTGGTCGTCGTTATCTCCAAAACCCTGCCGGCTGTGTTTGCTAAGCGAAGTTCCGGCAAAATCACTGGTGACGACTCCCATCTACTTACGTCGAAGCGCCACGATGGTGTGCCTTTGGCTTTCTGGCACCGCCTGCTGATCTACTGAGGCAACGCGGCCATCTACCCTTTTGGCAGCCTAAGCCGCCCGGTTCGCCGATTTGCCGGGCCGACTCCTCACAAACTTCGAGCGCGTCGGACCAGAGACAGCATTGCATCTTTCGAGGCATCACTCGCTCCGGAGATGTAGCCTCAACCGGTGATCGCTGGCCCATCGCCGAGATGCGCGCACAGCACCCTCGAACCCGCCGGAAAGAAGCTTTCTGGATGAGGTCGATCACCCCTTTCATCGAGCGAGTTCCGTGTTCTCATGCGGGTCAACCCTCACCCTATATTGCCGCACCTCGACCAGCAAAGGCCGTGCCAGTGCGCCTGGCGCGCAGTTACTGCGTGATGGGCTTCGAAAAGCCCGACAGGCCCAAGACGCTCCGCTGTTTTGAACCCGACATGTTTTCTGACGGCTGTCAGATTTGGACACACATCACTCATGCGTCAGTCGCTTAAGACGGAATGGCGTGCTGAGTTCTGCAAATTCGCTGAGAGTGGGCGGTCATGACAGGGTGGTGTTCAACGTCACCGATTCCCTGGAAGGAACGCCGCCATGATCAAGACAGAAAGTAAGACCGCCAGCGCTGCCGTCAAAGACATTCTGCTTTGGAACCCGGATAGATTGAACGAGGTGATCCGCGCGGTCATGCAGGAGGTGCTCGAGGCCGAGATGGACGATGCGCTGGATGCTTCGAAGAGCGAGCGCACGCCGGAGCGTCTCGGCTATCACTCGCGCTACTACGGGCGGAGAACTAGCTGCGCAACCTACTGCCGTTCGATAATCCCAAGTTCCAAAGCTTTTACAACAGCTACCGTTCTGCTGGTCGCATCCAACTTCCGCATTACATTTTTTAAATGGAAATCTATCGTATTTCGTGATCTGCCTAAAATAGTTCCTATTTCCCATGACGATTTTCCTTTCGACACCCAATAAATGCACTCTATTTCTCTCGCAGAGAGCTTATAAATTTGCTCCGGTTCAGTCGGAGTGCCGAGCTTCAAAACCCTCAGATGAAACCGTAGCGCGGCCATTTGCAGGTAGGTGATCGCTCTATTTTGCAATTCGCAGTCCGAGGATTGAGCAAAACTCATAAACCTAAAGCTGTCAGCAGGGCCATGTAATGGGACGGTAACGCCTGACCTCAAGCCGAATGTTGCTGCTTCGTCCAAGACGCGGCGTCCATCTTCAGTTATGCTTTCATCGGTATACACCTCGCTCCATCGAAAGGCCCCTGCCTCCTTTCGACCTTTCTTGATGAGTGGGTCTATTTTGGCATAGCCCATTCTCGAGTAGCGCTCCTGCCATTCAGCAGGATAATTCCACATCACCACAGAATCCTGTCGGTTCGGCTTGAAAACCCTCTGTTTTGATGCGAGCGGGCCATAGGCAATCCACGGGCAATCGAACTTCAGCGCAAACGCGGACAACAGTTCGAACAACTGTTCGGATTGAGCGATATCATCAGTCATGTCGAGGAATAGACCTAACTCGAGCTCAATCCGCGGGAGTTCCACGATCTCTCCTTCAGTTGCTTTCTCATTGGTGCACAGCTCCAGCCCAGCATCGCAACATGCGTAGTGCGCGGGAATCGACAGCCGGAGTTTCTTCCGCCACCTAAAGACGTACCCTCAAGAGTCGTGCCACCTTGCGAGCGGAGCTTTCTTCAGGTTGTAAACCGACTGGAGCAAGGTACCGAGGAGGCAAACCGAACAGCACTGTGTCAGGGAGCGCACAATCCGACAGTCGAGCCTTCGATTGACGGAACATGGGCAGGAAAGTATTCGCGGCGCGTTTTTGAAATCAGCACCTAAGCCCCGAGCACGTGAGAAAGCTGCGTTGCAATTGTACTTATTTGATCGAGGCAACGTGTTGCACCACGTGATTACCGGCACACGCTCCGCTTATTGGGTAGAGAAAGAACAAGTTCAACATTCAATCGATACATCGGCCATTCTTTTCCAATCTTCCCCGAGTTGGGGAGGCCATAGCAATCGTATTCGACTGGATCGCGGCTGACTTTCTCCAGGCTCGGTAACCTGCTGAATTTGTCCTTCGGCTGTTCCCGCTCAGTTGGCACGGCTTTTGAACTCACCGTCGTGAGGCGGCAGGAGCTGCCCGCCAAAATTGATGCTGTTGTGGGGGAGGTCGAAAATTCCAGTTTTGTCATTTAACTTCTTTGGGACCGAGCGTGTTGATGCGCCCGCTTGGAAACCATGAAACGTTTCCCCGTCCATGGGCGCGGCGCCACTTGTCGCGACGTTTTCGCCTTCACTGTTCGCCTCTGGAACAGGCAGCCGGCCCGGCTCGCGATCATCATGACCGCGATGCTCGCCTCCACGCTGGCTGACGTGTTGATGCCGCTCTATTCTGGCCGACTCATCGACGCTGTTTCTCGTGCTGCTAATGCGGCAGCACCAGCTTCGGCAGCTGCTGCAGCATTCTGTATACCGATTGCATTGGCACTCGGTGCCATTGCCATGCGCCACGTCGCCTTCATTGGCCTGAACGACCTGGTGTTGAAAATGATTTCCGATGTCGCGACCGAAGCGTTCCATCATGTGCAGCGCTTTTCGACAGACTGGCATGCAAACAGCTTCGCCGGCTCGACAGTGCGCAAGATAACGCGCGGCATGTGGGCGCTCGACCTCCTCAACAGCACGATACTCGTCACGCTGCTCCCGTCGTTTGTCATCTTGATCGGCTCGACGGTGCTGCTCGGCTGGCACTGGCCGGTCATGGGCGTGATCTTTGCTTGCGGCTCTCTCGTCTACCTTGCGTTTTCGATTTCGCTGTCGCTCGGCTATGTCGCGCCAGCGGCGAGCCTTGCCAACAGCTGGGACACAAGGCTCGGAGGCGCGCTTGCGGATGCGGTCAGTTGCAACGCTGTGGTCAAAGGCTTCGGCGCCGAGGATCGCGAAGACGAGCGCCTGGCAAACATCATAACCAAATGGCGGCACCGCACGCGCCGGACTTGGGTGCGCGGAACGATCATCGGCTCAACCCAAGGCGTCACCTTGGTTGCGCTCAGGGTGGCGGTGATCGGATATGCCTTGCTTCTATGGTCTCGCGGACAGGCAACGCCAGGCGAGATAGCATATGTTCTCACGTCCTTCATCGTCCTGAAGGGCTATCTGCGTGATGCCGGCATACATGTCCACAACGTGCAGCGCTCGGTTAATGATATGGAAGAACTGGTGGCCATCCAAAATCAGCAGCTGGATGTTGCGGATCGTCCAGAGGCCAAGCCGATCCGGATCACGACGGGCCGCATCGATTTCCAGAACGTCCACTTCCGCTACGCCAACCATCCCCTGCCCCTCTATAGCGAATGTTCGCTGTCGATTGAGGCTGGCGAAAGGGTTGGGTTGGTTGGGCCCTCCGGTTCCGGCAAGACAACATTCGTGAAGCTCATCCAGAGACTCTACGACCTGAGCGGCGGCCGGATCCTGATAGACGGTCAGGACGTCTCCGAGGTGACCCAAGAGTCCCTTCGTTCGCAGATCGCGATCGTGCAGCAGGAGCCAATCCTGTTTCACAGGTCGCTTGCCGAGAACATCGCCTATGGCCGGCCTGGCGCGAGCCAGGCCGAGATCGAGCAAGCGGCACGGCTGGCCAGTGCTCACGAATTCATCGCGCCTCTGCCGAAGGGCTATCGGACCTTGGTCGGCGAAAGGGGTTTAAAGCTCTCAGGCGGCGAACGCCAGCGGGTGGCGATCGCGCGCGCCTTCCTGGCAAACGCGCCGATCCTCATCCTGGACGAGGCGACGTCAAGCCTCGATTCCGAATCCGAGGTGCTCATTCAAGAAGCGATGGATCGGCTGATGGTTGGTCGGACCACGCTTGTCATCGCACACCGGCTGTCGACGGTCCGCGCGCTCGATCGTCTGCTCGTCTTCGACCGCGGCCGCATTGTCGAGGACGGCGATCATGCGGCGCTGGTCGGTATCGATGGTGGCATTTACCGCCGCCTATATGAACGGCAGGCATTGGAACTAGCGAAAGGCCTTGCCTGATCGCCAACCGGGTTGCGCGATGCGCCGAGCTGTTGCCGAAGAGGCGTGTGGCAGTGAGGCCTTACCGACGAGCGGGGGGCGTTACGGCCGGCAAAACCACTACGGCCGGAACTGTCCGCCGAGCGGGCGGGCGGGAATGCACCACGTCTAAGTTTCGGCGAATGCGCGCAGTTACACGCCGGCACCGAATTGTCGCGCCTCACGGCGAACGCACCAAAAGGGCGGGAATGTCGACGGTCATTTGGGTCCGGGAAGTGTGCGGCCCCTCGCCGTTACCCACATTTCGCCAAAGGAAGCGAAGTCAACGCACATTGAAGAGGGCGGTGCTTCCCCGGCGGCTGGGAGCCCTGTCGCTGGCCCAACCTGCCGCACGCCGGCCACGTCAACGCATCAAACTCCCTTCGGTTCGCAAAGTCGTCCCTGGGAGACCCGGAAGCGCAGGAGCTCCGACCGCAGTCTTCGCTCAACTCTCGCCATCTGCTCCGGGGGGATTGGATTCCGTTCCCTTGCTAACAGAGTGGCAGCTGAGCACGAACTCGCCGGCCTCGTGTCTTTCGATTACGGCCAACGGCATAGGAAGAGATTGGATTCGCCGGCCCTCTGCGGACCGAATGAACAGTTCTACAGATCATCGACGTCCGCGAAATTGACCTCGGCCTTTCCGGCCCAGCGCTGAACGGTGTTATGCACGTCCGGTACGGCAGGACGGCGGAATCGTAGTCTGCCGAATGTCAGCCGTTGCGAAAGGTGTAGCCGTACCCGTTGATCGCCGGGGCGCCACCGAGATGTGCGTAGAGGACCCTCGATCCCTGTGGAAAGAAGCCCCTCTGGACGAGATCGATCATCCCTTGCATCGATTTGCCCTCGTAAACGGGATCGGTAATCATGCCCTCGAGCCGCGCGCACACACGGATTGCCTCTTTGGTTTCCTCCGATGGAACGCCATAACGCGGGTACGCGTAGTCCTCGAGCAATACCACGTCTTCCTCCACAAGTTCCGTCCCGAGATCGACGAGCATCGCTGTATGTTGGGCTATGCCAAGCACCTGCGCCTTGGTCTTGGCGGGGGTGGCAGAGGCATCGATACCGATCACGTTGCGCTGTCGACCGTCCTTGGCGAACCCGACGAGCATGCCGCCGTGGGTTGAACCAGTCACCGTACAGACGACGATATAGTCGAAGGCAAACCCAAGCTGCTTTTCCTGGGCGCGCACCTCCTCAGCGAACCCCACATAGCCCAGGCCGCCGTATTTGTGGACAGAGGCGCCGGCCGGTATCGCATAGGGCCTGCCGCCCCTTGCCTTGACCTCATAAAGTGCCTTTTCCCAGCTGCGGCGGATGCCGATGTCAAAGCCCTCGTCAACCAGGCGCACCTCTGCCCCCATGATGCGGCTCAAGAGGATATTGCCGACCCGGTCGTAGACGGCATCATCATGTGGGACCCAGCTCTCCTGGACCAGGAGGCATTTCATGCCGATCTTGGCGGCGACCGCAGCGACCATGCGCGTATGGTTGGACTGCACGCCACCGATTGTGACGAGCGTATCGGCATCTGACGCGATCGCGTCGGGCACAATGTATTCGAGCTTGCGCAGCTTGTTTCCGCCGAACGCGAGACCGGAGTTGCAATCCTCGCGTTTGGCGTAGATTTCCACCTTGTCGCCCAGATGCTTGCCGAGGCGGTCGAGCCTCTCGATCGGCGTGGGCCCAAAGGTGAGCGGATAACGTTCGAATTTTTCCAGCATGCTCTCTCCAGCAAAAAAGTACCTGAACCGGCTACGCACCGGTCAGCCCAAGGGTGTGTGTGATCAAAGCCACCCGTCTTTCGAAGCGGGTGCAGAAAACGTTCATCCTTATTGCAGCACCGAGTTTGTCGTTGCGACAAGCAGACCGCATCCGGCGTGCTGCGATGACTCTTATGTGCCTAATCGACCCAACACCCGCATCTCCCGGCCTAAGGACAAACCGAATGTGGTCGCGTCTTAGCCGAACACAGATTCCCTATACGATCAACTCAGTCATCAGAGGGTGACCAAAATTGGTGTGGGTCTGAGCACTGATCCTGTCATCCGCGCATCAAAGCAGCAGCACATGCTGGGCATTCGACCATAAGCCGGGACACAGCTGAAAATTTCATTCCGCAGCTGATCAGAGTCAGGCGACTGATACCGAGCTTCCCTGGAACCATTGACATGCTGGCCCATGTGGCGAGTTCCACGAGCGCGGCTAGACCGCCAGATCAGAAAGAGCACGGTGTCGAGATAGCCGGCCTGAAGCAGCAGCGAACAGGCCAGCGTCGTGACGACTGCCACATGGGTCCAATGCGAAGCGAAGTAAACCATCGACGCATTGCTGCACAGGACCAGCCCCACGAGCCGACAAAAGATATGAAGTGCAACGCCGTTCTCCTGGTTTTTCGCCAGATCATGTTGCGAGCTCGTCGGCCGCAACATGCGTCTGGCAGTTCTTGGGGCAGACGCGGGCGCAGGCTCCGCAGCCGATGCAGCGGCCGGCATTGTCAACAACCATGATCATGCGATTGAGCTCGCCGTCGAAATCGTCATCCTCGTCATTGCAGGGGCCGAGGATTTCACCCGCGTCATCGACGCCGTGAAGATGCATGACATCGCGCGAGCAGACCTTGAAACAACGGCCGCAGCCGATGCAGGTCTTGCTATCGATGAAGGTCAGGTACGACGGCATCCAGATGGAGCCGTCACGAGTGGTGAATGTGCGCATCATCCTAAATTCTTCATTGAAGCGAGTTCTCTCTTGGCAACATCCAACTCGGCATAAACGGCGTGGGTTTTCTCGGCGACTTCCTGTATGTCGGCCCACTTGCCCGGCAGACCCTCGACAAGGTCCTGCAATGCCATCTTGGCAATAGCTGCACGCAACTGGAGCTTTCGGACTTTCTTCCTCATCTTATCTAGGTCTGACATAGATCCTTCCTGGAACAATGGTTTTCTTGATGCGCGCCATCTCGGGCTAGGCTTCAATGACTGCAGTCGCATCGTCGACCAGTTTCGTACCGGCCTCAGCCAGTTTGCGGAGAGTCTCGAAGCCGAACCGGTGGACATCTCGATAGAACGACCAACCGCCGGAAGCCCCCAGGGGTTTCATTCCAATTATTGGCGACGTCGACACGCCGGAGCGCTCCTCAATCGCAAGCGCCACGGCGGTGTAAAACATGTCGAGCCTCCACAGCGCGTCCGAATCAGGATCGCCGATGAGAGGGGTCGCACATTGCTGTTCCTTGGTGATGATGAATTCGGCCAGCAGCTCGGCGTCCGAATTGCCTTCCCATAAGCCGAAGGAATCCTGAGTACGGATCAGCCGCAGAAGGCATTTGACGAACGGGCGAGCAAGGGCTTCTTCGTCCTTGTTGACAGCAGGGCCAACCGGTGCATGAGGCATTTCGTTGTTCCTCATTTCAGTCTTCGTCTTCGAGGGACGATTTCCTTTTCCTGCGATGCCCACTCCGGGCCCACTTGCGTGGCCGACGAATGGCTTGGGCGGCCCAACCCCACCCAAGAGTGCCCCGTGGCCGACCTCGACATGTCCACGAGTGCGAGACCTACGGCGCGAATTCGCGGCGCACATCGTCTGCGCCGCGATCCGACCGGTGGTCAACGCAATTGAAATCCACCCTGCCGCAAGCCGCCCGCCCTTGCTGCATCGACATACTTGCTGCGAAGCGAGCCTCGATGGGCGGATTGGCCAGTGTTCAATTCCAATTGTCAGTCCCTTCGCGATTCTTGCTCAGGAAGCGACTGCGTTTTGAGTTTCGGGTGCCTTGTTTTGCGGAGCCACACAAAGATCCGCGTGACAGGCAGGCTCACCCGTGTAGTTGGCCAGTGCTTGGAGCAATGGGGTAAGATAGTACTGTTTGGTGTGGTCCGGAATTGGCCCCAGACGGTCCACCGATTTCAGTGCCACCTCGATCAACTCGATTGCGCGATCTTTGTTGCCGCTCTCGTAATAATACTGAGCTACCGGGAGGTACCGGCGGTATTTAAACGGGCCATCGCCTTGTGGGGGATTTAAGGTCAGTATCTGTTCCGAGAGCTCGTTGCCCATCGCAAAGCGCTCGGCGCGCGGAAGATGGGAATTGTCCATCGTGGGATCGAAGAGTTGGTTGAGGGCCAAGGCCATCCACGACACCGCCTCGGACGTTTTGTCGATCGCGTCCTCGACCAATTCTCGCATGACCGGCATGCCGGTCTTGATGTCGCGCAGCTTGTGAAGCAGAAGATCCGCATGAATCTGCCGGAACTCATAAGAGTCTGGCATCAAGGCGAGGCCTTCTTCGATGGCCAAGAGCGCCGCCGTCCAATCCTCGGCCTGCATCGCCGGCGTAAGTTTGGCGTATATCGGCCGGGTAAGCGACATTTCGCGCGCTGCAAGTTGGTTATGCGCGATGCGCTTTGCATCGGCGGCTTTCGCTTCATAGCTGCTGCGCCAGCTGCCGTTAAGGACTTTCGGCAAAACGTCATCGAGTTCCGCCGGGTGGCCAATAAAAGCGATGTGGCCGTCGCGGTCGACCACGAACGAGGTGGGAATCCCAATCGAAGAGCTGGGATCCATCCAGAGCTTGTTCATTTCGCCAATGTAATCGAACCCGATACGATAATTCAGATTCGGGAACTTCTCGGTCAGCCAGGCATCCACGTTGGTCCGCGCCTCGTCCGCGGTTGCAGCCTGTTCGCAAGCTGCGACTCCGATAATCTCAAATCCGCTGTCTTTATATTTCTCCTGCAGTTCAATCAAATGGGGCATGGCGTCGACACATGGTCCGCACCAAGTCGCCCAAAATTCAACGAGGTAGACCTTGCCGGGCTTAAAGTTCGTGACGGGCTCGCCACGCAGCCAGTTCTCCACTTTGATCGGAGGAGCCGGGGACCCCATACGCAGTTCCATGATGTTCTTATCCAAAGCTACCCACACCTTTCGTGGCTTTTATGCGTAGTTGGTTTCTCTGTCAGAATCGCAACACACGGATCAGGAGGCCATCGCTCGTCTTGCGCGTTTGCATGCGATTCAGCCCTCTCACAGTGTTGCCGCCCATCAAGCAGCAATGGGCGTGCCAACCCCTCTCAGCTCCGGTAAGCGGCGGGGAATGCTTTGAAAATTCTCCACGAGCCCAAACACGGCCGATTGTCGTGGACCTGACATGTCTTCTGCCGCTGTCGGGTTTCGCCCTCTTGAGCCAGCCGCTTTAGGACAGGTGAGAGCTTGGATGGCTCGCCTGTCATTAGACTGGCCGGCGTCCTCGAGCAGTGGCACTTTGGCGCCGGGTCGAAAGTGCGGGGCGGCTTGGTCCTCGTGCCGCCACCGCCGCGTGTGGATCCTTGCCTCGTGGACATAAATCACCACGCGGCTGGCAAGTCGGCGGCATTGGGCTCAATCAGCGCGGCGTTGAGCCCCGACAGCACGTAATGCTGCACCAATGTATCGGATGCCCTTCGCTGCCTCCACTTCTGCAGCCAGGCGTCGAGCGACGCTACCTGCCCACGTTCGAGCGCGACTGCAGTAATCTGCGCCGCAGGATAGCCAGCCGCCATTAGAAGGTACTTGGGTCGGATAGGCGTTCTGCCAGCAAATGAGGTCCGCTGTATTTCCTCGCGATGGATCACAGGCGTTCTCGGGTGATCGGGCACTATGCAAGGCGCGTCACGCTGACTAGCGCCTCGAACCACACCGGTAAAGACGGCGAGGCTAACACGACGGATATCGCAAGATCCCTTGAAATGTCTCGTTCCCCCGGCGGAGCGCGTCCAGCTCACCTTGCGGGCGTACCAGCGCCGAATGGGTACGCACGACGTCAACCTGCCTTTGGGCCCAGAGCCTCCTTGCCCTAGCCGCATGGCCCCGGCTGGTCGAGAATTTCTGGTCGTCGAGCAGTAGAACTCTTTCACATGATGGCGAATGCGCGGCGTCCAGTGGGAGAACACCTCGGCATAAAGAGCGTTACTTCCCGGGCCGACGGTGGTGAAGCATAGCGCCCCGGTCGGAGCTATTTGCCTGAGGGGCGGAGGTCCTCTTGCGCAAAAGACACGTCCTCCCAATCCGCAAGCGGTCCTGTTCGGCGCTATCCGATGTCCGACAACGTCGGAGGCGTAACGTAGCTGAGCAAGATCTATCGCTTTGCCTCGAACGATTCTCATTTGGCATGGCGCGTGCGCGTTGATCCGCAAACCCCGCCATGAGGCGAAATCGGAGCTGGCCGCCACTCCACTTCCTCCTACCACGAGAGCAGACGGGAAGCAGCGCCTTCAAATGAGGAACAAAATCACTTTACCTCGAATCTTGCCTCTCGACTACAACCGGACCCATGGAACCGCGTCCGCGACCATACAATGAGTGCGCCCCGAGGCAATGGCCCAGCGCAAAATGGCTACGCGCGATCACGCCATGCATCCAGGCTAACGAAGGCACCTCGGAGAGCCTCGCCGCCATCATCGAGACCTATCTAAGCCCACTTGAGCCAGCACAAAGGAATTTCAAACATGCACCAAGATACCGTCCGTGGGAGAGCTTTCGCCATGCCCCTGACCAGCCCGGCCTACCCACCCGGCCCATATCGCTTCAGCAACCGGGAGTATCTGATCATCACATATCGCACCGATCCGCAAAAACTGCGCGACCTTGTGCCGGAGCCGCTTCAGGTGTGCGAGCCTCTGGTCAAATTCGAGTTCATTCGCATGCCGGACTCGACGGGCTTCGGCGACTACACGGAAAGCGGACAGGTCATCCCTGTCTCCTTCTGCGGCCGCATGGGGAGCTACACCCACTGCATGTTTCTCGACGACCATCCGCCGACAGCGGGCGGACGCGAGTTGTGGGGCTTTCCCAAGAAGCTCGCCAGCCCAACGCTCCGAACAGAGACGGACACGCTTGTTGGAACGCTGGACTACGGCCCGGTCCGCGTCGCGACGGGTACGATGGGCTACAAGCACCGGGCCGCGGACCTTGCGAGCGTTAAGGCCTCGCTCGCCGACCCGAACTTCCTCCTCAAAATCATCCCGCATGTCGACGGCACGCCGCGCATCTGCGAACTCGTGGAATACCACCTGGAGGACATCGATCTGAGAGGCGCCTGGACCGGCCCGGCAGCCCTGAACCTCTGGTCGCATGCGCTTGCCCCCGTCGCCGAACTGCCGGTGCTGGAAGTAGTCTCGGCCGTACACCTCGTCGCCGATCTCACGCTCGCGCTCGGGAAGGTCGTCCACGACTATCTCGCGGAAGCCGAGCCTCGCCATCGGAAAGGAAGAAACCATGAACTTTCACAATGATATTTTGTTGAACCAGCGCGACGGGGAGCCGGTGGCCGGCTTATCGACAAGGTGGCGGTGATCGCCGAAGCCGCGAGCGGGGTCGGCAAGGAAAGCGCGGTTCGCCCGCGAGGGAGCAAGAGTGGTCCGCGGATCTTGATCACAGCGAAGTCCAACAACGGCGTCCGGGATCGATCGATTGACGAAAAATGGTTGCCAGGGTGAGAGGCAGGTGGAACGCGGCTGATGCAGGCAATCGAAACCTTCGGGCGCCTCGATGTCCTGTCAGCAACGCCGGCGTCCAGAACGTAGCGCCGCTTGTCGAGTTCTGCCACAAGGCGCTTCCCGCCCGTGATAGGCTCCATCTCAGGGGTGTCGGCGAACTCAATGTCACCAAAATCAGTGTAAGGCTCGGCCTGCTGTTCGGCGTCTGCCTCAGAGGCAGACGCTCGCCCCTGTCGCCGATATCGCCGTAAAGACTCGGCCGGCAGGGAGGTGGACTACGACCTACCTTGAACTTTGCTTTCTACCGTCGTCAGATGAAGCGAGCCGAAATGTTGCGCCGCGGTGCTGATGACAAAAATTCTCGGCGGCTCGAACTTTACCTCTCGCGCCTCTACGACGAGGTTGCACGAAAAGCGCGGCCTTGCCCACTCGTCATCACAAGAGCGACACGGGCCGACATGGCGGCCGAAACGCTCACCTCATGCGCAACCTGGTTAAGAAGCTGGCGCAAACGGGGCCGAGCGAGGCGGAACTCGAGGGGACGAGGATGAAACGCCCAAATCCTCAAAGAGACGGCCCGCATCGAGAAAAGCCGTGCCTGCCGAGATCGGGCAAGGGCGGGTGGCCAACGCTACCCAGCCGTAGGGAAACCCGTGATCACGCTTTAGGCACCCAATAACGATAATGGAAAAATCTGCGCGAAACGGTCGCACCGGTATTGACATTAATTGACACACCCCGCGAACACTTGCATAAGTCACATAGCGGTAGTGACTAGGTGCATGCCGCACCCAATTTTTTCCCTAGGGCGAGGTCTGATCTATGGCGGCACTGGCAAAATTCAGACCAGTTGATTCCAGCCAACACGACAAGGACGAACTCCGCGAAATCGTCCGTGAGCGCTCTTTTCGATCCGGACGCTACACGCTCTCGTCGGGCATAGAGAGCGACATCTATTTCAATATGAAGCCTACCATGATGATGGCGCGAGGCGCGCAACTTGCCGCTCTTGAGTTCCTAAAAATCGCTGAGCAAGTGAAAGCAGAGTACGTCGGCGGCCTTGAAATGGGAGCGGTCCCCGTAATCGGATCGATGGCAGCTGTCAGCTCGGCGATGAACAAACCCATAAACACGATCTTCGTTCGCAAGACTCCAAAGCCTCATGGCACAAGGGACGTGATTGAAGGTCTTGGGCCCAAAGAAGATCTCGAGGGAAAAGTCGTCCTGATCGTTGACGACGTTGCCACAAGCGGCAAGTCGATATTGAAGGCGATTGAAGAGGTTCGCCGCGTCGGGGGCATTGTAGGTGACGCTGCTTGCCTCGTGGACCGCGACGAGGGAGCTACGGCGCTGCTAGCCCAACATGGGGTCACGCTGCATTCCGTTCTGCATGCGAGCGAATTTGTGGAACGCCACTGACAATCTCATACAACGGCTTTCCGGCGACCTAGCCTTAGAGGACATTCCGCCGCTTTGCAGCGAGTGCAGGCGCCTCGCGAGTAAGAGCGACTGCCCTTGCCCATCCTCACTGCTTTTGGTGCAACATATGCTGGCTGCCGTTCACCAGCCGCTTGACGCCATTTGACCACCTTTCTGAGCAAGGCGCCATCAGACTGAAGGCTTTTACCGATTATCTGGCGACGGTCGTTCGAATAGCTTCAGAGCGCGGAGACGCGGCACCCTGGATCGATCTAGCCAGCCGGTTTAGCGCCCTTTTCGGTCCCGACGAGGTTGCCCATTAATCTAGTGCTTATCGCTTTCCATGAACTAGCAGCCTCGGCGGCATCGCGTCATGGATCGCCAGCGGCATGCCGGCCCATGATGCGAGCGTAAAAGCGCCGAGCAGCCGGTGCTGAATCTCGGACGTGACGACGCCGATTGGCGCGATGCGCGTTGGCACGGGCCCTCGTGCCCAAGCATGATGCGTTCCCATTCCGCGGCATCATGCTCGCGATCCCGTCTGTGCCGTGCTCAAGCAAGCGAGCCCGAGCGAACCGCCCTGGGTAGCGGATTTAGACAATCGTTGGTAGAGTTGGCTGGCGAATAGGCGAGTTCGGCCTTTGGTTGGACCGGCTTGCGGCGGGCCAACCAAACGGGATTGGCGACACTGGAGTATGCCTTCACTGGGGTCGCGTCCTTACGCTGTAACGCGGCGGTCAGCGAAGCCGCGCGAGCGCCCCCTCGATAGCGCTGAGCGGGCGAGCGGCTTCGGGGCGGGCGCAGGGGCTGGGTAGACCGGGCCGGACTCACCTAACTCACCGGGTCCAGCCACGACATGCATCGCCAAAGGCAAGGACCCTCCCCGCTGAGCGCGGGCTCAGCCATGGCCGCTGAGGCTACCGCACCCTTTCGAGTGAACGTAAGGACTTAACGAGCGTAGGGGAAAGGTCCGCAGAATATACGATGTGCCTCAGGGCCCGAGTGCTTATTCGGTCAAGATGATCTGGGCTAAGGCTCCCGCGTTCGCCGCAACGAAGGCGTACATCATTCCCTGGATGCCACCGCCAATGAACAATAGTAGACCATTATATCCCGCTGCCCATTTCTTCGGCTACGAGGTCGGGCCGGCGCTCGATCAACGTACGGCTGATGAAGCCCAGATGCTCGGGATTGGTGCATGGCGCGCGCCCCAGAAGGCTGTCCAGGATGCGGCGCGCTCGCCAGGCCAGCAGGCCAAAGTTCGGATCAGCCAGCCCGCGCTGTCCAAGGCAGGCGTTCTGAACGAAAAGGCGTCTGTCTCGCGGTCCGTCCCAGTACACCGAAAAATCCTCGCCGGTGGCGAGCTCATTGCCGATCTGCTCGAGGCGATCTGCGATCGGTTCCAGGAAGTCCGGCAGCGCGTTCTCGTACCCCGTGGCCAGGATGACGATGTCCGCGGTTACTTCTCCGATGTTATCCATGCCGCGCTGCAGCGTGAGCCTGTGCCCCGCCCCTGCGTTGATGCAGCGCGACACGTTGCAACTTGGCCGCAGTGTGATGTCGCATTGGTGTGGCTCGAGAAAGGCGTGGTGGTAGAGCGCCTGATAGACCGCGCGCAACGTGCTTTCTGAAATCCCGTCGGAGGCAAGCGCGAAACGCCGCAGGAACAGCTGGCGATGCACCTCGCTCATGGCCGCAAAACGATCCGAAAAGCAAGGCGTGAACAGCTCGTTTGTGAACGGGTGGTCGTCGAAAGGCATCTCGCGCGTCAAGACCCAAGTGACCGCCGCGGGCCGCCGTTCTTTCGGCCGGCCGACAAGGTGCAGCAGCAGCTCGGCTCCCGACTGTCCGCCGCCAACCACGCAGACATGCTTTTTGTGCACCTCAGGATGGATATGCGCTAGGTCTGATGAGTGGAACAGGTTGGGTCCAGTCCAGCCATGAAACTGAGGCGGAATTTGCGCCTGCTTGCCTATGTCGATGACGAGGTTTCTTGCATCAAGGACCGCGTTGTCCGTCCGCACGCGAAACTCGCCGTCAAAGCGGATTTCGCGAACGGCCTCGCCGCCACGGACAAGCGGATTCTTCTGGAACGCCCAGTTGAGATATTGGGCGAACTCGGCTCTAAGCACCCCGTGAAATTGCGCATTGAGGAAATTGTAAAGACGCCCGTTCTCGTGGAGGTAGTTTACGAATGTGTAGGCTGATCGCGGATTGACCAGAGTAACCAGATCCTGGAAGTGGCCGACCTGGAGCTCCGCGCAATCGAAAGCGCTGCCTGGATGTCCTCGGAAATCGACCTCCCGGTCCAGGAACAGTGCCCCTTGCGCAATCTCTTCCTGTATCTGACACGCAAGGCTCAAATTAGATGGTCCAGCACCCACACCAATACAAAAGAGGTCCACTTATCCTTACTCCTCTAGGAGTGTTTTCCAACTCAGCGGCATGTTGACGTCGATTGCCGGGCATTGAGCAATGCGAACCTCACAGGCATGCTTGAGCCGCGGTCCCGACTGAGAGGACAGCAAAAGCGTGTGCCGCCTTCCAGGTCTTGGGCTCAATGTCGGCGGCATCGACAGCGGCGCGGCGTGATCCGAACCCAAGAGCAGAAGGAAAGTGTGTGATGCTGTCGCGCGGCTCTTCCGGATCTTACGGCGGCTTCTAGCGCCGGCCTCCACCCCAGGAGTGGCTGTTTCCCTGCCACGACGGAAGCGGCTCTTTCTTTCGAGGGGCGTAACCATGGATAACGGCTCTTAATGCTTTCGGAGACTCCCATGCATGCGGCGTGCCGGATAAAGACCTGTCAAACCAACGAGTTCGCGCAGTTCCAGCTCGTCTGGAATCCGACATTGTCGCACGCCCGACGATCGGGCAGGGGAAGCTCCGCGGCAGCGGCCCTTGCACACCGCAGGCTGACAGGGACAGCCGCCGATTTGACGCGCGTCCGGGTACTGATAAGGGGCCTTCCAACAGGGTTCGCGCACGAGGCGGGGTCTCCTGGTACACCCGCCCTGTGGCTTGGCTGCGGTCTGCTGCAGCCGTTCGTCTTTACTGCCCGTTGCGGACGATCTCGCACGAGTTGGTTCACGAGAGCGTCGTGAAGCAGTCGAGGCGTCCGGTTTGGCTCTGACAAGCGTCGCAAGATGTTCGCGGATCCAGCCATGTCTCCGCAATCCGACCGGTAACCGACGACGACTTCGGACTGGTTGGCGGTCCTACGACCTGATCGGTGTTCCTACGGAGCTGATCAGCGAGCCAAAAACAGCGGCAATGTGGTCTTCCCAAAGCTCCAGCTCGGCGGACCGCCGAAAATCCGCTCACGCAGCCCACGGCTGCCATAAGCACCCATAACCATCATGTCAGCACAGATGTCGTTCGCGTGCTGGGTCAGCACTGTGCCCGCCGATTTGCCGGCGCTCTTAAGCAGGTCAACGGAGACCCGAGCACCGTGCCGAGTAAGATAGGCAGCGATGTCAGCTCCAGACTGCGCGCCTTTCCCGTTGTTTTGCGCCTTTGGATCGACCATAGCGACACAGACTTCCTTGGCAGCGGATAGGATACTAAGAGCTTCCCGAACCGCACGCGAGGCCTCTACACGCGAATCCCAGCCGACCAGCACGCGTCGAGGCGACAGCGTCGCCTTAACGCCCTTCGGCACGATGAGCACCGGCTTTCCGCTATCGAACAAGCAGCCGTTGACAACAGGAGGTCCGAGAGTCTCATCGTTGAGGAGGTCTCCTCCAACGATCGTCAGGTCAGCGCAGAGCGCCCGCTGTCGTGCCACTTCACCGAGGCTAGCCGGATCGCAATAGTCGGTGTCAACGTCACAGGAAAGCGACATAGCTTTCAGCCTTTTGAGGATATCCGCGGACCGTCTTTCCATTCTGGTCACGTCCTGTGAAAATTTCTCGATTTGCTGAAATCGATAGTTCGGTACTGCAATTGCCTGTGCACGTCCTGTATTCCATTCGGGGGGCGGAGACGACATCAAGAGCAATGGAGGCGGTATAATGAGTACCGATAGGTGCGCGCCGACCTCGGCACACAGTCCGGCAGCTGTTGTGAGGTCCTCATCAGAATGATCAGCACCCGTCACACTGAATATGCTTTTAAATTCCATTTGCCTGCTTCTCCTGGTCTTCGTTAGGAGCGCCTCAAAGCGGCAACACCGCTCTCAGGAGGAAGAGAGAGCGGCACCACGTTCGATCACCGATTTCAGTCGTCCGGCTTCTCGAGCGAGTAGCCGGCCGACCTGACGGTGCGAATGACGCTGCCGGGCAAGGCCGTTTTCAGCGCCCTCCTGATTCGGCTGATATGGACATCGACGGTGCGTGCACCGACATGAATGTTGGGCAGCCAGGCCGCCCCGATAAGCTCGTCCCGGCTGAAGACCTTGCCGGGGGCCTCAATCATAAGCCGCAGCACGTTGAAATCGATCCGTCCGAGATGGATGTCGTGGCCATTACCGCGAACCCGATGGGCATCGAGCTTCATCTCCAGGCCTCCACAACAAATCCAACTGTCGTTTTCAACCCCGTTCGGACCACGCTTGGTCAGCCCGAGCCTCGCCCGCAGGCAGTCGAGCAGCTTGGCCGGAGCCACCGGCCGCACAAAGCTCTCAACGCCTGCCTTCAAGAGATCGAGGTGCTGGTGCTCGGCGCCAGGCGCGATCAGGGCGATGATAGGCAGGTCGGTGGTGCGCGGTTCCCGCTTGAGGTGGGCGCAAATTGCGGACCCGTTTATGCTGGCTGGGTCGCAATCCAGCACTACGGCCTGAAGCTCCCGTTGTTCGGCCAAGGCCAGCGCAGCCTTCGCGCCGTCTGCCGTCTCACTGCTGAAACCGTCAACCTCCAGTATGTGGCTGTAGAGCAGATAGAACTCGGCATCTTGCGAGCAGATCAGGACCAGCGGCTTCTTCATCGGCGATACCCCAACAACCTGGTCGGCCTCGAGTCCCTGGATCGAGGGGACTGGCCAACATAGTTTCTCGGGTCCGTCATGATGGCCTTTCTCGAAAATCGCGCCCATCATGCCAGCGCCACGTGGGGAAAGGTTTCGATGACTGAAATCGCATCGTCGACCAGCTTCGTACCGGCCGTGGCGAGCTTCAGGAGCGTCTCGAAGCCAAACCGGTGGACATCGCGCAGCGTTTTGGACAAAACGACCAGCCGTCCGGTCGTGAAAAGCACCCGACCAAAACCCTCATGGCTCACCTGGATCATCGGCGATGCCATAAGGCCGCAGCGCTCCTCGATCGCAAGCCCGATGGCGGCGTAGTACTTGTCGAGCCTCCACAGCACGTCGGGATCGGGATCTCCGATGATTGGGATCCCTCGGCGCTGTTCCTTGGTAATGATGAAGTCGCCCAGCAGCTCAGCGTCCGCTTTGCGTTCCCACGAGCCATAGGAATCCTGAGAACGGATCAGCCGCACGAGGCATTTGACGAACGGGGTGCAAAGAGCCGCCTCGTCTTCGGCGACAGCTGGGGGGATTGCGGGGTCAGGCATTGGCGTCCTCCTCTTTTCAGTCCTCGTCCTCGAAGGACGGTTTCTTTTCGGCAATGCCCGCTCGCGCCAGCACCTTGCGCAGCCAAGGCGGAGGACACGTCCTGAGCATCATCTGCGTGCGCAAGAGCACCTGTGGGATCGATTGGGGCTCCGCCACTTTGATCGGGTGGATTTTTGCCGCGACAAGCTTGGCTGCCGAAGGGCCGCCAATTGCCAGACAAAACAGGATCTGACAGCCCTTGAGCGCATCCACCTTTGGCGTGATGCGATCATCGCGCTCGGCCCGATGCTCCCCGCTTTCATCGGACACGTCATCGAAGGCCACGGCTTCTACGAGATTCCATTCCTCGCGCGTCACGTCGTAGACAGCAAAGCGCCTGGCCGACCCGAAATGGGCGTTGAGGTCCTGCATGTCCTGAGTGGCGATCGCAACGCGCAATGCGCCCTTACGTCGTTCAGGCATCGGGGCGAAAACCTCACTACTGACCAGCGAGAGGCGGCGAACAGCGTTCATCGTGATATTTCTCGATTACGGAGTGGATCAAGCGCCTCAGGAGTGGGCGCGTGTTGGTTGGCCTGGAAGATGCTGGCGACCTCGAAGATCATGTCGCGGGTGCCCTGATAGAGAATTGCGAGCTTGTGCTGGCTGCCTAGTCGATCGAAGACCGGGAACCCGATGCGCATGAGCGGAATTCGGAGCCGCTCCGATGCTTGGCGCCCGTGCGAATGCGTGACAAGCAGGTCAGCACCGACGGCAAGACTTTCCAGATCGCCGAGATCGCCGATCTGAACCGAAACCGCCGGGACTTTCTCGAGAATTTTAGACCTGTCGGTCGTTGTGACGGCCGCGGCTATCTCGGAGCCGAGGCCAGCAAAGAAGGTCGCAAGTTGGAACAGCTGGTCTGGTTCGGCAGCGATGGCAATTTTCTTGCCGCCGAAATGGAAATGTCCGTCGAGCATCGCGTCCTGCAATTGCGCCCGGCGCCGGCGCACGCGGGCCGGTACCGCCGCGCCCGAAATCGCAGACAGCAGCGACACGAAGCGGTCCGTGTCCTGCAGCCCAGTCAGTGACTGGAACAACACGTAAGGCACGCCGGTCAACCCGTGCAGCGCTTTCGCCGGGCGGCGCATGTGCTCACCGATGGCGATGCATTGCATGGCCGTGCCCAACTCGCGAATGTCTTCGACGCTGGTGCCGCCGTATGTGGTCGCTACCCAGCGGTCAGGAACCGTACCGTCGAGCGAGCCTGAAATGTCGGGCAGAATAACCGGCTTGAGCCCAAAGCTTTCAACCATGTCACGCATATGCTCGATGTCGGCGACAGTGAGGTTGCATCCGGGCAGGATCGCGATCTTCTTCGGCTGCCGCGCACGTTCGCCCGAGCCTGTAATCCCTTTGATCATTGCGGTGACTGCCTTGGCCCAGCCCTCTTCGATCGCGCCGTCAAAATCCGGCGTGTTGGCCAGCACGACCTCCGTACCCGCAAGCTCTTGCGTGTGCTTCAGCTTGATGTTCGCAATATCACTCGCGCAATCTTCGCCACGCGTCTCCACCAGCGCGGTCGTGCACACCCCGATCAGCTTTGGCTTCGTGCGGTTCTTGAGGTTGAGGATGGCTTCTTCAAGATGGTCGGCAGCGCCGAGGATGGTCGCCACCTCATCCATCGCTGTTGTCTGCAATGGAATCGTTTCTTTGAAGTGCCGTACGAAGAGCACGAGCGCGAAGCTTGTGCATCCCTGGCTGCCGTGGAACAGCGGCATCGCGCCGTCGACCCCAAGAAAGGCAAAGGCGGCACCCAGCGGCTGCGACGACTTCAGCGGGTTCACCGCCGCGGATTTGGTCTGGGGAAGGATGCGGGCCATCGGTCGCCTCAACACTCGCTGAACTCGTGTGCCGTCGCGCCGGCGAATTCATCGAACAGGTGCCCGGACTCCTTCTTCGTGCATGGCAGTTCGTCTTTTAGATCAGGCTGGCAATCCCACGGGGCCGGCTGGCGCACCTGAGACCAGACCGGATTGTGAATGGCGAGGTCGATCTGGCGTACGAGTTCCACCATGCCGGCATAGCCGGCATAAGGGTGCTGGCGCTCCTGGTTGATATCGAGCCAGGGCGTCTTGGCCTTGAGCGCAATGAATTGCGTGCGACCGCCCGACAGCATGATATCGGCCCTGTGTTCAGAGAGCATGGCGTACAGCTCGCGCGCAGCCATGTATTCGAACATATGCTTGTCGTGCTTGAGAACTTGTTTGATGCGCTCCTTGTCCTGCACCGTAGATTTCTTGACCGAGGTGCCGACGATCTCGATTCCGATCTCCATCAGCGCACGGACAACCGACCAGGACTTCACACCGCCTGTGTTGAGCAGCACGCGCTTGCCTTGGAGCCTTTGCCGGTAGGATTCGAGTTTCTTCCACGCGATCGCCTCCTGCTGCGCGATCAGCGTCTCCGTGCGCTCGAGGATCTCCGGATCGGCGCCCTTCCTCACCAGCAGCCTGACAAGGTTGCGAAGAGCTTGCGATGTGTCGGAGATGCCATAGAAGGAGCCCTCGAAGAACGGGATGTCCCAGCGCTCCTCCATCTTGCGGGCAAGACTGATCAGCGCGGTCGAGCACACGATCATTGCCGCCCGGGCGCGGTGCGCGGAAGCAATGTCGCGGTAACGCGCATCGCCGGGAATGCAGGCGCGCACCCGGATGCCGAGCCGATCGAGGAGCGGCTTTACAAGCCAGAATTCGCCCGAGAGGTTGAATTCGCCAAGGATGTTGATGTCGTAGGGCCCGGGGTCGTCGGGTTCGACCGTGCCGATGACATGATCGAGCAACGCCTCGGCGGCGAGCTTGTTGCCGAGGTTCTTGGAGCCTGCCAGGCCAGGCGCATTGATCGGCACCACGGCCAAACCGAACTTTTCCGTGGCGCGTTTGCACACGGCCTCGATGTCGTCACCGATCAGCGCCGTTACGCAAGTTGAGTAGACGAAGATCGCCGGCGGCGCGTATGTGTGCTTGATCTCGCGGATCGCCTTGAAGAGTTTCCGCTCGCCCTGCCCCATCACCAGGTCGAGTTCGGTGAGGTCGGTCGTGAAGCTTGTCCGCCACAAGGTCGGCCCTGACGAAACCGCACCACGGTTGTCCCAAGAATTGCCCTCGCAGGCGAGCGGCGCATGGACCAGATGCGCAACGTCGGTGATCGGCTGCAGGACGATCTTGGCTCCGTCAAAGGCGCAGCCGCCGGCTGCCGCCCCTGGTGTCAGCGACTTCGAGCAGCCCTCCTTGCGCGCCTTGGCATCTTTGCCACGGTTCTTATCGCAGGCGGGCTCATCGAAGGCGTCCTTGATTTTGGCGCTGAGGGAGGACATCGCTCAGCCTCCCCAGTCCATTGGGCAAGGAATGGCCTCGGCGAAAAGCCGGCCACGGCTCTTAGCGCGTGAGGTCATAGGAATAATCCGTCACACCCGTCTCGCTCGTCTCGCGATCGAGTTTGTCGAAGATCTTGTCGAGGATCGTCGTCAGCACGCGCAACGCGCCCTGGTAGCCAAAGAGCGCAAAGCGGTGATGATGGTGCCGATCGAAGATCGGAAACATCAGCCGGATCAGCGGCGTTCCGGTGTCGCGCTCCAGGTACTTGCCGTAGGAATTGCCGATCAAAAGGTCCACCGGCTCGGTAAAGAGCAGCGAGCGCAGCGCCCACAGGTCCTTGCCCGCCCAAACCTGGGCAGCCTTGCCGAAAGGCGAGGATGCTAGCAGCTTCTTCAAATCGGCTTCCCATGCCGAGGTGCCATTGGTGGCGAGGCAATGGGTTGGCTCGCCGCCGGTCTCCATGACAAAGCGGGCCATTGCGTGAACGAAGTCGGGATCACCGTAGATGGCGTATTTCTTACCATGCAGCCAGGATTGGCTGTCCGCCATGGCGTCTACCAGTCGGCCGCGCTCGAGGCGAATTGCCTCGGGAATCTCCTTGCCGGAAATCGCCGCGACCTCCATCAGGAATTCGTCCGTCGCCTGAACGCCGAGCGGATAGTGGAACGAGGCCGTCGCCTGCCCGACCTCCTCGCAATAGCCCAGTGTCTTTCGGGTGTTGTGATGCTGCAGCGAAAGCGTTGCCTCGGCGTTGAGGGCCTTCTTCACCTCGTTGATCTTCGTGCCCCCGTCATACATGCGGTATTCACCGTCCGAAGGCGTATCGAACTGGTCAGAGGCATCCTGGATCAATGTATAGGACACGCCCATTACATCGAGCAGGCGCTTGAGCTCCCGGTTGTTGCCGACGCAGAAGCCGTCGAAGCCCGGAATGATGTTGATGGTTCCTTCGATTTGCGTACGCTCCTGACCTTTCCAGAAGTGCTCCAAAATGCCTTTGACCATGTTGTCATAGCCGTCGACATGACTGCCAACGAAGGCCGGGGTGTGGGCAAAGGGCACGTCGAAGTCGCGCGGGACTGAATCTTCGTCCTTGGCGTTCTGGATGAAGCTGTGCAGGTCGTCGCCAATGACCTCTGCCATACAGGTCGTCGACACGGCAATCATCTTGGGGTCGTAGAGCTGGTAGGTGTTGGCGAGCCCGTCGACCATGTTCTTCAGGCCGCCAAACACCGCCGCATCCTCGGTCATTGAGGAGGAGACCGCCGCGGCAGGCTCCTTGAAATGGCGCGACAGGTGCGAGCGGTAATAGGCGACGCAACCTTGGCTGCCGTGGACGAAGGACATGGTTCGCTCGAAGCCGGCGGCAGCGAATACCGCACCCAGCGGCTGGCAGGCCTTGGCCGGGTTCACGACAAGCGCTTTGCGGGCGAGGTTCTTTTCGCGGTATTCCCACGTCTGGGTGAAATCGCGCTGATCGGAAACGATTTCATCGGGGTGCGGACATTCGAAGTTTAGCTTCTTCTCAGCGAGCATCTTTCTGTATTCCGGCTCGCGGAACAGGGGAGCGTGATCGAGAATTTTTTCAGCCGACTGCGGCATGATGATTACCTCTTTTGCATCTGGCTGCGCGGGACGGCAGCTCAGGACGTCAAGACGTTCCAGGCTCCGGCGGATCAGAGGCCGCGGGAGTTCACCGTCTCAGTGGGAGACTGGGGCTGAAGCAAATGTTTATTCGGCAGCCATCGCCCGCTCATCGCCCCGGCTTCTTTTCCAAGGCGCGTGGAATAGGTCCCAGACCGGGTTGTTAATGGCGAGATCCACATCACGTGCGAAAATGGCAAAGCCGTCGTAGCCGTGATACGGGCCTGAATAATCCCAGGAATGCATCTGGCGGAACGGTATGCCCATCTTCTGCACCGGGTATTTTTCTTTGATTCCCGAGCCGACCAGATTTGGGCGAATCCCTTCGATGAATTTCTCCAACTCATAGCCGGTCACGTCATCGTAGATCAGCGTGCCGTTCTTCACGTAGTGGCCGGTGCGCTGATAGTCGTCGCTGTGGGCGAATTCATAGCCGGTGCCCACGATGACCATGCCGAGGTCCTCGTAGGCCGTGACGACGTGGCGGGGGCGCAGGCCGCCGACATAGAGCATCACGGTATTTCCTTCCAGGCGCGACAGGTACTTGGCGATGACCGCATCAACAAGCGGCCTGTACTTGGCAATGACCTTTTCGGTCTTCTCCTCGATTTCCGGCCCAAAATGCTTGGCTATGTTGCGCAGAGAGGCTTCGATCTGGGAGGGACCGAAGAAATTGTACTCCATCCAGGCGACGCCATACTTTTCCTCCATATGCCGACAGATGTAATTCATCGACCGGTAGCAGTGGATAAGATTGAGCTTAGCCTTCGGGGCGCGCTCGATCTCTGCGAGTGTGGCGTCACCCGACCAGTTGCCAACCACGCGCAGCCCTATCTCCTCAAGCAGTATGCGCGAGGCCCAGGCATCGCCGCCGATATTGTAGTCGCCGATGACGTTGACGTCGTAGGGGCCGGCCTCGAACTTGACATCCTTTTTGTCGAAGACCCAATCCCGGATTGCATCATTGGCGATGTGGTGGCCAAGCGACTGCGAGACGCCGCGGAAGCCCTCGCAGCGTACCGGCACGATCGTCTTGTCATACTCCTTGGTCTTTTTGCGAGAAACGGCCTCGGTGTCATCGCCAATCAGGCCGATAGGGCATTCGGACTGCACGGTGATGCCGTTGTTGAGCGGAAACAAGACTTCAATCTCGTCAATGATCTGTTCCAGCTTCTTGTCGCCGCCGAAGACGATGTCCTTCTCCTGGAAATCGGAGGTGAACTGCATTGTCCCGAACGTGTCGACGCCCGTTGTACCGACGTAGTAGTTGCGGCGCTGCGACCAAGAATATTGGCCGCAGCCGACCGGGCCGTGCGAGATATGGACCATATCCTTGACTGGCCCCCACACCACGCCTTTCGAACCAGCATATGCACAGCCGCGAATCGTCATCACCCCGGGAATGGACTTGATGTTCGATTTGACGTCGCATTCGGAAAGGACCTCGCTTTCCCCGCCAGCCTCGTTGCCGCTCTTTGCGACGTTGAGGTGCTTCTTGCGGCGCTTCGCCGCCTTGTCGGGATAATGCGACAGCACCTCTTCGATAAGCTTCGCATGAAGAGCACCGTCATTCTCGTATTCCCGGCTCATGAGTCCCCCTTTCAAGGTTGGGTGACGCCTCAAAGAATAGGCGCCGTTCTCTGCAAGGCGCGCCGATTCATGGCAGCGCTAATGTCACTACTGGGCCGCCGCCTTCGCCGCTTCCTTGGAGTGAAGCTCGGCAAGCATCTGCTCGTCGGTCTTCATGATGCCGAAGTCGAGCAGCATCTCCTCCAGCTCCTCCATGGTGATCGGCGTCGGGATCGTACCCTGGCCCGAATTGGCGTGGATCTTCTCGGCCAGAGCGCGGTATTCCCCTGCCTGCTTTGAGTCCGGCGCGTACTGGATCACCGACATCTTCCTGAGTTCGGCATGTTGGACGATGTTGTCGCGGGGCACGAAGTGGATGAGCTTGGAATTCAATCGGCCAGCCAGTGCTTCGGCCAGATCGAGTTCGCGGTCGGTTTGACGTTCATTGCAGATCAGCCCGCCCAGCCGCACACCGCCCGAATGGGCATATTTGAGGATGCCCTTGGCGATGTTGTTGGCGGCATAGAGCGCCATCATCTCGCCGGACATGACGATATAGATCTCCTGGGCCTTGCCTTCGCGGATCGGCATGGCGAAGCCGCCGCATACCACGTCGCCGAGGACGTCATAGGAGACATAATCGACATCGTCATAAGCGCCATTCTCCTCGAGGAAATTGATCGAGGTGATGACGCCGCGGCCGGCGCAACCGACACCCGGCTCGGGGCCGCCGGACTCCACGCACTTGATGCCTCTGTAGCCCACCTTGAGCACGTCCTGGAGTTCGAGGTCTTCCACCGAGCCTTCCTGTGCGGCGAGATCCAGGACGGTATCCTGAGCTTTCGAATTCAGGATCAAGCGTGTGGAATCGGCTTTGGGGTCGCATCCTACGATGAGGATTCTCTGCCCGAGGTCGACAAGGGCAGCGAGCGTATTTTGGGACGTGGTGGACTTGCCGATGCCGCCTTTTCCGTAAAAGGCGATCTGACGCAGACCTGACATAATAGCTTTCCTTCCTTCGTTCTAATTATCGCGACTGCCCGCGACACAAGTGCCGATAGGCAGCTCGTGCCGCCTCACACCAAGCATCGCAAAAAGCGTACCAGCGTGATCGGCCGATCCCAGAAGAAACTTTGTCATTAAATTCCAGCCGCTTAGACGGCGGCAAAACGCGCGAACGGGCCTTTCAGGCGTCTGTCACGGACACGACAAAGCCGACACAGATTGTCGTGCGCCATCCAAACCGCCGTGTGTCGAGCTCGAAGCGGGAGAATGGGGAAGTTAGCCCAAAGCTGATGGCGAGACCATCGGAAGACATCGGCTCTTGTCTTTCCAGCCTGCCATTGATCGGGCGGTCGCTGGATGAGCAGGAGCCTGGGGCTTGACCGCGGCGCGGGTAGTTCAGGCAGGCTTACAGAGCGGGAACGCCGGCGGCCGATAGACATCCGCGCTTAACCTTTCATAGCCCGTCTACAAGTTGGTTCCGCCGACGCGCTATATGGAAGCCAAATAATTCAGTAGCTTAGCCGAGAGCATTGATTTTTTCAGAAAGATACGTGTTATACGCGTATGAACCGCCGAACCCATGGTCGGCGCCCTCATGCGCGTGAGACCCCGTTGTGGGCGAGGCTCGCGACTGGCTGCACGATCCTAGCCGGCCTGCTTGCCATTGAGTTTGGTCCCGCCGCGGTAGGCTGCGGCATCAAGGGCAACATCAGCTACAACACTGGCAAGAAGATTATCACGTTCTTGGACAGGAATCTTACTGGGAGACACGCATCAACCTATTGAAGGGCGAGCGGTGGTTTTGTTCAGAGGAAGCTGCACGAAAGGCGGGCGGGCGGGCTTCGAGAGGTTAGTGTCGCGGCAGCTTGCAGATCTGCCCACGGGGCCGCCACGATCGCAAAGTGTGTACAAAAGCGCCCTCTCTGCCGAACTGAACAGTGCTCACGGCCATAGCCTCGGATGAGCCCGACTGGCTTGACCTCTGCATGATGAGAGCAGCTTTTACACCAGGTGCGCAGCACATGTCTTTAACGAACGCATCGTCTTCAAGAATATAGAGAGCAATTCGGAAAACCGAGTAGTTGGCGGCGAAGCTAGGAGAAGGTATACACTACCCTCTTGTTACCCCAGAGTAGAACGTGCAGCTGCGGCAAGACGCGGGCTTCGAACCACCTGTCGCTGGTCACCTTTTCTACCAGCGGTTCCATGCGCATCATATTCCGTCGGACTCGACAGAGACGTCTTCATTACCACGGCGGGGCGGCGTGTGATTGCCGGGTTGCAGACAAACCTCGCCGCGACGTATTTGGGACGAGTGGTGTCGGCACCGAATCCCTATCATTTAGACTAGCCAGCTTGGGGAGCGCCGTCAGACCGCCAGACCGGAAGAGGAGGCTTCGCGCCAACTTGTGCCAAGAATGTTGGACCGTGCGGAACCGCTGGGGCGGCGCTCAACTCTGGCGCAGGATGAAGCGTCGATTGGGTGAATGAATAGGGCGCGCGTTCGACGGGTAGAGTGAGGCAAATCGCTGGATGTCTGCCGGATCAACGTCAACCGGTTCCATCGCCACCATCCACTCGACGTTTTCGGTGCACGGCGGCGTCGTCAGTGAGCCCTCATAAGTCCAATAGCCAAGCGAGGCTGGCAGAAGCCAGTTGGGATTCACCTCGTCGATCGTCACCTCCCCATTCGGCAGTTCGGGAAAGGCCGCAGCAAGGGCAGCAAAGCTGGCATTTGTCGCGCCGGGCGTTAAAAAGACGCCCAGCACGCCCAGAGTACCACTTTGCGTGTCCTTGTGAACGAAATGCACCTCCATCGGGAAGCTCTTGCCCGCCACGTGATGTTCGCTTGGCGCATGGAAATGGAACTGTACCAGTTCGTAGACACGATCGCCGCGGGTCAGCGTGCTGCCTTGTGGCATATTGATTTGAATGGTGTGGCCGTTGTTCACCATATTGCCGCCGCCCTTGTGCCAGCCGATGGCGATATGCGGGATATCCGCCTTGACCGCGCTGTTGATATTGATCGGCGATTGCTGCGTGCCGGCAGAGCATACGAAATTTTCCTTATCCAGATCAGCCCAGTGCTCCGGTCCGACCGGACCGGTGTACCCCCAATGGGCACTGGTCGCTTGGGCGGCTTGAACGCAAATCCGGCATGCGCCGAGCGCAACCAACCCTTTGATCAGGTGACGACGATACATATTACTTTTGCTCCTCTTGCGAACTGATGTTGGTGGCTGCCCTAATGGACGCGTGATGGCCAATCGGCGCGGCCAGTATTGTCCTTTGCAACTGATAGATGCCCGCACGCCTTGGCGTGCTTTCATAAGTGCGGCTGCCGTTTCTCGGCTGGCCGGCTTCTGCAGCCCGCAACGGGGGCAGTTTCAACCAGCTAAACGATGAAAAATTTTAGCAGACCAGCGCTTGACCCCCGCCGCAAAGGCACAGGCGAAGGTGATCACTGCGCGGCTGCCGTTCGCGCCGGAGGCCGCATCGCTATACTTTACACTCGCTGCCCAAGGAGACGCAGGCGACCCCAATACGTTTTCATCGCTACTCCCGACGCAGCCGACCCACGCCACGAAAACGTTGCTATATTTCACGTTGGGCCAATGAGGAAATCGATCTTCTTTATGGAAGGCATTTGCGCAATGGATGCATTCCCATGCTGACAGTCGTGCGTCAGGCCGGACAATGAGATACATCGATAAGAGCTGGACAAGGATGAGGGGATGACGTGCTTGCGACGGAGCAGGTGGGGCGAGAAGGCCAGTTCTTGCGGATTTCAACTTTGCGTGACGACAGCTCATCGGAGTCAAGGTGACACACGCCGGCAGCGGGGTGTCCGGGCGGTTTCCAGCCGCACAATCGCGAGACCGCTGACGCGAACAAAGCTCGGCTGTACTCGGCACGCGAAGAGAGCCTGCCAAGCCGTTGGAGCCCGGCCTTCCGGTGCGACGCAAGCCACAGACTAGACCGCCCTCTTGTTACCCCAAAGCAGAACGTGCAGCTGCGGCAACACGCGGGCTTCGAACCACCTGTCGCTAGTCACCCTTTCGACAAGCCATTCCATTCGCATCATTATTCCGTCCAAGTCGACAGAGGCGTCTTCACTGCCAGGGAGCGGCGGCGTGTGATTGCCGGGTTGCAGATAGATCGGAAGGTGCGGATATCTCGCCGCGACTTCTTTGGCGTAGGCATAGTCACTCTCGTCGAAAACGACGAGCTTGAGCACGATTTGCGGCTTCTCTTGCGCCGCTTCGAGGCATGCATCAAACGCAGCCCAACGGGTCGTCATCTCGCTGGACGGCGGCTTTGGGCTAAGGGTCAGCACGTCAAGATCCGCAAACCACTCCCTCACCACGGAACCCTGCGTTTCCAGTGCAAAACGATAGCCCTCGCGATGGCCTCGTTCTATGAGGGGACCGAACGGCTGAATGGCCGGGTTGCCGCCTGACAAGGAGACCATAACCGGCCTGCCGCCGGAAAGCGCATGGACGGTTTGCCACACGGCATCGATCGGCATCGGTAGCCATTCATGGCGATACTGATTGTCCACCGCGTGAAGGCTGTCGCACCATGAACAGCGATAATCACATCCGCCGGTTCTGATGAACACCGTCGGCAAGCCGATGAGCACGCCCTCGCCCTGGATAGTCGGCCCGAATATCTCGCTCACACGGATTGCGGGATGCATGTCGGTCACGGACGGTATTCCGCCCAAGTTTTCGGTGTTTCGCTAACGCGCACGGCCGCGGTCTGCGGCAGACGTGCCTTGCACCATTCATAGAAATGTCTGGCCAGGCATTCCGCCGTGACCTTCTCATGTCCCAGCACGTCGTTGAGGTGCCGATGGTCGAAGCTCTCGTCAATGTAGCGTTTGAGCGGCGCCAGATCGTGATAGTCGCGCACGAAGCCGTGGGCGTCCAGTTCCTTGGCCGACAGCTCCACTACGACGACATAGTTATGCCCGTGCAGGCGCGCGCATTGATGGTTGGGAGGCAAGGAGGTGAGCTGATGCGAGGCCGAGAAGTGGAATTCCTTGCTGATGTGGAACATTACGCGCGCCTCCTGCGCAGCGCCTCAAGCCAGAAATCGGCGTCCTCGTAGTCGGTGGGATCAGCGTGCCCGGCGAGATGGAACGCTTCGCGCCGCTCGACGCAGGTCCCGCATCGTCCGCAGTGACGCACGCCGCCCTTGTAACAGGACCAGGTCTCAGCAAACGGGGTGCCGTATCTTGCGCCATCCGCAACAATGTCAGCTTTTCCGAGATTCACATACGGTGCATAGAGGCGTATCTGCGCATAGCCGTCGAGCGCGCGGTCTTGCATTGTCTGGAAAGCTTCAATGAAGGCCGGACGGCAATCGGGATAGATGAAATGGTCCCCACCATGCACGGCCGCCGCCACCGCTTCGGCGCTGTGGGCGGCGGCGAGACCGAAGGCGATTGCCAACATGATGGCATTGCGGTTCGGCACCACCGTAATCTTCATCGTGTCTTCGGCGTAGTGGCCGTCCGGCACGTCGATACTGCTAGTCAGCGCTGAGCCGGAAAGGCCACGGCCAATTTCGCCGATGTCGATGATCTGGTGCGGGACCTTCAGTCGCTGCGCGCAAAGAGCGGCGAAGCCCAATTCCTTCCTGTGCCGTTGGCCATAGTCGAAAGATAGAAGGCCGGTGAGTTCGTGCTCCGCTGCCACCATGTGAGCAAGGGAAACGGAGTCCAATCCGCCAGAGCAGACGGCGAGAGTCTTCATCATTGGTATCCTTGTTTTGACCGGGTAAGGCTGCGACCGGAGATTTCTCTGCGCCCCCACTACTCCAGCGACTCAGTTTTGTGAACCGGGAGAATTTGCGCTCAGCCCGATTGGAACGGGAGTGCGTCGCGTCCAACACGCGTGATCAATAAAAGTTGAGCGCTTCAGCAGTTTGTTTCGCATCGCGCCAACTTTCGCAACCTGCTGTCCGATCGTCGACTTCGAGACAAGGTGATGTTCGGCCGACATCGGCTGACTCTTAATTAAGCCGCAGAACACATGTTGGCTTTCTGGCCTTCGCTTGTGCGGTTGGCGAGGGCGACATGGATGCCAGCAAATTTGACATTGGCGACATCCGCCTGGAGAACCCTGCGCGGCGCGATTGAGGCCGCAGGCGAGCCTGCTCTAACTGCCGCCCTACAGTCCCGACTTCAATCCGATTGAGAACGCCTTCGCCCAACCTAAGGCGCTGCTGCGAGCAAAGGCCGAGATAACCATCAAGGCTCTATGGGACTGACGTTGCCCCAGCAGTTTTGAGTTCGTTTCCGGCGTGGGTTGTGCCCTGCTGGGCGGGTGAAGCGACGGGCGCTGGCGCGGAGCCTTTGGCATAGCGCAGCGCGAGCGACCGTCGCGGATTGAAGGTGCTGGCGAACTTGGCCGGGGTCTGCCAGGGGGGAGTGCGGCCGCGCGGTGTTGTAGTCGGCGTGCCACAGGGCGATGGCTACGCGCGCCTGAGCCAGCGAGGTGAACAGCGTCTCGTTGAGCAGTTCATCGCGCAGTCGGCCGTTGAAGCTCTCGATGAAGCCATTCTGCATCGGCTTGCCGGGCGCAATGTAATGCCATTCGACGCGGTTCTGATCCGCCCAGGAGAGGATGGCGTTCGAGGTGAACTCGCTGCCATTGTCGCTGACGATCATCCTGGGCCGGCCCCGCTCGGTGATGAGCCGTCCAATTCGCGGGCAACCCGCATGCCCGAGAGAGACGTATCAACGATGAGTGCGAGGCACTCTCTCGTGCAGTCGTCGACGACGGCCAGGATGCGGAAGCGGCGCCCGTCGGTGAGCTGGTCCGATACGAAGTCGAGCGACCAGCGCTCGTCGGGCCTCAGCGGCACCAGCATCGGCGCCCTGGTCCCGATCGCCCGCTTGCGGCCGCCACGGCGGCGACGGCGAGCTTCTCCTCCCGATAGAGCCGGAACAGCTTCTTGTGGTTCACGACCAGGCCCTCCCGCCTCAGCATCACGAGAAGACGCCGGTAGCCGAACCGGCGACGCTCCTGCGCGATCGGCCTTCATCCGCTCGCGAACCTCGCGGTCGTCCGGCCTGCTGGTCTGGTAGCGAACCGTCATGCGGCAACAGCCGATGGCTTTACACGCCCGCCGTTCGCTCATCCCGAAGCCTTCCTTCAGGCGAGCGACAGCTTTCCGCTTGGCGGCGGGCGTCACCATTTCTTTCCCACAAGGTCCTTCAACGCGGCATTGTCGAGCATGGCGTCGGCCAAAAGCCGCTTCAGGCGCGTGTTCTCGTCCTCCAGCGCCTTCAGGTCGCCGAGCCTCGGTGACATCCATCCCGCCGAAGCGGGCCTTCCAATTGTAGATCGAGGCGTCGCTGACCCCGTGCTTGCGGCACAGATCGCCAACCGATACCCCGGCCTCGTGTTTCTTCAAAATTCCGATGATCTGCTCTTCAGAGAAGCGGCTGCGTTTCATGTCCTGGTCCTCTGGATGGGCCAGAACGAACTTCAAACCGGATTAGATCAGAGGGGCAAGGTCAGGACGCCTCGGCGCGGTCGTCGACCTCTTCACCCCAGCCGAATGTGCCAACTACTTCAAAGCCGCAGGATATGACCTGGATCAGATAGGACGTGCTCCAATGGTTTACACCTGACACAGGAGTCCGGCCCCCACAACCGTTTCGCAATGAGGAGCAGCGCTGCCGCTGCTCCTCCAATCACACGACGGATTCACGATGCGGCAACTCGAGCCATGATTTCGGATCCAATGGCCGATGCGGTGTATAGTGAGGCATCCAGCGGCAAATCCCCAAATGCCAGTTGACACAGAAGATAATTAGCACCTGCCTCTTCCAGCTGATCAAGGAGAGCTTTTCGGACAGAATCTGCCGTTCCCACGACGCACAATTCACTTTCAATTGCTGCATCGAAGTTCAAAGGCAAGTTTGGTGGAGTGGAAATGGCATTTAGTTCGTATAGAAATTTGAAGCTATTGAGCCATCGTTCATAGGCAGGTGCTGCGAGCAAATACGCATCTGTTTCAGAACGCCCTATCACCACCATTCGGAGCAATCCAAGAAATGGCGCTTGCTGGCCAATGTCAGCATCGTGAATTCGGGCGGCGCGGAACGCGTCGGTAACGCTGCGAACAGAAGTGGAAGGTCCGACGCAGGCGATGTTTGCCCCATTCGCAGCGGCCCAGCTAGCCGGCTCGGGTCGATTGGTGGCGATCCATGTCGGCGGACGGGGATATTGGTGAGGTCTCAACGTCAGCGGAACATCTTTCAACTCAAAGTGGCGGCCCTGATAAGAAAGCGTCCCGCCTTTCATCGCATTGATGAGAATCTCACTGGCCTCCGCATACTGTTCTGGTGCTGCTTCTACAGCAACCCCGAAGTATCCCAATTCAGTGGGAGCAGAGCCGCGCCCTATGCCGAGTTCAAGCCTGCCGCCGCTCAACTGATCAAGCATGCAGATCTCCTCGAAGGCACGCAGCGGATGATAGAGCGCAAGTAGCATTACCATGGGACCAACACGAAGACTGCGGGTTCGCTGGGCGACGCTCGCTAAGAACAAATTCGGTGATGGACCTCTGCCATGCGGCGTACAGTGGTGCTCGGCGAGATGATACGCATAAAAGCCATAGCCATCGCACGCTTCTGCTAGGCTCAGCCGATCTGCATATTGTTGTGCGATGTCATCGCCGTTTTCGTCCAGATGATCGAAGATGCCGAAGGTCAGGCCCGAAGCGGAAATTTTCTTCAATTAATTGTTCTCCAAATTACCTATATTTATTCGCTAATCATCATAGCTCACGACATATCATTACTTGATGCTTAATGTGAATCGACTTCATGCTTGTGAGCACCGCGATCCTTCTTAAAGTTCATACAGACGCGTTCGGCGGCAGCAAGGAATTTGTCCATCTGCTCTGTGGTGCCAATGCTGACGCGAATACAGTTCTTCAAATCTACGTCAGGAAAGCTGGCGATGAGGATCGCCTGCTCTTTCAACGCGGCTTGCCAGCATGAGCCCTCCTGTCCCGCCGGCACACGGGCCAGCAAAAAGTTTGCGTGGGAGGGTGTTACGGAAAAGCCAAGTTGCAACAGCGCCAGGGTCACTCGCTGTCGTTCATGCTTGATGTGCCTGTGGTTCTCTTCGTAGGCGTGGCGATGCGCAAGAATGCTTTTCCCGACCGCCTGCCCGATCACGTTCATGTTGAAGACATTCTGGATGTTGCGCAGCCTGCCAATGATTTCTGGGTGACCGAAACCGAAGCCGACTCGCACGCCAGCGGCAGCATAGCTCTTTGAAAAAGTCCTCAAGATCAAAAGATTCGGATGTCTATTGACGAGGCGCAGGGCATTGTCGGGTGCGAAGTCAACGTAGGCCTCATCCAAGACGACCAAGCGATCTGCTTGCTCCACAAGGCGTTCGATTTCGGCCACCGGCACGAATGTTCCGGTCGGATTGTTCGGATTAGCCAACAGAATGAACTTCGCGTCTTTTGCGGGGCCGGACAGCAGTTTTTCTATCGGCAGGGGATGAGCTTCGCTCGATGCGATTTCGAGAAACTCGGCACCCTGCAACATGGCAAGTTTACGGTTGAACGAAAATCCGGGCGACAGCATTGCCACTCTATCTCCTGGGGCGAGGAAAGCTCTGTAGATGAGTCCGAGCAGCTCCGACGAACCGTTGCCGGCAATCACCTGATCTTTGGAAAATCCGTAAGCATCGGAGGCAGCTGCCCTTAAGCTGAGATTGTCGTCTTCCGGATAAAGATACTGGTGTTCGATCGCAGCAATTGCACTTTGCATTACGCTCTTCGGCAACGGAAACGGGTTCTCGTTCGTATTTAGCTTAACGCAGTTTGCATCCGTCGCTGGTCCGTTGGACGAGAGAGCATCTAATTTGCTGGCCACCGGCGAAAAAAGCGAAAGCACGGTCTTCAGTTTTGCATCGCACATGTTCTTCTCCGTTTTTCAGTCCCGCAGGGCATGTGACATGAGGCAATCGTTGATCGTGACTTGATCGACGTTCGGCTATATCAGCGCTGCCTTCCCACCCTGGTGGGGATCGCCGACCACGGTTTGGATTTGACACCGGGAAGCTGTCGAGAACCTGATGACGACCCAACGTTTGGCCGACGGCCGATTCGGCGCAACAGACGGTGTTTCAACATCGCATCGTCCTCAAAGCCGCATGCAGGGCCTGCACGACAGCCCGTCTCCAGCGCCCGCAGATAGGTGGAAGCCGAAGTCTTGCCGAACCTCAGTTGCTCTGCCACCTTGGCCCACCGGACTGCCCTGTTTATGGGTCAGGCGCAGGATATCTCTGACGCTCGTTCGTCTTGCTTGCTTCCGTCTTGGCATGGGCTCTCTCGGTTTGCTGATGAGAGAGCCAAATACCGGCTCATCTGAGCATGAGACGCAGGCCTGACGATATGGAGCGTCGCTGGTGGCGCGCGTAGCCGAGAGGGTTCGCCTCGCTGGCGGGGCATGCAAGACGGCGCACCTCCTTAGCCATCCTGTCCCATCGTCTCAGATCGTGAGGCGCACCTTATAGTCGGTGAGGAGATCTTGCAGGGTCAGGTTACGCCCTAGCGCTTAAGGTTGTTGGTCGCACCGAGCAAGCGCGGGACCTGTCGACGGACAACAGCGGTGCCACTGCCGGCACTAGGTGTGAGCTTTCGAGAGGTTGTCCATTCGGACCGGACCGAGGAGACTGGAGTTACCACGCTTCAGCATCCATCGGAGGGTCCGAATGAACATCCACAAGAATGCCCGTCTCACACCGCTGCGTCGAGAGGAGATGGCGTTATCGGTGATAGAAGGCGCTTTTTCCAAAGCCCATGCGGCGCGCGTCTATGGCGTGTCGGCCAAGATCGTGGCGCGCTGGGTCGAGCGCTATAAGACCAAAGGGCGGGCCGGCATGGTCGACCGCTCGTCGCGGCCCACCGTCATGCCGAGCCTGACCGAACAGTCCGTGGCCGAGCGCATCGCAGCCTTGCGTCGCCAGCGGCTGACCGGCAAGCACATCGCCCATGAGGTCGGCGTCTCGCCCGCCACCGTCAGCCGGGTTCTCAAGCGTGCCGGGCTGTCGCGGCTCAGGGATATCGAGCCGGCCGAACCGGTCCGGCGCTACGAGCGGGAGCATCCCGGCGAGATGATCCATATCGACATCAAGAAGCTCGGCCGCTTCAGCCAAGTCGGCCATCGTATCACCGGCGATCCGCAAAAGGGCAAGTCGCGCGGCGCCGGCTGGGAGTTCGTCCATGTCTGCATCGACGACGCGTCCCGCATCGCCTTCTCGCAAATCCTGCCCGACGAGAAAAAGGAGTGCGCCATCGCCTTCCTCAAGGCCGCGGTCGCCTATTACGCCAGCCTCGGCGTCACGATAGCCCGCGTCATGACCGACAACGGCTCCTGCTACAGATCAAAGGCCTTCGCCAAGGCCTGCCGCGATCTCGGCCTCAAGCACGTCACGACAAGACCCTATACGCCCAAGACCAATGGCAAGGCCGAGCGCTTCATCCAGACAGCACTGCGCGAATGGGCCTACGCCATTGCCTATCCGACATCCGATCATCGTGCCGCCGAACTGCCTGTCTGGCTGCACAGATACAATTGGCATCGTCCACATGGCAGCCTAAAGTCAAAAACGCCTATCAGTCGCCTCGCCCTGATCGAGGACAACCTGTTGAAGCTCCACAACTAGGTCGTCCAGCATCACAGTGAACCGCGTACGTAGTATTTTGTCGTAGGCGGCATTCTGGATAGCCGGATACGGGCTCTTCACCCGCTGCACCACCGATTGCGGGATGATGTCGCGAGAAACATTCACGGATTTCGTGAAAAAAGTGTACCCGCCGAAGAGCCCTACTCGCGGGGGCGGTGCAGCACCACCTCGGTGTCACTGCTCGTGTTCATGCGATGGACTAGGCCGGCCAGCTGTTGACGCAGCTCGCGGTAGTTGTAAGTCTCACCCGTGTAGACGAGCACCAAGTCAGGTCGGCCATCCCCCTGGAGCATCCTCGGCTGGCGGCCGCCCTGGATATCGATGATTGCCAGGCGGTGGTGTCCCAGCGCCGCAGGCCCGCCGATCCAAGTCCCCTCGTCGTCCGGACCGTGGTTCGCTATGGTGGCCGTCATATCGGCAAGCTCCCTTCGCGCATCGGGACCTCCGAGGTCTCGATTGAAGTCGATCCATTCACAGATGCCGCACAGGTTATGTCGCCGCATTTGGGCGAAGCAGATATAAGGCCAGTGGGAAACCATCGAGGCAAAGTGACGGATCTAGCCCAGCTACGATCCGCATCCGACATTGTCGGACATCGGACAGCACCGCGATTCGCTGCATAGGAAGCCTGGAGTCGCGATTTCCCCTGGGGGAATCAGCGCATGAAAGGAGAGCTGGGTCGTGTCTGCCGAAATGAGAAATTGCTCCCCCTTATTGCATCACCGAGGAATGTTACCCAGCGCGATAGACGGACATGCCCTATCTCCCCCCGTTGCAGCTGAGGGAGATAGGGGCCAGCTCTTCATTCAACCCTCATGGAGGATGATCAGCCCAGCCATTTCCATGCGCCGGCCTTCACAAGCCGTGCACCATTCAGGTTCTTTTCCTTGAAGCGCGACGATCCTTGTCAGACGTCGCAACACTTGCTGCCGAGAGCACGAGCTCTTCCTCGAGCATGCCTTGATCTGCGCCTCGAACGGCTCGCACATGCTGGGTTTCAACGACTTCGCAGAGGTTGATATTCTGCAGTGACTTCGTCTCGCTGCTGCACGGCATTGACGCTGGGAGCCATGCTCGCGTGGCGCAATTGTGCTGAAGCCGGTGCCCACGGCAACGTTTCTTAACCCGCCCCAGATCCTGGCGTTTGGCTATTTCCGACATTCGTGTCCGGCTTCGGACAAAGGCCGGGTTTGCCGAACGGAGTCGCACCCAATTTCCAGTGCTGCTTGAGCAATAATATCGACCGGCATTACTGCACAACACGAAAGTTGCTGCAAAAACCGAAGTGAACCCAAGGCATCGGGTCAATTGGCATGGCGCTTGCGACTCGGTCGATAGAACGCAGTCAAAATCACGGTTGCAGACCATGCCTACCTCTCAAAGCTCGATAAAGCACGCGAGCAAAATTCCCCGTCTCCGCGGAAGCTCGTCGCCGTTAAACGTGCCTGCTCGGGGGCGGTCTTGCACAAGACCGGTCCGAGGCAACCACGCCAAGGCGCGAGGCTGCCGGAACTGTCGACCGAAGTCGATGCCGCTTCAGTTTAACCGAAAAATGCACCGTACCACTTTGGCCTGGAAGCAAATCAATGACCTATAGAAAGAACGTTCCTCTCGTGACCTTTCGCACGCGTGTTCGCGATGAGTCGATCGGGGGGCCAAATCCTTATCAGTGGGAGAACAAGACCTCCGACGATTATTTCGGGGGCAAGCGCATCATCCTGTTCTCGCTGCCTGGCGCCTTCACCCCGACCTGCTCGACCTTCCAACTGCCCGATTTCGAAAAACTCTATGATCAATTTCTGGAACTGCGAATTGACGCGATCTACTGCGTCTCGGTCAACGATGCTTTCGTCATGAATGCGTGGGGAAAGTCCTTGGGGCTGCAGAAGATCGAGCTGATCCCAGACGGGTCGGGCGAGTTCACGCGCAAAATGGGCATGCTGGTCGCGAAGGACAATCTGGGCTTTGGCATGCGCTCCTGGCGATACGCCGCTCTGATCGACGATGGCGTGGTGGAGCAGTGGTTCGAGGAGGAAGGCTTCTGTGACAACTGCGAGACGGACCCCTATGGCGTTTCATCCCCGCAAAACGTTCTCGACAAATTGAAGGCGGCGGCATGACCCAGAAGTGGAAAGTCTCACACAACCCAAGCACACACTAGAGCCTCCTCGGCAGATCACGGTTCAACATGCATCTCTCAGCAAGCCTGCTTCAACGCCAGAAGCAACGTATGGTCTTATCGCCTCAAGCCATTGAAGCTATTCGCTTGCTGCGATTGACGCATACTGAACTCCATCAGCTCGTGCAGCAGGCACTCGAGAAGAACCCCGTTTTGAAGCCTGACCCGTTTGACGACGATTCGCCGCTGCCAGGGGTGGATCAGCGGAGCAGTCAAAGCAGAAGCGAAATCGGCGAATCGCCCATTGGCGGGCCGTCTGGCGGGCGCGGGCAATGGAAGTCGCAACGCAGTAGCGGCAACGATCGACCTGCCGTCGAGGAGTTTACCGCCCACACCGAAACATTGCACGACCATGTCGCCCGCCAGGTCGCCCTCAACCCGTTCACCCCCCAGGAGCGGCTGATTGCCGGACAGCTCGCCGCTCATCTGGAGGACACTGGCTATCTTCAGGTAAACCTTTTCGATCTGGCCAGGACGTTAAACGTTCGGCAAGCTGATGTGGAACGGGTCATCGGAATCTTGCAGCAATTTGATCCGCCGGGCATTTTTGCGCGAACTCTCAGCGAATGCCTGGAGATTCAGCTGCGCCAGCAAGACCGGTTCGACCCGGCTATGGCAGCTTTGGTCGCCAATCTCGAGATGCTTGCACGGGGGGATTTTCAGGGATTGAAGCAGCGTTGCGGAGTCGACGAGGAGGATCTCCTCGACATGAGGAACGAAATCCGCGCGCTCGATCCCAAGCCTGGAGACCGGTTCCAGTCCGGGACGCCGGAAACCATCGTACCGGACGTCTGGGTAATGCCCAAGTCCGAAGGTGGATGGCGGGTGGAGCTTGATCCGGCCACGCTGCCCAAAGTGTTGATCAACCACACCTATGTCGCCGAAATCTCGCAGCTGACCAAGCAAAATCCGGAAGGCAAAGCGTTTCTCGACAATTGCCAGGAAAAAGGGAACTGGCTGATCAGCAGTCTCAAGCAGCGCGCTAAGACGATCCTTAAGGTTGCGACCGAAATCGTGCGCCAGCAGGATGCCTTTTTTACACACGGCGCCGCCCATCTGCGGCCTCTCTGTCTCAAAAATGTCGCTGACGAGATCGGCATGCACGAGTCGACGGTAAGCCGGGTGACTTCGAACAGGTACATGTTGACTCCGCGCGGGGTGTTCGAGCTGAAGTATTTTTTCGCTGCGCCAATCGCATCCTGCGAGGGCGGCGATGCGCACTCCGCCAAAGCTGTCTGCCATCGGATCAAGGCAATCATAGCCGAAGAATCGCTCGACAAGGTACATTCCGACGAAGACATCGTTGCTCAACTCAAGGAGACCGGCATCGATGTCGCTCGCCGTACCGTCACCAAATATCGCGAGGCGATGAACATCCCTTCCTCCATACGACGGCGCCGCGATAAGCGTTTGTCCGCAGCTGCGATCAAGCGAAGTGACTAACCGACATTCGTGGTCGGCGAGAGGCGACTCTCAACTTCCTCCGGGCCGAAGCAGCTTTCGAAGTCATGGCATTCCCCGCAACTGGGTGCTGTGCATGACGAAAAGCCTTCGGCCTCACACAGCTTGCGGTAAAAGTACTTTTTCCATTTCATGTTTTCTGTGTTGCCTGCCGCCAGCGCGGGAAAATGTCTGGCAAGCAGGCGGCTGAGCTCAGCGCGATTTGAGAGGCCAAGATCCCGCCAAAGATGGTCCATGCGCATCGCACGCCGGGCGATGATCTTGGCCAAGCGGGCGCTCGCCGGGTCGGCCGGCGCAGCATGCGCTAGCAGCAGCCGGCGTAGCAGTTCCTCTTCCAGTTCCGGCTCGGGCTCGCTCAACTCCTCCAAAGCGAATACGCTGCTGGAGGTAGACGGGAAAGTTGCGGCCAAGACATCACGCAATTCGACAGACGAAAGGCCTGTCCCCTCCGTCGCCAACACCTCGCCCGCCTGGACCTCCTCAAGCGAACGTGAATGTACGCAGGGCAGCACATGCTGATCGAAGCTCCTCCCTAGCTCGGACCCACGCCATTGCGCGCTGGATAGGCAGCCATCATCGTAACGGCCGGCTTCAGCTTCCGGCATGACAAAGCGCCTTGTTGACCGCAGGGATGATCTTGTCGCCCCAGAGCTCGATCTGGCGCAGCATCGTCTTTTGGTCGAAGTCGCCCAATTGAGTCTGAACTGCGATCTGGTCCGGTTTCAAGATATCGATCTCTTCCAGCAGGCGATCAATCACGCGATTTACGCTGCCAATCGGCAAATTTTTGCGCATGGTCTCGAAGGACAGATCCTGCTGGGTCGGTGTCTCCTGCAGCAGGTAGCCATCGTGGCTCTGTTGGCGACGCTGATGCAGGGCTTCAGAAAGCCGGCGCTGGAAGCGGGCATTGTCGAGATAGCTGTTGATCTCCAACTCGTCGTGGCTGGCATAGCAGCAGCGCAGCAGCGATATCTTGACGTCGGTGACGTTCTTTTCCTCGGATGCCGCCGCCCTCTCGACTGATTCACGCAGTGTGGTCAAAGTCTCTAAGCCGTCGTGGAAGGCTGTGACAAAAAAATTGTGCCCCTCGCGGTAGGCCCGAGCCATCCGTGCGGCTCCGCCAGCGATCCAGATAGGCGGCGTCGGCTGCTGGACTGTGCGGACCGAAATCGCTGTTGGGGGGATCTTCTCATACTGGCCGTCGTGTTCGAAGACGTTTTGGTTGAGGCCCTTGAGAATGATGTCCAGGTATTCCGAAAAGACGGCCGGCGCCTCATCGATGTCCACGCCGAACCGTTCGAACTCGAACTGCTGGTATCCCAAGCCTACGCCGAGCTCGAGACGGCCGTTCGCAACGATGTCGGCGAAGCCGATCTCGGACAGCAGGCGCTGCGGTTGGTAAAGCGGCAGCACGCAGACGGCAGTGCCCAGGCGAATCGTGCTTGTCAAGCCGCCGCAGTGCGCCACCATCATCAGCGGGGATGGTATGAGGCTGTAATTGTTGAAGTGGTGCTCAGCAAACCACGCGGTGTTGAACCCAGCCTGCTCCGAAGCGACGGCCTGTTCGATGGAGTTGCGGATGACGCTTTCTGAGGATTGGTGATAGCCACGCTGGGCGGCCAGAATGAAAGTGGCAAATTCCATGATTTCTCCTCGTTATAGACACGTCAGCCGACCGGGAATGTGCTCGGCATGCGCATGCTTGGATCTCAAGCACCTCAGGTGCGTCGTGGAGCCGAGGCTTCATAATGCTCGGCCGGTCGCCCTGCGAAGGCCTGGCAATTAACCTGCGGCCTCCGCAAAACATTCGTCATAGAGCTCGCTGGCGTTTCCCGCATCACCGAACGAGGTCCAGCCGCCGTCCACGTAGAGGATCGAGCCGTTGATGTATGAGGCGTCAGACGAAGCAAGGAAGAACGATGCATCTGCGACGTCTTCTGGCCGTCCCATCCTGCCCATGGGGATGCGTCGTCCGATTGCTGTCAGGTCGATGCGGCCGGCTTTGGCCAACTGAGCAAGTGCGGGCGTGCGGATGTGGCCAGGAGCGACGGTGGCTGTCCGAATTCCGACCGGCCCGAGTTCGGCCGCCATGCAACGGGTCAGCATATCCATCCCCGCCTTGGAGGCGCCGTAGGCATGGCGCGGCGCGAACGGCAGAAAGCTGTCGATCGACCCGAGATTGAGGATCACGCCGCCCGGGCGCATAGCCTTGATCGCTTCGCGCGCGCAGGTGAAGGCGCCGGTAAGGTTGACATCCAGGACGTGTTCGAGCTGTTTCGACAGTTGCTCGATCGCAGGCACAATCCTGTCGGCGGTATCAGCACTATTGACCAGAACATCGATATACCCGAAGCGTCCCCTCAGTTCTTCGAACATCGACACCACATCGCTCTCGACGGCCACGTCCAGCGATTTCGCCAGATGCTTGCCGGGGAGCGATGTAGCCAGCTCTGCCGCTGCAGTGCCATCTTTATCAGCAATCACGACGGTGTCGCCGTTCGCGGCAAAGCGGCGAGCGACGGCCGCGCCAATGCTTTTTGCGCCACCGGTGACGAGCACGATTCGCGCATCTGTGCATTCGGCCGGACAGGAGAGCTCGGCTTGGAGCGCACCATCCACCGGCGGGTGAGCATCCCCCGGCTGGTTGAATGACATCCAGCCTCCGTCGACTGCCAGCACCGAGCCGGTGATGTAGCGCGCCTGCGTGCTGCTCAGAAAACGCACGACCCTGGCGATCTCGTCGGGGCGAGCCAAGCGCCCCATCGGCACGCGGCGGCGTATCGCCGCGAGGTCCATTTTGCCAGCGCGTGCCAGTTCTGTGACCATTGGGGTGCGGACGGAGCCCGGCGCCACCGCCGTGACGCGGATTCCTCGCATAGCCCACTCGCATGCAAGGGACTTTGTCAACGAGATCACGCCAGCTTTCGAGGCTGCGTAGGCGTTGCGCCTGGGATTGCCGACCACGCCCGCCATCGAAGCCACATTGACGATCGCACCGCCCGGCTTCATGCGCCGCGCCGCTTCCCGGGCCATAACGAATGGCCCAATAAGGTTCACTGTCACGCCGCGTCGGAAGGTATCGACAGCGGTGTCGATGATCCTATCCATCGTGGGTCCAACCGCCGCATTGTTGATGAGGACATCGATTTGCGCGAACCGTGCTTCGACCTGGCCGAAAAGTGAGAGCATGTCCTTCTCTCGCGACACATCGCACTCCAGACCGACGTGCGGCGACCCGAGATCCCGAGCCAGTTCAACCACACCACTGCCCGGAAGGTCCACCGCAACTACAGTGTCTCCGTCCGCGGCAAGGATATCGACCAGGGCACGGCCGATCCCGCCCGCAGCGCCTGTGATGATTACGGTGCGTGCTGCCAGTTTCACGAGAGCTTCTCCACGATGACCGCTTGTGATCTCAGCCCATCAACCTTGGGCGGAATGAAGGGCCGAGCCAAATCGTTGCAGTGACCGCCAGTCGCGGCCCCACACAGATGTCGTTCCCGTAGGGCGCTCATCCTCCATTCCTACCCACTTATGCAGCTCCCAGTTGGGGACCCTCGACGCCATCTTGGTCGGTGGGGATGTGACCCTTGAGCAACTGGTAGATGGGATCGTCTGGATGTGGTGCTCCAATCGGCTGTCGCCGGCCGAACCTATCTGCCTCAAGAATCGCTGGCGGGATTTGCTCCTCAACCCAATCGTAGACGACTGTCCGTTCCGCAATTCGCCACTCGTCCTGCCTCTTCTGAAACAGATCGCAGTAACGGCCGCAAAGCAGCGTCTGACGTATTTCTTGGTCTGTATCCGGTCCGCGTTGCAGCGCGGTGAAATAGCTCTCGACCGCGGCCTCTGCTGAACTGATGAAGTCGATCAGGCTGTTCGTGATTTGATGGATGTTACGGTGCCCCGGCAGACCGAGAGCAAATTGGATGAAGTCCTCTGCCGGTCCGCAATAGGGACCGTGCCTGTCATACGCTTCGGGCCAGTATGCGCTACGCAGCGCCGCCTCATCGGCGCGGTCTATCCCGCGGCAGTACCGATACAGGCAGTTGCGGATCGCCTCTCGGTCACGCAGTTCGGTAATTTTCGCGTGGTCGACAGGGTCTGTCGCGAATTGTATGATTGTTTTGTCCTTCCCGATGCCAGTCTGCACTTTGCGTGTGTCTCTCTCTACAACTGAGTTAGCGGGGGGCTCGTCAACTTCCAGAGCTTGTTCGGGGCAGGCTCGTACCCCTTTTGAGGCAAGCAGTTGCTCCCCATCGGCAACATCAATATCACCGGGCAAGATGTAGCCGGCGTCATCAAGCTTGAAGACTCTCGGCGCCCGCGCCCAGCAGCGCGCATGACCCTGGCATCTGGCTTTATGTACGACGACACGCATAGCGAACTCCAATGTCGTTGGCTGAAACTTCAGGACCATTCCAGGATCAGATTCTCGATCCCGAACACATGGCCGCCGAAGGTGATAGGTTCAGTCCCTGTCTTGATCCGAAAGGCTGGGATGCGCGCCAGCCACTCCTCCAGGCCAATGACAATCTCCCGCCGGGCAAGGTGTGAGCCAAGACAACGATGGGGACCATAGCCAAAGGCAGCGTGCCGGTTGTCCTCGCGCGCCAGATCGATCTCATTCGGGCATTCGAATTCCGCCGGGTCACGATTGGCAATCATCGTGGCACAGGAAACATAATCTCCCTTGCGGATCGGCGCGCCTTTGAAGTCGACATCCTTCGTTGCCACTCGGATCATCTGAATGGTCGAATAGGCGCGCAGCAATTCTTCCGCAGCGACGGCAATCCGGTCAGGTTCGCTTCGTAGCAATTCCTGATCTTTGGGGTTGCGCGCGAGATGGGCCAAGTCGAAGCATATGGCTGCTGAGACCGTGTCGAGTCCCGCGACGAACACAAGCACGCCGATGCCACGGACTTCTTCGTCACTGAGCAGACGACCCTCGACCTTTGCCTTCACGATGAAGGTCATGAAATCATCGACCGGCTCCTTGCGGCGCTCGGTGGCAAGTTCGTCGATGAAGGCCACGATCGTCCGGGCTGCGGGTGGTCGTTGCTCCTTATCGCCGTGGAGCAGATCTCTAGCCCAGCCGACAAATGTTTCTAGTCCGTTGTCCGAAAGCCCAATAAAGCGAAGGAAGATATTGACCGCGAACGGAACTGCAAAATCCTTCATGATGTCGCAGCTCGTGCCTGATGCGGCGATCCTGTCGATCAGCTTGATCGCTCGTTCCCGGACAGCCGGCTCCAATGCCATTACCCGCTTTGGCGAAAGCAGCGGATTGAGCAGTGAGCGAAAAACACCGTGGAATGGCGGATCGAGCTCAAGCGGGATCATCGGCCAGCTCTCGCCGAGCACAGAGGCGAAGATGCTGCGATGGCTGGAAAACGTTTCGGTGTCCTGCAGCACCCGGCGCTGGTCGCTCGCGCGAGTGATGACCCAGGTACCCCGACCGTCGCGCGTGTTGCTGGTTGAATAAAAGATCGGAGGCCCGGCATGAACGCAAGCAACCGCTGCATGCGGATCCCCGTTAGCCGTCGGCAACATGCCGGGCGACGTAAACAGGTTGAAGTCCCTCACCATTTCGGGCGGGACATGATCTGGAACCGGCCGCGATTTAACCGCGCCAGAATCGAGAGACCGTTCATGAGATGCTGTCGGCATTTGCATGCAATCGTCGGTGCAAGCTCCGTGCCGAATTCGTCTTTCGATAATCCTTGCCGTTTGCTGGGCAACAGGTGGCGCCTGCGCTGACTTGCTGGTCGGGATTGCAACATTCTTGTCCAGCGTCGGACACAGAATGTAGAATGCTAGACAGCGACTTGGAGCAACTCAACTGGTGGGATCGCTAGCCGATCATGTGCCCGGGGAGCATCCAGTTCGAAAGCTTGCGCTAAGCGGCTTGGTGACTTGGCCGAGGTCACCAGGTGGAAACGACCAACACTTGGGGTGAGCCTAGTGGCGCTCCCCTCGATGATGTCTGGCGGGGTGGTTAGCCGCCTCCGTAGGACAAGATCAGTCTACACGAATGGACTATAGCCTCTCCTCGCATGCCTCATTGGCCGTCCTTCAGAGCCGGCCACACGAGCTTTTGTCTTTCAGCAGGGCGTTTTTCTCGCCAGCTACAGAGCCACACCGACGCCATTAATGAGCGTCCAGTCGACGGGTTGGATGGCCCTGTCCATCTTGCCCAGCACCTTGGCTTAGCATTTGCCGGTGCGGCGGAAGCCTTCAAGACGCAGTTCTTGACCTTCTCCAGATCAGCCTCGGATGGATATCGGCAAGGGTTCAGCTCGTCCTTTTGAACTTGCGCATCTTCGTGTTGGCCAACCCCAGGCCGCCCGACATATTTGCGGTCTATCCGGCACCTCAACTTCGAACAACCTTGCGGCAAGCTCTTGGGATAGCCCACGCTCGTGCCTCCACCACCCGCTCAGCAGAGCCAGATTTGTCGTTGATGGCACGGAACTTGCGGAGTCATTCGCAGATGCGTCACGGACCGAGAGTGTCGTCCCATGAATTCAATCACCAAAAAGGCCGCCCGACGTTGCTGGGACCGCCTGCAATTACCTTATCCCAGAATTGGGAGCAACGGCTTCAAAAGGGATAACTCATCACCTCAATTCTGTCGATCGCGCGGCCATCGAACCGCAGCCATCGATCAGACTTCCGCCTCGTTGCACTCATTGCGACCGCCTTGGTGCTTGCGACGACCGCTCAATTCTGGCTGCCAGGATAACCGCATATGGCGACGGAACTTCCTGCTTCAAAGCAATATAGAGATCGTCGATCATCCCCCCATCAAGGCCTCGATCGAGGACACCGCGTTCGGCTTGCTTGGTTCGCAGTGAACAGGCCGCACTTCGACGGATGCGATCGATGCGACCGCGCCGAGAACTCTCCCGCATTGTCGACGGTTGTGTCCGTCGGCCCTCCGATGAGGCCTCGGATGCGTGGGCGCCGAGGCCTCGACTGAGGCCGACTGGCCGCCGCCGGAAGGTCTAGCGGCTTTGATCCCCGGCGATATAGCCACCCCTGCTGCAACAGCTCCTAGCTGGAGAACTCATTCATGACCGAATCGGCGACAGATTTAGTGGACGCGGCTCTGTTCGACCGAGATCGGCTTGACCCAGAAAGTCCCTATCAACGGTCTGGCCCCGCATGGGGTGCGATCATTTCGCTTTCCTTCGGCACCTTCGGGCTTGTGACGGCAGAGTTTCTGCCCGCCAGCGTTCTGACACCGCTCGCGCATGATCTCGGTATCAGCACTGGCACGGCTGGACAGGCGCTAACAGCGACCGCAATCGTCGCGGCGATCTCGGCACCGACAATGGCCATCGTGACAAAGCGTCTGGACCGCAGGGTCGTCATCTGGGCGATGACGCTGCTGCTGATCCTGTCGAACGTTCTGGCGGAGGTTGCGGGGTCGCTGCCGGTGTTGCTGGCGGCACGCGTCGTCCTCGGCATATCGCTCGGTGGTTTTTGGTCAATTTCGGCAGCGTTGGCAATGCGGCTGGTTCCAAGTCACCTCATGCCGCGCGCCATGTCGATCATCCTCACCGGCGTTTCTGTCGCCTCCGTCTGCGCGGCTCCAATCGGCGCTTATGTCGGTGACATTTGGGGATGGCGAGCCTCGTTCAAGGTCGCCGCAATCGTGAGTGCCGTTGCGCTGCTCGTGCAACTCGTAACCATTCCGCCACTGCCTCCGATCGAAGTGCGCAGATTCCGCAGTCCGCTGGATGTCGCGAAGAATCCGACGATGAAGGTTGCGGTCCTAGTCGTGCTATTGGTCGCTTCCGGCCATTTTGCCAGCTTCGCCTACATCCGCGACTTTCTCGAGAGCGTTCCTCCGCTCGACAAGAAGTCGATCCCGCTCGTGTTCCTTGCTTCTGGCACGGCCGGCGTCTTCGGCAATTTAGCGGGCGCATTCCTCACCAAACACAGTCTCAAGGCAGTCGCGGCCCTGCCGCCCCTGCTCATTGCCGTAGCCGCTGTCTCGCTCCTGACTATGGGAGCATCGGCCTTGACCTCGGCAATTGCAGTTGCCGTATGGGGCTTTGCTTTTGGCGCGGTCCCGGTCGGATTGCAGACCTGGATGGTGCTGCGCGCCGCTCCGAAACAGGCCGAGAGCGCTGGTGTACTGATGGTCATAGCCTTCCAAGTGGCGATCGCAGCCGGCACAACTTTCGGTGGCCTATTGGTGGATCACACGGGCATTGCCAGTGTCTTTCTCTACAGCGCGGTTGCCACGTTCCTCGCTGTCTTGACAGTATTTCTGCTCGGCCCGAACCGCAACAGCTGACCGCCTGGTGGGGAGTGACGACGGTCGGTGGCGTTAACGCTATTGTCACCTCTGAGCTCGGCCAAAGGCCGCGGCTTCGTCGTAACCATGCCTTCGATGGGGCAGCGCCAAATTGCTACCTGCTCATCGCGTTATGACAATACAGCGCGCTTATTGCGTCATCGTGTTCCCGATCTCGGCTTCAATGCCCGGCTACTCGCTGCGGAGGCAGATGGGCGCCGGCGTCCCACCGACAACGATCGGTCTTTCTCATGTAGCTGTTCTCATGTAGCTGTCGGGGAAACGCGGCAGGTTTTCCGCCAGAACCCGCCAGTCGTCGCGCTCGCGTTCGCCTTCCTTGCGCGCACCGAACAACTGGATGATCATCTTGCCGTCGGACCCATATGCTTCGAGCGAGGTGACGTGACTGTCATTGGTCGGCTTGCGCACGGCCCAAACCTCACGGATTTGGTGGCTCCTGAGATGCAGCCGGAAGGTTTCGTCCAGCACATAGATGCACGGCCCGATCTGCTTGACCGACTTGATTAAGCCGGAATGGGTCTGGATAGAGCCTCGGTTGCCGACGAAGCACATGATCGGCAATTCGTCTTCGGCCGCACGCTGGAGCACGGCGCCAACTGCAGCATTGTCGAGCAGCCAAGCGTAATCCTGGCCTACCATGCGCAAAGCCTGGCAGCGGCTGAGCTTGAGCGTCTTCAGAAGGTTGACGTCAGTCAGCCGGCTCCAGTGCTCGCGTAGGTCGTCCACCGTGCCGGCCCGGTCCGCAGTCCTCGCGCCCAGGTCGGCTACTCTCGCCTTAAGCGACATGGTCGGCTCCTGGTTGGCGGATACGAGCTCGGCCACCAGCTTTCGATAGGCATGAAGGTTGGAGACCGGCCTGAGATGCACCTTATGCACTGCTGCGCCGGCGGCGTCGAAGAATTGCAAACTGCGCTGGATTCCGCCGCGATGGCGCCTTTCAACAGCGAAACCATACCTCCAAGCCTGCGGGAAGACGCGAAGGTCGAATTCGTCACCAAGGACCATGGCGTGATTGTTGCCGGTTATCACTTTGTTGAAGACGCCAATCTTTTCGTGCACGGCACCTTGATTGCGGGTCAGCGCCGTCACTTCGCCCACGAATTCGAGGCCCGTCAGCAGGTGATTGACGCGCGGGTCGATGCGTGCCGCGCCGAAACCGCAATGGGCCGCGACCAGTTCCGCTTCCGAAATGCCCAATTGGGCGGCGAAATCACGCGCGGGAATGCTCGGACAGACTTCCCACGCACGCCGGATTTCGTTGGGCGACCGCTTCTTGCGCTGATCCATGTTTTTAACCCCGCCCCGTTCTTCTTTTGACGATCGGTCGAAAAAAGGGCCTCAGGGGTGTGCACGGCGGACGCGATTGATCGTCAGGCACACGCCAGTCGAATCCTGTCTCCGGGCGGTCAGCGGCCAATCGCCGGTAGAGAGCGATTGTTGGGTGGTCGGCGCCAATCGGCCGATCGAGCATTCGGGTTCCACCGGCGGTGCTGCTTTCCCACACAAGGCGGGTCTGAGGGAGGAGCGACATATTGCTTCCTTCGTTCTTCGATTGCGAGGGCAACCCAAAGGTGAATCGGCCGGCAATTTTGCCGCCGCAACGAAGGCTCTCAAAAGTCGTGCCAGTTGCTCCGCGGCAAGCTCTGAACATCTTTGGCTCTGTTCATTGCTTTACGCGTGAGTGCATCGCGAACTCAGGCGCCCCTCCTGTGACGCGGACGCGACAAACCCGACAGTAAGTGTCGGTTGTCGGACGTCTCCCCAGCAATCGAGCATAGAGACGTCGGGATGTCCTACCGTTTTTACACACGTCTTCCCTTTGGCACGGTTCATGCGAGATGATCCGCGAAAACGTCACGGACCGAGGAGAAATCGAGCCATGATTACGCTCACCGACAACGCTGTTGCCGCCATCAAGGCCGCTCTTTACCGCGCCAGCGAGCCGGCGGAAGGATTTCGCATCATGGTCCATGCCGGCGGCTGCGCCGGCTTCCAATACTCAATGGGCCTGGAGAGCGTCTCACATGAGGGCGATACGATCATCGAGCGAGATGGGCTCAAGGTGTTCATGGATAGAGGCTCCCAACCCCATGCCGCCGGCATGACCGTCGACTTCGTCACAGGGCTCGAAACATCCGGCTTTGTTTTCGATAACCCCAATGCGCAGGAGAAGTGCAGCTGCGGCAAGTCCTGCAAATGATTGCAGGGGAACAGGCTATGTTCGACTATAGCGACGCCAAGGAATACTGCGTCAAACCGGTAACCCCCGGCGCTCTGGAACCAGCCGACACGCACTGTCGGCCCGGAACAATTGCGTTCGGTGATGTGCCAAATCGCGATCATCGATCGTTGCCGTGGGCAAGCAAACAACATTGCCCGAAACAGCTGAATTCCCGGCGGATGCCGCCACCAAATGGCAATGTCGGCAGCGACCGGTCAGCCAAGCCATCGCTCGCCCGGCCGCCCACCTCACCAGATACGATATGCGCCAGAGGTTCAATGGCCCGCCTACCCTTGAATCATTTCAGCAGTTGAAGGATCACTCCCATGAGACCTGTCTATCTCGACAACAACGCAACGACGCGGGTTGATCCTGCAGTCCTTGGAGCGATGTTGCCTTTCTTTACGGAGCAATTTGGCAATCCTTCGTCCATGCACGCCTATGGCGCATCGGTTGCTGAAGCCGTGAGAAAGGCGAGGCGGCAGTTGCAAGCCCTCATCGGCGCGGGATTCGAGGACGAGATCATCTTCACCTCGGGCGGGACTGAAAGCGACAGTACAGCCATCCTTTCGGCGCTCGAGGTAATGCCCGGTCGAACGGAAATAGTGACTTCCGCGGTTGAACATCCGGCCGTTCTGAAGTTGTGCGCGCACCTTGAAAAGACGCGCGGCGTCAAGGTGCACATTATCCCAGTCGATCACCACGGCCGGCTCGACCTGGACGCCTACAGAACCGCCCTCACCCCACAAGTGGCAATCGTCTCGATAATGTGGGCGAACAGTGAGACCGGTACGATCTTTCCCGTGGTTGAGCTTGCCGACCTAGCCAGGGAAGTCGGCGCGCTTTTCCACACTGATGCAGTGCAGGCGGTCGGAAGGTTTCCGATTGAGCTGAAATCGACCGCGATCGACATGCTGTCGCTCTCCGCCCACAAGCTGCATGGTCCAAAGGGGATAGGCGCGCTTTATGTAAGACGTGGCGTGCGCTTCTCCTCCCTGATCAAGGGTGGCCACCAAGAGCGCGACCGGCGTGCAGGCACTGAAAACACACCCGGCATAGTCGGACTGGGCATGGCGGCCGAACTCGCCTTGAAATTCATGGACGAGACAACACGAATAAAATGGTTGCGCGACCGCCTTGAGAACGGGATCATCCAGCGCATCCCAAACGCATCCATCAACGGCGATCCGCAGGAGCGATTGCCAAACACTGCAAACATTGGATTCGAAGGTATCGAAGGCGATGCAATCCCAATTGTCCTCAGCCGGCTGGGAATCGCCTGTTCCGCCGGGTCCGCCTGTGCCTCTGGCTCAATGGAACCGAGCCATGTTCTGATCGCTATGAACGCGGCATGTGGGGCAGTCCGCTTCTCCTTGTCGCGTGACAACGGCGAAGATGACGTAGACCGCGTGCTTGAGGTCCTGCCTGCGATCATCGAGAAACTACGTGCCGTTCCCAGTGCTGGACTGTGCGGGCGAGGTGCAGAACACCTTCATTCCGGCCCGGGCCCGAGCGGCACAATAGCCGACGCCCACTCATGAGCCGTGAGGACTTCCTCAACGTGACGACCCTACGCAATGGAGAGCAGGCAACCCGGGGTCGCCTTCACCACTTCAGAAAAGCTTGAGATCGCCAAGTCTCTTGCCCCAGCCGCCGTGCCAGAGGTCGGCACGCCGTCAGCAATGTCACCAACGCATCGACACCACAATTTCGCGCCGGGAGAATACAATGAACTGCTCCGCTGACAGCCGCCCGATTGATCCCACCGATATCCTGGCGCGACTGAAGGGCCTGTCGGCTGCGGAGGACTTCTTCGCCTGCCTTGGCGTCTCCTACGACCCGAAAGTGATGAATGTCTCGCGGCTCCATATCATGAAGCGCGTGGGCCAATACCTTGCCGAAGAAGATTTCTCCGGTCTGCCTGACCAGGTAATCGCCGCGCGGGTGCGCGCCAAGCTGGAACGCGCCTACGAAGATTTCGCGACTTCCTCGCCGCTCACGCAACGTGTGTTCAAGGTGCTAAGGGACCACGATCCAAACATATGTCCCGCACCTGGCCGCGCCTTCGTCCCGCTCGACTCTGCACTGAAGCGGTTCGGAAAGTAATGAGCCCGACACGGCTGCGACGCGACAATGTCGGGAAGTCGACAAATCCAGTCCTCATGACGCCTCCTCGGACGCAAACGAAGCCACCTTCTGGAATAGAGGCAGGAAGAAGACTTGGCATGAACGATGCAGGCAATGAGGTGAACCGCCAAGCACGCATCCGGACTGGGAGCTTAGAGAAATCGCCAATGCACATCGTAATCTGCATCAAGCAGGTGCCGGATTCGGCCCAGATCCGCGTCCACCCGGTGACGAACACGATCATGCGTCAGGGTGTGCCGACCATCATCAATCCTTACGACCTGTTCGCCCTCGAAGAAGCGCTCAAACTGCGCGACGTTCATGGTGGCGAGGTTACTGTGCTCACAATGGGTCCGCCCATGGCGGAGGACTCGCTGCGAAAGGCGCTCGGTTACGGTGCTGACCGAGCAGTTCTCTTGACGGACCGCTATTTTGCCGGATCCGATACGCTGGCGACCTCCTTTGCTCTTTCGCAAGCAATCGCAAAAATTGGGGAGACTTTCGGCAGGCCAGACATCGTCTTCACCGGCAAGCAGACGATTGACGGCGATACCGCCCAGGTCGGACCAGGCATAGCCAAGCGCCTGAATCTATCGCAACTTACCTACGTCGCGAAGATTGCCTCCATCGATCTCAAAACGCGCGAGATCGAAGTCGCGCGTCGCGCCGAAGGCGGCACCCAGTTGCTGAAGAGCAGACTCCCCTGCCTCATTACCATGCTGGAAGACACCAACGAAATCCGCCGGGGCTCGCTCCAGCAGGCTCTTTGCGCGGCGCGCAGCCAAGTCGTGAAGTGGACTGCAGCCGACGCCGGCATTGACGATCTCACCCGGTGCGGTCTGCGTGGCTCGCCGACAGTCGTCAAGCGTGTTTTCGCCCCCACCGCACGGGCAGAAAGCGCGACGCAGATCGACACCGCGGAAAAGGGCTTGCAGGACATCGCCGATGAACTCATCGCCGATATCTTAACCCGCCGGCCGGCGCTGGAACATGAGTTGGCCTTCAACAGCGGCACGTGACGGCCAGGAGCAGAAAATGTCGACCGCAAGCCAAGCTACCCCTCGCCTTGCCCCCGGCCGTGCCGGTGTAAAGAAAGAACTTCCCGACCGTTTCAAAGACTACCGGCACGTGTGGGTCTTCCTCGAGCTCGAACGCGGCAATGTGCATCCTGTATCATTCGAACTGCTGGGTGAAGGCCGCAAATTAGCCGACAAGCTTGAAGTCCAGCTCGCGGGCGTCGTGCTGGGACCGCCGGGCGAGATGGTCGAGGACGCTGTTGCCGAGGCCTTCGCTTACGGGGCGGATCTTGTCTACATCGTCGATGCGCCGCCGCTCGCCGACTACCGCAACGAGCCGTTCGCCAAGGCGCTCACGGATCTGGTCAATACCCATAAACCCGAAATCCTCCTTCTCGGCGCGACCACACTGGGCAGGGATCTTGCGGGCTCGGTAGCGACGACCCTGCAGACGGGGCTCACGGCCGACTGCACCGAACTTGATGTAGATTCCGACGGTTCACTCGCCGCGACCCGTCCGACTTTTGGTGGCTCGTTGTTGTGTACGATCTATACACTAAATTACCGGCCGCAAATGGCGACGGTGCGACCAAGGGTCATGCCTATGCCGCAACGGGTGGATAAGCCGGTCGGGCGTGTCATGCGGCACAAGCTGTCGCTCGTTGAGGACGATATCGTCACCAAAGTCCTCGGCTTCCTACCGGATAACCAGTCGGCAATGGCAAATCTTGCCTATGCGGATGTCGTGGTTGCGGGAGGCCTCGGTCTCGGTGCGGCGGAGAACCTTCAGCTTGTGAAGAATCTTGCCCGAGCGATCGGCGCCGAGCATGGCTGTTCGCGCCCCTTGGTCCAGAAGGGCTGGATGCCGGCTGATCGCCAGATTGGCCAAACTGGCAAGACCATTCGACCGAAGCTTTACATCGCGGCCGGAATTTCCGGCGCCATCCAGCACCGAGTTGGGGTCGAGGGGGCCGATCTCATCGTCGCGATCAACACCGATCCGAACGCGCCGATTTTCGAGTTCGCCCACCTCGGGATCGTCACGGATGCAATCCGCTTCCTGCCCGCACTCACGGAAGCCTTCACCCGGCGGCTGTCGCCGCACAGTCGAGACAAGCTTGCGAGTTGAGGGAGAGGACATGATTGAACAATTCGATGCCATTGTGGTCGGAGCCGGCATGTCCGGAAACGCAGCTGCTTACACTTTGGCAAGCCAGGGGCTGAAGGTACTGCAGTTGGAGCGCGGGGAATATCCGGGCTCTAAGAACGTCCAGGGCGCCATAATGTACGCGAACATGCTGGAGAAGATCATCCCGGACTTCCGGGATGATGCGCCCCTCGAGCGGCACCTGGTCGAACAGCGACTTTGGGTGATGGACAACACATCTCACACCGGAATTCATTACCGGTCGGACGACTTCAATGAGGCGAAACCCAACCGCTACACGATCATCCGCGCCCAGTTCGACAAATGGTTTTCCCGCAAGGTGCGCGAGGCTGGCGCGACGGTCCTGTGTGAGACGACCGCGACGGAACTCGTCCGTGATGGCAATGGCAAGGTGATCGGCGTCCGCACAGACCGGGCTGGCGGAGTGGTCTTCGCGAATGTGGTCGTTCTCGCAGAAGGGGTGTCGGGATTGCTTGGCACTCGCGCAGGCCTGCGCGAGATGCCGAAGCCGGAGACCGTGGCGCTTGCCGTCAAGGAAATGCATTTCTTGCCCGAAGAGGTCATTGACCAGCGGTTCGGTGTCAAGGGCGATGAAGGCTGCGTAATCGAGGCCGTGGGCACGATCTCTCGCGACATGGCCGGGCTCGGCTTCCTTTACACCAACAAGGAGTCGATTTCACTCGGCATCGGCTGCCTGGTCTCGGATTTCGCCGCGATGTTGGAGAGCCCGTCCGCCCTCCTAGACGCGATGAAAAACCATCCTTCGATCCGGCCGCTGATCGCTGGCTCGGAGGTGAAAGAATATGCCGCCCATCTTATCCCCGAAGGTGGTTACAGGGCCATTCCGCAGCTCTTCGGCGACGGTTGGGTCATCGTCGGCGACGCAGCGCAACTGAACAATGCCATTCACCGTGAGGGTTCGAACCTTGCCATGACCTCGGGTCGTGTCGCGGCTGAGGCGATCATCAAAGTCAAAAGCCGCAACGGTCCTATGACCAAAGGGAACCTTGCGCTCTACAAGACGATGCTGGATGAATCCTTTGTGATCAAGGATCTTAAGAAATACAAGGACATGCCAGCCTTACTCCACACCAATTCCAGCAACTTTTTTACCAGCTATCCGCGGTTGATGTCGTATGCCGCTCAGAACTTCATGCGTGTCGACGGCACGCCGAAGATCGAGAAGGAAAGGGCCACCACGGCCGCCTTCATCAACGCGCGCTCGCGCTGGGGGTTGGTCAGCGACGCGGTCCGGCTGGCATTGGCATGGCGCTGAAGAGGGTACAAGATGACGATCGCAGTGACGAAGGTTCGTGTCGAGGACAAGCTTTACCAGAACCGCTACCTGGTCGATTCCGGCCGCCCCCATATCATAGTGCGACCGCACGAGAAGCCAAGCGCGAACTTGCTTGCGTTGACCTACGTCTGTCCAGCGAAATGCTATGAGTTGAATGACAGGGGCCAAGTCGAGATCACCGCCGACGGCTGCATGGAATGCGGCACCTGCCGGATATTGTGCGAGAAAGGCGGCGACATCGAGTGGAACTATCCGCGCGGCGGCTTTGGTGTCCTGTTCAAGTTCGGATGATCAGCCGGGACCGTGCCAAGAGCATGCCGGCAGCGAGCAACTGCGGCACACCATGAGCCTCTCCATCCACTTGCAAAGAGCTAGTGAATATTGGGCGTTCGCAATTCAAATTTCCTCGACTGGTAGGGGTGTCCTCAGGCCACGGCGGCGGCCTGTGCGCCGGACTTACCACCGGTAACGTGGTCGAGCCCCTTTGGGACAACGTTCGGCCATCGTGCCGGATGGCAGCCACAACGGCCGGTGAGCAAATGGAACGGCACAATCCATGACAAAGACGTATGTGCTAGTGCATGGTGCCTGGCATGGCGGATGGTGTTGGCGGGACGTCGCCGCCAATCTTCGCAAGATGGGATGCCACGTGACCACGCCGACCCAGACAGGTGTCGGCGAACGCGCACATTTGCTGTGCAAGGACATCACGCCCGACACATTCGTGACCGACATCGTCAACCACATTGTAACGGAAGAGCTGAGCGATGTGATCCTTGTCGGTCACAGTCTAGGCGGCATCAGCATCACCGGCGCCGCCGACCGGATACCCGACCATATCAGCCATCTCGTTTATCTCGCTCGACGGCGCCATCGTCGAGAGCGGTCAAAGTGTATTCAGCACCATGCCCCCCGACATCGTCGCCGCCCGTCGAAAATTGGTTGCGGAGGAAGGACGGGGTATCTTCATGCCGACTCCGCCGCCAACAGCATTCGGCATTCCCAAGGGACACTCGCTCACGGACTGGGTGCGGCGCCGGATAACACCGCATGCGGCAAGCACCTACGAAAGCAGACTTAAGCTCGAGCCCCCGCTCGGCAACGGCAGGCCCCGAACCTATGTCGTCTGCACTAATCCGCTCCACCCGCCGACGGCGGGAGCGCGAGAATGGGTCGCGAAGCAGGATGGCTGGGCGTGGCAGGAACTCGCCACTGGCCACGACGCAATGATCCTCGCACCGACGGAAGTTGCTCTCCTTCTTAGCGCTGTCGGCTGAGGAACCAAGTAAAGGGTGAGCGGGCGGCCGATTCTCAGGCCGCGGCCTTGAGTTCTGGTGCACGGATGTAGGCCCAACGGGTCGTTCCGGTGGCGCCACCGAAACCACCACCGGAACAAAGGCGGGAGTGGCCTGTCCTGCCGACGTCGCAAGCTTGCGAGCGTTCCGCCGCGGCCGCAGCCCGTAGCGCCGGGCAACCTCCGAGATCACCACGTTCGGCCCCAGGGTCTCGGCGATGACTCCGTCCCTTGTCGTCCATCGACCAATGCCTGCCGACTAACAGCGCCGTTGATCACCTTGAAACGCCGAGGCTGCCGCTCAGGGTCAATCGTAAAGTTCAAGTTCAGACACAAGCCGATCTCCGATCCACCTCAGAATCGGCAGGCCCACAGATCGCGGGCACTCCTGGAAGGACACAGCGCTTACCCTTGAAATATGGAGAACCATGGCTTTACGCCGTCGGCAGTTGAGCTGATCTCGCAATGCTATTTCCCCGGCAACGTCCGCGAGCTGGAGAACTGCGTGTAAAGAACAGCCACACTTGCGCGTTCTCCTCTGGAAGGAACCAATCTTTCGGAACGTGGCAATGGCATCGACGAGCTCTCACGGCCCAGCACGAAGCCGGTTAGGCGCATCGGCGCCCCTGAACACGAGATAGCCGGTTGCGATTCTAACGATACGGCCGGACCGGCGCTGGGACCGCGACGGACGGAGCGTGACCGGCTGATCGACACAATGGAGAAGGCCGGCTGGGTTCAGGCTAATGCGGCTCGAATTCTCCGCCTCACGCCGCGACAAGTCGGCTAGGCGATACGCCGGCATAGTCTCGAGGTGAAGGAAATTCTAAGAGCCTGATGAGCCAATCGTCAGGCCAGTGGTCTTGCGCGCCCTCTGCGCGACAAGGAGTGCTTTGTGCTTCTGAACGGATTTGGACTTGCACTGTCGCAAGCAGGACAAAATTGTGTCGCGCCGGCCTCACACAATCCGACATCGACCCAAATAGTGAACTGAAGCCGCTTTTTTAAGTTGGTATGGCTCTTGCACCTTGAACCGCGACGTTACCAGCAACGGAGCCGTTTGATGTCCTCACCGACAGTTTCGATTGAGGGGCCGACCAGCACGACATCCGAGGGTTTTCTGGCAGCCGCGAAATCCGGTGGCTGCGCACCGTCCTCCTACGGTTCGTCGCCGACCAGCCCGGGCGATGTGGATCCGGCTATTTGGGACAAGATCAAGGATCACCCCTGCTTTTCGGAGGAAGCGCATCACTATTTCGCGCGTATGCATGTGGCGGTCGCGCCGGCTTGCAATGTCCAGTGCAACTACTGCAATCGCAAATACGATTGCGCCAACGAGAGCCGGCCTGGTGTTGTGTCTGAGAAGCTGACGCCCGACCAAGCGCTACGCAAGGTCATCGCGGTTGCCAACGAAGTTCCGCAGCTTTCGGTTCTTGGCATCGCTGGGCCGGGGGATGCCTGTTACGACTGGGAGAAAACGAAGGCAACGTTCGACCGCGTCATCAGGGAAATCCCCGACATAAAGCTGTGCGTCTCCACCAACGGGCTCGTGCTGCCGGACCATGTAGCTGAGCTTGCCGAAATGAATGTTGATCACGTGACGATCACCATCAACATGGTCGACCCGGAAGTCGGCGCAAAGATCTATCCTTGGATTTTTTATGAAAATCGCCGCTACTTCGGCATCGAAGCCGCTCGAATCTTGCACGCGCGGCAGATGCTGGGCCTGGAGATGCTGAGCGCGCGCGGCATCCTCACCAAAATCAACTCGGTGATGATTCCTGGAGTGAACGACCAGCACCTGTTTGAGGTGAACAAAATGGTCAAGGAGCGGGGCGCGTTCCTGCACAACGTGATGCCTCTGATTTCGGACCCGGCGCACGGCACCCACTACGGACTCATCGGGCAGCGCGGCCCAACGGCAATGGAGATGATGGCTCTTCAGGATCGACTTGAAGGTGGCGCCAAGTTGATGCGCCACTGCCGGCAGTGCCGGGCAGATGCTGTCGGCCTGCTCGGTGAAGATCGTGGCCAGGAATTCACGCTGGATGGGATTCCCGACGATGTCACCTACGATGCTGGCAAGCGTCAGGCCTATCGGCAGGTGGTCGCACACGAGCGCCGTGATCATGAGGCGGCGAGGAGCGAGGCCATCGGTATGGTCAAGGCAACAGACTCCGAAAAGTCGCTTCTGGTTGCGGTGGCCACAAAGGGAGGTGGACGCGTCAACGAACACTTCGGCCACGCGAAGGAATTCCAGGTTTATGAAGTCTCGCCTAGAGGGATCAGCTTGGTCGGGCATCGGAAGGTCGAGCGGTATTGCCTCGGAGGCGGGGGCGAAGACGCCACCCTCGAGGGCGTCTTCGCTGCGCTGGAAGGCATACACATAGTGCTATGCGCCAAGATCGGAAATCGCCCGAAGGAACAACTCTCGCGAGCTGGACTGCGCGTAACCGACGCCTATGGCCATGACTACATCGAGACCGCAGTCAGCGCACTTTACGCGGCAGAGTTTGGGATCAGACCACTAGCGGCGACGGCCTGAGCGGTCTCGTCCGATAACCAGGAGTTAGAATGGCTTTCAAGATCATCGCATCCCAATGTACCCAATGCGGGGCCTGCGAGTTCGAATGTCCCTCGGAAGCGATCAAGTTCAAGGGCGACGCCTATGTGATCGATCCAATCAAGTGCACCGAATGCAAGGAGGCCTTCGATAAGCAGCAATGCGTGTCGGTCTGTCCGGTACCGAAAACCTGCGTTCCCGCTTGATTCCTACCGAAACGGTCGGGTTCGCCGCGCGAGGACGCCTGCAACCCGCGACCACACCAAAAGCCTCGAGAAAGGAATGGACAGCATGTGGTCCAGACGCGAACAGGAGGTCGAAATCGGCAGACCGCCACGGTTCATGCAGGGTGAGCGGGTCCGTGCAACACGCCACATAAAAAACGACGGCACCTATCCCGGCAAGGAGATCGGCGAAAACCTCGTGCGGAAGGGCGACGAAGGCTACGTGCGCGACATTGGAACCTTTCTCCAGCAATTCTTCATCTATGCGGTCGAATGGATCGATCGTGGCACGGTCGTCGGCATGCGAGCGCGCGAACTCATTAGCCTCGACAAAGTCGAGGTTCCCTGCGGAGCTGAAGGCATTTCCAACGGAGGAACAGCCGGATGAAAGTAATGATTCGCAGGACCGCTACTGGCTTGTCGGCTTATGTCCCCAAGAAGGATCTCGAAGAGCCGATCACCGAGATTGAGAACGCAGACTTATGGGGCGGGACCGTGACGCTCAGGAACGGTTGGCGGCTCATGCTGCCCGACCTTCCGCGCGATACGCGTTTGCCGATCACCGTCGAGGCGATGAAGATTTCCGACGGGGCCTGATGCCGGTGGGTTCAGTGGCGGAGAGGAAACGCGTATGAACACGATGCTGAGCTGGGACCATCTCGTCGTCGTCCGGGGCAGTTTTGCCAAAAAGCTGATTGACCTGCTGAAGGGCGCTCTCAAGGCCGATCGAGTGATCCCCTATCTCGGTCCTGGTCTTCTGCAGCTTAACACGCCGGAATCACCTGCACCTTGCACCCCTGAAGATGTCGCCGCGGCGCTCAACAAGCGGGCGCCTGCCCCTTCCAGGATTCGCACCAATATGTGGTCGGTCGCGCAGTTTATCGAGCAGCGCCGACATCGTCGGACTCTTCAAGCGTGGATGGCGGAGATATTCGCAGCCCCCGCCGAGCCGACCGTTCTTCACGCCTGGCTCGCAACCCTTCAACTGTCTGTCATCATCGACAGCTGGTACGATGGCGCCATGCGGGCAGCCCTTGCAGAGGCCGGCCAAACAGACGTTGTCGAGATACAAGGAACCACGCGAGCGACCGGAATTGGTAACATCTGGACGAGAACTTACGATTTGTCAGGAACAGAACTCGACGCCGAACAAGTGGCAAGGACGGTGCTCTATGCGCCGCACGGCAGCGTCAGGCCGGCCGCAAACTTCCTCGTGGCTGATTCCGATTACGTCGAAGTCCTAACCGAAATTGATATCCAGACGCCGATCCCGGACGTGGTGAAGCAACGGCGCGTCAACCGGGGCTTTTTCTTCGTTGGCTGTCGCTTCAACGATCAGATGCTGCGCACATATGCCAGACAGATGATGAAGCGCTCCACTGGCCCACATTTTGCGGTGATCGATTCGGCTACGCTGACCAGAAACGAACGTCGTTTCCTTGCCGAAGGCGCAATCACGGTCATCGACATGCCGATCGGCAACGCCGCGGCTCGCCTCGTCGGGGTCGATGCTAGCCAGGATTAATGGCCGGCGATTGCTGGTGAGTCGCTTGCCTCCAAGGGCGAAAACTCAGTTGGGAATACATCTGAGCAGTAATGCTACTGGCAGCACAACGGAGGCTCTGAATTCGTTGGGCCATGTGAAAGGGCCCGCTGCTGCGGGACGTGAGCACGTTGCGGCGGCATTACGCACATGATTTTGTGACACCCGTGGCAAAAGAACTGAAGCGCCCGAGCCGAACCGCGACAAGATATGCAGCGCTCAATGGCTTCGGCAGAAATTTGGCACAGTTTCGACAGTTCGCATGCACCTCCAGGGTCAAGGAGGTTGATTATGCCTGTTTATGTGGGTTGGCGACGCGAGCAGGAATTCCCACTACCTTTGCCCCGGCGGGAACATCGCGTGTGACCACGCTGCCAGCGCCTACGACCGCATTATCGCCAATCGTGACGCCAGGCAGAATGATTGCTCCACCGCCGATCCAGACACGGCTGCCAATGCGAACAGGACGCCCGACCTGCAGGCCGGCCTGTCGCTGCTCGGCATCATGTGGATGATCGGCGGTATAAATCTGCACGGCAGGCCCAATTGCCGTTCCTTGCCCGATTTTGACCTCTACCACGTCAAGAATAACGCAGTTGAAGTTGATGTAGGCATTGGCGCCAATGCGGATATTGAATCCGTAGTCGCAAAAAAAGGGCGGACGGATGACCGTTCCGCGCCCAACCTCTCCCAGCCGCTCGGACAAAAGCTCATGCCAATGCTCCGTGGTCTGCCCCAGCGTATCATTGTACCGCTTGAGCCAAGCCCCGGTGGCCAACAGGTCAGCTTGGATCTCCGGATCCGCCGCATTGTAAAACTCGCCTGCGAGCATCTTTTCTTTCTGGCTACGCATCATAGTCTCCCGTCAGGTCGTGTCCCGTGCAGTGATGCAGGAACGCACATCAAACTGCCTCGGCAACTTTGTAACTCGGTCTGCCGGGCGCGTGGTCAAGCCGGGGCGACAGTTTCGTCTCGACCAACTTCTGCGAATTTTGGAAATATCGCAGATCAACCGGTCGCAGGGCCAATACCTGACGAAGTCGGCAACTGTCCAGCGGTCGAACTCACTTTCATGCCCATCTCAACGGGTGCCATGAGCGCGGCGCAACGCGCTCGAACGCCGAAATACTTAATTCCCAAACACCCTCTAAGATTGAGAAAGTGCATCGTTTTGTACGAAACTAACAATCCCATTAGCTGAAGAGTTTGCAACACATCCGTGTCAGATCCCCATCAGCTTGAACGCCGCCTGGCTGACTTCAGTGTCGGGGTCTTTCAGATGCTCGGGTTCCTGGAAGTGGTTGGCGTTGAAGGCTATCGTTCGACTGGCCAATCTCCCCATGCCGCGCAGCGCTTCACCGAACACATCGGACTGGCGCTTGAACTCCGGACTGTCCTGGTCGGCTGACACGACGGCAATCGGGCAGGTGATCCGGTCGAGATGGCGCATCGGGCTGAATTCCGCCTCTTCCCCCCTCCGTCAGATGCAGGTAGCTGCTGCGCGAGGAAAGCATCACCGGATAGAGATCATACATGCCGCTCATCAGCAAGCCGCCCTTGAGGGCATCCGCCGGTAGGCTGCGCTCCGTCCAGTCGGTGATGAGGACGCAGGCCGCCAGATGCGCGCCGGAAGAATGACCCGCCACATACACCCGGTTCGGGTCGCCGCCGAAACTGGCGGCATTCTTCATCGTCCACTCCACCGCCCGCCTGCAATTCTCGACCATCTGTCGCAGCGTCAGCGTTTTCACACTGCCGAAGTCAGGCGCGGCATAGGCCGCCCCGCGCGAAACGAAGGTCGGGGCCGGATAGGATGCATCCTCGCGAGTGTTTCGGGTCCAGGCACCGCCATGGATGAAGACCAGGACCGGGGCGGCCTTGGCATCCCAGGCGCGAACACATCGATGAGATCTCTGGCATCTGGACCGTATTTTGCCGGACGCGGCGGCATCGCGCGCCGGACCTCGGCGCTGGCGATGCCATCGCCTTCCTCCAGTTCCGCCATCCGCGGCGCCCAGAATGACTGGTCATACGCCGTATCCAGTTGCTCCTGTGTGTAGTCGAGGAATACCGACGCGGCTAAGGACTTGCCGACCGCTACGGCAGACAGGGACACGCCCGCCATGAGAAACGTTCTGCGCATCATTACTCTTCTCTCCCTCAGGACAGCCGCGATGATTGTAAAGGTGGGCGCGATCAATGCGGGGACAAAGTACGACGTAATCCCGGATGAGACCCTCCTCAAGGTCAGTGTACGGACGTTCGACGAGAATGTTCGTGCAAAGGTGAAGAAGGCGATCGAGCGGATCGCTGCCGCGGAGTCGGAAGCGTCGGGCGCCACTCGCCCGCCCGAGATCACTCAGGCCGAGACCGCGCGCTTCTCGCGCGTGGGGATTATCTGACCAAAATGTCGAAAAGCCGTAGTGGAACAAAGGAAAGTGACAACCGAGATCATCAGCCAGCCAGCCCCCAATCTAAGCCCCGAGCAGCACCTTCAACCTGTCCAGCGCCGCCGTCAAACCCTTCAATGAAACCGACAAGGGCACATCCTTCTGGTCGAGACTCTTAACCGTGACCTTGAGCGTTGTGCCCGTGCGCAGCGACGCGGCTGCTTTCGCGTCGAAGCTGAGGGGCACGAAGCAGCCGGCGGGCAGGCAGGTCGAGAAGGGCAGCGGCTTGCCCGCTTGCCCATCGTCGACCTGAAGCGTCGCGCCGACGGCGAGTTGCAGGCCGAAGGGCAGGACGAGATTGCCCGCAATGCCGTCCTCCTGCCCCTTGCCCAATTCGACCGCAAGCAGGCGCCGTCCGTTCTGCTGCGACTGCTGATAGGTAGCCGCGCATACCAGCGTCGGCGTGGCCTGGCAGGAGAGATCCCAGTCCTCATAGGTCTCCTTCAGCGAGGAAGCACCGCCCGGCAGCCCGGCTTCCTGAGCTGCCAACGACGCGGAAAGCGCCATGAGGGTGGCCGCGGCCACCGCACAAATCCTGGACGAATCCGACATCAGCAAAGCTCCGTTGCCCCCTTGTCGTGGAGCGCCGCGCGTGCCTTCGAGGCGAGAATGGCGCTCTATCCGATTGAAACGACGCGTCGGCCCGAAAATCGATGCCGATCTTCGGGCCGACGTATCTGCAACAATTACCCGACCGCGATGCCGCAGGCAAGCGTTCCGCTCCGGCGTGTCGTAAGCACATGATTTGTCCGGATTAGGTAGCACAGGAGTTGTCCGGTTTCATCGCCAGCGAATGGAAGCTGGGGATGAAGCGGGCAGCGTGGCTCCAGGACGGAGAATACAGAAGTTTCGGGACGTATTGAGCCGTTGGACTGGCGGCGATCTCTCGATGATGGAGGCAGGCGAGTTGCTGGGCATGTCGGAGCGGCAATTTCGGCGTTATCGCGACCGTTACGAAGAGGCCGGGGAGGCTGGGTTGCTGGACCGGCGTTTGGGCAAGCTTTCGACGCGCCGGGTGCCAGTGGAGGCGATCGAGGAGATGCTGGAGCTTTATCGCCATCGCTACCTTGGCTGGAACGTGAAGCATTTCCACGAGCACCTGCTGCGCGATCACGATTTCAGCTGGGGCTACACCTTCATCAAGACGCAGCTTCACGCGGCGGGCCTGGTGGAACGGGCCAAGCGGCGCGGTGCTCACCGGCGCAAGCGGGAAAGGAAGCCGTGCGAAGGGATGATGCTACACCAGGACGGCAGCCGTCATCAGTGGCTGGCGAGTGGGCCGATGCTGGATCTGATCGTGACTATGGACGATGCGACGAGCACGATCTATTCGGCCTTTCTGATCGAGGAGGAAGGCACGGCGTCGAGCTTCCAGGGACTTCTGGAGACCTTTGTCGCCAAGGGATTGCCGTCAAGCCTCTACAGCGATCGTGGCAGACACTATTTCGTGACGCTCAAGGCGGGCGGGGCTGTCGACAAGATTCGCATGACCCAGGTCGGTCGGGCGCTCGAGCGGCTCGGCATCGAACATATTCCAGCCTATTCGCCTGGAGCCAGGGGCCGCTCCGAGCGGATGTTCTCAACCTTGCAGGACCGACTGCCGAGGGAACTGGCACTGGCCGGCATGGCTGATATCGAGGCCGCCAACCGCTTCGTCGCACAGACCTATCTGCCGGCTCACAATGCCCGCTTCGCCAGGCCCGCCGCGGTTGAAGACAGTGCCTTTGTCGCCGCCGACCCGCAGCAATTGGCCCAGATCCTGTGCATCGAGGAGGAGCGCGTCGTTGCTCGTGACAACACGGTCGCCTTCGCGCGGCTGCGATTGCAGCTCCCGCACAGTCCGATCCGGGATGATGATCGTTGTGGAGCTGCCGTGCACGACGATTTCGAACCATAGTTGGCGATGTAGAATTCTATTTTAATCGTATAGAACAATTGAGAAACGTCGCCAATCTGAACACCTCGCCTCGGATCATGGCGTTCGGACGATGACTGCCGTAAGATTCCACCCGTGTGGGGCAAGGCTGCTACCGGCCTGCGACGGAGGGGAACATGGCAATTGATACTCTTGATAAGGTGCCGCTGCTCTATCACTTCACCGACCGGAGGAACCTGCCGGTGATTAAAGAAATGGGAGGACTCTATCCACTCGCGCAGCTTGACCAGAAGAAGGTCAAGGTTCCGGCACCGGGCGGCAATGAATGGAGTCGTGACGCCGACGCGTTGAAGGGAATGGGCAACTACGTCCACCTTTGCTTTCGTAGCACCCATCCGATGGAGTACGTTGCCCGGCAGGATGGGAGGATTACGGACACGATCTTTCTGCAAATACATTCCTCGGTAATGCAGTTCACGGGTGTTCGTTTTACCAACGATGTCGCGAACAAAGCTGGCGTCGAATCGATTCCTATCGGAGAGGCTGAACCGCTAATCGATTTTGAGATACTTTACACCCGAACGGACTGGAAGGATTCGGCGATTAAGGCGCGTCTCACTCAGGCGGAGAAATACGAGGTGTTGGTTCCCCATGTCATTCTGCTGGGCTTAATAAGGAACATTTAGAATGGCTGAGAGACCAGTCTTTATCCCTGCAACCGAGGACGAAGGTTACGTCAGGCGATTGGATTTCGAAATTCCGTGGGCCGGTGGCTTCGCTGAGGTTCAGAAGAAGAAGAATATACGGTCGCTGCATGAGGCCGCCAAGAAAGCCGGATATGCGCCGCTGCTAGAAGTGTCTAGCAAGTCTGATGAAGTCGCCGGCCAGCATCTTAGCGCGTTTCACCTGCGCGTGAGGACCAGCATCGGCGAGATACCGCTGGAGAACGCCTTTCAGGGAAGTAAGGTATTCGAGCGTGGCGGGCCGTACACCGATCTGTACGAGGTTGAACCGCGCGATGCGAAGCGCGAGCCACGACTCCGCGAATCCGGCGCACTGGTGGGCTTCAAATTCGACGGCTTCGAGTTCCCGCTAGAACCCACGACCGTGTTCTACGATTGGCTTTATCTCAATGCCATCTTTCCTCACCGTGTATGGCTCAAAAATCGAGTGGACGGCGAAATGCGGTATGCCGGTTTCACTGACATAGAGTTCAACCCTACCAAGTCGGTCAATTGTCAGGCGAAAACGTGCGCTCTGTTCGTAGTGCTCATGAGGGAGAACAAGCTGGAGCGCTACCTAAAAACGCCCGAGGTTTTCATTGCCGCGATGGCTGCTCATTCGCTTCGGCCGACCGAGCATCAACCTCATTTGAAGCAGGCCAGACTTAGGGTCGGCTAGCAGGCAGTAGCGCAATTTATTCGCTAGAGCAGCAAGGTCACTGCCGAGACCGCACGCCGGGTAACCGGTATCAGTACACCTGTCTTCGGCGTGTCATGGTCGGACCCCAGCCCCTCAGAGACAGAAATCGTACGCCGCTTCCTCGTTTCTCGAAGATCGACGCGTCCTTTACAATCCCTTCGATAGCGGCGGAAGCCCATGAGTTGCCTGTCAGGATTGAGTGTAGCCGCGGGCTCTCATGCAATCCTTGACGAGATTGCCTTGTTCCATACCCTTGACGATACGATCCCCGACACCGTCCCCGATTGCATCTGTCATCGTTTTCGGGCGGCTATTCGTTCCGATCGTCGCCGTCGTCATTTCCGACTGATACTTGCATTCAGTGTAGTCCTGCTGGGCAGCACTGCGCGGCGTCTCGTCCTTCACCCAGTTGCCGCCGTCGGACGTACTGCACCCGGCAGCGAAAGAAAGGCACCCTGCCAAATCGCAATTAGAATTACTTTGTTCACGAAACACTCCTTCCGGAAAGCAAAAGCAGCAATGGCCGAAGGATGGTCGGCCATTGCAAGGCGATAAGATCTTTCAATAGAGATGGCTGTCAGTTCGCTGCTGGAATCGGGCATGACATATCGCCCTCCCTTGCGGCGATTAAAACCGAACACTGAGTTTGGCGTTGAAGCCATGCTCCTGCGCGTCCGAGGCAAGCTGACCTTTATAGGTAAGCCCGATGGTTGCCTTGTCGGTAAGGTTGACATCGATACCAGCTTCGAAGACGGCAGCGTTCTTTGCGATTGGCGTTCCCTCCACGGCGAAGGATGAGCCGCCTGTGAAGGCAAGCGCCGTTTCAGGCACCACATCGCCGAACGCATGACGCCAGCCGATACCGCCACGGGCGGTTGTATTGACGGAACCAAGCGGGAAAGCGGTCGAGGCGCGCAGCCCTATCGTGGTGAATGTCGTGTCGCTCGACCGGTCTTTTCCGGAAAGCGCAGCGGCACCGCCATGCTCTGTGAAGCCATCCGCGTTGAAGTTCACATAGGCTAGGTTCGCATAGGGCTCGAAAGATACGGAAGCTGTATCCAGTCGAGAGCCGAGTTCGCCGAAAGCCTGGAACGTGCCGGCATGGTAATCGGCCGAAAGGCTGTCGGAGAAGCCCGGAAACGCCACCGACCTGCCGGTCTCGATGCGGTTCCACGTATAGGCAAGGCCGGAACGGAAGCTGTGAGGGCCACGCTGCGTGCCAGCGTAGATCCCGAGGTGATAATTGTTGCCTGAGCCGGAGGAGGCGCGATCATCCACATGGATGGACGTATGGCTATAACCGGCAAGAAGCCCGAGCCGCCAGCTTTCGCCGATGGCCGCATCGCCGCCTGCAATAAAGCCTCCCGTCGAGCGGTCGAGGCGAGCAGCGTTGCCGTCTCCGTCCAAATGTCCCCAGGCGCCGAAACCGCTGCCCCAGACGGCGAAGTTTTCGCTGGTCGCGGGAGCCAGTTCCGGGCCTTCCGGTCCATATGCCATGACCGGCACGGTTGATGCGCCCACGCCTGCGAACGCTGCGCGAATGCGATCGCCGGCGGCGTCACGGACGAAATGGCTGTCTTCGACAAAGGCGCTGTGAACGGAAGCATGGATCTCGCCCGAAAGCTGATCGAATGCGTTGCGGGATCCCTGTCCCGTCAGGAAGAGGATGTTGTCGTGGATCGTGTTGCCGGAACCAAGGGCTTCCGCAGCCGCGCCCACGGATCGCTGATTGAAGGTATTGCCGACATCGGCAAAGGTGACAGAATTGCGATCGACGTCGAGATAGACGTTGGTCGGGTCATAAGCGAGTTCGAAATCGACGAAGGGCGAGTCTGTAAAGAGGCCTCCTGTCAGCCCGCCGTAGGTCCCGATCACGCCGCCAGCGGCGGTCAGAAGCGTGTAGCGGGTATCGACTGAGAAATGCCCGGCACCTTCACGCACCAGGTTGACGCTCGCTCCCTTGTTGATGGCGGCACTGCCGGCAACGTCGATGAGATCTGAAGCCTTGCTCGGTGCGATACCCGCCAAATAGGTCGACCCGGCCTGCTGCACGAAGTCACCGTTGACGGTGAGCACTGCAACCCCCTTGCTTGGATCGAGCACGCTGCCAGGAGCGACGGTGCCGCCTGCGCCAACCGTAAGAGAGCCGACTGCACCGATACCCGTAAGGGTACCAGTAGCCGAGACGCCTACCTTCGAAACAATGCGGCCATCGACGGCGAGTATGCCTCCAAGCACCTTGGTCGGCCCGCTGTAGCTGTTTTCGCCGGACAGGATCAGCGCTCCTTCGCCGCGCTTCGTCAGGTCTCCGGCGCCCGAGATTGAATTCGACCAGATCGAGGAGTAGCCTTTGGTGTCGACGTCGAAGACGCCGGCGTAGCGGAACTCGCCCGGACCCTCGATCGCAACGCCGAGATTGAGCAGACCCTGGCCGAAGACTTGTTCATCCTCGAACCCTTTGGTGGTCGTCGTTGTCAGGAGGGTTTCAATGGTCTGGCGGGCGTTCATGTAAGGGAATGCCGACCGGATCACTGCCGCCGCGCCAGCAACATGCGGCGTTGCCATGGAAGTACCTTCCTCGTACTTATACGGGTTGTTCTTGTTCGCCCGATCCCCTTGTGGCCAGGTAGAATAAATGCCGTTCTCATCAATCGGATTATCGGGATCGGCATTAATATCGCCACCCGGAGCCGCGAGGCACCACTCTGCTGTGGCTCCGCATCTATTGCTATAGCTGGCAATCTTGCCATCCTTGCCGACAGCAACGACTGTTATCAGCGAGCCTGCCAGATCCGAGAAGTCGAGCTTCGAGACATCAGACCCGCTCACTATCTTGTATGTATTTGGGTTATTGAAATCGAAACCTTTGTTTGTTTGATCGTTTGTGTCGATGAACTTATAAAGATTTCCATCTTTGGTATTTTCTGGCGTTATTAACGGCAACGTGCCGATGCCGCTGGGAATCGCCGAAGCAGCGCCGGGTTGGTCGTCGGTACTGGCATCATTACCGGCGGCGAAGACGAGCACGATGTCCGCCTTAGCCGCCTTCTTCAACGTATTGTAGGTATCGACGAGATTGCTCGGATCATCATAGATGGCCTGATAGTCGAGAATCTCATAGTTTTTATTATCGATGGCATATCCCTTGCCATCGAGTTTCAGTTGGCCGTTCTCGTCCTTGAGATACCGCCCCAGCAACAGGCCTGGCCCGTAGCTCCCATTGAGCACGCCAGCTCCCGCACCAATCGCGTATTCGATCGCTTCATTGGTCGGGTCCATCTCGGGATCATCTGGGTCGCCGATATCCACTGCTCGAAGGGGCAATACTGTCGATTCATAGGCCACGCCCTGCATGCCCGTGCCGTCGCGCGCGGCGCCGATTATCCCCGCCACATGGGTCCCGTGTCCGTCAGGCACACCGTCTTTGTCGACAGAATGGCTGACGTCAGCCAAGCGTTTATCCGTCCCGAAGTTGTGCAGCGCCTTCGAAATGCGCGCCACGAATTCGGGATGGTTGATATCCAGTCCTGTATCCACAATCGCAACGACGACGCCCTTGCCCGTATAGCCTTTAAGGTAGGCGGGCAGGGCGTTGATCATACTCAGGCCCCAATTTCTGGAATATTCGGCATCTGCCACCGGCGCAGGCGACGCGACTGATTCCTGGGCCAAGGACAGATTTGGTGCGAAGAGCGCCGTTGTTGCTAAAAACAATTTGATCGTTCTGAAGCGCGTTGGCATGCTTAATCCCTATTCCCAAAACTACTTATTTCTTTCAGATCAGATTGGCGCGATATCGAGCGGCAAGCGATCAGCTTATGTATCGACCAGGTCCCGCCAGCGGAGATCTGCGCGTCGCCTCTACGCATGCTGGCGTGTCACCAATGATACATCGATTATTTCTGGATTTCAGGCACGTCGGATTGGATTTGCCCTTGCGGTGTAGAGCGAAGTTACTAGCCATAGGATTCCTCCTTCTTAGTTTTGTCAGCCGCAGAGCCCCAGTACGACTGGTGGTAGAAAGCACACGGCCGGAATCTTGGCAGCGCTGTTCACACCCACGTTCGTAAGGTGGCCGATGGGCTCGGCGCCAGAGCACCAATGCTTGACCTGCTCCAGCTCTTGCTCGGCGGGTTGTTTCAGAGACGCTTGATCTCGATGCCGTGTTTTCTCAGCACGTAGCCGATCTGGCGCGGGGTCAAACCGAGCAGGCGCGCCGCCTTTGCCTGCACCCAGCCACACTTTTCCATGGCGGCAATGACCGTATCGGCATCGGGCACCCTACCACGAGTCGTGGCAGGGCCTATCGGCGCTTGCCCGTCGCCGACGGGCGGGGCGGCACGGGCGGCGGAAGGCTCGATCGTAGTCGAGTTCTCTGACGTCGGCGGTCCGTTCTTCCACAGCGCCGCGGCCAAGCACTCACCCACGCAACAGGCAAAGTCAGTTCTGAGGATTGATGGACCCGTCGCCAGAACTGCCGTCCGTTGAACGCAGTTTTCGAGCTCTCGGATGTTGCCTGGAAATTCGCAATTCATTAGCACCTCAATCGCTTCGGGAGCGAAGGTCAGCGTGTGATCATTCTCAGTATTGAAATTCTTGAGAAACTGAGCGGCCAAGAGCGGAATATCACCTCGCCTTTCGCGCAATGCCGGCACGCGTAAAGTGACGACGCTGATGCGGTAATAGAGGTCTTGCCGGAACTCCTTGCGTTGAACTGCCTTTTCCAAGTCCCTGTTGGTTGCGGCAATCACGCGAACATCGACTTTAATGGTGTGGTTGCTGCCGACACGCTCAAACTCCTGCTCCTGCAGGACACGCAGCAGCTTAGCCTGGAACGAGCCCGATATTTCGCCAATCTCGTCCAGAAACAATGTGCCTTTGTCGGCAGCCTCAAAGCGCCCCTTGCGCAAATTGATCGCGTCGGTGAAGGAACCCTTCTCATGACCGAACAAGTCAGATTCCAGAAGCGTCTCGGTGAGCGCCGCGCAATTGACCTTGATGAAGGGCTGCTTGGCGCGAGGCGAGAGTTCGTGAATGGCTTTGGCAACCAGCTCCTTGCCGGTTCCGGATTCACCTCGCAACATGACCGTAGTCTTCGCCTTGGCCACCTTGACAAGGTGCTCACGCAGCTTGCGCAGCGCCAGACTATCGCCAAGCATCTCCTTGCTGATCTTTTTACGCTCCATTTGGCAGCCCATCCCACTCCGCCACCCGCCGGTGGAACTGCACTTGACGGTGAGCTGTGTTGTTTTTCGTCATTATCATTCTCGATCTCACCTTTGTGCCTCGAAATTTCCGGCGCGCGGACGCCCTCGGCAAATGGCAATGGCGCCTGAGCATCGTTGTCTTTCACCAGGACGAGCGTCTTCTCCTCCGTGCGGGCGCCCGCAATATGCGCGCTTGTTTGCGCAGGCCTTTACTCGACCGGTCGCCGTTCTGTCCGGCTTCTGCCGCACCGCAGCCTGCAAACCCATCCTTGACAAGAAAGGAGGGGAGTCAATCGAGCTCTCCTTGCATTCGTGCAAGGAAAATTGTCAGTTTGATAGAATTCTATCAAAACGGCAGAAACGCTCCGCCCCCAATTTGGCTGTACCTGCGGCGTTCAGCGTACGTGACGACATGTGCGGACTTGTCCCAATTGCCATCCGAGTTGTGCGGGAAACAGTAGCCGCTGCGCTGTTCGCTTCAACCGCGTGATGCCGCTGACAGTAGAGGCGGCGGCTCGTCGAGCGAGGCTTCATTGTTCGGCTACTAAAGCGGCTGTGCTTTGGTGGGAGTTGGTTTCGCCCAAGTTCTGGGCCTGAGGGCGTCGGCCCGTTTCGCCGCACAGGCTCCTTCCACATCGTCGAGCCGAGAAAGAGGGGCCACACAGCTCCCCCTGTTTCACAATGCCCCGCCCCTCAGCAGCTAGATACGACAGGTGACCTCAAATGATGCGTCTTGCATGGCTTCTACACCTGCCTGAATGCCAGAACTGCGTTCGTACCGCCCATGGCGAAGGCGTTGCTCATGGCGACGCGCACCTTGCGCTCGCGCGGCACATTGGGTGTGATGTCGAGGTCGCAAGCGGGATCTGGCTCGCGATAGTTGGCGGTCGGCGGCA
>SUGL01000230.1 GCA_004963905.1 Mesorhizobium sp.
GGCTCCGCCTGATGACGGTGCGGAAGAGGAACTTCTCCATCAGCGCGCCGATGACGGCGAGCGTCACGCCAGAGGCCAGCAGCGCCAGAACGAAAGGCAGGCCGAGCTGGCCGTAGACGGTGTAGGTGATGAACCCGCCCAGCACGTACATCTGCCCATGGGCGAAGTTGAGCACGTTCATCAGGGCGAAGATCAGGGTGAGCCCAAGCGCGATCAGCGCGTATTGGGCACCGAGATACAATCCGTTGGCGATGACCTGTTC
>SUGL01000231.1 GCA_004963905.1 Mesorhizobium sp.
GTACCGCTCGAACAATTACTGGAACTATGAAGCGGTGAACCTCACCAAGGCCGTCGCCAACGGCCAGGTCGACCTGAATGCCGACGGCGAGGCGACCGTGTCGCTGCCCGTCGACTGGGGCCGCTACCGGCTCGAGGTCGAGACGGCCGACCCGGACGGTCCGGCGACCAGCTACGAGTTCGATGCCGGCTGGTATGTCGCCTCGACCACCACCGAAACGCCCGACGGCCTGGAGATCGCCCTCGACAAGGACACTTACGC
>SUGL01000232.1 GCA_004963905.1 Mesorhizobium sp.
TCTCTACACCGTGCTTTCGGGCTGGGCATTCCGCTACAAGCTCTTGCCCGACGGGCGGCGGCAAATCCTCAACTATTCCATGCCCGGCGATCTCATTGGCCTGCAAGGCAGCCTGATGGGTGAAATGCAGCATTCCGTCGAGGCCTTGTCGCCGATGCTGCTGTGCGTCTTCGAGCGCGACCAGTTGCACGAGCTTTACCGCAACCACCCGGGCCTGGCTTACGACATCACCTGGATAGCATCGCGCGAAGAGCGCATGC
>SUGL01000233.1 GCA_004963905.1 Mesorhizobium sp.
TTTCTCTTTCTATATTGAGGCGAAGCGCATCGTCGGCCGCGGCTCGGCCGCGTTATGCCTCACAGATCTCCTTGCACCCTCAGCAAGGTTTTTTCTCGGACCTCCGCAGTTGATAGGCGAAATGGGAGCTGTCGCATCGGACCTCCACCGCCCTCAATGCCAACACGAGAACGAATGAAGCACATGAGCTCAACTCAGATGTACGGGTCCATCTCGCTCCTAGATGACGCTAATATGTAAACTGAATTTGACGAAAACT
>SUGL01000234.1 GCA_004963905.1 Mesorhizobium sp.
GTCCTCGGTCAGCCAGTCCTGCGGATATTCCGACTGCACGATGCGGATATCGCCGAGCATGCCTTTGGCCACCATCTCGCGCGCCTGGCGGATCATCGGATAGGCGGTGTAGTTGTGGGTGAGCACGAACACCTTGCCGGCCTTCTCGACCAGGGCCGCAAGCTTCTTCGCCTCGGCGAGCGAGGTCGCCAGCGGCTTGTCGCAGATGACGTGGATGCCGGCCTCGAGGAAGGCCTTGGCCGCCGGCACATGCACGTTG
>SUGL01000235.1 GCA_004963905.1 Mesorhizobium sp.
GGATCGCGTGCTCGATGCCGCCGATATACTGGTCGACCGCCAGCCAATCGTCGGCCGCCTTTGGCTCTGTCGGCTCGTTGGCCCAGGGCGCGGTGAAGCGGGCGAAATACCAGGACGAGTCGACGAAGGTGTCCATCGTGTCGGTCTCGCGCCGCGCGTCGCGGCCGCATTGCGGGCACTGCACATGCCGCCACGTCGGGTGGCGGTCGAGCGGGTTGCCCGGACGGTCGAACTCGATGTCGTCGGGCAGCCGGACCG
>SUGL01000236.1 GCA_004963905.1 Mesorhizobium sp.
CGCCAGGAGACCGAACAGCCAGTCCGGCAGTCTGAGCACCTTCGGCAGCAGCCATGGCGGCGGGCCAGCGATACGCGCGGGCTCGATGCCCGCGGCCTTCAGGGCGGCCAGCGCCTCTTCGATCTGGCCCGCCAGAATGACCCGCCAGCTGCGGTCGGCCAGTTCGGCCGCCAGCGGCAGGTTGGACAGCGCCACCAGCGCATTGTTGAGATTCATCAAGAGCTTGCTCCACTGCACCGCCTTCATGTCGGCATGGG
>SUGL01000237.1 GCA_004963905.1 Mesorhizobium sp.
CGGTCGCCTCGCAGCGCGCCATCGGCGACCATGCCGGCAAGAAGGGCGTCACCATCGGGCTCGAAGCGCTCAACCGCTTCGAATGCTATCTGGTCAACACGATGGACGACCTGTCGGAACATGTCGACGCGATCGACCGGCCGCACATCAAGGCGATGTACGATACCTTCCACGCCAATATCGAGGAAGCCGATCCGATCGGCGCTTATACGCGCAACCGCAGGAATGTCGTCCATGTCCATATTTCGGAGAACGAC
>SUGL01000238.1 GCA_004963905.1 Mesorhizobium sp.
TTGACGAAAACTCTCGTGCCACCGATCATCACTTACAATGCGCTTTTGGCCGTAGGGCACACAAATTCGTGACGTACACGTGGTCGGCGTTAACCACCAAAAAGGGGAAGTAAGATGAGCTTCTGGATAAATCGCAGACGTTTCATGCAAACGACCTCGTCGGCTGTCGCAGCCGGCGCACTGTCCTCCGTTCTGCCGGTTTCTGCGCAATCGTCGGGTCAATTAACGGTGACGGTGGGGGGCGGCGATGTGGGT
>SUGL01000239.1 GCA_004963905.1 Mesorhizobium sp.
ATCTATGTCGGTGCGAAATGGCGAGGCGCCAATGCTGCGCGCAACGCCGGCATCGAGCGCGCGCGAGCTCCGATCGTGACCTTCCTTGATTCGGACGATGTCTATCTGCCGGACCGTCTGGACCGAACGCTGTCCCACTTCGAGAAGAACCCCTCACTCGAAGTGCTGATCAGCTCCTTCATCTCGGTGAAGGGCAGCCGCAGCACCAAATGCATCAATCGCCAGGCCTTGCTCGACAAGAGCACGCTGCAGCGC
>SUGL01000023.1 GCA_004963905.1 Mesorhizobium sp.
AGACGAGCTTGCAGTCGAGTTGCTCTTCGAGTTTTTGCAGCGCAAGGCTCACGGAGGGCAGGCTCATTCGAAGACGTTTTGCGGCGCCCGTGATGCTCCTCTCTTCAGCGATGATGCAAAAACTGCGCAAGAGGTTCCAGCTCAGGTTTTGGCCGCCCAGATTGCCCAAGAGGGCGCCTGGTTTGTCTCCTGGGCGTTCACACCCACCCCGCCATTGAGGCAATTTCAAGATGTCCAACATGGCCGGGGGATCCCAATTCCGAAGCAGCGCAGGTGGGCGACATGGAGGATTTGATTTATCAAGCTTGAGTAACTGTGTCCGGCGGTCATTGCGGCTGTAGCAAAAGTAGAGTGGATGTTGAGCCCCGGCAGCGGGTTAATCTCCAGGACGAACGGCTGGCCCGCGCGATCGATCCGGAGGTCGACGCGGGCATAGTCCCGGCACTGGCACGCACGGAAGGATGCAACCGAAATATCCTGCACCAAAGTCGCAAGGCCGCTCCCAATTTCCGCCGGGCAAACTTTCGGCCGGCTCGCGGCCGCCTGGTACTTCGCTTCCCAAGTATAAATACCAGTTTCGCCGAGCTCGATCTCCACCGAGGGAAATACCTCGAGCTCTCCGTTTCCATGCAGCGCAACGCAGATTTCACGACCGTCAATGTATTCTTCCACGAGCGCATCCTGCGCATACTGCGTGACGACCGCTTCCACAGCCTGACTCAACTGAGCGGGCTCATGTACGAGCTGTAATCCGAAGCTGTTGTCTTCGTGACGCGGCTTCACTACCACCGGGAATCGCAGGTCGCCGGTACTCTCGGTTCCCAGGCGCATGACGCGAAAGTTCGGTGTCGGCACGCCACTGTTGCGGATGGGTGTCTTGGTGATGACCTTATCATACGTTATACCAAGCCAGAGCGGGCTCGATCCGGTGTACGGAACACCGGCCATCTCAAGCATAGCCGGAACCTGCGTGACACGGTGCTCGCCATGAGTGCCCTCCGCCAAGTTGAAGACGATACCCGAGGGACGGGCTTGCGGATCGGGTGGCATGAATCGCTCGAGCGTAGCGAGCAGTGTTTTGTCGCCTTCGCACAGCAGCGTCTCGTGGCCGACCTCTTGCAGTGCCGACCACCACGCTACTAATTGTGCCCGAGACCACGCTTCTAGTTGTGCCCCAATTCGGCCATGGCTGCGGCGGTTTCGGACAAGGCTGACCGAAGCGGTTGATCACGTCCGTAGAATCAACGTCCGTCACGATGGCTACCCGCATGAGCTACTCCTTGGATTTGTCCGCTATCAGTTCATTGGCTCGGAACTTCTGATTGATGGAGGTTGATGGCTAAACTCCGCGCCTTCTCGGTCCAATGCAATCGGCGTGCCACCGTGTTAAAACAAAGAGGAAGCCTGTTTTTCGCGCCGGGCTGTCGCGGCTCAATGTGTCGTGTCTCAGACAAGACCTCTTCAATCGGATATGGCTGAACATGACAGGAAGTGGCCGGCTGAGGCGACTTCTTGGACGACATGCGAACCTGGATGACGGCAAGTGCCATAACGATCAGGGCCGCTACAAAATCTCAGCATCGATCGCCGGGATCAATTGGCGGTCGAAGTTATGATCCGAGCCGTGATGCGGCAGGACGTGCTGGCGATTCCGTGCCCTACTGGGTCTACCCTGGGCACGCTAAAATCGTGCGCATGGTCCTGATCCGTCCGTTTAGTCGGGAGGTAGAGCGCTACGAGAATCTGAAAAAGTCTCTGGCTACCTATCGGCTGGCCTTTGGCCAGCCCCGGCAAGATGACTTGATTGACCTGTTTTCGACGTTCGGATCTGACGTGGTGGCGGAGCTAGCTGACTTGCAAATCTCGCTTCAGACCATCGAAGATTGGCTCCTTTGCCTGTTAATGAGGCGTTGGACTGTTGGTCGGATCGCGCATCGACAGCTCAAGCGCGCTCGTTTAACGGACCCAGGGTCGCCTGACGCATGGCGGCTAAAGGCGATATTGGGCTGCAAACCTCAAGGTCGGATTGGGCCTGCTTTCAGATGTCGGACTCCGGACCGTCATCCTGATCGCAATCTGAAAACCCCGGTATGATGTCGCCCGCCAGCAGCTTTTCTTTCGACAGCAGCCCGGCGTCCTCAAGCGCCTCGAAATCCGGCAGCTGGCGCAGCGTGTCAAGCCCGAACTGCGAGAGAAAATTCTTCGTCGTCACATAGGTGTAGGGCGCGCCCGGCTGTGGGCTGCGCGGCCCCGAGGCGATCAGCTGCTCAGCGCGCAGCACGCCGATCAAATCGCGAGACACCTCCTTGCCGAAGAAGCTCGACAGCTCTGCGCGCGTGATCGGCTGGAAATAGGCGATACACATTAGGACAAGAGCTTCCGACTGCGACAGTTCTTTTGCCCCCTCGCCCGCCGCCGTGCCGAAGGCGGCGCGGATGGCGTCGCCAAAAATTTTCTTGGTCCGGTGCTGCCAGCCGCCGGCGACCGCGACCAGTTCATAAGGGCGGCCGGCGAGTTCGGTGCGGATGTCGTCGATGATCAGCTCGATATTGCAGTTTCTTCCCACCACCCGCGCGAGGACACTCCGTGTCACCGGTTCATTTGCGGCAAAGATCACGGCTTCGACGCGGCCCATCCATTCGCGCCAGCGCAGTTCTGGCGGTAGGTGCTCCAGCTCGGTATCCAGCAAAGCCGGCTGTTCGTTTGGCTTGCGGCGGGCAGACGCTTCGCTCATCCCTACAACCCAAACAGCCGAAACGTGCTGCGGCCGGAGAGCTCGCGCACGGCATCCAATTGTAGTAGCCGGTCGAACAAGCGCCGCGCCGCAAAACGCGACAGGTTTTTGGTCGTCAGCGAGCCCGAAACGGCGTCTTCGTCGAGCAGTCTTTGGATCACATCGCCCGCCCCCTTTGCCCTGAGCTTCGGTGCGACGGCGATTAGCCGCTCCGCGCGACGCGACAGCTCGCCGGCCAACCGGCAGGCGTCGGCCGCTGATCGAAGCAGCGCCAGGCAAACCGCGCGCTCAAAATTTTGCTCCCGGGGCCGGATGCGCTTGCCGCCGGGCTCGCGGCGAAAAGCCGGACCAAAAACCTGCGCCATCAGCAGCGGCAGCGGCCGCGGCCAGCGCAGGCTTTGCGCCAGCACCAGGTCGGCCAGCCACCAGGCAAGAAGTTCGCAATCCGGTCGCGTCGCGACGACACGAGCGGCGATCGCCGCGGCGGCGAACGGCGCCGGCCGCTGCGACCCTGCCAAAGTATCGATCTCCACGCAAAGCGCGGCGAGCGCAGCACCGTCCCAGTGCAGGCCCAGCTGGTCGACGATCTTTTCGAGCCGGCCGGGCGTCGCGGCGGGCGGTTGCCCGGCCAAATGCCGCCAGGCGCCAAAGATGGCGCCGGCGGGACCGGGATCAGCACCTGGGGGACGCAAATGCCAGGCATCGCGCAAGGCGGCCGCGTCCTCGGCGCGGCCGGCCAGCCGCATGCTGGCGGCGGCGCAATTGAGCGCTAGCCGCTGCCGCCAAGCCCCGGCCCAGCTCGGTTGCGCGCGGGCGAGCGTGTCGAGCGCTCCCAGGGCGGCGCCGGCCTGGAAGGCGGCGTCGATCTCGCAAGCGTTACGGCCGGGCGCGAGCGCCCAGACCGGCACGGCCGGCGGCGGGGCGTGATTGGCGGTCGCGGGATCGAGGCGAATCATTGCTTTCGAGGGTAACGCGCGCGTGCGCTTTGCGCCATGATTTTCACGCCGAAACGCACAGCCTGTCGGGCTAACAAAACGAATGATAATGTTGCCTTATCGTTCGTTTTGCTCTCTAGGCCCTGTCGGCTCGAAGCTGGGATTTTGGCCAAGTTGAAGAACGTTGTGGGAACATTGTCTCGCTAATTGACGAGTGCTTTGCCGGGGAATGACAGTCTGCTCCAATTTTAGGGATTGGAGTGACGGGTTTGCATATTTCGCGAGAGGATTTGATCGGGCGCTGGAGCCTGAGCTATTCGGATATTGAATTTGTGAACGGCAAGCCGGCCCCGGCGCGACTGGGATTGGCGGTTCAGCTTAAGTTCTTCGCCGCGCAGGGCTTCTTTGTACAGGACCATGCCTCGATCCCGGCCGACAGCGTTTCCTGGCTGGCCGAGCAGCTTGGCGTCGAATCTGGCGCCATGACCCAGTATGATTTCTCCGGCCGGACTGCGCGCCGGCATTGTGCCGAGATTTTGCAGTATCTCGGCTTTCGGCGCCTGAAACGGTGCGATCGGGAAGAGCTGACATTATGGATCGCTGGCGAACTGTGTCCGACCGGGCAATCGGTCGGCGCCATGCTCGAGCAGGTTTTTCTGTGGTGCCGGGACCGTTGCATATACGGCCCGTCGCACAAGGAACTGGAACGCCTGGTGCGTTCGCAACGGCAACACTATCTCGACGACTGGTTGACCGGGGTGAGCGCTCGCCTTTCAGCAAGCACGGTCGCATTGCTGGAAGCTTCTATTGCTGAGGCAGACGGCCAGACCGGCTTCAATACGATGAGAGGTGATGCTGGCCAAGCGTCGCTCGACAACATCCTCTGCATGACGGCGAAACTTGCCTTCATTCAGAAACTTGATCTGCCACGGGATATCCTGTCGACGACCGGCAAGGCATGGGTGGAACAGATTGTCCGCCGTGTCGCCGGCGAAAAGGCCTGGGAGATGCGGCGGCACCCTTCGGCCAAACAAATCGGACTGTACGCAATTTATCTTTCGTCACGGCAAGCGCAGCTCACGGACGCGATGGTCGATTTGCTGCTCGAGACGGTCCACAAGATCGGGACGCGCTCGAAACGCAAGGTGGTCGGCGATATCGCGAAGGATATCGAGCGGGTTTATGGCAAGGAAAGATTGCTGGTTGAGATTGCCAGTGCTTCGATCGACGAGCCCGCGGGGCGCGTCTGCGATGTCATTTTCCCGATCGTCGGCAAGGACAAGCTGGCGGCGATCGTCAAGGAGAGCCAGGCGAAAGGGACTCTCGACCGGCGCATATATAAGGTGATGCGCTCGTCCTGGGCCAATCATTACCGGCGCATGCTGCCCAGTCTGCTTTCGGTTCTGGAATTCCGGTCGAACAATACCGTGTGGCGTCCGGTGCTAGTGGATTGATTCCAACGTTTGGAACCCTCGGTTTCGGGTGGCGATGATGTCGTCGGGATCGGCTCTCCAGACGAATGGCTTGGGGCTGTCGGCATTGTATTCGCGAACGAAGCGGTTGATGGCTGCCTGGAGATCGACGACGGAGTGGAAGACGCCGTGCTTGAGCCTGCGCCGGGTGAGTTTGGCGAAGAATCCCTCGACGGCATTGAGCCAGGAGCAGGAGGTCGGCGTGAAGTGGAAAGTCCAGCGCGGATGGCGCGCGAGCCAGGCGCGGACCTTGTCCTTCTTGTGTGCGGCGTAGTTGTCGAGGATGACGTGGATGGCCTTGTCGCCCGGCACCTCGCGCTCGATGCGGTTGAGGAAGCGGATGAACTCCTGATGGCGATGGCGCTGCATGTTCTGCGCGATGACCGTGCCGTCCAGCACGTTGAGAGCGGCAAACAGCGTGGTCGTGCCGTGGCGCTTGTAGTCATGGGTGATCGTGCCGGCTCGGCCCTTCTTCATGGGCAGGCCGGGCTGTGTGCGGTCGAGCGCCTGGATCTGCGACTTCTCGTCGACCGAAAGCACCACCGCATGGGCCGGCGGATCGACATACAAGCCAACGATGGTCGTGAGCTTGTCGGCGAAGGCCGGGTCGTTGGAGAGCTTGAACTGCCGCCAGCGATGCGGGCTGAGACCGTGGGCTTTCCAGATCGCCTGCACCGTCGACGCCGCGATGCCGGCGACCCTGGCCATCGCGCGCAGCGTCCAATGGGTCGCCTCATGCGGCGGCGGCTCCTGCGTCAGGCGGATGATCTCGGCAACACGCTCCGGCGGGACCGGCGTCTTTCCCGGCGGACGGGAGCGGTCGCAAAGCAGGCCATCCACGCCCTCATGCATGAACCGCTCCTGCCAGCGCCACACGCAGGTCTTGGATTTGCCGGTCTCGGCCATGATTGCCGTGGTGCCCACGCCGTCGCCGCTCAGAAGGACGATCCGCGCCCGCCAGACGTGTTTCTGCGGGCTCTTGGGGTTCGCGGTGATGGCGTTCAATCGCCGACGCTCGGCGGAAGATACGGTGAAGGAAATGTCGCTGCGCATGCAGCAGACTCGCATGCCATCAAGCCAAGGGGAATCCCAATTCGGACTCTTTTGTTCCGATCAATCCACTAGTGGCGCTGGATTGGATCAGGAGCAAGGTGGATGATGGCTGCCGGTTTGTGCCGATGCAGGATGTGCCGTTTGACGCGGTTATTCCGGCCAGATGGCGCAGTTCGGTCATCGATGACGATGGCCGTGTGAACCGGATCAGCTACGAGCTTTGCGCCCTCACCCAGTTGCGTGATCGCATCCGCTCCAAGGAGATCTGGGTTGTCGGCGCGGACCGCTATCGCAATCCTGACGACGATCTTCCCAGGGACTTCGAAATCCGTCGTGACGCCTATTACACAGTCCTCAACCTGACCCCGGACGCGCGAGCGTTCACAGCCGGCATTCGCAAGGAGCTTGAGCATGAGCTACTGCTTCTGAACCAAACGATCCCACGAAACGGCAAGGTCCGGCTGCTGTGGCGGGGCGAAAACCGCATATCGATTACACCGTTCAAGCCTCTGCCGGAACCGAAGGGGCTGGAAGCAATCAAGGGCGAGATCGGTCAGCGCTGGTCGATGACAGGATTGCTCGACGTGCTGAAGGAAGCCGCACTCGATACCGGTCTGCTGGAGTCCTTCGAAACATCGGCGTCGAGAGTTGCCCTGTCGCGCGAGGCGCTGGATCGGCGGCTTCTGTTGTGCCTTTACGGTCTCGGCACGAATGCCGGGCTCAAGCGGATCGCCGGCGCAACACCTGATGTCAGCTACGACGAGTTGCTGCATGTTCACCGCCGCTTTATCCACGCGCCGGCGCTGAGGGAGGCGTGCGCGCGGGTTGCAAACGCGACCCTGGCCATCCGCAACGCAGCAGTCTGGGGTGACGCGGGTACGGCGTGCGCATCTGATTCGACAAAGTTCGGAGCGTGGGATCGCAATCTGATGACGGAATGGCATGCCCGCTACGGCGGCCGTGGTGTCATGATCTATTGGCATGTCGAAAAACGTGCGACCTGTGTCTATTCGCAATTGAAACGGTGCTCGTCCTCGGAGGTCGCCTCCATGATCGAGGGCGTGCTGCGTCATTGCACCGATATGGAAATCCAGCGCCAGTATGTCGACAGTCATGGTCAGAGCGCAGTCGGTTTCGCATTTTGCCGCCTTCTCGGCTTTGAACTCGCCCCACGCCTGAAGGCGATAGCCCGTCAGAAGCTTGCCATCCCGGAAGCCTCGCTGCGCACAAGGCTGCCGAATCTCTTGCCGATCCTTTCCAGCGCGATCGACTGGGAGGAGATCGAGCAGCAATATGACGAGATGGTCAAATACACCGCCGCCATGCAGACGAGAACGGCGGACCCGGAGGCCATCCTGCGCCGTTTCTCCCGTGCCGAAGTGATGCACCCGACCTACAAGGCGCTGAGCGAGCTCGGCCGCGCGGTCAAGACGATATTCTTGTGCCGCTACCTTCGCCAGGAGGCATTCCGCCGGGAAATCCACGAGGGGCTGAATGTCGTCGAAAACTGGAACAGCGCTAATGGCTTCGTGTTTTTCGGCAAGGGCGGCGAGATCGCCACGAACCGGATCGATGAGCAGGAGATTTCCGCTCTGGCTTTGCACCTGCTGCAGGCGTCACTGGTCTATGTGAACACACGCATGCTTCAGACCGTGCTGGTGGAACCGAAATGGGCCGCACGGATGGCGCCGGAAGACTATCGCGGCCTCACGCCTCTGATCTACAGTCACGTCAATCCTTATGGCCGTTTCGATCTCGACTTGAATAGTCGGATCGATTTTGATCGGCTGGCGGCATAATTTTTGGAGATGCCAATGGTTAAAATTGCTGAATCATGCCTGAATGTTCTCTACCAACATGGGCTGTCGTCGGTGCAGTTCCAGTTTTGTTTCGAGAGAGCAAAGCATGATCTTCTGGCCAATGACATGGCCTGCGACGCCATCGTTGCGGAGGTTATGCAGTCCATGGACGATCGTCCGGATGTGGCAACCTTGTTCGGATTGTTGCTGGATGAGGCACGAATGGGCATCGAGAATGACAGCCCATATGGAAAAGCCTTCCTGGAAAATGCGGAGAAGGCGATCAAGGCTCGCATTCCTGCCGGCGCTCGCGAGCCGCTTCACCGTTTGAAAATTGCTGGCTTGTATCGGCGTGCCAGTCTGCCCGTGCCAGACATACTGATGCTCGACCCGGTTGGGGAAAATTCCACCGACGAGATCCCGATGCCGGATCTTGATGGCGCGCTTGCCGTTTTAGCGGCAGAAGTTGAAGCTGAAGGCGGTGGCGCGTATGAGTTCTTCAGTGGCCTGGATGAGATGTCGGCAGGAATGCCGGAGGAGGTCAAAGCCGCGTTTGTCCATCATCTTTTGAGCCTCGACAATCCCTTTCTGGAGCGCTGTGCGCTCTATTGGCTGGTATCCGGCACATCATTGACGCGAGAGGCCGTGGCCGCCGGCCTACGAGAAAGGCTCATGCGCGGGAAGCTGGAGCCTGAAACTTTATCCTATTTGCCGATCATTCGCGGCTGGTTGTCGGCGAGCGCTGCCCGGGCGGCTATCGATGACATCGGCAAGCTGGCTCGGCGACAAGGTCTCGCCGATGTTTCCAATCAAAATAGGGCGGAGCCGATAGTCAGCGGCATCATGGCGACCACCGCTGACGGTGTTGGAGCGCAAGGCCTAACGATTGTGGGAAAACTGCAAGCCCAGACATTCGTTGCGATGATCCTGTTAAAAACCGGATACGGCATCAAAGATGCCTTTGTCATTCGTTGCCGTTCAAAGCGCGAAGCAACCAACATCGTCTCTTATGCCCGCCAGGAAGCAAACAGCGTCCGAATAGATCGAATGACTGCCGAGCTTCTGCTGGAAGCGGCTCTGGCAGATGGGATCGAAAACGGCCATCCACCAGCGCCAGGCTTCATTGACGTCATGGAGGCTTGCAGCTTGAGCCAATTGCGGCCCCAGGAAAGGGATCTGCAGGCTTTGCTGGATCACGTCGATCCGCAAAAGGAAGTCCAGAATGCGACAGCGGCACAACTGGATCGGATGCTCCGCAATGAGCCCGCACTGGATGCGCTCGTCCCGCTCACCGATAGCTGGTTTGAAGACACAGGAGAAACACGCGGCATCGTCCAGGGATCTCGGTCGGCGCGGACAGTTGAAAAAAGGATCTGGGCCTTTCTCGAAGGCCGGCGAGACATTTGGGCGAGACGATTTCTGCAAACTGCGATCATTCTCAAATCGGCTAAAAAGGAACGGATGTCAAAAGCACTGGTAGCCGCAGCCTTCGCGCTGATGCACAAGCATCCTCTACAGGACATCCCGCTCGTGGAAGATATCGTTATGACCACACTAGACGCAGGCGGCGGACCTCTGTGGTGAGTTGTCAATGAACAGGTCGCGGTCGTGGTTTCCTGTGTATTTTGGGTCCAAAACGATATATTGAACAAATTGACACGATGGCACACCCAAATTGAACAGTTAGCATGGTTAGGACATGGCTCGTATCGGATATGCCCGTACATCCACAACAGACCAGAACCTCGCCGCGCAAATCGCCGCGCTCAGGAACGCCGGCTGCGAGGTCATCCGCGAGGAGCAGAAAAGTGGTGCATCGCTCGAAGGTCGTCCGCAACTGATGACCATTCTCGACTTCATCCATGCCGGCGAAACTCTTGTCATCACCCGCATCGACCGGCTGGCCAGATCGTTGCGAGATCTTCAGGTGATAGTCGACCGACTCAAGGCCAAGGGCGCGCATCTGGTGGCCACCGAGCAGCCCGTCGATACCTCCACAGCCGCCGGCAAGGCGTTCTTCGACATGCTCGGCGTCTTCGCGGAATTCGAAACTAACCTGCGGCGCGAGCGGCAGGCTGAGGGTATCGCCGCCGCCAGGAAACGTGGCATCTACAAAGGTCGCCCACCGAAGATTGACCGCGCAGAAATCCTGCTTCGCCTCCAAAAGGGTCAGGGACCCAGCAAGATCGCCCGCGATCTCGGCATATCACGTGGCACGGTCTATCAGGTACGCAACGGTGCTTCCGAATGAGCAAGGCCAACCGCATCACCCGTTTAACATCGGCCGCCTGCGAGCAGATTCAGGCCCGCATGCTTGAGGCTTGCAGAAAGATTGCCTCAGATCACGGACTGGTCATCGAAAGTACCGGGTGGCGTGGCCTGGAACCTGGCTTCTCATTCGAACCAGCATTCCGCATCAGTATTCCCGCGCCAGACGGCAAGCCGCTCAATCTGGATAAGGAGATGTTCGCCCTGCTGGCCGAACAGTACGGCCTGGAGGCTGCTGACTTCGAACGCGAGCTTATCGCTGGTGGCGAGCGTTTCCGGATCACCGGCATTGATCCACGAAGACCTAAATATCCCATCTCCGTCGAGCGTATCCCCGATCGCCGCGGCTTCAAGTTCACCGCCGACAATGTTGCCATGTTGCTCAAAGCTCAGGTCAAACCCTGACGTTCACCAATCGTTCTTCAACTTGGCCAAAATCCCAGCTTCGAGCCGACAGGGCCCTCTAAGTGAGAAATGGCTGTTTTCAGCGAGCAGAAGCCCAAAAATCACGCCCAGGGACCATCTGGACCATCCCACAGCACGGGGCCGCAAGACGTTGTTTCCGCCGCGCCGGTGTCGGCTGAGCCCGGGGCCGGCGCCGACAGCCCCGACGGCGAGCTGCCGGACATCGTCTCGATCGTCATGGCGATGGATCAGGCGCCGGAAGACGAGCCTGCGCAAGCCCCCTCCCCTGCCCTGCCGATCAGCGGCGGCCAGACGTGTGTGCCGGCGCATCTGGAAAAACTCGCCGATCGTGCCCGCGACTATGTCGAGGCGGCGAGCGCGGCCAACACCCGCCGCGCCTACGCCGCCGACTGGAAGCATTTTGCCGGCTGGTGCCGGCGACAGGGTGTCGAGGTGTTTCCGCCCGAGCCGCAAGTCGTCGGGCTGTACATCACCGCGCTGGCGTCGGGCTCGGCCTCCGGGGGCAAGAAATCGGTGGCGACGATCGAGCGCCGGCTGTCCTCGCTGACCTGGAATTTTTCGCAGCGCGGCCAGCCGCTGGACCGCAAGGATCGGCACATCGCCACCGTCATGGCCGGCATCCGCAACAGCCACGCCGCCCCTCCCCGGCAGAAGGAGGCGGTGTCGCCGGAAGATCTGATCGCCATGCTGGAGACGCTCGACCGCGGAACCTTACGCGGCTTGCGCGACCGCGCCATGCTGCTGCTTGGCTTTGCCGGCGGCCTGCGCCGCTCCGAGATCGTGGCTTTGGATGTCGGCCGCGACCAGACCGAGGACGGCCGCGGCTGGATCGAGATCCTCGACAAGGGCATGCTCGTTTCCCTTCGCGGCAAGACCGGCTGCCGGGAGGTTGAAGTCGGGCGCGGCTCGTCCGATGCCACCTGCCCGGTCGTGACGCTGCAGACCTGGCTCAAGCTCGCGCGCATCGCGCACGGACCGCTGTTCCGGCGCGTCACCGGCCAGGGCAAGGCGGTTGGCGCCGATCGGCTCAACGACCAGGAGGTCGCCCGCCTGGTCAAGCGGACCGCGCTGGCGGCCGGCGTACGCGGCGACCTGCCGGAAGGCGAACGCGGAAAGCTCTTTGCCGGGCCATTCGCTGCGCGCCGGCCTCGCCTCCTCGGCCGAAGTCGATGAGCGCTATGTGCAGAAGCAACTCGGCCATACCAGCGCCGAGATGACCCGCAGATATCAGCGGCGGCGTGACCGCTTCCGGGTCAACCTCACCAAGGCGTCCGGGCTCTGAAAAGCCCCCTCCCCTCCCCCGGTTGATCGCTGGTGAGGCGGTCAGGTTCTTTGAGGTGATGACAACGCCTCGTCGAGCACAGCGAGCGCTGCGTCCAGACTGTCGGCGGCCGACGCTTCGTAGTCAGGCATGATCATCAGCTGCGCGATCGCGCGGCCGACGAATTCCGGGTTGAGCTTTTCCATCCGCTGTCTGGTACGAGCGACCTGTTCTGGGAGCGCACGCAGAGCGTTGACGACCTCGTCCAGTTGCGACCGGGCTGCGGCGGCGATGTCGAAGATGTCGCGCGGTTTGGCTTCCGATCCCCGGTAATAGACCTTCTTGGCGATAATTTCCGGAATGGTTTCAAGACGCACCGTCCTGCCTTCCACCACACGGGTCTCGAACGGCGTCGTTGTTAGCGCTCCGGCAACGATGAAGTCGATTTCGCCAATGCCTTCGAAGGCGAACTTCTGAAACCGAAGCCCGTCCCCCAGATAGTCGGACGGCATCGTTTCAAAGTGCAGGTGGCCTTTGGATGGGTCGATGAATCCGAGCAATTGAGGGTCGTCGAGGAAAATATCGATGTCGTGGCTTTCGCGATGGCCGATCTGGATCATCATCGCCGTTCCGCCGCCAAACGACCAGTCGATGTCGTGGCCTCCGGTGTTCTGCCGGAGCTGATCGATCAGGTCAGTGGCGATGAGAAAAAGCCGCCGCCATTCGGAAGGGCCCCGGCTATCGTTTTCGGCCATCACGCAGCAAGCGGGTAGCTCTCGCCGGACCAGGCAGAGAACGCGGCAGCAAAGGCCTTCAGGTCGGCGACCGGAATGTGATGCTCGGCGGCGAACTCGACCTGCAGGGCGGCGGGAACCTCGCCGAGAAAGGCGCTAACGTGGCCAGGATGCTCTTTGGCCAAATCGAGATCCGCAAGGCAATGCGCCAGCGCCGCGTCGTCCAGCTGTACGCTGTAGGGCGCGTTCACGGTCGTCAAGACGGATGCCAAATGCTTGCTCATAATGCCTGCAAGATAGTCGTTCCAGGCTTGTCGCACAAGTTGTCGCCCTCGTCCGCACACATCGGCGGTCGGCGACGTCAGCGTTGTTCTCGTGACCGAAATCAGCCAGAATCGCGCTCCAAGATCGCCGACGACGACGCGCGGCGTTCCCTTGACGAAAAAAGCGCGGATTTCCCAGCCGGCCGGAGCCCAAGAATGACCGAGCAAAAACCCGTCCGCCTGCCCGACCCCGCTTCCGTCGAAACCGTGTTAGCGGCTTTAGAGCCGCAGTCGGCCGACGTCGAACTCGCCCCTGCCCTGAACAAGGCCTTTCCGGGCTTCGTCTTCACCGTCGCGACCATTGACGATCCATACTGGTGCAACCCTCACGACGTTGTCGCTGCCGACGGCACCCGCCTGGGCGACCATCGCGCCTGGGTCGAGCATGAACTGGCCGAGGTCGGCGGTGACCTCAACGCCTTCTGGAACCGGCATCGCCAGAGCGGGGAAAAGTTCGCCGAATGGCGCGGCACCACCGCCTTCGCCTTTGCCCCGACCGGCCCCGGCGTCGCCGACTTTGTGCAGATCTCGCTCGGCCGCGAGATCGAGTTTCTGGCCGGCGCGGTGGTCGATCCCGACTATCGCCCCCGCAACGTCGACGATCTGTTCGAGCCGACCTGGGTTTTGCGCGATTCGGCGGTCGAGACACAACAGCTCGCAGGGCCAGTCTACCGGCTGCGCGGCCGTTCCGGCGGCGGCATCGTCCACATGCGCAGTTTTTTGGCGCGCCGGACGCGCATCGAACGCGAACTGCGCGAGGCGCAGCGGCCCGAGCTGGAAAACCGTGTCATTCGCGAGGTCGGGCCAGATGGCACGCGCGACACCGCGTTTTTCGACGCCAATCCCGACTGGTTCGATTTCGTGCCGCGCGAAAGCCGCTTTTTTGTTGCCTGGGATCGATCGAGTGCGGCCGCCGACCGCATCTTTGCGCACTGGGCCTTCGACATCCACGACCTCGAGGATCGCGGCCGGCGCGAGATCGGATTTATTCCGCGGCCCCTCAAAATGCCGACTGAGCGGCTGCTCGCCGACGAAGGCGTCTCCGTGCACCGGCTGATGGAACGGATCGAGGCCATCGACACCGAAATCGGTCTGCCCTTCGCCTGGTTCTTTCTGATGACCCATGGCCACTGGGTCGATCCGAATGTCGGTCACGCGATCGCCGAAGGCCTGCGCACGGGCCGGGTGCGGCTACCCGATCAGGACGCCGCCATTCTGCTCACCTGGGCGGACAAACGGTATCTGTTTTGAGCAAGCACCATGACCTGCGGCTCCCGAACCTGCATCAGACGCAAAACTGTGGCGCGCTGAGGCGCTTAACATGCGGGATTCGGTGCTGCCCCTCTGGTCGTCGCGCCGGGCTGATGAGCGCTGCGCCTCTCCTCCGACGAGCTATCAGCTGGAAACGCTTGGCTTAGCTTCTTCAAGGGAGACGAAAGACGACATGCCGCTTGCAATGTCGGGTAAGTGCGGTCGAGTTTGATCTGCAGATACTCGTCAGAAGCTCAATGTCGCGATCACTTGCCAGGCATCGGTGCGGGTCGCCTAAGGAAGCCGATAAGAATTTGCGCGGGACGCTTGCGTAAGCAGGATTTGTGCTTGGGATATGCAGGCTTTGTCCGCAGACAAAATCGCCGAATTGTGTAGCATATTCAGCTACGTGAATTACTTCATGCGACCCTATCCCGAGACCATTAAGCTTTTGTTAACTTTAAATTTCTTGCCCGGGGGAACGAATCGGACATAATGACGGTTGCTTGGCGCTTTTATGTCAAAAATCGTTTTTAGAGAGTCTCGATCGAATGAACGTGAGTTCGCCCGTTCCTACGAAAATCCCGCTGCTGTTCGAGAAAAGTATCCTCGATCAGGGCGACCAGATATCGAAGAAGTTGCATCTGCTTTCGATGCAGCGCTTCCCTCCCCATGCAAAGAAAAATCTTCGTTCGTTCTCGCTGGCGGAGGTTGCTACGTATCTGGGAGTGTCCCAGAGCCATCTGAAGAAACTGCATCTGGAAGGAAAGGGACCGGTGCCTGAAACCTCGACGTCGGGCAGACGCTCGTACACTGCTGAACAGATGCTTAAGCTGCGCCAGTATCTCGATCAGTACGGTCGATCCGATGCCCGCATGTATGTTCCCCATCGGCGACCGAGTGAGAAGCTTCAGATTTTGGCTGTGGTGAATTTCAAGGGGGGCAGCGGGAAGACCACGACCGCTGCCCACCTCGCCCAATACCTTGCACTTACCGGACACCGTGTTCTAGCTGTCGATCTCGATCCGCAGGCGTCGCTTTCTTCGTTGCATGGGTTCCAACCTGAACTCGACCAGACGAAATCGCTTTACGACGCGATTCGTTATGACGACGAGAGGGTGCCTCTCTTGGAAATCATCAAGCCGACGAATTTTCCGGGCTTGGACATCGTCCCAGCGAACCTAGAGCTGCAGGAATTCGAATACGACACGCCTCTGGCAATGACGGACAAGTCTTCGAATGTGGGCAGGGCGTTTTTCACGCGCATCTCGAAGGCATTGATGGAAGTCGACGATCGCTACGATGTCATAGTTATCGATTGTCCGCCGCAGCTTGGCTACCTGACGATCACCGCACTGACTGCGGCGACCTCAGTGTTGATCACGATCCATCCGCAAATGCTCGATGTTATGAGCATGGGCCAGTTTCTGCTGATGCTCGGGAACATCCTGGAGCCGATCAGGGCGGCCGGTGCGGAGGTGAATCTGGAGTGGTATCGCTATCTTGTTACTCGATTCGAACCCACGGATCAGCCGCAAGCGCAGATGGTGGCGTTCCTGCAAACGCTGTTCGGCGAGTTCATTCTCAAGAACCAGATGCTGAAATCAACGGCGATTTCCGATGCGGGGATTACCAAGCAGACCCTCTACGAAGTCGAAAAGAATGCGATGACTCGTTCCACATACGAGCGAGCAATGGAAGCCTTGGACGTCGTAAACGGCGAAATCGTAGCTTTGATTCATGAAGCATGGGGCCGTTGACTTTGTCTGCTGACAAAAGTGGATATTTGCCAAGTGTATTCAACGAACTACGCGCTGTCTGGAGGTAAAATATGGCACGTAAGAATCTTCTTGCAGGCCTGGTAGAAGCGGAGACCGAGGACCGGGTATCAGCCTCCGCTGCGGCATATCCGATCCGCGGCGCGTCAAAATCCATGATCCGCTCAGTCAACGAGTTGGCAAAGCAAGCGGATGCGTATCTTGAGGGGGAGCATGTCGTCGAACTCGACCCAAGCGCAGTCGATGGCTCGTTCGTTTCCGACCGCATGGGCGACAACGAGGAACAATATCAAGAGCTGCTGAAAGCGATTAGGGAGAGAGGGCAGGATTCTCCCATACTCGTCCGTCCGCATCCGAGCTCAGACGGCCGCTACATGATCGTCTTCGGCCATCGCAGAGTCCGAGTCGCCCGCGAACTGGGACGGAAGGTGAGGGCGGTGGTCAAGGAGATCGACGACAAGACCCATGTAATTGCCCAGGGTCAGGAGAATTCCGCTCGGGCAAATCTCAGTTTCATCGAGAAGGCGATGTTCGCAAAGCGCCTTGAGGATTTGGGGTACGACAGAGATGTGATCTCGTCAGCATTGGCCTCGAACGCCGCTGCGGTCTCGAAGATGGTATCGGTTGTCACCAGAATTCCGGCATCTGTGATCGGTAAGATTGGATCAGCTACGTCTGTAGGCCGCGAGCGGTGGGTTGAGCTGTCTCTGCTCGCCGGCAAGAAATCCGAAGTGGTCAATGCAATCTTGTCCGAACCAGAATTCGGTGAACTTGAGAGCAACGAACGCTTCGAAAGGTTGCTAGCAGCCTTGAAAGCGAAGGGGAAGCCGGTTCGCAAGGTAGCCGTGAGGTCCCAAGCTCAGTCCTGGGTCCCCGAGGACAAATCAGTTAGCGTCAGCGTCAAGAAGGCAGGCAAGGCCATCACGATCGCCGTGAAGGAGGTGGACGGCAGCCGCTTTGGGACGTGGATTTCCGATAATCTGGGCAACCTTTATGAGGCGTTCAGAAAATCGGAAAAGACATCAACAGGAGACTGAAACCGCAAAAGAAAAAGGCCCCCGAACGTCACCGTCGCGGAAGCCCTTCTCAACCATAAGCAAGCTGAGAATCACATTTTCGCGAATCACTGTCAAGAGTCTTTGGCGTCGTTTTGGCGAGCAGATTTCTTTTGCCTAATCGAGGGTGAAAGAAGAAATGGAGACGGGTATTGCAACGACGCCCTTCGGGCGGCGGCCGATGTCGCTTGCCATGTTGGCAGCGCAAAACGATTCACGTGAAATCCCCAAGGGCAGGGTCGTCGACAAGTGGCAGATCTATCGCAACCTCTGCGAAGGCAAGAGCATCGTCGGCATTGGCGATCGTGCCCTGGCCGTCCTGAATGCGTTGCTATCATTCTATCCTGACAGCGAATTGAGCGAGGAAAACGACCTAATCGTTTTTCCCTCGAACGCACAGCTGTCGCTCAGGGCGCACGGAATGCCCGATGCCACGCTCAGGCGGCACCTGGCGGCTCTTGTTGACTGCGGGCTAATCATCCGTCGGGATAGCCCGAACGGCAAGCGTTACGCCCGCAAGAGCAGGGGAGGGGAGGTCGAGGAAGCCTTTGGCTTCTCCCTGGCGCCGCTGCTGGCCCGTGCTTGCGAGTTCGAGGCGGCTGCCGAACGTGTTCGCGCCGACAATAGGGCGCTTAGGCTTATGCGCGAGCGGATCACTTTGCACCGCCGTGACATCCACAAGCTGATCGAGGCGGCCTCTGACGAAGATGTCCAAGGCGACTGGGGAAGCCTGTGGAAGCGTTTCCGCCAGGTTGTAGAGGCTATTCCGCGCCGAGCCTGCATTGCCGAGCTAGAGCCTATCGTTGCCGATCTGGCCGCCCTGCGTGACGAAGTGGATAAGCTGCTGGAAGTTCATATGAAATCCACGAATCCAAGCGGCAATGACTCTCAAAACGAGCGGCAGCAATCTGATTCAAATACCGACTCTATTTTTGAATTTGAACCTGCTTTAGAGAAAAGCGGGGCGACGGCCGAGCCCATGACGAGGACCGCAGAGCCCCCGAAAACGTATCCGCTGGGGCTTGTGCTGAAAGCCTGCCCCGAAATTTCGGACTACGCCATCGACGGGATCGCAAACTGGCGCGATTTCATGATTACCACCGCCCAGGTGCGGGGCTACCTTGGCGTCTCGCCGTCGGCGTATGAGGAGGCCTGCCATGCGATGGGCCAGGAAACCGCCGCGATCGTGATTGCCTGCATCCTGCAACGCGCTCAGCACATCAATTCAGCCGGCGGATACCTGCGCGTGCTGACCGACAAGGCCAGGGCAGGGGCGTTTTCGGTCGGGCCGATGCTGATGGCGGCATTGCGAGCGAACGGCGTGACAGCAAAGATGACAGGGTAACCGTTGGCGGATCGTTCGCGCTGATGCGGGGGGCTTGTATGGCGCACCATGTGAGGCTATATTTTGTCTCAAATGGATTGGAGAGTGAAATGCCAGCGTTCGGAAATGTCGCCGACGTGTTGGGGCTGCCCGTCAAAGAGGTGGCGGCGCGGTCGCCCTTCGGGCTGATCTCCCGGATCGAGGATGGACTTCCCATCGGGGCGCTCGAGCGCGTTGCGCATCTTCTGGCGCCTGGCGATGCTCAGTTCAAATACCGGCTGATCCCCAAGGCAACCTATGAGCGACGCAAGACGGCACATCGTCTCTCGTCGGACGAGGGCACACGATTGGCACGCGTGGCGCGCGTCTGGGGTCTTGCTGTCGATGTCTGGCAGAACGAAGAGGAAGCGCGCGATTTCTTGTTCCGGCCGCACCCGATGATTGAGGACAAGCGACCGATCGACCTCGTTATCCTGAGCGAGTTCGGCGCCGAAATGGTGGTCGATATCCTCGCAGGTCTGAAATACGGCAGTGCTGCGTGACGGCGCAGACTCTCGATCGCACGCTATCATCCTTTCGCATCGGTGATCCCGCCGGCACCTACCCGATCTTCGACGCGACTGGCTCGACAATCGCGCCAGGGCGATGGAACACGCCCGGAAGTCCTATCATCTACACCAGCGAGCACTATTCGACGGCCCTGTTGGAAAAGCTGGTGCATGGCAGCGGCCGACTGCCGCCCAACCAGCACTACATCGAAATCACAATCCCGCGTGGACTGAGCTACGAGGTCTTTTCCCAGCCGTCACTGCCCGGCTGGGACACGATGCCGGCGACGGTGAGCAAGGGATTTGGCGAAACCTGGTGTTTAGAACGGCGCAGCGTCATCCTGCTGGTGCCGAGTGTCGTGGCGCGTCTCGATTGCAATGTGCTGATCAATCCGGCGCATCCGGAATTTTCAAGGATAGAGACAAGTCTGCACCAGCCCGTCTACTGGGACCGGCGGCTGTTTGGCGCGTAACGTGGGAGGCCGGGGCTTTCTGTTGCTATCAGCGTGTGCCTTGCCGACAAGCAACAGCTGGCGGATTTCGTCACCGCCCGATGCTGATTGCGGCGCTGCGGGCGCAAAGCCGATCAAACAAGGACAGGGTGATGCTTCTCGTCTAGCATCGACGCGCATCTTTGCGGAGGAAAATGTGACAGTGTGGCGCGCGATAGCTTCGAGGCATGGAGCAGGCTTTGCGAAGCGGGCGGGCTTGAGCTCGACGATCGCGATGCCGATTTCGGCGAGAACCTGCGCATGGCGCTTTCGCCATCGGCGGCCACACTGGAGGAGGCGTTGCGCTCCAGTTCCACCGATCATCTCGTCAGAGCTGTCTTTGACTTGGCGGAGCCCTTCGTAGCCATGTTCCGAGCCATCCTGAGCTTCTTCCAGGCTGCGGGAGCGCAGCAGGGCCGCTCCCAATGGGATATCCATATCGAGGAGGAACACATCGAACTGAAGCATTTCGAGAAGTTTCTCGAGACTTGGAACGCGCTCGATTGCGAAGTGGATGTTCCAGCTGTCGATTCCGACGGCTCTTCGGCAATCTTGCGCGCGGGTGATGACCTGATCGATGCAGAATGGCGCGCGAAGACTGGTGTCCCAGATATCGATCACTGGCAGCAAATGTATCATGATGGGGGACATTATCTTCCTTTCCCTCGCTCGCTCCACGCCGATCGAGTCCCATCTGGGTTTCGGGATGCGATCTCGATCGCCACTGTTCTGGTCGAAAGCGCTCGCCGTGCTTGGCCGGATCGCGAGACAATGATGCGAGACTATCGGGACCGCAGGCTCGGGTTCGAGAGCGGCGACGGCTTCAACTTAGGAACTATCGCGCAGCACGAGACTGACTTTCAACTTGGCTTCATAGTGGCGCAGCTCGGGCGGTATGTGTCGTTGGATGAGGCAAGCCAACGCATGGTCGGGCAACGGCTCGCTATTGCATTAGGCCGCTACCCGAGACGCAAAATTGGCATTCGGGCGGAGCTGCCGGAATTGGAGCGCATTCTATCTCTGCCTCTCTGGCAGCGTCGCCACGAGCTCTATGCCGTCTGGATCGCGACCGAGATCGTCAACGCCCTCGACGACCACGATTGCGCGCTCCATCACGAGAAAGGCCGTATCACTTTCGCGTTTCGAGAGTCTGTCATTGCGACAGTGCGTTCGAGCCACCCGAAAGTGAGGTTGTTCGCCGAGCGGCGCAGCCCTCTCATCGCACCGATCGGGCATGGCCGCACGGGCCACGTCCAACCCGATTACAGCCTGTGGCGCAGCTCCGGAGATCGGGAAGAGTGTGGTCTCGTGGTCGAGGTGAAGCATTACAAGCGCGGGTCGCCGGCACGATTCCGCGAGGCACTGATCGACTATGCCCGGGCGCATCGCGCCGCGAAGGTCTTACTCGTCAATCATGGCCCGGCGCGGGAGAGCTTCCACGCAGCCGATCGCGATGTCAGCGGCCGATGTATCGTCATCGGTGATTTGACTCCAAGCCACCTGAGACAGCGCGAAACATTGAAGGAGATTGTTCGGGACTACGTGGGCGAGCCAGTCTTCCGCAGGACTGGTGTCGATGCGGGACCGCTCCTCATGCTTGCGGTCGATGTATCAGCGTCGATGTCGGCTGCGATCGACGCGCCAGACTTCGCCGGGCTTTTATCCTCGGTTGCGGAAGGGCGCACAGCAGCCGTAGCCCTCGTCGATTCCGAGATTCAAAGCGTCGGGCAGCTCGACCTCATCACTAACGACATTAGACGCTCACGTCGCGGCCATACAAGCCTCCACGATCCCGTCAGCAGCCTTCTCGAAGATCATGAACGTGTCGTCTTGCTGACCGATAGGGACGGCATTGCTGATCTCGTTGGATTCAAAACCAAGCATTTGGGCTCCAAGCACGTTGGCGGGATAACAGTCGAGGTCATTGAGATTGAACGATGACGGCCGCACCGCTGCTCGGCGCCGTCGGTAGATCCACGTCGAGTCAATGCCCTAGAACCAAGAGCATCTCAGGCATCTGCCGATCTTGTCAGGTAAGAATCCTGGCCGCTCGACCGAGCGTCCGTTCGGCGTCGTTATAGTAATTCGAAGCCTGTTGCACCGAGCGGTGCTGCGACTGCTGCATGGCTTCGGGCAGCGGAATGCCGCGGCGGGCGGTTTCGGTGAGGTAGCCGGAGCGCAGACCGTGGGCGGAAAAGGCCGCCGGGTCGAACCCAGCCTCGGCGACGCGGCGCTTCAGGATTAGGTTGACCGCCTGCGGCGTCAGCGCGCGTTTTTCGAGATTGCCCCAGCGGTCGATGCCTCGAAACACGGCACCCTCAGTGACGCCGGCGCGCTCGAGCCAGTCCTTTAAGACCAGCACCGGACGGCCGACGAGCAGCACGAAAGCGTCGCTGTCGGCTTGCGTTGTCTTGGTGCGGCCAAGCCGGATCGATAGGCAGGGCAGCTTTTCGCCGTCGGGATTCTTCGGATCGGCCGGCACCGGCTCTTCCTCGACCAGTTGTTCGACGCGGAGAGCAGAAATTTCGCTGCGGCGGCGGCCGCCGGAGGCGAAGGCGGTGATCAAAAGGGCTCGGTCGCGGATGTCGACCAGGCGATCGCCGGTGCAGGCCTTCAGAAAGGCGGCCAAAATATCGGCGGTCACCGCCTTCTTGCTCTTTCGGCCACGTTGCCGGGCGCTGGCGCGCACAGCCAGCTTGATCGCGCTCTGCAGCCCCGGCGCGTTGAATTTTCCCGACATGCCTCGCCACTTGGTTAGCGTCGACCAGCTCGACAACCGCCGGCGCACGGTGTTGGGCGCGTGCGGGCCGTCGGCGCGCAGAAGCCCTTGGGATTTCAGCGTCGCCGCGACGCCGGCCGGCATGCCGTGCGACGGATCCGTCTCGCGCCTGGAAGCATCCCAGAGATGATGCGCGACGAACTTGATCAAAAGCGCTTCCGGCGCGGGCCAGGGCAAGGGCGATTCCGTCGCCGCCTGGCACCAGGCCTCGAGATAGCCGAGGTCGGAGCAAAGCGCCCGCAAGGAATTCTCGCCCATCCCTTCCTTCGCCAGGTGGCGTAACGTCTCGATGTCGTCGTCGGTCAGGAGACCGGCCAAAAACTCGCGCCGATCGAACGGCAGCACCGACTCCAGCACATCGAGCCCCTCGGCACGCACAAGAACCGAACTGGTCATCGCCGGCGCTTTGCGAGTGTAGCGAGGAGCGCTTGCAAACCACTTGGCGGCGGCGCAGCCCGACGAAACTCGGCCGCGTAGAAGTCTTTCATACCGTCCAGTGGATTCTCACCGCTGTCCGCACGTCGAGCAAGCTCTTTCAGCGCGGCCAGGTTGACGCGCGGTCCAGGCAACCGGGTGTCGATGAGTTCGTCGGCTGGCAGCATGAAGTGCTGATGCATATGTTCGCCGACCCAGAAATAGAGATCACGATACGGCTTCTCGCCGACGTGCTGGAGGACATCGGCGGTCGCGCCGGCCACTACATCTGCCACTTGCAGTGTTGGATTGTCCGCTGACGAGCCGAACCGTAACGGATTAGCCAAGTGCGCCTGGATTTTTGCCCCTTGGCGTCCATTGGACAGATCCGCCGACAGCGTCTTGCCGACCATACCGTCGAAAATATGGGCCATCGCCTGTAGTGGCTTGGAATCGTCGCACAGGATGTCCAGGCGGTCGTGGCGGTGTCCCCACCCGTGCAGGATCAAGCTGAACAGGCACGTCGTCGTCAGATCGAGGGTCCACTTGGCGGTCTGGTTGTCGTCGGCGCGCAGATGTTCGCTTTGTTTAGCGATGATTTGTGCGTATCCTCGCGCAAAGCGCAGCACATAGTCGAGGATTTCATTCGTTTCCTTCTCGCCAGCTGCCGCTGCGAACAGCGTTGGCGCGTCGGCCGGATTGAAGGACTTCATGAAGGCCTGCAACTCGTGCGCCAGCTTTGGAACGGGCTCACCTGCGATGAACAGAATGCGATGCATCGCATTCATGACAAATCGATGCAGGTCGTAGTGGTAGAAGAGCCCGTTCTTCGCTTCGAGGACGGGCTCGAACAGATATTCGAAGGCCTTGCCGCCGAGGTTGAGACGCTTGTCGGCGGCGATCACGATGGCGCGGCCGGTGACGCGCTGGACGACATCGAGCGCGATCGTCAGCCAATTGTCGCGCTTGCGCAGCGACTTCGATTTCAACTCCGGCGCCTGGACCCGGTACTTGGCCTTGATTTCCTTGACGAGAGCGTCCGCCTCGTCGGCTGAAAGATCGATCGCCGCGTAGGCGAAGATTGGCTGATTATCGTCCAGCAGCTTCGGCCCGGTGAAACCGGCCTCATCGCAGGAGATTAGAGCAGGAGGCACTGGCGCTGGTTCGGCCATTCTAAGGGGATTCCGTGGCCGTTGCCGCCGTGATTTGCGCCGAGTCTAGCGCCTTTGCGCAGTCTAATCCATCACTATCGATAAGAGGTGATTATCGATAGTTATAGATACGCGAGAGAATGCCACCTGCAAGTCAATCTAACATCGAGATAGCTTGACTATAGCGAATCGGCTATCGTGAAAACAATGGTTTACGAGAGTCGAGACCTACCCTTGGAGACCCTGTTCGGGCCCGTCGCACGCGCGACCGCGTGTCGGTTTTACTTCCCGATTTCAATTGAAGCGCTAAGGTGAAAATCCAACTCTTCAGTATCTCTATAAGGCAGCCTGAAACGGGGGAGGGGAGAGGGCTTTCAGAGCCCTGACGCCTTGGTGAGGTTGGTCCGGAATCGATCGCGCCGACGCTGGTATCTTCGGGTCATTTCGGCCGAGGCATGGCCGAGTTGCTTCTGGACGTAGCGCTCCTCGATGTCGGCCGAAGAGGCAAGGCCTGAGCGCAGCGAGTGCCCTGAGAACAGCAGCGCGCGCTCCCCTTCGGGAAGATCGGAGCGGACGCCGGCGGCGAGCGCGGTCTGCTTGACCAGGCGGGCGACATGTTTGTCGGAGAGCCGTTCGACGTCGACGGTCTTGTTGTCCTTGAAGATGCGCCGGAAGAGCGGGCCTCTGGCGATGCGGCCAAAACGGATCCAGCTCTCGAGCGCGGTGACGGGACAGGAAAGGTCGCTAGAGCCGCGGCCGACCTCGACCTCGCGCCAGCCCGTTTTGCCGCGCAGCGTCACCAGCACGCCCTTGTCTGGAAAGATCTCGATCCAGCCGGCGCCGTCGCTCTTGTCGTCGCGCACGACGTCGAGGCCGACGATTTCGGAGCGGCGCAGGCCGCCGGCGAAACCGAGAAGCAGGATCGCCCCGTCGCGCAGGCCACGCAAATCATGGCCGAGCGTGTTGACCATCGCTTTGATGTCGTCGCCGAGCACCGCTTCCTTCTGCCGCGGCGGCTTCGCGTGCTTGCGGCGAATGCCAGCGAGCACGGTGGAAATATGCCGATCGGCGCGATCCATTGGCACGCCGCGTTGGGTAAAGTTCCAGGCGAGGCCGGAGAGGCGCCGCTCGATTGTCGCGACTGACAGGGGAGGGATCCCGCGTTTCGGATCGCCGGCGGCGCAGGCGCCGATGTAGAGGCCGATGACCTGGCTCGACGGCGGCAGCGGATCGAACCCTTCGCGGCGGCACCAGGAGGAAAAATGCCGCCAGTCCTTGGCGTAGGCGTCCCGCGTATTCTCGGAGCTCGCGGCCTTCGCGTAGCCTGTCGCGGTCTCGACAAGGGCTTCCAGCCGGGCCGCCGCCCACGAGGCGGGGGGTGAGGAGCCCATTTCCATGACAAGGTCGACGATGTCGGGGAGATCGTCATGGACGCTATTGTCGATTTTGGGCGGGTTTTCCGGGGGATTTTGCATGGTTTTGAAGCGTATCAGAATACGTCCGATAAGGCAAGCTTACCGGACATAAAGGCTTGTCGACAAGCTGTGCGGAAAAAGCGAGATTACTGGCCTGAACTGCACATCGCATTTATGCTGTTGGAGATGAATCAGCAGCTCCCACCCGCCTCCCACGTCACCATCGCTGTCCCGCGCGTGCCGGCGTGGGCCACGCCTCGCGCCCGTATCGATGACCCAGTCGCGAGCGCCTACATGGCCGGCAGCGCCCTGAACGCGCTTGATAATCTCGTGCAGGCCGAGCCCGTATGGAGCGGCGCGTGGCGGCATCGTCTGGCGCTGAAGGCCGCGGGCGCATGCATGAAGCTGATCGGCCGCACCGAGGATGAAGCGGCATTGCGGGACACCTGGTTGCTGCGTCAGTCCGGCGACGAGCCGGGGCCTGCCGGCAACGTGCTTGCCGCGTGGCGCCGGCTGGCCGGCCGCGCGCTGCCGCCTGCCACCGACGATCTGCAGGCGGTCACCGCCCTGCTCGGCGTCGGCTGGTCGGACGGTTTCGGCGACCTGATCGACGTCACACGCGACGAGGTGCGCAGCGGCGCGCCCGCCCCCGTGATTGCAGCGCGCATCGCAGAGGCCGTCATGCGGGAAGACCCAAAGGCCGAAATCCTGGCCTGGTGGCTGGCCGATTGTGCGCTGTCCTGGCGCATGGGCTGGCGCCACGCCGTGCCGATCCTCGGGGTCCAGATCCACGCGCCGCTGCTCCGTTCTGGACCGGAAGGCCGGCGCGCGCGACCGGGCAGCGATGCGTTCAAGCAAGCCGTCTTCATTGCTTCGGCGCTTGGAGCGGCCGAGGCCTGCCGGCTGGCGGCCGACATAGCGGCGCAGGCCGAACGGCTTCGGGCGGTCGTTCCGAAGCTGCGATCCAAGGCGGCCGGCGATGTCGTCGACCGGCTGCTCGGCGATGAGGCGGTGTCGGGAACGTTGACAGCCAAGAACCTGTCACGCTGGGCCAGCCGGCGCCTGTTCGATCGTCTGATCGAGCTCGGCGCCGTCCGCGAGCTCGGCGGCCGCTCGACCTTCCGCATCTACGGGCTGTAACCACATGGCGGAGAGTGCTTCGGGGAGACGGAAAAAGGTGCAGGGAGGCGAAGGCCTCTTCGATCGCGAGTTGGATCACCTGCCGCCGGAGGTGCGCTGGCGCGAATGGATGAACCGCGTCGAGGCAACGATCTTCGCTGCCAGCGAGCCGGTCGGCCGTGAGACGCTGGCGCGGATCGTCGGCAGGAGCTGCAGCATCGACCTCTTGATCGACGACATTCGCGAGGAGCTGCGCGGTCGCCCTTACGACCTGGTCGCCGTTGCCGGCGGCTGGAAGCACCGCACCCGGCCGGCTTATGCCGATGCGATCCGCGCGGCCGTCGGCGCAAGTGAACGGGCGGTCGACCTCACGCAGTCGGAAGTGCTGGCGCTGATGTGCATCGCCTATTTCCAGCCGATCACCCGCGCGGAACTTTCCAGCTTCTTCGGCAAGGAGATCAGCCGTGACCTGATCGGCAACCTGCGTGGCTTCGGATTCATCGCATCCGGCCCGCGCGCGCCGCAGCCCGGAGCACCCTACACCTACGTCACGACCAAAGAGTTCCTGCTGGAGTTCGGACTTAAAACCCTTCGCGATCTCCCCGACTTCGAGGCGCTCGAGGATGCGGGCTTGCTCAGCAAGGAAAAGCTGCTGGCCGGCGATATCATGCCCGAGTTCTCCGGCGGCGAAGCACAGGGCGCCGGAATCGAAATCGAAGACTAAGCCGTCAGCAAGAAGTCATAGAATGGCGGAAAGTGGGTTTCCTGCCTGTCCGCTTTTCGGCGACCTCGCGATGTAAGCTGACTTTCAGGTAGCCGAGACAATCGACAGCTGCGCCCTCATTTCGGCCGCTCCCGCCACGGTGACGCCTTTCCAGAAGCGGACATCTGCGTCGCCACGACAGGTTGCTATCTTGGTGCCAGTGGCGGGCCTTCTTTTGACGTGTGAGCTACCTATCGCGAAATCAGCTACGCTGCCGGCTCGACGCGAGACGCTCCGCAAGACGCTGTTTCGACGTGCGGTCCTCGTCCGGATCGTAGTCCTCGTCTTCCTCCGCGAACTCGGGGCACAGCATCACCAGCGCATATTCCATCTGCTGGTGTAGGACCTGCTCGTAGAGGACGGGGAGCTTTTTCCCCCAGTTCGATTCCAGCCAATGGCCCGCTTGGCCCTCGACGAGGTCGGACAGCGACGTGCCCGACTGCCTCGTGCGCCAGTAGACAGAGGAGCGCGGGACCGGTTGCCCCTCAAGCGCGCCAAGGCGTGGAAACTTGGGCGGCCGGTAGACCCTCAAGACCTTGCTATCGTGCACGACGGCAACGGCGACGACCGCACCGTGGTACTGTGCGTAGGCGCGGGCGGCAGCATCCTTGCTGACGTCAAAATCCTTGTGAAGCGCAAGCACATGCGCCAGATCGGGATCGCGCTTGCGCTCAAGATAGGGGCGCAGCAGGGGCGGCGGCATCAACATCAGCGCTGCGAACTTGTTCGCTTCGACCTCCATGCGGGCATAGGTGTCCTGTTCCGCCGCCGACCACATGCGCATGTCGTCGCGCGAACATAGGAACACGTCGCCCTTTACGGGCTTGTGGCTCGGAATCAAAAAATGCCCGAGCTCATGCGCGATCGTGAAGCGCCGCCGTCCGCCGCGCGCTTCCTTGTTGACGAGTATGCTGCCGGCCGCGCGATGTTCGAGCATCAGGAGGCTACCCTCAAATCCCTTCGTCTCCAGCTCGCCGATTTCCATGATGTCGAGCGCCTGGGCCAGCTCTTCGATGGGTATGGGGTAGGTCAGGCCCGGTTCGGCCTTCAGAATCTTGGTGACCAGACCCTCGGGCGATCCGGTGCCGTCGAGATCGAGCCGAGTCACCTGCATGTCAACTATCCTTGCTCTTCAACCGCTCAATCATCGAGTTGATGACGTCGAGATCGCGGTCGGACAGGTTCTTAAGTTCGCGGTACATGCCCAGCACCCGCGAACCCTCTCCTTCGGCGTCCGGGTTCTCGCCGACGAGGTCAACGACGGCGACTTCAAGCTTGTTGGCGAGCTTAATCAGAAGGTCCATCGACGGGTTCTTGCTGCGCCCCGTTTCAAGGTCCCAGATGTGCGCCTTCGATACCCCCGCAGAATCGGCAAGCTCCTGTAGGGACAGCTTTTTCCTCATCCGGAACGCCTTGATCCGGTCTGCCAGCGCCATCCGTCACCTCTAACCTTTTGAATCTCATGGCGAACACATCGCCATACGATTTTGTACCAGAACAGTTTGACTTTGGTCAATGTACAACTTAATCTGTATGAAAGCGTTGGGCAAGCCCCGGCGCGCCAGCATAAGGAACCCTCGCCCATGAACCAGCATCTGAACCCCTTCCGGCAGACCGATGCCCTCGACGAAGTGCTTCTCGACGTCGCGGCGTTGATCGAACTTAGCCCCCGCGACCGCCGCGTCGCGGACAACCGCTACCACCTTCTCAAGGAGCATCTGGAGCGCAAGGGCAGCCCGCTGGCGCCCTATCTCGTGGACGGCGTCAGCCTGATCTACGCGCAGGGCTCGATCGCCACGAGCACGACGATCGTCAGCGGCACCGAGGACGACCGCTTCGACGTCGACGCCATCGTCGAGATGGACGTGCCGGCACATTGGGACAACGACCGGGCACTCGATCTGCTTGAGGAGTCGTTGCAGGGCTTTCCCGGCGTCGTGAAGATCGTGCGCTGCACGCGCTGCGTCCAGCTTCAGTTCGCCTTCATGCATATGGACGTAACCATCATGGACCGCAGCGCCCGCCTCGCGGTTGAGCGGGCGGGGGAGATTTTCCATTCGCCCGACAAGGGCGAGTCGTCCCGTGTCCCGTCCAATCCTTGGGGCTTTACGTCGTGGTTTCGCCGCACGGTCGGCATCGGGCAGGAGGCGTTTAAGGAAATCCTGCGCCGTCACCGCGGCGCTGCCGGGCGGGACCGGCTGCCGCTCCTCAACGAGCACGAGCGGCTCGTCGTCGCCAAGGCCGACCAGATCGATCTGCCGCCGATGATCCCGAGCGCCATCGACGCGCAGGAGGCCGTGGCGCTGAAGCTTTTGAAGCGTTTCCTCAACTTGCGTTACGAGGGTCTGCCGATGAAGCGGCCGCCCTCGATCTACCTGACCAAGCGGGCCGGCGACGTGGGCTGTATCCCGCAGGGCCTCACGGCGCAGCTTTTCGCGCTCGCCGATTCAACTGCCAAGATCATGCGCGGCCACGTCGCCGCCGGCACGCCCCCCCGCGAACTCAATCCCTCATATCATCCCGACCGCATCAACGACCGCTGGCCGGCTGACGGCGCGGCGGGCGTCAAGGACATGAAGATGTTCGCCGAGCATCTTGAATATCTCTGCGCCCGGCTCGAGCAGATGGCGATCGCCCCGCTCGACGACATGGCCAAGACCATCGACGAGCTGTTCGGCGAGCGGGTCGGCAAGGCGCAGCGCGAGGCGATGGCTGCCCGCTACGACCGCCGCGAGGAGCCGGGCCGGCTCTTCGCCGCGCCGCGCAGCGGCGCCATCGCCGCCCCGGCCATCGTGCCCGCGCCGCAGACCTACCGCGAGGTCCCGCGCCACAACTTCCACCCCATGATCCTCGGCAGTGACGATGAAAGCTGAGCCTGTCCTTCGGCGTTCGCCCGATGCGCAGCTGACGGCGATGCGTCGTCAGTGGCCAGACTTTGAGGGGCGGCGGCTGGGCGACGGTACGCTCGTCTGGCAGGGACCGCTGCGGCCGAAAGCGCAGCTCTATACTATCTTCATCTGCTGGCATCCCGTCACGATGTCCCTTCCTTATGTTATCGTGGACGATCCGCCGCTGCGGCCGCGCCCGGGCGGCGCCTTCGCGGAAATTCCGCACCTCATCTTCTATGCCGAGAAACCCGAACAGTCGGGCCTGTGCCTTTTCGATCCCGAGGGCCGCGAGTGGTCGCCGGCCGACCTGATCGCCGAGACCACGGTGCTGTGGACCGCCGAATGGCTGACTTACTATGAGCTGTGGCACATGACCGGCGAATGGCTGGCGCCAGGTGTGGGCTATGAGAGCGTCGCGCGAATGATGCGGGCCGATGCTAAGGCCGTGAAGGCGGTGCTGGACGATGTTCACTGACCGCCGCGCAAACAGCCGGGGAACGCGCCGGCGCAAGCAGCCCTGGCCAGAGGACCGGCCGTTCAGAATCCTGGCGCTCGACGGCGGCGGTATCAAGGGCGTCTACACCGCCGAACTGATGCGGCTGTGCGAAGAGCATTTCGGGAAGCCGGTGGCGTCGGTGTTCGACATGATCGCCGGCACCTCGACCGGCGGCATCATCGCCCTCGGCCTGGGCCTCGGCAAATCCGCCGCCGAAATCGCCGCCTTCTACCGCGACGACGGGCGGCATATCTTTCCGCCGCTGCCGCGGCGCAGGTTGATGCGGTGGTGGAAGCTCTGGTGCGCCCTGCACGGCCCCAAGCTGAACCACGAGGAATTGGAGCGCGCCTTGAAGCGGCGGTTCGAGGATCATCTTCTCGGCGAGTCGACATGCCGCCTCGTGATCCCCGCCTTCATGATGCCGAAGACCGAGATTGCCGTCTTCAAGACCGACCATCACGAGGATTTCCGCAACGACCACAAGACGCCGATGTGGAAGGTGGCCCGAGCTACGTCCGCGGCGCCGACCTATCTCAAGGGGCTGGAGCATGAGGAAAGCGGCCGCATCTTCATCGATGGCGGTGTTTGGGCGAACAACCCGGCCATGGTCGCGCTGGTGGACGCGCTGACCGCCTACGACATCACGCCCGACCAGGTGCAGATGCTGAGCATCGGGACCGGCAACGCGCCGTTCTCCCTCAGCAAGGACAAGGATATGAGCGGCCTCGTCGCCTGGCGCGAAGCCATCAAGGCCGCGATGTTCCTGACCACCGACAACGCCACCGCGCAGGTCAAGCTCCTGCTCGGTCCCGAACGCTGCCTGCGGATCGAGCCGGCGGGCAACGACGCCGACGTCGAGATGGACGACTACGACAACGCCTTTGCCCGTCTTCCGGCGCTGGCGGCGGCGGATTATTCTATCCATGAGGCCGCAATCGCGCCATTCTTCGTTCACGCCGTCCTGCCGCGCGAACGGCACTACACTAGCACGCAGGGCAGGGACTGAACGGGGCCTGTACCGGTGGATCGACTTCGCATCCGTCGCGGCTGCAACTTTGTTTGCTCCAAGCCAGTCACGAGTCTGCTTGGTCTACATGCGGACATCGCGTTCGAAAGTCGGAGTCCGCTTTCGAGCTGCCACACCCAAGAGCGGACAGGCAGCTCCGGTCCCGTCTTGTCGCATTCGCTCACTGCTCGAGCGGCAGCTATCGGGAAACCGCAACAGGTCTTTGAGTGTCCAAGATTAAGGTCGCATGTTGACCGACCGCTTTCATGACATCGACTTCGAATGGCCCGCGATTGAGTTGCAGTTACCTCTTGTTGAAGCGCGAGCGTTTCCACGCTGCATGACCCCAAAATAGGCAGTGAACAGCGCGGATCGGTCGGCGACAGGCGGCGGGCGCTTCCGCCGTGGCGAACCCTGGTGCGTCTCCAGGAATTTGGCAAAGCGTGCGATCAGCACCTTGTGGCCGCCCGCGGCCACAATCATCCAGCGCCGGTATGCGCCAGCGCAGTCTATGTCGTTCGCAAGCCAGTCAGGAGGTTTAGCTGCGAGTGCCTCGAAACAGCGAATTCGCGCAGTGGTCGACAGATTCGTGAGCGTCCTCCCCGAGCGGACATCGGCGGCGACCGGCATACGCAGCACGCGGGAGAAGGCGTCACTGGTTTTGGCCGAACCCTTGGCCGTCTCCACCCTGCATATATCCGCGATCGCCCGTTCCAGCCGACGTGCGGCCGCCTTCACTGAGGCCTTCGGAGCAGCGCGCAGGTCGAACCCGCATAGTACGCAAAAATGCTGCGGGACCAGCTCGCCCTGGTCGAAGGCCGCGATGCCGGCGCGGCAGGCCGGGCATCGATCGCGAAGCCCGCAGCCATGCGCGAAGCATGACACACGCGATGCCAGCCTCCACTGCCGCCGAAAATAGGGCGCATCGTCCGTTGCGAGGCATTGGGGGCAGTACTGCATCCAAGTCGAACGGTTCCGGTGCGTGCTGTCGCGCAGCGGCAGCAAGAGGGCGGCCATTGCACAGCCGCTCATCGTCATCGCTCCGACCACTTCTTGCGGAACGCCCGTCTGGTCGGCAAGCAATCCGGCGACATGGCGTGGAAGGCGAAGATCGAGGCGCGGCGACCACATTCTCTCGCCGAGCCCGAGAACGCCGGCGAACGACCGCGGCGCGATGCCGTTCGCGACCGCGAGACGGTGGAGCCAGCTCGACAGTAGCTCGTCCGGGAGCGGGTCGACGGAAACCGGCCAGCGTCCGTTGGCGACGGCGCCATATCGCTCGCGGATCTCGATCGCGAATCCCGGCCGTGCCGCATCACCCGTCACAGCAGGTTGTCGCGCACCAGCGCCCTGCGCCGCTTCGAGACCGGGACGTAGCGCAGCGCCTCGATGCCCGATCGCGTGATCCGCTCCTCGCCGGACCTCACGGCAACCGCGGTCGCTGTCGAGACGATCGCCACGATCTCGCCGATCAGTCCCTCGGAAAGCTGGAAGATCGTTCGTGCTAGCGGCTCATCCGAGAGATTTGACGCGCGGGCAAGCGGCAGAGCGCCCTCGAGGCTGTCGAGCAGCGCAAGAAACTCCTCGCCATATTGCCACCGAGGCACGGCGTGCAGATCGAATCGGGTCGCCATTTCGGCGGTCTGGTTGACGAAGTCGTACACGGCGACCTCGCCGATCAGAACCGGCGAGATGTCGAACTGGCGGCCGATCCTCCGAAGGAAGCCAAGCACGGCATCGATGTCGCGCGCCCGGCCGCGCAGAGCATTGTGGAACTCATCGAAGATCAGGATTCTGGGCTTCAACCGGTCGAGCAGATGATCGACCTGTTCTGCCTTGCGACCGACGTCCCGGCTGGTGCCAGTCGGCGCGCGCAACGCCTGCAGGATGCTTCCATAGAAATGGGCGAGACCGGCGCCCTCGCGTGTCTGCACGACCCACACCCGCTGTTGCTCAGCCGCTCTCAGATGACCGACGGCGCACCGTTCAGCGATCATCGTCTTGCCGTTGGCATAGGGGCCGACGAGCATCAGGCCCCGGGTCCGCAACGACGGCGGCCGCGACAGAAGCTCGGTAAGGGCATGCGCCTGCACCGCGACCTGGTGTCCGATCCACCGCGGCGCCTGGATATAGGCGATCCGGTCTTCCGTGCTGCGGTCGAGGTGCGGCCGAACATGGTCGAGAAGATGGTCCGCCACGTCACCAATCCTCAACGGGCAGGCGACGCTTCGGACGAACGGGATGATCGGCAGGCGCCGGCGTCGCCGGCCGCATCGCGTCGTAGGGCTTGGGCGCGTCTGCGGCGTGAGATTTGCGCACGGCATTGCGCAGCGCGGTCTTCGACGGCTTCGTTCCGCCTGCGATCTCCGCGATCCGGCGGCGCAGCGTCACTTTCTCGACGTCCGTGCGCGCGTTCGCGGCACGTCGCTGCAGCCTGTCGGCCTCGTGCTCCCACAACGTCATCGGAGCAAGCATGCCGTCGCGCCGCTCCACGGATCGAAACTCCCTGGTTTCGGGATCGCGGGCATAAACATGGCTGATGTCGCGCGGATCGTATCGAAGTTCGAGCTTGCCCAGCCGGTCTCGCTGCGGAACAAGCTCGCCCAGCCATGGTGAGTAATAGTCGAGCGCGAACATGCTGACGCCCTGCGGAGAGATGCGCCGCTCCGCTCCGGGCATGAATGCCAGCAGGACCCGAATGGGATCATCGTCGAAGCGTACAAGATCGTGCGCATGCCGGTCCCACTCTGTCGCCGGCACCTTCAGGGTCCTCCCGTTTTGCTGAAGATTGTGGTCGATCACCTCGAGCGCGACGCATCGCTCGAGATCGGCGAAGCTCAGACGCGCCCGCTGCTCTGCGGGATATTGGTCGCGGTCCGCCACGGAGCGGCCGGTCGAGCCGGGTTGCGTTGCAAGAACCCCATTGAGCTTTCCAAGCAGCCGTTCGACCACGCCACCCTGGTGGACGCGGCCGCGATCCCGGTAGCGGATGCGGATGCCGAAGTCCTCGCACCCGCGCTGGAAGGCATTACCTTTGAACTCCTTGGCCGAGTCGGTGACCAGCGATCGCGGCCGGCCGAACATCGGCCACCCATGCTCGATTCCGCGCGCGGCCAGCCATTCGTCCTTCGGACACATCGCCTGCGCCAAGCACAAGGCGACCGACAGCGCCGACGGCTTTTCGAGCGTGAGGCAGAAGCCGAGAATACAACGCGTCGCCACGTCGGTGACGAGCGTCAGGTAGGCGCGACCGACGAAGGTTCCGCCGCCCTCGACAACCTCGACGAAGTTGATGTCGGTCGGCGTGTGATCGATCTGGCAGACATCCAGCGGATGCGCCGCGTGGATGTATCCGGGCCGGGCCCTGAGCCGATGGAGATGTTTTGGGTTCGCAGATCGCTTCTTCGCGATTTCCTCAGGCCCAAACAGTGCGGGTATTCGGCGGGCGACAGTGAGATAGGACGGAGGAGCCAGGCCGGACTCCTCGCAGCGGGCGCGGATCTCGGCCACCACCGGAGCGAGGGGCGGAGCCTCCAGCACCAGCCACTGCTCTCGCAGTGTCGTCGTGATGATCTCCTCGATGTCCAGCTGAAGGCGCTTCTTTCGGGTCCGATCTCCGCCGGGCAAGAGCGACGTCACGGTCCGATCGACACGATAGCGTGCCAGCAGATTGTAGACCTGTCGCGTCGAGAGGCGCAGCTCGGCGGCCGCTCGTACGATTGCCGTCTGCCGGGGACCAGAGCCGTCGAGAATCCTGTCGAGCTCGCGGGCAACGCGCCGCGCCGCCAACCATGCTTCGTCAGAATGCGATGAAGCAGACGCCGGTTTCAGGTTGTGCAGTCGGTTCGGCAAATCGAGCGGTCAGTGAAATCGTTAGCGGAAAATCGTCCCGCATTTATCGGCTAAACCTAACGCGCGTATGACATTTGGACGTTTGAAATCGCGAAGTAAAAGCGACAGCGACCGAGGCTTTGGCGCGGCTCGACGAGCGCCTGGCGCGCTCTCCCGTCCGCGACGGCTTTGTCGAACGCCAGCATTTTGCCGACGCGGCCTCGTCCCTCTGGCTCGAGGGCGAGCTCGTCCACCTCGAGGACCTGGTCCTGCACGACGCCCACATGGACATCCGCACGCCGACCCACGAGCTCACCCGGGCGCGCGCGGTGCTGCGCGCCCGCCGGCGCATTTTTGCGCAAAAACCGGACTGGGCGCTCAGCCGTGACGGTTTTTTGGCCCTGACCGGCCGGGGTGGCGCGACGCCGGCGTCGGGACCAAAAAGCCGGGACGGGGAGGGGGCTGGAACTGCCTCTGTTGAACCCGACGTTCGGGATGACGCTGAGGATGATCTGCTGGCTGAAGAGTTTGCCGAGATCGATGCTGTCCTGGCGCGCTCATCAAAGATTCTGAGCGGCGCCGAGGTGCCTGGTCGAAAGGAGGAAACGTCACGACGTGACCGGCCGGAGCCGCAAAACGGCCTGATCTACGATCTCGACTGGAATGAAGAGGAACGGCGGGGCGAATGGCAGGCTGTGCTCGCCGACTCGCGGGAGTGGCCATTGGTGCTGCGCGCCGCGATCTTGCTCGAGGCCTGGTCGGATATCGAGGTGTTGCAGCATGCCGCCTGGCTCGGGCCGCTGCTTGTCGCTGCGCTGCTGCGGCAGGAGGGTCTTGCCGGCAACCATCTCGCCTGCCTGCATCTCGGCGCGAAAAACATTCCGCGGGAGCGGCGGCGGGCGCGCAATCGTCGCGACCGGCTACTGGCCTCTCTCGATGCCATTCACGACGCAGCAGTGGCTGGCCTCAAGGAGCATGACCGTCTCGTGCTGGCGAAAAGCCAGATGGAGCGCCGGCTGCGCGAGCGCCGCGCCAGCTCGAAACTGCCGGATCTGGTCGAATTGGTCCTCTCGCGGCCGATCGTCTCCACCGCCATGATCCAGGACAGACTAAAGGTGACAAAACAGGGAGCGCTCAACCTCGTCGGCGAACTCGGTCTGCGCGAGATGACGGGGAGAGGAAGGTTTCGCGCCTGGGGCGTCGTATGACCACGCTTCACGGCCCGCGTTAGTCGTCTAGGAAGAGTTGTGTCGTATTTGGCTTTCGAACACGTCGGGGATGGGGACAAGTTGGAAATAAGGCAAGATGCGTGGGTGGCCGGCAGCGACTGCTGCTAAATTAGGCCACCGAATCATTACGTCGTTTACAACTTTGCCGAAACTTGGGGGGGCGCGTGTCAGAAACGCCATCTATACATGCGTGGATCAGGTTTCTCAGAAACTACGGGCCGATCCCCACCAACGACAACATGTATGACGAGACGATTCAGCGTGCGCTGCGTCGTCACAAAATTCGGCCGATTACACTGCCCGCGCCACTTCGCGACGAGCTCGCTGAAAATTTTCGCGGGGCCTCCCCAGGTTCATACATCATCACCGGCACAGCAGGGGATGGAAAAACATATCATTGCCGAGAGGTCTGGATCGAACTCGGCGGCGACGCGAACCTCTGGAACCTGGGCGTCAAGGTTCAGCGTCTGGACCTCGGCGATAAGCGCTCGCTTGTCGTCGTCAAAGATTTGAGCGAACTGCGCGATGACGAAAGTGCATCGCTTATCGCTGAATTCTCGGCCGATATCGCGAATCAGACCGCAGCAACCTTCTATCTCCTTGCCGCCAATCACGGGCAGCTCCTCGAGAAATTCAAATCTGCGCCGAAGACGCCTGAGATCGAACGGGCGAGCCAAGTTGTCGAAGACCTCTTGGTTACGGGCGTGACGAACGACGCGGGAATTCGTCTCGAACTGAGAGACCTCAGTCGATCTCCGGCGGCTCAGATGGTAACGGCGATCATCAAGGCGATAACAGAGCATGAAGGTTGGCAGGGCTGCGACGGCTGCTCCGCGCGCAGCGACGGCGCAATCTGTCCCATCTTCGAAAATCGCCGACGGCTCATAGGCGTCGGTGAAGAGGATCCATTCAAAAGGCGGCTTGCGGCGGTCATTGAACTTAGCGAGCGCAACGGGAGCCATTTTCCGGTGCGTCAACTCCTGGCGTTGATTGCCAACAGTCTCCTCGGTCATCCCGACGCCCGGGACGGATTGATGACATGCGCCGACGTGCCTGCGCTGCAGGACGCCGGACACCTCGATTTAGCGAGCATCTACCGCAACATTTTTGGTGAGAATCTGAAACCGAGCAGGGCTGAGAAGACGGAACTCTTTCGGAAGCTCAACGCGTTTGGGATCGGTGCGGAAACGAGCAACCGGGTTGACAATCTGCTCGTCTATGGCGCTGACGATCCGGCCTATAAGGCCGACTACGATGAACTTGTCGTCTCGGATCCCGTGTACGGGGCGACCGCCGCCTTTACCGCTGCTCAACGCACTTACCTTGAAGGAGCCGACGCCAACGGTCGCACCGTGTTTCTCGGAGCGCTTCGCGCACAACGGCAGCGCCTGTTCTTTACGATGCCAGAGTCCAAGATCGACGAGTACGATCTGTGGGACCTCAGTGTGTTTCGTTACGCCGGCCTGTATCTCGAAACGGCACAAAGAATCTCAGCCGGACAAGTCGCGCCCCGGCAGGCGGTCAGTATGGTCGTCCGCGGGCTGAATCGTATCTTCACGGGGATGCTGGTTCAGAACCAGGATGAGCTTGTGCTTGCGACGTCTGGCAGCTTTTCGCAGTCGAAGCGCAGTCCTCTGCTCGATGAAATTATCTCGGTACCGCGTGCGAGCGGTGAAGAGGTCAGCATCGTCCCAGACAAAGCTGGCCGACACTTCGGAGTATCGGTCAAGCTGGTGCGAGGCGGCGAAATTCCTCCCGTGTTCCTGGCACTTTCGCCGACGAGGTTCGAGTTCCTCGGGCGCGTCGCCGAGGGCGCACTGCCGAGCAGTTTCTCGCTTGAGTGTCACGAAGATCTACTCGCTTTCAAAGCGCGTCTGCTGCGGGAGACTGAAAACCGCCGCAAGCTCGATGGCGACGACGTCACGGCAGACGGAGAACTCGTTCTGCGGTTTATCGATATCAATTCCGATGGCCGCGCTCAGCCGCGACGCGTGATCGTGCGAGTATGACAATGGAATTTCTTGATCGCCCCACCCAGTTCGAAGAACGCACCGGTCCCGCCTATTGGATCGACGAAGCGATTTGGGGACATCGCCTTCATGACGAGCAGTCGCCGTGGCTGACGTTCCTCGAGTTTCTGACGGTGCTTCTGTCGGAACACCGTGAAGGGCGGGCCCTGAGCGAGGAAACCTACAACAGTCTCTCGTATAAGCCCCAGCTTCAGCTACGCCTGCGCAACCTGGTGTTCAACAATCCCCATGTGATGACCGTTCGCGCCGAAGCAGGGTCAGACGACGCGGCTTGGTCACTTTGGCTCAATAAGATGGCCGAAACGGCAGGCGGCATCGACAAGCCTGATTTCAGGTATCTACGCGATCGCTTCGAAACTTTCGACGATTTCGCGGCCGTCTTGAACTTCCTCCAAGGCTCGGCGATTGAAGGGTCGAGCAACAAGCGGTGGAGCTCTAAGTTCGTCTTCCCGTTTGGGGCTCATTCTCTGTTCGAAGACGTCAACGTCAAGCCGAACGGCAGCGTCTCGAACGATCGTCGGTTTTTCGCACGCACCGGCGAGATCCTCTACCTCATGTTGAGCAGGAGCAAGCACGCTGACGAGCTTCGCGTATTGCTGACGTCTCGTTTTCTGGATCAACCGGCCCCCTATGATGCGATGGCGCGCGCGCTCCAGGGAGATATCCAGCTCGCCAAGGCAGAGCGTGGGGGTGCCTATCTGCCGTGTTCTAAGCATCCTGTTTTCGATCGCATGGCGGAAGATTGGCTTTCAATCCTGAAGTTGCCCATTCCCGGCCATGACGCAGTTCCGCACCTTGTGACCACTGCTGGTCTCAATCTGCTTCTCTATCAACTCGATCGGGCAAGAGAGCTGCTTGATCGTTCTCCTGTCGAACTGGTTTGCGAAATCGTCTCGCCAAAAAAGTCCGTTGTGCGGGATCTGTCGGCCGACTCCTATCAACACAACAACATGCTGCCGCAACTGGCGATCGAGCGTTTTATCCTGCGCATTGCCGAGACGCAGGCCTGGACTGCGGCCGTTGCATCTGACGAACCCGTCTTGAGGGCCAGTGACCTCATGCAGCGCGAGTTCGGATGGCCAGACGGGGACGAAGACGAGACTGTCGGCGATCCGAAGCAACTGCTTGACGAGCTGCTCAGGAAGGCCACCACGCGTCACAAACAGCACGTGGGTAAAATTCATGCGACATGGTCGCGCGCAATCGGATTGTCGTCGCGTCGATCGAGCCGTCGCGTGCGCTATGCACCAACCGATCGGCTGCTGAAGACCCTCGTCGTGGCGTGCGTGGACAACAGACTTGAATTTAAAGACTTCCTGGTGCGCTTACATCAGCGCTACGGGATCGTCATCGGGGATGCGCAGGCACGATCGTTTGTCGATGCCGGGACCGCGGATCAGGAAGACTTTTCGGACAATGCGCATCGCCTTGAAGAGCGATTGGCAAGCCTCGGTCTTCTCAGACGCCTATCCGATAGTTGCGCCTACGTCGAAAACCCATTCCAGAGAGCGAGAGCCGAGTGAACCCCTCTGATCTCATTGGCGCCGCCGGCGCGACATCGATCCGTTTGCGTCTTGACGCGCTCTCGCCGGACGATGGCATGGCGCGCTACCTTCTTGATCGTCTGACCGGCGAGCAGGTCGCTGCGATCACTCAGGCGTTACTCACCGATGCGAAAGCCACCGAGCTTTTGAAAATCGCGCTGCCGCGCAGCCTGGTTTCACCCTTCGGACTTCCGGAAAGCGTAATGACGGACGAGCGGATGGTGGCGATCCGGCACGCCGACTGCGACCGTCCGGCACTTCTTTTTGCCAACACGGATGAAGACCAAGGTGCCTCCCTCGGGGATGTGACCCTGATCGGGGCGAAACAGCTGACGGAAGAGTCAGGGCCTTGGGTCGAGGCGGCCGCCGTGGGCCTGGGTCTGAGCGAGAGCCAGATCGCGACCTGGAGGGCTGCGTTGAGGGGACTGACCGCGGCCGATGACTGGACGCTCCACCAGATTGCAACCTACGTCGCCATGACCCGAACCCGTATTGAAACCGATGCGGTGCCGGTCACGGATGCACTGGGATGGGCATTGCCCGCATTGCGCCTACCACGCGACAGCGGCTACTTCCTAGGGCTTGGCGAACGCGACCGCGAAGTCCCGCGTCGGTGGAAGAAGCTGTTTGAAAAGCTCGTCGCCGATCGCAAACCATTGATGGTCAAGCAGCGCCCCAATCGCCAGCTCGTCGAAAATGAAGAGTTGAGAGAGCAGTTCGCGGAGGTGCGGGACGATATCCCCGCGGAGGTCCATCCTGCCATCGAGGCCTTCATTGAGGCAGCGCCAGGCTGGGGCCTAGAAGCAGAGGCGCTCAGCCTGTTCGAATGGGAGGCTGAGAGCGTTCTTCAGCTGTTTTCCGGGATCAAGCTGAAGAAAACGTCGCTCGCCCAAGAGACAATCAATTTCTTCGAGTTCACGTTTCCCGACCGACTGAGTCCAGCCGACAACGAGTACCTCCGCGTTCTCAAGGGACGATCGCTGAAGGAGACGCGTGAGGACGACCGCGAATTTTTCGAGGCGCACAGGGATGATCTGGGGCAAGACAAAGCTCTACGGGTCAAGTGGGAGCGCTTCGTCTTCGGTCGCCCGATCGAATGCACCGATTTCCTTGAAGGCCTGCTGCGAGTCATTGAACGTCTCTTTGGCCAGGTGAACCTCGGAGGTGGGTCCCGTAAATTGAGCATTAAGTCGGCCCGGCGATCGCGTAACCAGTGGCTCGACCTCAATGCTGACGTTGGCCTGTATTTCGGCCTGCGCTACAGAGGGTTGCCCGCGCTTCTCGGCGCAGCCGTCGAATGGGACGTGCCCCATCTCTTTAGCTACGAAGAACTGCTCGATCGCGCGAAAGCGCGTCAAAAAAAGTACCGGCGAAACGAGTCGACGGCGCGAAGCGCCTTGCAGATCAAATTCGATGTGGCGCTAATAGCCGGACGGGAGCGGGCAACCGTTCAGCTCGTGTGGACCGGGCAACCACCCGCCATCGGTCTGGAACTGCCGAAGGACCTCGGCCGCCTCATCAAGCGCCCGCTTGGGCGCAGCAGCGTCGCGCGCCTCTCGGTCAGCCGAAAGGGCGCACTCCAGTCGGTATCTCTCACCGATACGGGAACGCTGCAACCAGCCTTCGGGCAGGATGCCGGAACGCTTATCCCACGAACGAACACCGGTATCGACCTTGCGAAGCTCTTCCCAAAACTCTTGAAGGATGCAAGGGACGCCGGCCGGATCACACAGGCCGGCGCTGACGACATTGCTGCGGCGTGGAAGCAATTTGCCGCCTTGTATACCGACGCGCTTACATCACTGCAGTCGTCCGGGTACGCGTCTGCCACCATTGTCGCGCAGGCTGACGCCTACGGCGCCCTGCTGAACAGTCTGATCAAGAATGCCATAGGTGATCTTAACCGCCGCGATATCTGCGAGCCGGTGCTGCGGATCGGGACGATCGAAGTGCTTGGAAGCGCTCCGTCAGCCATTGTCGCACCTTGGCATCCCCTACGCCTGGCTGGTGTCGCGGCCAAAATGCGTTCGGTCGCTGGCTTAGCCGACTATCTCTTGTCGGATGTCGATTTGAACTTCGGCGACTCGCGTCTGTTTTTCAGCGATCTCCGCGACGAACTCAGCCATCCGCTCTATCCTGAAGTGGCCGTCGGCTATGAGGGCAGCGAACCCGTCCTGCTCACGGAAACAAGTACGGTCAACGACTACAGTCTGGTCGAGCGGCCGGTCCGCGATCCATCCGAGGCGACCACAGATGTCGATCCATCAGAGGCCGCAAGACAGATTCGCGCACTGCTTGAACGCTATCTCGACCTGCAGCCGCATGAGCGATCGAATCTGAGCATCATGCTCTACAATTGCGATGCGGCGGGTCTGCCGCTCGCAACCGTGAGCGCGCTAAGTTCTGTGCAGGACCAGGAAGAAGTTCATTGCAATGTGCTGGTCCGCCATCGCGATCGGGCCCGCTTGTCCGGAGTCTACACCGAGCTGCTTGAACGATCGGAAAACGATCCCGATGCGGTGGTGGTCAGCGAGACATCGCGGAACTTCATGTCGAAGCTGCGCATCGGCGTCATGCTCGACGTCGCAGGCGGATCAAAGTCGGGCGGATCACGCGAGATAGACGTGGCCTTCCTGCACGACGTTGTCTCCCGTCAAGCGCGTGAACAGTGGTTCCCGGTTCCGGCTTTGCCGGATAATCCTTCCTTACTGCAACACGTGCCGGCCCGCTGGTCGTACCGGCGGGTCACCGCCGAAGACGAACTGAAGGCGACGAGTTACCTGACGTGCCCGCGTCAGCCAGATGCTGGCTGGGCCTATATCGACGCCGTCGCGAACGTTGTTCGGCGCCAGTCGCACGGTCCAGACGAACATTATCTGCCGGCCCGCCAGATCTCGTTCCAGGATGGTGGCCTGAAGGGGATGTTCGACGAGGTGCACAAATTGGCGGAGTGGGTTGCCACTTATGACGATCTTCTCGACAAGCGGCAGCTTGCCGCCCAAGGCATCAACGTGATCCGGTATCGTCGCCAACGCACGCACGGCCGCAACATGGTCGTGTCGTCGACATCGGAGCTGCGAATACTTCACGTGCTCGTCAAACGGCGGCTTGCGGAACTCTCCTTGGGTCTTGACGACGATCGCCTTGCAGGTCTGGCGCGGCGAATGATCGAAGACGCCAATGCCATATCGGGCGATATCGTTTTGCGTGCAGCCAAACGGGGCGTCTCGGCCGGCGAGCTGATCGGTTTGGTGCTGAGCCGGGCGCTTGTCGAAGAGGAGCTTGGTGAGCGAGCAGCCGTTGCGTGGTTCCTCCTCGATGACTATGCGGAGTGGCTTGGGCAAAAGGAAGAGGGGATCGCCGACATCCTTGGCATCAGCGTCTCGACAGGAGAGGATGGTCTTCCGAAGCTCAGGGCAATCGTGACCGAAGCGAAATACGTCGACCAATCCGGCTTGGCGGAGGCGAGCCGCAAGTCCCGCAGCCAGCTGCGACAGACTGTTGCCCGTATCAATGACGCTTTGTTTGGCGATCCCGGGCGCCTCGATCGCGACCTCTGGCTTTCCCGCATCTCCGATTTGTTGCTGGACGGTACGGCGGCTCTGGGCCAGGCAAACATTCTTGAACGGGTTCGCGACGGCATTCGCCGCGGTGCCGTTCCGATCGATTTGCGCGGTTACTCGCACATTTTCGTTTCCGGCCCGGCGACTGACGGCAGTTCGCCAGGAGAGCAGGATGAGTTGCCGGAAATCCAGATGGGGCTCCAGGAAACATTCACGCGCGAGGGGCTTCGCAAACTGATCAAGGCTTACGACGCGAAACAGGGTCTAACCGAACTTCGGGCCCGGCTTGGCGAAAAGCACACGTGGAACTCGGTCAGTTATCGTCATCCGGCGCCGCGGGTCGATTGGACCAAGGCCATCACAGAAGAGCATTTGATTGCTGGAAGCGAAAAGCCCATTAGCCACGACTATGATCAGGATGACGATGAGGGCGATCCCGAAGGCGGAATCGTTATTGAGGCCGTAGAACCGCGGACAAATGATAAAGGTTCGGTCGCCGTGAGCGGCGATGGCGGCGGTCTGTCCAGCGGGGAAATCACCCCCGCCCTAGTCTCGAGCCAAATTAACGACGAAGATCAGGCGACCATCTCAGCGCCGTCACAGGCAAACCCGCAACTCCATGCTCCAGCCTTGCCAAGCGGCGACACGACTGCTCCGACGCCCGACAAATTTTCTCGCGCCGGCGGCGAGGTCGGCATCGCCGCTCTCATCGAAGCTCGCGCTCAGAAAGCTCGCGAAAACTCGGCGGACGAACGTGAATGGTTGGCCAGCACCGCACAAAAGCTGCGCTCCGCGCTGCTCGGCTATAATCTTCAGGCCAAGCTCGTCGGCACGCGCCTGACTCCAAACGCCGCGCTGATCCGTTTCATGGGGTCGGATCGTCTGCGCGTCGAAGACATCGAAGCGAAACAATCATCTCTTCTGACGACGCATGGGCTCAGGCTGATCTCGATTTCCCCACTGCCGGGCGAGATCGTCGTGGGCGTAGCGCGGCCGCAGCGACAGGTCGTTTCACTTTGGGATGTTTGGGGCCGACGGGAAATCAATCGCAATGCCGCGGGAGTGAACACGTCCTTCGTGCTGGGCCTGAAGGAGCTTGATGGCGATATTCTCTATTTAAATCTCGGCGGCCCATTCGCCGGCGGGCAACAGCATGAGCCCCACACGCTCGTTGCCGGCGCAACCGGGTCGGGGAAATCCGTGCTGATCCAAGCCCTCCTCCTCGACATCGCTGCGACGAATTCTAGTGATCTGGCACACATCCACCTGATCGACCCGAAAATGGGTGTCGATTACGCGGCAATCGAGAGGCTCCCGCATCTGCAGGGCGGGGTGATTGTCGACCAATCGAGGGCGGTTGAGGTTATGGAGGGTCTCGTCACGGAGATGGAGCGCCGCTATGAGCTGTTCCGGTCCAAGGGGGCTCGAGACATTCGTGCATTCAATTCCAAGGTCGAGGCTGCCGAACGGCTGCCATACGTCTTCCTGGTCCATGACGAGTTTGCGGAATGGATGCTGACGGAAAATTACAAATCTGCGGTGACATCCAACGTATCGCGCTTGGGCGTGAAGGCACGCGCCGCCGGCATGCATCTAATCTTCGCAGCGCAGCGGCCTGATGCGAACGTCATGCCAATGCAGCTGCGTGACAACCTTGGTAACAGATTGATTTTGAAGGTTGCGAGTATCGGAACATCCGAAATCACGCTTGGCGTGAAGGGTGCGGAACAACTTTTGGGTCTTGGTCACCTTGCTGCGAAGCTGAGCGGCGAGCCAACTATAATCTATGCGCAGGCTGCGTTTCTTGCAGATGAAGATATCGACGCCGCGGTCGTTGCAATATCAAAATCAAATAGTGCGATGAGTCGCGATTGAAGGAGACACAGGGTGGGAACATGGAATTCAAGCCCGCATCCAATCTCGGACCTAAGGGATTGGAACTCACTTGGGCGCCTTGAATTGCGGCCTTCCTTTCAGCGGAAGGAAGTTTGGAATCCTGCGGCGCGCATTATGCTTATCGACACCATTCTGAGGCAGGTTCCAATGCCGAAGATGTTTCTTTGGAACGAGGTCCGCAATGAGCACACCCACAGGCAAGTGATTGACGGCCAGCAACGGATCTCAGCGATATTAGCGTTTTTAAGAGACGAATTCGCTTTAGATGAACCATACTCGGGCGAATTCCTCGGTAAAAAATTCAGTGAACTGCCTAAAGAAGTTAAAGATAGCATACTTCTATATAAGATTGACTACAATGAGGCCACTGGGTTTACAGAAGAAGAGGTAAGAGAGGTATACTCTCGTGTAAATAAGTATTCTATGCCGCTGAATAGGCAAGAATTACGCAGAGCTGACTTTCCTGGGAGGTTTCTTGAGCTGTCTACGGATCTCTCCCTAAATGAGTTTCTTGATGCCTCGAGGGTGTTCACCGTCGGCCAGCGAAGGCGAATGGGCGACGTAGAATTCGTGTCTGAGATACTCGCTGGCATGCTTGAGGGGCCGCAAGATAAGAAGGGGGACCTTGATTACTTCTATTCCAGATATGCGGAGTGGAGGCCTGCGGAAGAAGCCAAAGTCAAAGAAGATTTCTTAGCTGTCATATATGACCTGGAAAGCATTTTCGCCCCTGAAAAGTTGTCGTTAGCCAAGACCCGATTTCGGCAGAAATCGGATTTTTACTCGCTCTTTCTGACGATATACGAATTTCGAACCGCCGGAGATAGCTTGGCAGGCAAGGATCTCGAACCACTAAGGGGCGATCTACGGATACTTGACACGAATATAGCGCCAGAGTCCGAAATCGATGTCTTGAGCGAGTATGCGATAAAGTGTGTGTCGCAGGCCAATAGCGTGTCGAGCCGGTCTTGGCGGAAGAACTTTCTCATGGATGTCTTACAAGGAACTTATCGCGGGAGAAAACCAGACGGCACTGTCCGATCAAAGTTCGAGTCCATCGCGGTGCAGCTGGAAAGAGGTGGTGCCCAAGGCAAGCTTTTTGAAAAGTGTATTGGATGCGGCGAGCCACTTCACAACCATACCGCCGACGGGCGGGAATTAGACTGGCCAGTGGACACTCAAGTCTTCCAAATCTCAAACGCTTGTTGGCGCATGCACGGATGCAGGGCGGGGGCCTGAATGGCTTTACTGTTCTCTGGCCGCAGCGAAAATTCAGCAAAAGAAACGGTTGTTATTCCGGATGAGCTGCGAACGCCGTTCGGAAAGACATATGAGGTTGGCGAGAGAATCGCTGCTGGGGGAAATGGGGTTGTACATCGGTGTACTGACCTTGGGGATGGTACCGAGTATGCCGTCAAGTTTCTCCTCGACCTACGAGCGCATCGGCGAAAACGTTTTGATCGAGAAAAAACCCTCCTTCAGGGGATCCGGCATGACCATTTAATCGCATATCAAGATGCAGGAAGCATAGATGGTGAGCAGCGAAGGGCGCGTTTATCGCCGCTGATAAAAGATATTCCATATATCGTCATGATGCTGGCCAATGAACCACTGTCATCACTGGTAAAGCGAGCTCCTGTTCCGAATGAGATTTTCCTGGCTCAGTTCCGCGGACTTGCACACGGTCTCGGCGAGCTTCATAGAAGGGCTGTCCATCGTGATATTAAGCCCGACAACATCCTGGTTATGGGCGACCGCTGGGTTCTCAGCGATTACGGCCTATGTGACATGTTCGATCTGCCGGTTGAAGAAAGAATGACCCCTGACTGGGAAATCGTCGGTCCGCGATTTTGGATGTCTCCAGAAGCAAATAACCGTAGCATTGGTCGAGATGACCAGATCAATGCCGCATCCGATGTATTTCAGCTGGCGTCGGTATTCTGGTTTGTAGTCAACCGCAGTCACCCCACAGGGGTTCTTTCCAAAGCTGACTGGAAGGGACCAGAAACACTGTTCGATCCAATATTCAAAGCGCTTCATCACAGCGCTTCCATACGACCGGCTAATGGCGAGGCTTTCGCGATACAGATTGACGAAGCAATTCTAGGGTAATCGCCCCCGATGGTCATTTGTGGCAAACAACGCAGCTGCCGGCCCCTTCGTCAAGGCCGTACACGTCGTCGATTGTCTCTGCGGTCTTTCCCGATAAGGGATTGACCCTCCGGCCGCGCCGTAGCCGTTCCCGGCGTTTTTCGTAATCCGACTTGATCTGTTCGACTCGTTCGGGCGAGATCAACTCCGTAAGACTCTCACCTTGGCTCCATGTGAACGGCGAGCCGTCTCGCAAGCCGGTCTTTTCGTAATCGACGGCCTCGGCAAAGCGATCCGGATGATGTTCTGCGAGCCGAACCCATTCGATCTTCTGCTGGTAGAAGCAGAATGTGCAGCCGGACCGGGAACGCCATTGATAGTAGGCCGGCTCACCGACGTCGGACTGCTCGAGTATTTCGATGACGCCGGTGCGATCGACTCCAGCTTCACGAAGCGGAAGATGAACCCGCATGTTTGGGTGTGTGGCCTGGTAGCCTTCGCGACTTGGCTCATCGGCGCGGATGGCGACGTAGGAGTGGACGATCGTCCCGCTTTCGAGATCCTTTTGCAGCCATTGCTCCAGCGGTCGGAGTTTCAGCTGTCGCGTGCACCAGCGGGTACGGGGCGACGGGAGAAAATTGCCATATTCGTCCAACCAGAAATCAAAGTCACGATCGGGATTAAGCCGCTGGATCGGCCGACCCAAGAAGCCTTCGAGCTTATCAAGGAAGCCATAGACCTCAGGCAGTTCCTTACCGGTGTCTGTGAAGAAATATTCTATGGGCAGCTCTGGATGATGCTGTCGCATGTAAACGGCGAGCGCCGCGCTGTCGCGCCCGCCCGAGAGACCGAGGATATGACGTTCCCCAGTCATTGCCTGCCAACCTCATCTTCGCCATCGGCTGCCGTCATGGCGACTGCACGCGCCAGGGCAGCAAGCTGCAATCGTCCGCTCTCATTTTCTGATCTGAGCGAAGCTACCAGACGATCAGCCATTCCTGCGGCGGCTAGCTTTTCGCTTTCGCTCAGTTCGAAGCTCCGCATCAACGGCGGCATTTTTGGGTCGAGGCCGACGACGAGTGCCAAGGCTTCGGTCTGGGAGCGTCGATCTCGCACGATTGCCAAAGCCTCGAGCTCCCGGAAACGGCGCCCGTATCGCGCAATTTCCGTCAACGCTTCTTGCCGGTCTCTGTCCGACCAATTCCGGGCGGGGCGGTGCAACAGAACACTGACAGTGCTCTCGATGTCGCCTTTTCCAAGCTCCATCGCCGCGACGCGATCTGCGAACGCATCGAAATTGTAATCGTTCGTCAGGCCTTTGAGCAGCGATGCGCGTTCCGCAATTCCTGCGAAACTCACGGCATCGATTCCGAGCGCCTTTGCAAGTGCCAGACGCAACTCCTCGAGAAGCGCCGGATAGCTCGCTTCGGCCGCTTGAAGGGCACGATAGACGGTCTCTGGGGCGAGCTCTTCACCGAGAGCAGCCGGAAGATCGTCAAACAGAAGTCGCTCGGGATCGTCTGCCTTCGTCACGATCCCGCGGATTTTCACCGCTAAAGGATCGAGATTGGTGGTGCGTTTTGCGAATTGTGAGAGCTCTTCAAAACGCTGAAAAAGAGCTGCGGCGACGGGCAATGACCCTCCGTGATGGTCAACCCTGAGCAGCTGCGCGAGCCCACTGAGAAACGCTGTTTCGCGCACGGACCGATCGATCCGCCTCAAACGGAAGAGACCAGGCTTCTGCAAAAGCTTGTCGACGACGACATCATCGATTGCTGTTTGATAGACCCCGTCAATATAGACGGCAACGCTCTCCCGCTTGGCGAGCATGTAGGCGAGTGCCAATACGGGCATTACACCGGCTTTGATGCCATAGGGTGGTCGAGCCCACTCCGCATAGACAGCATCGAGGGGCTTTTCGCCTGCGAGGTCGATTACGTCCCACGCTGGGCGGAGCGATGCCCCCTCTCGGCTCTCGTCCGGATCCGAAAAACCGAAGACGCCAGCCTTGACTTCTTTGTGCAGCCCGAACGGTCGAAGCAAGGTAAGGTAGAGGCCGAGCTCTGCAGGATACTGGGTCATTCCTAGCTGCTCATGCGCATGTGAGTTGACCATCGCATGAGCGAGTTCGCGCAAAGCAGCCATGGAATTCGATGATGGTTTGTCGCGCTGGAGCAATTCGCTTTTGATGATCGGCGCCTTCGAGAAACTTGCGTCGGCGAGCGCGCTTGCAACGACCGTTAACTGTGCGCGGACGGCTTGGCTCGGCTGAGGCGCCAGGTACCAGCTTGCATTCTCGAAAGCCGTTTCAAGCGCCCGATAAAGCTGATCGATGCAGTTGGATTGTCTCGCGGCAATCTCCCGCCTCGCTATCCGGTCGCCCTCCAGCTGCGGGTGCTCACGGAAAACGCGTTCAACCGCTAACAACTCTGCAGCCGTTGACCGCAGCGTAAAGCTGTCATTTGCCCCACCTACGGCAATCACACGCTTCTCAGTCGCAAGCGCTTTGGCCGCCTTCTGGGCCAGTTGATTGACGGATTTCGTCGTCAAAGAACCGTCGCCGAGAAGCAATAGCAAAAGGCCGCTGCCATGAAGCGGGCGGGCTAGAATGCCGCTCGTCAAAGACTCGATCGTGTCGTTCCGGCTGACGACCTGCAGCGCTATTTCAAAAGTCCTCAGCGCGCCTTTCTGGAAGTAATGCCGTTTGGCCGTGGCAAAGCCCAAACCGACGCGGCGCGGAATGTCGGCGAGCTCAAGTGAATCCGCCGGTTGGATAGCCCGGCCAATGGCTTCCTCAAGATCGAAGTCGCTGCCGGCAAACAGTGCATATCCGCCGAGGCGGGGCTGCCGGATCAGGATAGCCCAATCGACGAGATCATTGATCGCTCCGCTGATCGCTTTCATTCCGAAGCCGGGTACCGACGCGCTCAAAAAGTCGTCTGCGAGCACAACGCCAGAACCGTTGCGGAAAAACTCGATGATCGCGGCCGCTTTCGTCAAGGCAACATGCAAACCGGTTCCTTTGACGCCGGCCCGCTCGATCGCTTCGAATGCGAGGCTGAAGCGGTTGCCGTCCACACCCGCCGTAAGGGCCATTCCGAAGTTGGCAGCAAGATAGTCCCAGAGCATCGCGGGGTCATAAGTCCCGCCGTTAAGATCGGTCGTCTCCAGAAACTCCTTGAAGCCGGAGGGCTCGGCGGAACTCAAAAAACCGAACACGCTCCGCTCATTCTGGGCAAACCGCGCTCTCGAGATCGGTCCGAGCAGAAGCGCGCTCACCGGGTTAAGAGGCCATGTCTGCTCAAGCGCTTCCGCGAGCACATCAACGTCCGTCGGGCGGCGTTTGGCGACCGCTTCAGCAACAACGCGGGCGCCCGATGCATCACCACTCGGGCGCTCAGCGGCTATGGCCCGGCCAAGCAGCGCAACTGTTTCATCCGCACCCGAAAGAAATGCGATATCCTGGTAGCGGCCTTGAACCTTACGCCATTCCTGCCGCGCGTCGCGCGCAGCACGCGCGGTGTACTGCTCAAACGACTGGTGGAGAATGCCGATGACGACCAAGCGGCCGCTGCTGCGCGACGCATGCTCGGCGAGATCCTGAAGCAGATGGACGTCGCCGCCTTCGAGTGCTTCGTGCTCAAGAAGCTTGCCGAGTTCGTCGAGGATGAGGAGGCTTCCGCTCGATGCGCCTTCGCCGCCCGCTATCAAAGCCTTGATAAGCCGATCATCGCTTGCTGCGAACTGTGATGCGGCGTCAGGCGACCAATCGAGCGCATTACGGGCGGATTCGACGATTGCGTTGCGGAGCCGTGTCCGGCTTCCGGTGACGGCGACGACTTTCCACGCGCCGCTGGTTTCCGGGAACGCCTGATTGAACAGGGTCGAAAGGGGCTGCCCCGCAATATCTTGAGCAATTTTCCGGTTCTTCTTCGTGCCGGCCACGAGGTTTGCAAGCAGCAGGGCCGCACTCGACTTGCCGCCACCATAAGGACCGGTCCAAGTGTAAGCGCTTTGATGGTGGTCCCGCTGGCTCTCACCAAGAGTGCGCAGAGCTTTTGCGACGCTTGCCTGCAGAACGTATCCGACCAATGGCGGCGTGCCGTTCAGATCCGCATCGAGCCGGGCCGATCGCGCGAAACGGCGATCAATGGAAACTATACTGGAAAGCTTGCTCATGCTGCGATCTGACGGTCGGGCTTGCGTGGGTAGGCGAGAGAAAGAACCGTCGTCGGATCGAACTCGGACGTGCGCTGGATCTGGCGAAGACCGGCCGTGTCGACCCATTGCCAAGCGCCTGCGGTCAGATCGTCAAGCCGCATCAGCCGGGAAACCACGCCGTCTTCGTCGAGTTTGAAAACGCGTCCTGGCGAGCCTGCTCCATAACAGATCTGTTCAGCCGTCAATGTGTTCGCGCCGCCGGATCGTTCCCAGAACTGACCAAGCGCGTAAGCGAAAACGGCGTCATGGAGGCCCGGCTTCGGACCGCGAACAAACTCGTACCAGCCGCCAAGCCGAGCTTCCCGGATCAATGCAAGCTCGGCCAGCAGAGGCTCCGCGGCGTCTTCACTGAGAGTATCCGCCCGCCGCACATAACTGCGCAAGAAAACCTCGATATCGCGCTTAAGTGTTCCGCGCGTTGCCCGCCATCCGCTGCTCTCTACCAAGGTCATGAGCTGGTCGAGCAACATGGCCGGATCAAACTCGATCGCGTTGAGCAAATTGAACGCGTAGTACGCAGTTGTTGTCATCGCAGGCGTGCTGGCGATATGCCAATGAGCGAGCCAAATCGTCGATGATTGCTCGAGGTAAGGATCGAGACCATCGTCGGAGAGAATGGCGCGACCAAGCCCGGTTGGTGCAATCATGCGATCAACTTCGGCGAAGAAGCCCGACGCGAGCGCCCAATAGCGCATCGACACGGCCATATTGCGCCCGACGCCGAAACGGGCTATTGCATCTTGTTCCTGAAATGTTCTCGAATCGGCTCCGCCGCCGATTGCATCAAAGGCTTTCTTCAACCATAGCAGTCGGAGCGGGAACGTCTCGTGTCCCGCAAACTGCCCTCTCGAATCGATCTTTATCGCAGCGCGTCCCATGAAAGGGACCTTACTGGTGAAGCTCTCCAGTTTCAAGGCGAGATAGCGCGGCAGCATCAACGATGTGGTTAGCTGCGCTCAGTATCTCTTCGGAATTCTGATAGCGATTACAGAAAATCCGAATAACGCTACGAGCCTCTATTTCGGAAAGGCCAATGGATTCAAGCACATGTGAAGTCTTGATTTGCCCTGAGGTGCATGCCGATCCTGTTGAAAGCGATACGCGGCGCGCAACGCGGGCGCAGAGCTCGTCCGCATCGACGTCGAAGAACTGGAGGGACACTGTGCCCGGAACCGTGGGCGCATCGCCGCTGACCCGACGAAAGCGAAGCTGCCGTTCTTCTAGCGTCTCAAGCAAGCGTTCAATCAACGCGGAGCAATGCTCCTTGTCGGACTCAAGCCGATCTCTCGCGACCCGAGCAGCCGCACCGAAGCCAGCGACGAGCGCGACCGGCTCAGTTCCGGGCCTCAGACCGCTTTGCTGGCCACCACCAAAAGTCAGTGGAAGCGGCTTCGGCGCCGATGCTGCAACATACAAAGCCCCTATGCCCATCGGACCATAGCACTTGTGGGCCGAAAGGGTGAGGTAGTCGACATCAAGCTCGATGACGTCAACGTCGATCTTGCCGGCGGCCTGCGCCGCATCACTATGGAAGAGCGCGCCGCTCGCATGCGCCAAGGCAGCAGCTTCCTTGACGGGCTGAATGACGCCGGTCTCGTTGTTGACCATCATCACTGATGCAAGGAGAAGATCTCGGTCGACGAGGCGCGCAAATTCGGCAAGATCAAGGCGACCTTGACGATCGACGGGGGCAATGCTGATTTCGAATCCTTCGGACTGCAAGGCGTGTGCAGGCTCCAACACAGCCTTGTGTTCGACTGCCGAAACGACGATGCGTTTCCGGTTCGGTTGCGATCTGCGAGCCAAGCGTGCCACGCCCAAAATCGCAAGATTGTTGGCTTCAGTCGCACCCGAAGTGAACGTGATCTCGCTTGCCGCGGCGCCGATTAAATCGGCTACCAATTCGCGGCCGTCGGCAATCGTGCGTGCGGCAATCTCGCCTGAAACGTTGGGCGAACCGGCGTTGCCGGGTTGCGCCCAAACACCAAGGATCGCCTCGCGAGCTTCAGGCGCAAGGGGTAGAGTGGCAAAACCATCGAGATAGATTGGATGCCCCATTTCAAAATCTTCCCGCACTGGACTCGCATTCGATGCTAAAGAGAATCGAAAGGCGAGGTTTAAGATGTCGAACGATATAGCGAATGAACCACCTGATCAAAAGGTGATTTACGAACAGCGGTGTGAGGATTTCCGTTCGCTCAATGGATTTCTCTGGCAATCGCCTCTCATAGTTATGACGCTTACCGGCGGCTTGTGGTTTGCTGTTGCAAGCTTCGATATCAACGATCGCGCACGATCGATGTTGCTTATATTTGCCGGCATCTCGAATCTTTTGATGATCATCGCGCTCATTCGGCTGCGATATGTAATGCAGCGGGTGCTCGCTGACATTCGCAGCTACGATAGCAAAGGCAAGATTGGGGGAAATTTCATTATCGTTGGGACTTTCTGCGCACTCCTGCTGTTCGCAGCACTCGGCTCCTTCGTGACGAGTTGCGGGCCAGCAGCATATTTCACCAAGAACGCCGCCGCCAAGGCAACCCCCTAATGGAGGCGGAAGGATCACTCGATTCTGTCACCTACTACGACCAGTTGGCTGCGGATTTGGCGCCACGATACGACGCCGTCACCTTCGATGTCATCCATCCAAATCTTTCCGAACATCTTCCGACTCAAGGCCGGGTCCTCGACATAGGCTCAGGAAGTGGGCGCGATGCACGAGGGCTTGCAGCTCGGGGGTTACAGGTCACAGCAATCGAGCCGTCCATCGCATTTCGGCGTCTTGGAGAAGCGAATAGTGTCCGCGGAATAACCTGGATCGACGATCGCCTGCCAACGCTTGCTCGGTTGGGCAAGGTGCCGCCGTTTGACTTCATTCTTTGCTCGGCGGTGTTGATGTTGCTCGCCGCCGGCGATCTTAGGGACGGCTTTCGAAGGATGGCGCATCTTCTAGCGGGGCATGGCCGTCTTGCTGTTGACATTCGAGACCCAATGCCCAGTGAGCCGATCGGCGTTTTTCATGCGCACTCTGACGCACAGATCCTGGAGGCTGCAGCCGCCGGCGGGTTAACTTGCATTGATTTTGCTGAAAGAAACGATGGGTTGGGGCGTGCGGCATATCTGTGGCGCAACTATGTCTTCGCTCACGCAATGCCATGATGCGACGGGTTCCGAGCAGAGAGTAAACTCAATCTGTTAGTCCGCAGTTCAAATCCCTTCAACAGCACCAAGGGCATTAGGTCCATTCTGGACACATAGGTTACGGTTTATACCGGAGACATGGGTAACACTTTTGGCCCGAAAGGGTTTTGGAGTGGTTCGAGCCTACATGTCTCATCGTCGAAATAGCCCAGATCATAGTCCACGAAGCTGACCAGCCAGATATGGTCCTCGACCTGTTTGATGCCGACGGTCTGGCCGGCGAAGACCTGGCTGAGGTTGATCTTTTTGCGATTGTAGCAGATGCGCCCGCAGGTGGTGACGGTGACGGCCTTGTCGTGGAACGGATAATCGAGGTCAGGCAGGCCAGTGTAGGTGCGCGGTGACGGCGCGTAGTGCTGTGCCGGACAGTCCATGTCGAGCGCCTGGTGTGGACGTTCGTTGTTGAACTCCTGAATGAAGTCATCGAACTTGGCCTGCTGCTGCAGGAAGTTGGCGCCGGCCGGTTTGGTGGTCTCCAGCTTCAGAGTCAGATGCATGCGTTCATGGCGACCGTTCTGTTGCGGGTTGCCCGGTTTGATGCGCTCGATGGCGATGCCGAGCCTGAGCCACCAGACCGACAGCCTGGAAAGATTGAAGAGAGCATTGGGGCTTGCGAAGGGCACACCGTTATCCGTTCTGATCGCCCCGGGCAGGCCGAACTCCTTGAAAGCGTTCTCGAACACGGTGAAGGCATAGGCCTCCTTGGTCGTGTGGAGCGCCTCGCAGGCCAGGAGATAGCGACTGGCGAAGTCGCTGATTGTCAGCGGATAGCAATAGCGCTTGTCGGCCAGCATGAACTCGCCCTTGTAGTCGGCACACCACAGATCGTTGGGCTGGCCGCTATGGGAGAGCGCCGTTCCCTGCGCTCGGTTGCGTCGTTGCTTGCGGCGCTTGACCAGGCCGTGGCGGTCCAGAACTGCATGCACCGTTGAGATCGCTGGGGTGTGGACGTCCGGGTAGAGCCGGGCCAGCCGCTCCCTGATCTTCGGCGCGCCCCAGCTGGGCTTGTCCTTGTGTGGATGCCAGCCGTTTTGCAAGGAAGATTTGAACCTTTGAACGCGTGATCGAGTGCGGACTTGTGTCAGGCCTTTCGGGTGCGGCCATTTCACATGCCGCGGGCCGGTATGGTGATGCGCGGATCAGGTCCAAATCTGCTTGGCGAGCTCATGAAGCTCTCGGTCAAACACTGGTTTTCCTGACCCCGATGGGACTGTCAGGAATTCTGTGCCTGAGGCCGGTTTCGTCACTGGCTGACGAACCTTTCGCCGAAGAGGACGGCGAACTGGGTCTTGGCCTCGAACCACTCTCTAGGCGGTCGCTTCCACTCCTCGGCCGCGTGGTTCAGGACCAAATATAGCAGTTTCATGGCGGCATCGTCATTGGGAAAGTGCCCGCGCGTTCGAACTGCGCGGCGCAGTTTTGAGTTCAGCGCTTCAATTTGGTTCGTGGTGTAGATGATCCGGCGCACGCTTTCGGGGAAAGCGAAGAAGGGCACGACGTGATCCCAATTGCGCCGCCAGCTCTGCGTGATCGCCGGATATTTCTGGCCCCAGTAGCCGGCTTCGAATTCCTCCAGAGCCTTCATGCCGGCTTCAGCGTCCTTGGCACGATAGATCGCACGCAGCGCCGGCACGACGGGTTTGCGGTCCTTCCACGAGACGAACTCCAGGGAATGGCGGATCAGGTGCACGATGCAGGTTTGCACCACGGTCAGGGGAAAGACGGCGCTGATCGCCTCGGGAAAGCCCTTCAGGCCGTCGACGACGGCAATGAGGATGTCGCCGACGCCGCGGTTCTTCAATTCGTTCATCACGCGCAGCCAGAACTTGGCGCCTTCGGTCTGCTCGATCCAGATGCCCAGAATCTCCTTGTTGCCGTCGGGTAGAATGCCGAGCGCGATGTAGACGGCTTTGTTGCGCACAAAGCCCTCGTCCCGGATCTTGACCCGGATCGCGTCGAAGAAGACGAGGGGATAGACCGCGTCGAGCGGCCTGTTCTGCCATTCCGCCACCTCCTCCAGGACCGCGTCGGTGACGGCCGAGATCAGGTCCGGCGACACGTCGATGCCGTAGAGCTCCTCCAGATGCCCGCGGATCTCGCGCACGCTCATCCCGCGCGCATACATGGAGATGATCTTGTCGTCGAAATCGGGAAAGCGCCGCTGGTATTTGGCGATCAGCTTCGGATCGAAGCTCCCGGCCCGGTCGCGCGGGATCGAAAGCGTCATCTTCGACGTGCCCGTCAGAACCGATTTCTTCGAATGGCCGTTGCGGCGATTGGCAGCGCCACCGGCGCGTTCGTCCTCGAGATGCTCGTCGAGTTCGGCGTCCAGAATGCGCTCCGAAAGCGCCTTCTTCAGGTCGTCGAGCAGCCCGTCCGTGGCGAACACCTCGTTGGGATCGCGGCCGGCAAGCAGTTGGTCCAGAAGTTCCTTGTCGATAGCCATGTGATGATTCTCTCCTTTCCATCATCATGGCCTCAGGCACAGAATTCCTGACAGTCCCACCCCGATCTGATCGATCATTTGCCCATGCGGTTCTTGCCTTCCTCACATCCCCGACGTACCGGCTTCAGGTGTGCTGCTGAATGATCATGCGGGCACCATCGCCGGATTCCGGTAATCCTCTTGTTTCGTCAGCATGGCCCAGATCCCCCGCGCCATCTTGTTCGCTAGCGCGATTGCCACCAGCATGCGCGGCTTCTTCGCCATCATGCGGGCAAGCCAGGAACCCTCGGACGCACCCTTCCGGGATGCCCATTGCACCACAGCCATGGCGCCGACGATGAGCAACCGCCGAATGTCGCGCTGGCCCATCTTCGAGGTCTTGCCTAATCGTTGCTTGCCGCCGGTCGACTTCTGCAGCGGGACCAGCCCAAGCCAGGCGGCAAAGTCGCGCCCGCACTTGAACGTCTCCATCGGGGGCGCAAAGGTTTCGATGGCAAGGGCGGCGATGGGGCCGACACCGGGCATGGTCTGCAAGCGTTGCGATGTTTCACCTTTCCTGGACAGCACGTCGATCGTCTTCTTCAGTGCGTCGAGCCGGCCAGTCAGCTGGTCGATCTGGCCCAACAGATCGCCGCAGATCTCGCGGACCAGATCCGGCAGTTCCGTGTTCTCGTCCTCAACGACCTCTGCCAGACGCCTCAGGTGGCCGATGCCTTGCGGAGCAACATGGCCGAACTCGTAAAGGTGCGCGCGCAAGGCGTTGACCAACTCGGTGCGCTGATTGACCAGCTGTTCGCGGGTGCGAAACACAATCGCCCGGGACTGCTGCTCCTCGCTCTTGGTCTCGACGAAGCGCATCGTTGGCCGCTGCGCAGCCTCGACGATCGCCTCCGCATCCGCTGCGTCGTTCTTCTGCCGCTTGATGAACGGTTTGACATAGCCAGGGGCAATCAGTTTCGGCCGATGGCCAAGCCGGGCCATCTCGCGAGACCAGTAGTGGGAACTGCCGCACGCTTCCATCGCCACGATACATGTCGGATGACCCGCCATGAACTTGCAAAACTGCAGGCGCGACAGCTTCTTGCGGAACACAACCGATCCATCAGCTGCCGCCCCGTGCAGCTGAAAGGCGTTCTTTGCCAGATCGACCCCGATGATGGTAACCTTTTCCATGGATGCCTGCCTCTCCTTTGCGTGGCTGTAACACCACAAACTTGGCACATTGCGATGCCGTCGGAGAAGGCTGGCATCCACCCCATCTGCTTGGCACGCACAATCAGCTTCTCGATTTGGAAAGGAAGCTGATTGGCGTGCCGGTAAGGTCGGCGCGAGCGATCCGTCAGCCCTTCCAGCCCGCTGTCATTGTAGCGCTTGAGGATCTTATAGCCGGTCTTGCGCGAGATGCCGAAATCCCGGCACAGCACCGCCATCTTCTCTCCATCCAGAACCCGCGCGACGAACTTCAGCCGCTCATCCATTTGGCTACACTCCTTCCAAGGCACCCTTGCTCTCCTTGCAAAGGGCCAAAAGTGTAACCCATGTCTCCGGAATGAACTGTCACCCATCTCTCGGGAAGGGCATTATACAGCCCGACAATGGCGGTCAGGATGTTTTCGTCCACATTTCCGCTGTCGAACGCGCGGGCCTCTCGACGCTGAATGACGGCCAGAAGATCAACTATGAGATCGAACAGGACCGCCGCACTGGCAAGTCCTCTGCCGGCAGCCTCAGCAAAGCTGGCTGAATTTCCCTGTGTCCCGGCAAGATCGAATGAACGCGAGCTAAGGCGGGGAGGATTGGTCCCCGCCATTTCTTATGCCGCGCGGATCATGCCGGCAGCAGCTGCGCGGTGGAAAACGACCCTTGAGAGATAAAGTCAGGCTGCGACCTTCTTGCGGGTCCGCGTCGCCGGCGCCGGCGTTTCCGACTCTTTTGGTTTGCGGCCGAGACCGATTGTCTTGGCCAGCACCGAGCGCGCCGCAGCGTAGTTCGGCGCGACCATCGGATAATCTGCCGGCAGGCCCCATTTGGTACGATATTCGTCCGGGGTAAGCCCATAGTGGGTTGAAATATGGCGCTTTAGCGATTTGAATTTCTTGCCGTCCTCAAGGCAGATGATGTAGTCCGCCGACACCGACTTCTTGATCGGGACCGCAGGCTTGAGAGCCTCCGGCTCTGCTGCGGCGACGCCTCCGGCAGTGCTTTTCAAAGCCGCGTGCACTTGGCCGATCAGGGCGGGGAGATCGCCCACTGGGACTGGATTATTCGAGATATAGGCTGAGACGACATCAGCGGTAAGCTCGATGAGGCTGTCGAGATTGTGATCGGCTTCTTCTGTCATGAAACTCTCCGGGTGGCTTGAAAGACAGCAGGCGAAGTCCTGCTACATACCGGTGGGCGCCGCCGAAAGCAATAAATGTCTCGGCAGCTTAAGTATCGCCACAAGCTAATTCTAATACGCGACGGGCTCCGTAATCGTCGGCTGCAAGGCGCCTGAACCGACGTCTAGCCGTGCCATCTTGAGTTTTTGTAGTTCCGAAAACAACATGACGAAATTCCGCGCACCATGAAAACACAGCCAGGTGAATGGAACGTGGCATTCGTTCGTCAGTGACAAGTCTATTCCTGGCGTCTTCCAGGGATGACTGCTTGTCTTTCTTGTGAACTGATCGGGTTTCCGCCGGAGCTTGGTCCGAGAAAGAATTCAAACACGACTTGGGGCTGACCGAGCGATGTTGCCTGCAGGGCTGCCGGGGTCCTTGCCGCGGCTTCGGCGTGTTCAGCGAGCGCTGCGGGTGACATGCCGAGCGCACGCACGAAGCTATGATCGGCCGTGTTCATCAGCCGACGAAGGAGCGTCGCGGCGCGTCCGGCATGACGCATCGCCGCCGCCTGCTTGCTCTCGCGGATCTTCACGCCGGCGGCCGATAACAGGATCAATCCTTTGAAGAGCATCCGAAGCGGAGCGCCTCGGTCTGCAACTTGCCACAGGCCTTCCCAAGCCTCATGGGCTTCCCAGTAATAGCCGTGGTTGAAGAGGTCGAGACCCCAGCGGAATGTGTCTGAATCAACCGAGATCTCTGCCGCCAACGGCATGGCTTGGCTGTTGTAGCTGTGTCCCGCGGGATCACGTACCGGATGTGGCTGCCTGCCCGGCAGATACGCATAGGATGGAAAGCTCTTTTCCGGCAGCCAGCGCCGGCGCAACATCGAACCAATAGCCATCAAAGCCGTATAGCACACCCGTGACATCCTGAACGGATGATCACTCCGGAGCGCCCGCCGGCAAAAATGAGGTTTTGGGCAAACGCCCGGGCTCACAAGCGCAAGTGCACCAAGATGATCAGGCCTCGTGGTCTACTGGCATGTCGTTGAGATGTCATCCGTGCTGACCTATATGCCAACGTGCGTCGGGCGTTCTCCTCCCATTGCGTCCGGCGCGTTCCCCTCTGGAGGTTTTGACCTCTTGCTTGGCCGGGTGCTGCAAGCCCGGCCTTTTTCTTGCGCGCCTGAGGCGATGAAGCGGCTGACTGGCCGCTGTGAACATGGCTTGACCCGTCCAACTTGCGAGCTGCAAGGGATCGCTCCTTGGGCGTGCGTTTGGGCACTGCCACGTCGCCGGGGCTTCGATAGGCGACGGTGCGGCCAGCAGAGGAAGAGGGCAGGCAGGGATTTCGGTGGGCGGACGAAGGTCCGGGAGAGAGACTCTCGGCGTCCGCCGCAGAGCAAACCCATGACACAGATGGAAGTTCAGGCACCGACGCTCGCGTCGCTCCCAAGGAGCTATCACGATGTCTTCCAGGGTGCATTCCGAAGCCCGTGCCGACATTTGCACGCGCATCACCCCCGAGATCAAAGCTGCGGCCGTCGCGGACCTGAGTGGCGCCCGCGCGCCTGAAGGCGCGCGCCGGGTGCTCGTGAACCGTGCCCGCTTTTCTTCGGCAAGCTCAGGCGGTCTCGGCCCTTCGGCTTCGCCCCCTGGCGCGGGGCAGCCTTTCGGCTGCTGACGGTCGCCGGCCTGTGGGCCGGCGTCGTTTTTTGTACTGGCCATCCCCCGGTGGCGCGCGGTGGGCGGCTCTCCCTTCTAGGCCCGCTGCGGCATCCCGCAACCCTTCGCTGCCGCTCAGGGTCCTCCTCTTCGTTCCGGTCCTTCGGATGCGGTCTGCCTTCGGCAGCGGGCCTTTCCGGTCGTTCTCGCCGCCCACCCCGCTTCCCGGGGAGGGCGCGCGATTGAAGAGCGGAGGACCAAACGATGCGTGCAAACAACAAGCGTAGTGCCAGCCGGCAGGCCGGCGCAGGCAAGGGCGGGCGCCCCGGCGCCAGCCTGTATCAGGAGATCACCGACCGCATCATCGCCGAGCTGGAGCGCGGCACCGTGCCATGGGTCAAGCCATGGGGCCGCGCAAGGGCTGGCCTCGGCCTGCCCAAGAATGCGGCCACCGGCCGGCTCTATTCCGGCATCAACATCCTGATCCTTTGGGGCGCCGTCTTCGAGCGCAGCTATGCCAGCCAGAACTGGCTCACCTTCCGGCAGGCGCTTGCGCTTGGCGGCAATGTCCGGAAGGGCGAGCACGGCACCACCATCGTGCATGCCGACCGCTTTGTTCCCAAGGAGGAAAAGGAACGCGCCAAGACCGATGGCGACGAACCGCACGCCGTTCCCTTCCTGAAGCGCTTCACCGTCTTCAATGTCGCGCAGTGCGACGGGCTGCCCGACCACCTCCATGCCGCCGCCGAGCCGCTGCCCGAGCGTCAGATCGTCCCGCGGGCCGAGGGGCTTATTAACGCAAGCGGCGCTGATTTCCGCATCGGCGGCGATCGCGCTTTCTACATGCCCGGCAGCGACTTCATTCAGGTGCCGCCGCAGCCCGCTTTCTTTCACCAGATCGACTATTACCGCACCTGCTTCCACGAGCTTGGCCACTGGACCGGCCATCCGACCCGGCTTGCGCGCGACCTTTCCGGCTCGTTCCGCTCCAAGACCTATGCGCGCGAGGAACTTGTCGCTGAAATTTGCGCCGCCTTCGTCTGCAGCTCTCTCGCCATCGAGCCGACCGTGCGCCATGCCGACTACATCGGCTCATGGCTCACCGTGCTGCGCGAGGACAGCCGCGCCATTTTCCGCGCCGCCAGCCAAGCTTCCAAAGCCGCCGATTTCCTGCTCGGCCCTCACAGCAACGCCGAAGCCTCGGACCGTGAGGAGATCGCGGCGTGAAGGCGCGCGATCCCCAGGCGCTGCCGACCGAGACGACGCCGGAAGGCGAGCAGACCCTCATTCCCGGTGTCCGGCCTGTCACCACGCGCGACCGGCTTTGCCTTCTCACGGACGCGCCCATGCGGCCACGCAAGGCGCAAAAGCCGCTCGATATCGGCCTGTTCGACGACTGCACCCGCAACCAGCTCGACCTGTTTTGACAAGGAGTTTTGCCATGATCCTCATTACCGACGACCTTCGCGCCCGGCTGCTCGCCAATGGCGCGGCCGAAACAGAAACCGACCATCACCCGGTCGTCAAACTGTTCGATCCCACCAGGCCCGCGACCTGGCTCTTGAGCGAACTCGACGCCGACGGCGACACGCTGTTCGGCCTGTGCGACCTCGGCCTCGGCTTCCCGGAACTGGGCAGCGTCAGCCTTGCCGAGCTTGAAAGCGTCAAGGGACGGCTTGGCCTCGGCATCGAGCGCGACCGCTATTTCAAGGCCGAGTTTGCGCTCTCCGTCTATGCCGAAGCCGCTCGGCTGTCCTGCCACATCACCGAGGACGAGCGGCTTTTGCGACAGGCAGCGGAAGCACTTGCCAAATCCGGTTCCGAGCTTCCGCCGGACACGGCGGAACAACCGCGCCGCTAGGCGTGGAAAACCGTCCCGCCGCTCGGCCTGCGGCCTCGCGGCGGGCAACTCAACCCCAGACGAAGGAGACTAACCATGCAGCTTGCCCACATTCCGATTGATAAGCTCAACATTTCTGCCGCCAACATGCGGCACGCAAAACGCGCGCCCGACTTGTCCGACATTCTGCCGTCCGTGCGCGCGCGCGGCGTGCTGGTGCCGCTTCTGGTGCGGCCCAACGGGACGCCCGAAAGCTTCGAGATCGTCGCCGGTCGGCGACGCTATTTCGCCGCCAAATCGCTCGCCGAGGAGCGCGGCGAGGGCGATCCCTTGCCCTGCGCCATCATGGAAGACGGCGACGACGCCGATGCGCTCGAAGCCTCGCTCATCGAAAACATCGCCCGCCTCGATCCCGACGAAGTCTCCCAATGGGAGACGTTTTCGCGGCTGATCAGGGAAGGCCGCTCAATTGCCGACATCGCCGCCACCTTCGGCATCACCGAGCTGATGGTGAAGCGCTCGCTGGCGCTTGGCGACTTGTTGCCCAAGATCCGTGAAGCCTATCGGCGCGAGGAGATCGACGCCGAGACGGCGCGCTATCTCACCATGGCTTCGAAAGCGCAGCAGAAGGACTGGCTGGCCCTTTATGCCGATCCCGAGCAATACGCGCCGCGCGGCTACCAGCTGAAGCAATGGCTGTTCGGCGGCCAGTCGATCTCCACCAAGGTCGCCCTGTTCGCCATCGAGGACTATCCCGGCCTGATCGTCTCCGATCTGTTCGGCGAGGAGAGCTATTTCGCCGATGCCGATCTGTTCTGGCTTAAGCAGAACGAGGCAATCGTTGCTAGGCGCGACGCCTATCTCGAGGCCGGATGGAGTGACGTGAGACTGCTCGAAACCGGCCAGCATTTCCACTCATGGGACCACGAGAAGACGCCGAAGAAGAAAGGCGGCAAGGTCGTCATCACCGTGTCGCATCGCGGCGAGGTCGAGTGCCACGAAGGCTGGCTGTCGCGCAAGCCCGTCGCGCTCGCGACCAATGCGAGGGTAGCGATCAGGAAGAAACGACCGCCAAGCCGTCGCGTCCCGAACTCAGCGGCCCGATGCAGAACTATGTCGATCTGCACCGTCATGCCGCCGTGCGCGCCGGGCTGCTTGATCATCCAGGCACAGCGCTTCGCCTGATGGTGGCGCATGCGATTGCCGGCTCAAGCCTGTGGCAGGTGCGCTGCGAGCCGCAGCGCGCCGCCAAGGAGACGGTCGCGGCAAGCCTCGCCGCCTGCAAGGCCGAGGCGGCATTCGCCGAAAAGAGGCGGGCGGTTCTGGCCCTGCCCGGGCAACCGGACGAGGACGTCACCGTCGTCGGTCGCTATGGCGACGGCTATGACACGGCGCATGTCTTTGCCCGTTTGCTGACGCTGTCCGACGACGATGTCATGCGCGTTCTCACCATCGTGATGGCCGAAACGCTCGAAGCCGGCAGCGCCGTGATCGAGGCGCTTGGGCATCATTTGAAGGTCGACATGGCTGCTTGCTGGCAGCCGGACGACGCCTTCTTCGAGCTTCTGCGCGACAAGGAAATCGCCAATGCCATGCTTGGCGAGATCGGCGGCAAGCATGTCGCCGATGGCAATGTCGCCGAAAAGGTCAAGACGCAAAAGAAGATCATCCGCGACTTCCTTGCCGGCGAGAACGGCCGCGAGAAGGTCGAGGCATGGCTGCCGCGCTGGATGAAATTCCCGGTCGAAAGCTACACGGCGCGCGGCGGCTTCCGCACCGCCGACCAGTGGGCCCGCGTTCAGCCGCTGTTTGCGGGGCAATGATCTAACCAAGCCCAGGCGGCGGCTCTTAAAAGCCGCCGCCTGGGGGACCATCTCCCGGGACGGCGCCGGCTGCACTTTTGCGGCCTTTGAGCCGCGCCGCGACCGGCGCGGGGCTCACGGGCAGCTGAGAGGGAAGGTGCTTGCGCACCGCAGTGGCGCGCAAGATTGCACGGCAGGGTTGCAAATTGGGTGAGCTGTGATAAGAAAATGTGAAGTCAGAAGAGGCCCATTGAAATGAAGCGCATGCAAGAAAAAGACATTCCCGCATTCGTGCAGGACGTGGTCGCAACGGGCTGCGATATCTGCGCCGTCGGTCCGAGTTGTTACTCCCTGGGCGATACCGATGTTCCGCGCGACAAGCGTAGGGGATTGTACAAGAAGCTCGGCGAAATCGATGCGCGCTACGGGAGCCGCGATCACCTGCGTTACCAGATTGCGGCGCACCTGGCGTCGATTGGCCGCTACATCGACGCGCCCCCAAAGGAGGAGGAGTCCTGGATCGATAATGAAACACCCGAGTTGGCCGAGGTCACGCCTTATGACGTGGCGCACTTTCAGACTTACGCCGTCCTGCTGATGTCGGAGGCGATGGGCCTCGACTGGCGCAAGGTGGCACGAGCCATCTTGAACATTGACGCAGAGCGCCAGCCGGAACGGGCACGTCGGGCTTGGACATCCCACCTGGCGCGGGCACGGTGGCTAGCGACGAGCGGCTGCGGGCAGCTTCAGAGCGATCGGTTGCAATAGCCGCCCCGTACGGGAAGCTCGCATGACCAAGCCAGCCGTTGCCCAGGCGAACATGGAACTTTTCGAGCGGCGGCGCGGCGAAAAAACTGCAAGCTTTTTTCGTTTATACGCTAATCGAGTACTAGATCGCCACGTCCAGGACGGCTTGGCAACATCAGGATGTAAGGTTCGTTACGCTGCTCAACGCCGTCCTTGTGATGGCGTTGAGCAGAAGGCGAGCTCCAGACCTTAGGCGTTAGCTAGCGTTTCGCGGCTGGCTTCTTGATTGGAGTTGACTTCTCTTCCCATGCCAAGTTGCCGCCGATTAACTCCGCGCAGCCGTCCTTTGCCAAACGGCATGGCCGACAGTTCTTGCGCGTTCGGAAGGTTAGTCGTCCGATTTATCGTTTCCGTTCCTCAGTAGTCGCGAGGAGATTGGGAGGGCAACGGTATTCATCTAGAAGCTAGGATGCGCTGCTTTGCCCCTGCCGGACGAATCCCCATTTTTTTGGCGTCCACAATCATTGCATATATTGGTGCTACGGAGGGTCCGAACTAGGAAACAAAACAAATCGGGCGAGGCTTGATCATGACGACCCCCAGCCGAGGGAAATCGCCCGCACAGCTTTTCCGGCATCTATCGGCAAAGTGGCCTGCGGCGTTCAATCCGAAAGCGCCCAAGCCGCTTAGGATCGGCATCCATCATGACATTCGCGTGCTGGACGGCGAACTGTCAGATGATGAATTGAGGAAAGCCCTGCGCGCCTATACCAGCATGCCCAGGTACTTGGCGAGACTGAATGCTGGCGCTGTACGGGTCAATCTTGATGGCGAGCCGGCCGGCGAGGTATCGGATGCGGAGGCGGCGAGCGCCAAGGCTTTGCTGTGCGCCCGCAAGAACAAAGAAGAGACCAAGAAAACGCCGGAGCCAAGGGCGCCTGATGCCCCGCCCCAACCGAAGCCGAAGCAAACGGCCGCGCTCACCGCGAAGAATACGGCTGGAATAGTCGTCGAGACGAAGCGTCGCCGGTCTTTCCGAAAGCCGATGGCTTGAGCGGCATAGGTCTTCCCAAGACTCATGGGCTTCCCAGCAATAGCCATGATGAAGAGGTCTATGCCCCAGAGGAACATTTCTGAGCGGCGGGCGCGCCGGTTGGAACATCGTCACCACGGGCGAGGAGTCCGCGGTCGATTGCACGGTCGAGGACACGATTGTGCGCCACAGCCACGCGCTCGTCCTCGGCAGCGTCCGGCATGTGGCCAGCGGAGAGCCGGGTCCGGCTCTGATCTATCATCATGGCGCTTACGGATCGTCTTGAGCGAGCGGTACACCAGTGAGTGGGCCGCAGTCACGCGCTTTTATTCTCCTTCTGGCCCGTTGAACGGTCAACCTACCGCTCGGCCCGGCTCTGGCGCAGCACCCACGGCAGGCGCCGCTTCCATCGTTCACTTCGCGGCAAAGGCACATCTTTCTGCCACCGCTTCTTGCGGCGTGTTCGTCCGTCTACAGGCGATGCGTGCGGCGCATCCGAAACCGGCGCCTCCTCAACAGTTGCGGGCTCAGGAAGCGATGCGTCGGGCATGATCATGTCCTTGGCGTCGGATACTGCTTCAGCGGTGGTGAACACGGGCTGGGAAAGATTTTCGCCAGGACCAATCGGCTGCCGCGTCGCCTCAGCGACCGCACCTTTCGTGTTCGCTTTCGCGACATCGTACGCGATGGCGGCCAGGTCGATGCCGGCCCAGATCGACTCTGGCCGCTTTACGAGGCCACGCTTCTGTTTGATCTCGACGACAAAGGGTCGCTGCTGCTTCATAGTGCTCTCGGCGGACTTGGGGGATTGCGAACGTCGTCTAAGCCCATCGCGCGACTTCGTCCACCCGCCCCCACGCATTGTCCACATCCATCCAGCACCCTCATGGTGTCCGCTTCCGGCACACTGTAGAAGCCAGGTCCTGACCGGATGAAATTGGTCTTTGGCTCCTGTCGCGGACACACGATAATTGCGTACCCACTGGCGCGTGACAGCCTCTTGCACATCTGCGCCGCTGACATCGAATCCCCGTGGTTGTTCCGCGTTCGCCACGACCATTAGCAGTACCAAAATTAGCAATCGCGGTGCCTAGACGTGACGGTCAGGCTTCAATGACGGGGAAGTGGGAGGATTGCGCGTTTACGAGGCGAGCTGGTCGGCCGTTCAATCGAAAGCGTCAACTGAGGCGCTTCCTCGCCCGCCTGCAACTGGGAGACACGCTCGTCCAGTTCCTTGTCCACTTCCGTCAGGCGGTGGTTCAGGCGAAGGTAGTCCGTCCAGGTCGGCGTGCGGAATGTCTCTGTCCATTGCATGGGCTTCTGCAGGTTGCGCTGAAGCGTCCAGTTCCGAGCACCGACGCGGCTGTGGATATGCCTGCGCTGCCGCATGAGCTCGAGGAAGGCCTCGACATTTCTCTCGGCTATCAGATATTCGACCTTGACCACGATAGGACCGCTTCTCGGCTTCAAATTGAGAGCGACAGCCGGGGCGTCGAATTCCTCCAAAGGATCGGGCTCGGACTCGTGGCGCTCGCGCAAAGGAAACAGCACGCCAGCTGCGGCGACGAGCAGCAGCGCTCCAGCGGAACCCTCCAGCGCCCATGTCAGGGAATGGCTTTGGGAGACCGTGCCCCATACCCAGCTGCCGGCCGCGATGCCGCCATCTATCAATGCATAGTAGATCGAAATCGTGCGCCCCACGACCCAGCGCGGGCTCGCCAGCTGCACGCTCACGCCAACCCCGGACCAGGCGGTGACCCAGCCGGCGCCGCCCAAGGCGAGCGCAAGTGCGGCCACCGGAATCGAAGAGGTCAGTGCAAGGGAGAGGGAGCAGGCCGCGCAGGCGACGCACGCGAGCTTCATCAGACGTTCTTGCGACAAGCTCCGTCTGAATGTGCCGTTGGAGATGCCGGCGAAGACGGCGCCTGTGCCGAAGCCGGCCATGAGCGTGCCATAGGCGAGCGGTCCGCCTCCCAGATGATCACGGACAACCAGCGGCAGCAGTGCAAGAATGGCGATGCTTGCCAGGCCAAACAGCGTTCCGCGTGCGATCGCCGCCTTGATTTCCGAAGACATCGCCGTGAAGCGCAGCCCGTCATAGATCGCCGTTCTCATCGACTCACGCGGGAGAGGCGAAGAGCGAACCTTCCACTTGCAGCGCCATATCGTGCCCAAAGGAACCAAATAGGTGAGGGTAGTCACGGTAAAAGCTGCCAAAAGCCCAAACGAGGCAACCACGATGCCGCCGAGTGCCGGGCCCACGGTCCGGACCGTGTTGAAGCCGACGGAGAGCAGGGTCACGGCGGCCGGGACATCGCGGCGGTCGACGATATCGCCAACCGAGGCCTGCCAGGCGGGATCGTGAAGAGCACCCCCGCATGCGATCAGGAAGCTGAAGCCGAGGATCATCCACGGACTGACATAGCCCAGCGCCACAACCGCCGTCAGCATTGCAGATCCTATCACCATCAGGCAGCGGCCGGCGAACATGACCCGGCGACGGCTGAAATTGTCGGCGAGAGCCCCCGCGAATACTGACAAGATGAACGCGGGCAGGTTCGATGACGCCTGGACCAGCGCAACCATCAGATCGGAAGTCGAGATCGTTGCCATCAGCCAGCTGATGGCAACAGTCTGCATCAGCCAGCCGAGAGAAGAGACCTGGGTGGCGAGCCAGATCGAACGAAAGGTCGGCTGCACGAGGGGCGCAAAGGTCTTTGGTGCAGCCAAATCTTCGACTGATCCAGCTGCTTTACTCATTCTTGCGAACCTTTGCTTTGCGTTATCGGCCGTCTCGCATGTAATCTCGACTGAACAGTGGCGGCTGGCAAACTTGAGAGAAACTCTTTTGCCTCCGACGAATGCAGCCGCAGTTCCTCTCAGCAGCATTTTTTCGGCCGAGACGCAGACCCGAGCCGGCTCGCCTCGCCTTGGAAGACTTCATCTGGGTGGAGCCCGGATTCTTGCTTGTGGTTTGACGCGGCATGCTTCATCAACGGGCACTTTGCCGAGCGATGCCTTTTCGCGAGACGCGACCGTGTTCTTTCGTTGAAAACTCACTCACCGGCGGCGTCCGATGCGGCTGAGTGTGGCTTGGGGAGAGTGAGGGCGCTTGCAGATCCTTGACAGGCTTGACGCATTGATAGACGCAGACGATTGCCCGGCCGGGATCGAAGAGGCGCGCGCCTTGCTGCTTCAATTCAAACCAAGGTCTGATGCGCTCACACATGCGATCGACGACTTTCTGCTCGATCTAATGACGCTGTCTTTCGTTGTTGAGTGTTACGGACGTGGCTTTGAACTTCTGGCGCGAACGCTTGCCCGCAGACGGCTGGCGAAGGTCAGACTTTTGTCGGGACGGGTCGATACAGCCAGGCAGAAATGACACCCAAAGCCTCTGATGGCTAAAGCGGCGATCACGCCGCGTTCCGCACAGTGACGAAGGATGACGTTGCGACCATCGGAAAAGCGAGGGCCCTTTAGATGTGAAGGTCAAAATCTCCAGAGGGGAACAGCCGATTGCGATGCTCCTGGGAGGAAACCATCTCGTCTTCAGCTTTAGCCTTGATGGCTAAACGCTTGGCGATGCGCAAACACATTTTGTGCGATGCAGCTATGCAGGAACGCCGAGCATCCCTCTCACCTCCAAAATGCCGAGGCGGCCATGCCCAGCGTGCGTCAACTATCTGCATGATCTCCACCCGAATGCGCGATCGCGGAGGCTGCATGATGCTGCATTCTCCGATCCATGTCGGGGTGGCGCAGAGCCATTCCTATCTTGCAGCCGGCGGTAGTGTGCTGAGGATCCGCCATTGGCACCCGGTCAATTCGGGTAGTACCCCGGCGGGCCGAGCCAAATCAGCGGCCCCTGCCGACGTCCCGCTCGGGATAGGTATCTCCGTGTGTTCGCGGTCATCCATCCTTAAGCGGCAGACGCCGGACCCTCGGAGTCTCGCCAGACGGCCCGGTCGTCAATCGACCGAAGTGATCGGGCGGGTGCGTCCTTTTCCGGCTGTGGTTGTCGGTAGTTTTGCCATGATGCGTGACGGCGACGACCGGGCTTGATCGCGCCTCACCGTGGCTGCGGTTGCAGTGATCGTGCCGCTAGGGTTCGCCTGTCGTCTGGCCGGCGGTTTCATAGAAGGGCGCACCACCTGCGTCCTCGATGGGGCTGGTCTGACCGAAGGCCGTCTTCGCTACGCTGCGCCTCGCTCTCAAGCCCGCAACAGCCGGCCGCGACTTTCTTCCCCTGCTGGCTTCGCCATCATTCCGCGCGGAACAAGAAAGCCTCGTCCTGGCTGCCCTTCACTGTCGTTCCGGCCCTAAGGACCACCCCACTGCGCACCCGCAACGGGGACCCCGGTGAGTGCGGGCCGATCGCCTCCGGTCTGTCGACCGCTATCGAGGTCGCGGTGGTCGCGGCCCGAGAAACTCACGGAGACGACATCATGGCTACCATCGGCACTTTCACCTCAAACGGCAACGCCGGCTTTTCCGGCGCCATCAAGACACTCAACCTCAACGTCAAGGCCAAGCTGATCCGCGTCGAGAACCCTTCCGACAAAGGCCCTCACTTCCGCGTCTACTCGGGTAGCGTCGAACTGGGAGCCGCCTGGCAGAAGGTCTCCAACGAGGGCCGCGACTACCTCTCGGTCAAGCTGGACGACCCGAGCTTCCCTGCTCCGATCTACGCCACCTTGATCGAGGTGGAAGGCGAGGAAGGCCTGCGGCTGATCTGGTCTCGCCCCAACCGGGACTGATCGCCGCGACGAGGGCTCCGCCGCACGGCGGGGCCTTCGGCCGTTCCCAAGCGAACGTCGGCAGGCGGAAGGAGCACCAAGCGCCGCCTTTCGGGGGTGCTGCTCCTCTCGCCATCGAGCCGAGACGGCAAGCGGACGCGGGCTATCGGATTCTCGATGTTCCTCGCTGTTGCCTGCCCGCCGCAACATTCTGCTACGCACGTTTGATGCCCTGATCCTGCCACCGTCCCCCAGGCACCTGCACCAACGAGAAATCTTCCATCGCGCCCCCTTGAACCGTTTCGGTCCGGACAGCACATTTGCGATGCTTGCCGGGCGGAATGCTCGTCCAAAGCGGTGGTTCGTGACTGGGAGGAGCGCATGGATGCGGAGGAGTTCGGCAGCCCCATTTTCGTGAAGCGTGCGCCCTATATCGTGCAAGAGATTGCGAGCCTCGCGGACGCCATCGATTTCCTCAGCGACTGGCCCGAGGATCAAAGAGATCTGATCCACCAGACCGCCCTTCAGGCCTGCTATGACGCAGAGGATGGGCACAAACCGTTAAGCGCCGCACACCATGCTTTTGTCGATTTCGCCAGGCAGGTCGCCATCCTAGAAGATCCAATCTCCGCCATGCAGTGGATCGCCGCCTGCAAAAAGCGGCGCGCGTAGGGACAGGTTGGGTTGTAGCTAAGCTTGGGGGCATTCCGTTCAGATTTTTCACCGATCGCGGACAAGAGCGGAAGAACCTCCATTATCGCCGGTAATTCCGGAAAACAGGGAGCGGCTGGCCGCCGAGGCATGGAGTTGGCCTTTCGGGCCTGCGATCTTTTGCGCGATGTCGTCAGCCGCTAGTCCGGATCACAGTCGCGATATCCGCGCCGGCGCTTGGAACGCTGAAGCTTCATTGATGCGGTGGCCGCACTGTCTTCGCTATCGAAGGTTTCCATCATCGACTGGCCGCTGGCCCCAGTTGCGAATGAAGGATGCTCCGCCGAACAAGGTCGGTTGGATCGCAACCATATAAAACCGCCGCATGTTCTGCGATGGGTCGATGCGTCGAAGATGAACAGGCCCTGCCTCTTCGTTTTCCATGGCCGCAGTCTCACTTGGCTTGGAAGCGGCGTCCAACGAGTTCTTTGAATCCAACCGGCTCGACCGATTCATTGCGGTTATGGGTGCGGCGCGGTCGCTTCAGGAAGGTCATGATCACCGCGGTGGCCAGCAAGCTCGTCGCCGCACTGTGCATGATCGAAGGCGCACGCGTCGGACCGTCACGACGTAAGCGCGCAGCAATTCGGCCCCCGAGCCTATCAGACCGCCGGAACCAGGTGGGCGGCCCCTTTGCGGGGGTTAATCGTCGTCATCAAGACTCCTCTCATCGCCTGAACCTTTGGACCGCGTGGCGGGATCATGTGCGGCCGTTTGAGCGGCGACCGGACAGGGCCTAGACCTCGTGCCTCTGGTTTCGTGGCGGCATCGATCGTGCCGCTTGTGCCGGATGCATGGCGGACATTCCGATATCTCCAGTATCGTTCTTCTGGAACGGATGCCCGGACCCTCCCTGAACGGCCTCTCTTAAGATTGGTCTGACGCCGGTCCGGCCTTTGCCTGCAACGGCTTCGCCGACCTTCTTCCCCTGCGGCTTCGCCGCATTCCTCGCGGAACAACAAGCTCGGCTTCCGCCGTCCTCCGCTCCGCTGCGGCCCAGTGGATGCAGTCGGCCGGACCGTCGTCTCACGACCGCTATCGAGGCCGCACAGGGCGGCTTCGGACAAACCAGTCAGGAGCACACGAACATGGCTACTATCGGCAACTTCCAGCTGGCCGGCGAAGAATTCAACGGCGAGATCGTCACGCTTTCCCTTCAGGCCAAGAAGGTCCGGATCGTCCCCGATACGCGCGCCAGCGGCGAAAAACGCACCCAGCCACCGCGTGCTCGTTGGTCGAGTCGAGTTCGGTGCCGGCTGGTCCAAAAAGTCCAACGAGGGCCGCGCCTATCTGGGCCTCAAGCTCGACGATCCGAGCTTCACCGCCCCAATCTACGCCAACCTCGTCGCCGACGAAGGCGGTCAGAGCTACAGCCTCATCTGGTCTCGGCCGAACCGTCGCAACGGCGACTGACGAACACCAAATGGGGCGTCATTCAGATCGCCCAGCTACTCAGCGCCTCAGATCGATAGCTTGACGCGCCATGGGGCGGCTTCGGGCAAACCGTAAGAAATACGAACGTCAGGCATCCCCGCGCGATTCTTGCCTGCCGGGCGGCGATCTCAACGACCCGCTCGCGGATTTTTTGATACTTTACTTTGTATACTCCGCCTTGCAATCATGCCGAGTGAGTCTGAGCGGAGGAAAAATCGAGCACAAAAAAACCGGCGCGGAGGCCGGCTTTTTCCAGGGAATAGGCTACAGGAGTTGGCGCTCCTGATCTCGCCCGAAGATTTTGTGAGACCGTAGCCCGTCTTTCCCGGCATTGCAAGAAAAATGCGCTTCCGCGCCACGGCTTTGCACGGCCTGGCGAGAGGAAAGAAATGGATCTCTATTCAACGTTGAGCCTATGGCTCACGAACATTCGGTCATTGGCCGAGCTGCACGATTTTTGCCGGCGGATATGGAAGCTCTACGGCGAGGAGTTGCTGGGCGAGGCCGATGCGGAGCGGCTTTGCGAGAAGGCTGAGCGACAACGCGCCAACCTCAAGAAGGCCCCTGCGGATGGTCGCGCACTACCCCGCTCCTCTTATCCGCAACGCCCTCACAGTGAGCGAGGCCGGCGCGAAGCTGCCTGCGGCTTGCGAGATCCCGTGCGATGGAGACGCAAGCGGCGTCTCGCTCGCATGCAGGCTATCCGGCCCGAATTCGCCGGCGAGTTCACCGAAGGGGAGAGCGCGGCGCTCTACATCGTCATGTGCGACTGCCGGCAGCACGGCAAATGCGACCGATCCGTAAAAGAAATTGGCGATCGGGCCGGCGTCGGGGCGAGCACGGTTCGCAATGCGCTGCGCAAAGCCGGCAGGCTCGGCTTGCTGCGCGTCACCGAGCGCAGGCAATGGCGAGCCAGGAACCTCACCAATCACATTGTTGTCGTGCATCGGCGTCAGATCGCCTGGATTGCGAAATTTCGGCCCAATCTCGGTCTTAAATTTTATCCGACTGCCTTCAAAAAAGCGGCGTCCACAGGAAGCTCCCGCAATAAATATAGCAAAAGACCGTTTAGCAGCCGATCCGACTGGCCCCCGGACGGGTCGAAGCCATTCCCCAGTCACGCATCGCCGACCGGCTGACGCGTTAGCCGCCAAAACCACGTAGCCGCGGAACCCCTAAAGGCTGCACGAGGGCTGTTCTTGAAGCAGCCTTGGCGATCGGTCGCGCCAAATCAGGCCGGTTGGTGCTGGCTGTCGGGTTCCTGAAACAGGAAGGTTGCCGGATCGCGGCCGAGCGCCTCGCCGACGGCGGCGATCGTGTCGACACTGATATTGCCGCTCGCGCGCTCGAGCTTGGTGAAAGTGATCTCAGACACACCCAGCAGCTCCGCCATTTGATAGCGGACCAGGTTGCGGCGCTTACGCTCGCTGTCGATGATGGCGGCGAGGCGCGCGCGGATCGATTTTTCGGTGAGCTTGTGCGCCCATGGTTCCACCGCCGCGCCGCCGACCAGAAGTGTCGCGATCGACACCTCGAGCGCCTGGGCCATCTGTTCGACCGTGCGCAGGGTCACGTTGTTTCGTTTTCTCATGGTGCGGATGTAGGTGCGGTATGCCAGCCCTTGACCAGGCGACGTCTTGAACAGTTCCGCCATGTGTTGATGGCGAAGCTTTCGCTTACGGCGCTCCGCTTCGAGGAACCACGCGATATTGTCCCGAAGCGGGTTGTTCACCTCGCCCGCTTCGTTTGGCTGCATGAATCTATGTATTCGCACGAACCCGCCTGTTCGGTCGGCCCTTTTCCCTGAGCAAAATCCGTAGTAAAGTGTCAAAAACGTCAGAGAGAAAAAGGGACGCGACCGTGCTGAAAACTCTCGTTGTGGGCGCTGCCGCTGTCGCGAGCGCGACGTCTCTTCCGTCCAAATCATTCGCATCCGAGTGGGGGTGTCAGGTCATCCTTTGTCTGTCTGGTGACTGGCAGGGCACGCCCTCTTGTCATCCACCCATTGACCGGCTGATCGACGCCATGGGATTGCCGGGCTTTTCGTGGCCGACTTGTCCGCAGGCCAATTCGTCCGGCGCCGGCTACGATCCGTACGAGGCCTGCCCGCAGGGGTGGATGCCTTACGCGCCGGCTAGCGACCGGCCGGGACAAGGCCAGGCCAGCATGTGCCGAATCGCGGCTGGCAATCTCGGTCAGCCTGCCAACTTTGGAGCGCGGCATGGTCAGGCCGACGGAAGTCCGACGGGAACCATCCAGCTCGGCGACCGCACCGTGCCGGTCCAGCTTACTCATGTCTCCAGCGGAGCACATAACGATCGAACGACCACCTATTACGACATTCAACGCCCGCGCCGCGCGAAGCCTTACTACATCGATTACGACGACGCGAACGGGCTGCGGCAGCGCACCTGGTTCAACCTTAGCAGACCGTGATCCCGAGTCACCCCGGGCGGCTAAATTAGTGGTAGGAAATGAGGGAGTTACCCCGATGAAAAGCGTCAACAGGTTCACCATTCATGGCAATGTCGGGTCGGTAGCGCCCTTCGACAAAAGCACGAAGGTCAACATTGCCACCAATCGCAATTGGAAGGACGAGCAAGGCCATCCCAAGGAAGCCACTGATTGGGTCCAGGTGACGGTCCTGGAGGAGAAGCAAGCCGCCTGGGTGGCGGAGAACGCCAAGCCCGGCGATGTCGTCTTCGTCGAAGGCCGCATCAGCAACAACTCTTTCAAACGCAACGGCGAGACCGTCTATACGACGGACCTTATCGCGTCGACGTTCAACGTCTTTCCGAAGCCGTAATCATGTTCAATGCGGGGGCCCTTATCATGGCGGCGGCATCCGGAACATTGGTCGGCATAGGCGGCACGCTCGCATTCTATCCGGCTCAAGGCCAGCTCTCCGCGGCGATTGCGTCCGAGCCGGCACTGTGTGCGAAATTGGCCGCGGCCGGCCTTGAGATTCCATCGCCGGCCGAGGCTTTGGACGCTTTCCGGCGAGCAAAGAACACTGATCAAGCGACGTTGCGCATCGGAGAGTGCTCGAAGAACGCCGTGGGACCTGGCGTGCAGTGCACCGTGAAGTACAAGCTTCGCACCGCCTGGAAAGACGAAGGTGATGGCGTGGTCGCGTTCTCCAGGGGACCTGATGGCTGGCAAGCGGTACAGCTGCAATAATTGTCTGCTAGCGAACATCTGGTTTTGTTCAGTTCCGGCGTCGATCAGCAAACCCTCGAAACCCTTCCTGCAGTGATCATCTCGCGAGCGGCACCGAGCCTATCTGACCCGCCATCAGGTCCGTCGAAGCATCTTCTTTTGTGTCGCCGCAATTCCCATGCCCAAAGAGCCGGAGCCGGAGCGCGCCTCCAATAGCGCCGTAGGGACGGCGGAGGCCGGAGAGAACGGGCCGCTGGCGGTTCCGGCGCTACAGAAGCCGTGCCCCTGGCGCGGGCCCGGTTCGCGGCGCTCACTTGTGTGGGGTGCAATAGACGCCTTGGGATTCCAAAAGGACGGCGCCACCCTTCAATTCAGTGAGGGCACCCACCCAGGCGTCGGAATAGGTGCGACTGGCGTCCACCGCCGTCAGCCAGATGACGCGGTTGTCGGCAAGCTCCACCTTGACCTCGCTTTGGAGAGGGCTTGCCTGCACCGTTTGCTGATAATGCCGCTTGATGCGCACATCGCCGCTCGCAAACTCGATATTGTTGTTGTCGTAGTTGAGCAGGAATGAAGCATCCCCTTTTGCGACCTTGCAGGAGCCGTCGCGTTCACACACGATTTTTGCTGCCGTGGCGCAATCCCATCGCAGTCCCGCAGGCCACATCGGATTGCTGCTCGTCCCATTGGACTGATCACCTGGAGCGGCGGCGCCGAGGCTCGCCGCCGCCGCTACGGCCACCAATACTGCCCTAATCATCCGTTCCGCACACCTTACTGTTCGGCACCATCAAGATCAGCTCGCGCTGGCGCATCATGCCGACGGAGGCAAGCGCGCTGTAATGCGCCAGCGTGGCGGCTGCCGCATCAAGCGCGGCCTCGAATCCGTCGCGCGTCGAGATCTCGGCCAAAGCTGCCCTGAATATCACTGTCCTGTCCGGTTGATCGCTCATAAATTGACACTACACTTTGGGTTCAGTTATGACAATTGCCGGGCAGGCGGTTGGCATAAAAGCGGTTCATCGAAGGTCCCCCGAGCTATGATCATATCTGCCGCTATCGCCAAAGGTGGCACTGGCAAATCGACCCTGCTGCGCGCGCTGGCATCCGTCGCCCTTAAGCGCGGCTACGCGGTGACACTCATCGACGGCGACGTTCGCCAGAACATGAGCCGGTGGGCTCAGATGCTCAAGGAGGCCGGCAATCGCCCCGAGACACTCCAGCTGGTCAGCGCCACGACGCCGCGCGAGATCCTGAAGGCGGCAGAACTGCAAAATGGCGAGCGCAGCGTGGTGCTGATCGACACCGAAGGCACCACGAACGACAATCTCATGGCCGGGCTATTTGCTTCTGATATCGTCGTGGTGCCCATCTTCTTCGCGCTCGATGACGTGACCGCCGCAATCCAGATCACCGACCACTACATCCCGCTCGCGGTCGAAACACGCGGCCGGCCGCTGCCAGCCGTGTTTGTCCTGACAAAACAGACCATCATCGATGCGAAGGCGAGAGCCTTGAGCGAACTGCGCGCAATCATTCAGGCGAACGGCACGCCGATCGCCCAACATGCGCTGCAAAACCGTGTCGCCTATCGGGACCTGCAAAGCGGCCAGACACTCTACAGCCCAGATCAGCCCGACGCGAAGGCGATTGCCGAAAGTGAAGGGGTCTTCGACGATGTCCTGAAGACCTTCACCGAAGCAATGAGGCAGGCCGCATGACCGACAAGAGCCTCCCGGAGTCACAGGACGACAAGAAGGCTCGCATGATGAGAGCGATCTCCACTGAGCCGCCGGCGCTTCCGAGCATGTTCATCGCTCCCAAGTCCGATCCCGCCCATCAGCCGCTTGCCGCCGCATCCGCGGCGGCATCGGAGGCCGAAGCTGCGCCCGCGTCACCTCGGCCGGACTTCCGCAAAATGCTGCGACAGGGCCAGAAGAAGGATCCGGTTGCCGGCAGGAAGATTCGCGACGAGGAAATGGTGCGCTGCGGCTATTACCTTACGGCCGGGGAGCAGCGCCAATTCAAGCTGCTCGCGATCAGCAACGGCCACAGCATGACCGAGTTGCTGCGCCAGGCGGTGCAGGACTACATCAGGATCCATAAGCACAAGCTGCCCAACGATTAGGTCAGCCCGCTCCGCGGCATCCGCCGCGTTGAGGGTTGCAGAGAACGCTGGAGGCCCATCGGTAAGGCCGCGCCATCGATGCTCGGCCCGGCGCAAGTCGGCCGTGCCTGTCGGCCTCGGTCGCGTGGCTCAGCTTGTCCGCCTTACCTAACCCACGGGGGTCGCGGCGATCCCGATCGCACGAGCTCATGTTCCCTGCTCGTTGCGAGCTGTCTCCATGTTAGCATGATGATTCCGCAGCAAGGCCACCTTTTGAGACAGAAACATGTCGCAAAGTTGGCTTGTCGATAAGTTGACGATGCAAGATGTTTCCGAGGCGGCATGTTTCCTTGCTAACATGTGCAGATGATTTGGAAATGAAAGCTGGGGTTAGTTAGAGTACCACCGCAAAGATATTTTGGTGATGTTGTTTTTGTCTTTGGCAGGATAGCCTTTTTTGTGTTACACACGAAAAGAGACGGCGCGGCCCAAGGGCCTTAGCGCCCGCAAGCGGGCTTGAAGATGAGACCCAACAGTGGCCAAACAGAAACCCAGGACGCATCCGGGCGCTATGGCGAAATCCTGCATGTGCGCTTCTCAAACGTCGAACTGGAGCGGCTGCGCGCCATGGCTGACGGGGAGTCGGTGACGGTCAGCGAAGTCGTTCGCCGCCTTGTTCGGAGCGAGGCAGGCTTTCTTCCGACAGCAACGGGGGAGCTGCGACCCGCCATTGAGGAGGCCACGGACCAGCTTCGCCGCGTCGGTGTGAATTTCAACCAGGCGGTCCGCGCGATGAACGAAGGCCGGGTACCGTATGACGAAGACCTCGAGCGCGCCTTGATCGCCGTTGGCGAACTCGTGCGTCGGTTCCGCGAAGAGTTAAAGGCGATGATTGCGAGGCCGCGCAAGCGAAGCGAGGTCAAGTCATGAGCGGTCGTCTCGCCGGCTATGCTGCCGAGATCGAACGCTATTTGCGGATGCCGGGCGCTGCGGATCTCGACGACACTGATGATAAGCTTCTGCAATCGGCCGGCCGGGAGATGGCCGATCGTCAAGCGATGAACATCCGTGCGAGCGGCATCGCCGCAGGCCGCTGGTCTCCGCCCCACGCCGGCGGGCAATGGTCGAGCGCGAAGCACTCAGGAGCGAGCCTTCGCGTCGCAACGGCCCCGGTTTCGTCCGCAGGCCGAGGAGGGGCCGCCACCACGATACCGCTGTCTGCTCGGCCGCAAGGCGCCAGTGGGAGCATGCGTTCATCCAGCGACGCAAAAGGGGCGATAGCCATTTTCGACCTCGCACTCGGCGCTTTCGTCAAGGAAGAGGAAGAAGAATGGCGGCGCCGTGGCGGGGGTGGCGGAAGGTCTGGCGCGCTCCCGTCCACTCGACACTTCGCGCGGTCGACGCGAGAGGCGAGGGCGGTTGCGGCGCGGGCGGCCTACGCCGCCGGCGCGCAGCCTGCCGTGTTCAAGGTCCTTTCGAGCGCGGCCAATGGTAAGCAGGCCGGCGCCCTGCTCGCCTATATCGGCACACGCGCCAACGAACAGGGCGAGAAGCGCGACATCGAGGTCTTCACCGATAGCGGACAGGGGCTTGTCAATGCCCAGGACCGTCGCGTCTTTCTCCACCAATTCACCCAGACATTCGAGCCGCAGCTCGAGAATACGAATTTCATCGAAGTACGTTTCGATCTCGCCGGCGACGTCAGGGACGAAGCGCTTTCCGCTGCCCTGAATTCGGCCTTCGGATCGAAGCCGTTCGTCTATGCTCGCACGGGCAACAGCGTTGACGTTTATGGTCACGCGGAGGAACGCGCCGGACCACTTGCCAAGATCTTAGCCGCCGGGCGGGCAAATTCACGCAGCAAGGCGCTCGACAACATCGAAGCCGGCTTGGGCGAAGCCATGGGGAAGGCCGGCATTCGCGCGGCAGCGGAAGTGACGGCTGCCGTCGGCAATGAGCGTAAGGCGCAATACTTCCTGCAAAAGTTTATCCGGGCGCACGAGCAGGTTCGCTACGCGGATGGGCAGGCGGTTTGCAGCAAACAGCCAACGAAGGCGGCCGCGGCGATTTTTGAGGACTGGCGGCCACAACTTTCCGGCCGGGAGCGGCGCAATGCCTATCACCTGCTTTTCTCGGCCCGGGCTGGTACGGACGCGCAAGCGGTCTTGGCGGCCGCGCGGGCCGTGCTCGAGGAGCGGGCGCCCGGGCACAAATTCGTGCTCGCACACCATGCCGAGACGAAGCACGTCCATATCCACGCCATGGTGCAGGCGTGGTCGGCCGACGGCGAGCGGCTGACATTCTACAAGGCGGATCTCCATGCCTGGCGCGAAGCGTACGCGGAGAAGGCGCGCGAACACGGCATCGCGATGGTCGCAACCCGCCGGTACGATCACGCAATGAGCCGACCGTACACGAAGGAACATGCGGGCGCCTACAAGCGCGCAAAGGACGACCCGCGCTACCAGGTCAGTGAAAAGACGGTCGCGCGTGTGGAGGACAAACGACAGCGTCGAATGGATAGCGGATTGCTCGTCGCCAATGGCGGAGCGATCGCCGGCGTGTGGCAGCAGACGGCCGCCGTTATGCGGTCGGCTGGCGTGACCGGCCAAGCTCTGACTGCGGCCGGGGCGATCGGCCACACTGTCCTCCAGGTTCATGCGCGTAGGGGAGGCGAGAAGCCGGCCGCTGGCGTCTCCAAAGATGGCGGGGGACCGGGGCGGACCCCATCGTTCTTGTCCCATCCCGGCATGAAAGAATTGACCAGGCTGATAGGAGCTACCGAAATGGCGCAGACACCTTTGGAAATGCGGCAGAAGATGGCGCGTGTGAATCAAGCATTGGATGAGATGCGGGACACGCTTCCCAATGCTGAGCAACCCCGTTTCGAGCAATACCGCGATGGCGTGAACGACAAGATGCACGATCGTCTCGCCCGGCTCCAGTTCGAGCAGCAAAAGGGTGCAGGCGGAGGCGGCGAGGCCGCGCCCCAAAGAGAGGCGCGCGACCGCGATTTGCCGGCCCGAGACGACACGCGTCAACTCGAGGCTTCGGGGCCGCAGGCTGAGAAGGCGCGACAACGCGTTCAGCAGCAAAAAGACTCAGCCAAGCAAAAGGGCCGGCAGGCCGACGAACAGGACCGCAAGGCGCAGCGCAGCCAGGACGACGAATACGAGCGCTGAAGCGTGGGCCGCAACCGCAGCCCGTTGCGAGATAGAGACATGCCTGAATTCAGCAATGGACTTGGGCGCTCAAGGTCGTCTTCGACCGGCTACGCAGCAGCGAGTAGCAGCACTGGAGGTGTGGCACCCCGAAGGGACCGAAATTCACGATCCTTTATGACGCCAACGGCCATCAGTTCCAAGGTTTGACCAATGAGAAATAGGCCTCGTCCGCAAAGCTGCTGAAACGAAACCTTTCCGCTCGTGGGAGCCTCAGAATTTGATCTGCAGCCTTCGTGCGCGATCGCGGAATGCGGCCTCCCCGCCTTCGAGGATGTCGCACACCGTTTTGCGGATATCCGCCTCATCGAGACCACCAGACCGGTAGGTTATGCCCGGGAGGCCGCTGCCGCTCATCTCCGAGACGTTGGCGATGATCACCTGGTCCGCGTCAGTGTTAATGACCAGATTGGCGTTATGCGTGACCATGATCACCTGACGATTGCGCTTAGCGCTCCGGAAAAGTGGGACCAGTTCATCGTAGATGGATTTGGGGTCCAGATTCTCCTCCGGCTGGTCAATGACCAAAGGCTTGTCATCAGCATCATCCAACGCGAGGTACAGGAGGATCAGGACAATCCCGCGGGTTCCGGGGGAAAGCTTTTGGATGTCGACGCCGTCGTACTTGATGCCGTACTCGATGGAGATGTGGTCCGAGCTGTAGAGCCACTGCGCAAACGTTTTCAACCATTTGCGTTGTTCCACTGGATCTCGCGGGCTCGGTTCGAGCAACTCCTCCCGATGTTTGTCCCAGAAACCTTCGACCGCACTGGCGATCGTGTCCGCATTCTGAGACTCCCAAGCGCCCTTCAGCTCCTTTGTGGCATCGTCAAGCAGCGTGCCTTTCCTCCGAAAAGGGCCGGTGCGCAGGTCAAAGAGTTCCTTCTCGGCCTTGTCAGCCCACGCCTTCACATCGGCGACCCTCGAGACCGTGAATGAGAGCTTACCCAAGGTCCCGCCCTGGGTGGCCAGTCTCACCATGAGCGGCGCGTAGAGATCCCGTAGCACACCTTCTTCGGCGAGAATGGCCTCAAAACAGCGCCTGTAACCTTTCTTGCGCGACTCTATCAAATCACTACGGCGCATCGAGGCCGTCTCGCAGTCTGTCAGCTTCTCTTTCAGAGCAGCAAGTTTGGCGGTCTCCTCCGCGATCCGCTTTGCGTTGAGAGCAAGTTTGTCGGCAGTCTGCCGGTCGGCAGCGACGACCTTCTGAATCCGCTCGATCTCCGCCTCCAAAACCGCCAGGGGGATCCTCACCAGGTCGGCATCGTCAGCGACATAGCTTCCGTTTTCCAGCAGCTTGGGCGCAGAGCCCTTCCAGTAGGCAAGCTCTTTGGTGGATTGGGCGGCTTTCGCTTTGATGGCGTCATCCACATCGCCGCTGAAGTCGAGAAGGAACCTCTCCCAAGCAGCTTCATCGAGCTTGCTCGCGGCATGTGCCTCTTTCAGGTCGCGAAGATGCTGGGGCGCCCGGTTCTGCCGCTGATCAACGACGTCGTTCTGAAGGTTCTCAAGTCCAGCCTGTTGTTTGGCGTAATACCGGAGGTAACCCCGGACCTTGTCGGCGGCACTAAGGAGACCCTGGAGCCTTTGGGCTACCGCAGCGCTGGTCGTCGAAGGGACCAAGGCGGATCGGTCCTTCTCATACCCTTTGATGACGGTTTCCTTCTCGGCAATCTGCTTCTTGAGACCGTCGACGGCCAGAATCTTTTCCCGCTCCAGCGCGATTTGTTCAGACATCGCGCTGATGGCAGACTCTTCTCGCTGCCGCGATTCCCGAAGTCCTTGGGCGCGGAGCTCCAGCAGCTCGTGGAAATTCACCGCGCCGTCGCGATCCGTGTGGGCTTCGAAGATGACCCGCTCAATTTCCTTGATCATCTGAGGCATGCCCTCTGGAGAGCAAAGCCGGTCGACGAACTGCTGCGACAGATAGCGGACCCGCGGAGAACTATCCCAGTCTGCGCCAGGTTGATCCAGACGCTTCGCCGAAGTTGCTTCCCCACTCAACCAGTGGACCAAGACCTTAGCGTTCTTCAGATGCTCACCTGCCCTTTCGAGAAACGACGGGCGTTCTTCGTCCTCAACATAGGCGTCGCATCCGGCTGCGATCATATCGGCAAGCGCTGTCTTACCGGACCCCCTCGCCCCAATGATGGTTACCAGTCCCGGATTCAGGCCGATGGCCGGGGTGCGGGCCCACGGCGCATCCAGAATCTCGATGTGACTGATTGTCTGCGACTCTGATGACCATGCAGGCGGATTCGGGCCTACATAGGCCCTATCGGGATCGATACAGGCCTGCCGCAGGCCGTCAAACGTTGCCTTGCCCTTGATCCAGCAAAGGCGATCTTCCGCAGGCTTGCTAACGAGCGACATTTCATGGGCATCACATCCCCATAGGCAAGGTTTGAGGGCGCCATAGTCGTCTTGGATCTCCTGGGGCGTTGCTGCAGGGCCTAAGCCAAGCCAGAAATCCCGCTGCTTGGGGCTGCTGGCAAAGATAACCTGGGCAAATTTTTCAATCTCTTGTCTGACCGCCCGGTCGGCGGCCTCCCGGACGCCTGAGGTCCCATCGGCATTGCCCGATACGGCAACGATGATGTTGTCGCGAGCCCACTCCATGCTCCTGAAGGCTGCCTGCAGTCCGCTGCGGGAAACCTTGAACTGGGTGACCCCCGCCCGCAACGCCGCGGCGTTGTCAGTGATCGACCGATCCATACGCTTGCCGAGCTTCATCAGGTCGTCGGGCGTACAGCTGTATTCATCATCCGCGGTCGAGAACTTCAGATGCCGCAGAAACCTGTTCAGCTCCTCAACGTGCCCCGGATCCTCGGGACTGACGAGGAGATGGATGTTGACGAAATGGCCCCTGACGGTCCCTATCTCGAGCCTCAACTCGACATTGGGGAAGAGAAGATCGCATTGCTTCAGGCGGCCGGCATCCTTGGCCGCTTTTACCCGCTCGTAGGACGCGGTGACGCAATAGTCGGTGATGCCAATCGCGCGCATCGCCGGCGTCGCAGACTCAAGGGCATTGAGATAGGCCTCAAATCCCTCGGCCGGATAGCGGTCTTCCAAAACGGTACCTGGCGCGTGGATATGTGGCTCCCACCGCAGCCAGTCAGAACCTTTTGACAACATGGTGACTTCTGCCCCCCGCCAGAACTGTGCAATGCAGTCGGCACTTCAGCAAGTGATTCGCATCTGCTCCACTCGCGTTTATGCTTGCTGGCGGCTCAGCACATTGTCCATTCCAATTACATAGATCGCCTTTCGTCCGGGACGACCTCGGCTTCTCGGTCGGCGACGGACTTTGGTCGACAATCGGGTTTGTTCGCCGCTTCGCTGCTGGTTTCGGCACCCTATGCAACCCGGACATCCAACTTTGGCTGAGATGTTGCGCCTTGCATGGATTGACATCGCCTCGCTACGCTTGTCGGCGGAATTAATCATCCACAACGTCCGGCAATTCTTCTGCGACGACGCTTAAATTGCGGTCGAACGTCTCGGGGTCGGTCGACTGCGGACGGAAGGATTTGGCCTGAGCAAGAATGGCCGCAATCACAGCCTCTTTTTGCGGCGAGATCCTGGTCGACGCCGCCCGGGCGGCCAAAGCCGAAAAGTCGACAGCCTGTGGCGCAACGGGCGCCGCCGTTGCCGACGGGATATGGGTCGCCTCAAGCTCATTCTTTTGCCCGGCGGGCAAGCGACGGCGAGCGACTGGGGGCTCGGCACGCCCAACCTTTGCAGCGAACGTCGCACCGCGCTGCAGCCGCGACCGTGTGATGCCGGAGCGATAACGAGGCCCGACCGGCACGATCGACTGGACGGGTGGGGAGGGGAGGGGAGCGGCGGCAGCGATTGGTTTGGCGTGCTTTGCGTTCGCCCTTTCCGGGACCGCCATGAAAGCGCGCTTGGAGAGCTGCCGATCAGCGAAATAGAAATTCCGGGTTGCAAGGATTGCGTTCTCGCCACGCGGCAGAATGACGACCTTGCTCTTGTCCATGGTTCGGATTTCGTCCGGCCGCATGAGCGGCCGTCGTACTAGCTTGCTATGAACGGAGCGCGTGTAATAGGTGTCGAAAAGGCTCGCCTGCGTCCTGGTGACGTCTTTCTGAGGTTCGGACGTTTCGCCTATCTGCTCGGAGACGTAGCGGAGATCGTCGGTCTCCTGGGCGCCGAAGAAGATCTGGACACGGGCAGCGTTGATGAGCGTTTCACGGCTTTCCTTCCGGTAGATCTCGTCGACCGATTTGAGCGACTGCACGAAAAACCACATCGGCACGCCGTGGCCGCCAAGGACGGTCGCCATGTCCGTGACCTTCTCGAGCTTGCCGAGGTTCTGAAATTCATCGAGCAGGACAAGCACCTGGTGCTCGCCGGGGCGTGGCATGGATTCGGACATGAAGTTCATCATCTGCGTGATGAGCACGTTGAACAGCGGGCCGAGCGAAGCCATCTGCTCGCGCCGAAAATCGAGATAGAGCGAGACCCGCTCGGTCTTGAGATTGCGGATGTCGAAGGAGCTGCGCGAGGTGGCCCGCATCAATCGCTCGTTCAGGAAGGGCGCCATGCCGGTGCGCACGCCGGCATAGAGACCGGAAAACTGCTTCTCCGCCATATCCGCATAGGGCAGCAGCGTCTGCAGCGTAAAATCGGAAACTTCATGCCGGCGGGTGTCGCGCAGGCTTGCCAGGAACTCCAGGATCGGCTCGTCGGCGCCGTTCATGATCTTGAGGATGGTGGCGAAGCTGCGGTTCTCGTCGGCGATCCGCGTGGACTCCATGACGTAAGAGGCAATGCCGGTGAAGAGGAGGCGCGCATCGTTGACCCAGTAAGGATCGGCATTCGCAGGCGGCCGCGGAAAGAGTGCGGCCGCCATGTTGCGCAGGTCGATGTCCCGCTGAGCCGAATCAAGCGAAATGAAGTCCATCGGGTTATACAAGGCGGTGTTGCCGTCGCGGTCGGCCGGCGCGAAGCGGACGACCTGGCTGAAGGTGGCCCGGTGGCCGGCTGTCGCCTCATAGGTCTCGCCGCGCAGATCGAGCACGACCAGCGAATGTGGCCACATCAGCGCGTTGGGGATGATTAGCGCTGCGCCCTTGCCCGACCTTGGCGGTCCGATGACGAAGCCGCCCACGTCATCGCCGTCGATCCACAGTTTCTTGCCGCCGCGAACTCTGGGGCGCGTCAGGCGCAATTTGCCGGTGCGCCGATCGCGGTGCGGGGCAAAGACGTTGACCAGTCTGCCGCCGGCGCGTCCGATGAAGATGCCCCTCGGCTTCAGCAGGCCAGCCCGGCGAACGTCCGCCATCGACATGAATTTTGCGTCGTTGCGCTTGGGTGGCCGCATCAAGAATGCGATGACGAGCTGCAGGACGAAGCCGAAGAGGGCCGCGGCACCGGCGTATTGAAGCCTTGCGAAGCGTCCAGCTTTCAGGTCCGTCCAGGCGTAGCCGAAGACTGGCCGCGGGTCCGCGTTGATGCTGTCGAAGAGAAAATGCGATCCGGTCCTGTACCAGTCGGTCGCCGCGTATGCGACCACAAACAGCAACGCGCCCAGCGCCACCGCCATCAACGCCAGAAAAATCCTGCCGGCGACCTTTTCCATAATGCGACCTCGTCAGATCGTCTCAGCCTTCGTGAACTTGATTTCGCTGATCGACCGGCGTCCGCCGTCGCCGCGCACCATCTGCACGACCACCGGGATCACCTCGCGCAGATAGTCGAGGATCTCGCTGCGAGAGAGCCCGACATTGCCTTGCATGACCATGAGGGCCAGGCGCTCATAGGCCGAGCGGGCCGAATTGGCGTGAACGGTTGTCAGCGAACCCGGATGGCCGGTGTTGATGGCTTGCAGGAAGGAAAATGTCTCGGCACCGCGCAGCTCGCCGAGCAGCAGCCGGTCGGGCCGCATGCGCAGCGACGCCTCGAGCAGCTGTTGCGGCGTAACCCTGGCAAGGCCCTGGTCGCCTTTCGAGGCAAGCAGCGTCACGGTGTTTTGCGTCGCCGGCTTGAGTTCCCGCGTATCCTCGATGGTTATGATGCGCTCATCAGAGGGGATGATCTTCAGCAACGCATTGAGGAAGGTTGTCTTGCCGGTTGATGTGCCGCCGGAGACAATGAGCGAAATCCGATTGCGCACCGCGTATTGCAGAAATTCCAACGGCGAGGTGTCGTTGAGCATCTCGGCGAGCCGCTTTTCTTCGGCCGAGAGCGCCAGGCCGCTGCCCATCTCCGTCTGTTCGAACGCGCCCATCTTGGCGTAGTCGCCAAGGGTCATGTCCATGATGACCTGCTTGCGGATGGAGATGGCGCCGCCATCGGGTGCCGCCGGCGGCAGCACACATTGAAAGCGCTCGCCTGAGGGGAGAGCGGCCGACAGGACCGGGGTGACTTCGTTGACAACCTGGTTGGTGGACGAAGCGACGCCGACCGAGACCGAGCGAATCCAGTTTCTGGTGAGCTCGCGTTTGACGATGTGCTCCATCTCCTTCGCACCCAGGCGCTCGATGAAAACTTCGCCGGGTCGGTTGATGGCGATTTCGGAAACCGCTTCTTCCTCCATGTAGGGCCAGATCGGTTCTAGTTCGGCGCGCAGCACCGGTGCGCGCGCCCAGGGGTTCGGCACAGGCTGCACATTCATCTGGCCGGATTTCCGTAGCCTGGATAATCCGGATCAGCCTCCGACTTCGGCGTCATGAAGAGCGGCGTCGGATCGAGCGCTCTTGCCGGCTTGCCGCCGCGCTTCAGTCGAGCCAGCTCCTCTTCTACCGGATCGGCATAGAGCTCGGAAAAATCCAGATCCCGGCGCACGAACACGACGATCGGCGTGCCCTGGTCGACGGAGATGGTCGGCGGGATGTTCTGCGTGTCGCGGAATGCCTCTTGCGCCAGCTGCTGCAGCGCCGTCGAGGATTTGTCGAAGGCGATGCCGCGGGCATCGCGTTGTGAACCCGAGCCGCCATAGGTGGTCGTGACCGTCTGCCCCGTGACGGGGTCGACAGTTGTCACCTGTTGTTGCTGGCTGTCGCTGCCATTGTCGGCGAGGGAGGACAGATATTCCGAAGCGCCGCCCACAACCGAAAGCATGATCGCATTGCCATAGCGTTCGAGCCAATGCGTATCGACGCGGCCACCGAGACCGCCCCGTCCGAGACGGTCGGCGCCAGGCGAGGCAATGTCGACCGACACGCCGTCGGAACGGATGACGCGGTTCCAGACGATGAACACACGCTTTTGCCCGCGCGCGATCCCCGAACGATATTCGCCGGTGAGCCGAGAGCCTTTCGGGATCAGAATGCGTCGGCCATCGAGCGAATAGACGTCTTCGCGCGCCACCGCGCGAACCATGCCGGGCAGATCGGTGTTGATGGCGGTCTCCAGAAATCCGCGGATCATCGTGCCTTCGGGGATCAACGCATCGGTGCGGCGGAAAACCCGCGCCTTCGCCATCGCGTTCGAATGTGTTTCCGATTGCGCGAGGAAATCCTTGTTCGGATCGTTGTCGGCGCCCGGCACCGGGACAAGCTGACCGTCGGCGGTGATTTGCGCCTGGGCCGGCTGATCGTGCCCGGTGGCCGAGTTTGGTTGCTCACTGGTAATCATCTGGTTCGACCGCAGCCGCTCCCACATTGCCTTTTGTCGCTCAGCCTCCTCGGCCTTCCGGCGGGCCTCCTCTTCGGCCGCTTGCTTGCGGCGCGACTCTTCTTCTTCGGATTTGCGGCGAGCCTGCTCGGCTGCCAATTGGGCTTCGATGGCGCGCCGCTGCGCATCGAGATCGGCGCCCTGCTCAACCGTCTGATCGACATTGTCGGCCTGTTGCTTGTTGGCTTCCCCTTCCGCAGGCGGCGGAACGACGATCTGATCGATTGTCTTGTCGGCCGCTTGTGGCGTCTCGGCCAGCGCCGGCGGGCGAAATTCAGGCGGGTTGAAATTGTCGCTCGCGTCCGAGGCCGCATCACGAGAACGCGGCTCGCGGGGCCAATTGATCCAGATCAGCGCGGTCGCAACGATCAGCGCTGCGGCGACCATGGCGACTTTCGTGCCCACTCCGGCATAGCGTCGAGCAACAGCCGGGCCGCCATCAAGCTCGTTATAGTCGATGTTGCTCATCTATCGTCCGCTCGCGCTCGGGGAGGAGAAGGGGCCGGCCCCGCGCACCAGCTTCCTCGGTCCGTAGACGACGGAGACAGGGTCCGCCTTCGACGGCCGGGTTCGATTGTAGAGGCAGAGCGTTTTGCCGTCGGCCCTCAGCGTGAATTGCCGGCCGATCTTGTCGACGATCGTGTATTTTCCGTGGGTGCGCTGATTGACCAGCGATTCCTGACCTTTTTCGTCGACGACGAAGATGGCCGGAATGTCGCCGGTGAACTCCAGGAACATCTTGGTACCGTCGTCGAATGCGACGCGCGGCTTCAGGCTGTCATCGCCGACATAGACGTAATTGTAGTTGAGAACGGCATGGTTGAGGTTCTTGAGATCGGGATCGGCAGCGCTTTTCTGGGCCTCGGAAAGCAAGCGCGCGTCTTGATACTCATCCGCGTATCTGAACCGGACCTGGAAGGAGGCACGGTCGCGATCGCTGTCGGTGGATTTGAGCAAGAGCGAATAGACGCGCCGGTCGGTAATGACGTTGACATTCGTCCAGGCATCCCGTTCGAGCGGCTTGATGAACAGAAAGCGCGAGCCGCGTTTGGGCACAATCGACCAGCCCTTCGTGTCGCCGGCTGAAACTGTTTCGATCACCTCGGACGGGCTGAGCTCGATCATCGTGGAGACGCCGAGCGCGGCATTGACCGTCGTCACATTGTCGTTGTCGAAAGGCACGTAGCGGATACGATAGTCGCGCGCGGCAGCGTAGCTGGTCGAGCCGAGCAAAATCAGCAGGGAGAGAGCGGCCCCAAGGTGGGTCTTCATTGCGCGCTCCCGGCCGTTGGTGCGGACTCCTGATCGCGACGGTATTCGATCACCTGGAAGCCAAGCGGATTGTCGAAGCGCCATTCGTTCTTGATCGGCGTCGTCGTGTAACGGAACTTGACCACGGCCACCCAATTGTCGGTCGTGGAAGAATTCTCGCGACGCGTCGTGGTCGAAAACCGCACCGACGCCGTCGTGCTGTTGAGCAGTGAAACCGACTTGACGTCGACGGAAATGGTGACGTTGCGCCCGTACACCTTGTCGAGGGATTGCGCGTTGGACGGCGTGTAAGCCCAAGTCAAATCCCTGGACGCCGTTCCCGTCGAATAAAGCTGCGCAAGATCGTAGTTCTGCTTGATCTCGCGCGCGTCATAGGTTTCGCGGGCGCGAATATAGCGAACGAGATTGGCGGCCGTGACCGCCTCATTCTGCGACAGATCGCCGGGTTTCAGCGCGCGCGCAACTTCGAGATATCCGGTCGTCTTGTCGACCTCAATCACATAGGGCTCGAATTGCTTGAGCGGAAGGATGAGCACGAGCGTCAGCAACGAAAGGCCTGCAACGACACTGGCAGCGCCGCTGACAAGCCAGGCCAGCGTGCGCGAACGTCTCAGAGACCGGTGCGTGTCGTCCTCCCACGTCGCGCCGGCCCGATAGTAGCGCTCGTCAACGAGGTTGCCGGTTGCGGCGGGGATGCTTGCCTGCATTTTTGTCACTTTACTTTAGCCTCATGTCCAAGCTCCCACTGCGGCGCTCAAGCAGCACTTCTCAGGCGGTTGCCTGCAGGTCTAGGCCAATGGCCTCGCGTTATCGCGCGCCGCTTGCTGAATGGATGATCGCGCCGCCTCGCTGCTGCGGGATGATCTCAGCCGCTGCCATCGGTTTGCGACCAACCGCGCGCCGGAATAGCGGGCGACATTGCCGGGCACATTGCCATAGGAGCGGTATGCACCGACTGTGCTGAGATAGCCGCCGCCGTTGAGGATCGAGGCAATCGCCGGGATTTGCATCAGCACATAGATGCCGATGATCGTGACCAGGACGAGCGGCAGGACCATCGACATTTTGTTGTCGACGCTGGCGCCTCCCGAGGTGGCAGTGTGCAAGGCAAGATTTACGAGCGAAAAGTAAAAGCCGAGGAAGCCGTAGATGAGGATTTGCTGGATGATCAGATAGGTGGTCAGCGAAAGGAAGCCCTCGCTCATCCGCGTTGACCACCGGTAGAGCCAAAGCACAATCCACACCGGCGCCAGCGCCAAAGTGATGAACAGCATGATCTTGGCCGCGATGATTGCCGCGATCGCAAGCGCCGAAAAGATGATGGCGGCCAGAAGCACGATGGTGGAAAGCAGCGCGCCGAATATGTCGTAGAAAGTGCCGCTGTAGACCTGATTGGCAACGTCCTGGGCGCCGCGGTAGAGATTGTCGATGAGTGCTGGAATGGCATCTTGGTCCGAGAGCTGGTTGCCGGTGGCGCGCGAGACGGCCCCGACGATGATCTTGCCGATTTCGCTCGGCACGGCCTGCACCAGCCTGTAGATCGTCTCGGAGAACGTGCCCCACCCATTCAGCAGCAGATAAATGACCACCGCGCGTCCGAGGCGATATGCCGACTCGATCGGGGAGATCGTCTCGCGGCCGCTGAGGATCGAGTAACCCCACCAAATTATGTAAATGGTGAGCATGAGCGCGTAGACATTCCCCAGCGCGTGGCCAAGCTGCATGTAGACGCTGGAGACAAAGCCCTTTCCGACGTCGTCGATGCCTCCCAGAATGCTTGTCGCCAGGCCGTTCATCCATCCTCGACAACACGATCGAAGGGCGGGGCGTTGACCGGCTTCAAGGGCCCGCAGCTCGCATCGCCCACATAAGCCAGCGGCGCGCACGGCGCTTTGAGCTCGCGACCTGGCTTGGCGCACCCGGCCACTGTGACGCTCATCGCCCCCAAGGCGACCACGGCGGCCCAGCGCCACAAATCTGGCATTCTTTTCGCTTTTGACGACAACGATCAGTTCCCGCTTGTGCCGAAGTTCTGGAACGGATTGACTTGCGCCGGCGTCATCAGCTTTTGCACCTGGCTTTGCCGCAAAAGCCGCGTCTTCATTTCCTCGTTGAGCGCGGCGACGGCACCATTCTGGACGCCGATGAGCTCGTTGACCGCACGCGCGTTCTCGAGCTGCATGCGCGTGTTCTGATCGACCGAGCCTTTGACATCCTCGGACTGGCCGATCTGGCCGCTGGCCGACTGCAACGACTGTTCGCGTTGGGCGACGCCTTGGGAGGCCTGCGAGGTGAGGGCGCTCAACAGCGACGCGACGTTGACGCTGCCGCCATAGGCTGTGTTGACGGCACTGCTGCCATTGCCGGTGATCTGCTGGAGCTGTTTGACCAGCTGCAGGCCGTTGATGACCGCCCCGGCTATTTTCTGGATTTCCGGAGACAGCCCGCCGAAGGAGAGGGCGCCGCCATTGAGGATCGATCCGAAGCTCGGCGCTTGCGCAATCGACATATTGCCGCCCAGGCCCATTTGGCCGATGCCGAGAGAGCCGTTGCGACTGCCTGTCAGGGCTTGCAGGATCTGATTGCTCTTTTCGAGGATGTCCTTGTTGGAGCCCATGATCGAATTGGTATTGTCGGCGTTCTGGCGGGCAATGTCCAAATTCGCATTGTCGATGACGGCGATTTGCGCGTGAGCGGCGCTCGCCAAAAGTGCCGCCCCCGCTGCGATAGCGATTTTTCTCACTCTCAGACCTCCTATTCCTGGATTGCTTCGATCGCGCGCGCCGCGCCGCTTGGATCGGCGTTGATCTGTACGGACGTCGCGTCCTGAGAGACACTCCCAGCGCTCCGGCTCGCGCAGGGTAGCCATTGGCTGCGATCGAGCCGCAGCCGTTGCAGCTCGGCCGGGTCGCATGAAAATGGATTTGGGGATCCACCTTGCGGCGCGGCAATGATCCGCGCGGTCTGCGAGGCCCCGACGTTGTTCAACGACAGGAACTGTCCGAGCAGGGCGGTGAAGTCCGAGGCCTGGTTGATATATTGGCCGGTCACGTCGGCATTGAGACTTCGAGCGGACGAGTTGAGCTCCCAGGCATCCTTGTATTCGCCAACTTGTCCGACGCCGCCGGCGAGCGCGTCGATCTGCGAGGAATTGGTCGTCATCTGTGCGGAGCTGGTGTCGAGGTCGGCCGCGGCTTTGGAGACGGAATCGAGAGCGCCGCTTTGAGCGGCGCCGCCCGGTCCGCTAGAGGTCACGATGCTGATCGCCGGCGGGGACGCCGCCGGCGCCCGTCCGCTGGAGACGTAATTGTCGAAGGTGCCGTGCCATCGGCCGACGCCCGAAGCCCACTCAGCCTGTTCGGCGGCATTCGAGCCGTTATAGAAACTCGCCAGGCAGCTGTAGTTGCTGGCGCCACATTGTGCGACGCCTTTGCCGAGATATTTGACGCCACCCTCGATGTTTTGCTCGTTGATGTCGCGATCGAAGCCGAGCTGTCTGCCCGTTCCCTTTGTCAGTTGCATCACGCCCTTGACGCCAGTGTGCGAGCCAGCACAGCTGTCGAGGCGGGATTCCTGGTAGGCGACGGACAGCGCCAGGCCCCCCGGAACGCCATATTTTTGCGCATAGTAACGAATGAGCTTTGCGTTTTCGGCGTCGCGGCTCAGCGCCTCGCCAGGGGAGCGGCTGAACATTTGCGACCTGTACTTGTTCGTATAGGTGCAAACGAGGCTCTTCTTCTTCTCCTTCTCGTCGGATTTGGTTTCCTCCGACTTCGTGCTGTGCTCTTCGTCCTGCGCGCGCTGATCCAGATTGGAATTATCGATAACTGCGATCTGGGCCAGCGCCGGGAGAGCCGCGATCTGCCCAGGCATCATCACGGCAGCGGCGATCACGCTGCTAAGCCGCTTCTTCATGCTCGCTCTCCCATCCGCAAAGGTAAGGCAGCCACGCTTCCGGCTCTTGTCCGTAAATCTCGCGCAGCCGTTCGCATTCCTTGATGCTGGCTTCGTTGGTCGACAGAACCTTGATGAGATCGGGCATGCCCGACAGATCGAGCTTGGCCACGATGGAATCGCTGTCGTGCTTGACCAGGAACGTGCGTGTTTCCTTGGCGGTGCGGCGCACGAACTCGAACTCTTTCGCCGTCAGCGAGAAGCGCGCCATGTAGGAATCCTTGCTCGCCTTCGGATTGGGGAAAAAGATGTTGGTTTTCGTCTGCTCGATCAGCGAGGACGAGACCGACGAGTTCACCACATCCTCGGCCGTCTGCGTGCCAAAGCCGACGACGCCGTTGCGCCGGCGGATCGTTTTCAGCGTCTCGTTGATGAAGGCGGCAAACACCTCGTCATCGAGCAGCTTCCAGCCTTCATCGAGGAACATCAGAAGCGGCGTGCCGTCGATGATCTCTTCCAGCCGATGGAAGATGTAAAGCAGAGCGGCCGAGCGCAATTTTTTGTCGGCCAGGATCTTGGTCATGTCGAACCCGACCACCGGCTTCGAAAAATCGACGAGATCGACGGGGTTATTGAAAAGCCAGCCCTTGTCGCCAGGGTCGAGCCACGGTTCAATGCGCGCCGCGAGATCGTTCATTCCGGGCGCCAGCGAGCCGCGCAGCACCTCCGGCAGCAGCTCGAACGTGCGTTGTTGGCGCGGAACCTTGTAAACCTTGTCGACGGCCGTGTTGATCACGCGCATTTCAGCCACGTCGAGCGAACCGTCGTCAGGGGTGAGCAAGTAGCGCAGCAGCCCTTCGAGAAACGTCCGGTTTTCTGCGGTGTCTTCCAGCTGGAGCGGCGCAAAGCCGGTGGCCTGCATCGGCTCCATCACCTCATAGCGGCCGCCGAGCGCGCGAATAAAGAGCTCGGCGCCGCGCATATAATCGAAGTAGACGCATCGCGGTCGCGGCGAAATCCGCATTGCCTGGGCCATCAGGAATGACAGCACGACCGTCTTGCCCGAACCGGTCGGTCCGAAAACCGTGAAATGACCGACGTCATGAACGTGAAAGTTGAAATAATAGGCTGTCTGGCTTGTCGTCTCGAGGAGCGCGATCGGCCGCTTCCAATGCAGTCCCTCACGCTGGCCTGAGGGAAAATTGTGGCCCGAGAACAGCCCGGCAAAGTTCAGCGACGAGATCAGGGCGCGGCGCGCAATGTAGCTGAAATTGCCGGGCAGCTGTGCCCAAAACGCAAGTTCGGTGTTGAGCGTTTCCCGCACCGGCACGATCGACATGCGCGACAGTTCGGCGGTGGTGTCGGACAAGGAGCGGTTGAGCCCTTGAACGTCGGCAGCCAGCGCCATCACAGTCATGTGGTGCTGGCCGAAAACAACCTCGCCACCGGCAAGCTTGTCGGCGCCAGCGTGCACGGAATCCTCGACCGTGGTTCCGGCCTCATCCGAACCGCTGACCTGGTTCGAGATGGTGTTGATGCGGCGCATGGCCGTCACGCGATCCTCAATCGCAAACGACTGCGTGAGGATGAATTCGTGCGGCAGCCGCAACAGGCCATCCAGCGACCCGGGTGCCGTGAAGGGCGGGTATTCCTTGATCGACACCATGGCGCCGATCTTGCTTGTCTGCGCTCCCCTGATCTCCAGAGCGGATTTGCCGAAGAAGATTTGCCGGGTCGCACAGGCGCTCGCCAAGCTCATGCGCGGCAGCGGCATTTCGACGTCCGCGCCGCCGGCAAGGATCTTGGCGATGAATTCGGCAGGTTCGGAAAACACGCCGTCGCGTCGCGTCACCACGCCCAGGAGCCGCGCGCCATAGGCCGAAAAGTCCTTCACCACGCCATTGAGGACATCGTGCAGTTCGGCCATGGCCTCTTCACGCGTCTCTTCGACGGCCGTGCTGATGCGGAACGCGTTGAGCGCCTTGTCGACCCAGCCGACACGCCCGACCATCGGCCGGCGGATGAGCGTCAAAAAGGCCTCGTTGACGAACAGGTTCTTCGAGCCCAACTCGTCCATGTAGCGGGCATCGAGCTCCGCCACGAAAGGGTTTTCGAAATCTCCTTCGATCTCTGGTGTCACGTGACGCCGGATGATGGTCGCATAGGCGGCAAAACGGGACGTGGAGAGGTTGCGGAATGTCGTGTTGCGATTGAACAGCCGGTTGTTGAGCTCTGCCTGATCCATGGTCTGGAAAGGCAGGCCGCTAAGCTGAATGACCCCGACGAGAAAGCCGCTTTTGGTGACGACCAGGTTGTCGTCGACATGGCGCAAATAGGGGACATGGGCCTCGACAGGCTTTTCCCGTTTGCGCGCTTTCGTGAATTTCAGGTCGGCGTTCACGCTCACGGCGAATAGCTCCTCGCGCCCCAAAAGCCCGAGTTCGCGACCGCGTCCCGTTTCGACAGTCGGCGTTCGACTATGTGGAAGATGTACGGGTCGCGCTGGCACAGATAGGCGCTGATCAGATGGGTCGCGCTGAATAGACCGAGGCCGAGCGTGAAGCTGCTGGTCGCGATGAATCCGATGACGGCAGCCATGCCGTTAAGCGCGAACACCTCGTAGCGCACACCCCATTTCATCGGCGGGCGCGTCAGAGGCAGGCTGACCGGCTCGACATAGACCTCTTCGTCCTCCATCGGCTCACGCGCCTCCAGCGGTGGAGCGGATGGAATCGACCAGAGCTGCGGCGCCAAACACCAGAGCGATGCCGATGATGATGGAAAGCGCCATCATCCACACCAGTCTGCCGGTCATGGCGAGGAAGCCGAGAAAGCAAACCGCTATGATCCCGAAAGATCGGGCAATGCTGCCCTGCAGGACACCGACGAACCATTCCAGCACGCCCTCGACCGGAGCGGCTGACTGCGCGTATGCGCTCGCCGGCGCGAGCGCCATTCCGATCGCCGCAGCGGCCATAAACTGGACTGCGAATTTGCCCGCCTTTTTATAATCCATCGTCGTCTCACCTTTCAGTTGCCAAAATCCATGACGTGACCATCTTGCCAGGCGACGCCATCGCCCCCGCCGGTCGCGGCTGCGCGATGATCGTCAACACGGTTGGGAATGGGAGCCTTGATCAGCTTGCCGAGCTTCCAGCGATTGAGCACCTTGACCACGTATTTCGTGGTCTCGTCGTTCACGGGGATGCCGTTGGCTTTGTAGACGTTCTCTTCGCCTGCATTGTAGGCGGCCAACATCAGCAGCGGATCATGGAACTCGTCATAAAGCGCTTTCAGATAGCGGACGCCCGCACGGACATTGGCTTTGGCGTCACATCTGTCGGCCACACCGAGACGCGACGCTGTCGCCGGCATGAGCTGCATGATGCCGAGAGCGCCCGCGCGAGACGGACCTTGATTGCCGCCCATGTCGCTTTCTGCCCAGGCAACCGCCTCGGTCAGATCGGGATCGAAGCCTTCTTCTTCGGCGATCTGCCGCACCATGGCCGCGGCCCGCCCGCGATCTGCCGGCGCACACCCGCCGCCGATCGTCGAACCGTGATCAGCATCGGGAACGCTCGTAACCGCCGGGCGGGCCCGCAGAGCAAACGCCGCCGCGATGGGTGTCGAGCTCGTGTTGTCGGCATATGCGCCGAATGGCGCCATGACGGCTGAGAGAGAAAGCGCAAGCGCGATCCGGTTTTTCATTGCGCTACCGATTTTGACATTTTACTATGGGTACATGGTGCCAAAGTAAAGTGTCAATACGAGAAGCATGATCGAGGCCAATTTTCCGATGAAGCAGTTTTTGTTCCTCGCGGCATTGTTGCTCCACAGCACCGTCCTAGGCGCCGCCGATCTGGGCACGAACGAGCCGCATCCGTTCGAGCAGCCGTCGACCGCGTATCTGCAGAAGTTCGCCAAACCTGGCGAAAAGACGTTCCTCTACGAGCGCTACGACGCGCGCGGAGGCCTTTTTCAGCGCGACGTAACAGCGCTAACCAAGCCGGTGGAGATCAAGTCCGCGACCGAACGCGTCATAAACGGCGTCACCTATGGGCTGCGCGGCCTCGCGGCCTGTCCGAAGCCCAAGATCACCTACAAGGCTGAGGAGTGGGATTGCACGAAGGCCGTGCGGGACTACAACGACGCTGTCTATAACACCCGCGCATCCGTCGTGTTGTGCAAGACGCTGGTCCTCAAAAGCCAGCCCGGCGTTCCGGACGCGGTTTCGTGCTTTGCGCTCGTCGGGGCCGGCAATGCCAACGATCCCTATTCGGTCGCTTACGACGACGATTCCATGGTCTTCTTTGACATGGCTGCGATCGGCCGCAATGAGGAGGGCAGGTCCCTGCGGCCGGATCTCGAACATGCCTCCGATCTCGGCAAACAGTTCCAGACCGATGAAGCGAACTAGCCTCGCCGCGCTTATGACACTCGCGACCGCCCACGCCGTGAGCGCCGAAGGCGCCGCGCCACCAAACGCGACAGCCACTCCCTTCCTCGTGTCGAAAAGCGTCGAACTGCTGACGGGAGATACGTGGCGCGACGATGGCAAGCTCTACCGGCTTTATGGTGTGCAATCATGCTTGCGCGGCACGATCGCCATGGATGCCAATGGCAAGGAGGTCGATTGCGGCAACGTCTCGCTCGCCCACCTGGCCGCCTTGTTTTCGACAGCGGCCGTAACCTGTCAACCTATCGCCTTGGCCCTGGACAATGCGACGTTTGTGGTATGTGGCGCGAAACTCGGCGGCAATACGATCGACCTTGGGACCGCCCTTATCGCGGCCGGCTACGCGTTCGCCGCCACCGATGCGAAGGGCAACGCCGTCAGCGCCAATTATCTGGTGGCTGAGCTCAACGCGAAGATGAAAACTGATGGTCTTTGGGCGACGAAGTTTCAACATCCCATCGAACTTCTGCTGAAGGGGGCAGGGGAGCGCAATCAATGAACCACGAGGATCAATCGAACCGCTACTACTACCCTGTCGAGGGTCGCACAGACGGTGCGATAGCCGGGGCGTTCGCATTCATCACCATCATCGCGGTGCCGGCGTTGGCCTATGCCGCTTGGCAAACGCTCGCGTCTTGGATTTCCGCCCTCCTTTCTTAGACCGGCAAATCGAGGAAAGATCGCAGCAGCTCATGCAGGTCGCCCGCATCCACGTCGCACCAACCGTCGTTCATGAGCCGCGCGAAATATTCGGCCTTCATTTTCAGCTCGCCGAAATCGGCCACCGGCGCCATCGCTGCCTGGCGGCGGACAAGCGCCTCGTCCGCCATCACGGCGTCAAGCCGTGGTCCGATCAGCGCGGCCTCGGCCTCTTCGGCCTGCATCAACCGTTTCCCGAGACTCTCCACCTTTGCCACGGCATGGCGGTGCGCCGCGATCAGATCCGCGACTGCGTCCGTCTCCTGCGCTTCTTCGTCGCTGCACGCCAGGTCAATAGCCATTTTCCTGCTCCGAGTGATCCGCGCCCGCCCGCTCGCCCGTTTCACCGAGTTGATAAACAGTTGATCAGGGGCGATGGCACGATAGGATACGAAGACTAGCGAAACGAAGCGAAACCAGAGCTTGTAAGTAGTTGTTCAAGAACGGAAAGTTATTTCTCCCCCCACCAAGAGACGGGAGCGATTTCAAAGAATTATTCAAACGATTAGCCGCTGCGGGTGCGGGTCGGCCATTGGGCAAAGATGGATTTCCTGCAGGCCCATGGACGCCCGAGCTTCTCGCAGAAGCGATTTCACAAATTGATTCCAACCGGATTGGAGTCGATCTGCGAACAGTGCAGCTTTGGTTTCAAGAGAACGAGAAGGGAATTAGCACTGCCAACATCCGTTGGCTGGCGAGGGTTTTTGGGTGCGATGATCCGGTGGCAACCAGCGAATGGCAGATTGAGCTTAGTGCGGCGCAATCGCGGTTATCGGCCAAGAGACGAGAATGGAAGAGAGCCGGAAGCAGCGTTGCACAGGAGATTCCAGATACAGCACTGGCTGCGACCTTCGATGACGACACAGCGTCTCCGGCAGAGCTAAAACGGGATACTGACGCCAAGGGGCCGGGGCGGCGTTTTAGTTTGGCGAGGAAATCGGAGGCGTTTTTTAGTCACGGATCTCCCCTGAATTTACCGGCGTCGGTGTTTGCGGGTGTCACCGCTCTTGGGTTTTTGTCGTATATTACCGGGATTCACAGCGTGACATATGGCCGGGCCGATGGCGTCGTCAAGCAGGTTGGGTTTCTTTGGACGGCGAATTGGACATTCGTCTTCATGGTATTTTTGCCACTGTTTTTTGCCTTCTTGACCGAGCTAGTGACCTTTTGGAAAGATGAAGGCCGCCCAAAGCTTGTAGCGCAGGGCGACAAGATGAAAAGCGACGATGCCTGGGCGCGCAGCGTTGAAGCTTCTTCGTATTCATATTGGGCGGTGTTTTTGATTTGTGTGCTGTTCGCCGGTCTTTTTCAGTGGATCGGCGTGTGTTTGATCCCGTTGATGCAAGGTGGTGGCAACTATGCGACGGATTGGGGCTCGTTAGCGATTGTGCGCCCTGAGGTTATATCGGTGCCGGAAGCGGTCGTATTCACGGGGCTCGCTTACCTATACATGTGCCTCTGTTTTTATCTATTCTTCGTAGGTCTTATTTTGCTTTATACGGTGATCCATGATCTTTGGAGAATTGGAGAAGAAGCGAGTAATCGACCGGAGGCGGATTATCAACACGAGCTCAATGAAGCCAGCCTCAGGGTTATGCGTGGGATCTTTCGGTGTACTGTTTTGGGGGTTCTGATTGCCATAGTCATGAAGGTCCAGAGTGCTTACCTGACATCGGGTGGAGAGAATATTGTGGCTTGGTTGGTCGGCGATATGTCTTCCGCCTTCTATGGGCGCAATGATGTGAGCGCCGGGATCAGCTATCGTAGGCCGACCCATTACAGCAGCCTTCTTATCGCTATTTCGACCTGTGTTGTATTTCTGTACGGCTCCATCCGTTTAGGTGCCGAACGTCGGTTTTGTATGCCTTTGTGGAGGATGTCAGCGATCGTAGCGTTACTCGTGGCTGGCTACTTGCTGATCGATGCATTTGCTGGCTTTTCGATCCTTCTAGGCATTGGAGTGCTGCTCGCGATATACAGCCTGGTTGATCCAGGGTTTGGTCGATGGCGAGCAAGTGAGTTAGGAAACAATCAGAGTGTATCATAGCTGGCTTGATCGTTGGGATGAGCGGCGGGCGCGACGCGGTGAGGAAGGGAAAAAAACAACGGATTTCGTCCTTGACGCGGAACGCGCGTTTCCAGGTGCGAAGAAGATAACAAGTATCGAGGAATTCTGTGCCCTTGCGGACCAAGCCGTGGCTTCAGCCTTTTTCGACGAGCCGAGTGTGAGCGATCAGGGTTTTGAAAGGCAAGATGGGTGGCTCAAATTTCCATCGGACATTTCTACTGATATCGAACAGAACAATGTCGTCTCGGCGAAAATCACAGAAAGCGGGTCGTTCGATCAGGCGATGGTGATTTTTCACCATTGGAATGCAAGCGCCCGGAATCGTCAGATTGCCAACTTTTTCTCGCATCGTGGCATCACGGTTGTCGAGATTGCTATGCCTTATCACTTCGAACGCAGCCGTCCCGGCTCCGTGCACGCCGACTATATGCTTAGCCCTAATCTCGGTCGAACGATCCAATCTGTAAGGCAGGCAGTGTTGGATGGGCGAAAACTCATACGTTGGTTGAAAAGCGAAGGCTATCGAGAGATTTCGGTTCTCGGAATGAGCTTAGGTTCCTGGGTTGCGGCCATAGTCGCGGCACACGACTTGGCTGTGTCAAAAGCCTCGTTGTTTCTGACGGCGGGGAGTCTAGCGGATATGGTTTGGACGGGCCGGGCGACACGATCGATACGCGATAGCCTTGAGCCTGAGATTGAGCTGACCGATCTCAGAAGGGCCTGGGGTCCACTTAACTTGGAGAATTACGCGCATAGTTTGGCACGGCCTGATCTCGATCTCCATGTTGTGTTGGCTAAGAGAGACAAAGTGGTGTTGCCAGAGCTATCGGAGAGGTTCATGCAGAGGCTGAAGGACGCCGGGGCTAGGCCAAATATTGTGGAATTAAACTGTGGTCACTATTCGCTCGCCATGCCGCCTTACATTTTGTTGGCCGGTTTGAGCTTGAAGCGGTTACTAAGGCGCGGCCGTTGAGCGGTTTCTGTCGTCTGCTGACAAGTCGGCCCGGCGAGCATGAGTTTGGCGTTGGCCGGTCAGTTCACCAGCAAATTCTTTGGTAGGCGTCACAACACGAAAGTGATGAATCTGGGGTCGCCCCCCTACCGGAACCGACCCGTGCCGCTAATCCTCGCTTCAATCATCGCCGAACCAGCTCCTTCAAGTCCAGCACGATATCGGCTAACGGCAGCAGGTATCGCTGGAAATAGTCGGCAATCTTCTGGGTGACGGTCCCATCCGGCGCGCCGGGAAGGACCGGTTCATATTACCCCTATCGATCGGCGAAGTTCGGGTACCGCTGAGAAACGCCGGATAATTCATGGCCGGCACGATGATGACAGCCCCGGTTACGTCTTCAGCTTTCAGAGAACGCGCCAAGTCGAAGAGCGCAATCGGTCCCTCATATTCGTCTCCATGGTTGCCGCCGGTGAGTAGAGCCGGCCCCTCGCCGTTCCGTAGGACCGTGACTGGGATCATCACGGACCCCAGGCAGAGTCGTCGCGGCTGAAAGGCAGGCGCAGAAAGCCATGCTGTGTTCCTTTAGACGAAAAATCAACCGTGGGCGCGATCGGCGACTGGCGGAGAGGGCGGTCCAGCATGATTCATTCCTTCACGAGAAGTTTGCGTGGCACGTTGGCCAGGCACTCGACTCCGGTCTCGGTAATCAAAATGCTTTCAGTGATCTCGAAACCCATGTCCTCCAGCCAAAGACCTGTCATGAAGTGGAAAGTCATACCCGGCCGCAATTCCGTGCGGTCGCCGGGACGTAAGCTCATAGTGCGCTCACCCCAATCCGGCGGATAGCTGACACCGATGCCATAACCCGTACGGCTGTCTTTGATATCGATTATGGCATCCCGCAATTTCAAAAAAGGTGCCTTCTCCCGCACGCATTGGTCGGTCATCCCAGGTCAGGTGCGGCGCACTGGCCTCCGCCCCGGAGGGCAACATTGGAACGATAGCTGGATAGTCACCGCCCGCGCCTTCCGCCCCACGAGTTACAGCGTCATAGATTTCGGCAACAAGATCGCATTTGCGCATGCCGACCTCGATCTTGGTGGCAATACGCTGGTGCATAGCCTCCACAATGCGCGCGGCGCTGCGCATATATTTTATCTCGGTCGGGCTTTTGACCGCCCGCTGCCAGTGCTGCGGGCGATCCCAAGCATGGTGGCAATGTCGCGAACGCTTATGCCGCCCGCGCTTAGCCGAAATAGTTGTCTCAATTGATGTGGTGGAACGGCCCGCTACCGTCAGAGTGCTAAACGTGGTCATCATTAACGCCATAAGATAGGAGCCGTTCCGTGAAGCAGATTGCCACCATCGGGCTGGATTTGGCCAAACGTGTTTTTCAGATCCCCGGTGCAGACGCCGCTGGTTCACCGGTTTTCAACCGGAAGCTCCGTCGTTCCGAGGTACTACGGTTTTTTGAGAAGCAGCCTGCATGTCTGGTAGGGCTTGAGGCCTGCGGCGGTTCGCATTACTGGGCACGCGAAATCGCAGCGCTCGGTCACGAGGTGAGATTGATCCCGCCGGCTTAAGTCAAGCCGTTCGTCAAACGCGGAAAGACCGATGCCGCTGACGCCGAGGCTATCAGCGAGGCCGTGATCCGCAAGACGATGCGTTTTGTCCCGGTTAAAACGGCAGAGCAACAAGCAGCAGCGATGGTGCTGAAGACGCGCGCCCTTCTGGTTCGCCAGCGAACCCAAGCGATCAATGCGCTGCGCGCACATTTATCGGAATTAGGCATCGTCGCCAGCCTGGGCTCAGCAAAACTTGTAGAGCTAATCGAGGTCGTGCGCGATGAAACCGATGCTCGCTTACCGAGAGCTGCGCGCTTCGCTCTTGCTGCCATCGCCGATCAGATCGACGCGTTAATGCAACAAATCAATGACCTTGAGCGGGAGATAGTTTGTGAGGCGAAACGTGATCAGGATATGCGGCGCCTGGCTACTATACCAGGTGTCGGAGCGATCAGCGCCGCGTCTATCAAAACGCTTGTTCCAGATCCCGGCGGGTTCAAATCCGGCCGTCACTTTGCTGCCTGGTTGGGGTTAACGCCCAAGTCCCATTCGAGCGGAGGTAAAGAGCGGGCTGGGAGGAATATGGGGAACTTCGCTCTCTGCGGGTGCTCGGTGCAACTGCTGTTCTGCGGCACATGCGACGTAACGACAAGGCGCCGAAATGGCTAAGCGCTCTTCTCGCGCGGCGTCCTTGCAAGGTGGTGGCCGTCGCGCTTGCCAAGAAGATGGCCCGGATCATTTGGGTGCTCCTGACAAGGGGCGGGACGTATCGAGGCCTTGAAGCGGCAAACAGCGCAGCGAGCGCCTGAGCCGACGGCGAACTCAACGAACTGTCCGGTGCGGTAGCCGGCAGAGGCGAGGTGCACGAAACAGACGATGATCCCACGGGACAAAATCCCGATGCAGGACAGGCCTTATGAGACAATGCGCTCCCAGCGCGCTCAATTGATTAGCCCCTGGCATCGCGGACTTCATCAAGGCCAGCGGTCCAGAACCGCGCAGAAAGGCCGGACATATGACCGCACCGTTCCCGTGTGAAGAACCGCCTGAAGAAAGCACTTGCCTGAAGGGCCGTTCCACATATGTCTCATAGTCAGCCTTCTTCTCTTCGGCATGCATCTCTCCTCTACCGTCGAGAAAATGCATGCCCAGGTTGCTGACCCAAAGGCACTATCGAGGCTTCAAAACTGTCCGGTTTTTGATTGCCGTCCGGTAAATCGTCGGAATCCACACTGCTCCCTAAGGATAGCGGTTCGCGGGCAGCAATCTTATCCGCGAAGGACCGCAAGAACACGGTTGAGCTTCGCTCTGATCCCACCGTCAGTGGCGCGCGAATCCGCAGTCGTACGCCCGTATTTCATTCCTGTTGGGGGGGCAGCCACCCTTTCAACGCATCACAACCGCGCCGGTTTCCCAACCCTGCGATTACCCTATGTAATCGAAAGCGCCACCGGACGGATACGGCTTATGAGGCCGTTCCGCAGAAGCGAGGATCTCGAGCTGTTCGGGGGTCAGTCTGGCGCGCAGCGCCGCGATCGCCTCCCTCAGCTTGCCGGCCGACGCCGAGCGTCTAGTGATGTCGTTGGCCAGCTTTCCCTGGAAGGCGAAGGGATCGCGAGGGCTGGCCGCGCCGGGACTACCCGAGCCATGATCGGGCCCGTGGCGGCGTCGGCGTTGCCTGCAGCGCATTGGTATAGTCGGCCAAGCGTCGAGTTGCTCGGCCTTGATGATGTCGATGCGGGTCTGCCGGATCTACGCCGCACGGGGTGCTGTCTTGAGGAGATAAAAAGCATCGTTGATAACAAATCCATCGAGACCTGTGGCCTTGGCATAGGTCAGCAAATCGCTTGCACGATTGATGAAGCCGGTGCCATTGAAGTTCAGCGATGTGTTGCAAAGGACGCCGACCCCGCTTTTCGCCTTGAACGAGGTAAGCAGTTGAAACAGGTGCGGGTTCTGCTCCCGGGAAACGGTCTGAGCCCGCGCTGTGCCGTCAACATGCGTAACAGCCTCCAATCGGCTATCGAGAACCTTCTGGAAAAGAAGCATGTAGGGCGACGAGCGTGCCAAGTCGAAGTGGAGCGCGACGTCCTCTTCCAGGCAAACCGGCGCGATCGGGCGGAAACCCTCCCGCTTCTTGATGCGGTTTAACCGCTCATGGGTTGTCTTTGAGAAAGGCGCCGCGAGAATTGACCGATTGCCGAGCGCCCGTGGCCCGATTTCGCAATTCCCCTGTACCCAGCCGATGACCTGGCCACTGAGCAAAGCCGAGGCCACTTGGCCGTAGTCGAGTGGATAGACGTCGAGCCCGGTGCGGTCAATTTCGTCAAGTATGTATGGCTGGCCTGAATAGACGTTCCATTTGATCTTAGCATTGCCGGTGAAATGCCGCATAGCGTCGACTGCAGTCCCGATCGCCGAGCCTGTATCGTTTGTACATGGCGGAATGAAAACATCGGAAAAAAGATTTGTTTCGAGCCATCTGCGGTTCCACTCACAATTCAACCCGCACCCGCCGGAAATCAGCAGCGGGTGGCCCTTTGTCAGGTTCTTCTTCGCGAAAGTGTGGAACGAATCGAAGATGGCATCTGAAACGCGCCTGGCGAGGTTGGTGAACTTCTGATGGGTTACGCCAATGTTATAGTAGGGCGAATCCTGCAAATCCTCCTTGCTTAGCTGGTACAGATCGCTTGGAAGCAGGAAATCGATTAGCGCCTGCTCGTCCCTGTCGGGCGAACCAGTCTGCCCATAGGCGCAAAGCGCCATTATCTTGCCGGCGTCTTCGAAGCGCGTTGTTCCTTTGGGCAACGTATATTTCGGATCGGCGAGCGCATACAGGAAAGAATATTTCTCGCCAGGCCCCGGCATTACTTTTCCTAAGTGCACGACCTGCAGTCGCTCATCGATTTCGTAGAAATCGCCGAGTATCCCTTCCCAGATCAGCACATAACAGGCCATTCCGGCGGGAAATGGCGACATGCTATAGGTGCCCCAAAGATGGGAGCGCTCGTGCGTTGAGGAATAAAAATTCACCTTCTTGCCGAAGAAGGTCTTCTCGCTGATCAACTCCGAGCCTTGGCCTATGCCGTGGTAGCCTGCCGCGACGGAGTGCGCGATTGTGGTCTCCCACCCACCGACAGCAATCACATCCGGAATGGCGTCCAGCCTGCCAGCGGCGTCCAGGACCGTCGTCGGAGTGACGGTCGAATATCTGGGGAAGCTATCTTTCTCAGCCTCGTATGAATAAATCAACTCGGCCGCTGATTCATCCAGTGCTGCAATCGTGCCATCATGGCCTGGTTTGAACGAAATTATCATCATGTGTGAAGCTCCTAAAAGATCACGCTAGACTGCCGGAATAAATGTGTATCTTCAGGAATATCCATGTGGATATTTCGTCGAAGAAAGCAACTTCGCCTGCGGCACGTCATAACATTTAGCACACGGGGCCATCTTAGAAGCAGAATTTCTATTAAGATTCGAACAATGTACATGAACTTTATATTTCAAATATACCGGCGAATTTATGTTCAATAACAATTCCGAATGAATCATAGGTGAAGCGTTTCTGACATTGCCCCTTGGCTAATCGGTTTGAAGTCGATCTGGTCCAACGCGAGGACCAGAGAAGCGCGCCTTTAAGTGAAGAGCAGCTTCATCGGGTTGTGAAGGAGCACGAGGCCGGAGTCTCGATGGCCGATCAATTCCGCAAGCCGGGGCTAGCGACGCCAGCATCTACAATGGAAGGCGAAGTATGGCGGCTTGTACGAGGATGAGAACACTCGTCTGAAGCGGCTTCTGGCGGAAGTCATGCTCGACATGCCGCGTTGCAAGATCTTTCGGAAAAAATGGTGACGCCCGCTGCGGAGCGAGGGGCTGTCGCATCTTCGAACGGCATTTCGAGATGAGCGCGGCGGGAGTGCAAGACGATCGGCTGCTGCCGGATGACGGTTCGCCACAAGGCGAGCCGTGACGACGATGGTGACCTTCGGGGCGGATGAAGGCGATCGCGCATGAGCGCCGGCGCTTCGGCTATCGCCGCCTGCACGTGTTGCTGCGGGCGGACGCAAGCGGGCCATTGGAACGCGGGGCACCGATGATGCTCCCCGTTTTGCCGATTCCGACCGAAGCCGGCCACTATTCCGACGTGAAGCCGGCCAACTGTAGCGATCAAATCCCGGTCGGCATTTCTAGACCGCGCCGACCATCAACCCAAGGCCGGCCACTGCGGTCGCGGCGCCCGCCAGCCGCACGAGGCCGCGAATGCGCTGGCCCGGCAACAGACCGAAGCCGATACCTGCGCCGTGCAGGAATGCAGTTGCAAGGGCAAAGCCGGCGAGATATTCGAGACCACCCGCGGTCTCAGGGATCTCTGTGCCATGCGCGTGACCGTGGAAAAGCGCAAAGAAGCCGATAATGACTGCCCCTGTTGCTACAGGCAGGTCCACCGCGGTGGCGATTAACAGGCCCAGCGCCACAATCGAGGCGAGGATGACGGGCTCTACGAGGGGAACTGGCACGCCGGCGATGCCCAGCGCGCCGCCAGCAAGCATCAGGCTGACGAATGCCGCCGGCAAAGCCCAGAGCGCGCGTCCGCCCTTCAGCGCCGCCCACAGACCGACCGCGACCATCACTATGATGTGGTCAATCCCGAAGAACGGATGCGCAAGGCCTGCCGCGAACGAATTAGCTGAGCCGACACCAATATGGGACAATGCCGGCTTGCATGCAGCTGCAAGCATAATTGCCACGAAGGCTAGTTTGGTGGGATTGCTTCTAATCATCGGGTTGTCCATAGGGCGTTTCTCCTTCAAAAACCTGCGCGCGATTATCGTGTAATTACCATTAATCATGTTCAGAATGGTGCGCGCCAACAGTATGTGTGTGGTCAAACCCCATTTGATGCATTCGGTTGTGTAGCCGCCGATGCGCCGACTCAAGCAGGAGCCGCATTTCCTTATACCGTTTCACCTCGGCGCGGGTTCCGATTGTGTCGATGTAGGCCATCGACCCCTCGATCTGGTCCAGGATTGCGAGCGCGTCGGCTGCGGCAAATAACTGAGAGCCCTCGACATCGATCATGACTGCCGACGAGTGAGCGGCAATCATCTCAGGTTTGTCGTCGTATTTCGCGCGAACAAGCAACGCGATCCAAGAACTCTTGTCGACACGTATCGACCAGCTTCCGGCATCCTGCCACGTTTTGAGGGTGCGGCTTTCTCTGACCTCTCCATTGACGACAAGGTCAACCCTGGTCATCGGCACGATCACACTCGCGACGTTCCATGAGCCGTTGATCGTCCCGCCCGACGAGGGCAGACTGATGCGGCTGCCCATGGGTTTCCCATCAACATTAAGATCCATCAGAGGGCCATAGGTCACAAACGTATGGCCTGCGCGAACAGCATCCATCCACGTCTTGTATGAGAACTCCCGATTATAGGCAATTTTTGCGTAAGTCCGGATCGTTCCCACCGCGAACTCGGCTGACATCTTGTCTGTTCCGGCCACTGCTGGAACGAGGTATCCGTTGTTCAGGTAGCGATACCAGTCGGAAAGAGAGTAGGCATCGATGCCACTGTACAAGTTTCTGAAGGAAGTCATTTCGACGGCGTCCGCTTCCCCAAGGACAATAGTTGCGGCGTTCTCTAATCTGGGATCCGGAAAGTGAGGCAGCACAACCAGGCCACCCTGCTTACGACATTTCTGGGCCCATTCGGTTAGGAGCACATTGACAGGATCGCCGATTGCAGATTCATCGGCACCACCAGAGCACAGCGGCAAGATCATGTTCCCCGAATAGCCAAGTAGGGAAATGTGACCGAGAACGTGTTGGCGGTTTTCGGTACCAACCCGCACCAAGAATTCGCCAGTGCCGCCGGCCGCCCTCGTGCCGAAGGTTGTGTGCCCATCGAAATCCCCAACATTGGTCATCAGTTCTCCCCACTGGCTGGCCAAGAGATTGATGACGTTTACGCCTTCCGCGGCACCCTCCAGCATGGCTGTTGCCGGCGAAAGGAAATGGACGTGGGTATCGGCCGTGACCCAGCCATTTTCGCGCCAATGAAGAGCCTTTTCGATCTCCACGGTAATTTGCTTGGTGTCCCGGGTAATTGTGAATGTTTTCCGGACTGGATTGATCTCAAATCCTTTGGTGATCTCTACGTAAACGTTACCAAGCGGCAGATCGATCGTCGTCTCTCCAGAGATGTAGGTGGAGATGTGATTGCCGTGGCAAAAATCCGGGCTGTAATTCTCGAACCATAGTGGATTTGGGTTTCGACTTCGGTCGACTGGAGCGAGGTACTCCCCCATCCTACCATGGACGTGAAGTTTGACGGGGACTACCATATTGGTTCCTGCCTCAACGACACGAAGGCTCACAGGCTGGTCCGCAGCCTCTATTGTCTCTAGTATGACACCGTCTCCAGAACTGGTGCATTCCAAGTTGCGGAGAGCGACGCGGGTACCGCCTGCCAGATGGAATTCAGCATCCTCGTGAGCGGCGTATTCCACCAGCACTTCATCTGACGCCATCTTCGGCTGCAGATTTTGACGTGTCTTTTCCCATTCTTCCCTAGGGTATACGACCCCCGGGCGGGCGGCGATAACTTGGCCCAAATCGAGCTGGATCTGGTCTAACAGACTGTGCTCATCGAGAGCGGGATCGAAGCTCAGTTCGGTCGACGTCCTGACCAGTACCTTCTTGCGCTTCCTCCAGCGAAGAGGCGTGGAGGAGGTATCCCCGACGGACAAAGCAGACACTATCAAGGCGCCGCAGACCGGCTCAAACCTAAGTGCCTCGACTGCTTTCTCCGGATGTGGATTCTCGAAGGCCCAAACGAAGTTAACCCACGGCCCGTCATCCTCGAAAACCAACTGCTTCTGCCGGGAACCCCACCCGATGGGATGGCGGTGACCGACCGAATCGGCTGTCCATTCGGGCTGATTTGTAGCTCTGAACGAAAGAGGGCGGGGCTTTATGGCCGGTACAGCCTCGGTGCATTGCTCCCCCCATCGCGATAGTAGGGATCCTACCTGATGTCGCCGCCGGATCTTCACCCTCTCCTCAGAGCCATCATCATAAATCAGGACGTAGTCCGCCGCATGTTCGCCGAGCTGCCCGATTCCTCGCATGGGAGAAATGAGCCCATTTTGATCGGAGGAAAGCGGACGAACATCAGAGGCGTGCAGGAATACGAACCATCGAGCTGAACACGACGAAATCTTGACTGTAACCGCCTGATCCTTGAGAAAAACCGGGCGTCCGATTTCAAATGGGATGCCCCAAGCCACACACGAGCCTGAATGCGCGAAGGGGACTGCTTGCGTCAGCTCGGCTGACACGTCTGAATGCTGTGCAAGCTCCTCGAATGAGAGCGTGCCGTCAAAACTGACTGGCCGGAACAGGGGTGAAGCTGGGCCGTCTCGGTGCATGCTCATAAGTTGATCCTCGTGCGCGACAGTGCGCAATGGTAGCGGTTGTAGCAGCCGGCGATCTCGAAGAACGTCCGTTCGCCCCGCTTCATCGGCCGGTCGTCCCAGGTCAGGTGCGGCGCAGAAGCATTGGCAGCCGACGGCAGCAGCGGCACGATCGCCGGATAGTCGCCGCCGAACTCCGGCGTGCCGCGAATGCCAGCATCGTAGATCTTCCGCAGGCCCACCTTGGCCTTTTCGACGATGCGCGCATGGATGGTCTCAACGATTCGTGCTGCCTTGCGCATGTAGTCGATCTCGGTCCGGCTCTTCACGATATCTAGCATCTCGTTGTGGCCTTTCACGAAGAAATGGTGGTGGTCGGACACGTTGGTGTCGAAGTAGGTTTTGGCGCTTTCCACGGCGAGAACGCGGATCATGCCCGCTTCGGTGAACTGGTGCAGCGTGTTGTAGATGGTGGCCAGCGATACCGGAACATTCGCAGAAACGGCTTCCTCGTGGAGCTCTTCGACCGTCAGGTGGCGGTCACCCTTGGCAAACAGTAGATCGGCCAAGGCAACGCGTTGCCGCGTCGGGCGCAGGCCCGCCATCATCAGTCTGGTCTCGATTGCCAATTCGGCAGCTACAGCCATAAAGGGAACTCCAATCCCTACCGGTATTCCTAAATGGGCCGATCTGGCGCATGCCTAGTTCATGCGCTTATGATCTCGCCTCACCTGCATTCCAAAGTCCCCTTGGCATATAGGGAACGGTACGGGGAGATTTCTGGCTCTGACCCAGAACCAGAAATCTCCGCATCGTCCCGTATGGTTCCATCGTAGCCTGCTCAAGGTGCTCAGGCTGCGACCGACCAGCTAGGCTCTCCCGACGATCGGGTTCATCGTGTCGTCGCAGAGCCTGTCGCCGACTTTCAGGCTTTCGAAGTAAGCCGTGGGCAGGATGTTCTGGCGCCCATTAAAGGTGGAGCCATCGGGCATGAAGCCCGCCGTCATCGCGATCCGGCGGCGGCGGGTCATGTTGGCCCCGGCGCCATGCGCTGTTAGGCCGTTGTGAAAGCTGCAATCGCCTGCGGGCATTGGCACCGCGACAGGGTCCGTCTCTGCCATCCTGGGGTAAACCTTGAAGAGTCCCGCGAGCTCTTTCCCGATGTCGGTGTTGTCGTAGCCGGCGAGCCTGTGGCTGCCCGGCACGAACGACAGGCAGCCGTTGAGGGGCGTCGCATCCTCGAGCGCGATCCAGATCGAAATCGCGTCGCGCGAATAGAATGACCAGTAGGGATTGTCCAAGTGCCATGCGGTCGGGTTGCCGTAGGGCTCCTTGATCAACGCCTGGTCGAGCCAGATGCGCATCGCGGGCTGGCGGGCAAGGGAGCTGGCCATGTTCCCGATCTCGGGGCCGCGGATGTAACGGTGGATCGTCTGATTAAGTTTCGAGACGTTGATCCGCTGGGTAAACACCTGGTCGTAGTAGCGGTCGTCGCCGTCGGGCCGGTCGATACCGCCTGGGGCGATCTTGCGGCCAGCCATCATCTCAACAGCCTCGAGGACGGCAGCTTTGAGTTCGGCCACCTCGGCCGGCGACAAAAGGCCTGGGATGTGCACGAACCCTCGTTCCTGGTATTCTCGGACCTGATCCTCGGTAACTTCACTTTTCATTGCGTGTTCCTTCGCCTGCTAATCCAATCAACGTTCCCAGCTTGGGTCATGGCCTTCACCTTAGCCCACTGCTCGCCTTGGCCCGCCGCCACCGACTTAATTTTCACCCCGGTCAATTGTTCATGCGAATCCTCCTGATTATTCTTTGATGCCCGACATCGCGACCAAGCCGCAAAGAAGCAGAGACACTATAACCGATTTCTTGCAAGAGCGTCCCGAGTATTGCGACCCACTAACGCCTCCAGTTCACGCATCTACACCACAAGGGTTGTTCGGGAAGAATTGGTGCGCATTCCCTCGCATGATCTGTTCGATCAGCGTCGGCATGTCCTCGGCAGCGAGCCACCCGCTCGCCACGAGTTCGTGTACAGCCTCGACGATACCGCGCCGTGCCAAAATAGCATGCCCGTAAATGGGTTCCGCGGCTACAAGATCCCCACCAAAGGTAAAGATCTTGTTCGACGGTACTGCGACCAAAAAATCGGTCAAAAAGCGGGTACTCGCAACAGGATTTAGCATCCATGCCCAGCACATATCGATGTACACATTTGGGTATTGTTTCGCCAGCGCAATAAACTCATGTTCGTATGGATATCCAATATGCATCAACACGAATTTTACGTCAGGATAATCCTGCAACAATAGACATAGGTCGGTTGCATTGCTTCGGACACGGGCGATTTGCATGATGCCGACTGAGGCCAAATATCCGGTGTGCAACTTTACTGGCAACCCATACTCTTCAGCCTTACCTATACAATACCGAAACAAAAAATCCTGAATTGCTTTCAGATCATCTGCGCCGAGCGAATGACGAGCGCCAGTGAGATCCGCCTGGTTCGGGAAAAGGCGAGCGGCAAGACTTTTAGTCACTGGAGCGAAGTCTAAGGCGCGAGTGTACGCGATCTGGCACTTCACCGCGACAGCCTTGGACCCGCACCTCCGGAAATAGTCATCGATGATTGAAAGCCATTCGTCGAGCGAGCTAGGGCGTAACCCCGTTTCTTCCTCGATCCGCGTGAAATCGGCGGCACTGCACCGACAAAGACTTAGAATACTAAGGTCTTGCGCAAGGATATTAGGTGTAGTACTGTCCATAAAAGAACTTTGCAACGAGTTTACGTGGCAATATTCGATATTCGAACGCCTTAGAATATCCGCGTAAAAGCCAGGCCTAATGAACTCGTGGTACTTTTCGGCAATCTGAGGAAACGTATCGCTTGTAACGTCGATTTCGCCGTAAAGACCACGAAAAGTGTGACGAAGCGTCAGTCCGTAGCCCGTGTTCCTTATCCGTTTCCAGTACGGAGCCAGTAAGAGATATTTTTCTTCGCTCCTAAGGTTGGGGTTCAAGAAGCTCTGAAAGTCTTTCCGCGGCATACCGCAAACGACGAGATCCTCCCCGGCATAGTCTTGGAAGAGATAAGACCAATCGTTTGATTGGAAAAATCTCGAGTGTACCACTCCATCGACGCGCTGTCGCTCGTCGATCAAATGCTCGTGAGTATCCACAAAAGGGGTCTGCTCAACGTATTCGCGAATCTTATGGCGGAGGTCAGGCATTGAATTTCCTCGGATCAAGTTCTGCGCCCAGGGATCGAACCCACTTTCGGCGTCGATCAAAGTGAAGCCCCATCGGCTGACATGTTGATCGGCGCCGAACTCCGCTTATTCCCAAGGAGGCGAGTACAGAAGGCCGCCGTTAACCCAGGACGCATTTGGGGTGCCGGTTCGGTCAATATCATAAGGCGTCTTTGGGCCCAGGTTGCGGTCGTACATCTCGCCGTAGTTGCCGACGGCTTTGATCATATCGGCCATGAAACTATTGGACACATGGAAGTCCTCTCCTATTCCGCCCTCCGCACCGAGAAACTTCCGGATGACTGGATCGGGTGATTTTTTCATCTCATCCAAGTTGGCGGTGGTAATACCCCACTCCTCAGCCTGAAACAGCCCAAAGACACTCCATCTCAACAGGTTACGCCATTTCGAGTCATTCGCCACGACGAAGCCGGCAAATGGCGATTTACCAGTTCCTTCCCTGAGGATTTTGTAGTCTTCGGGCTTGGGGAAGCTGCCGCGCCAACTGGCCAGCGCAGTTTTGTCTGTTGCCATCGCATTGCACCGGCCGCTGCCCAAAGCCGCAAACACCTTATCGGCGGAATCGAAGGTCAAGACCTTGATATCCGTTATGTTCTGAGACTTGAATAGGTTTGCAAGGGCAACTTCAGTAGCGGTTCCCTGTGTCGTGCAAATTGTTCCGCCGGCAAGATCTTTAACCTTCTCAACGCCTGTTGACGACTTTACCATAAATCCACCGGCATCATAAAAATATATTGGCAGAAAATCGACTGCGATCGCCGATTCACGAACAGGATAAACAGTTGTAGAGATAAAACCAACGTCTGCTTGACCTGTTGTTACAGCGCTGAAACGGCTCTTGCCTGTAACGATTACGAAATTAACTTTGTCGGGGCTCCCCAGAACTGCAGCTGCCATAGCTCGACAAAGATCAATATCCAATCCCTCCAGCTTTGATGTTTTGGGATTGAGATAGGCGAAGCCAGGGTTTCCATCGCTGGTCGCGCAGTTGAGCACACCGCGCTGCTTGACGTCATCGAGAACCGAGGCTCGGGCGGCTGGTGCCGCCGCAAGACCAAGAGCAAGTGCAGCGCAGAAGTAACCGATATTCGATCTTAGACGCATCGCTTTTTATTCCCCTGATATTTAACACATTATGTGCCTTGCCTTGAGGAGGCCCCAAGGAAACGTTAGGAAAGCATGGCCTCTTTTGAGTGTACAGAATATTTCAGCGTTTCGCAGATAGGCACCGTCAATTGCTGCGATAGCTCTGACCTATTTGTCTTCGTCGGTTATGCGAGGCACCTTCCGACCGTCGGAGGGGAACCTTACATGAACCTTATCTAGGATCTCTGCTGGGCTCGATAGGCGACGCGTGCCGCTGGTCTCTAGGACAGAAATCTGCTTCGGCCGGCATTCTCAACCGAAAGATAGAAGTCTGGAACGAGAGGAAAACGTCGTCGTTGGGCATCGAACTGAGGGGCCGCACCATTCTGTGTGCCATCGATGGGTCCGCCGCTGATCGTGTTGGCCGAGGTATCACTGGCCTGATTGGCGCCACGTGACTTCACTATTTTGGAAGAAATAATCTATGACAATTTGCTCTGAGGCTCGTGTGTCCCTCGACCGTTTCTGGTCGACAATCGAAGCTTCCGCCAACATCGGCAAAGGCCGTCCGGGAGGCTTGTCGCGTCTGACGCTCACCGACTCAGATCGGGACATGCGCGATCTATTTTGTGGCTGGTGCCGTGAGGCAGGCTTGAGCGTCGAGTTCGATGAACTCGGCTCAATCTTCGCGAGGCGTGACGGCAGAAACAACGAACTGCCACCTATCCTGATCGGCAGCCATCTCGACACTCAAATCAACGGCGGACGCTTCGACGGGATTGCCGGAGTGCTTGCCGGGCTAGAGCTTGTGCGTGCGCTTAACGATCTCAGCCATGTCACTAAAAGGCCCATTGTTATAGTCGACTGGACCAACGAGGAAGGCGCGAGGTTTTCTCCGCCGATGGTGGCCTCGGGCTGTTTTGTCGGGCAGTACGAACGCGACTGGGTCTATGAACTGATTGCCGATGACGGCCAGCGTTTCGGCGATGAGCTTGAGAGAATTGGCTACAAGGGCGACAAGCCTTGCAAGGCGGGGGAGATCGATGCTTATTTCGAACTGCACATCGAGCAAGGGCCGATCCTCGATGCGGAGGGGCGCGAGGTAGGGGTTGTCACTGGCGCTTACCCGAGCCACGGTATTCGTGTCCGCTTCGACGGCCAAACCGCTCACACCGGCCCCACGCCGATGGACCTCCGTCACAACGCCCTGATCGCCGGAGCAAGGTTTCTGACAGCCGTTGACGACATTGGTTGGGAATTCGCGATCAACGACGGCAAGGCCACTGGGTCGCGCCTCGCCGCCTGGCCGAACAAGCCGGGCATACTTTCTGAAACGGCTGAATGCGTCGCAGATGTACGACACCCCGATCCTGTCACCGCCAGGGTCATGGCCGAAAAGATGCGTCGTGCCGCCAAGGCCAGCGCCGCCATGGCTGGCTGTGTTGCCGTGATTGAGGACGAATGGAGCTGGGGAGGTGACATATTTGACGAGGAACTTATCAACAGCATCCGTGATGAGGCAGTCCGTCAGGGCTATAATTGGTGCGATATACGCTCTCAGGCGGGCCATGACGCCTACCACATGGCGATGCATTGCTCCAGCGCCATGATTTTTACACCCTGCAAGGATGGGATCACCCACAACAACAATGAATCCTGTGAGCCGGGAGACTTCCTCGCCGGCCTCAACATGCTTCTGCACGCCGTCGTTAAAAGGGCGGATCGTTGATGCAGCTTTTCGACCACGCAGAGATCGACGCACGGCGACAGGCAGGGGCTGATCGAGGAACTTCGAGCATTCGTTGCCGCCAGGACGGTTGCGCCGGCGCGTCAGGTGCTTGAGATGGACCTGCCGGATGGCAAAAAGGCGCCGGGTAGTCCTGAAGGCGTCTATGGCGCCAACCGTGGCGCCGGCGTGATCGCATCCCACAACCCGGACAGATCCCTTTTTCCGGTATCGAGGCATATACCTTCCAACCGTCCTTGCCCATTCGCACAACGCGCAAGACCTTCACGCCGCTGCCCGGAGCCAGTGCTTTTTCGAATGCATGGTCATCCTTCATGAGTTTTGATCTCACAGGATAATCCCGCCACACAAGGTGAGGCAGAACCCATTTAAGTGCAGTGCGACATATCACACGGCTTTGGCGGTGGTCGCGATGTCGGGCATCAAAGAATAATCAGGAGGATTCGCATGCCCATAAGACTGCTTCACCAGACCGACCTGTTTCGCCCCAGTCTCGATCCGGACGATCACTGGGACCTTGCTTGCGTCTTTGCTCTTGCCGCATCGGGCCAACTGGAGCTCGGCGGCGTACTGGTCGACTTCCCCCCTTATGACACTCCAGGCCGCAGTCCGGACGTCACCGGCATTGCGCAGCTAAGCTACCTTACGGGGTTGCCGACCCACATGGCGGTCGGCTCCTCCGTTCCCTACACGCATGACCGGGCGTCACTTGCTGCCCTACCCAAGCGCGACCGCGCCGGCGCGGAGTTCCTCCTCGACTATCTCCGCGACAGCGAAGGGCCGGCCTACATCAGCATCGTCGGCTCCTGCCGCGATCTCGCCATTGCGGCCAAGCTTGACCCGGATCTTTTCCGTAACAAATGTGCCGGGATCTACCTCAACGCGGGCGCGGGCCATCCCGATCTCGCGAAGCAGGGAGATGTAGAGTACAATGTTGTGCTCAATGCGGCCGCTTACGCCGCCATGTTCGACATCCCGTGCCCGATTTATTGGATGCCATGCTTCGAGACGGTAACTGACGAATACCTGGACAGGAAGGTCCAAAAGTTCGGGACCTTCTATCGTTTCAAGCAGGGCGACGTTCTGACAAAGTTGTCACCCACCCTGCAAAGCTACTTCACCTATTCCCTCGAGTCCCGAACGGATGCGCGCTACCTACAGCCGCTGCTGGCCCCTCGGAGCGATGCACCGGCCTGGCGCACCATGCAGGAATACCGCAGCATGTGGTCCACCGCCGGCTTTTTCCATATGGTGTCCCAAGTCGTGGACAAGGCGGGCAAGATCATTGCGGGGTCCGACGCAGACGATGCGGTTTTTGGCTTCCGCCCCGTCGACATCAAGTGCGATCCGAGTGGCGTGACGACGTGGACGGACGCCGGTCCAGAGTCAAATCGCTTTCTGTTTGAGGTAAAGGATCTCGATAGCTATACTAGCGCAATGACTATTGCCATGGGGACGCTACTGGGGAATATTCAGTAGCCGTGAGCTGAAACCAGTGGTCGCCCATTGCAACCAGAGGTCTTTCCGCCGCTCGTGACTGTCGCGAAGGAGCGGTCGGTTTGGGCGCAGTAGCGGCGGCCCTGGCCGTTGCCGTGAAGCCAACGATCGGGGGCTATCACCACATCTTATCCTGGCTGCGTTGCGGCGCAGACAGGAAGCTGGTGCGCAGCGAACCTTCCAGTTGCCCACCGGCCGACGGCCCACGTCTCGAGATGCGAGGTGCCTGCGCGACCACGCCTCCTTCGTTTAAGCGATGACTCTGCGGTGGCTTCCAGCGCCAATGGAGAACCGCTAGAGCATCCGTGTTGGTCAAGTAAGGGATGGCGCCCATTTCCGGCCGTCCCTGAGGAGCACGTTTGCGAGAACGATCAGCTTTCGCATGATGGGGGTGATAGCGACCTTCGCGGCTTTGCGGACGGCTTTGAGGCGGTCGTATTTTGCCGTGAGATCGGGATTGCACCGCATGGCAACGAGAGCGGCATGTAGAGTGCCTAGCGGACATTGGCCCGGCCGCCGCGGATGAAGGCGCGTCCGGTCCGCTTCCCGGAGCAGCAAGCTCGTGTTCCACGATTTGCGCTGACATTGCATGGCGAAAAGATCTATGCATGCGCATTGGACACGTCGTTCGCTCCACGCCGGCCGGCTAGCTGGGCGCGCCACATGGCTTCGGGTCCCGTCCACGAACGGCTGCTGGAGGATTGAAGGCTTTGCATAGGCTATCTTGTTGTGCAATCGAGGCGAACAACGACTGCAAACCCAACGAAGTCGGATGCATTTTGCGGAGCATTCCAAATGGGGACGAATGAGCTGAGCTGGAATCTCCTGCGCAGTTTTTGCATCATCGCTGAAGAGAGGAGCATCACCGGCGCCGCAAAACGTCTTCGAATGAGCCAGCCATCCGTGAGCCTTGCGCTGCAAAAACTCGAAGAGCAACTCGACTGCAAGCTCGTCT
>SUGL01000240.1 GCA_004963905.1 Mesorhizobium sp.
AAATGAAGCTCGCCGATATCGGCGTGCACGCCTTCAACCTGGCGAGCTTCATTTCCGGCTTCGAGGCCGAGGCGGTTTCAGCCGACCTTTTCACCGCCGTGCCCGGACGGCGGCTCGACGACAATGCGCATGTCTTGGTGCGCTGGACCGGCGGCGCGCGCGGCACCATTCTCGCCAGCCAGACCTCGCCGGGCCACTACAATGACCTTTCGGTGCGCATCTATGGCGAGAAGGCCGGGCTCGAATGGTCGGG
>SUGL01000241.1 GCA_004963905.1 Mesorhizobium sp.
CTTTTGACGCATGAGGCCGTGCGCGACCGCGCGCTCGCCTATTGCGACTGGGCAGTGTCGATGGGCCTGCTCGCCATCCGCAGCCATGTCGATGTCTGCGACGACCGGCTGCTCGCCGTCGAGGCGCTGCTCGATGTAAAGAAGACGGTCGCGCCCTATATCGACCTGCAATTGGTCGCCTTTCCGCAGGACGGGCTTTATCGCTCGCCGACGGCGCGCGAAAACACCATCCGCGCGCTGGACATGGGCGTCG
>SUGL01000242.1 GCA_004963905.1 Mesorhizobium sp.
GGTCTTCGCCGTGTCGGTGCCGGCCCCGGCCGAGACCTGCTCGCCGGCCGAAATGTTGCGCTTCTCGAAGGTATATTTGTCGGGATAGTTCGGGTCGAAATTGTTCCACCACTGGGTTGCATAGAAGAAGTTGGCGTAAAGGCCGATCAGCACCAGAAGGGCCAGGCCCACCACCGCCTTCAGGATCCAGCCGCGCTGGCCGTACCAGCGGCCAACCCATATGAACGGCCACAGGATGATGCCGATGAAGAAG
>SUGL01000243.1 GCA_004963905.1 Mesorhizobium sp.
ATAGAAGGCTTTCATCGTTCTTCCTCCGGCGCATCGGCAAAGGCGAAGAAAGCCTCGCCGACGATCTTTTGCACCTGCTCGTAACTCGACCAGCCGATGCCGAGTTTTTCATAGAAGGCCTTGGCCGTCTCGTTGTCGGTGTCGACCGAGAGTCTCAGATAGACGCCGCCCGCCGCGCGGCATTCCCTCGCCACGCGCCGCAAAAGCTTTTCACCGATGCGGCGGCCGCGAAAGCGATCCTCGACATAAAGGT
>SUGL01000244.1 GCA_004963905.1 Mesorhizobium sp.
ACACGGCCTGGGTCACGGCTTCGCCGAAAGTCTCGGGTGGGATCTGGTCCCGCAGCGGTTCCAACAGGGCCAATTCCTGCGGCGACGGCATGCCTTCGGCGCGAAAGTCCGACTTTTCGAAGCAGGATTGCGAGCGCTCATAGGAGCCGTAGAAGAAATTGCGCCGCGTCCATTCGAAGTCGAAGCAAAGCCCGATCGCCTGCCGCACGCGCGGGTCGCGGAACTGTTCGCGGCGCTGGTTGACGGCAGTGG
>SUGL01000245.1 GCA_004963905.1 Mesorhizobium sp.
TCGAAGAGGCCATCTGCTTGCGGGGTGACAGCGGCTGGCCGAGTTGCTATTTCCCGCGCATTCGTGACACCGGCGCTGCCGCGCCGACCCTCCCCATCAAGGGGAGGGTGAGGAGCTAACCAATGCCTGACCTGCTTCTGGAACTCCGCTCGAAAGAGATCCCCGCCTGCCCGCGCGATCGCAGCGCCGAAGGCGTGAGGACGCGCAAACAGGAAAGAGGCATGCGGGTGGAGAGACTCTGATGGCGGATTT
>SUGL01000246.1 GCA_004963905.1 Mesorhizobium sp.
GTTGAGGACGTCGATAACCTTCATGACGCAGTCGCGCACGGCGAGTGCCGTCTGCATCAGCTTGGTGGCGATGCGGCCGGCGAATTCGTCCTGGTAGAAAGTCATCGATTGCTTGAGCAGGTAGCGATGCACCTGCCAGCGGATGCGCATGGGATAGTTGCCCATCAGCGTCTGCTGGTTGAACAACGAACGCACCCAGACCGTGCCCGGCAGCGCAAACAGCACGATGAAGGCCATGCCGGCCAGCTTCC
>SUGL01000247.1 GCA_004963905.1 Mesorhizobium sp.
GTCCATTTCGGCAACATCAATCCGCGCCCGACGCCGGACATCCTGTTCTCGCTCCTCTACGCCTCGAATGCGCCCTGGAACGAGAGCCAATACAAGTCCGAGAAGTTCGACAAGCTGCTCATCGAGGCGCGCGGTTCGCTCGACCAGGCCAAGCGCAAGGAAATCTACGGCCAGATGCAGGGAATGATCGCCGAAGAGGCCGGCACCATCATCCCAGCCTATATTTCCAACGTCGATGCCCTCTCCAGCAA
>SUGL01000248.1 GCA_004963905.1 Mesorhizobium sp.
GATGAACAATGCCATCGAGGTGGACGCGCGCAATGCGCCCGAATATCACGCGATCGTCGAGGCGCTGGCCAGGCGGGCCGGCCTGCCGATGCCGAAGACCTACCTGATCGACAGCCCGCAGCCCAACGCCTTCGCCACCGGCCGCAACCCCGAGAACGCCGCGGTGGCCGCGTCCACCGGCCTGCTGGAGCGGCTCAGCCACGAGGAGGTCGCGGCGGTGATGGCGCACGAGCTTGCCCATGTCCAGCAT
>SUGL01000249.1 GCA_004963905.1 Mesorhizobium sp.
TCTATGCGCCGCTCGCCGGCCGCATGGGCATGCAAGGCATGCGCGAGGAACTTGAGGAGATCGCGTTCCGCTACATCAATCCGGAAGCCTATCGCGCCGTCACCGCGCGGCTGGCCGAAATCTTCGAGCGCAACAAGGGTGTGCTGGGCGAGATCGAGAAGGCGCTTTCCGGCCTTTTCGAAAAGCATGCGATCAAGGCCAGCGTCAAAAGCCGGCAGAAGAAGCCGTGATCGGTGTTCAGAAAGATGG
>SUGL01000024.1:0-97500 GCA_004963905.1 Mesorhizobium sp.
TTTTGACGCAATTCCTGACGGAAAACCGCTCACACTTTTCCTGGAATTGCTCTAGAGTCAGACACTCAGGTCGGTCGGGCGCCATATTTGGCGCGGAATTCGTCATAGCAGTCGCGGCGCCAGCGCCGGCCGACGACATAGCCGCGCACCAGCTCGCTCGGCGAGTAGCCGAGCGCCTTGGACGACCGGTTGGCGAGATAGCCCGAAAATGCCTGCGGCAGCCTGCCCTTCAGGAAGTCGGCGATGATCTGCCGGGCGATCATATAGGGCGGCACATCTGGATAGCGGTCGGCAATGTAAGGGTGCTTGCCGATCAGGTTAGCATAGGCCTCGACATAGCCGTCGCGACGACCGGAGATCGAATTCTCCGAATTGTACTTCTTCCAGTCGATATCCTCCGACAGCAAGGCACCGCTGCGGCGGGCAAAACGCAGCAGCAGTTCGCGGTCCTGCATGCGCGTGATGTCGCTGTCATAGCCGCCGATCGCAAGCAGCGATTCGTGCCGGGCGGTGATCGCCGAGCCGGCGATGAAGATCGTCTGCGAGACCAGGGCGCGCTGCAGCGTGCTCTTGTCGAGCAAGGCCTCGCGGTTGATGCATTTGGTGCTGCGCTGGCCCTTCACCGAGACGTAGGAACTGATCAGCACTTCGAGCGACGGGTTCTTGTCGAACCGCGCCAGCGTCCGCTCCAACCGGTCCGGCAGATAGACATCGTCCGAATCAAGGAAGGTCACGATCGGCGCCCGCGCGCGCTCGATGCCCGCGTTGCGCGCAGCATTGGCGCCTCGCCATTTGGCTCCGACATAGATCAGCCTGGGATCGCGAATCTCGGCCAGCGCCAGGGCCGTTCCATCGGTCGAACCGTCGTCGACCACGATGTGCTCGAAGCGGGTAAGTGTCTGGGCAAGAACGCTTTCTACCGCACGAACGACCTGATAGCGCCGATTGTGCGTCGGCGTGATCACGCTAATCAACGGAGCGACTTCGCTCGGCATCCGGCTGCCGCTGCCACCGGTCGCGCCCGGCGTTTGTTCTAAGGGTCTGATGGCTACCTTCCATTCCCCCCGGAATCGCAGCCAAGCTACTAAAAAGCGGTCTCCGTGTCACCCAAGCGCAGCGGGAGAGGAGACGGATTCCGGTCGGTTTCCGCGCCATTGCGGTTTGAAGGCAACACCAGCGTCTGTCCGCGGTCTTGCCAGGCAGTTCGTTGGCCGGTCAACCCACGCCGCGCGGCGCAAGCCAATGGCGGCGTTTCTTGATGACCTCGGAGGTAATCGACCGGAATACCTATCCTCCGCAAACTGTTCCCCATGAAGCCGGTCGGACGGCTTCGATCAAATGAAGGAGCAGATCATGACCGCTTACGCCGTTGCCCATATGCGCCACGTCACGCCCGGCCCGTGGATGGTCGAGTACCTTGAAAGGATCGACGCCACGCTGGCGCCTTTCGGCGGGCGCTTCGTCATCCATGGCGGTGAAGTCGAGGTGGTCGAAAACAGCTGGCCGGGCCACGTGATCGTCATCGAATTCCCGGACAGCCAGCATGTGCGCGACTGGTACCGGTCGCCCGCATATCAACAGATTCTCGCGTTGCGCACCGGCAATTCCGTATCCGACGTCATCTTCGTCGACGGCGTCGAGCATCCGCACAAGGCTACCGATGTGCTGGCATAGCTCAAGCACCGAGCCGGCATGGCGCCGGCCTATCGCTTGAGCAAGAACACCGCTTGCTGGCCGAAGAAGTTCCAGAACCACCAGGGCATCGACAGGCCGATCTTCTGGCCGTTGGCGTCGAGCGCGGTCGCCTTCTCGACCGTCGCGCCGAGCTCCTCGCACAGGTTGACGAAGTCGCGGATGGTGCAGAAGTGGATGTTCGGCGTGTCGTACCAGGAATAGGGCAGGTCCTTGGTGACCGGCATCCTGCCCTTGATCAGCAGCGAGAAGCGCACCCGCCAATGGCCGAAATTGGGGAAGGAGACGATGGCGCGGTTGCCGATCCGAAGCAGCTCGTCGAGCACCAGCTTCGGATTGCGGGTCGCCTGCAGGGTCTGCGACAGCACGACGAAGTCGAAACCCTTGTCGGGATAGAATTCGAGGTCCTTGTCGGCATCGCCCTGGACGACGGAAAGGCCGCGCGCCACGCATTCGTTGACGCCGCGTTGCGACAGTTCCAGGCCGCGGCCGTCGACCTGCTTGGTCTCCTGCAGCAGTTCCAAAAGCACGCCATCGCCCGAGCCGACATCGAGCACGCGCGAATGCGACGGGATGAGATCGGTGACGACCTCGAGGTCGACACGCTGGGCGCGGTTGACGCTCATGCGCACACCTCCGGCCTTATCGCATTTGCAGCCGATGGCGTCGCAGGAATGCGGCTAGAACAAACGAATCGCGACCCGCTCATAGGCTGAGCCCCCTGGCGCGAGCGGCGGAGGCAATGAAGCCGTTGATGGCCGCGAACAGCTCCGGCTCGTCGAGCAGGAAGGCGTCATGGCCGCGATCGGTCTCGATCTCGACGAAGGAGACGGAGGCGCCGGCGGCATTGAGCGCATGGACGATCGAGCGGCTTTCCTCCGTCGGGAACAGCCAGTCGCTCGTGAAGGACACCAGGCAGAAACGTGTCCTGGTTCCGGCGAAGGCATCGGCCAGCCGTCCGCCATGGTCGGCGGCGAGGTCGAAGTAGTCCATCGCGCGGGTCAGATAGAGGTAGGAGTTGGCGTCGAAGCGATCGACGAAAGTCATGCCCTGGTGGCGCAGGTAGCTTTCGATCTGGAAATCGGCATCGAAGCCGAAGGTGAGCGCCTCGCGGTCCTGCAGGTTGCGGCCGAATTTGCGGTGAAGCGCCGCCTCCGACAGATAGGTGATATGGGCGGCCATGCGGGCCACCGCGAGCCCCTTTTCCGGACGCCGGCCGAAATCGAGATATTTGCCGCCATGCCAGTCCGGATCGGCCATGACGGCCTGCCGCCCGACCTCGTGGAAGGCGATGTTCTGCGAGGAATGGCGGGCGCCGGTGGCGATCGGCAGCGCGCAGAAGACGCGCTCCGAATGGCTGGCGGCCCATTCCAGCACCTGCATGCCCCCCATCGAGCCGCCGATCACGCAAAACAGCTTCTCGATGCCGAAATGGTCGACCAGCATCAGCTGCGCGCGCACCATGTCGCGGATGGTGATGATCGGCAGGTCGAGGCCATAGGGCCGGCCTGTCGCGGGATTGGTCGAGGCCGGGCCGGTGGAGCCGAGACAGCCGCCGACGACGTTGGCGCAGATGACGAAAAAGCGGCTGGTGTCGATGATCTTGCCGGGGCCGATCAGCACCTCCCACCAGCCCGGCTTGCCGGTCACCGGATTGGTGTTGGCGACATGCTGGTCGCCGGTCAGCGCATGGCAGACGAGGATCGCGTTGGAGCGGGCGTCGTTGAGTGTGCCGTAGGTCTGGTAGGCGACCTGGAATGGCGACAGGATCGTGCCGGCATCGAGCTTCAGCGGCTTGTCGGGACCGAACTGCAGCACCGGGCTCGACGGATGGTCGGCCTCGTTGTTGGTCCTTGCAACGCGCTGAGCGGACATTTGCATTCCCCATCCAGTCCGGCCGGCGGCGGACAACAAAAAACCGGCCTGCCTTCGCAAAGCCGGTTACAGGTTGCAAACGGCCCTTTAGCGAATTGTTTAACGTGGCTGCAAGCCGACCGGCCAAATCACCACGGGAAGTCCGGCTGCTCTTCTAGGACCAGCGCCGCGCTTCGTCAACGGGCAGCAACCTGAGATCGGCATCGTGGCGCAAGCACCGGCACTCGACATTCGGGGCCACGGCCTGTATTTCCGCTGCGGCCTCGAAGGCCTTCTCGACGGATTGTGACATGAAGCAGGATCAGGCACGTCCAACGCCTCGCGCGGGCATCATGGACATCGAGGCATACGTGCCGGGCAAGAGCACCGCGCCGGCCGGCGTGACGAAGGTCTATAAGCTGTCGTCAAACGAGAATCCGCTCGGGCCTTCGCCGAAGGCGATCGAGGCCGCGCGGGACGTGGCTGCCAGGCTCGACGTCTATCCCGACGGCAGCGCTCGCCGGCTGCGCGAGGCGATCGCCGAAGTGCACGGCCTCAACCCGGCAAACATCGTTTGCTCCAACGGCTCCGACGAGATCCTGGGGCTCTTGGCACAGACCTATCTCGCGCCGGGAGACGAGGCCGTGTTCACCGAACATGCCTTCATGGTCTACAAGATCTACATCCAGGCGGCCGGCGCGAAGCCGGTGGCAGTCAAGGAAACCGACGAGCGCGCCGACATCGATGCGATCCTCGCTGCCGTCACGCCGGCGACGCGGATCGTCTTCCTTGCCAATCCCAACAATCCGACCGGCACCTACGTGCCTTTCCAGGAGGTGCGCCGGCTGCATGCCGGACTGCCGAAGAACGTGCTTCTGGTGCTCGACGCCGCCTATGCCGAATATGTACGCCGTAACGACTACGAGGCCGGCATCGAGCTGGCGGGCAGTTCCGAGAACGTCGTCATGACGCGCACCTTCTCCAAGCTCGGCCTCGGCGGGGCGCGCGTCGGCTGGATGTACGGGCCGGCGCATATCGTCGATGCGATCAACCGCGTGCGCGGCCCCTTCAACGTCAACGCGACCGCGATCGAGGCGGGCATCGCGGCCATCCGCGACCGCGCCCATGTCGAGCGCAGCGTGGCGCACAACGAGAAATGGCTGGCCTGGGTCAGCGAGCAGGTGACCCTGCTCGGGCTGCGCGTCACGCCCAGCGTCGGCAATTTCGTGCTGATCCATTTCCCCGACGACAAGCGGCATTCGGCGGCGGCCGCGGACGACTATCTGAGCGCACGCGGCTACATACTGCGTCGCGTCACCGGCTACGGCTTCCCCAATGCGCTGCGCATGAGCATCGGCACCGAAGAGGCCAATCGCGGCGTCGTCGAAGCGCTGACGAATTTCCTGAAAAGCTAGAACACCATGACATCACCGATGTTTGAGAAAATAGCGCTGGTGGGCATCGGCCTGATCGGCTCGTCGCTCGCCCGCGTCATCCGCCGCGAAGGCCTGGCGCGCCATATCGCCATCGCGACGCGCAGCACATCGACGCTGAAGCGGGCCGAGGAACTCGGTCTCGGCGACTCCTACACCACCGAGGCCAAGGAAGCGGCGCGCGACGCGGATCTCGTCATCGTCTCGGTTCCGGTCGGGTCGTCCGGCGAGGTCGCCGCCGAGATCGCGCCGGCACTGAAGAAGGGCGCCATCCTCACCGATGTCGGCTCGACCAAGGCCTCCGTCATCGCGCAAATGCAGCCGCATGTGCCCGACGGCGTGCACTTCATCCCGGGCCATCCGCTGGCGGGCACGGAAAAATCCGGACCGGACGCCGGCTTCGCCGATCTCTTCGACAACCGCTGGTGCATCTTCACGCCGCTGCCGGGAACCGATCCCGAGGCTCTGGAGAAGCTTTCCGAATTCTGGCGGCGTTGCGGCTCGAACATCGACACGATGGACCCGCAGCATCACGACATGACGCTCGCCATCGTCTCGCACCTGCCGCACATCATCGCCTACAACATCGTCGGCACCGCCGACGACCTGGAATCGGTGACCAAGACGGAAGTCATCAAATACTCCGCTTCCGGCTTTCGCGACTTCACGCGACTGGCGGCGTCGGACCCGACCATGTGGCGCGACGTGTGCCTGCACAACAAGGACGCGATCCTGGAGATGCTGGCGCGCTTCTCGGAGGATCTTGCCTCGCTGCAGCGGGCGATCCGCTGGGGCGACGGCGAAAAGCTGTTCGACCTCTTCACCCGCACACGCGCCATCCGCCGCTCGATCATCGAGGCCGGTCAGGACATCGACGTGCCGGATTTTGGCCGCCAGGCGGTCGAGCATCCCAAAGGGAACTGATATTCAGGTGAGGCCGGCCTGCAAATGCTGGCTTCCTGCGCTTCCGGTGCTCACGTACTTCAAGTACGCTCCGCTCCGGTTCTCGGAACCCACCATTTTCGGCTCGCCCTGACCTGAATCTCAACTCCCTTTGCCTATTGGGACGACGGCCAGTGCGCCGCCATCATCGCCATTGTCTCGGCCCTGTCGGGCGCACCGAGCCGGCCGCCGAAGCGCAGGCATTTGAGCGCGGCGGCGGCGCTGGCAAAGCGCAGCGCCTGCTCGGGCGGCATGGCTTCGGCAAGGCCGACGGCAAAGGCGCCGTGGAAGACGTCGCCGGCGGCCAGCGTGTCCACCGCCTTGACCTTCGGCGCCTCGACATGGCGGACGCGGCCGGCTTCCCGGTCGTGCCACCAGGTTCCGGCGGCGCCTCCCGTCACCGCGACAAAGGCGTCGGTGCGCGAAGCGAGGTCGGCGCAGGCGCTTTCCGGGTCGAGCGCATGACCGCAGACGATACGCGCCGCCGGCTCCGAGGCGACGATATGCGAGGCCAACGGCAGCAGCCGCTCCAGCACCTCGATTGGTGCGGTGTCGGCGTCGAGGATCGCCGGACGGCCCGCGTCCCGGGCGGCCGCCAAGGCGAGCGCGGCGGCGCCAGGCCAGCGCACGTCCACCAGCACGGCGTCGAAGGCGGAAAGATCGGCAAGCGGCAGCGTCTCGGGATCGGCCTGCGCTTGTCGGTCGTAGAACGGCACGATGACGCGCTCGCCATGAGCATCCACCAGGATCGCGGCCAGCGCCGAGCGCGCGCCGGCGACGCGGCGGATCAGGCTGCAATCGACGCCTTCCGCCTCGATCTCGGCGACCAGCCGATCGCCGACCGCATCGTCACCCGCACTCGCCCAAAGCGATGCGTGGGCGCCCAGGCGATGCGCGGCGCAGGCGGCGCTCGTCGCCATGCCAGAGGCGATCTGGACGCCGTCGCTGGCGATGAACTTGCCCTGATGCGTGGGAAGCGTCTCGACACGCAGGATCGTGTCGAGGGTGAATGCGCCGACGCTCAGCAGTCTGACCGGTCCCGACATCGCAGCGCTCAGTCGACAGGCTTGATCTTGCCCAGAGGGATGAAGCCGAGCGACGCCTTGCCCTTGACGACCTTGAGCGGCATGGACGGCTCGTTGCCGAGCATGGCCAGGCCGGCAAAACCCTGCTCGATCTCGCTTTTGTGCTCGGGGATGGCGCCGGAGAGGATCGCCGCCACCGCCTTCGGATCCTTGAGCTTGATGGTCAGGTTGGCATCGATCAGGCCGTCAGCGTCGACCGAGATCGGTCCGGAGACGGTCACGCGCGCCGTTCCCGACGACAGGTCGAGCCTGGCGACGTCGACCGCCTGGCCGCGCAGGCTTTTCGGCGGCGCCGCGATAAGCGCGATACCGTTCTTCACCGTTACCTCGCCGCTGGCATCGAGCGCCGGCAGCACGCGGTCGCCGATCGCGTCGCTATCGATCTCGAGATCGCTGAAGCTGCCGGCATAGGTGACATCCTGGCCTTTGGGTTCCAGTTGCCCGGCCGCGTTTGCCGCATAGAACAATTCGGCCGGATCGGAATCGTCAGCCGGGTCGGTCTGGCCCGACAGGCCCTCGGCCTGCAGCGAAATACGCCGCGGCAAGGGCCAGGACAGTTTGACCGTCGCGTTCAGCTTGTCCCAGTCGATCCAGAGCGGCGGCATGCCCGGCACGGAGGTTCGGAGCGGACCTCTTACATCGGCCATCGGTGACAAAGGCTGCGCGATCCCTGCGACGGCGTTGAAGCTGCCGGTGGAGGCTGCGATGCTTTTGCTGTCGTCCTGATAGGCGAGGCTGTCGCAGGACACGGCGAAGTTCAGCGGATAGCCGCTGACGGTGAGGTTGGCGCAGCCCGCCGCGATGCCTTTGGCGCCGAGGTTGGCCACGGCCTGGTCGGCTTCCGTCTTGAGGCGGCCGGCAAGATAGAACCAGCCGGCGCTGTAGATAGCGAACAGCGCGACAATGAACGCGGCAAGCCAGAACAGCCGGCGGCTAGGTTTGCGCGATGGCTCGTCACTTGACGTCATGCTGCGGCTCTCGTTAACCCCTGATGCGGCGAGCGGGCTGTTATCTCACGCACAACAAGCGGGGACGGAAGAAACACCTTGCGGTGCGATGTCGTCACTCGAGCGCGATCAGGCTTGGCGATATGGGCGATTTTTGGGTTTTTGGCTATGGGTCGCTGATCTGGCGGCCGGGATTCGCACATGTCGAGACGCGGCGGGCCCGTCTTTACGGCTATCGCCGGTCGCTTTGCGTCTATTCCTTCGTGCATCGCGGCACACGCGAGCGGCCGGGACTGGTGCTCGGCCTCGACCGCGGCGGCTCCTGCATCGGCCTTGCCTTCCGCGTGCCCGGCGATTTGCGGGACGAAGTGCTTTCCTATCTGCGCGAGCGCGAGCTGGTGACCAACGTCTATCTCGAACGCATGCTAGACGTCCGGCTCGACAGGAGCGGGGCAGGAGGGGACCGAACGGTCGAGGCGGTCGCCTACATCGTCGACCGCGCGCATGAGCAATATGCCGGCGGGCTCGACGCCGGCCATGCTGCGGCGGTCGTCCGCGGCGCCGTCGGCCAGTCGGGCAGGAACGAGGACTATGTGCTCAGCACGCTCGATCATCTGAAGGCGCTCGGAATCCGCGACCATTGGCTGGAACAGGTGGGGCGGCAGGTCGCGCCTTCGTGACGGCCTGGCCCGATCAAAAAGCAAAACCATGCCTTTGACCTCGGCAAGGCACGACCTAGCTTACCGGCAATCCATTCCCGGGCGTCGCGGCCCATCCCAGCATCACGGAGATCAATCTTGCAGAAACGCCGTCTCGGTCGCACCGACCTTTCCATCGCGCCGCTGGTCCTGGGGGGCAACGTCTTCGGCTGGACCGCCGACGAGAAGACTTCCTTCGACCTGCTCGACCGGTTTGCCGAGGCCGGCTTCAATGCCGTCGACACCGCCGATGCCTATTCACGCTGGGCTCCGGGCAACAAGGGCGGCGAATCCGAAACCATCATCGGCAACTGGATGAAAAGCCGCGGCAATCGCGACAGGATCGTCGTCATCACCAAGGTCGGCTCCGACATGGGCCAAGGTAAGCGGGACCTGTCCGCGGCCTATATCGAAAAGGCGGTCGACGCGTCGCTGAAGCGACTGCAAACCGATGTGATCGATCTTTATCTGTCGCATTGGCCGGATCCCGCCACGCCTTACGAGGAGACGCTCGGCGCCTATCAGCGCCTGCTGGAGAAAGGCAAGATCCGTTATCCGGGCTGCTCCAACCTCGATGCCGGACAATTGCGCGCGGCGCTCGACGTCGCCAGCCTGCGCAGCCTGCCGCGTTACGAGGTCCTGCAGCCCGAATACAATTTGTACGACCGTTCCTCGCTGGATGGCCCGCTGCTCGACCTCTGCAAGACGGAGGGCCTCGGGGTCATCACCTATTTCAGCCTCGCCAAGGGTTTTCTCAGCGGCAAATACCGCGGCAAGGACGATCTTGGCCAAAGCGCGCGCGGTGAAGATGTCGCCGAGTATCTCAATGAGCGCGGCATGCGCATCCTCTCCGCGCTCGATGCCGCGGCTGCGCGCCATTCGGCCAAGCAGGCGGAAGTGGCGCTCGCCTGGATCATGGCGCGGCCGGGCATCACCGCGCCGATCGCAAGCGCCACGACGCCCGCCCAGATGGACAGCCTGATCCGCGCCGCCTCGCTCAAGCTTTCCGCCGACGATATCGCCGCGCTCGACCGGGCCAGCGCCTAAGGGATATTGATATTCAGGTGAGGCCGGCCTGCAAATGGCGGCTTCCTGCGCTTCCGGTGCTCACGTACGTTAAGTACCTTCGCCGGCTGAAGCCCTTACAAGTGTCTCCGCTCTATGAAGGCTACGGCCGGCGTAGGCCGGTTCTCGGAAGCCGCCATTTTGGTCGCTTCGCGCCCGTCTTCGACTCCGGCTCGGCCTGACCTGAATCTCAACATCCCTTAACCTTAGTGCCGTAAGGCCGCGCACGATCGTCCAAGACCTTGCCGGAGTCCCGCGATAATTCCTTGCCGCATCGCGGCAGGAATTGGGGTCGGCATGGCCGGAGCAATTGGAGCGCAGTCCTGGCAGCAATTGCTGGCGCTGGTCATGGCGGCGGCCGTCGTCATGGGCAGTCCCGGTCCGGCGACGATCAGCGTCACAGCAATCGGCGCCGCCTTCGGGCTGCGGCCTTCGCTGGGCTACACTTTGGGCGTCGTGCTTGGAACGACCGTCGTGCTTCTGGTGGTGGCCGCCGGCCTGGTCGGCGTGCTCGCCTCGATACCGGGGGTGGCGCCGCTGCTGATGGTCGCGTCGGCCGCCTACATCCTCTACCTCGCCTTCAGGATCGCGACGGCGCCGCCGCTTGCGGAAGACGAGAACAAGGCGGCGCGCCCTACTTTTCTCGGCGGCTTGATGCTCGCCGTCGCCAATCCGAAGGCCTATGTGGCGATCGGCGCCGTGTTTGCCGGCGCCTCGGTGCAGGCCGATGCGCTCGGACTGCCAACCAGGCTGCTGGTGCTGGCAGCGATGATCGTCGCCATCCATGGGCTCTGGCTTCTCGCCGGCACGGTTTTTGCGCGGTTGCTGCGCAATCCGCTGGCGTCGCGGATCATCAACCTCGTCTTCGCGGCGACGCTGGTGCTGACCACCGCGCTCGCGGAACTGCCGTGAGCAGGATCAAGCCTTTGTCGTTGACGCAGCGCCGAGCTCCGCCAGCCGCTTCACCGCCGTCGGCGGCAGAGGCGGCGGGTTCGGCGCGCGCGAGGCCTCGACGAGCAGCTCGTCGCAGGCGGCCTCCGTCTCGCCGATCAGCCGCTGCATGAATTCCTCCTTGCCGAGACCCGGAGGAATGGGCGGCAGGAAGCGGGCCTTGATGGTGCCCGGATAGCGCATGAATTTGCGGCGCGGCCAGTAGAGGCCGGCGACATGAGCGACCGGCACCACGGGAACGCCGAGCTGGGTATAAAGCTCGACGATGCCATATTTGTAGGACGGCTCGGCGCCCGGCGGGCGGCGCGTGCCTTCCGGATAGATGATGAGCTGACGAGGATTGCGCGCCATCTCCTGCCTGGTCGCGACGACGACCGCTTTCAACGCTTTCGAGCGGCTGCCGCGGTCGACCGGGATCATGCGCATCTTCATGATGTACCAGCCGAAGAAGGGGATCCAGGTCAGCTCCCGCTTCAGAATATACAAAGCGTCGTCGAGATAAGGAAAAAAGGCGATCGCGTCCCAGAAGGACTGATGCTTGGGCGCCAGGATGAACGACCCTTCCGGCAGGTTTTCGACGCCCGTGATCTCGCTCCTGGTGCCGGCGATCTTGTCGTAGAGCCACATCGAGGTGCGCGACCAGAATTTCGGCACGAACCAGGCGCGGTGGCGCGGCGACAGGAAATAGAAGGGCGTCCAGAAGATCATTTGGACGACCAGGCTGAGATAGAAGGCAAGGTTGAACGCCAGCGAGCGGATATAGAGCATGCGGGAAAGGGCCCGGTGTGGAGGTGTGCGTTGGTTACACCAAGCGCGGCCAAAAAGAAAACGGCGCCGTGGTCGAACCGCGCCCCTCCTTCAGGCGCGGCGCGGCGAAATCGAGGAAGGCGCGCACCGGCAGCAGGCCCTGGCCGGCATGAACGACCGGCCAGGGCGGCGGCTCGAACGGCTCGAGCAGCGGCACGCCGGCACGCCGCGCCGCAGCGGAAAGTCTGCCGGCTTCCACCGTGGCGACGAACAGGGACACGGCATCGAGGCGGTCCATCCATTCTTCCAGAAAATGGAAGTTTAGATTGCAGATATGCCTTCTTCCTCCGGATTTCGGAAGGAGCTAAATACGGTGCTATTTCGTCCGAGGAGCGCCGCCATGAACGCCTTCACCAGCGATGTCGCCTTCACGCCCACGGTCAAGGCCATCCAGTCCCGCAAAGGTTCGCGCGAATCCTACGCTCGCGTCGAGGAGCGCGGCGGCTGGCGGGCGGCGATCACGCCCGATCTCGCCGCTTTCGTCGAGGCGCAGACCAGCGTGTTCCTGGCCACGGCCAATGGCGGCGGCCAGCCCTATATCCAGCATCGCGGCGGCCCCGCCGGCTTCCTCAAGGTGATCGACGAGCAGACGATCGGCTTTGCCGATTTCTCGGGCAACCGGCAGTTCATCACCCAGGGCAATCTTGCGGACAATGCCCAGGCCTTCCTGTTCCTGATCGACTACATGCTTCGGCAGCGCATCAAGATCTGGGGCCGGGCGCGGGTCGTCGAGGACGATCCCGACCTGACGGCAAGGCTGATGCCGGCAAATTACAGGGCGCGACCGGAGCAAGCGATCCTGTTCACCGTCACGGCCTGGGACGCCAATTGTCCGCAGCACATTCCGCAGCGTTTTGAAGCAGCGGATGTGGCCGCGGCGCTTGCCGAGCGCGACCAGCGCATCGCAGACCTCGAGCAAGAAGTTGCGCGCCTGCGTGGAGTTGCGATTAAGGGATGACCTGGCCTGGCTGCTTCCCGTCCTTGGCGACCGAGGCTTCGGCTAGGGTGACGCCCTCGGCGGTCGGGCGAATCGGAACGATGCCGCGCGCCAGCGCCAGAACATATTTGCTGTATTCGGTGAGCAGCACGCGCAGCGCTTCCGGCTTGGTCAGCCAGCTGCCGTTGCCCAGCTTGGTGTTGACCACCGGATACGGTTCGAGCCGCGCGCCATGCAGCAGCCGGCCCATTTCCAGCAGGCTGCGCGGCATGTGGTAGTTGTTGGTGACGAGGATGATGCTGCCATAGGCGTGGCTTTCCACCCATTTGGCGCTCTCCTCGGCATTGCCGATGGTGTCGAGCGCGGCACGGTCGATGTCGACGCAGCAGGAAAACAGCTGCTTGTCGCCGCCCATCGCCATTTGCAGCTGGCGGCGGCTGGCCGAGGGATGGACGCCGCTTATCAAGAGCCGCTCGCCCTTTCCCGACGCCAGCAGGTCCATGGCTGCGTCCAGCCGCGACTGGCCGCCGGTGAGCACGATGATGGCGTCGGCCTTGGCCGGATTGACCGGCGTCGTCATGCTGCTGACCTTGTCGGCAAACCAGCCGAAGCCACCAGCGAAAAGCGCCAGCAGGGCAAGCACGAAGAAACCGCAGATACGAAGCGCAAATCTGAGGCGACCAGACCTTGCAGACCCAGCGCCGCGCGAAAGCGCCGCTGGCATCCGTCCAGCCGTTCCGATCGAGTCCCGCGCGTCCATCATCCTCAGGTTAATCCTGAAAACATCCTATGGTTAACTCCGAAATGCGGCCTTTCATAGATAAGGCGGCGCACTTTGCGTTACGGCAGCTGCTCGGTCCGTGATCGTTTTCCTTCCTGAATATAACGGTTTAGACCGGTTTCCATTTTCGTTCCACGGCGTCTCGTCATGATCAGCCCGAGTCCGGCTGGCGGATGTCGATATCGCTGAGATAGGCGACGACGGTGGCATGCGAGGTCGCCGCCGTGAGCGCGCCGATCACCAGCACCATCAGGCCGACGCCGAGATAGCCGGTGGAGCCGATGGCGAAATTGCCGAACAGCGCGGTCGCCTGGTCGGCCTCCGGCGTCGCCATGTTGCGCGACGACCACCAGGAAAAGACGATGAACACGAGAATGGCGGCGGCGCCTCCGGCGGCGGCGCCCTTCATGCCGGTGACCAGGAAATGCCAGCGGAATTCGCGCGCGATGAAGCGCGCCTCGGCGCCGACGAAATGCAACACCTCGATGATGTGGCCGTTGCCGGCCATGGCGCCGCGCGTGGCGAACACGACCGTCAGCACCGTCGCCGACAATATCAGCGCCAGCACGGCAAAGCCGATCGTCACCGTCGTGTGCGCCATGGCGACCAGCCGGTCGACCCAGGTGCGATGGTCGTCGAGCGCCGCGCTCGGCAGCTTGGGCGTGATCGCGGCGCGCATGGCGGCGAAGTCGGGCGGGCTGGCCTCGTCGATGGTGACGACGATGAGCCGCGGCACCGGCAGTTCATCGATATTGAGGCCGGTGCCCAGCCACGGCTCCAGGAGCCGCGCCGTCGCATCTCGGTCGACAATCTTCGTGCCCTTCACGCCGGGGAACTCGCTGGCGATCTGCGAGGCCTGCGCAAGCGCCGCCTCCATGTCGAGGCCCTCGACCGGCTTGATCTGGATCGTCGCCTCGCGCGAGATCTGGTTCTCCCACACCGAGGCAGTGTCGCGCACCAGCGTCACGGCGCCGAAGGTCAGGCAGGACAGGAAGGTCATGATGGCGATGACCAGCACCAGCGCCCGGCCGGCGATGTTCTGCGCCGGCACGATCGGCGCCATCTTGCGCTGGACGCGCCGAACGGTTGCCGTCGTCTCGGCGGCAGCTTCGTCATGCAGGTGATCGGCCGGAAGGTCAGTCATAGACGTCCAGCCTTCCGCCGGCGAGAATCATGCGCCGCGCATCGACCTGCTCCATCAGGCCGAGGTCGTGGGTGGCGATCACCACGGCGGTGCCAAGCCGGTTGAGCTCGATGAAGAGCCGCAGCAGGCGGCGCGCCAGCGGCGGATCGACATTGCCGGTCGGCTCGTCGGCAAGCAGGATCTCCGGCTGCTCGATCAGCGCGCGCGCGATCGCGGCGCGCTGCTTCTCGCCGCCCGACAGCACCGGCGGCAGCACATGCATGCGGTCGCCGAGCCCGACCCATTTCAAAAGCTCGGTGACGTCGGTGCGGTAGCCTGCCTCCTCGCGCCCGCGCACGCGCAAGGGCAGCGCGACGTTCTCGTAAGTGGTCATGTGATCGAGCAGACGGAAATCCTGGAACACCACGCCGATGCGGCGCCTGAGCAGCGGCAATTCGCTGCGCGAGATGCGCGAGCGGTCCTTGCCGAAAATGGTGATCAGGCCGCGCGTCGGCTTCAGCGACATGAAGAGCAGGCGCAGCAAGGTCGTCTTGCCGGCGCCCGAAGGACCGCTCAGGAATTGAAAGGAGCGCTCCGGAATGTGCAGGGAAATGTCGCGGAGGATCTCCGGACCCATGCCATAGCGGAGGCCGACATTTTCGAAGCGGATCACGTTCGGCGACCTGAAACCTTAGGCGGCGTCCTGCCGGCCTGTTCTCTGCCAAGACCATCGGCCGGCATGGTTAATCGTCGGTTAATTTCTGCGCGTTTTAGACGTTTCACAATGGTTCCGGTGGGGAAGCGTTAACCATTTGCGTTTACCCAAAAGCAACGAAGATTGCACTGGGGCCGTAATGGCTGAAGACAGAACCGCGCGCCCTGTTTCCGGCGAAATCATGACCGGCACGGCGGCAAATGCCGCGCCGGAGCGCGTCTTGCTCGACGCGCCGGGCGACATCGTCGACGCCGACTATGTGGTGCTGCCGCGTTTCGCCGCCCGTTCCGAGCCGACGGTGGCGCCGCCACCGTCGCAAGCGCCCTCGACGCCATCCATCGAAGGCATGGGCATGCTGCGCAAACCGGAGGCCGCGCCCACGCGGGCGGTCTCGCGCGGCGGTCCGATCTTCTGGATCGCCGGAGTGGGCGCCGCCCTCGTCGCTTTCTGGATCTCGGGCGGGCATGCGCTGGTGCGTCAGAGCCCCCTCTGGACGACTGCGCAGCCGGCAAGCGCGCTCAGCATTTCCGGCGTCACGTCGCGAATCGACGCCTCGGGGTTGAAGCCCGTCCTGTTCGTCGACGGTGAGGCAGCCAATGACGGCGCAAGAGCGGAGGCGCTGCCGCCGCTCGAGATCCGCGTCACCGACAAAGCCAGCAACGTCATCCGCTACAGGCTGGGGACATCCAACCGCTCGCTGGCGCCGGGCGAAAGATTCGGCTTTTCCAGCCGCCTCGATGTGCCTAGAAACGGGGTGAGGGCCGTGTCGGTCACCTTCGCCGGGTAGGTGTGTCGATATTCAGGTGAGGCCGGCCTGCAAATGGCGGTTTCCTGCGCTTCCGGTACTCACGGACCCAAATGTCCGCTCCGTTCCGGTTCTCGGAATCCACCATTTTCGGCTCGGCCTGACCTGAATCTCGACACACCTAACCCTTCCGGTGTTGCAGGCGATTTTGAAGGAAAAAAGCATGCCAGTTGTTCGCGGCAAGGAAATCGAGGTCCTGTTTTCGGCTTCGGCGATCGCCCGCCGCAATCTCGAGCTCGCCAAGGAGATCGCCGGGCGCGACTATCACGACTTGCTTGTGATCTCGATCCTGAAAGGCTCGTTCGTCTTCGCCGCCGATCTCATCCGCGCCATGCATGATGTCGGTCTGTCGCCCGAGGTCGAGTTCATCTTCATCTCCAGCTATGGCGCCGGCACCACCAGCGGCGAGGTCAGGGTGCTGCGCGATATCGACAACGAGGTCGCCGGACGCGACGTTCTGCTGATCGACGACATCCTCGAATCCGGCAAGACGCTTTCCTTCACCCGCGATCTCATGCTGTCGCGCGGCGCCAGGAGCTGCGCCATCGCGGTGCTGCTCGACAAGCGCATGCGCCGCCAGACCACGCTCAACGCCGACTATGTCGGCTTCGATTGCCCCGACTATTTCGTCGTCGGCTACGGCATGGATGTCGCGCATGCGTTCCGGGAACTGCCGTTTGTCGGGGTCGTGAAGGGCGACGCGTAAGGTCGCGCTCCAAAGACCGCATGGACGTTTCGAATTTTCAGAAAACGTCAACGTTTCGGCGGCATCTATCTCGTCATGGCAAAGCTTCTGATCGTCGAGGACGATGAGTCCGTCCGCACCCTCGCCGCCCGCGCGCTGGAGCGCGACGGGCATACCGTCGCCATCGCCGCCGACGGCGCGCAGGGGCTGGCGCTGATCCAGCAAAACCGCGGCGGCTATGATCTCGTGCTGTCCGACATCCGCATGCCGGAGATGGACGGCATCGAGATGGCGACGGCGGCGGCAAGACAGTTTCCGGCGATGAAGATCATGCTGATGACCGGCTATGCCGACCAGCGCGAGCGCGCCGAGGAACTGAACGGCATCATCCTCGACGTCGTGCAGAAGCCGTTCACGCTGGCCGAGATTCGCGCCCGCGTCGGCCGGGCATTAAGCTGCTTCGCCTGACTGTTTAGACGGCATCGCCGGTCGCGGCGAGCGCGGGCGCCGCGCTGCGCCTGCGTTCGCCGTTGAGCGCGACCAGACCGGCGCCGATGATCAGCGCCGCTCCAAGCACCGTCGTTGCCCGTGGGACCTCGGCGAAGAACAGGAAGCCCCACAGCGGCGACCAGAGAATGCCGGTATATTCGAAGGTGGCGACGCGATTGGCGGGCGCCATCCGGTAGGCTTGCGACAGCAAAATCATGCCGGCGGAGGCGACGAAGCCGCAAGCGGCCATCCTGAGGAAGTCCGGCAGCGTCGGCCAGACCCATGGCCGCACCAGGAAATCGAGGCTCGGATGGCCCGCATGGGTGATGCCGGCCAGATGAAACATGATGGCGACGGCCACGGCGCCGGTGAGATAGGCGCCGTTCTGGTAGAAGGCCATGACGGTGGAGGATTCGGTATCGCCGATCCGGCGCGCCATCAGCTGCGAGAAGCCGTAAAGGAACGCCGAGCCGAGCGACAGCAACGCCGCCCAGTCGAGCAACCCGGCGCCCGGCCGCAGCATCACGACCACCCCGACCAGGCCGATCAGCACCGTCGTCAGCGTCCGCCAGGAGACGTGCTCGCCAAGATAGGGCCCGGCAAGCGCCATGATGAAGAGCGGCGCCATGAAATAAAGCGCTATCGCGTCGGCCAGCGACAAGGCGGCAATCGCCAGATAGTAGACGGTGTAGGACGAGAACTGGATGAAGGCGCGCAGCGTCAGCATGCCTGCTCGCTTCGACAGCAAGGCTTTCAAGCCGACATCGGCCTGGACGATAACGATCAGGATCGGCAGCGCGACGATGGCGCGGATCGCCATCACTTCCGTCACCGGATAGCCGCCCGAAACCGCCTTCACCAGCGGGTCCTGCAACGAAAACACCAGAACGCCCAGGCAGAGGCTCAGAATGCCAAGCACCATCCGGTTCTGCATATGTCGGCCCCCCGCGAGCCGTCGGCGTACCAGCAAAAAGAACCCGCTACCGTTTCGGGCAGCGGGTATGAGTGAGGACTCTTCGAATTGGTCCGCGACCGAATCTCACGGCCGCATATCCAATGGGTGCGATGACTATCCTGCCGCGTTTGACATGTTGCAAACGAATTGGAATGATATCAGCAATCAAAATTTCTTATGGCGATATCGATGAAGCCCACCCTCGACAGCGACCTGCTGCGCACCTTCGTGGTGGTGGCCGAGACGGGCAATTTCACCAAGGCCGCCGAAAAGGCGGGGCGCACCCAGTCGGCCGTTTCCATGCAGATGAAGAAGCTGGAGGACATGGTCGGCGACAGCCTGTTCGAGCGCGGCTCGCGCGGGGTGGCGCTGACGCGCCGCGGCGGCGAGCTCATCGCCAACGCCCGCCGAATCGTAACGCTGCTCGACGAGACGGCGGCGTCGCTGGTGGCGCCGCCGCTCGGCGGCCTGGTGCGCATCGGCATCCCAGCCGAGTACGGACGCTCGATCCTGTCGCGGGCGCTCGGCGAATTCGCCAAGCGCCATCCGCGCGTGGAGGTCACGGTGCGCTACGCCCATTCGGCCTCGCAGGTGAGGTCGCTGGCGGCGGGCGAGCTCGACCTCGCCGTGGTGTTCGAGTGGGAAGGGTTTTCCGGCGGCGAGGTGCTGATGCACGATCCGACGGTATGGGTGACATCGACGCTGCACCATATGCATGAGGAGCGCCCGGTGCCGATCGCGCTCTACAGCCGCGACGGCTGGTGCCGCGACTTCGCGATCAAGTCGCTGCAGCAGCGCGGGCTCGACTACCGCGTCGCCTATACCAGCGACACCAATGGCGGCCTGACGCTGGCGGTCACTTCCGGGCTGGCGATCGCGCCGATCTCGCGCAGCAACATCCCGGCCGACTGCCGCGAGCTTACCGCCGCCGACGGCTTCGGCGACATCGATTCCTCCAATGTGGTGCTGCACCGCAATCCGCTTGCGACCGGCGAAGCGATCGACGGCATGGAGAACGCGATCCGTGAGGCCTTCATGCTGACCAGGCAGGTCGCGCCTACGGCATAAATACCGGCGCACAGCGATCCTTCGCTGTCCCGCCAGCATCCCAAAAGTGAGCAAGGGCCGTCACATTTAGTTCAAGAGCTGTGAGGCAGAAGCTATTTCAGCTCGAGCAGCCGTTCGAGATAGCTGCGCTCGATATCGGGGCTGAGCGCATTGCCGAGGCGCTTGCGGATCGCCTCAAGAATCTGGCGGGCGCGCTGCACATCGATCTCGTCCGGCACCTTGACCGAGTTGCCGTCGTCGGGACCCTTGGTGGCGCGCGGCCGGCCGAGCGGATCGCGGTCGGCGTCCTGCTGGCGTCCGCCTTGCTCGCTGCCGCCCTGGTCGCCCTGCATGGCCTGCATCTGCTTCATCATGTCCTTGGCGCCACGGCGCAGCGCCTCCAGCGCGCGGCCCTGGTGGCCGACCGCCTGGTCGCCTTCGCCTTCGCCGAGCGCCTGCTCGGCGTCGCCCATGGATTTGCCGGCCTCGCCGAAGCCCTCATTGGGCTGCATGCCCATGCCTTCGAGGCCCTTCTTCAGCTTGTCGAGCTCGCTCTGCAGCTGGCCCTGGCCCTCCTGCAGCTGCTTCAGCGCGTCGGAAAATTCCTGCTGCGTCATCGGCTTCTGCCGGCCGAGCGGGTCGCGATCGTCGCCGGTGCCTGGCTGCTGCCCTTCCTGCGACTGGCCCTGCTGGCCATCCTCGCCCATCTGCTGGTCGCCATTCTGACCGCGCTGGCCACGCTGCATCTGGTCGAGGCGGAAGGTGTCGTTCATCATCTCCTGCTGACGGCGCATGATCTCGCCCAGCTTGTCCATCTGCTGGCGCATCTCGCTGTCCTGCTCGCCGCCCTGCTGCTGGCGGCCGGCCTGCAGGTTGTTCATCATGTCCTGCAGCTCCGACAGAAGCTGCTGGGCCCGGTCGCGGTCGCCGGATTTGGCGAGGTTCTCGATCTCGTCCATCATCCGGTTGATGTCGCTCTGGCGCAGTTCCCGGCCGTTCTGCTGCATCTGCGGCGCATTGGGGTTCTGCTGCGCGCGCTGGGCGAATTCCTGCAGGAACTGGTTCATCGCCTCGCGCAGTTCCTTCATCGCCTTGTTGAGCTCTTCGTCGCTGGCGCCGTTCTTGATGGCGTCCTGCAGCGCCTGCTGCGCCTGGCGCAGCCGTCGCTCGGCGGCCGATAGATTGCCTTCCTCGATGCCGAGCGCGATCTCCCACAGATAACCCACCTCGTTGCGCAGCTGATCATCGGTCTCGGCGAGCTTCAGCCGGCTCCTCGCGCTCATGATCGCGAGGTAATGAGACATGTTGTCGAACGTATCCTCGGGGCGCAGCGTGATCGCGTCCATCAGGTCGAGCACGCGCGGCTTGGCGTTGGTGTCGAGCGCCAGCAGCCGGCGCTGCTCGATCACGGCGCGGGCCAGCGGATTCGAGAAGGGCCGCTCCGGCATCAGCAGCGTCTTGGTTTCACTGGCGGCGGTATGGCCGGCATCGTCCGTGGCGGTGAGCGTCAGCTTGATGGTGCTGCCGGCCCAGACATGCTCGGTCAGATCCTTGGTCGTCTTGGCCGCGCTCGCCTTGCCGCCGCGGCGCGGCAGCGTCAGCGGCATGTCGGGCGGGCCGTAGATCGGATGCGCATTGGCCGGCGGCGGATCCGACAGTTCGAAGACGGCCTTGGCGGAGGCCGCGCCATAGTCGTCGTCGATCTGGTAGTTGAGCTCGATGGCGCCGTTGACGGCGCGCTTCGGCTCGCCGACGAAACGGATCGTCGGCGGCTTATCCGGAATGATGGCGAAGGCCCAGTGGCCGAGATCGTCCTCGCCGGACTTCAGCGTCAGCGTGCCGTCGGCGTTCAGCTTGCCGGAGAACTGGCGCACCTTGAGTTGGGCGGCGGCTGGGAGCGCCGTTTGGGCAGCGGCGGGCGTGACGCCCTTCGGCGCGGCCGGCTCGATGGCGCGGTCATTGCCGCTCGTGTCGGCATAGTTCAGCGTTTCCTCCCCGGTTCCGCCGGTAACGCGCAGCGAGACGTCGCTGCCCTGCGGGACGCTGAAGGTCTGCGCGGCATGATTGACGTCGGCGGTCAGGAATAGCGGCGGCTTGCCGGTATAGGCGGGCGGCGTCACCCAGGCGTCGATGCGCGGCGGCACGGTATCGCGCACGGCACGCGCGACGAAGCCGTCGCCGATCCTGCCGCCGAAAGGCCCGAAGGAGAAGGCGAAGGCGGTGACGAACAGCAGCCCGACCAGCGCCCGCAGGCCCCAGCGGTCATAATCCGGCACGCTCGTGCGCGGCCTGTCGGCGCCAAGGCTGGAGAGCCGCTCGGCCATGCGCTTCTGGTGCTCGCGCCATAGCGCCTGCGAGAAAAGGCTCTCCGCGCCGCTCGGCCGGTCGGTCTGCACCTGCACGGGGCTGTGCAGCAGTTCGTTCGCGGCTTCGATGCGCCGGTCGACCTCGGCGGCGGAAGGAATGCGGAAGAAGCGCAGCGGATAGAGCGCCGCCAGCGCCGAAATGGAGAACAGGATCAGGAGGCCGATCCGCGCCGGATCCGGCAAGCGCTGGAACAGACCGAGCCACGAGACGCTGAGGAACAGGCCGACGACCACCGCCAGCGGCAGCAGCAACGGCCAGCCACGCTCGAAGATCATCGAGGTCCGCGTCGCCAGCCGGCTCAGGGCAAGTCGCCCGGCCAGGCCGCGTACGCCACTGGAAATGGGTCGTTCCGTCATCGGCCCTTCCTGCCCGGGCAGGATAGCCCGGACCTCATGAGCAGAAGATAACACCAAACACGGCGAAGGCGAGGCAGGTTCCGAAAACGTGAAGGGCTTCGCCCCGTTTATGATCAGAAATTCGCGGGATTCGTGTTGGAACCGCAGATCAGAACGGCCACACGCTCGCCAGGGGCCGGCGCATAGCGGCCGGAAAGCATCGCGGCAAAGGCGGCGGCACCGCCGGGCTCGGCGATGATTCGCACGCGATCCCACAGCGCTTTCTGAGCCGCCACGATGTCGTCGTCGCTGACCAGGATCGAACGCTCGACGAAGGCTTCCGCGATCGGGAACATCATCTCTCCGACGCGCTTTGGCGCGAGTGAATCGGCGGCGATGCCCTCGGCCGGCGCATCGACCGGCCGGCCCGCCTCGAAGGCGCGGTAGAGCGTCGGCGCGCCCTCGGGCTCGATGGCGATGATGCGGATGCGGCCGGCGAACCAGGCGGCGATGCCGCCGATCAGGCCGCCGCCGCCGACGGCGACGAGAAGCGTGTCGAGCCCGGGCAGGTCGGCCTCGATCTCGAGGCCTAGCGTGCCCTGGCCGATAAGCGTCTCTTCCTGGTTGAAGGCATGGATCTGCAGGGCGCCGGTCCTTTCGGCAAATTCCTCGCTGGCGGCGAGCGCCTCGGCGTAGCGCGCACCGCCGACGACCAGCTCGGCGCCGTAGCCGCGGATGCGCTCGAGCTTCGCCGGCGGACTGACTTCCGGCACGAAGATGGTCGCCTTGTGGCCGAGCTTCATGGCGGCGTAGGCGACGGCGGCGCCGTGGTTGCCGCCGGAAGCGGCAACGACGCCGGCCTCGGGCACCTGCCGCTCGAGTAGGTTGGTGAAAGCGCCGCGCGCCTTGAACGAGCCGGAATGCTGCAGGCATTCGAGTTTCAGATCGACCGGAAAGGCAGGCCGGCCGAAATCCGCCATGTCAACGCGCATCACCGGCGTATGGCGCACATATGGGCGGATGCGCGGTTCCACGGCGGCAATGCGTTCGCGCGTGATCGTCGCCTTGGGGAACGTGCCAGTGTCCGATGCGCTCGTGTTCAACATGGTGTGCTCCTCGGGATTGACTTCAATTAGTAACTTAGCAAAATGGCTAAATGCAAGAGGTCGACATCCTAAAGGCAATCGCCAACGAACGCAGGCTGCAGATCCTCGATTGGCTGAAGGATCCGCGCCTGCATTTCCCGCCCCAGACCGATGGCGATCTGGTCGAGGACGGCGTCTGCGCGCTGCTGATCGCCGAAAAGCTCGGCATCACCCAGGCGACGCTCAGCGAACATATGCGCGTCTTGACCCAGGCCGGCCTTCTCAGCGCCAAGCGCACCAAGCAATGGATATTCTATCGCCGCGACGAGGAGAGGATCGCCGAAGCCAAGACGCTGATCCAGCGGAGGATCTAGCGCCTGGCTACTTCAGCCAATCGGGCAGCGAATCCAGTCCGATCAGTTCCTCATAGGTCTGGCGCGGCCGCACGACATGGAAACGATCGCCGTCGACCAACACTTCCGGAACCAGCAGCCTTGTGTTGTAGGTGCCGGCCTGCACCGCGCCATAGGCGCCGGCGGTGGCGACGGCGATGAGGTCGCCGGACTTCAGCCTTGGCAGATCGCGGTCGAGGCCGAGGAAGTCGCCGGTCTCGCAGACCGGCCCGACAATATCGACCTTCATGCGCGGCGTGGCGGCCGGCGGCTGCACCACAGGCCTGATGTCGTGGAAGGCGTCGTAGAGCGTCGGCCGGATCAGGTCGTTCATGGCGGCGTCGACGACGAGGAAGTTCCTGGCGTCGCCTTCCTTCACGTAGATCACTTCGCAGACCAGGATGCCGGCATTGCCGACGATCAGTCGGCCGGGCTCGAACATTACCTTCAGGCCGAGCCGGGTGACATGCTTTCTGACGATCTCGGCATAGGCATCCGGCAAGGGCGGCGGGCTGTTGTCGACGCGGTAAGGGATGCCGAGGCCGCCGCCGAGATCGATGTGCTCGATTGAATGGCCATCGGCGCGCAGCACGCCGACCAGTTCCACCAGCAGCGCGAAGGCGTCGTCGAAAGGCTGCAGCTCGGTGATCTGGCTGCCGATATGGGTGTCGATGCCGGTCACTCGGATGCCGGGCAGCTCCGCGGCGCGGGCATAGACCTGACGCGCCCGCTGCCACGGGATGCCGAACTTGTTCTCGGCCTTGCCGGTCGAGATCTTCTTGTGGGTCTTGGCGTCAACGTCCGGATTGATGCGCAGCGAAATCGGCGCCACCTTGCCGAGCGCCACTGCGCGCGCCGAAAGCAGTTCGAGCTCCGGCTCGGATTCGACGTTGAAGCAGAGGATGCCGGCGGAAAGCGCGAAATCCATTTCCCGCGCGGTCTTGCCGACGCCGGAAAACAGGATCTTGTCGGCCGGGATGCCGACGGCCAAGGCGCGTCGCAATTCGCCTTCCGACACCACGTCGGCGCCTGCGCCTTGTCTTGCCAGCGTCTTCAGCACGGCCTGGTTGGAGTTCGCCTTCATGGCGTAGCAGACCAGCGCGTCGAGGCCGGCAAAGGCTTCCTTGAAGACGCGCAAATGCCTGGTCAGCGTCGCGGTCGAGTAGCAGTAGAAGGGCGTGCCGACGCTGGCGGCGATATCGGGGATCGCCACATCCTCGGCGTGGAGCACGCCGTCGCGATAGTCGAAGTGGTTCACGGGAAAAGGTCCGAAAGTTGGAGCACGATGGGATCGGCCGATCCCCATTGGCTCTAGAGCAAGGGGGCTCTAGAGCAAGGGGTCGAGAATGAACTTCTTGTCCTTGACCGGTTTCTCCGGCTCGGGCGGCAGCGGCTGCTTGGCTCGCTCCGCATCCTTGCGCGCCTGCACTGCCGCTTCGTAGGGGGTATCGAGGCCGCCCCTCCTGCCGCAGGCTGCGACGGTGACAACCGCCGCCAGCAGCGCGAGCGTCACCAAAATCCTGCCTCGGGTCATCGATCCATCCGTTCGAAACTGTTTTGTCCAGCCGCGCTTTTAGCCGAGTTTTCGGCGCATTGCATCCCGGCATTACGCCTTGGCCAGGCGCTTTTTCCAGTAGCGGATTTGTTTCTTCACTTCTGACGGCGCGGTGCCGCCGAAGCTCACACGGCTCTTCACCGAATTCTGCACGGCGAGCACCGAGAAGATGCCATCGGTGATGCCGGGATGGATCGAACGCAGGTCCTCCAGCGAGAGCTTTTCCAGGCCGACCTTTTTCTCCTCGGCAAGGGCGACCGCGCGGCCGGTGACGTGATGGGCTTCGCGGAAGGGGAGGCCGAGATTGCGCACCAGCCAGTCGGCAAGGTCGGTCGCGGTGGCATGGCCGGCGCCGGCGGCCTTCTTCATGGCCGCGGCGTTGACGGTCATGTCGCGCACCATGCCGGTGGTGGCGGCTAGCATCAGGTCGAGCGTCTCGGCGGCGTCGAAGACCGATTCCTTGTCCTCCTGCATGTCCTTGCCATAGGTCAGCGGCATGCCCTTCATCACCGTCAGCAGCCCGACGAGGTGGCCATTGACGCGGCCGGTCTTGCCGCGCACCAGCTCGGCGGCGTCGGGGTTCTTCTTCTGCGGCATGATCGAGGAGCCGGTTGAGAAGGAGTCCGAGAGCCGGATAAAGCCGAACTGCGGCGTCGACCAGATGATGATCTCCTCGGCGAGCCGCGACAGATGCGTGCCGCAGATCGCAGCGATCGATAGGAACTCGAGCGCGAAGTCGCGATCCGACACGCTGTCGAGCGAATTGCGCATCGGCTCGCGGAAGCCGAGCGCCTTCGCCGTCATGTGGCGGTCGATGGAAAAGCTGGTGCCGGCGAGCGCGGCGGCGCCCAACGGGCTTTCGTCCATGCGCACGATGGCATCGTTGACGCGCGACAGATCGCGGCCGAACATCTCGACATAGGCCATGCAATGGTGGCCGAACGTCACCGGCTGCGCCGCCTGCATATGGGTGAAGCCGGGCATCACCGTTGCCGCGTGCTCCTCGGCGCGTTCGAGGAAGGCGGCGATGAGGTCCTTCAGCGCCTGGGCGACGCGCTGGCATTCCTCCTTGACCCACAGCCTCAGATCGACCGCCACCTGGTCGTTGCGCGAGCGAGCGGTGTGCAGGCGGCCGGCGGCCGGGCCGATCAGGTCGGCAAGGCGCGCCTCGACGTTCATATGGATGTCTTCGAGCTTGGTCGAGAATTCGAACGTCCCGGCCTCGATCTCTTTCAGGATCGTGTTCAGGCCGTGAGCGATTTTTTCTTGATCGGCCGCCGAAATAATGCCCGTCTGCGCCAGCATCTCGCTGTGGGCGATCGATCCGCGGATATCCTGCGCATAGAGTTTGCGGTCGAAGGAGATCGACGCGTTGATCGCTTCCATGATCGCGGCCGGACCCGAGGCAAAACGTCCGCCCCACATCTGGTTGCTGGCCTTCTTGTCGCTCATCGCTATAACCCGTGCTCCGGAGCAGTTCTAAGAAAAATGGCAGACGGCAATAAATTCTTCCCGGCCCCGCGCCTCATCCTCGCCGCTTTGGTGGCGGGCGTGCTGGCCGGCGCGGTCGCGGTATATGTCAGCGAGAGCGGTTCTGGCAACAACACCCAGCCGCCGCAGGCTGCGGCAGACAACAGCAAGGATGATGTCGTCTGCAAGGCCAAGGCCGGGCGGGCCAAGCAGGTCGCCGCCAAGGCCGTCGGCCAGGTCGCGGCGCTGCAGCCGGCGGATCCGCCACAGTCGCTGAGGAGCCTTGCCTTCAACGGACCGGACGGCAAGCCGATGACGATCGCCGACCATGCCGGCAAGACGGTGCTGCTCAATCTCTGGGCGACATGGTGTGCGCCCTGCCGCGCCGAAATGCCGGCGCTCGACGCGCTGCAGAAGGAGAAGGGCGGCAATGCCTTCGAGGTCGTCGCGGTCAATGTCGACACCGGCGACGACGCCAAGCCGCAGAAATTCCTCAAGGAGATCGGCGTCGAGACGCTCGGCTATTATCGGGATCCGACGATCGCTTTGTTCAACGAGGTCAAGACCCGTGGGCTGGCGCTGGGCTTGCCGGTCACCATGCTGATCGACGGCGAAGGCTGTTTGATCGCGCATATGAACGGCCCGGCGGAATGGTCGAGCCCCGACGCCAAGCGGCTGGTGGAAGCCGCGCTCGGACCGTGATCCTCAAGCTCGGATGCGATTCATCGCGACTCTCCACGCGGATGGTGACGACAAGCGCGTCGTGATCGGCGCTCGGGCTGCCATCGGGCAACAGTGCCGGCAAAGTGGCCGGCGCGCTTGCCGCAAGGCCACGGGTGAAGAACCAGTCGATGCGGCTGACCCGGCGTCGGATGGCCTGCCACCCGCCGTTGGGTCACTTTCGTGGTACGCCTCGCGGTCTATCTATTGCGGGCATGTCGTTCGTCAAAATTTAGCCGGTTAACCACGAGGGTACTTTCCGCCGCTTTTCGGCGCCCTAGCTTCCTACGCCGCCGACATGACGTTTTCATGCCGGCGCGACCGCCGAGGGGGAGGAGAGACTGGCTGTCCACAGGGCCTTACCTACCGGTCCAGGGGCCACAACAGAACTGTCACATACCTTCTCTAAGAGAGCGGGCAAGGACTGCGCAAAACCTTGTCGAACTGCCACTCAAGAGGGAAAAACCATGACCATCATCAAGCGGGGCCTTGCTGCCCTTGCCGCCAGCGTGCTCAGCACCGCGCTCGCGGTTCCAGCCTTTGCCGAGCCGGTGAAATTCGATTTCTGGTTCGGCCTGTCGGGCGATCTCGCCCGCGTCGTCGACACGCTGTGCAAGAACTTCAACGCCTCGCAGTCAGATTATGAAGTAGTCTGCACCAGCCAGGGCAATTACGACGCCACGCTGCAGAACACCATCGCCGCCTTCCGCGCCGGCAAACAGCCCACCGTCGTCCAGGTCTATGACGTCGGCACCGCCACCATGATGCTGTCGGGCGCCTACAAGCCCGCCGACAAGCTGATGGAGGAAAACGGCTACAAGATCGATTACAGCGACTATTTCCCCGGCATCGCCCGCTACTACGCGACGTCGAAGGGCGAGATGCTGTCCTTCCCGTTCAACTCGTCGACGGCGCTGATGTACTGGAACAAGGACGCCTTCGCCAAGATCGGCAAGACCGAGGCGCCGAAGACCTGGGAAGACGTCGGCGCCGACCTCAAGGCGCTGAAGGACGCCGGCTATGATTGCCCGATGGCGATCAACATCTCCGGCAACGAAAGCTGGCAGCTGATGGAGCAGTTCTCGGCCATCCACAACCAGCCGATCGCCACCAAGAACAACGGCTATGACGGCCTCGACGCCCGCCTGGAGATGAACAAGACAAAGTTCGTCCAATACGTCACCGACTTGAAGAAGTGGTACGACGACGGTCTGATCAAGATCAAGTCGAAGGACCTCGGCCAGGACATGGTCCAGGCCTTCGCCACCGGCACCTGCCAGGTCATCATGACCTCGGTCGGCGACCACGGCACGGTCGGCAAGACCCAGAAGGAAGGCATGAGCTGGGATGTCGCCGAACTGCCGGTTTATGCCGGAACCGAGCGCAAGAACTCGCTGGTCGGCGGCGCTTCGCTGTGGGTGCTGTCGGGCAAGTCGGACGCCGAATACAAGGGCGCGGCCGCCTTCCTCAACTTCATCCACGACCCCAAGACGGCTTTGTTCTGGTCGACCAACACCGGCTACATTCCGGTGACCAAGTCGGGCTTCGAATATATGAAATCCAGCGGCTTCTACGACAAGGCGCCCTACAAGGGCCGTGAAGTGGCGATCGCCAGCCTGACCGCCTCGGAGCCGACCGAGATCACGCGCGGCATCCGCCTCGGCAACTTCACCCAGATCCGCGCCGAATTCGGCACGCAGATGCAGGCGATCTTCGCCAACAAGGAGAGCGTGCAGGACGGCATCGACGCGCTGGTCAAGAACGGCGACGCCATCCTCGACCGCTTCCAGCAGACCTATCCGAACAAGACGCTGCCCTAAGCAGTAGACATTTCGAGGCCGCCCGTCGAAACTCGACGGGCGGCCGTTTCATATCCGAACCAGGCATCGTCGGCGGATCGATGGAAAAACGCGTCACTTTCGGCAGATGGACGATCGGCATCCTGTTCGCGGTGCCGCAGCTCCTCCTGATCTTCACCTTCTTCTATTGGCCTGCCGGTCAGGCGGTCTACTGGTCGCTGACGTTGCAGCAGCCCTGGGGCGGCGGCAACATCTGGGTCGGCCTCGACAATTTCCGCTCGATCCTCGCCAATGCCGACTATTGGAATTCGATCACCGCCAGCATGATCTTCGCCGGCATCAGCACGGGCCTTGCGATGGTCATCGCGCTGGTCCTCGCCGCCTTGACCGACCGGCAACTCGCTGGCTCATGGCTGTATCGCGTCGTGCTGATCTGGCCCTACGGCATCGCGGCGCCGGCTCTGGCGCTGGCGTTTCGTTTCATCCTGGCGCCGGAAGCCGGTTTCATGGCCGCCGTCAACAAGTTCTGGCCCGGCTTCTGGGATCCCGGCCTCAACGGCGCCGACGCCATGGCCTCCGTCATCATCGCCTTCTCGTGGAAATATGTCGGCTACAATTTCATCTTCTTCCTGGCCGCCCTGCAGGCCATCCCGCGCTCGCTGATCGAGGCGGCGGCCATGGACGGGTCAGGCGTCGTCCGCCGCTTCTGGGACATCCAGTTCCCGCTGATCACGCCGACCATCTTCTTCCTGCTTGTCATCAACATCACCGAAAGCTTCCAGGATTCCTTCGGCATCGTCGACATCATGACCGCCGGCGGGCCGGCCAACGCCACCAATTTGATGGTCTACAAGATCTATTCCGACGGCTTCAAAGGCCTCGACTACTCGGGCGCGGCTGCGCAGAGCATCATCCTGATGCTGCTCATCGTCCTGCTGACCATCGTCCAGTTCCGCTTCATCGAGCGGCGCGTGCACTATCGTTGAGGCGGCCATGGTCGAGCGCACCCCGATCCTCAACTTCTTCACGCATCTCATCCTGTTCGCCGGCTTCGTATTCTGCGTTGCGCCGTTCGTCATCGTGGCGATCGCGGCCTCGCACAATCTGAAGGACGTCAACGACGTGCCGATGTCGCTGCTGCCGGGCAGCGATTTCTGGGTCAACATCAAGACCGCGTGGACGACGGCCGATCTCGGCCCGAAGCTGCTCAACTCCTTCATCATGGCGTTCGGCGTCGCCGCCGGCAAAGTGATCGTGTCGGCGCTGACGGCCTTCTCGATCGTCTACTTCCGCTATCCCGGCCGCATGCTGATCTTCTGGCTGATCTTCATCACGCTGATGCTGCCGCTCGAAGTGCGCATCGTTCCGACCTACGCGGTGGTCGCCAACGTGCTCGATCCCTATCAGGCGATCATGGATCTGACGGGGCTGTCCTGGCTGATCGGGAAGATATCGGGGGTTCAGGTTCAGCTCAGCCTGGGACTGCTCAATTCCTATAGCGGCCTGATCCTGCCGCTGGTCGCCACCGCCACCGGCACATTCCTTTATCGCCAGTTCTTCCTGACCGTGCCGGACGAATTGACCGAGGCCGCGCGCATGGACGGCGCCGGCGCGCTGCGCTTCTTCGTCGATATCCTTCTGCCGCTGTCGCGCAACAACATGGCGGCGCTCGGCACCATCATGTTCCTGTGGGCCTGGAACCAGTATCTGTGGCCGCTGCTCATCACCACCGATCAGTCGCATGCGATGGCGGTGACAGAGCTGAAGCAGCTCATCCCCAATGTCGGCGGCGCGCCGGAATGGCACATCGCCATGGCCGGCACGCTGATCATCATGGTGCCGCCGATGATCGTGGTGGTGCTGATGCAGCGCTGGTTCGTGCGCGGCCTGATCGCCACCGAAAAATAGGGAGACGACAAAAATGGCCTCCATTGTCATCCGCGACGTCCGGAAGAGCTATGCCAAGATGCAGGTCGTGCACGGCGTCAACCTCGATATCAGGTCCGGCGAGTTCGTCGTCATCCTCGGCCCGTCTGGCTGCGGCAAGTCCACGCTGCTTCGCATGATCGCCGGGCTCGAGGAGATCTCCGATGGCGCGATCGCCATCGACGGCACCGTGGTCAACAAGCTCGAGCCGCGCGAGCGCGGCTGCGCCATGGTGTTCCAGAACTACGCGCTCTATCCGCATATGAGCGTTGCCCAGAACATCGGCTATTCCCTGAAGGTGGCGGGCGTTCCCGCCGCCGAACGCAACCAGCGCATCCAGGCCGTCGCCCGCATCCTGGAGCTCGAGCATCTGCTCGATCGCAAGCCGATGGCGCTCTCCGGCGGCCAGCGCCAGCGCGTCGCCATGGGCCGCGCCATGATCCGCGAGCCCAAGGTCTTTCTCTTCGACGAGCCTCTCTCCAATCTCGACGCCAAATTGCGCGTGCAGATGCGATCGGAGATCCGCAAGCTGCATCGACGGCTCAATGCCACCTCCGTCTTCGTCACGCACGACCAGGTCGAAGCGATGACTCTGGCAGACCGGCTGGTGGTGATGAATGGCGGCCGCGTCGAGCAGGTCGGCACGCCGGCGCAAGTCTACAGCAGGCCGGCGAGCCGGTTCGTGGCGACCTTCGTCGGCGCGCCGGCGATGAACATGCTCGAAGGCGAAGTCACGCTCGACGGCGTGTCGCTGCTCGGTGGCAGCCGCAAGCTCAACGTTTCACGCGCCGGCCTCCCGGTCGGCTCGAAGGTCGCGGTCGGTATCCGGCCGGAGGCCGTGCGCATGGTGGCGCCGGGAACGCCCGGCGCGCTGGCCGCGACGGTCGACCTGGTCGAAGAGCTCGGCGCCGGCCGGGTCGTCTATGTCGATCTCGACGGCGCGCCGTTCTCGGTGGTGACCTCCGAGACCGTCCATCCCGAGCCCGGTAGCGCCATCGGGCTGCAGTTCGCGGAGAGCGACCTGCATTTCTTCTCTTCGGAGACCGGAAGCCGGCTCGACGTGTTCAAGGCTTCGGTGCCGGAGCCGGCTCTATAATCGCCGAGGCAGTCTGCCCGAATTCGCAAGAGGGTCCGGAATGAAGATCATCCAGGTTACCGACGTCCATCTCGGCCGTCGGGGCGAAATCCGCTTCGGCGCGAACCTCAATGAGCGGCTCGATCGCTGCATCGACCATATCAATGCCCGCCATGGCGATGCGATGCTCTGCGTCTTCACCGGCGACCTGACCGAGTCCGGCGAAACGGAGAGCTACGCCGATCTGAGATCTGCGCTTGGCCGGCTCACCGTGCCCTACCGGCTGCTGCCCGGAAACCACGATCGGCGCGCCAACCTCATCGCCGCCTTCCGGGAAAATGGAACCGACAGCAACGGCTTCGTGCAATCGGTCTTCGATACGCCCGAGGGCCGGCTGGTTTTCCTCGACAGCCTGGCCGAAGGCCGCGTCACCGGGGAACTGTGCGACAACCGCCTTGCATGGCTGGACGCCAGGCTCGCCGAGGTCGAAGGCAGGCCGGTCTATCTCTTCCTGCATCATCCGCCAGTCGAGCTCGGCCTGACCATCCTCGACCCGCTTGGCCTCGAGCAGCCGCAGAGGCTGCTCGATGTGCTCGTCCGCCACGGCAATGTCCGCTACATCTTCTTCGGCCATGTCCATCGCGACATAGCCGGCACGGTCGCCGGCATTCCGTTTTCGGCGCAACGCGGCCTGAATGCCCGCTTCATGCTCCATCTGACCGGAGACGAGGTGGTCGAGCAGGCGCCGCCAGCCTATTCGATCATCCTGATCGACGGGCAGCGCGTCGTCGTGCACAGCCACGACTTTTTGGAGAACTGGCCGCTGTGGTCTCCTGCGACAGGCGAGCGGGTGGGGTAGATCACTCGAGCAACAGTGTGGGCGTTCCCCGTCCTTCGACCAGCTTTGCCGCTTTCCTATCGAAGGACACGAAGGTTCCGCCACCGAGCCACTGACCGTCGAACGCGATCACACCGTCGGCGAAATCGCCCCCGGCGTCGAGTATGGCCAGGCCCGCCTCGATCGTCGGTCGGTTGGTCACGACGTTGCGCATGTCGAGGATACGACGGATCGAGGCGGATATGTCAGCCCGCGCAACCCGGTAACTTCTATCCAGCACCCAAACAAACTCGCAGAGCGCTTGAACGCTGATCGCGACCAACTCGGCCGCTTCCAAGGTCTCGGCTGCTGTCCGTTGTTGCGCTATGTCATCGCCGACGACAAGGCGCAACAGCACGTTCGTGTCGAGGCTGATCTTCACTCGCGCTCGACTCCGCGCATTCCGGCCGAAGCGCCGGCGTCGGCGATAGCATCGTTGATCTCCTCGATCGAAAGCCGTGCGCCGTTCGTCTTGCCCTTGAGCATCCCGCTCAGCTCTTGCCAGGAGCCCTTGCCCTGGTCGGCTTTCAACTCCGCCCGCCCGCCAGGTAGAAGATCGAGCCTGATCTTGTCGCCGGGCTGGATGCCGAGGTGCTTGAGCACATCCTTCCGGAACGTGACCTGGCCCCGTGCCGTAACCGTCAATGTCGTCATGATGAAGCCTCCAAGCTAAAAATAATGCAAAAACGCATTATTTCAAGGGTGGAGTTCAAGCGAACACGTGCGCCTTGCCGATGACGGTGAGGCGCACGATCTCGCCGATCGCCGGCGCGTCCATGCCCGTCTTGCGCAGGATGAGCGGCGTGTTGCCGATGGCCGCCGCATCCGGCGGGTCGGGGCTGTTGAGCAGCCGCACCGCGATGGTGCAGATTGAGCCGGCGAATTCGGACCCCGTCACTTCGCCGAACAGCATGTCCGGCGTTCCCGACATGCCCTCGCGCGAAGTCCGTTTGAGCAGCACCTGCTCGGGCCTGAGCATGATGCGGGCGACGTCGCGCCGCTCGGCCGTGTCGACCGCGATGCGGCCGAGCGGCGAGATGGCAAAGCCGTCTGCGATCTTGGCCGGCACGATTATGGCATCGCCGAGGAACTCGGCAACCATCCTGTCCTTGGGCTGGAAATAGAGCTCGCGCGGCGTGCCGACCTGCGAGAACAGGCCGTCGCGCATGACGGCCACCTGGCTGGCGAAGGATAGCGCCTCGGCCTGGTCATGGGTGACCAGGATGGTGGTGATGCCTGCCTCTTCCAGAAGCTCGGCAACTGCCTTGCGCATGGATGCGCGCAAGCCGGTGTCGAGCGCCGAGAACGGCTCGTCGAGCAGCATCAGCCGCGGCTTCATGGCCATGGCGCGGGCAAGTGCGACGCGCTGCTGCTGGCCGCCGGACAGCTCGTGCGGCCGGCGCTTCAGCACCGCCTTGTCGAGGCCAACGATATAGGCGAGCTCGACGATGCGCTCCACGCGCTTGTCCTCGCCGCGCGCCATGCCGAAACCGATATTGTCGGCGATGGTGAGATGCGGGAACAGCGCGCCGTCCTGTGCCACCACGCCGATGCCGCGGCGATGCGCCGGCACGGCTGCGCCGCCATTGGCGAGCACCTTGCCGTCGAGCGCTATGCGGCCGCGGTCCGGCGCTTCGAAGCCGGCGATCAGCCTGAGCAAGGTGGTCTTGCCGCAGCCGGACGGCCCGACGATCGCGGTGCGGCTGCCGCTTTCGACGGTAAGGTCGACACCGGCGAGCGCGGCCACCTTGCCGTAATATTTCGCCACATCGTTGAGTTCGAGGAAGCTCATCGTCCGGCCATCCGCTTCGACTGGACGTGGAGCATCAAGGTCATCGGCAGCGACATCGCGACCATGATCAAGGCGTAGGGTGCTGCGGAGGCGTAGTCGATCTCGCCGCTGTAGGACCAGAAAGCCATCGCCAGCGTGCGGGTGCCGTTCGGCGCCAGCATCTGGGTGGCGGTCAGTTCGTTGGTGATGCCGAGCGCCACCATCGCCATCCCGGCCGCCGCGCCCGGCGCCGACAGTCGGATCGTCGTCGCCCACAGCGCCCTGAGCGGCGGCAGGCCGAGACTGGAGGCGGCGCGCTCGAGCTCCACCGGGGCCTGCGCGATCGAGGCGCGCAGGCTTATCAGCGCGCGCGGCAGGAACATCAGCGCATAGCCGAAAAGGATGGTGAACAGCGTCTGGTAAAGCGGCAGCGCGATGCGCACGGTGATGGTCACCAGCGCCAGCGCGATGACGACGCCGGGCAACGATCCGACGATGTAGTTGCAGCTCTCGAGCAGGCGCTGCAACGGGCCTGGCGCGCGGATCGAGATCCAGGCCATGGGCATCGCGGCAATGGTGGCAAGCAGCGCGCCGGCGACGGCGAGGAACAGCGTCTGGCCGAGCGCCAGGCCGATTTCGTCCCAGCGCCAGATATCGGCGCCGCCGGCGAGCAGCCAGCGGCCGACGGTGACGAAGGGCACGCCGAGCGTGAGCAGCGCGGTGGCGGCGGGCAGCAGCAGGCAAGGCAGCGTGGCGCGGCCGAGCCGGACACGCTGCTGCTGGCGCGCCGCGCCAGAGCCGACGCGCGCATAGCGCTCCTCGCCGCGCACGACCACCTCCACGGCCAGCAGCACGAAACAGCAGGCGACCAGCACGGCGGCCAGCATGTTGGCCGCCGGGCCGTTGAAGGTCGACTGGAACTGGTCGACGATCGCCGTGGTGAAGGTGTCGAAGCGGATGAAGACATAGAGGCCGTATTCGGCAAGCAGATGCAGGCCGACCAGCAGCGAGCCGCCGCAGATGGCCAGCCTCAATTGCGGCAGCACGACACGCGCGAAAACGCGCCACGGGCCGAGGCCAAGGGCGGCCGCCGCGTCCTCCAGCGCCGGGTCGAGGCGGCGCAGCGCCGCGGCTATCGGCAGGTAGAGGAACGGAAAATAGGCGATGACGGAGACCAGCACGCCGGCCCAGAGCCCGTGCAGGCCGGGCACGAGACTGATCCAGGCGTAGCTATGGACGAAAGCAGGAATGGCGAGCGGCGCCACCGACAGCCACGACCACAGCCGGTTGCCGGGCAGGTCGCTGCGCTCGGTCAGCCAGGCGAGCGCCACCGACAGCACGATGGCGACCGGCACCGACACGACGACGAGCAGGACGGTATTGACCAGGAGCTCGCCGACACGCGGCCGGAAGATCAGTTCCAGCACCGTTCCCCAGCCGGTCTGGATCGCTGTCCAGACGATGAAGGCGAGCGGCAGCAGCGCAATCAGCGAAACGAGGGCGGCGGCAAGCGTGATCCACGACGCGGACCGCCGGCTCTGCCTTGCGGCAGCCGGCAGGCCTGGACGCGTGAGATGGATCGCGGACGCCATCAGAAGGAATGTGCCGCCTTGAAGCGATGCGATGAACCGCCGATGCGGCCGGGAACGCAGATGATCGTCATCGACGAGGCCATCTCCAAAACAAAAGCGCCCCCGCGGAAAGCGAATTCCCGCAGGAGCACGGTCGGTTGTCCTTTTAGGACGAACGCGAACTAAAGCAAGCCGGCTTGCGTCATCAGATCGATGACCTTCTTGGAGTTCAACTTCACCGGGTCGACTTTCGGCGCCTGCAGGTCGGCGAGCGGTACCAGCTTCGGGTTGGACTCCTCGCCCTTGCCGACCGCGTATTCATAGGATGTGCCGGTCTTCAAGACCTCCTGGCCGCCCTTGCCGGTGACCCATTTCAAGAAGGCCTGTGCTTCCTTCGGATGTTTGCTCGAGGCCAGAACGCCGCCGCCGGAGATCGACACGAACGCGCCCGGATCCTGGTTCTTGAAATAGTGCAGGCCGACGCTCTTGCTATTCTCGCCGGTCTTTGCCTGATCGCCGAAATAGTAATAGTGGTAGATTACGCCGCCATCGATCTCGCCGGCATTGACCGCCTTCATCACCGTCGAGTTGCCCTTGTAGGCGGTGGAGTTCTCCTTCATCGCCTTCAGCCAGTCGGCGGTCGCGGCCTCGCCCTTGAGCTCAAGCAGGGCGCTGACTATGGCCTGGAAGTCGGCGCCGGACGGCGAGGCGGCCCAACGGCCCTTCCAGCTCGGATCGGCGAGGTCGAGCAGCGACTTGGGCAACTGGTCTTCCTTGAGCTTGTCCTTGTTGTAGGCAAAGACGGTGCTGCGGGCGGCGACGCCCACCCACTTGCCGCTCGAGGGCTGGTATTCCTGCGGAACCTGGGCCAGCGTGTCGGCATCGACCGGCGCGAAAAGGCCGGCCGCCTCGACCAGCGCCATGGCGGGCGAATTCTCGGTCAGGAACACATCGGCCGGCGATGCAGCACCCTCGGCGACGATCTGGTTGGAAAAATCGCTGTCGCCGCCATTGCGCAGCGTGACCTTGATGCCGGTTTCCTTGGTGAAGCCCTTCGCCCATTCCTTGGCGAGGCTCTCATGCTGGGCGTTGTAGACGATGATGCCGGCATCCTCGGCCAGGGCCGGCGCGGCGAGCAGGCTGGCTGTCAACGCAACAGCGCCGGCAAGGGTGGAAAGAGCATATTTCATGGCATGGTCCTCGATCTTCGTGATCCGCCCCGGGAGGCGACTGCACCTACCAATACCTGATAGCAATAGTCAACATTGTGACGGTGGCTCATTCCGTCGCGGGGGCGTGAAAGCCGGCGCCGCGCGGACAATGCCATGTGATCGGGGTGTCGCGGAACCTGCGGAGCGCATGGCGCTCCCCGATGGCCACTCGTTGTTTCAAGCCGGACAATCGCCGGTCGCACGGGGCCCGCAATACCGGGTCCCGTGCGACGCGGTCGCCGGGCGAATGCGGTCAAAGCCGTTCGGCTCGTACCTTCAGGATCTGGTACAGCAGCTCTCGAATGCGCCGCCAGATCGTCAATGGCCTGGGCATGGCTCCGCCTCTCGTTCGTGCGATCCTTGAGCCGCCGGTTCAGATGAGCTGCGCGGCCAGCGCCACTCCGACCAGCGAGGTGCCGATCCCTGCCGCGCGGATAGCCGCCGGCCGGCTCCGCAACGTCAGGGCGGCCAGCGCTCCGGTCGCGTGCAAAGCCGAGGTGCTGGCGAGGAAGCCGATCGCATAGGCCATGCCACCGACCGTCTCCGGAATCTCAAGACCATGGGCGTTGCCGTGGAAGAGGCCGAAGAGCGCCGTCAGCGTTGCGGCGAAGGCAAGCGGAAACGGCCTGGCGAGCGCGACCATGGCGCCGAAAAACATCAGCGACAGCGCGATCCCGGTCTCCAGCGACGGCAGGCCGATACCGGCGATCCCAAGCGTGGCCCCCGCGACCATCGCCGCAACGAAACACGCCGGCACGAGGATGGCGGCCCTGCCGCCGGTTCGCGCCGCAATGATGCCGACCGACAGCATCGCAAGCAGATGGTCGATGCCGGCCAGCGGGTGTTGAAGGCCGCTCAGAAGGCCGTGGACATGAAAGCCTCCGCTGTGAGCGAAGGCCAGTGACGGTGTGAGAGTTGCCGCGACCGCCGGAGCAAGCCTGGTGAGAACGGAAAGCATTCTGTTCATGGGTCTGAACCTTGTTTGAAAGAGGGAGGATCCGGGTCGAAACCGGCGTTCACTGTCCGGGCATAGCGATTTCGGCCGCCGCGGACCTGTCGATCAGAAGTCGTGCCTCGCCGAAATCGAGAGGCCGCTGGCCATTGCCGTCATGGTAGACGAATGCCAGGCGGCGCCGGTGTGACGTCAGCCTCGCGGGCAGCGGGTTGTAGGTCACGCCGGCGCCGCCGATCAGCGGCATCACGGCGCCGACATCGACGATATCCTGCGTCTCGACCCGCAGCAGGTGCAGCCGCCGGCCGTCGGTGGTTTCGCCGAGGAACGGAATGCCGGCGAGCCGCAGGAAACTGGATGGATCGGGTGCCCGCGCGAACCCGTCGAGAAAGGCTGTCTCAACGAGATCGAGATCGGTCGCGCGCGGGTCGGCCGGCTCGGGCGCATGCTCGCGCGGCAAATGCGGCGTCTGCCACTGCAACGGCTTGCCGGCCGGCCCGTTGTGGCCGACGGCGTGCGGATGGTGATGGTGGCCGGTCGGGCCGTGATGGTGGTGGCCGTCGCCATGATCGTGGCCGTGGTGATGATGATCATCGTGCATGGTCAAAAGCTCGCCGGCTTGTCGATGATGGATTTGTGCTTGCCCAGCGTGCCATGGGCGACCATCGAGCCGAGCGCCTCGACGACGACCCGCACACCGAACAGCGCGGTGATGTCCGAGGTGTCGTACGGCGGCGAAACCTCGACCACTTCCAGCCCGCAAATGCCGGGCGCCGAGACCAGCCCGAGCAGCTTCAGCGCCTCGCGCGGCAGGAAGCCGCCGGGCTCGGGCCAGCCCGTGCCTGGTACGAAACCACAGTCGACGCTGTCGACGTCGAAGGAAATATAGACGGCGTCTGCGTCCTTCCACGCCAGATCGAGCGCGATCTCCGCGGTCTTCTCCAGGCCCATCTGCTCGATGTCCGAAATCGTCAGCACGTTGGTGCCGCGCTTCCTGGCCTCTGCCACGCCATAGCGGGGCACCTGCCAGCCGCCGATGCCAAGCTGCACCAGATTGGTGGCCGAGACGTTCGGCAGGTTGGTCGCCCAATACCAAGGCGTGGTGTGCATGCGCTCGTCGAGATCCTTTTCCTGGATATCGATGTGGCGGTCGAAATGGATGATGCCGATGCGCTTCGAGGTGACGTCGGCGATGCCGCGCACGCAAGGAAACCCGATCGAATGATCGCCGCCCAGCATGATCGGCAGCGCGCCCGAGGAGGCGACGTGGCTGACACCCTTGGTGATCTGGTCGAAGCTCTTTTCGAGATTGGCCGGAATGGTGAAGACGTCGCCGGCGTCGCACAGCGTCATCTGCTCGCGCAGGTCGACGCCCAGCTCGTAGTTGTAAGGCGTGTAGAGTGCCGAGATGCGACGGATGCCCTGCGGCCCGAAACGGGTTCCCGGACGGTAGGTGGTGCCGCTGTCGAAGGGAATGCCCATGACGGCAGCGTCGTATCGGCCGACATCGCGGACATTCTCGACATAGGGCGCCTTGAGGAAGGTGTTGATGCCGGCGAAATGCGGCAGCTCGCCGCGCGCGAAGGTCGGGATTGACTTGTCGGTGATCGAATCCGATCCGGGCAGGCCCATGTCCAGCGCCCATTGCTGTTCCTTGCGCCAGCCGTCCTCGGGCAGCTTTCCTTCCGCCTCGATCGACTTCCAGCCCTGCGTGTCGCGGATCTCGAAGTTGGGATGATGCAGGCGCTGGCGCGGCTGGCGATCAAACAGCCCGGCCCGGCGGTGCCGGCGCGCTCGAATGTCTCTGTGCATGAAAAAACCTCCGTTACGACGCCGTCGTCGCGATTGCGCTGTCCAGTCGGGTCGTCCCGACCATCGCGGCCACTTCGGCCACGTCTCGTGCGGAAGCCCGGCTCTTGCGGTCGAGCTTCAGATCGTAGGTGATCGTCGCGCCGTAGGCGGACGGAAACTGGGGATCGTGGCGCACCTTGTCGAAGACAAGCACGCGGGTACCAAGCTTGAAGGCCTCGCCGATGTCGTGGGTGACCATGACCACGGTCATGCCGTGCTCGTTCCACAGCTCGGTAAGCAACTCGTGCATCTCGACGCGGATGCCCGGATCGAGCGCCCCGAACGGCTCATCGAGAAGCAGGATCTGCGGCCGGCCGAGCAGGGTCTGGGCGATCGCCAGCCGCTGCTGCATGCCGCCGGAGAGCGATGCCGGATAGAGGTCGCGCGCATGAGCGAGGCCGACGCGCTCCAGCATGGTTTCGGCCTCCTGCCGCGCGCTTTTGCGCCTGGCGCCAAAGACGCGGCCGAAAGGTCCGCCGGAGCGGAAGTCCTCGACCAGCAGCAGATTCTGCAGCGCGGTCAGATGCGGAAACACCGAGTAGCGTTGGAAAACGATGCCGCGCTGCGGCGTCGGTTCCGGCACGATCGGCCGGTCCCCGATGACGACCACGCCGCCGCTCTGCTGCTCCTGGCCGAGCAGGATGCGCAGGAAGGTCGATTTTCCGCAGCCGCTGGCGCCGACCAGCGACAGGAATTCGCCGGGCTCGGCGGTGACGCTCACGCGCTCCAGCACGCGGGCGTCGCCGTAGCTCTTTTCCAGGCCGTGGACGACGATGCGGCTCATTTGCCCGACCCCGGATGAGCCCAGGGGGAAACCATGTGCGAGAGCCGCGCGAGCAGCCAGTCGGTGGCGACGGCGAGCAGCGTTATCCAGACGACGTAGGGCAGGATGACGTCCATAGACAGGTAGCGCCGAACGAGGAAGATGCGGTAGCCCAGCCCCTCGGTCGAGGCGATGGCCTCCGCCGCGATCAGAAACAGCCAGGCCGGTCCAAGCGCCAGCCGCACGCAGGTGATGAGGCGCGGCATGGTTTGCGGCAGCACCAGCCTCAGAACCATGGTCCAGCTATTGCCGCCGAGCGTCTGTGCCTTGGCGATGAGCTCGGGTGGCAGTTCCATGACCCGGTTGGCGATGTCGCGCACCATGACCGGCGCCACGCCAATGGCGATCAAGGTGATCTTGGCCGTTTCGCCGAGGCCGAGCGCGATGAACAGGATCGGCAACAGCGCCAAGGGCGGGATGACGCAGACAACGGTGACGAAGGGCAGGAGAAACGCCCTCACGCGCGGGATGAAGCCGATGGCGATGCCAAGCAAGAGCGCCGCCAGCGTCGCCATGCCGACGCCCGCGAACAGCCTGACCAGGCTGGCATAAGTGTCGGCCCACAGGATCAGGTCGCCGGAGCGCTTGTCCGGCACGGTCGCCAAATCGAAGAACGCCGACCACATCTGTGCCGGGGAGGGCAGCAGCTTGTCATTGGCGTTGACGGCCAGCCGTTGCGCCGAAGCGGACAGATAGGCCACGGCAACGGCCGCGAAGGGCAGCGTGCCAAGCAACACCGCTCCGCCACGCGAGACCGTGGCGTTGATCAGGCGAAGCCGCGTCTTCGGCACGCTGGGGGGCGGGCTGGCTGTGTTCGCGCCCGCCCCGGCTTGCACGGCACCGGTTCCTCTGGCCAGCATGACGATGGGTCCTAGAGCGTTCCGGCCGCCGCCTCCGCCATGAAGGCCGGGTCGAACCGCAGCTTGACGTTTCCGGCATCGCCCAGCGTCGAGCCGTCGGGGAAGCTCATGCCGATCACGTCGACGGTGGGCGCATTGGTGCCCAGAATGCCGTGGCTGAACAGGAAGTTGCGGACGAGATCCATCGTCTTGGGCAGTTCGGCGCCCTTGGTGAACTCGACCGCCTTGGCCGGCTCGAAGAACATCGCCGTCGATGCGAGCTGGGCATCGAAGCCGGCAAGATCGGTGCCGGACGCCTTGGCCATCTCTTCCTTGGCCGCCTTGCCTTCGGGCGTGCCGGAGGTCATCAGGGCCATCGCTTCGTACCACGCGCCGACGAGCGCCTTGCCGAGCGCCGGATTGTCCTTCAGCGTCGCGGTGTTGACGACCATCAGGTCGATGATCTCGCCGGGGATCTGCGTCGAATCGAACACCTTGTGAGCGCCCGGCATGGCGACGATCTCCGAGACCAGCGGATTCCAGGTGACGACCGAGGTGACGTCGCCGGTGCCATAGGCGGCGACCATGTCGGCATCGGAGGTGTTGACCACGGTGATGTCCTTCTCGGCGAGCCCGACCGTATCCAGCGCGCGCGCCAGCAAGTAGTGCGAGACCGAGAGCTCGACGAGGTTGACCTTCTGGCCGGCAATGTCCTTGAGCGCGGTCTTGTCCTTGAGGATGACGGCATCGTTGCCGTTGGAGAAGTCGCCGACGATCAGCGCGGTGGTGTCGACGCCGCCTCCGGCGGGGATCGACAGCGCGTCCATATTGGTCATCGAGCAACCGTCGAAGCCGCCGGCAGTGTACTGGTTGATGCTTTCGACATAATCGTTGATGCGGGTGATCTCGACGTTGATGCCGTATTTGTCGGCCCATTTCTTCATGATGCCGCTGTCGGCGAGATAGCCCCATGGCATCCAGCCGACATAGATCGACCAGCAGATCTTGAAGTCTTTCTTGGGCGCCGCTTGCGCGGCCGGGATCAAGGGAAGGCTGAGTGACGCGGCCAGGATGATTGCAGCCAGCTTGCGAAGCATTGCGTACCCCTTTTTGCGGTCCGGATTGCGTCCGGACTTTTGTTGGGGGTTCACGGAGCGCGCATCCGGGAGAGGTTCGCGCCAGCAAACCCGTGCAGGGTTCTCCCGGGATTTTGGCCCGCCGTGTTCCGCCGGATGCCTCAATGCATCCCTGGCGGTTGCGTCTCTCGGACCAGCACCGTGATAGACACGGCCGGAACCCTAGACGCTCTGCACGCCGGTCACGAAGCAAGGGCCATGCCAATCTGAAAAGCACCGGCCCGAGGCTGTTTTCCCGGGTTCCGAAGCCGACCGCGGCATGCCTATGGCGCAAAAATCATCGCAGCGCCGCCGAAATAAGCAGTATCGTGTCGTGCGACCGTCTCGGATGCTGCATGGGCCGCGCCTTTTTCGCGAAACTTGAAAGGCGCGGCGGTCGTCGCAAACTTTCGTGATTTTCCGGTACTTTGGCTTGGACATTATTTCGCCGGCCACGTAACAAACCGGGGCCGAGACGCGAACATCGGGGGTAAACTTCTTGTGACCGGCAAGGACGAAGCCGAACTTTCCCGGCTGCTCAGGGCCGCGATCGCGGGAGACGAAAGGGCTTATGCCGACTTTCTGCACCGGATAGCCGCTCTCGTTCGCGGCTTCGTCCGGCGCAAGATCGTTCAGGGCGGGGTCGACCCCGAGGATGTCGTGCAGGAAACCTTGCTGGCCATTCATGTGAAACGGCATACCTGGCGCGAGGACGCTCCGGTCCTGCCGTGGGTCTACGCGATCGCCCGCTTCAAGCTGATCGATGCCTTCCGCAGGCGGGGCCGGCGCATCGAGGTCGAGATCGACGAGATCGCCGAGACCTTCGCCGAGCCGGAGGCGGAGACGGTCAGCGAGCGCGACATAAACCGGGCGCTCGACGGCCTGCCGCCTTCGCAGCGCTCGGTGGTTTCCTCGATCTCGGTCGACGGCCACTCGATCGGGGAAACGGCGGCCAAGCTAGGCATCAGCGAGACCGCGGTGCGCGTTTCGCTGCATCGCGGCCTTGCCGCGATCGCCAAAAGGTTCGGACGACAATGACATGAGAACCGAGGATCTCATCAAGGCGCTGGACGCCGATGCCCGCAACAAGGCGATGCCGCTCGGCAGGGCCTGGTGGCTGGCCGTCGGCGTGGCGGTGGCGGTCGCGGCGGCGGTCTTTTTCATGACCATCGGCCCACGCCCGGACATCATGCCGGCCATGCATACGATGCGCTTCATGTCGAAGTTCGTCTTCACCCTGGCGCTCACCGCCAGTGCCTTCGCCCTGATCCGGGCGCTGTCGACGCCCGGTGCGGCGAGCAGGCGGGCAAAGCTCTGGATGGCCGCCGCCCCCGTGCTCGTCGTGATCGCGGTGATCCTGGAGCTTTTCGTCGTGCCCGAGGCCGAATGGGGCAGGCGGCTCGTGGGCTCCAACTGGATGATCTGCATGAGCTTCATCCCGCTGATCGGCATCGGCCCCCTGGCGATCTTCCTCGGCATGCTGCGCTACGGCGCCCCGACCCGGCCGGTGCTGGCCGGCGCGGTCGCGGGCCTTTTGGCGGGCGGATTGGCGGCGACCTTCTATGCCGCGCATTGCTTCGACGATTCGCCGCTGTTCGTCGCCACCTGGTACACGATTGCGATCGCCTTCCTCACCGCGCTCGGCGCGCTAGGCGGGCGGTTTTTCGTCCGCTGGTAGGGTTGCACACCGATCCTTAATCATACCGGCAATTGTTTGCCGGTTATCGGAGTGGCCGCCGCCGCTCACGCAACCATTCCTTAAAATCGATCCGCCAGGGTTGCGGCAACGCGCGGCGGCGCATTGGGTGGGATCGCATTTGTGGCGTGGTTGAGTTGGAAAGGTCCGCGGGCCGGCAAGCGCGCCGCGCCCGTCTTGATGGCAGCGGGGCTCGTTGCCCTGACTGCATCGATCCTGTTGCCGGCGCTGGAACTCGGCTCGGACGCGCTGAAGGTCTGCCTGCAGATATCCGTCGCCGTCACGGCCGTCACGCTGTTTGTCTCGGCGCTGTTCATCCGCAAGATCATCGATGACCGCCGGCAGATTGCCGAGAGCGAGCAACGCTTCCGCCGGGCCATGGAGGATTCGGCGATCGGCGTCGCCATTGTCGGCCTCGATGGCCGCATCGTTCAGGCCAATCCCGCCTTCGCCGACATGCTCGGATACACCCGCGCGGAAATCGAGGCGCTGACTTTCTTCCAGATCACGCATCCCGACGATCTGCAGATCGGCCGTGAGACGATGATGAGCTTGAAGGAAGGCAAGATCCATTCTTTCCATTTCGAAAAACGCTATCTGCGCAAGGACGGCACCCCGGTGTGGGCGCAGCTTGCCGGCTCGGTCATCCGCGAAGAGGAGACGGGCCGCCCCCTCTATCTCGTGTCGCAGATCGAGGACATCGATGCGCGCAAGCAGGCCGAAGCGCGCATCGCAGAGGCGGAGACGCGTTGGAATTTCGCGCTGACCAGCGCCGGACAGGGCGTCTGGAGCCTGGATATGCGCAAGGGCGGCACGACCTATTCCGAAACCTGGGTGAGGATGCTGGGTTATGCCGATGGCGAGCTCGACGGCGACCCCGACCGCTGGCTGACGATGATCCACCCGGACGACCGCGAGCTTGTCGCCGAGGCGGATCGGGCGCACCTTGCCGGCGAGACGCCTTTCTTCGAGGCCGAGTTCCGGATGCGCCACAAGGACGGCCGCTGGGTCTGGATCCTCGATCGCGGCAAGGCGATCGAACGCGACGGCGAGGGCCGGCTGATACGCGCCATCGGCAGCTTGACCGACATCACCCAGCGCAAGGAAGCCGAAGAACGCCTCAAGGTTTCGGCGGCGATGCTGGCCGACGAAAAGGAACGGCTCAGGGTGACGCTGCAGTCGATCGGCGACGCGGTCATCTGCACCGACGCCGCCAATCGCGTCACCTTCATGAACCCGGTCGCCGAAAAACTGACCGGCGTTGCCGCCAGCGAGGCGCTGGGCAGGGTGCTTGGCCATGTCTATTGGCCGGTCGACGAGGAAACCGGGCAGAGGATCGGCTTGACGCGACCTTCGGCAGCCGATCGCCATGACAGCGACCAGAATACCCGCGCCGTTCTCATCCGGCGCGATGAAACTCGCTGCAGCATCCGCCAGGTCGTGTCGCCGATCATGAACGACCGCAACGATTTCTGCGGACTGGTCATCGTCTTCCAGGATTTCACCGATGCGCGCGCCCTGCAGCGACAGCTGGCCTACGCCGCAGCCCACGACGCGCTGACCGGGCTCGCCAACCGCTCGAGCTTCATCCGCACGATGGAGGAGCTGGTCGATCAGTGCCGGCTCGATGGCGGCGAGCACCAGTTCATGTTCGTCGACCTCGATCATTTCAAGGCGGTCAACGACACCGGCGGTCACGCGGCGGGCGACGTGCTGCTGAAGCGCGTGGCCGATGCGATCCGCAACGTGCTTGGGCCCGAGGACATCGTCGCCCGTCTCGGCGGCGATGAGTTCGCGGTCGTTCTGAGGTCAGGCGCGCCGGCGCGGGCGGCGATCGCGGCGCGCTCCATCATCGATGCTATCCGCAACCTGAACTTCAGCTGGGACGGCCGTGCGCATTCGATCGGCGCCAGCATCGGGCTCGCACCGATCCGCGCCGGCTGCGGCGAGGTGGACGAGATCATCGCCCGTGCCGACACTGCCTGCTATGCCGCAAAGGCGGCCGGCCGCGGCTGCGTTTCGGCAGCACCGGAAGAAGTCTCGAAGGCCGGGGCGACGCCTATACCGCTTGCCGCGGCATCCTGAACGCCGCGCGGGAGGGCGTTCAATCGCTGGGTTCAGCGCGTCGGCACCGGATGGTCGCCGCGATAGTCGTAGAAGCCGCGTCCGGTCTTGCGACCGAGCCAGCCGGCCTCGACATATTTCACTAGCAGCGGGCAGGGACGGTATTTCGAGTCCGACAGGCCCTCATGCAGCACCTGCATGATCGACAGGCAGGTATCGAGGCCGATGAAGTCGGCAAGCTGCAACGGCCCCATCGGATGGTTGGCCCCGAGCCGCATGGCGGTGTCGATGGCGTCGACAGTGCCGACGCCCTCATAGAGCGTGTAGATCGCCTCGTTGATCATCGGCAGCAGGATGCGGTTGACGATGAAGGCCGGGAAATCCTCGGAGACGGTAATCGTCTTGTCGAGGTGGTTGACGAAGGCCTTGGCCGCTTCGAAGGTCTTGTCCTCGGTGGCGATGCCGCGCACCAGCTCGACCAGCTTCATCACCGGCACCGGGTTCATGAAATGTATGCCGATGAAACGCTCCGGCCGGTCGGTCTGCGCGGCGAGGCGGGTGATCGAGATCGACGAGGTGTTGGTCGCCAGGATCGCTTCGGGATTGAGCTGCGGGCAGAGCTGGGCGTAGATCTTGCGCTTGACTGTCTCGTCCTCGGTCGCCGCCTCGATCACGAGATCGGCAGCGGCGAGATCGGCCATGGCGGAGGCCGACGAGATGCGCGCCATCGCCTCGTTGCGCGCCTTTTCCTCGAGCTTCCCGGAACCGACCTGGCGGGCCATGTTGCCGCTGATGGTGGCAATGCCCTTCTCTATCCGGTCCAACGACAGGTCGTGGATCAGGACCTTGTAGCCGGCCAGCGCCGAGACGTGGGCGATGCCGCCACCCATTTGACCCGCGCCGACAATGCCGATCGTCTCGATCTTGCTCATACCTACCCCATCCCGTCTGGAGCGCTTTCCGCTTCTTCGAAGCACGGAAACGCTCCTATCTCTTTGTTTGTCGCAACTCCGAAAGCCGCTACGCACTTTTCCTGGAATTGCCTGAGCCTTAAGCGGCCTGCTTTTTGTGCAGTGCAAACTAAAAGGGCGGGGCGACTTCGTCTACCCCACCCTTTGGATTTTAATATGCCTAAGCAGAAGGCGTCAAAGCGCCTTTTGCAGCGCCGGCAAGATGACGAAGAGATCGCCGACGAGGCCGTAGTCGGCAACCTGGAAGATCGGCGCCTCCTCGTCCTTGTTGATGGCGACGATGACCTTCGAATCCTTCATGCCGGCAAGGTGCTGGATGGCGCCGGAGATGCCGACGGCGATGTAGAGGTCGGGAGCGACCACCTTGCCGGTCTGGCCGACCTGCCAGTCGTTCGGCGCATAGCCGGCGTCGACCGCCGCGCGGGACGCGCCAACGGCGGCGCCGAGCTTATCGGCGACGGGCAGGATGACTTCCTGGAACTTCTCCGACGAGCCCAGCGCACGGCCGCCAGAGATGATGATCTTGGCCGAGGTCAGCTCCGGACGGTCGTTCTCGGAGAGCTTGTTCTCGACGAAGGAGGAGAGGCCGGGGTTGGCCGCGGCGCCGACCGTCTCCACCGAGGCCGAACCACCCTCGGGCGCGGCCGAGAAGGAAGCGGTGCGGACCGTGATCACCTTCTTGGCGTCGGTCGACTGTACCGTCTGGATGGCGTTGCCGGCATAGATAGGCCGCTTGAAGGTGTCGGGCGAGACCACCTCGATGATCTCGGACACCTGCGCGACGTCGAGCAGGGCCGCGACGCGCGGCGCGACGTTCTTGCCGGCCGACGTGGCTGGCGCGACGATCGCGTTGTAAGAGCCGGCGAGCGACACAACAAGCGCGGCCAAGGGCTCGGCGAGACGCTCGGAGAGCTCGTCGGCTTCGGCCAGCAGCACTTTGCGAACACCTTTCAGCTTGGCGGCGGCGTCAGCGGCGGCCTTGGCGCCCTTGCCGGCAACCAGCACGTCGACGTCCGAGCCGATCTGGAGGGCGGCCGACAGCGCCTTGGCGGTCTGGTCGGAAAGGGTTGCGTTGTCGTGTTCGGCGATGAGGAGAATTGCCATTTTCCTGTTCCTTTCCTGACCGCTTCAGAGCACGCCGGCTTCGTTCTTGAGCTTCTCGACGAGCTCGGCGACGCTCTTGACCTTGACGCCCGCCTTGCGGCCGCCCGGCTCCTCGGTCTTGATGACCTTGAGACGCGGCTTGACGTCGGCGCCGTAGTCGGCCGGGCTCTTCTCGTCGAGCGGCTTCTTCTTGGCCTTCATGATGTTGGGCAGCGAGGCGTAGCGCGGCTGGTTGAGGCGAAGGTCGGCGGTGACGATCGCAGGCATCTTCAGTTCCACCGTCTGCAGGCCGCCGTCGACCTCGCGCGTCACCTTGGCATGATCGCCGGCGAGCTCGATTTTGGAGGCGAAGGTGCCCTGGGCCCAGCCGAGAAGCGCCGCCAGCATCTGACCGGTCTGATTGCTGTCGTCATCGATCGCCTGCTTGCCGAGGATGACGAGGCCGGGCTTCTCGGCTTCGACCACGCCCTTCAGCACCTTGGCGACGCCGAGCGGCTCGGTCTGCTCGTCGGTCTTGACCAGGATGGCACGGTCGGCGCCCATGGCGAGCGCGGTGCGGAGCGTCTCCTGCGCCTGCTGCGGACCGATCGAAACGACGATGATCTCTTCCGCCTTGCCGGCTTCCTTGATGCGGATCGCTTCCTCGACCGCGATCTCGTCGAACGGGTTCATCGCCATCTTGACGTTGGCGAGCTCGACGCCAAGTCCGTCGGCCTTGACCCGGACCTTGACGTTCGCATCCACAACCCGCTTCACGGGCACAAGGATCTTCATTTTCTTGTCACCTCTCCTGAGATAGTCGGGCGCGCTATAGCAGTGTGCGCCTTGTCAGAGTTGTCGAAAGCCGACATTCCGGGCGGAATTCTGGCCTTCGACCGCCAAGAACCTTTTCCACCCCGATCTTTCGATTGTGCATCATCTTTTCCGAAAACCGGTTCCCACTTTTCGGGATCGTGCCCGGGGTGGCGTTTCCGTAGTGGCGGCAATCCGGCGCGTCAATATGCACGACGCACTCAAATCGGTTCAGTCCCGAGGCGACGCAGCGCCGCGGCCCCATTGCGGCGCCGGCTGCGCCGGGGTTTCGGGTGTTGCCCCTGACTCCGTCGGAACGGGCACCTGCTGGACATTCGGCGTGGGGTCCGGCTCGCCGTCGGCGCCGGCAAGCAGCGGCACGCCGCGGCTGCGCAGCACCAGAACAAGAACGGAGCCGGCGACGATGCCGCCGATATGGCAGGCCCAGGAAATCTGGTCCTCGCCGCCGGCGGCAAACATCACGATCTGGAACAGTATCCAGAGGATGAGCGGGATGAAGGCGGGGATGCGCAGGGGAATGCGCGCAAAGGCCAATACCCAGACCTTAACCCGCGGATAGAGGATCAGATAGGCGGCGACCACGCCGGCGATGGCGCCGGAGGCACCGATCAGCGGAACCTGCGAATCCCAGCCAACCAACCCTTGAACGAAAGCGCCCGCCGCCGCACAAGCGAGGTAGAAGATCAGGTAGCGGATATGGCCGAGCGCGTCCTCGACATTGTCGCCGAACACCCACAGGAACAGCATGTTGCCGCCGAGGTGGAAGATGTCGGCATGCAGGAAGGAATAGGTGAGATAGCTGAGGCTTTCGGGAATGACGACGAATTCGGGCGACAGCTCGACCTTGTCGTGGACCACCGAAGGGATGAAGCCGAGGCCAAGCACCGCGGCGTTGGTGAAGTTTTCGCCGCCGAGCGTAGTCGCGAAATAAACCAGCGCGTTCACGACGATCAGGCCGATCGTCACATATTGCAGCCGGATGTGGCGCAGCCTGTTGGTGTCATAGAGCGGGATGAACATAGGACCCTCCCGCCATACCCGATTGTCAGCGGTTCTTGCCGGGAACCCATAGCACGTCGGCATTTCCATTGTCATTGACCGAGCGGGCGGCGACGAACAGGAAGTCCGAGACGCGGTTGATGTATTTCAGCGCCTCGCGGTTGATGTGCTCGGCCGGGTCCTGCGCCAGCGCCACCATGATGCGCTCGGCGCGTCGCGCCACTGTGCGCGCCAGATGCAGGGCGGCTGCCGCCGGTGTGCCGCCATTCAGCACGAAGGACTTCAGCGGCTGCAGGCGCTTGTTGAGAAGATCGATGTCCTTTTCGACGCGCTCGGTCTGCGCGGCGACGATGCGCAGCGGCTCGTAGTCGAGCGGCTTACCCTCGTCCGGCACCGCCAGATCGGCGCCGAGGTCGAAAAGGTCGTTCTGGATGCGCGAAAGCATGGCGTCGATCGCAGGATGATCCGCTCCGGTGTGCAGGCGCGCCATGCCGATGCAGGCATTGGCCTCGTCCACCGTGCCATAGGCCTCGACGCGCAGGTCGGATTTCAGCCGCCGCTCGCCGCTGCCGAGCCCGGTGGTGCCGTCGTCGCCGGTGCGGGTGTAGATCTTGTTGAGCTTGACCACGTCGTTCTCCTTCCGGCGAACGTCATTTGCGAGTGAACCAGACAACCAGCAGGATCAGCGCCAGGGCCACGGCCTGCAGCAGAACGCGCGCCTGCATCAGCTTGTTGGAGGTCACGCCGGAGCCGCCGCGCATCATGTTGACGAGGCCGCGGATCAGCACGACGACCACGGCGGCCATGACGATCAGGGCGAGAATTTTGAAGACGGTTGCCATGGGCTGGCTCCAGTTCGGTTTCGGTCAGGCGCGCCTGGCGAGCACGCGGTAGAGCGCTGATGCCGGCAGGATGCGTTTGAGCACCACGCCGATCTTGGCCGGCACCGTTACCACATAGTGCGGGCGCGGGCGCTGTGACAGAAGCGCGTGGTGCAAGGCGGCGTGGACGACCTCCGGCCCGGGCTTCAGCCGCGAGACGCTGCCGCCGGCCTGCAGCCGTGCAAGCTGTGCCTTGTAGTCGGCGCGGTGGGCGGAGCGCTCGATGTCGATGTTCTTCAGGAACCACGCCAGGCCGTTGCTGGCGATCTTCGAGGTCACCGGCCCCGGCTCGATCAGCGAAAGGTGGACGCCGCTGCCTTCGAGCTCCTGGCGCATGCACAGCATCAGGCCTTCGAGGGCATGTTTCGACGCCGAGTAGGCGCCGCGAAAGCGGACCGGAGCGAGCCCCAGGATCGAGGAGCAGTGGACGAGGCGGCCGTGGCCCTGGCGGCGCATGACCGGCACGATGCGCCGCGTCAGATCGTGCCAGCCGAAGAAGTTAGCCTCGAACTGCTCGCGCAGCGCCTCCACCGGCAGGTCCTCGACGGCGCCGGGCTGTGCGTAGGCGCCGTTGTTAAACAGCGCGCCAAGCGTGCCGCCCGTGCGCTCCAGCACGGCGTCGGCCAGCGCGGCGATGGATGCCGGCTCACGATAGTCGAGATAGAAGGCCTCGATGCCGTCGGCCTCGAGAGCGGCGATGTCGGCCGGTTTGCGCGCCGTGGCGAACACGCGCCAGCCTTCCGCCCGCAACGCCCGCGCGCAATAGGCGCCGATCCCTGAGGAGGCGCCGGTGACGATGATGCTGCGCAACTGTTCAGCAGTGGGCAACGTTGTCTGATCCCGGGGTTGCCATTTGCCGCAATCACTTCCCATATTCGCGGCGTCGACACAATCGAGCGGAGCGCGGGTCCTTGCTCAGGAATATCGTCGCCGTCAAGCGCGTGCTCTACGATGCGATCGGCCATTTCACGACGGACGACGGCTGGGCGATGGCCAGCCATCTGGCGATCACCTCGCTGATGGCGCTGTTTCCGTTCCTGATCTTCGCCACGACGCTTGCCAGCTTCCTCGGCGCGCGCGCATTCGCCGACACGGCGGTGCATCTGGTCTTCGACACCTGGCCGGAGCAGATCGCCAAGCCGATCGCGCGCGAGGTGCAGAACGTGCTCACCGTGCGGCGCACCGACCTTCTGACCTACGGCGTGCTTTTGGCCGCCTACTTCGCCTCGAACGGCATCGAGGCGCTGCGCACCTCTCTCAACCGTGCCTACCGGGTCGCCGAGACGCGCGGCATCATCTACCGCCGGGTGCAGAGCATCATCTTCGTTTTGATCGCGACGGCCTGTTTTCTCGCCATCAGCGTGCTTCTGGTGTTCGCGCCGCTGCTCGCGCGGCTGGCCGAGGCGCAGTTTGAATGGATCAAGCCCTATATGGGCACGATCACGATATGGCGTTACGTCATCGCTTCGACGGTCATCGTCATCGGCCTTTTCGCCGTGCATATCTGGCTGCCGGCCGGCAAGCGCCGCTTCGTCTCGATCATTCCCGGTATCGTCTTCACGCTGATCGCCTGGCTGGCCGGTTCGACCATCTTCGCCATATATCTCGACCACTTCTCGTCCTACGTGACGACCTATGCGGGGCTCGCCTCCATTATGATCGCGGTGGTCTTCCTCTACATGATCTCGGCCATCTTCATCCTCGGCGGCGAACTCAACGCCTCGATCAGCCGTTATCTCGAAGCGCGCGCCCGCGTCGGCTGAGTCGATACCGGTCGGATGGAGGAACAGAGGAAACGAGGAATCGGAGAACTGAAGAATTGAAGAACTGAAGAACTGAAGAAGAAGCGCGAAGCCAGGTGTTGGCGTCTTTTTCCCCAGTTCTTCAGTTCTTCAGTTCTTCAGTTCCTCTTTCCTGGCCGGTCGGGCGGTAGCCAGACCGACGCCCAGCGTGGCTATCGCCATGCCGGCGATCTGCAGCGCATTTAGCGCTTCGCCGAACAGGGCCCAGGCGATGACCGCGGTGACGGCCGGCACCAGGTAGAACAGCGAGGCGACCTTCGACATCTCGCCGTCCCTGATCATCACCATCAACAGGAAGATGGCGCCGACCGACAGCACCAGGACCAGCCAGGCCATGGCGAAGACGAGCTCGCCGTTGATGGTGATCGCGCGCGCCTCGAAGGCGAGCGACCCGAGGATCGTCACGATCGAGCCGCCGACATATTGCCACATCGTCGCCGAGACGAGGTCGCCGCCGGAGGCGAAGCGCTTCTGCCAGATCGTTCCGGCGGCCATGCCGAGCACCGAGACGAGCGAGGCCGTCAGCGTCGCCGCGGTCACCCCGCCGCCGATCATGCCGAGCTTCGGCCAGAGCACGATGACGACGCCCAAAAGCCCGACGGCGAGGCCCGCCCAATGGCGCGGCAGGATCGCCTCGCCCAGGAATTTGCCGGCAAGCACCGCCGTGATCAGCGGCTGCAGACCGACGATCAGCGCCGAAAGTCCGGCCGGCATGCCTCTATGGATCGCCCAGAACACGCCGCCCAGATAGACGCCGTGCATGAGAACGCCGGCCACGGTCGCGTGAAGCGCCTCCTCGCGGCTCGCCCTGCGCGAGCCGAGCAGCACGGTCAAGCCCGCAAACAGGATCGCCGCCAGCACGAAGCGTATGGCGAGGAAGGTGAAAGGCTCCGCCCACGGCATGGCATAGCGCGCGCCGATGAAGCCGGTCGCCCACAGGACGACGAAAGAGGCGGGAATGAACCGCTTGATGCTGTGCATTTTCGGGAGGAGCTCTGGCTGCGGGTGAAGAGTCAATGACGGCAATTGCTCTAATGCCGTTCAATTCGGCAAGCAAAACGAAACGGTTGATCCATAAGCTCATTCGAATTCAACAAACGGTGCCAGAGGGGCATGGCGTTAAGGCACGCCATGGGCAGGCATGCTTTTGCATCTCGGTACGACCTGGCTGCTGTTCGCGGTGGCGACCGTCGCCGTCTTCGGTTTCTTCTTCGGCACCGCGCTCGATGCCATCATGAAGGACGACGGCTTCGGCTCGACCGGAAACACGCTGCTCTTCACGCTGGGTTTCTTCGTTGCCGTCATGGTCGCAAACGAGCACGGCATCACTTTCAGGGACCTCAAACTTGCTGTGGCGTGGGGCTTGAGCGGCGCTTTCGTGTTCATCAGCGTGATGGCGCTGATCAAGGCCGGGCTGGCTCGTTTGTAATCAAAGCCCGATCAGATGCCTGACGCCCTGCGGCGACACGCCCGCCTGCCTCAGCGCGGCAAGGCCGGTGTCCTTGAGGCTCTTCGACAATTTCCTTCCGTCCGGCCCAAGGATCAGGCGGTGGTGGAAATAACGCGGCGGCGGCAGGCCGAGCAATTCCTGGAGCAGGCGCTGCACGCCCGTCGCCGCGTAAAGGTCCCGGCCGCGCACGACATGGCTGACCCCCTGCAGCGCGTCGTCGACCACCACGGCAAGATGATAGCTGGTCGGGATGTCGCGGCGCGCCACGATGACGTCGCCCCAGGCCTGCGGCCTTGCCTCGACCGTGTCCGTCTCAGCCATGGTCCCGTCGGTGAATTCGATCCACGACAGGGCGCCCGCCATGCGCGCCGTGGCGGCTTCGACGTCGAGCCGCCAGGCGAAAGACATGTTGTCGGCAATGCGCCGCTTGCGCTCCTTCATCGGCAAGGCCTTGTCCAGAGGCGGATAGAGCGGCACGCCGTCGGGGTCGCGCGGCCAGTCGCGGCCACGTTTCTCGGTCTCGGCAATGAAGGCGCGGATCTCGCCCCGGCTCATGAAGGCGGGATAAACCAGTTCCTCGGCGATCAGCCGGTCGAGCACGGCCTTGTATTCGGAAAAATGTTCGGACTGGCGCCGCACCGGCTCTTCCCAGGCGAGGCCCAGCCATTTCAGGTCGTGGTATATGCCGGCCTCGAATTCCGGCGTGCAGCGGGTGATGTCGATATCCTCGATGCGCAGCAAGAGCCGCCCGCCCGCCCGCGCCGCCATTTGCTGGTTGAGCAGTGCCGAATAGGCGTGGCCGAGATGCAATTCGCCGTTGGGGCTCGGCGCGAAGCGAAATGTCAGGAGCGTCATGTCTCAGGCGGCATTCGGGTTGAAAGGCGCTTCCGCCGGTTGATAGTTAGCCATCAATTGCCGATCTGGGAACAAGCAACGTGCAACGCATCGCCTCGCTCGACGACATTGCAGCAGGGCTGGACGCGCTCTGCCTCATCGATCCGCGGCTGGAGAAGGTGCGCGGCATGGCGGGCGAAGTGCCGCTCCGGCTCTCGGAGCCGGGATTCGGCAGCCTTGCCTCGATCATCGTCTCGCAGCAGGTGTCCCGCGCCAGCGCCGATGCCATCTTCGGCCGGCTGACCAGGCTGGTCGACCCGCTGACGCCGGAAGGGATACTTTGCGCCGGCGAGGACATTTTTCGCGAGGCCGGCTTGTCGCGGCCGAAGCAGCGCGGGTTGATCGCCGTCGCCGAAGCCGTAGCCGCCGGGCTCGATCTCGATCACCTCTGCTCGCTCGACGCCGGCGAGGCGATCGCTGTGATGACGGCCGTGCCCGGCATCGGCCCTTGGACGGCGGAGTGCTATCTGCTTTTCGCCGCCGGCCATCCCGATGTCTTCCCCGCGCGCGACGTCGCGCTGCAGACGGCGGTCGGCCATGCGCTGGGCATCGACCCCCGTCCGCCCGAGAAAACGCTGATTCGGCTGGCCGAATCATGGAGCCCGTGGCGGGGTGTCGCGTCGCGGCTTTTCTGGGCCTATTACCGCGAATTGAGGGGCAGGGACGCGGCGCCCCCTGTCGAAATAGCCAAAAAAGCATGAAAATCATGCATTTTTGACCGTTTCGCGGAACGACAATCCGCTTCACATCCTTGTCATGTCGGGCTTACAGTATCCGCGCCGTTCGGTTCTGGAACCAAGGAGGCCAACACGTGACGGTTGCCGTATCTCCGGATGGGCTTCCCGCGCTGGTGCTGAATGCGGACTACCGTCCGCTCAGCTATTACCCCCTGTCGCTCTGGTCGTGGCAGGACGCCATCAAGGCCGTCTTCCTCGACCGGGTCAATATCGTTGCCGAGTACGAGCACGCCGTTTCCTCGCCGACCTTCTCAATGAAGCTGCCGAGCGTGGTGAGCCTCAAGGCCTATGTGAAGCCGTCGCGGCATCCGGCCTTCACCCGCTTCAACGTGTTCCTGCGCGACCGTTTCCAGTGCCAGTATTGCGGCACGACCGACGATCTCACCTTCGACCATGTCATCCCGCGCCATCGCGGCGGGGCAACGACCTGGGAGAATGTCGTGGCCGCCTGCTCGCCCTGCAATCTCAGGAAAGGCGGCATGATGCCGGCGCAGGCCAAGATGTGGCCGCTGCAGAAGCCCTATCAGCCGACGGTGCACGACCTGCACAACAACGGCCGCCTGTTCCCGCCCAACCACCTGCATGAAAGCTGGATGGATTATCTTTACTGGGATGTGGAGCTGGAGCCGTAAGGTTCGGCACAATCGACCAGCCATGCAAATTGTCGATCTTTGGCGCTGCCCCTCATCCGGCTGCCGCCACCTTCTCCCCGTATAGTGACGGGGAGAAGGGAACTGTCCGCGACGCCGGCACTCATTCTGCAACGTCGATCATTGGCGAAACCATCGGTGACGGCGTCTTTCTCCCCGTCACTATACGGGGAGAAATGCCCGGCAGGGCAATGAGGGGCGGCGCCGACCGACGAAATATGATCAAAGCGCCTCGCATGAGGCGATCTCGATGCGACGTGTTTTAGGATCTCAGTCGCGCGAAAGGGCACTGCGGAAGGCGACGGTCGCCAGGATGAGGCTGGCGATGGCGTTCCAGCCGGCGAGCGACAGGCCGAGGATGCGCAGCGCCGCCTTGTCGCAGGACGGCGGCACGAATTTGTCGAGCGCGTCGAGCACGCCCTTGCCGCCGGTATCGACCGGGCCAGCGCCGGCCGTGCAGTCGGCTGGGCCTTTCCACCAGGCCCATTCGACGCCGGAATGGTAGACGCCGAGATAGAGGCCGTAGAGCATAAGGAGGCCCCCGATCGCCAGCAGCCCGCGCGTCACCCAGGCCGGCGCGCGCAGCATCGAGGCGATCGCCGCGACCAGCATCAGCGGTGCGCCGATATAATAGGGGGTGCGCTGCTCGAGGCAGAGATGGCAGGGGATATAGCCGCCTATGTACTGGAAGGCGAGCGCGGAGCCGACGGTGGCCGCCATGGCAAGCGCGAGAAACAGCGCGGCCCGCGTCCGCTGGCGTCCGGTGTCGGCATTCATGGTCGCTGTCATCGGTCCTTGATCCGTTCGCTGGGCTTTATCCGTGGGCGTATCTGACGAGGATATAGAGCAAAATCAGGGCAGCGGCGCCGGCACCGACAATCGTTCCCAAACGCTTCTCGATGAACTCTCTTATCGACTCGCCGTAACGGCGCAGCAGCCAGGCAAGCAGCAGGAAGCGGGCGCCGCGCGCGACGATCGCAAGCCCGATAAACAGCAAGAGGTTGACGCCGATTACGCCCGACAGGATGGTCACCACCTTGATCGGCGGCAAATGCGCCGCGCCCGAGGTGATCAGCATCAGGATGATGAAGCCGACGCCGGATGAGGTACGCAGCGCCTCGAACTCATCATACTTGCCGTAGAATTCGAGGATCGGCTTGGCGACCGCCTCATAAGCGTAGTGGCCGATGAACCATCCGGCGATGCCGCCCAGCACCGAAGCGACCGTTGCGATCAGGGCGTAGCGATAGGCGCGGTCGGGCCTGGACAGCGCCATCGGCAGATAGAGCACGTCGGCCGGCACCAGGAAGACGGAGCTTTCGACGAAGGCGATGAAGGCCAGCCACCATTCGGCCGATTTCCTGGCCGCCAGCGACAAGGTCCAGTCGTAAAGTCCGCGAAGCATCGGCTCTCCTAATGCGGTTGACGCAATCCGGACGGAAACCGCTGCGCACTTTTCCCGGAATTGCTCTAATGCATGCTACCCGAAGCACTTAGCGGTTTTGGGCAACGACAGGCAGGAAGACAAGAACTCAAAGCGCCGCAGCAGACGCTTCCGGCAGAGGGCGTTTCGTCGCGCCGTCTGTCTAGAAAGATTTTGCGCGCCGCACAATGGCGGCGTCCTCACGAAACCGTAAGACGCGGCTGGCGCTCGCAAATCGGCAACAGGCCAGTTGACGAAAGGCCCTCGGCCCGTATAGTCCGCGCCCATCCAGGCCGCCCGGCCTGAGCCCCTATGGCGGAATTGGTAGACGCGCTCGACTCAAAATCGAGTTCCGCAAGGAGTGCTGGTTCGATCCCGGCTAGGGGCACCAAGACCGCCTTGGTCGCCAGGCTACCGCCGCCAGAAGTCACGGTGGGCAGCGAGAAGCTGGTCCTCGATTTCGGGGAAGGGGCCGTGAACCTCGATCTTCTTCTGCCCGGAGCCGAGCACAACGCGCGAGGACAGGCTCATCGTCGGGTTTTCGGGATGGTCCCCGGTCAGCGCGAGAAGCTTGCTCTCCTCGAAACCGTAGACCAGCCGGCCGATATTCGCCCAGTAGAGCGTTCCGGTGCACATCGCGCACGGCTCGCCCGTCGAGACCAGCGTGCAGGTCCAGAGAAACGCCGGCGAATAGGCCGCCGCCGCGCGCCGCGCAAGTTCGGTTTCGGCGTGATGCACGGTGTCGATATTGCCTTGGCGCATGAGGATCGCGTCGTCGGGGCCGACCAGCACCGCGCCGAACGGATGATGGCCATGCACGACCACGTCGCGGGCAACGGCATCTGCCGCGAGTAGGTGGGCGATCATCCGGTCGCGCGTCATATCGCGCAGATTAAGGCACGTGAGGCGGCGCGGGAAGGGGCGGGAAGTTGTCTCGACGCGAAATTCCTCGCGGCCATCGGCCAGGGTCACGCGGTGCCTGACCATCCTCGACCAGCCGCGCCATCGACGCCGACAGCGCTGCTGCAGTTCCCAGGCGGTAGTAGGTTGGAGCTACTGCGAATTCGGTATCCCGTGCCTCTGGGTCGGACCTGCAAAGCGGGATAGAATGCCTGGCGATATGCGTCTCCGAACTGCGGAAATGCGTCGAAGCAATGGAATTCTGAGCCCTTCTTGTCCGGACGGTTGAGACGCAACCATGGCAAAAAGAAAATCGCGTGCCAGGCCCAACGGCGATCTCGTAAAGCTGATGGCGACCAGGCCGCGAGCGGTTGCCCTTGCAGCGCTGCATGTGAGTGAGTCCGTGCTGCTCGAGCTCGAAGCATCCGAACTCTTGTCAGCCGCGGAGATTAGAGGGTTGCTCAGGGACGCGTCGACGACGTTGCGCAATGCCGCCGATGAAGTGGACAACCGAAGCTGTCTCGTTGCCAGCAAAATAGTCGAGTCGATGCGGGAAAACTTCAAGAGGAACAAAAGCTGACCGGTTTCGCCTCAAACGAAATTCAAATCCTGGTGTCGGCCATTCGGCGGGGCAGGTGCCATGTTCAACGAAAAAGAGGCGTTGTACTGATCGCGTCGATTTGATGTACACTCAATCCGAGGGAGGAAGTTGGGGGAGGAAAATATTGGGCGGGGCAATAGATGACATACTCTTCACATCCTTTTTTGCGGGCGAATGAGAATCGTCCAGTACACGCCGGATTCGACGACGACACTACGGCACTGATCAAGGCGCTTGGGTTCACGCCAAGGCGCTATGCGGCGGAGACGGTGATCGTCAGGCAGGGCGAGAACAAAGATCGGATGTTCGTCGTCGAGTCAGGCTGGGGCTGCATTGCTCATGAACTCGCCGGCGGGCAACGACAGATCCTGGATTTCGCCCTGAAGGGCGATATCGTGCTGCCTCAGTTCAACGGAGGCGGCGCTCTCGAGACGTTCGTGGCTCTAACCGACCTTTCGGTGCTGGTCGCTTCGACCAAGACATTCGCTCTTGCCGCCATGAAATCGCCTCCGCTCTTTTCCGTTATTCTCGAGGCACTCGTGCAAAACGGAGCGGTGATCGCCCAGCATCTCACCAATGTCGGACGGCGCAGCGCGCTGGGACGGTCGGCGCATCTGTTCCTCGAACTGATCGCGCGTCTGGAACGGGTCGGCGCGGTCAACCACGACAGCTTCGAATGTCCTCTCACCCAGTACGATCTCGCGGATGTCCTCGGCCTCACTCCGATCCATGTCAATCGGATGCTGCGGGAGTTGCGCGAGCGCAAGTTCCTCGAATTCCGGCATGGCCATGTTCGCATGCTCGATCGGGCGGGGCTGATAAAGTTTGCCGGGTTCGCGGGCGAATATGTCGAAAATTACGGCGCCTGAAGGGCGCTCCAAGCCTGCCGTCAACGTGGGCCTCGGCTGGAGCGCGCGCCTACCGCATATTCCCCGTGTGACCCTGCGAATATCGGCCGGGCTGCGGCCACACCGTAAGCCCATGCGGCTCGACGCCGACGCGGATCTTGGTCACCGCGCCTGACGTCGTGTCGATCATATAGACCTCGCTGTCGAATCGGCCGGACAGCCAGAGCTGCTTGCCGTCGGCGCTGACATTGCCCATGTCGGGGCTGCCGCCGTCCGGGATCGGCCACTGCGCGACGACCTGGCGCGTGGCGAAGTCGATCACCGTCACGCTGCCCGGCCCGTTGGCGCGGCCCTGCTCCATCTTGTGCGAGCCGCGGTTCGAGACGTAGAGCCGCTTGCCGTCGCGGCTGACGACAAAGCCGTGCGCGCCTATGCCCGTCGCGATGAAGCCGATTTCCTTGAAACTGTCGCCATCGATGAGGAACACGCCGTCATTCATCATGTCGGCGACGTAGAAGATCTTGCCGTCGGGCGACAGCCTGATGTCCTGCGGCATGCCCATCTTCGACAGATCGAGATGGCCGAGCACCTTCCGGTTCTTCAGGTCGATCTTGGCCAGCCCGCCATCGCCATATTCGCAGGTGAAGATCGCGTAGGAATTGTCGGCCGAGAAATCGGCGTGGTTGATGCCGGGGCAGGTCGGGGTCGGGATGATCGATTTCAACGCCATGGTCTGCGGGTCGCGCAGGTCGAGCTGCTTCAGGGCCTCGTCGACGATGATGGCGGCGCTGCCGTCGGGCATGAAGTACATGTTGTAGGGGTCGTCGACCGGCACCTGCTTGCCGGGCTTGGCGGTCGTCGGATCGATCGGCGTCAGGCTGCCGTTCCTGCCGGTGCCGTTGTTTGCCACCCAGAGCGTCTTCAGGTCCCAGGACGGAACGACGTGCTGCGGCTTGCTGCCGACCGGAAACCTGTCGACCTCCTTCAGCGTCACCGGGTCGACGACGGAAACGCTGTTCGAGGAGCGGTTGGGCACGTAGACGCGCGACAACGCACCCGCCGTGGCCGGGCTCATATGGCCGGCGGTGGTGTGGACGTAGATGTCGACGAGCGAAGGCGGAGGCTCGCTGCAATCCTCGGGGCAAGTATCGGCCAAGGCCCGGGCCGGAAGCATGGCGAGCAGGGCGAGCGGCGTACAGAGGCGGGCGAAGCGCAGGAAGGTTTCGATCATCGGGAAATGCATTGTGGTGGAGGTTGGCCGGACCCGGCCGCCGGATGCCATAGCCGGTGTGCAGCCTTTCATCTAGCGCCTTTTCAACAGGCTCCGCATGCGGTTGCGCAGGATGCGCGCCATGTTGCGGGTCTCGCGGTAGAGGTGGAGCTGCGAGGCCGCCTGGCGGGCCAGCCGGTCGGCGTCGGGCGTCAGGCCGACCACCAGCGTGCCCATCGGCTTGCGCTCCGTCCACAGCCGGCTCATCACCGGATGGTCGGGCACCGCGCAGGAATCGGTCATGACGATGTTGGGGTCGTCGAGGTGCTGCTTCGTCACCTCGATCATCAGAAGCGTGCCCGGCGAATAGGCGGAGAGCGCCTCGTCATAGGCCGTCTTCCAAGTATAGGCGACACCGGCCTCGACGAACACCACGAGGCAGGCGATGGTGCGGCCGTCGAGCGTCAGCGAATGGATGCGGCACATGTCGTGCTCGGCGAGCCGGTGCACGGCCTCGCGGGCGAAGGCGGCGCGGTAGCGGTCGATCGCCATGGCCGTGCGCTCGCGGCCCTTCCAGCCGGCGGCCTCCAGCGTCAGGAAGCCCTCGATGGCGTGGCGGATCTCGTCCTGTCCGCGCGCCACGACATGCTCGAGCTTGCCGAGGTCGGCGAGGCGCCGCTTCAGGCGGCGGAATTCGCGATGGTGATGCGAGCGCAGCGAGGCCTTGAGATAGCCGTCGCCGTCGGCGTCGCTTTCCAGCACCGGGCGCTCGACCCTGCCGGTGGTGACCAGGGTCAGGCCGCGGCTGTCGGCAAAGGAGGTGAGCAGGCTCGTCACGGGACCGTCCAGCCGCATGTCGGGCAGCACGAACACCTTCGGCAGTTTGAGATGCGGCCTCCCCAGCATCGAGAAGAAATCCTCGATGACGCCGACCGGATCGTCGCGGTCGACCAGCGGCGTGCCGAGCGGACCGAACGGGCTCGACCATGTGCGCATGACCGGTACGCCGAGCGGGATCGCCGGCCGCTCGACCGAGAACGGCACCAGAAGCCGCAGCCGGTTGCGGAACTCGTCGCCGTCGCGGATCACGGCCAGCCGCACCTCGCGGTCCTCGAGCCTCGGCATGGCGGGGGCCAGGAAGCGCGGGTTGAAGAACACGTTGGGCTCGATCGTGCGGGCGCTGAGATAATCGAGCTCCTCGACGAGGTCGAAGCCCGCGGATGCCGGATAGATCGCGAGCTTGCGCTCCGGCCGGTTGTTGGCGAAGAGCTCGATATGGGCGGGATCGGCCTCCCTGGCGAGGCCCGCAAGGCCCGACACCATGGCGCCGGCCGGGCCGCCGCTGGTCTCCTCAAGCAACGGAACGGCGGCCATCAGGCGATTTCCTTATTTGCAAGCACGAAAATCGCCATGACGATGCCGAGCTTGCGCCAGACGGTGAAGGACAGCGCGCCTGCCTCGAAGATCATGGCGAGGCTGGTGGCGATCGCGGCGCCCCAGAGGCCGAAGAGCGGGATCAGGATCACGTTGAGACCGATGTTCAACGCAAGCGTCATGGCGTAGACGGCGGCGCAGATATTCTGGTTGCCGCTCATGGTGAGCAGGCTTTCGCAAGGGCCGACGGCGCCGCGCGCGACGACCCCGAAGACGAGCAGAAAGAGCAGCGGATAGCCGGCGGTGAATTCCGGGCCGAACAGCACCAGCATCGGTTCGCCGAGCGCGAGCACCAGCAGCGCCATCGCCAGCGACGGCCAGAAGGTCCAGGAGACGGTCTCGCGGGCGAAGGCGGCGAGCCTTTCCGGCTCGCCATGGGTGAACTGCGCATAACGCTGGGCAACGCCCGCCTTGACCGCGAAATAGACGAAGTGCACCAGCGCCAGCGTCTTCACCGTGGCGAAATAGACGGCGACGTCGTTGGGGTCGAGATAGGCGCCGACCATCAGCACGTCGGCATTGGTGAGCAGGAAGAAGAAACTCTCGACCAGGAAGATCGGCAGCGAGACGAGGAACCACCGGCCGAAATGCACGGTCATCGGACCGGCCGGGATCTTCTTGTCCATGCGGGAGGTCACACCCATCAGCTGGCCGAGCGTTGTGACATAGGTAGCGGCAATCGAGGCGAAGATGGCGGTCTTGGCATCGGGGGCGTAGTTCAGGGCGAGCATTGCCGCCATGAACGCCAGGATCAGCACCGGCCGCACCAGATAGGTCGGCGACAGCGCGAACAGCGCCCATGAATTCGCCCGCGCCAGCCCCTGCAGGAGATCGCCCATCGCGATCATCGGCAGGCAGATGACGCCGAGGATGAAGGGGATGACGTAGTAGCTCTCTATCCAGGGCGAGGCGAGCCAGACGCCGAGCGCCCCGAGGCCGGCGATCACCGTCGAGGCGACAAGCACGAACAGCCGGCTCGCCAGGACGATGCCGCGCAGTTCGGCGAGCATGCCGCGCTCGCGATACTCGGGAACGAAGCGGATGACCGAGGTGTGGAAGCCAAGGCAGGCAAGGTTGCCGACGATGACCATCGTCACCCAGACCAGCACGAAGATGCCGTATTCGAACGAGCCCATCCAGCGCGCCATCAGCACCTGGCTGACGAAGGCAATGACGGCGCTGATGATGCGGATGGAAAAGGCGATCAGCGACATGCGGCCGGCTTCGCCGCGTTCGTCGGCGGTGAACAGCACGGCATCGATGCGGCCAAGCAGCGGGCGCATGCGCAGCGCCCAGCGCTGCGGCAGGAACCGCCCGGCAGTCGTAGCCGCGGAAAAGCGCACCCCGAATACTCTCCCTTTTCCGCCTCTTTCCAGCGGTCCGGTGTATTCGAAACACATTAAGAAACGGTTGGGTGGAGTGCTTCCTTCTCCCCGTCACTATACGGAGAGAAGGAAGGGGCGCGCATCAGCGGTGATGCCACCAATATTCCCAGTATTCGCGCGGCATCTCGCGGTCATCGAGGCCGATATCGCGTCTCAGATAATCGTCCCGCGGCGGCAACCGGCGGCGCCGGTTTCGCATAGGCGAAAGCAGCGCCGCCACGGCCCGCCGCATGAAGCCGCGCCGTGGCGTGAGGATATCCGCGGGGGCGGATATTCCCTCGCTGTCCGGCATGACATCAGGTCCGCCTTCGGCAGGGACGATCCGAAGCGCATTGCTGCGTCCCTCTGCCGTTCGATCAGCGATAAAAGTAGGGGTCGAGGACCCGCACCTCCGTGATCTTGTCGACGGGAAGCGAATTCTTCTGCGCCGTGCTGCGGATCGCCTCGGGCGAGGGCGCGTCATAGACGCAGAAGCTCTTCGACTTGTCGGGTGAAACGAAGGACTGCACCCAGGTCACGCCCTTTTCGGCGTTGCGGGCGATGACGCCGCCCATCGCGGTCGCGCCGGCATCATTCATCGGCACGTTGAGCCCTTCGGGAAATGTACGTTCAACCAGATAGCGAGGCATGTTCGGTTTTCCTTTGGTGATTGAATCACGCTCGGTTCGAGCGCAGCCGGACTAAAACCACGCTCGCAAAATCCGCGCATCGGAACCTTTCCCCATATTGGGCGGGACGATTCCCCATGTTAGGAACGTTATTTGTGGAGAGAGGCACTTCAATGTGTGGAAGTTCACATTATTGAGTGCCCATCCGGACTATCGAGGCGGCGTCCCGCCGCGGTGAAATCCTGACTTCGCGAAAGAAACAAAAATGCTTCTGGAAAGGCAGACGCAGCTCCAGCAATTGGAAGCCCTTCTGGCGGATGCGATGCAAGGCTGCGGCCGCGTCGCGGCGCTGTCGGGCGAGGCCGGCGCCGGCAAGACGGCGCTGGTCGAGGCTTTCGTGGACCATGTGGGCGTGGATCATGTTGGTGTGGATCGCGCGGGGCAGGGGGTAACCTTGCTGCGCAGCGCCTGCGAGGACCTGTCGATCCCCGATCCGCTGGGACCGCTCTACGACCTCGCCCGCGAGGCGCAGTGGGAACTGCCGCGCGCGATCGACGACCGGCAGGGGCAGAAGCTGCCGTTGTTTTCCGATGCGCTCGACGTCTTCGAGGCCAAGGGTCCGAGCCTGCTCGTCATCGAGGACCTGCATTGGGCGGATGACGCGACGCTCGATTTCGTCCGCTTCCTCGACCGGCGCATTGCAAACTCCCACATCCTGCTCTTGGTCACGGCGCGCACCGATCGCAGCGAGGGGCAGGCGCGCGTGCGCCGGGCGCTCGGCGAGATCCCGGCCGGCAATGTCGCGCGTATCGAGGTGCCGCTGCTCAGCGAGGCCGCCGTGCTGTCGCTCGCGGAACAGGCCGATCGCGACGGCGACGCCATCTACCGGGCCACCGCCGGCAATGCCTTCTTCGTCACCGAGCTGCTCGCCGCCGAAAGCGACAGCGCGCTGCCGGCGAGCGTGCGCGACGCGGTGCTGGCACGGGCCGAGCGGCTGTCGCCCGGCGCCCGCTCAATGTTGGATGCGGTATCCGTGTTTCCGCGCCGCGCCGATGCCTGGGCGCTCAGCGGCCTGTGCGGGATCGCCGCCGCCGGCCAACTCGCCGAATGCGTCAGCCAGGGCCTGCTCGAGGATTTCGGCGACGGCTACGCCTTCCGGCACGAGATCGCCCGCCGGGCCATCGAGATGTCGCTGACGCCGAGCCGACGGCGCGAGTACAACCAGCGCGCACTGGCGGCACTGCAGGAGAACCCGGATGTGGCCACCGCAAGGCTGGTGCATCATGCGGTGGAGGCGCAGAACCTGGAGGCCGTGCGTGAACTCGCGCCGATCGCCGCGCGCGAGGCTTCGCATGTCGGCGCGCATCGGGATGCCGCCGGCTATTACGAAGTCGCCTTGCACTATGCCGACGCCCTGCCGATGGAAAGCCAGGCTGCTCTTCACGAAGGCCATGCCTTCGAGTGCCATCTCATCGGTCGCGTCGACGCGGCCATGGAGGCACAGGGCGAAGCGCGCCGGCTGCGGCAAGCGCTGGGCGACAGGCTAAAGGAAGGCGACAGCCTCAGATGCATGTCGCGCTTCGCCTATCTCATCGGCGATCGCGAGGCCGCGGACCGGTTCGGGAAGCAGGCCGTCGAGCTGCTGGAAACGGCGCCCGACAGTGCCGAGCTTGCCATGGCCTACTCGAACCTGTCGCAGCTGGCGATGCTGGCGGAACGGCTCGAGGAAACGCTTTCGCTTGGAGCCAAGGCCGTCGAGCTGGCGGAGCGACTGAACCGGCCGGACATCCTTTGTCACGCGCTCAACAATGTCGGGGCAGCCGGACAATGGCTGGATTTCGCCAAAGGGCGGCGCGACCTCGCCCGCAGCCTGGGGATAGCGCTTGCGGGGAATTTCCAGGAGCATGCGGCGCGCGCTTTCACCAATTGCGCCTGCGTCGAGATGAACCGGATCAACCTCAACGAGGCGGAAGCCCTTCTCGACCGTGGCATCGCCTATTGCGTCGAGAACGATCTCGCGACCTGGCGCGACTACATGCGCGGCGTACAGGCGCAGCTGTTGCTGCGGCGCGGCCTGTGGAACGACGCGGCCGCGATCGCGCATGACGTCATCGACAACGAGGCAACGACGGCGCTGGTGCGCTACCCCTCGCTGGTGGCGCTGGCGAGGCTGCGCATCCGGCGCGGCGATCCTTCGGCCGAGCCGATGCTGGATGAGATGAGACGGTTCCTGGACAAGGGCATGGAGCTGCAGCGGCTGGCGCCTTACGCGATGGTGATGGCCGAGCTTGCATGGCTCGAGCAAGGCGACAGGGAAGAGGCGCTGCGCCTGATCGACCTGGCCGAAAGTCTGTCGCCGACGCGCGCCGTGTTCGGCGAGCTGGCGACCTGGCGGCAGCTGCTGGCGCCTGACAGCGATCCGGGCGAGACCGACGGCATGGCGGAGCCGCATCGCCTTCTGCTTGCCGGCGACTGGCAGGGGGCCGCGGCACTCTGGGCTGGGATGGAGGCTCCCTTCGAGCGCGCGCTCGCCCTGCTGCAGGGCGACGAGGCGGCACTGCGCGAAGCGCTCGACATTTTCGAAGGGCTCGGCGCGAGGCCGGTGGCGCAGCATGTGCGCGGCATGATGCGGGAGAGCGGCGTCAGCCATATCGCACGGGGACCAAGGCAGGCAACGCGCGCCAACCTCGCCGGCCTGACCCAGCGCCAGATGGAAGTCCTGCAGCTGATCGAGCGTGGCTTCTCCAACAAGAAGATCGCGGCGCATCTGACCATCTCGCCGAAGACGGTCGATCATCATGTATCAGCGGTGCTGGAGAAGCTGGAAGCCGTCTCGCGTGGCGAGGCGACGGCCGCGGCGCGGGCGTCGGGGCTGTTGTAACGCGAAAGAAAATCGCCAACGCTGGCGCTGCCCCTCATCCGCCCTTCGGGCACCTTCTCCCCGTTCAACGGGGAGAAGGAAGAGGGGGTCAGGCGAAGGCGCCGTGGCAGTGCTTGTATTTCTTGCCGGAACCGCAGGGGCAGGCCTCGTTGCGGCCGATCTTGCCCCAGGTCGCCGGGTTCTTCGGGTCGCGATTTTCCGGCGCGACGATTGCGTTCTGATCCTGGCGGACCAGCAATGCGGTCTCACCGCCCTGGAAATCGTCCTCGCCGGTGGTGCCGTCGATATGGCTGCCGAACATGTCGGGCGCTGCCGGGGGCGGCGCTTCAGCGGCCTGGCGGACCAGCTCGACGCGCATCAGCTGCGCGGTGACGGCCTGGCGCAGATTGCCGAGCATGCCCTGGAACAGTTCGAAGGCCTCGCTCTTGTATTCCTGCAGCGGGTCGCGCTGGGCATAACCGCGGAAGCCGACGACAGAGCGCAGATGGTCGAGGTTGACGATGTGCTCGCGCCACAGATGGTCGAGCGTCTGCAGCACCACCGAGCGCTCGACATAGCTCATCACGTCGGGGCCGAAGCGCTCGGCGCGCTCCTTGGCGGCTGCCTCGGCGGCGGCCGAGATGCGTTCGCGGATATCGTCCTCGGCGATGCCCTCTTCCTTGACCCACTCCTCCACCGGCAGGTCGAGGTTGAGATACTGCGCCACTTCTTCCTTCAGGCCGGCGACGTTCCACTGCTCGGCATAGGCGTTTTCCGGGATGTTCTTGGTGACGATTTCCTCGATGACGCCCTCGCGCATCTCGGTGACCGTCTCGGACAGGCCTTCGCCGTCCATCAATTCGATGCGCTGCTCGAACACCACCTTGCGCTGGTCGTTGGAGACGTCGTCATATTTCAAGAGGTTCTTGCGAATGTCGAAGTTGCGCGCCTCGACCTTCTTCTGCGCCTTTTCCAGCGCCTTGTTGATCCAGGGATGGATGATCGCCTCGCCTTCCTTGAGGCCGAGTTTCTGCAGCATGCCGTCCATGCGCTCTGAACCGAAGATGCGCATCAAATCGTCCTGCAGCGACAGGAAGAATTTCGAGCGGCCCGGGTCGCCCTGGCGGCCGGAACGACCGCGGAGCTGGTTGTCGATACGGCGCGATTCATGGCGCTCGGTGGCCAATACATAGAGGCCGCCGGCGGCCAGCGCCTTTTCCTTCAGCTGCGCGATGTCGTCGCGGATCTGCTTTTCGCGCGCCTCGCGCTCCGGTCCGGCCGGAACCTCGGCAAGCTCCTCGGCGATGCGCATGTCGGCATTGCCGCCGAGCTGGATGTCGGTGCCGCGGCCGGCCATGTTGGTGGCGATGGTGATGGCGCCCGGCTTGCCGGCCTGGGCGACGATAGACGCCTCGCGCTCATGGTGGCGGGCGTTGAGGACTTCGAAGTTCTTGATGCCTTCCTTGCGCAGGCGCTCGGCCAGTTGCTCGGATTTCTCGATCGAGGTCGTGCCGACCAGGATCGGCTGGCCGCGCTCGCGGGCGTCGCGGATCTCCTTGACGATCGCCTTGTACTTCTCATCCACCGTCCGGTAGACCTCGTCGTCCTCGTCCTTGCGGGCAACCGGCAGGTTGGTCGGGATCTCGGTAACTTCGAGATTGTAGATGTTGGCAAATTCCTCTGCCTCGGTCAGCGCCGTGCCGGTCATGCCGGCGAGCTTCTTGTAGAGGCGGAAATAGTTCTGGAAGGTGACGGAGGCCAGCGTCTGGTTCTCCGGCTGGATCTGCACGTGCTCCTTGGCCTCGAGCGCCTGGTGCAGGCCTTCCGAATAGCGGCGGCCGGGCATCATGCGGCCGGTGAACTCGTCGATGATGACGATCTCGCCGTTGCGCACGATGTAGTCCCTGTCCTTCTGGAACAGGAGATGCGCCTTCAGCGCGTTGTTGACGTGGTGGACGATGGCGACGTTCTCGACGTCGTAAAGCGACTCGCCCTTTAAAAGGCCGGCGTCGCGCAGCATGTTTTCCAGCTTCTCGGTGCCGTCCTCGGTGAAGATCGTGGTCTTCTGCTTTTCGTCGACCTCGTAGTCGGCCGGGCCGAGCTTCAGCATGAAGGCGTCGATGGTGTTGTACATTTCCGAGCGGTCCTCGAGCGGACCGGAAATGATCAGCGGCGTGCGCGCTTCATCGACCAGGATGGAGTCCACCTCGTCGACGATGGCGTAGGCATGGCCGCGCTGCACCATCTGCGAACGCTCGTATTTCATGTTGTCGCGCAGATAGTCGAAGCCGAGCTCGTTGTTGGTGGCGTAGGTGACGTCGGCGGCGTAGGCGTCGCGGCGTTCGTCATCCGAAAGACCGTGGACGATGATGCCGACCGTGAGGCCGAGGAACTTGTAGATGCGGCCCATCCATTCAGCGTCGCGCTTGGCGAGATAGTCGTTGACGGTGACGACATGGACGCCCTTGCCGACGAGCGCATTGAGATAGACCGGCAAGGTGGCGACAAGCGTCTTGCCTTCGCCCGTGCGCATCTCGGCGATGCCGCCATTGTGCAGAACCATGCCGCCGATCAATTGCACGTCGAAAGGACGCAGGCCCAGAACGCGGCGGGCCGCCTCGCGCACGGTGGCGAAAGCCGGTACTAGCAAGTCGTCGAGAGAAGCGCCGTTGGCGAGATCCTGGCGGAATTTTTCGGTGCGGCCGGCAAGCTCGGCATCGGAGAGCGCCCGCATCTCGTTTTCCAATCCATTGATGGCCTCGACCCGGGGCCGGGTCGACTTGACTCGGCGGTCGTTGGAAGAGCCGAAAACCTTACGCGCGAGAGCGCCGAGACTGACCATCCAATGGTCCTTTCGATAGCAATTTTAGCCGTTTGCGACAGGCGCCTGGCGGGCCTATCAAATCCGCGTGAATGCGGACAAACGCAAAAAGCGCCCGGAAAACGGTTCTGGACGCCAAGTCGTTGGACAGATAAGAGGGGGCTCAACTGATGTCAACGCCGCGTTAGCCCTAGGGGCAGCGCCAAATTCCGCCACAATCGGACTGATCTGGAACCTTTCCGCTCAAGCGATCCTTATTGGCAATCCCCATTGGAGTTTATCTTGATGTCCCTGCTGTTCCGCCGCGCGTCGCTCGCCAGCCTTGGCCTGGCCTTCGGGCTCTCGGCACTTTCACTGTCGCCGCTGATGGCGCAGGAAACCAAGCCAGCCCAGCCGGACGCCGCGGCTCCCGCCGCAGCGCCGGTCGACCCGAACGCCATCGTCGCCACCATCAACGGCGAGAAGCTGACCGAGGCTGATCTTGCGCTCGCCGAAGGCGAGCTGTCGCAGCAGTTCCAGCAGCTGCCGCCGGAACAGCGCCGCGCCGCCGCCCTTTCGGCCGCCATCGAAATCCGCGTCATGGCCAAGAAGGCGGTCGACAGCGGTCTCGACAAGGATGCCGATTTCCAGCGCCGGATGGCGTTCCTGCAGCAGCGCGCCCTGCATGGCGAGGTGGTCGAGAAGGAGGTCGTCAACAAGGTGACGGACGCCGAGGTTCGCGCCCGCTACGACCAGGAAATCGCCAACACGCCGCCGGTCAATGAAATCCACGCCCGTCACATCCTCGTGAAGACGAAGGAAGAGGCCGAGGCGATCATCAAGCAGCTCGACGGCGGCGCCGATTTCCAGAAGCTCGCCAACGAGCATACCAGCGACCCGAGCGGCAAGTCGAACGGCGGCGATCTCGGCTGGTTCGGTCCCGGGCAGATGGTGCCGGAGTTCGACAAGGCGGCCTTCGCGCTCGATGTCGGCAAATACTCCAAGGAGCCGGTGCAGTCGCAGTTCGGCTGGCACGTCATCAAGGTCGAGGACAAGCGCGCCAAGCAGCCGCCGGCCTTCGACGACGTCAAGGACCAGGCCAAGCAGGCCGTCATCCGCGACAAGTATTTCGCCATGGTCAAGGAATTGCGCGGCGCCGCCAAGGTCGATATCCCGGACGGAAAGCTGAAGGCCGCGGTCGACACGCTGGAAAGCGGCAAGTAATCCGCTCTCGCTTGGGAACTTTGCAAAGGGCGCCTTCGGGCGCCCTTTCGCGTTTAAAGCGCGTCGCGCTTTTGCACGTGTCCTTGCCCTAGGCGTGGGGCGCCGTTTTTCATTGCCTTGTGTGCACAGCCAGATGGACTCCGGTGGCCTTCTGCAAGTGGCTGATGACGGAAAACAGGTTGCCTGCCGTGGGGTTGCCTGCAGCGCTGAACATCCGCATGAGGCTTTTTGGTGGCTTGCCAACGTCCTCGGCGAGTTCCTCGAAGCCAATGGTCGCGTTGATATAGTCGCGCAATACGAGCTTGCCCGTGTCGACATCTCCATTGAGGAGCAGCTCGACGGCTTCACCGAGAAGGGCAGCGCGAAATGCCATATCGGTGTCGGCACGTGCCTTGACAGTCTCCTTGAAGTCGCGGGTCAGAGGCATCATTATCGCCCTTTCTTTCGCTGCCGGTACTCTTGCCATCGGCCTTGGCGGCCTTGACGGCGGCTAGGGGCGGTCGCGAAGGATGCCGCGCGCCAGGTAGCGGACCACGGTCCGGATCGTCGCCTCGTCTTCATCGAGGCGGTTGGTCAGAAGATGCCGCCACGCATAGGAGGCGATCAGGTCGGCCACGATCTCGGCATCGACGTCAGCCGCCACCTCGCCGCGCGCCTTGGCGCGCTCGATCATCAGGCCGGTATGGGCGCGGCGCCCTTTCGCATAGTCGGCGAGCGCCGCCGCCGCGGTCTCGTCGGACTGCGCTTCGGCGATCAGCGACCGGAAGACGTTGCCGGACGAAGTGTCGCGCCAGTGCGCGAACAGATTCGCCAGGAAGCCGGCGAGATCTTCCTCGAGCTTGCCGGCATCGGGCACCTCGACGCGTTTTTGCCGCTGGTAGACTTCGATCAGCAGCGCCGCCTTGCTCGGCCACCAGCGATAGATGGTCGGTTTGCCGGCCCGCGCCCGCCGCGCGACCGCCTCGATCGAGAAGCCGGAATAGCCCGCCTCGCTCAGCACCGCCTCGGCGGCCTCGATGATGGCGTCGGCGCTTTCCGGGTTTCGCCTGGCGCCGATCGACTTGCGCCCCGGGGCGGCAACTTCGCCCATATCGTCGTCCTTAGATTGTCTTGACGCAATTCCGGACGGAAAGACCGCTTCACACTTTTCCTGGAATTGCTTTAGCCGATGAATCTTCCGCTGATCATATTGGGTCCTGAGGCGAAACGAAACGGATCGTTTTAGATCGCGGCGTGACCTGTGAAGCCCATGAAATGCGGCCAGAACGCCTCTTGCGCCGGCGCGCGCTATCGGGCAAACCGGCCTTCCTTTCGCGTTCTGCCGCTTCGGGGTCCCAATGTCCGCAACGATTTCGCCGCTCGCGCCGAAGAAATATCCGAAAATGCCGGCCATCGAGGGCGTGCGCATCGCCACCGCGGAGGCCGGGATCAAGTACCGGAACCGCACCGACCTGCTTGCCATGGTCTTCGATCCGGGCACGGCCGTCGCCGGCGTCTTCACCCGCTCGAAATGTCCCTCGGCACCGGTCGACTACTGCCGCCAGAACCTGCCCGCCGGCAGGGCGCGCGTGCTGGTGGTGAATTCCGGCAATGCCAACGCCTTCACCGGCAAGAAGGGCAAGGCCTCGACGGCGCTGACGGGCGAGGCGGCGGCGAAGGCCGCCGGCTGCTCCGAGAGCGAGGTGTTCCTGGCTTCGACCGGAGTCATCGGGGAGCCGCTCGACACCAACAAATTCAGCCACCTGCTGGCCGGCCTGGTGAAGGATGGCAAGCCGGATCTGTGGACCGAGGCTGCGAAGGCCATCATGACCACGGACACCTATCCGAAGGTGGCAACCCAGACGGTGAAGCTCGGCGACGCCGACGTCACCATCAACGGCATCGCCAAGGGGGCCGGCATGATCGCGCCCGACATGGCGACGATGCTCTCCTTCATCGCCACCGACGCGCCGATCGCAGCCCCCGTGCTGCAGGATCTCTTGTCGCGCGGCACCGCCAAGACCTTCAATGCCGTCACCGTCGACAGCGACACCTCGACCAGCGACACGCTGCTCATCTTCGCCACCGGCAAGGCAGCCGCGCGTGGCGCGCCTGCGATCAGCGACCCAAAGGACGCGCGGCTCGGCGCCTTCCGCCGCGCGCTCGGCAAGGTGCTGAAGTCGCTGGCGCTGCAAGTGGTGCGCGACGGCGAGGGCGCGCGCAAGCAGGTCGAGGTGACCGTCACCGGGGCCAAGTCCGCCCGCTCGGCCAAGCGCATCGCGCTCTCGATCGCCAATTCGCCGCTGGTCAAGACGGCGGTCGCCGGCGAGGACGCCAATTGGGGCCGCGTCGTCATGGCCGTCGGCAAGGCCGGCGAGCCGGCCGACCGCGATCGGCTGTCGATCTGGTTCGGCGACAACCGTCTGGCGCATGAGGGCGAGCGCGATCCGGACTACTCCGAGGAAGCGACGTCGGCCTATATGAAGCGCGACGATATCCGCATCCGCGCCGACATCGGCATCGGCCGCGGCAAGGCGACGGTGTGGACCTGCGACCTCACCAAGGAATATGTCGCCATCAACGGCGACTACCGGAGCTGATGGCGCCGGTGTCTAGGCATCCGGCGAGCGTGTTGGCGGTCGTGCGCCGCTATGAGGCGGCGGGCTTTCGCGCCTGGCCGGCGGCGGCCGTCCACTACGACGGGACCTGGGTGGTGCGGCTGACGGCCGGCCACCCGGCGAAGCGCCTGAATTCCGTCAATCCGCTCGATCCGGGCGATACCCATGCCATCGCCGAACGCATCGTGCGCGCCAGCCGCCGCTTCGACGCTTACGGCCGGCCGCTGACCTTTCGCATGTCGCCACTTTCGGGGCAGGTGCTGTCGAAGCATCTCGACGAGGCGGGCTGGAGTCGGTTCGACGAATCGCTGGTGATGCGGCTGCCGCTCAAGGAGGCGCAGCTCGACGCCGCGATGGACCAGATTCCGCTGAAGGACATCAGCCGCTTCATCGGCGCGGCGATCAAGACGAACGGCTCGGACGTCGCGCTGCGGCCCGGCCTGTCGGAGGTCATCGGCGCCATTCAGCCGGAAGCGGGGCTGTTTGCGCTCGAAGACGGCGAGCCGCTGTCGACGCTGATCTGTGTCCATGACGGCGACCTCGCGGGACTGTTCGAGGTCGCCACCGAGAAATCGGCACGCAAGAAGGGCCATGGCCGCAACCTCATCCTGTCGGCGCTGAAATGGGCGCGGCTGCGCGGCGCGCGCGAAGCCTGGCTGCAGGTCGAGGCCGGCAATGTTCCGGCGCTGTCGCTCTATCGGTCGCTCGGCTTCGAGGAAGTCTATCGCTACCACTATCGCCGGCCACCCGGCGCATGAGCGAGATCAAGCCGACAGGAAAGCGCCTGCTCCTCGTCGCGGCCTGCGCGCTGGTCGACGCCGACCGGCGCGTGCTTCTGGCGCAGCGCCCTCAGGGCAAGCAGCTCGCCGGCTTGTGGGAGTTCCCAGGCGGCAAGGTCGAATCCGGCGAGACGCCCGAGGAATGCCTGGTGCGGGAGCTGCATGAGGAGCTGGGTATCGAGACCGAGATCCCTTGCCTGGCGCCGCTCACCTTCGCCAGCCACAGCTATGACGATTTCCACCTGCTGATGCCGCTCTATGTCTGCCGGAAGTTCCGCGGCATCGCGCAGCCGAAGGAAGGGCAAGGCCTGAAATGGGTCAGGCCGCGCCAGATGCGCGACTATCCGATGCCGCCGGCGGACGCGCCGCTGATCCAGTTCCTCATCGATCTGTTGTGATCGTCGGAGCAGTTCGCGTTTCCACCGGACGCCGAACTGCTCCGACGATTCTTGTTTTACGCGATTCCGGACGGAAAACCGCTGCGCACTTTTCCTGGAGCAGCGGCGAGCTGCCTTTGCCTCGCCTGTTTTAGGCAGCGTTAATGGAAGATTTATCTCGACATGGAAGATTGAGGCGAAGTCGTCCGCGCGGCGGCATGCCCGATTTTGTTTGGAGCCATTCCATGAGCCTCGAGAGAGACTGGGACGCGATCCGGCCCGACCGCACGTTCCGCGCCGCCGATGCCGGCATGGGCATTTTGCGGATCACCTTGCTTTTCGGGTCGGCCGCAGTGGCGCTGGCACTGATCGCCACGCCTTTCCTCGACAGCCAGCCGCGATCGCAAACCGCGCGTGACGGTTTGGCCGGCGGGCTCGACATGACCAGCACCGGCTCGATCGGCCACCGCAACACTTACACGCTGCGGCGAAGCGTGCTGCAGCCGCTGCCAAGTTCCGTCTGCGTGATCCGCAACGATGGCAGCCGCTATGGCGATTGCTAATTGGGGCGATTGCTAATTGGTTAATAAATTCAGCGAGAAGAGGCCATTTCATCCCCCGTTAAGCTTTTGCCGTTAACCTTTCTTAACGGGTAGGCTCTATGGTTCCCGACAAGAGGGATCGATGACCATGAAAAACCTGCTGCAGCAGTTCATAGAAGATGAATCGGGTGCCACGGCCATTGAATATGGTCTGATCGTCACCGTGTTGTCGCTGGTCATCATCGGCGGCATCGGCAAGGCCGCGGATGCACTCCAGTGGTTGTTCTCCGACAACAACAGCAGACTTGCCAATGCCTTCGCCCAGCACTGACTGACTAGAAGCAGTCCAGCGTGGCTAGGGTCGCTTAACTGCTCTAACTATTTGTCTTTACGGAAATTTCGGACGGAAACTGTTTCACCTTTTCCGGGAGTTACTCCTGATCAATGCCCCGTCGGCTTCTCCAGGATCGTCTTCAGCGAGACCTTGGCCGAGCCAGGCTTGAGTGGCTTCTGCTGCGAGGCGTCGGGCGCCCAGCCGGACATCCACACGATTGAAAAGCTCGCCCGTATGCGGCCGTCCGGGTCCGAGAACCGTTCGGCATAGATCTCGGCGGCGCGGGCGAACAGCCGCCTGGTGGCCGGACGCCGGCTACGGTCGAAAAGCGGGCTGGTCTCACCCATAGCGCGCAGATCGGCGGCAAGGCCGAAAAGCGAGGAGTAGCGCACCGTGACCGTCTCGACGTCGGCGACCGGCAGCGCCAAGCCGGCACGCTGCAGCAACGCGCCGGCGTCGCGCACATCGGTGAACGGAAGGACGCGGGGGCTCGCGCCGCCATGAAGCTCGGTCTCGGCGGCGAGCAGGCTTTCGCGCAACTCGGCAAGGGTGCCGGCGCCGGCAAGGGCGCCGAGGAACAAGCCGTCGGGCTTCAGCGCGCGGCGGATCTGAGCCAGCACGCCGGGGATGTCGTTCATCGCCTGCAGCGACAGCAGCGAGACGACAAGGTCGAGACTTTCGGCTTCGAACGGCACGGTCTCCGCCCGGGCGACCAGGCCGGGTTCGCCGGCAAGGAAGACGTCATCCGTCTCCACGCGAACGATATCGGCCACCTTGCCGCTGTCGGCGAGCACCCTGGCCGCCGCCGATGTCTGGCAGAACAGCGCAGCCGCCTTGCCGAACCTGCGCTCGACGGCGCCCAGCCGGTCGGCAAGGTCTTCCGCCGCCCGTCGCATTAGGAAATCGGCGCCATCGACGGGGTGCGTGAGGGCCCGACGCTTGTGCGCTAGCCAAAGCTGCGTGTCGATCAAGGGCTGCAATGGGTTATTCCTGTTGTCCGCGCATGCCGGACCGATGCTATGGTGGCGCGGGGTTTTTCTTCACGTGGCCGATCCGGTGCACAAGATCAAGACCATTGCAATCAAGGACATGGCGCGGCAGGCGTTGGGCTGGCCGGCGCGCATGCTGTTTCCGCCGGTCTGTGCCGGTTGTCGGCGCCACGTCTCGCAGCCCGGCGTGCTGTGCGGCGCCTGCTGGCCGAAGCTCCGGCTGCTGGAGAAGCCCTGGTGTCCGGTGATGGGCACGCCCTTCACCCATGACATGGGCGAGGGCTTCCTCTCCGCCGAGGCGATCGCCGATCCGCCGCCCTTCGAGCGGGCGCGGGCGGCGGTGGTCTATTCAGGCGTTGCCCGCCAGATGGTGCAAGGGCTGAAATACCAGGATCGCACGGATCTCGCGCCATGGATGGCACGCTGGATGATGCGCGCCGGCGCCGAACTGATCGCAGAAGCCGAGGTGGTGGTGCCGGTGCCGCTGCATTGGCGGCGATTCTTCCGCAGACAGTTCAACCAATCGGCTGAGCTGGCGCGCGCGGTGTCGAAACTCAGCGGCCTGCCGTTTTCGCCGGCGGCGGTCAGGCGCGTAAAACTCACCCGCCAGCAGGTCGGGCTGGAGCGCCACGAGCGCGAGGAGAATGTGCGCGCCGCTTTCCGCGTCCCACCCGAGGCCGAGATCGAGATCGCCGGCCGCAGGGTGCTCGTCATCGACGACGTCTACACCACCGGCGCCACCGTGCGGTCGGTGGCCAGGGCACTGAAGAGGGGCGGCGCCGGGGCGGTCGACGTGCTGACCTTCGCCCGCGTCCTGCCGGGGGACTTTCGGGCCGATGAGTCCGCGACTATATAGATTTGGTTGAGTTGTATTTGTGCATGTCGTTTTCGCGCAATCGTCGGGCGACGTGCATCGGCAGGACTTCTGATTGATGGTCGATGTGACGATCTACACCCGGATGATGTGCGGCTATTGCACCGCCGCCAAGCGACTGCTCGAGCGCAAGGGCGTGGCCTATACCGAGCACGACGCTTCGTTTTCGCCGGAATTGCGCCGGGAGATGATTTCCAAGGCGCATGGTCGGACCACCTTTCCGCAGATATTCATCGGCGAGACGCATGTCGGCGGCTGCGACGACCTCCATGAGTTGGAGTCGCAGGGCCGGCTGGATATGCTGCTTGCCAACGGGAGATGACGATGAGTTCCTTGAAGGCAGCGGCAGTGCAGATGCGTTCGGGCACCAGCCCGGAGCGCAACGCGGCCGATATGGAACGGCTGGTGCGCGAGGCAGCTCACCAAGGCGCGACCTATGTGCAGACGCCGGAAATGACCGGCGCTCTCGTTCGCGACAAGCAGGCGGGCGCCGCCGCCTTCACCACCGAGGACAAGGACGTCGTCGTTTCGACGGCGCGGAAACTGGCCAAGGAGCTCGGCATCTATCTGCATGTCGGCTCGACGGCCATCCTGCGCACCGACGGCAAGCTTGCCAACCGGGCGTTCCTGTTCGCGCCCGATGGCGCCACGGTCGCCAATTACGACAAGATTCACATGTTCGATGTCGACCTCGACAACGGCGAAAGCTGGCGCGAATCCGCCTCCTATGAGCCGGGAACGGAGGCCGTCGTCACCACGATCGCTGGCGCAAGGCTGGGCTTCGCCGTCTGCTATGACCTGCGCTTCCCGCAGTTGTTCCGCTCCGAGGCGCTGGCAGGGGCGGAGGTGCTTTCGGTGCCTGCCGCCTTTACCCGCCAGACCGGCGAGGCGCACTGGCATGTGCTTCTCAGGGCACGCGCGATCGAGAACGGCGCCTATGTCATCGCCGCCGCGCAGGGTGGCCTGCACGAGGACGGCCGCGAGACCTACGGCCATTCGCTGATCGTCGATCCGTGGGGCCGCATCATCGCCGAGGCCGCGCATGACGAGCCGGGCGTGATCGTCGCCGAGATCGACCCCGCACAGGCGGCCGCCGCGCGCCGCAAGATACCCAATCTCAAGAACGCGCGCGATTTCACCGTCAATGCCGGCGAGGGCGAGGCGCCGCGTCTGAAGGGTGCAGCCTCTTGATCCGCTTTTCGCTTATCTGCGAGCACGAGCACGAGTTCGAAGCCTGGTTTCGCAGCAATGACGACTTCGATACGCAGAAGAAGCGCGGGTTCGTCGACTGCCCGACCTGCGGCTCGCATAAGGTCGAGAAGGCATTGATGGCGCCGGCCGTCTCCACCTCGCGCAGGCAGGAAAAGATGGCTTTGGCCATGGGCGAGGCGCAGAAGCAGGCGCTGGCGCAGCTCAAGGCGCTGGCCGACAAGGTGCGCGAGAACGCCGACTATGTCGGCGACAAGTTCGCCGAGGAGGCGCGCAAGATCCATTTCGGCGAAACCGATCCGCGCGGCATCTACGGCGAGGCGACGCCGGAGGAGGCGCAAAGCCTCGCCGAGGACGGCGTCGAATTCATGCCGATTCCGAGTTTTCCGGAGGATCGGAACTGAACGCAAAGCAGCAGCTGGCGACCGACAGGGCAGCGGACAATTTTTGAGACGCCGGCGGGAAGGATCGCTACGGCTTTCATCCGGCGCCGCTGTATCCTTGGACGATGTCGCGTTGCCCCCTAGCTCAGGCTCCCGATCAATTTCGCAAGCAAGTGCGCGAGCGTTTCCCGCTCCGGGCCGGTCAGTCCGGAGAGGATCTCGTGTTCGTTGGCGACATGGGCGGCGAGCGTCTCGTTGGTCAATGCGAGACCTTTTTCGGTCAACTGCACGACCACACCGCGCCGGTCGCTGGGATGCGGCGCGCGCTGGATCAGGCCGGCTTTCTCCAGCCGGTCGAGCCGGGCGGTCATGGCGCCGGATGTGACCATCGTCGCCTCGTAAAGCTCGGTCGGCGTCAGGGCATAGGGCGCGCCGGAGCGGCGCAGCGTCGCCAGCACGTCGAATTCGCCTTGCTGCAATCCGAAGCGGGCGAAGAGCGGCGCCAGCCGCTCTCGCGAGATCAGCGACGCGGCTTCGCTCAACCGGCCGATCACTCCCATCGGCGAGACGTCGAGGTCCGGCCGCTCCTTTTGCCACTGCTCGATCGCTCTCGCCGCACGATCCATGTGCCTCACCGCAAAGTATCTTGACATTAAGAATCTTTGCGTTATCTTACCCTAAATTGGAGCGACCGCCAAGCGCGACCTCGGCAGCGACAGGACCATTTCGATGAAACTCCTCTGGGATTCGGCACTCGGGCTTCTGATCGTCACCGGCGGACTGCTCGGCATGACGCTGCCTTTCGGCAAGCTTGCGACCGCAGCCGGCGTGCCGGCCATGGTCTGGGCCTTCGTCATCTCGCTCGGCGCCGGCGGCGTGCTGCTGGCAGCGCTGCTGCTGCTTGGCCAGCGCATCCGGCTGACGGCGCGCAAGCTGCGCTATTTCTTCGTCACCGCGGCGGTGTCCTATGCCTTTCCCAATCTCTTGATGTTCTCGGCCATCCCGCATCTCGGCGCCGGCTACACCGGCATCATGTTCACGCTGTCGCCGGTCATCACGCTGGTGTTCTCGATCCTGCTCGGCGTGCGGCGGCCCAATCTGCTTGGCGTCGTCGGGATTGCCGTCGGTTTTGTCGGCGCAGTCATGGTGGCACTTACGCGCGGCGAGGCCGATCAGCCCGCCGATTATTTCTGGGTGGCGATCGGCCTGCTGATCCCGGTCAGCCTCGCCGCCGGCAACATCTACCGCACGGTCGACTGGCCCGAGGACACAGGCCCGATCGAGCTCGCCGTCGGCAGTCATCTGGCGTCTGCAACCTTGCTTCTCCTCGGCATCCTGACGCTGTTCGGCTGGCAGGCATTCGTTCCGCTCGGCGGCGTGCCGCTGATCGTCGCCGGACAGGTGGCGTCGGCTTCGGCGATGTTTGCCTTCTTCTTCCGGCTGCAGGCCGTCGGGGGCCCGGTCTATCTCAGCCAGATCGGCTATGTGGCGGCAGCGGTCGGTCTCTTTGCCGGCACGATCTTCCTCGGCGAGCACTACCAGTTGCTGACCTGGCTGGGCGCGGCCATCATCACCGCCGGCGTGTTCATCACCACCAAGGCGCAGAGCCTGCCAAGCATTAAGATGCAAAGCCAGGCGGCGTAAGGGGGGCGAGCGCTTCAGCCGGCCCGGTCAGACCGAGACTTTTTCGGCCAGCACCATGTAGTTGACGTCCATGTCCTTGGACTTCTGCCAGCGGTCGGCCAGCGGATGGTAGATCACGCCGGTGCGGTCGATCACCGTCAGCCCCGCCGCGCCAAGCGCCTTTGCCAGTTCCTCGGGCCGCACCAGCTTGCCGAACTGGTGGGTGCCGCGCGGCAGCCAGCGCAGCACGTACTCGGCGCCGATGATGGCAAGGCCAAGCGCCTTCAGCGTGCGGTTGATGGTGGCGACGAACATGATGCCGCCAGGCCGGACCATCTGGCCGCATTTGGCGACGAACAGATCGACATCGGCGACATGCTCGACCACCTCCATGTTGAGGATGACGTCGAATGTCTCACCGGCGTCGGCAAGCGCCTCGGCCGTGGTGGCGCGATAGTCGACGCTGACGCTCGCTTCCGCCGCGTGCAGCTTGGCGACCTCGATGTTGGTGGCCGAGGCGTCGGCGCCGACCACCTCGGCGCCAAGCCGGGCCATCGGTTCGCACAAAAGTCCGCCGCCGCAGCCGATGTCGAGGAAGCGCAGCCCCTCGAAGGGCCTGGCCGCGCGCGGATCGCGACCGAAGCGCGTGGCGACCTGATCGCGGATATAGGCAAGCCGCACAGGGTTGAACTTGTGCAGCGGCCGGAACTTGCCGCTCGGATTCCACCACTCGGCGGCAAGGGCGGAAAAGCGCTCGACTTCTGCGGCATCGATGGTCGATCGGCGGGGCTCTGGCATGAAGCGGGTCTCCTCGAACGCTGGGAAGTCGGGGAACGCTAGGAAGTCGGGTCCCCGGCGCAGAAAGTCAAGGCAGGTTTTTTCCACTGCTGTCAGCAAGCCGCCCGAAGCCTTGCCAGGACACGATTGCCGTCACCTCGACAGCGCAACGGCAGCATGGCTCATGCTGACGCTTGCCGGTTCGATCGCCCGCATGGCCTCGCAGTCGCCGATCTCGGCCATGATGCGCTGCGCCGCCGCCTGGGCCTGTTCGAGGCTTTGCCAGCGCACCACATCGATCCAGCCTCCATCCTCGCGCTTGCCGAGATGACGGCTGAGAAAACCGGGTTGGCGCGCGAGCCAGTCGGTGACGGCGCCATTTTGGGCGACAAAATCGGCCACGGCCTCCGGCTTGAGGCGGAAGCTGACGATTTCCAGCGTCTCGGTCATGAGTTCCTCCATGCGATTGTCTCAGCCTTATCGCATTGCGGCGCAGGAATCTGTCAGGAGACCTCAAAGCCGGCCAAAGCCTCTTCTCCTGCGCCCTCGCTTGCGAAGCCTTGATGTTTTGGCTAAGGAGGCCGCGCATTTCCGCGGCTCGGCCTTGCCGGGCGCTTCGTTCGGTTCCGGCCTCAAGCCGGCTCAATCAAAGGCATCTCGCTTCCATGGCGCGCATCGTGATGAAATTCGGCGGAACTTCGGTCGCCGACATCGCCCGCATCCGCAACGTGGCGCGGCATGTCAAACGCGAGGTCGATGCCGGTCACGATGTCGCCGTGGTGGTTTCGGCCATGGCCGGCAAGACCAACGAACTGGTCGCCTGGACGCGTGAAGCTTCGCCCATGCACGATGCGCGCGAATACGACGCCGTCGTCGCCTCGGGCGAGCAGGTCACCGCCGGCCTGCTGGCGATCACACTGCAGAACATGGGCGTCCATGCCCGCTCCTGGCAGGGCTGGCAGATCCCGATCAAGACCGACAACGCCCACGGCGCGGCGCGCATCCTCGATATCGACGGCGCGTTCCTGATCAAGCGCTTCGGCGAGGGCCAGGTGGCTGTCATCGCCGGTTTCCAGGGCATCGGCCCGGACAACCGCATCGCCACGCTCGGCCGCGGCGGCTCCGATACCAGCGCGGTGGCCATTGCGGCCGCAGTCAAGGCCGACCGCTGCGATATCTACACCGATGTCGATGGCGTCTACACGACCGACCCGCGCATCGAGCCGAAGGCGCGGCGGCTGGCCAAGATTTCGTTCGAGGAAATGCTCGAAATGGCCTCGCTCGGCGCCAAGGTGCTGCAGGTGCGGTCGGTCGAGCTTGCCATGGTGCACAGGGTGCGTACCTTTGTGCGGTCGTCCTTCGACGATCCCGACGCGCCCGGAATGGGGGATTTGCTCAATCCGCCCGGAACGCTCATTTGCGACGAGGAAGAGATCGTGGAACAGCAGGTCGTCACCGGAATTGCCTATGCCAAGGACGAAGCGCAGATTTCGCTGCGCCGCGTCGGCGACCGCCCCGGCGTCGCCGCCGGCATCTTCGGCCCGCTGGCCGAGGCCAACATCAATGTCGACATGATCGTCCAGAACATCTCCGAGGACGGCAAGTTCACCGACATGACCTTCACCGTGCCTTCCGGAGACGTCGACAAGGCGCTGGCCGTGCTGGAAAGGCTGAAGGCCGATGTCGGCTACGACGTCGTGCAGTCGGAAGCCGGCATGTCGAAGGTCTCGGTCATCGGCATCGGCATGCGAAGCCATGCCGGCGTCGCGGCCACCGCCTTCAAGGCGCTGGCCGACAAGGCGATCAACATCCGGGCGATCACGACATCCGAGATCAAAATCTCGATACTGATCGACGGTCCCTACACGGAACTTGCAGTTCGTACTTTGCATTCCGTCTACGGGCTCGATAAGCAATAGCAAGAACTGAGTCAGTTGTTGCGTGAGCGCCGGCCGCGGGAGAAACTGCGGCGGGCATGTGTCCATTGGAGAAGAAGCCGCGATGCGTGACACGGCCGGTGGCCCGCGCGTTCTGCTGAAACGGCTCCGCGAGCTCATGCAGGAGCCGCTGGAGCCGCAGGAGCGGCTCGACCGTATCGTGCGCGATATCGCCTCCAACATGGTCGCCGAGGTGTGCTCGCTCTATGTGCTGCGCGCCGATTCGGTGCTCGAGCTGTACGCCACTGAGGGTCTCAACCCCAATGCCGTCCACCTGGCGCAGCTGAGGCTCGGCCAGGGCCTGGTCGGCACGATTGCCGCCAGCGCGCGGCCGCTCAACCTCTCCAACGCGCAGGAACATCCGGCCTTCGCCTACCTGCCGGAGACGGGCGAAGAGATCTACAACTCCTTCCTTGGCGTGCCGGTGCTGAGGGCGGGGCGCACGCTGGGCGTCCTGGTGGTGCAGAACAAGACCATGCGCCACTATCGCGAAGACGAGGTCGAGGCGCTGGAAACGACGGCGATGGTGATCGCCGAAATGATCGCCACCGGCGATCTCTCCCGACTCACCCGTCCCGGACTGGAACTCGATCTCAGCCGCCCGGCCAGCTTCACGGGGCTTTCCTTCAACGACGGCGTCGGGCTCGGCCATGTCGTGCTGCACGAGCCGCGCATCGTCGTCACCAACCTGTTCAACGAGGACAGCGAGGAGGAGGTCCGCCGCCTCGACCGGTCGCTCGGTTCGCTGAGGCTCTCCATCGACGACATGCTGGAGCGCCGCGACGTCGCCTTCGAGGGCGAGCATCGCGAGGTGCTCGAGGCCTATCGCATGTTCGCCAACGACCGCGGCTGGGTGCGCCGGCTGGAAGAGGCGATTCGCAACGGCCTGACGGCGGAAGCCGCGGTCGAGAAAGTGCAGAGCGACATGCGCGCCCGCATGCTGCACATGACCGACCCTTATCTGCGCGAGCGGATGAGCGATTTCGACGATCTCGCCAACCGGCTGCTGCGTCAGCTGATGGGGCGCGGGCCGGAGGATGTCGCGGCCTCGTTGCCCAAAGACGCCATCATCGTCGCCCGCTCGATGGGCGCCGCCGAACTGCTCGACTACCCGCGCGACAAGCTGCGCGGCCTGGTGCTGGAGGACGGCGCCGCGACCAGCCATGTCGTCATCGTCGCGCGCGCCATGGGCATCCCGGTCGCAGGCCAGGTCAAGGGCGCCGTCTCGATGGCGGAAAATGGCGATGCCATCATCGTCGACGGCGAGGAAGGCACAATCCACCTGCGCCCGCAGTCCGACCTCGAGGCCGCCTATGCCGAAAAGGTCCGCTTCCGGGCGCGGCGGCAGGAAGTCTACCGGGAGCTGCGCAAGAAGCCGTCGCTGACTAAGGACGGCATTCAGGTCGATCTCCTGATGAATGCGGGTCTTGCGGTCGACCTGCCGCAGCTTTCGGAATCGGGGGCGGCCGGCATCGGCCTGTTCCGCACCGAGTTGCAGTTCATGGTCGCCTCGACCTTCCCGCGCGCCGAGGCGCAGGAGCGGCTCTACCGTGACGTGCTCGACGCGGCGGGCGGCAAGCCGGTCACCTTCCGCACCATCGACATCGGCGGCGACAAGGTGCTGCCCTATTTCAAGGGTGCGGTGCAGGAGGAAAACCCGGCGCTCGGCTGGCGGGCGATCCGGCTCACCCTCGACCGCCCGGGCTTGCTCAGGACCCAGATCCGCGCGCTGCTCAAGGCTTGCGGCGGGCGCGAGCTGAAGCTGATGCTGCCGATGGTGACCGAACTTTCGGAAATCGCGCAGGCGCGCGAGATCATCGATCGCGAGGTCCGGCACCTGTCGCGCTTTGCGCATCATTTGCCGACCAGCCTCAAGCTCGGGGCGATGCTGGAAGTGCCGTCGCTGCTGTTCCAGCTCGACGAGCTGATGAAGGCGGTCGACTTCGTTTCGGTCGGCTCCAACGACCTTTTCCAGTTCATCATGGCGGTGGACCGCGGCAACACGCAGCTTGCCGACCGGTTCGACACGCTGTCGACGCCGTTCCTGCGCGTGTTGAAGACGATCGCCGATGCCGGCGCGCGCAACCACACCCCGGTGACGCTTTGCGGCGAGCTGGCCGGCAAGCCGATCTCGGCGATGGCGCTGATCGGCCTCGGCTTCCGCTCGATCTCGATGTCGCCGGCTTCGATCGGCCCGGTCAAGGCGATGCTGACCGAGCTGCCGCTGCAGGAGCTGGAAGCCTTCTTCAAGGACAATCTGATGGCGCCCGCCCAGGGGACGCCGATGCGGGCGCTGCTGCAGGCCTTTGCCGACGATCGCTCCATTCCGCTATAGCATTTTGCCATGATCAACCTGCCCCGCGACCGCATGGATCAAGTCGTCAAGCGTTTCGACATGCTCGAGGCGCAGATGTCGGCCGGGCCGTCGGCCGACGCCTATGTCAAAATGGCGTCGGAATATGCCGACATCCAGGAGATGGTGGGCAAGATCCGGGCGCTGCGCGCCGCCGAGCAGGAGCAGACCGACCTCGAAGCGATGCTTGCCGACAAGGCCACCGACGCCGACATGCGGGCGCTGGCCGAGGCGGACCTGCCGGAGGTGGAGCAGCGCATCGAGGCGCTGCAAAAGGACATCCAGATCCTGCTACTGCCCAAGGATGCCGCCGACGACAGGAACGCCATCCTCGAAATCCGCGCCGGCACCGGCGGCGACGAGGCGGCATTGTTCGCCGGCGATCTGTTTCGCATGTATGAGCGCTATGCGGCCTCGCGCGGCTGGCGTTTCGAGGTCGTTTCGGCCAGCGAAGGCGAAGTCGGCGGCTACAAGGAGATCATCGCTTCGGTGTCGGGCAAGGGCGTTTTCGCGCATCTCAAGTTCGAATCCGGCGTGCACCGCGTGCAGCGCGTGCCGGAAACCGAGGCGGGCGGTCGCATCCATACCTCGGCGGCGACGGTGGCGGTGCTGCCCGAGGCGGAGGAGGTCGATATCGATATCCGGCCCGAGGACATCCGCATCGACACGATGCGTGCTTCAGGCTCCGGCGGCCAGCACGTCAACACCACCGATTCGGCGGTGCGCATCACGCATTTGCCGACCGGCATCATGGTGGTGCAGGCGGAAAAGTCGCAGCACCAGAACCGGGCGCGCGCCATGCAGATACTCAGGGCCCGGCTCTACGACCTCGAACGCAGCCGCGCGGATGAGGAGCGCTCGGAGTCGCGAAAGTCGCAGGTCGGCTCGGGCGACCGGTCGGAGCGCATCCGCACCTATAATTTCCCGCAAGGACGCGTCACCGACCACCGCATCAACCTCACCCTCTATAAGCTTGACCGGGTGATGATGGGCGAGCTCGACGAGGTGATCGACGCGCTCATCGCCGATCATCAATCGAAGCTGCTCGCCGACATGGGCATTGATGGCTGAAATGCTGCCCCGCGCGCTCGGGCCACTGCTGCGCGCGGCGAGGGTGCGGCTCACCGCTGCCGGCATTGCCGATCCGGCGCTCGATTCCAGGCTGATCGTCGAGCATTTTTCCGGAACGACCCGCGCCCAGGCCATCTCAGAGCCTGGTCATCCAGTCGATGCAACCGCTTTGGCCGCGGTCGAGGCGGCCCTGAGGCGTCGCGTCGCAGGCGAGTCGGTGCACCGCATCCTCGGCTACCGCGAATTCTACGGGCTGCGGCTGGCGCTGTCGCCGGACACGCTGGAGCCGCGCCCGGACACCGAGACGCTGGTCGACGCGGTCCTGCCCTTCGCCAAGGCAACGGCCGAAAGACTCGGCGAATGCCGTATCCTCGACCTCGGCACCGGAACCGGCGCCATCGCGCTGGCGCTGCTCAGCGCCGCTCCGGCCGCGACCGCCACCGGCGTCGATGTTTCCCACGGCGCGCTGGCGACCGCCACGCGAAACGCCGAGGATCTGGGGTTGGGCGGGCGCTTCCAGGCCTTGCATTCCGACTGGTTCGAAAAAGTTTCGGGCCGATACCATTTAATTGCCGCGAACCCTCCCTATATACCCAGTCGAGACATTGGAAATCTGCAGGACGAGGTCCGCGATTTCGATCCACGCCGAGCCCTCGACGGTGGTGTGGACGGTCTGGTCCCCTACAGGATCATCGCCGGAGAGGCGGAAGGGTTTCTGGAAGCACAGGGCAAGGTAGCGGTCGAGATCGGCCATACGCAGCAAAGCGAGGTCACTTCGATCTTCGCCGCAGCCGGCTACAGGCTGGCGGAAGCGCGGCGCGATCTCGGCGGAAACGACAGGGTTCTGGTGTTTGAGCGTTGAAACCCCTGATGCAGTGCGAAAAAACGCTTGGCAACATTAGGGAATGCAGCTAGGTTCCCGCTTGACCGGATGAGACGAAGCAGGCAGTGCTCTTAGCGATTCGGTTTTCCTTGGAAATAGCTGCCTCCTTGTGCAAACGACGCCCACGCTTCGTGCGGGAATCGTCCGGCAAGTGATGTAACCGGAACAGGATGGCACGTGGCGCCAACGCAATCGATGCGGGCGAACGCCGGTGAAAAAACGAAACGGTCGGCTGCATGAGCGCCACCGTTCGCGAAGAGTTTTAGAAAAATTCACATGAAGAGAGTCGAATGAGGCCACAACAGCAGAACAGGCGCATGCGCGGTCGCAACAACAATGGCGGCGGTGGCAACCAAAACCGCAAGGGACCCAATCCCCTGACGCGCAACTACGAGAGCAACGGTCCGGATGTGAAGATCCGCGGGTCGGCTCAGCAGATCGCCGAAAAATACGCCGCACTCGCCCGTGACGCGCAAAGCTCCGGCGACCGGGTGATGGCGGAGAACTATCTCCAGCACGCCGAACACTATAATCGCATCATCGCCGCCGCGCAGGCGCAGATGCCGATCCAGAACGCCGCCCAGCAGAATCGTGACGAGTTCGACGACGACGTCGATGAGGATCGCGACGAGTTCGACACCGTGGGCAACGCCAATTCCGGCGAGGCCGCGGCGAACGGCTCCGGGCCGCAGCCTGTGATCGAAGGCACGCCGGCAGAGCTCGGCTTCAACCAGGAAAACGGCCGCGACAACAACAGGCGCGACAACAACGGCCGCGACAGGCACCGCGACCGCCGCAATGGCGGCTATGGCCAGTACGGCCAGAATGGTCAGCGCGGCGACAATGGACAGCGCGATGGGGGCCAACGCGGCGACAACGGCCAGCGCGGCGAACATGGCGGCCAACAGTTCGACCAGAATCGCCGCAGCGAGGCACAGGCACAGCCGGAGGCTTCCGCAGAAGCTGCAGCCGAGCCGGCTCCGCTGTTCGACAGTTTCTCGCCGGCGGGCCTTGCCGCCCAGGCCGAGCGCAACGAAGCCGGCGCGGACAATGGCGGCGGGCGTCGGCAGAGACGTCCGCGTCGCGGTCGCGGCAATGCCGAGCAGGGCTATAGCGCCGAGCAGGGCAATGCCGACCGGGGGGACAGCCCCGCCGATGACGGCAACGCCGCGGACAACGGCAACGATGCGGTAGCCGCTGCCGCCGAACAGGCAAGTGCGGCGCCGAGCGAGAGCGTTGCCAGCGAGCCGGCAGGCGGCACCAGCGAACCGGCGGTCGCCGACGTAAATAACTGATCCCGGCAACCGGTCCGGTCCATTTCAGGCCATTCGAACGGCGGAGAGAAATCTCCGCCGTTTTCGTTTGTGCGCATCCAAAGCGCGTCGCACAGAAGCGGTTTCAGGCGACGCGCTTTAGGCCTTTGTTTCATGCATGTCGTTTTCCCAAAACCGCCGCGCACTTTTTGGGCAACATGCACTAGAATATTCTGCTTTGACCGACATCAAGGCGTCTTGAGAGACTTGGGCCCATACACCATATCTCGGCTGAACAGGGCTCGGCTCGAATGAGCGGGTCCGTCACCGCAATCTGATCCGGTGCCGCAAAGCGGGCCGGTGACGGAAGGAGACACATATGAATATTGAGAAATATTCCGAGCGCGTGCGTGGTTTCATCCAGTCCGCGCAAACCATGGCGCTCTCGCGTAACCACCAGCAATTCACTCCCGAACATATGCTCAAGGTGCTCGTCGATGACGACGAGGGCCTTGCAGCGTCCTTGATAGAGCGCGCCGGCGGCCGTGTCCGCGACGTCAAGCTCGGCGTCGAGGCGGCGTTGGAGGCCATGCCCAAGGTCGAAGGCGGCAACGGCCAGCTCTACCTCGCCCAGCCGCTCGCCAAGGTGTTTTCTACCGCCGAGGAGCTGGCCAAGAAGGCCGGCGACAGCTTCGTCACCGTCGAGCGGCTGCTGCAGGCGCTCGCCATGGAAAAGTCGGCCAAAACCGCAGACATCCTGGCCAAGGCCGGCGTCACCGCGCAGGCGCTGAACCAGGTCATCAACGACGTCCGCAAGGGCCGCACCGCCGATTCGGCCAATGCCGAGCAGGGCTACGACGCGCTGAAGAAATACGCCCGCGACCTGACCGCGGATGCCCGCTCCGGCAAGCTCGACCCGGTCATCGGCCGCGACGACGAGATCCGCCGCACGATCCAGGTGCTGTCGCGGCGCACCAAGAACAATCCGGTGCTGATCGGCGAACCCGGCGTCGGCAAGACGGCGATCGCCGAAGGCCTGGCGCTGCGCATCGTCAATGGCGACGTGCCGGAATCGCTGAAGGACAAGCAGCTGATGGCGCTCGACATGGGCGCGCTGATTGCCGGCGCCAAGTATCGCGGCGAGTTCGAGGAGCGGTTGAAGGCGGTGCTCAACGAGGTCACCTCGGCCAACGGCAACATCATCCTGTTCATCGACGAAATGCACACGCTGGTCGGCGCCGGCAAGGCTGACGGCGCGATGGATGCGTCCAACCTTCTGAAGCCCGCGCTGGCGCGCGGCGAATTGCACTGCGTCGGCGCGACCACGCTCGACGAATACCGCAAGCATGTCGAGAAGGACCCGGCGCTTGCCCGCCGTTTCCAGCCGGTCTTCGTCGACGAGCCGACGGTCGAGGACACCGTCTCGATCCTGCGCGGCCTGAAGGAGAAATACGAGCAGCACCACAAGGTGCGTATTTCCGACTCCGCGCTCGTCTCGGCCGCGACGCTTTCCAACCGCTACATCGCCGACCGCTTCCTGCCGGACAAGGCGATCGACCTGGTCGACGAGGCCGCGTCGCGGCTGAGGATGCAGGTCGATTCCAAGCCCGAGGCGCTGGACGAGATCGATCGCCGCGTCATGCAGCTCAAGATCGAGCGCGAGGCGCTGAAGGTCGAGAAGGACGAGGCCTCGAAGGACCGGCTGGCAAAGCTGGAGAAGGAACTGGCCGACCTCGAAGAGCAGTCGACCGAGCTGACCGCGAAGTGGCAGGCGGAAAAGCAGAAGCTCGGCCTTGCCGCCGACCTGAAGAAGCAGCTCGACGAGATGCGCAACGAGCTGGCGATTGCCCAGCGCAAGGGCGAGTTCCAGCGCGCCGGCGAGCTTGCCTACGGCAAGATCCCGGAGCTGGAGAAGAAGCTCAAGGAGGCCGAAGCCCAGGACGGCAAGGCCGGCATGGTGGAAGAGGTGGTCACGCCCGACCATGTCGCCCATGTCGTGTCGCGCTGGACCGGCATTCCGGTCGACAAGATGCTCGAGGGACAGCGCGAGAAGCTGCTTCGCATGGAAGACGAGATCGGCAAGCGCGTCGTCGGCCAAGGCGAGGCGGTGCAGGCCGTGTCGAAAGCGGTGCGCCGGGCCCGCGCGGGCCTGCAGGATCCGAACCGGCCGATCGGCTCGTTCATGTTCCTTGGCCCTACCGGCGTCGGCAAGACCGAGCTCACCAAGGCGCTCGCAAGCTTCCTGTTCGACGACGAGGGCGCCATGGTGCGCATCGACATGTCGGAGTTCATGGAGAAGCACTCGGTCGCCCGGCTGATCGGCGCGCCTCCCGGCTATGTCGGCTACGAGGAAGGCGGCTCGCTCACCGAAGCGGTGCGGCGCCGGCCTTACCAGGTCGTGCTGTTCGACGAGATCGAGAAGGCGCATCCGGATGTGTTCAACGTGCTCCTCCAGGTGCTCGACGACGGCCGGCTGACCGACGGCCAGGGCCGCACGGTCGACTTCCGCAACACGCTGATCGTCATGACCTCGAATCTCGGCGCCGAATATCTGGTCAATCTTCGTGACGACCAGGACGTCGATGCCGTGCGCGACGAGGTGATGGGCGTGGTGAGAGCCTCGTTCCGTCCGGAGTTCCTCAACCGCGTCGACGAGGTGATCCTGTTCCACCGGCTGCGCCGTCAGGACATGGACCGCATCGTCGAGATCCAGCTCAAGCGGCTGGAAAACCTGCTTGTCGACCGCAAGATCGAGCTGTCGCTCGATCACGACGCGATCGAATGGCTGGCGTCCAAGGGCTACGATCCGGCCTATGGCGCAAGACCGCTGAAGCGGGTGATGCAGAAGGAACTGCAGGACCCGCTGGCGGAGAAGATCCTGCTCGGCGAAATCCTCGACGGTTCGACCGTCAAGGTCACCGCCGGCTCCGATCGTCTGAACTTCCGCTCGAAGCCGACCGTGGTGGCGACCGAAGCCGCCGCCTGATCCGAGCCGGAGTGCATCCACAAGAGCGCGTCGCACCGGATCGGTGCGGCGCGCCCTTGCTTTTTGATGGGGCCATACCGCAAAACCGATACCGGTCTCGTCGGAAGGGGCGCGATTCCAATGAAGCTCGAGGACTATAACGGCTTCTGTGCCTCGCTGCCTGCCACGACGCATGTCGTGCAATGGGGCGGCGCCCATGTCTGGAAGGTCGGCGGCAAGGTGTTCGCGATCGGTGGCCATGACCGCGAGGGCGAAGTCTTCGTCACCTTCAAATGCTCCGACATGGCCTATGACGTGCTGAAGGAACAGCCGGGTTGCCGGCCCGCGCCCTATCTCGCCTCGCGCGGCATGAAATGGATCCAGCGTCAGACAAGCCAGAGCGTGGATGATGCAGCGCTGAAGGACTATTTGCGCGAAAGCCACCGCCTGGTCGTGCTGAAGCTGACGAAACTGGTCCGCAGCGAACTGGGGCTGCGCTGACATTCGGTTCGGGATCATGGTGAAACGCCGGAAATCCGCCATCTTCATGCCCGGTTCATGTTGGAACCTTAATTTTGGTAACTGGTTTGGCGGCAAGAGATTCGGTTGCCAAGACCCTAGTCGCCCGGAGAGCCTGACCCACATGCTGCGCACGATCTTTTCCCTTTCGGCACTCGCGGCCGGGCTGGTTTCTTCTGGCGCGCTCGCGGCGCCGGGTCTGGAAGGCGCGCAGCAGGCGGTTCGGCCCGCTCAGCACGGCGCGCTCCTGCTCGCCCAGGACGGCAATATCGACATCTACTACGACGCCAGGGGCAACCGGGTGCTGGTCGATGCCGACACCGGCAAGGTCATCGCCATCCAACCGCCGCAGAGCAGGCTCGATCGCCGGGCGCTGCGCCGCCAGCTGCGGATGCAGGAACTCGGACGCGCGCCGGTCGAGGACGACGACCGCTATTATCTCGACAATCCCGACGACATGGCCCGCTTCCGCCGCAAGCAGCTGGAAGAGAACGGCAGGGTCATTCCGCCGCCGGTCGACGAGAACGATCCCTATGGCGACAATTCCGTCGAGGCTTATCCGCCGGCCCCGAATGACGAGGGTTACGCCACCACCTATCCGGAGGCGCCGAAGTCGGACACCATCAGCCGCCAGCCGCTGAACGAGGCGTCGATCGAACCGCAGCCAGGCCAGGGGGATGTGCTGCAGACCAGTCCGGATACAGCTCTGCCACCGGACACGGGCGGCAAGGCCACCGTCGATCCGTCGCTGTCGCTAGGCGTGCGCCAGGACGTGGCCGAACTTCAGGTGCTGCTCGATCGCGCCGGCGCCTCGCCGGGCGTCATCGACGGGCGCTTCGGCTCCAATGTCGACAAGGCCTTGGCCGCCTACAACCAGATCACCGGCAGCAATTTGAAATCGACCGACTCGGTCGGCATCAAGGCCGCGCTTGAGCAATCGGGCGGAGACGCCTTCGCCTCCTACACGATCACGCCCGAGGACGCGGCCGGCCCATATGTCGCCTCGATCCCGGAAGATTACAGCCAGAAGGCCAAGCTGGACCGCATGGGCTACACCTCGGTTACCGAGGCGCTCGCCGAACGTTTCCATATGGACGAAGGCTATCTGAAGTCGATCAACAAGGGGCTCGACTTCAACCGCCCCGGCACGATCATCAAGGTCGCCAATTTCGGCAAGCTGGTGTCGACGCCGGTCGCCCGCATCGTTGCCGACAAGGACAAGAAAGAAGTCTTCGCTTATGACGCGGGCGGCAAGCTGGTCGCGGCCTATCCGGCCACCATCGGCTCGGCCGATACGCCGTCGCCCACCGGCATCCATGCCGTGTCGCGCATCGCGCTCGACCCCAACTACACCTACAACCCCAACATCAATTTCAAGCAAGGCCAGAACGACAAGATCCTGACCATCCCGCCGGGGCCGAACGGTCCGGTCGGCTCGGTCTGGATCGCGCTCGACAAGCCCACCTACGGCATCCATGGCACGCCCGATCCCTCCAAGATAGGCAAGACCGAAAGCCATGGCTGCGTGCGCCTGACCAACTGGGACGCGCGCGAGCTTGCCAAGCTGGTGTCGCCGGGCGTCACCGTCGAATTCGTCGGCGGACCAACGATCGCGGATGTCGGCGGGACCTCAACCGATGATTTTACGCAGCAATGAGCCGCGCAGCGCGGCGGCATAGATCAGCTGCACGAGCAGGATGAAGGCTATGCTTGCCAGCGGGGTGATCAGGCAAAGTGCCGTGCCGATCGCCCAAAGGGTCTGCGCCTTGACGATGCGCTGATAGACGGTGCGCTTCGTTTCCTTATCGACGTCCTCTGCCAGCATGCCGTTCCTGTCGGCGTACCACCGGCTCGCGAACAGCGTGGCGCCGAGCATCAGAAGGTTCAGCCAGTAGACGACCACCGCGACCCGGAATTCGAGGAAGTCGGCCAGCAGGTCGGTGGAGAACGGCAGCAGCGCGATGAAGGCGAGAAAGCAGAGATTGAGGGTGGCGAGCCGCCGGTCCGATTTCGCGATCAGGCCATGCTGCGCCTGCTGGCCGAACCAGAAGATGGTCAATGTCAGAAAGCTCAGCGCATAGGTCAGAAAACGCGGCGCGAGCGCCAGGATCGCGGCAAGCAACTCGCTCTCCGAATGCACCGCCTCATGCGCCGGCACCCTGATCTCCAGCACGATCAAGGTCAGCGCGATGGCAAAGACGCCGTCGGTTATGCCGACGATGCGTCCACGCCCTTCGGCTGACGGTTCAAGCGGCCGCTTCATGGCTTCCCCTTTATAGCGCAGTTCCGGCGACGGGCCGGAACCTAGCACGCGACGCTTCGTTTGCATCATGATTGCCGTCTCCCTGGCCATGCGGCCAGTGCAACCTGGTTTCAAGAACAGCGATCCTCTGGCCGGTTGTTGCGCACACGCCGGAGAGCTAAGCAGACATTCATGGCGTCCTCGAACGAAACCACCGCCGATTCGCTTTCGACAGACCAGCGCGCGAACGGCACCTTCTGCCCGCAGACGCGGCGCAAGTTCGTGCTGGTCGCGGCGATCCTTGCCTCGGCGCTCGGCTTCATCGACGGCTCGGTCCTGGCGATCGCCATGCCTGCGCTGCGCGTCGATCTCGGCGCCAGCCTGGCGGAGGCTCAGTGGATTTCCAACGCCTATGCGCTGACGCTTTCGGCGCTGATTCTGGCGGGTGGTGCGGCCGGCGACCGATTCGGCCTCAGGCGGGCTTTCGTGATCGGCATCGCGCTCTTCATCGCCTCCTCGCTCGCCTGCGCGCTGGCACCCGATCCGGCGGTACTAATCGGCTTCCGCGCCATCCAGGGCATCGGCGCGGCCATCATGGTTCCCGGCAGCCTCGCCATCATCGCCAAGGCCTATCCGAAAAAAGAACGCGGCCGGGCGATCGGCATCTGGGCGGCCGCTTCGGCGCTGACGACGGCGCTTGGTCCGGTGCTTGGCGGCTTCGTGCTTTCGACTTTCGGCAATGGCGTCTGGCGCGCGATATTTGCCGTCAACCTGCCGCTCGGACTGATTTCGATCTATCTGCTGCTCGCCAAGATACCGGCCGACCAGCCGACCGAAAAGCGCAGCCTCGACCTCGGGGGCGCCGCGCTTGCCACACTCGCCTTCGGGGCGCTGGCCTACGGGCTGACCGCAATGAACGCCGAGGGCGGCGGGATGATGTCCGGGCCGGCAATCGTCGCCGGCGTCGTCCTGCTTGTGGTCTTCATCTTCTACGAGCGCTGGCAGCGTGAGCCGATGATCGATCTCGGCCTGTTTCGCATCGGCGCGTTCGCCGGCGCCAATCTCGCGACCTTCTTCCTCTATTTCGCGCTGTCGGCGAACCTCTTCTATCTGCCGATGGTCCTGATCGCGGGCTGGGGACTGAGCTCGGCCGAAGTCGGCTTCATCTTCCTGCCGCTGTCGGCATCGATCGCGCTGCTGTCGGGCCCGGTCGGCCAGTGGTCCGATGGGATCGGCCCGCGCCTGCCGATCGCCGCCGGCAGCTTCGTCGTCGCCATCGCCTTTGCGGGCATGGCCCTGCTCGCCCAGGCCGGCATCCACAATTTCTGGACCGGGACCTTTCCGCTGATGGCCGTGATGGGGCTCGGCATGGCGCTCGTCGTGTCGCCGCTGTCGACGGCGGTCATGACCTCGGTCGAGGACAAGGATACGGGCGCCGCATCAGGCATCAACAACGCCGTCTCGCGCGTCGGCGGGCTGATCGCGGTGGCCGCTATGGGTTCGCTCGCGGCTTTCGTCTATGCGCGATCGACCGGCAGCCCAGCCGGCATTCCCGGTTTCGGCGAGCCGCCCACGTCCGCACTCGCGGCCGATCTCGATGCGTTGAGGATTGCGGCAGGCGATTCGGCTTTTGCCGCGGTTGCCGCCGTCACGGCGCTGCTTTGCCTGCTGTCGTCGATCATCGCCTGGTTCAC
>SUGL01000024.1:102500-120687 GCA_004963905.1 Mesorhizobium sp.
ATTCCATCGAAGCAAATCCCGCACGGGGGTTGGTTCGAGCGACGATCTCTGCGAGATCACGCGAATGACGATCCCTTGGGGATCGCATGATGGGTATTGGCAATGAGAACGATCAAGTGTCTTAAGGGCAATTGGTGGATGCCTTGGCATGCACAGGCGATGAAGGACGTGATACGCTGCGATAAGCTACGGGGAGGTGCGAATACCCTTTGATCCGTAGATTTCCGAATGGGGAAACCCACCTAAGGTACTTGGAAAATCAGAGCAGCAGGGATGCGACGGTCTCTTTGAGGTTGTGCCGTCTTGCTGCTGTGGTTTCCAAGTATCGATAATAGGTAACTTACCCTGAATACATAGGGGTAAAGTGGCGAACGCGGGGAACTGAAACATCTAAGTACCCGTAGGAAAGGACATCAACCGAGACTCCGGAAGTAGTGGCGAGCGAACCCGGACCAGGCCAGTGGCGATTGAGAGACAAGCGGAACCTTCTGGAAAGTAGGGCCATAGCGGGTGACAGCCCCGTACGCGTAATGCGATCAATCGTCCTCGAGTAAGGCGGGACACGTGAAATCCTGTCTGAAATTGGGAGGACCACCTTCCAAGCCTAAGTACTCGTGCATGACCGATAGCGAACTAGTACCGTGAGGGAAAGGTGAAAAGCACCCCGACAAGGGGAGTGAAAGAGTACCTGAAACCGATTGCCTACAAACAGTGGGAGCCCGCAAGGGTGACCACGTACCTTTTGTATAATGGGTCAGCGACTTAGTGTGACGAGCAAGCTTAAACCGATAGGTGTAGGCGCAGCGAAAGCGAGTCTGAACAGGGCGTTCAGTTCGTCGCATTAGACCCGAAACCGAGTGATCTAGCCATGAGCAGGCTGAAGGTAAGGTAACACTTACTGGAGGGCCGAACCCATAACTGTTGCAATAGTTCGGGATGACTTGTGGCTAGGGGTGAAAGGCCAATCAAACTCGGAAATAGCTGGTTCTCCGCGAAATCTATTTAGGTAGAGCGTCGACCGAATACCCCAGGGGGTAGAGCACTGGATGGGCTAGGGGTCCTCACCGGATTACCAAACCTAACCAAACTCCGAATACCTGGGAGTACTAGTCGGCAGACACACGGCGGGTGCTAACGTCCGTCGTGAAAAGGGAAACAACCCTGACCTACAGCTAAGGTCCCCAAGTTATGGCTAAGTGGGAAAGGATGTGAGGATCCCAAAACAACCAGGATGTTGGCTTAGAAGCAGCCATCATTTAAAGAAAGCGTAACAGCTCACTGGTCTAAATAAGGGTCTTTGCGCCGAAAATGTAACGGGGCTAAAGCCATACACCGAAGCTTAGGGTTCGTGAGCAATCACGAGCGGTAGCGGAGCGTTCTGTAAGCTGATGAAGCCGTACCCGTGAGGGGCGGTGGAGGTATCAGAAGTGCGAATGCTGACATGAGTAACGTAAGGGGAGTGAGAGACTCCCCCGCCGAAAGACCAAGGGTTCCTGCTTAAAGTTAATCTGAGCAGGGTTAGCCGGCCCCTAAGACGAGGCGGAAACGCGTAGTCGATGGGAATCACGTTAATATTCGTGAGCCTGGAGGTAGTGACGGATCACACAAGTTGTCCAATCTTATCGGATTGAAAGGGCAGCGGAGTGGTTCCAGGAAATAGCTCCTCCTTATAGACCGTACCCGAAACCGACACTGGTGGTCTGGTAGAGTATACCAAGGCGCTTGAGAGAACTATGCTGAAGGAACTCGGCAAATTGCACGCGTAACTTCGGAAGAAGCGTGACCCTTTTCTGCGCAAGCAGAGGAGGGTGGCACAGACCAGGGGGTAGCGACTGTTTATCAAAAACACAGGGCTCTGCGAAGCCGCAAGGCGACGTATAGGGTCTGACGCCTGCCCGGTGCTGGAAGGTTAAGAGGAGGGGTGCAAGCTCTGAATCGAAGCCCCAGTAAACGGCGGCCGTAACTATAACGGTCCTAAGGTAGCGAAATTCCTTGTCGGGTAAGTTCCGACCTGCACGAATGGCGTAACGACTTCCCCGCTGTCTCCAGCATAGACTCAGTGAAATTGAATTCCCCGTGAAGATGCGGGGTTCCTGCGGTTAGACGGAAAGACCCCGTGCACCTTTACTATAGCTTTACATTGGCATTCGTAGTGGCATGTGTAGGATAGGTGGTAGGCTTTGAAGCCTGGGCGCCAGCTCAGGTGGAGCCACCCTTGAAATACCACCCTTATTACTATGGATGTCTAACCGCGGCCCGTTATCCGGGTCCGGGACAATGTATGGTGGGTAGTTTGACTGGGGCGGTCGCCTCCTAAAGAGTAACGGAGGCGCGCGATGGTGGGCTCAGAACGGTCGGAAATCGTTCGCTGAGTGCAATGGCATAAGCCTGCCTGACTGCGAGACTGACAAGTCGAGCAGAGACGAAAGTCGGTCATAGTGATCCGGTGGTCCCGCGTGGAAGGGCCATCGCTCAACGGATAAAAGGTACGCCGGGGATAACAGGCTGATGACCCCCAAGAGTCCATATCGACGGGGTTGTTTGGCACCTCGATGTCGACTCATCGCATCCTGGGGCTGGAGCAGGTCCCAAGGGTATGGCTGTTCGCCATTTAAAGCGGTACGTGAGTTGGGTTCAGAACGTCGTGAGACAGTTCGGTCCCTATCTGCCGTGGGTGTAGGAATATTGAAAGGATCTGTCCCTAGTACGAGAGGACCGGGATGGACGGATCTCTGGTGGACCTGTTGTGGCGCCAGCCGCATTGCAGGGTAGCTATATCCGGACGGGATAACCGCTGAAGGCATCTAAGCGGGAAACCCACCTTGAAACGAGTATTCCCTGAGAACCGTGGAAGACGACCACGTTGATAGGCCGGGTGTGGAAGAGCGGCAACGCTTGAAGCTTACCGGTACTAATAGTTCGATCGGCTTGATCGTTCTCATTTCTAATGCCCATTAAGGCGCAACCCGCAGGGTTGTCGTCAGATGGCGGCACGAATAGACAGCTTCTCGATTTGAACGTGCGTTTTGCCGACCTGGTGGTTATGGCGGAGCGGCTGCACCCGATCCCATTCCGAACTCGGCCGTGAAACGCTCCAGCGCTGATGGTACTTCGTCTCAAGACGCGGGAGAGTAGGTCGCTGCCAGGTCTGCCAAGCGCACGTTCGTCTCACATCCTATTATCCGGATGGAGACAACAAAGTCTTCTCCTTACGATAAGGCCCGCCAAACGGGATCCTGGGCCGCGCAAGCGGCCCTTTCATTTGGCGGCCACTTGAATTCGGTAAGCTCAAACTTACCTCTATGGTTGACGCGGGGTGGAGCAGCCCGGTAGCTCGTCAGGCTCATAACCTGAAGGTCACAGGTTCAAATCCTGTCCCCGCAACCAAGTTTCGAAACGGCCCGCCTCGTGCGGGCCGTTTTCGTTTTTGCGAACTTTGTTTGCGCCGCCATGCGTTTTTTTCCAACTCGACTCCGCACGACTTTGCGGCGATGGTCGCTCGGCGCCCGCTGCCACGCGTTTCGGCCGCGGACGCAAAAGCGCGTCGCGCTGAGACGGATTCAGGCGACGCGCTTCAAGTCTTTGTTTTGATGCATGTCGTTCTCCCAAAACCGCTGCGCACTTTTGGGCGACATGCATTAGGTTTTCGATTTACGCATGTCTTTGTCCCGAAACCGGTTCCCGCTTTCGGGAGACATGCTTAACGCATGAGGAGCAGAAAAATGCGGCAGGCGCTGATCGTATGGGGCGGATGGGAAGGCCACGAACCCGAAGCCGGGGCTAATGTCGTCAAGGCGATGCTCGAGGAAGAGGGCTTTGCCGTGCGCGTGGAAAACACGACTGCCGCGTTTGCCGATCCGGCGATCGCCGAGCTCAGCTTGATCGTGCCGATCTACACCATGTCCAAGCTCGCCAAGGCAGAAGAAGCCAATTTGACCAAGGCGGTCGAGAGCGGCGTCGGCCTCGGCGGCTATCACGGCGGCATGGGCGATGCCTTTCGCGAATCGACCGATTGCCAATTCATGTGCGGCGGGCAGTGGGTTGCGCATCCCGGCAACATTATCGACTACCGGGTCAACATCGTGCGGCGCGACGATCCGATCATGGCCGGCATCGAGGATTTTCCATACCGGTCCGAGCAGTATTACATGCATGTCGACCCGTCGAACGAGGTGCTGGCGACCACCACCTTCTCGGGCGAGCACGCGCCATGGATCGACGGTGTGATGATGCCGGTGGTGTGGAAGCGCCGGCACGGCCAGGGGCGGGTGTTCTATTCGTCCCTCGGCCACGTCGCCAAGGAGTTCGAGGTTCCGCAGATGCGCACGATCCTGCGCCGCGGACTGGCATGGGCGGCGCGCTGAGTCGGTCGCCCGGGCGAAGCCGCCCGGCCCGATGCCTTTTTGTTGCGCTCTGCAGTTCTCCCTCAATAGATCGTATCAATCACGGATTTACATAAGACGTAGGCTTTCCTACAACAGCAGACTGCGGCATGCCCAATCACGAGAGGATTGCGTGGAAACCATCGTTCCTTCGGATGCAATCGGCTGGATGCCTTCGGTCGACCAGGGCGGGGCGAGCGTGCACAACGCCGTCGTCAGCGTGCTGGGCAGCCGCATCCTGGGCGGGAACTATGCTCCCGGCGACGCCCTGCCGCGCGAGGACGAACTCTGCGCCATGCTGGGCGTCAGCCGCACCTCGGTCAGGGAAGCGGTCAAGGTGCTGTCAGCGAAAGGCCTCGTCGAGGCCAGGCGGCGGGCCGGCGTGCGTGTGCTGCCGCGCGACAACTGGCGGCTGCTCGACCCGGTGGTGCTCGGCTGGCATCCGGCAATCCAGGACGACGAAGAGTTGGTTTCCGGCCTGCTTGAGGCGCGCAGGATCTTCGAGCCGGCCGCCGCGGAACTGGCGGCGCGGCGCGCCACCGCCGCCGACCTCGCCGAGATCGAGCGCGCCGTGGTCGGCATGCGCGACAACATCCCGGGCGATCTCAACGCCGTCTGCCAGGCGGATCTCGCCTTCCACAAGGGCGTCATCGCCGCCAGCCACAATGTCGTGCTCAAGGGGTTGGTCGGCATGCTGGAGGCCGCGCTGCGCGCCACATTCCTCGTCACCAACCCGCTGATGGAAGCGCAGTCGCGCGCGCTCTCGGCGCATGTCGCGGTGCTGGAGGCGATCCGCATCCGCGATACTGCCGGCGCCCGCGCCGCCATGAACAGGCTGCTCGACATCGCCGCCGACGATCTCCACGCAAAAGCCTGACACTCCTTCTTGACGCCATTTTACATCGTATGATATTTCGGTTTCATATGATCTAAGTGCGTCTGGGAGGAGTTGCGCTTGAGAATCGTGGCGATCACCACGCGCGTCGTGAACGCGGATATGCGCAACTGGGTGTTCGTGCGTGTCGAGACCGACCAGCCGGGTCTCTACGGCTGGGGCGAGGCGACGCTGGAATGGAAGACCCAGGCCGTCGTCGGCGCCGTCGCCGACCTGGCGCCGCTGCTGATCGGCCGCGATCCGCGCGACATCGAGCAGGCGGTGCGCATCCTCAAGAAGCATTCGTTCTGGCGGCTGGGCGTCATCGGCATGTCGGCCGTCTCGGGCATCGAGCTGGCGCTCTGGGACATTTTCGGCAAATGGCTCGATCAGCCGGTCTGGCGGCTTATCGGCGGCAAGGTGCGCGACCGGGTCAAGGTCTATACCCATCTCGGCCTCGGCGACATGCGCGCCGTCTATGAAACGTTGGACACCGAGCCGCTGGTGCAGCGGGCCTCCGAGGTGGTAGCCAGAGGCTATCGCGCGCTGAAGGCCGTCTTCATCCCTTATAGCCACTATCACGCTCCGCTCACCGAGGTCGACAAGGTCGGCCGGCTCATGGAGGCGCTACGCAAGACGGTCGGGCCGGAAGTCGAGATCATGGTCGACTTCCACGGCCGTCCCGCCTCCGCTTCGACCGCGCTCGCCTATATAGACGCGCTCGCGCCGCACCGGCCGATGTTCGTCGAAGAGCCGCTGCCGCCGGGCGAGACCGGCGCGCTGGCGCAGCTCGCCGCCAAGTCGCGCGTGCCGATCGCCACCGGCGAGCGGTTGGTCGACCGCCCCGAATTCGACGATCTGTTCAGGGCGAGGGCGGTCGACATCGTGCAGCCCGACATCTGCCATTGCGGCGGCCTGCTCGAGGCCAAGAAGATCGCCGCGATGGCCGAGGCGGTGTCCGTGGGGGTGGCGCCGCACAATCCGCTCGGCCCGATCGCGGGCGCCGCGGCGCTGCATTTCGCCGTCTCCACCCCCAACCACCTGATCCAGGAGGAGATGGTCGGCGCCGTGCCCTGGTATTTCGAGGTGGTGAAAGGGCCGATCCGCATGGTCAACGGCTGCTGGCAGGTGCCGGACGCGCCGGGGCTCGGCGTCGAGGTCGACGAGGCGGTCGCAGAGCGGCATCCTTACAAGCCTGAAGTCATGCACACCACCAACGCCGTGCTTGCCGACGGCACCGTCGTGGACTGGTGACGATGGCGGGGCGTCTCAAGGACAAGGTGGCGATCATCACCGGCGCCGGGCGCGGCATCGGCGAGGCGACGGCGCGCGCGATGGCGGCCGAAGGCGCCGCGATCGTGGTGGCGGAAAAGGACGCTTCGGCGGGGGCGAAGGTCGTCGCCTCGCTCGTCGAAAGTGGTGCGCGGGCGCTGTTCGTCGAAACCGACGTCGCCGACAGCAGATCCTGCGAAGCGATGGCGGAGCAAGCGCTCGCCGCCTTCGGCCGCATCGACGTGCTGGTCGCCAATGCCGGCATCAACGTTTTCCACGAGCCGTTGGAAACAACGGAGGAGGAATGGCGGCGCTGCTTTGCCGTCGATCTCGACGGCGTGTGGTATTCGGCGCGCGCGGTTCTGCCGGCGATGCGGGCTCAGAGGCAGGGGTCGGTCGTCGCCATCGCGTCCTGTCATTCCTTCGCGATCATCCCGTCGACCTTTCCCTATCCGGTCGCGAAGCACGGGCTGCTCGGCCTGGTGCGATCGCTCGGCATCCAATACGCCGCCGAAGGCATCCGTGTGAACGCGATCGCGCCCGGCTACATCGAGACGCAGATCGCGGTCGACTACTGGAACACATTTGCGGACCCGCAGGCGGAGCGCCAGCGCACCTACGACCTGCACCCGCCGCGCCGCATCGGTAAGCCGGAGGAGGTGGCGATGACCGCCGTCTTCCTCGGCTCAGACGAGGCGCCGTTCATCAACGCGGCCTGCATCGTCATCGATGGCGGGCGCTCGGTTCTCTACCACGAATGAGGTTTCGCGCCGGCGGCCGGTCGCCGGCAGATGTTTTCAAGCAGATCAGATCCCGCCGGCCGGGATCGATTGGGAGGAAGCCAATGAAAAAGACGATCAAGACATGCCTTGCGGTGGCGGCGACCGCCGCCGTCGCGTTGACGGTCCACGGCGCCGGCGCGCAGGACAAAATGAAGTTCGGCTACATCAACAAGATGGGCGACCATCCCTGGTTCGTGCGCGAGGTGAAAGGCGCCAAGGACAAGGCCGCCGAGCTCGGCGTCAACCTGCTTGTCCAGGACGTCCAGTTCGACGCCAACCTCGCCGTCACCACCTTCGACACCTATGTCGGCGACGGCGTCAAGGGCATCGCCGTGGTGGTGCCGGACCGCTCGCTCGGCCCGGTCGTCGCCGACAAGGCGAAGGCCGCCAAGATCGGCCTGATCGCGGTCGACGACGACATCGCCTTCGCTGACGGCACGCCGGTCGCCTATGTCGGCATGAACGCGCTCAACATCGGCAAGCAGGTCGGCACCGAAATCGCGCGCATCGCCAAGGCCGAAGGCTGGGACAAGGACCTCTCCAAGGTGCGCGTCGGCTCGATCGAGGACCAGAAGGCCGACACCTGCATGCGTCGCAACAAGGGCGCGGAGGAAGCGCTGGTCGCGGCGATCCCGGAGATCAAGTCGCGCATCGTCTCGATCCCCTACGACAACACCATGGTCAACTCGATCGACGTCGTTTCGACCACGCTGACAGCCAATCCGGATGCCGAGAAGTGGATCTTCTTCTCCTGCAACGACGACGGCGTGCTCGGCGGCGTGCGCGCCACCGAGAATGCCGGCATGAAGCCGGAGAACGTCATCGGCATCGGCATCGACGGGTCGCGTTCCTGCGAGGCCTTCGGCGCCGGCAAGCCCTCGGGCTTCCGCGGCACGATGTGGCTGGACAGCGCCAAGCATGGCGCGGCCGCGATCCAGGCGCTCTACGACCAGGCCACCGGCAAGGAGATGCAGAAGGACTATTTCCAGGACGCCACCCTGATCAGCGGCGAGAACTTCGCCAAGTTCAAGGATACGCTCGGTTGCAAGTCCTAGGCGTTCTTTCCGCCTCATGGTGGGCGGCCCCATGGCGCGCGGTTTCATACGGAGCCGCGCGCCAATGACCGCGTCCGTCGTTTCCGTCGAGAACGTCGGCAAGCGCTTCGGCGCCGTGCAGGCTTTGCGAGATGTGTCGGTCGCCTTCAATGCCGGCGAGATCACCGCGCTGATCGGCGAGAACGGCGCCGGCAAGTCCACGCTGATGCGCGTGCTGGAGGGCGAGCACAGGCCCGATGCCGGCCGGGTTCTGGTCGACGGGCACCCGGTCCAGCTCAGCTCGCCGCGCGCCGCACATGGCTCCGGCATCCGGGTCATCCATCAGGAGCCGGAGATCATCCCGGAACTGACGGTGGCGGAAAACATCTTCATCGGCGACATCAAGGCGCGCGGAGGCCTGTTCCTGGATCGCGCCGATTTGGAGCGGCGCAGTCTCGATCTGCTAGGCACCTTCGGAGTGGTCGACGTGTTGTCGCCCGGGCAGCGCTGCCATGGGCTCAGCCCGGCGCTCAGGCAGCTCATCGAAATCATGCGGGCACTGCGGCCGGGAGCACGCCTGCTCGCCTTCGACGAGCCGACCTCGTCCCTGACTGAGGACGAGGCGCAGCGGCTGTTCCGTGTCATCCGGCGTCTGAAAGCCGACGGCGTCGCCGTGATCTACATTTCGCACCGGCTGCGCGAGATCATCGAGCTTGCCGATCGCTGCGTGGTGATGCGCGACGGCAGCCGCGTCGCCGACGAGCCGATCGCGGCGCTCGACGAGCAGCGCATGGTGCGGCTGATGGTCGGCAGGCCGGTGAGCGACCTGTTCAACCGAAGGGAACGCACGCTGGGGCCGGTCCGGCTGGCGCTGGAAGCTGTCACGACACGCCGTGTCGACGGGATCAGCTTCGAGGTGAGGGCCGGCGAGATCGTCGGGCTGGGGGGACTGGTCGGCGCCGGACGGACGGAAGTCGCGCGCGCCATCGTTGGCCTCGATCCGCTGCTGTCGGGACGGATGACGGTCGGCGGCCGGCCTTACAAGCCGCGCGAACCGGCCGATGCCGTCGCGGCCGGAATCGGGCTGGTGCCGGAGGACCGCAAGCAGGAAGCGCTGCTCTTGATGCAGGCGGTGCGCGACAATGTCAGCCTCGTGGTGCCCGACAAGGTGTCGCGCTTCGGCTTTTTCAGCCGCGGACGCGAGCGCGCGCTGGTCGCCCGTCACGTCGCCGAGCTCAGGGTCAAGACACCGTCGATCGAACAGGCCGTCGGAAAGCTGTCTGGCGGCAACCAGCAGAAGGTCGTGTTCGCGCGCTGGCAGGCGCGGGGGCCGGCGGTGCTCATCCTCGACGAGCCGACGCGTGGCATCGATGTCGGCGCCAAGGCGGAGATCTACAGGCTCATCGAAAGCCTGGCCGACCAGGGCCTCGCCATCCTGCTCATCTCCTCCGAGATGCCGGAGCTGCTCGGCCTCGCCGACCGCGTTCTGGTCATGCAGAGCGGACGCATCAGCGGCGAGCTTCCGTGGCAGGAGGCGAGCGAGGAAGCGGTGCTGGCCTTGGCCATGCGCTCGGGGAAAGAGACAATCGAGAGGAGAGTATCGTGACCGATACCGCGACCGCCGGCCGCGAGCGCGCGCCGGCAAGTCTGTTCGGCCGCATCGGCGCGCAGAACATCAGTCTGCTGATCGCGCTGATCGTGCTGCTGGCGATCTTCGGCGCGCTCAGGCCCGACGTCTTCTTCACGCCACGCAACCTGATCAATATCGGGCTCGCGGTCACCATCCTCGGCATCCTGGCGATGGCGCAGACCGTCGTCATCGTGTCCGGAGGGCTCGACATCTCGGTCGGATCGATCGTGGGCCTGAGCACCATGGTGCTTGCCGTCGCCGCACAGGAAACCGGCTCGATTTCGGCCGGTATCCTCGCCGGGCTGCTCGCCGGACTTGTAGCGGGCGCGGTCAACGGGCTGATCATCGTCTACGGCCCGGTCAACGCGGTGATCGCGACGCTTGGAACGATGTCGGCCTTCCGCGGCCTCGCCTATCTGATGAACAACGGCAACTCGATCCCGATCACCGGCGACAGCCTGCGCGCGCTCGGCATCGGCACCTTCCTTGGCCTGCCTTTTGCCATCTGGCTGCTGATCGCCGCCATGGCGGCGTTCATCGTCTTCACCCGCGAGACGGTGGTCGGCAGGAACATCTACGCGCTCGGCGGCAATCCGACGGTGGCGCGGCTCGCCGGCATCCCGATCCGCCGCTACCAGATCTCGATCTACGCCATGAGCGGCTTCGCGGCAGCGGTGGCCGGGCTGGTGCTCGCCAGCCGCACCATGTCGGGGCAGCCTGCCTCCGGCAGCCAGGGGCTGGAGCTCGAGGCGATCACCGCCGCGATCCTCGGCGGCTGCGCGCTGCAGGGCGGCAAGGGCACGATCGTCGGCGCCATGTTGGGGGTGCTGATCATCGGCGTCCTCAACAACGGCATGATCCTGACCAGCGTGCCGACCTTCTACCAGCTGCTTGCCAAGGGCGCGCTGCTGATCCTGGCGGTCATCGTCCAGGAGCGCCAGCGGGCGCGGGCGGGAGAGTAGGCCGTGCCGTTCAAGCGCGGAGCTTTCGCTTCTATTTCAGGAACTGACGGAAGCGGCGGAGCGAGAACGCAAACAGCAGCATGCCGATGACCAGCAGCGCCGCAAGCTGCGGCCAGACGACATCGAGGCCCGCGCCGCGGAACAGGACCGCCTGGGCCAGCATGACGAAATGCGTGTTGGGCGCGACGAACATGACGGCCTGGATGGCGAGAGGCATGCTCTCGCGCGGCGTCACGCCGCCGGACAGCACCTGCAGAGGCAGGAGCACCATCATCAGCAGCAGGCCGAATTGCGGCATGGAGCCGGCGACGGTGGCAAGGAAGATCCCCAGGCAGGTCATGGCGACGATGTCGAGGGCCGCGCCTACCATGAAAAGCGGGATCGATCCGTTTATCGGGACCGACAGCAGCCCCTGGATGACGAAGACGAGCGCAAGGCCCGACGCCACGAGAACGACGATGCCCATGGACCAGATCTTGCTCGTCATGATTTCGAACGGGGTGACCGGCATCACCAGCAGATGCTCGATAGTGCCGTGCTCGCGCTCGCGTATCAGCGCGGCACCGGTGAGCACGATCGAAAGCATCGTGATGGAGGAGATGACATTGGTGATGGCGCCAAACCAGCCCTTGTTGAGTTCGGGGTTGAAGCGCGCCCGCAGGTCGAGCTCGACAGGGAGCGAGGTCTGGGAGCGATAGTGGTTCAGGAATTCGTTCACTTCCCCCGAAACGATCGACTGGACATAGCCTCCGCCGGTAAAGGCCTGCGACATGCGGGTGGCGTCGATGTTGAGCTGAACCGTTGGAGAGCGGCCGGCCAGGAGGTCGCGCTGGAAGCTCGGCGGAATGTCCAGCGCGAATGTGTCCATTCCTGAATCCATGCGGCTGTCCATCTCGGGCTGGGAGATCAGTCGCGGCGCGGTGAAGTAAGGCGGGTAAAATGCCGTGACGATACGCGATGAAACCGGCGACTGATCCTCGTCGACGATGGCGATCGGAGCATGATTGAGCGTCTCGGGCATCGCCTTGGATTCGGTGTAGATGGCGACCGTGAAGGCGTAGACGATCAGCACAAGCATCATCGGGTCCCGTACAAGACCGCGCAGTTCCTTGATGCCGAGCTCGTATATGTTGGCGATGTGCATCAGCGGGCCTGTTTTCTCAAGAATGCCGCTCCAAGGCCGAGCAGCACCGGAATGGCGACGAGCAGCGGCACGAACGCGCCGGACAGGTCGGCAAAGCCGAGCGCTTTGGAAAAGACGCCGCGCGAGATCGTTACGAAATAGGTGGTCGGATAGATCCGGCCGATGAATGCACCCACGCCCTGGAGCGACGACACCGGGTCGATCATGCCCGAATATTGGGTGGCGGGGATCATGGTGAGCAGCGCGGTTCCGAAGATTGCCGCGATCTGGCTGCTCATGAAGGTCGACAGAAAGAGCCCCATTGCCGTCGTGGCCATGACGTAAAGAAGGGCGGCGGCGGCGAATACCGGAAGGCTGCCGGTCAACGGCACGCCGAAAATGAAGACGGCAAAGGCAGTCAGCAGCACGAAGTTCAGCATCGCGAGGACCACATAAGGGATCTGCTTGCCGACCAGGAATTCGAGCCGGGTGACGGGCGTGACGTAGAAATTGATGATGGAGCCGAGTTCTTTCTCCCGCACCACGCTCAGCACGGCCAGCATCGCAGGGATCAGCAGGAGAAGCATCGGGAGGACGGCCGGAACGATGGCGTCGAGGCTGCGGACGTCGGGATTGTAGCGGTAGCGGATATCGAGCTGGAAGGCGCTGGCGGTGGCGGCGTCGCCGTAGAGTTCGCGCGCCTTCCGCGTGAGCCAGCCGGCATGCATTCCCGAGACATAGCCCAGCACGGTTTCGGCGCGCGTCGGCATGGCGCCGTCGATCCACGCGCCGATCGTGACGTGGCGGCCGCGCGCGAGGTCACGCCCGAACCCGGTCGGAATTTCGATGGCGAGATTGAGCTCCCCGTCCTCCATGCGCCGATCGAGATCGGCATAGTCGGCGATCGGCGTCTTCTCGGTGAAATAGCGCGAGCCGGCGATCTGCAGCACATAGTCCCGGCTGATCGTCGTGTCGTCGCGATCGAGGACGGCGAAGGAGAGATTCTCGACGTCCATGTTGATGCCATAGCCCACGACGAACATCAGGATGAGACTGCCGATGGTAGCCAGCGTGGCGCGGATCGGATCGCGTGCAAGCTCCATCGCCTCGCGGCGGGTATAGGCGAACATGCGGCGCAGATCGAAGAAACGGCCGTCACGGCTCTTTCGGGGTTGGCGGCGCGGCGTGCCGAGCGCTTCGGCGAGCGGCATTGTTTCAGCGGCCGAGCCCGGCGTGCCGCGCTGCTCCGGCCCAGTCGCCTCCTCCAGATATCCGACAAAGGCTTCTTCCAGCGTTGCCGCCGAACGGCTCCCGACGATGCCGGCGGGGGTGTCGCTGATCAGGACCTTGCCGGCGTGCATGAGCGAGATGCGATCGCAGCGTTCCGCCTCATTCATGAAATGCGTGGAGACGAAGATCGTCACGTTCCCCTTGCGGGAGAGGTCGCCGAGAATCCGCCAGAACCCGTCGCGGGCAACCGGATCGACGCCGGAGGTGGGCTCGTCGAGGATCAGGATCTCCGGGGAATGGATCATCGCCACCGCCAGCGACAGCCGCTGGCGGATGCCGAGCGGCAGTGCTTCGGGCAGCGCGTCGACATTGTCGGCCAGACCGAACTGCCGCGCGACCTCCTCGACCCGGGACGGGATCGCGGCGTCGGCCATGCCGAAGAGTCGGGCATGCAGCTCGAGGTTTTGCCGAACCGTCAGTTCCGAGTAGAGGGAGAATCCCTGTGACATGTAGCCGACGCGCCGCCGCACCTCGATGTCGCGCGGGTCGATCTCGCGTCCGAACAGCCGTGCCTTGCCCTCGCTCGGCTCGAGCAGACCGGTCAGCATCTTCATGGTGGTCGTCTTGCCGCAGCCATTGGAGCCGAGGAAGCCGAAGATTTCACCGCGGCCGATGCGGAAGCTCACGTCGTCGACGGCGGTGAAATCGCCGAAACGCATGGTGAGATGTTCAGCCTCGATGGCGGATACGCCGTCGGCATCGGTGGGTCGCGGAGGGATCTTCACCGTCTCGTGGCTGCCTCGCTTCTCCGGCGGGAGAAGAGCGATGAAAGCCGCGTCGAGATCGGGCGCGCCGGTCCGTGCGAGCAGGTCGGCCGGGGCTCCGGACGCCAGCACCCGGCCTCCATCCATCGCCACCAGCCAGTCGAAGCGCGAGGCCTCCTCCATGTAGGCCGTCGCGATGATGACGCTCATGCCGTCGCGGCTTTTGCGAATCTCACCGATCAGTTCCCAGAACTGGCGGCGCGACAAAGGGTCGACGCCGGTGGTCGGCTCATCCAGGATCAAGAGGTCCGGATCGTGGATCAGGGCGCAGCAGAGGCCGAGTTTCTGTTTCATGCCGCCCGAAAGCTTGCCGGCCTGCCGATCGGCGAAAGGCGCAAGCCCGGTGCGCCTCAGGAGCTCGCCGATGCGGCGCTCCCGCTCTTGCCGGTCGTGTCCGAAAAGGCGGCCAAAGAAATCGATGTTGTCGAAGACGGACAGCGTCGGATAGAGGTTCTTGCCAAGGCCCTGCGGCATATAGGCGATCCTTGGATAGACGCTCTGCCGGTGGCGGAGATCGGCCATGTCTCCGCCCAGCACCTCGATATGCCCTTCCTGTATCGTCCTCGCTCCGGCAATCAGGGAAAGCAGGCTGGATTTGCCGACGCCGTCCGGCCCGATCAGGCCGACCATGCAGCCGGCCGGGAAGTCCAGCGATATGGCATCGAGAGCCCGGACCTTCCCATAGACATGGCCGACGTTCTCCAGTCGCGCGACCCGCTTCGGCGAGAAGGCAGCGGCGCCGTCCGCCCGGGCATTCATTGCACAAGCTTTCCTTGGACGCCGGCCGGCCATTCAGCCTGCGGGTCGAGCCGCACGTAGGCCACACCGGGCAAACCCGTCTTGACCTGCTGGATATATTTGCGGAGCAGCTCCGGCGAGATATGCGCCTTGATCCGGAACATGAGCTTCAGGCGCTCCTCCTCCGTCTCGACGGTCTTGGGCGTGAACTGCGCGACGTCCGCGACGAAGGTCACCTTGGCGGGGATGATGTATTGCGGCGCCGCATCGAGCACGAGGCGTACGTCGGAGCCGATGGCGACGCGCCCAGCCTGCGCGGTCGACAGGAAGAACGTCATGTAGACATCGCCGAGATCGACGAGGTTGAGCACGCGCCCGCCGCCCGCAAGCACCTCGCCGGGTTCCGCCACCCGGAATTGGACACGTCCATCGCGCGGCGATTTCAGCGTGGCGTCGTCGATATCGGCATCGATGCTTTCGATCGCCGCCTGCGCTGCATCGACCGCGGCCTTGGCATCGACCACCTGTGCCCTCGCGGCGTTGATGGCCGCCTCGCTGGCGGCGAGCTGGGCCTGCGCCGCGGCAACGGCCGCCTTCGCGCTCTGCTCGGCGGCGCGATCGTTGTCCAGAACCTGCTGGGAGACGGTGTTGTTGACCGCGAGCTGCTGGGAGCGCGCCAAGGTCCGCTCGGCGGCGTCGAGCTCGGCCTCGCGCTGCGCGACGACCGCGGCTGCTGCCGTCTTTTCGGCTTCGCGTTGCGTCACAAGGCTACCGGCTGTCTCGACTCCGATGGTGGCGCGCTGAAGCTGCGCCTCGGCCTGGCGGCGCTGAGCCTCGATCTGCGTGGTGTCCATGCGGGCAAGCACTTCGCCGGCTTTGACGAAATAACCTTCGCCGACCAGGATTTCCTTGATCCGCCCCGACGCCTTCGTGGAGACGTCGATTTCGACCGCTTCGATGCGGCCGTTACCGCTGGCGATGCCTTGCGGCAACGCACGGGCCTCGGATCGCTGCCATGCGTAGTAGCCGGCTGCCGCGAGCGCGATCAGAATGACGGGAGACAGCCACCGTAACGAAGCTTTCATTGGCGGCCTCCTGCGTTGCGCGACGCGCGGACGGGCGCGGGCGGCGCAAAATGGATCTGTTCAGGGCTCGACGAGATGCCGATCATGGCGGGGGACTCCGTTCGGGCTGAGAGCTGAACGGGACCAAAACAGAGGCCCGGCATGGCGACCTTGATCCGCATCAATCGCGGGAGAAGCACACCGGCGGCGCAGAACGGCCTTCGAGGAAAGTTGCCCGGGTCACCAGAAGTCCGTGCCCTGTTTCATCGCATCGAGGCGTTCGCCGACCTTCGAACAGACCGAAGCGCTTCCTTAAAGCGCGTCGCGTCGAAACGGATTCGATCGACGCCCTTCAAGTCTTTGTTTCGATGCCTATCGTTTTCCCAAAGCGATGCACAGTTTTGGGCGACATGCACTAAACGCTTTCGAGATAGGTCTCGATCTCGAAGTCGCTGACGTTGAGCGCGAAGGTGTTGAGCTCCTGGCGCTTGCAGGCGATGAAGGCGTCGCGCAGCACGGCCGGGAAGATTTCCGCGACGCGCGGCCCGGTTTCGAACGCGGCGATGGCCGAGGCCCAATCCGGGGGCAGCTTGGCGAGCGTCAGTCCTTGCCCCTCGCCGCCGGTCGGCTCGCCGGGTGACAGTTGTTTTTCGATGCCCATCAGCGCGGCGCCCAGGATCGCCGCCAGTACCAGATAGGGATTGGCGTCGGCGCCGGAGACGCGATGCTCGATGCGACGCGCGGCAGATGGGCCACCCGGAATGCGTATCGCCACCATGCGGTTTTCGTAACCCCAGGCAACAGCCGTCGGCGCATAGGACCTTGGCCGAAGCCGGCGGTAGGAATTGAAATGCGGCGCGAACACCAGCGTGCTCTCGGCCATGGCGGCAAGCAGACCGCCGACCGCGTGGCGCATGGTCTCGGAGCCCTGCTCGCTGCCGTCGTCGAAGATGTTGCGGCCTTGCTTGTCGACGACACTGAAATGGACATGGAAACCGTTGCCGGCGCGCTCGCCATAGGGCTTGGCCATGAAGCAGGCGGCAAAGCCGTGCTTGCGGGCGACGCCCTTGACGGTGCGCTTGAAGAGCACGGCGTCGTCGGCCGCGCGCAAGGCGTCGGGAACGTGGTTGAGGTTGATCTCGAACTGGCCGACGCCGTTCTCGGCGATCGCGGTGTCGACAGGGATGCCCTGCATGCGGCAGGCCTCGTAGACATCGTGAATGAAGGCCTCGAAATCGTCGATCTCGTCGATCGAAAGGGCGGCGTCGGAATCGAGCCGCCGCCCGGTGACCGGCGAGACGGGACCGACAGGCCGCTGCGATGTCGGGTCGACGAGGTAGAATTCGAGCTCGGTTGCAGCAACAGGCGTCAAGCCAAGCGCGGCATAGCGGTCGAGGATGCGGGCCAGCGCGCGGCGTGGGTCGCCGAGATAGGGCGCGCCGGCCTCATCCGCCAGCCACAGCGGCAACAACGCCGTCGGATGCGCCGTCCAGTCGACGGGCAGGATGCCGCGTCCCGTCCAGTGGCAAAGCCCGTCGGCATCGCCGGTGGAGAAGACCTGCGCGTTGCCTTCGATGTCCTCTCCCCAGATGTCGAGCCCGATCAACGAAAAGGGCATGCGCAGTTTGCCTTCGAGCGCCTTGCGCGCCTGCTCGACCGGGATGCGCTTGCCGCGCATGATGCCGTTCAGGTCGCACACAGCGGCCCGCAGGCTCTGGATGTCGTTCCTGCTTTCAAGCCAGTTCAAAACGTCCGTGATTGCATCGCCCAATTTCCAGCCCCTGGTTCTTTCTGTAGCCGTTTCGGCTACGATATCCATTCTACAGCTTGTGAGTTCGTGAAGGCCACCCTGGAGGTCTCCGGGCGGATTTCCTTCATTTTTTCAATTCACTGGCTGGGATATCGGGCGGCATTTCGAGTCCATATTGCGCGATCTGCGATCGCAACATAGCTGGCGGACGGCGAAAAGCCAAGGGCATTTGGTGCGGTCGTTTACTGGACAGGTTGTGGCAGAACCGTTGAGATGCCGCGCCAACACTTCTCGGCTGTGGTGACTGGCGAAGGTGGCGAAGCGCGTAATCTCCCCCCATGAGGGGGAGATGGCCGGCAGGCTTGAGGGGGTCGGTTCGACTGGACTCGGCCTACTGGTGCAGATGGAGGTTGGCGTTCCACGCGCGGCGACCCCCTCTGTCGCCTTCGGCGACATCTCCCCCTCGAGGGTAGGGCTATCGCATATGAGTGAAGAGGCGGAGGAGGTCTTGATCGGCCCATC
>SUGL01000250.1 GCA_004963905.1 Mesorhizobium sp.
GGGCGTTGCGCATCCACGTCTCGGGCGCGGAGCCGCCGGCGGCCGTGTCGGCCAGGGTGGCGGCGTAGATCTCATCGGCCTTGTCGGAAAGGCCGGCGGCGTCGGCGATCAGCGCGCGGTGGAAGGACTTGAACAGGCCGAACCAGTCCGGCCCCTTGAGCTTGTCGATCGAGGCCATAGCCTCAGAGGCATCGCCCGCGCCTTCCTTGGCCCAGCCGTCCATGACGCCGGATAGCAGCCGATCTAGAT
>SUGL01000251.1 GCA_004963905.1 Mesorhizobium sp.
GCTCGTCGAGGATGAACAGGCGCGAGGGCTGCGACATCCAGCGCGCCACCATCACCTTCTGCTGGTTGCCGCCCGAAAGCGCCGAGAGCTCGTCCTTCTCCGAACGGCAGACGATGCCGAGCTCGTCGATCTGGCGGCGGGCGGCCGCACGCTCGGCGCGGCGCTTGATGACACTGAGGCCGGACATGCGCTTGAGGAACGGCAGGCTGATGTTGCGCTCGATGTTGAAGCCGCCGACGATGCCGCTC
>SUGL01000252.1 GCA_004963905.1 Mesorhizobium sp.
TTTCCGCCATTTACACTTCCTCCCATGTTGACCACAAAGGGCGCGGGCGTTTCGGGCCGCGGCCTAGCGGCATTGCTTCAGTAAACCACGACACTGCGGATCGACTTGCCCTCATGCATGAGGTCGAAGCCCTTGTTGATGTCTTCCAGCTTCAGCGTATGGGTGATCATCGGATCGATCTGGATCTTCTTTTCCATGTACCAGTCGACGATCCTCGGCACGTCGGTGCGGCCGCGCGCGCCGCCGA
>SUGL01000253.1 GCA_004963905.1 Mesorhizobium sp.
GAAGCCGATGACATAGATGCCCCGCTTCAGCATGCGTTGCGCCATCTCCTGCGCAAGGGCTGCGTCGCCCAGCATCACCGGGATGATCGGGTGATCAGCGCCGGCAAGCGTAAAGCCCAGCTTACCCATTTGAGACCGGAAACGTTCCGCATTGGCATATAAGCGCTCGCGCAGCGCGCCGCCACTGCGGATCAGTTCGAACACTTTCAGCGAGGCGCCGGCGATCGCCGGCATCAGCGTGTTGGAG
>SUGL01000254.1 GCA_004963905.1 Mesorhizobium sp.
GAACATGGACATCCTGTCCACCGGCTATTTCCTTGTCTCGCGCGAGGCCTTCCGCCTGTTCCGCGCCCAAAAGATCGGCGGCAACGTCGTCTTCGTCGCCTCCAAGAACGGGCTCGCCGCTTCGCCGAACGCCGCCGCCTATTGCACCGCCAAGGCCGCCGAGATCCATCTCGCGCGCTGCCTGGCGCTGGAGGGTGCGGAGGCCCAGATCAGGGTCAACGTCGTCAATCCGGACGCCGTGCTGCGC
>SUGL01000255.1 GCA_004963905.1 Mesorhizobium sp.
CCCTTGCGCGCCCCTCCCATCTCCATCATCTATTTCCCAAAACACAGCACGACGGGACATCACGTGACCATACCCAACATGATCACGATCATGCGGCTCCTGCTGGTGCCCGCCGTGGTGCTGGCCATGCTGCAGACACGTTGGGACTGGGCCTTTGCCGGCTTCCTTGTCGCCGGCATTTCCGACGGCATCGACGGCTTCATCGCCCGTCGCTATCGGTTGTTCTCGCGCCTCGGCGCCTATCTC
>SUGL01000256.1 GCA_004963905.1 Mesorhizobium sp.
TCGTCGGTGATCAGCCGGGTGAGCGCGCGGTCTTCGTCGGAGGCCGAAAGCTCCAGCAACTGGGCGGCGCCGCGGATACCGGAGAGCGGGTTCTTGATCTCGTGCGCCAGCATGGCGGCGAGGCCCGTGACCGAGCGCGCGGCACCGCGATGCGTCATCTGGCGGTCGATCTTGTCGGCCATCGACCGTTCCTGGAACATCACCACGACCGAGCCCGCAAACTCGGGCACCGGCGCGACATAGAGG
>SUGL01000257.1 GCA_004963905.1 Mesorhizobium sp.
GTTGAAGGCGGGCTTTCCGTCCTTGTCGAGATATTCGCCGCCGTCGGCGATCACCATTTCGTAGAAGCGGCCGTTGATCGCCTCTTCCTTGCCGGCGAACTGGGTGCCGTAAAAATCGGGCGGGCTGGCGAAGAACTCCGCCTGCTGGGCCATCTCGTCGAATGTGTCCGGCGGCGCGAGATCCTCGCCGTACTTGTCCTTGTAGGCCTTCTTCTTGGCTTCGTCCTGGTAGAGGCTCTTCTGGTA
>SUGL01000258.1 GCA_004963905.1 Mesorhizobium sp.
ACCGACATCAGTCGCGTCGTCACCGGGCTGTTCTGCACGACGATCTCGTTCGCCATGCGCTCGACATCCTCGAGTTCTTCCGAAGAGATCGGCTTGTTGTGCGAGATGTCGAAGCGCAGCCGCTCCGGCGCGACGAGCGAGCCCTTCTGCGCGACATGGGTGCCCAGCACCTCGCGCAGCGCCTCATGGATGAGGTGCGTCGCGGAATGGTTGGCGCGCAGCTTCGAGCGGCGCGCATGGTCGACC
>SUGL01000259.1 GCA_004963905.1 Mesorhizobium sp.
CTATTCGGTAATCGCCATCCAGGCGGCGCTTCGCCATGCGGAAAAGACCGGCGAAGGCCAGCACATTGACATGGCGCTTTTCGACAGCCAGATCTCGGCGCTCGGCAACCAGAACCTCAACTATCTGGTCTCCGGCAAGTCGCCGGTGCAGATGGGCAATGCGCATATGAACATCGCGCCTTACGAGGTGCTGCCGGTGAAGGACGGCCACATCATCCTGGCCGTCGGCAATGACGGCCAATTCG
>SUGL01000025.1 GCA_004963905.1 Mesorhizobium sp.
TGCTGGAGCCCCCCTCAGGACGGGTACGGTGCGTTCTTGATACCGACACCTACAACGAAATCGATGATCAGTTCGCTATCGTGCAGATGTTGCTGTCATCTGACCGTCTGGACCTGCAGGCAATTTATGCGGCACCGTTTTTTCTCAGGGACCGCTCGGAAAGCCCCGGCCATGGTATGGAATTGAGCCATGAGGAGATCTTTCGGGTGCTGGAACGTATGCAACTTCGGCCTGAGGGGTTGGTATTCAAAGGCGTTACGGACTACGTTGGTCCGCAGAAGACGATTCGTGAAGCACCAGCCGTCGATGACTTGATCAAGCGGGCGCGAGCAAGTTCGCCGGAAGATCCGCTTTACGTTGTGGCAATCGCAGCGATCAGCAACGTCGCGTCTGCCCTTATCAAGGCACCGGACATCAGCGATAAAATCGTCGTTGTGTGGCTGGCTGGTAATGCTTTGGAATGGCCAGACACCAACGAATTCAATCTGTGCCAAGATGTAGGCGGATCTCAGGTCCTCCTTGATAGCGGTGTTCCGCTCGTGCTCTTTCCTTGCCTGGGCGTTGTTTCCCATCTTTTGAGTACCGTCCCGGAGATGGAGCGGCATGTAGAACCGTATGGCGATATTGGCCGCTTTCTCGCACAGAGGTTTAAGGAGTTATCCGGCGATCACGTCGGTTGGTCGAAGCAACTTTGGGACATGGCGCCTGTTGCTTGGCTGCTCAATCCCGATTGGTGCGAGAGTGTCATTGCCCCGACCCCGATTGTAACGGCACAGCTCACTTGGAGTGTAGATCGCGCACGGCATCCCATGCGTTATGTCTACCGGATCCATCGCGATCCAATTCTCAAAGATTTCTTCTCAAAGCTGAAAGAGAAGCACAGCTAGCGGAGGTTTCCCGACAGGTGGTGACCCTTGTTTCTTGATGTCCCAAAATTCAGGCCAGTTAGATGGTCCGCCCTCAGGGAATGCCGCTCATCGTACGTCAGAACCAAGCCCCCTGATCCCGCCGAGCTGCCGAGCGCGGTCGGCTTCACGGACAACTTCGAAGCGGCAAATCGCGCATCTGAGAATGCCGATCACTCACCGTCGCGCCATCAGGACCACCAATCTTCTGGAACGTCTGTTCGTCGAGGAGCGGCGCAGGCTAAAGATCATTCCCAATGCCTTCGGCGAGAAGCCCGTTCTCAAGCTCATGTTCGGCGCCTTGATCCGAGCTGCCGAGCGGTGGCGGGCAATCAGGATCACCGACTTCGAGCGCCGCCAGATGATCGCCGTCAGGCAGGAACTCGATCAGGAATACGAGGCCCGAGACAGCCTCAACAAGAAAGCAGTGGCAAACGAGCCCGCCTGCCGAGTCCGGTTAATCTGTTCCCAAATTTCAGGCCGGATCGCGCCCTGATCGTTTTTTGGAGCGCCGACTTCTGTGGGCTCCCGTAACGAGGCGGAGTCCTCAAGGTGAAACGCCAACTCCTGGTAGCTCAGCTGCCGATATTGTTTGAGCAGCGCGCAGCGCAGCACCGCTTCGGCGGCAGGCCTTGCCGTACGGTCGCTTTGATGCCGCCCGACACAGGTCTCTCGCCACCGGGCCATGCTTATCCAGCCAGTGCGACATCGCCTTCAACTCGCAGCCGATCTCGTGCGTGGCGAAAAGATCGAATATGCTGGGTTGGACGGTGCGTTCTTGGCGCATTGTCGGCTCCGGCGGTGGCAGGATTATGATCCAACGTACCTGCAACCGTTGGGCCTTACTGGCGCAAATCAGCGATTCATTCAATGAATCAAAGGCTTGTCTTTTGTGGACGGAAACTAGGCTAGTCATCAACACAGGCGCTCCGAATCACAGGAACATCCATGGCATGAACCATCACGCAACAGGTAAAGCTCGTTGCTCCGAGTTCGTCGCCCTGTCTCACGATGGGGTATGGTTGAACCCCAACGGCCTCGAGTAGCCTCGCCCCAGGGTGTGGGGCGTCGCGGGGGACAGATGGTCGTCGGGTAGGATGCCCAGCGCGCTGGCGAATGGCGCCGGCGCATTGCGGCCGACCCGTGCCTTGCTTGGCGCCCTCGCACGACTCCAGCCACCGCCTCGCAGCCGTCATCTCGTGGCGCGAAGACACCAATCTGCAAACTGAATTGGACCCTCGCGGCCGCCGGCTGTTTATTGACGATCAAAGACATGGCCCTGATGCAACCGCTAGGACACTCCGATGAACATGAGCTCGCGTAACCCTAAGCGGATCGCGACTGGTGTCAGCGATCTGCCAGAACGACTCCAGGACATCATCCGACGTCGTGACAGAGTGCTCGGTCCGGGCTACCAATTTTCCGAGACGATTCCGGTGGAGTTTGTCTTGAGCTTTGGCGCGCACCTCGTCGACCGCGACGGCAATGACTATCTGGACGCGTATAACAACGTTCAGGGCGTCGGCCATGTGCACAAGCATGTTGTGGACGCCATTTGGCGCCAGATGGCTGCAATCAATACCGATACGCGCTACCCTCAGAAGCTACTCGTTGACTATGCAGAGCGGCTACTTGCGACTTTTCCGGCGGCGCTGTCGAAGCTAAGCTTGCCCTGCACGGGATCCGAGGCGAACGACCTGGCGATTCGGGTCGCGAGGTTCCACACGGGCGGCGAGGGAATCATCGCGACCCGCTGGGCGTTTCACGGTCGCACTCGCGAGGTGGCGAGTTTTTCCCCAATGCTGGGCGCAGGGTCCGCGCTCGGACCGAACGTCCGCCTGATTGCCGCTCCTGACCCCCGACTCGTCAGGTCTGGATGTTCTCTCGACGATTACATGCGCGATCAGGTACGTTCCGCGATTCGTGATCTCGAGCGGCATGGGTACCGGCTGGCTGCGTTGATCGCCGATTCGGCGTTCACCTCCGACGGCATCTTCACTCACCCTGTTGGCTTCATGAAGGCAGTCGTCGACGAGGTTCACACCGCCGGCGGCCTGTACGTCGCGGACGAAGTTCAATCGGGGTTCGCTCAGCTCGGAGATTCGATGTGGGGGTTCAGTCGACACGATGTGCTTCCGGACATCGTTACGATGGGCAAGGCGATGGGCAACGGGTTCCCCATCTCCGGCGTCGTCTTCCGCCCCGAGGTATCCGACGAGTTCGGACAGAAGGTCAGCTACTTCAATACGTTGGGTGGCAGATCGATCTCTGTAGCTGCTGCGTCTGCAGTGCTCGATGTGTTCGAGCAGGAAAATGTGCGTGAGCGCGTTGTCTCCACTGGTGCGACCTTACGCGCAGGACTTGAGACACTCACACGGGAATCCCCTTACGTTGGCGAAATCCGCGGCAGCGGACTGTACTTGGGTGTCGAGATCGTCAAGGATAAAAGGACGCTTAAGCCCGACTCCGCTCGTTGCGAAGCCATTATTAAGCACTTGCGCGATCGTCGAGTACTGATCAGCCGGACGGGCCTGGCGTCCAACGTATTGAAGGTCCGTCCTCCGGTCGCCTTCACCGCTGCCGATGCGTCGCGGTTCCTTGAGACATTTGCGGTTGTCGCGAAACACACCTTGTAGAAAGCTCGACGGACATGAACAAGTCACGCGGCGTGGCGTTGCAACGTCTCCTCAACGAGAGTTGCCTGTTGTCGCCTCACGAGTCAATCGACTTGCCGTTGCTGAAGATCATGCTTCAGAGGCACTATGGGCTCAGCGGACAGGTTAAACGACTGGCGAGTGAAAAGGGCGTCACTTTGAGGCTCGCCACGGCCTCCTGTGAATACCTCGTGAAGGTGTCGCCCTCTGATGAGCCGGAATCGGTGACGGCACTGCAGACCGCCGTGATGCGTTACCTCGATGATGCAGCTCACGCGTTGCCTGTCCAGCGGATCGAGTTGACCCTTGATGGAAGCGACAGCATTCCGATCGACATGAGCGATGGTACCCGTCGGATCCTTCGCGTCTTCCGCTTCGTCGAAGGGGTGTTATGGGAACAGATAAACTCGAACGTAGAGCAGTTAACTAAGCTGGGAGATGCGCTTGGGCAGATGAACAGTGCACTGCGGTTATTTGAGCACCCAGCCGCAGAGCGCAACATTGTTTACGACATTAGGCACTTTCCCCATTGGGCCGGGCTTGTCGAGTACACGCCGGACCCCCACCGCCGCCTGCTGGCTAAGCGGGCCTTCAGGCTCTTCGATGAAGTCGTGCTGCCGAGTCTGCCCGATCTTGAGACGCAAGTAATCCACGGTGACTACGCTCCCAACAATGTTGTGGTGGATCCGCACAGCGACGTCTTCCTGAAGGCCATCCTTGACTTTGGTGACACTGTCCGTAGCGCGGTGATCTTTGACCCCGCGAACGCGGTCGCTCACCTGGTCGGCCGCATTCAAGATCACCCTTGGCAGGGTGCTTTTGCTTTTGTCGCTGGGTACGAGCAAAGTAGGCCGATAAACGAGTCAGAACTTCCACTTTTACCAATTGCGGCTCTCGCTAGGCTCACCATGCTCGCGTTGATCAGGTACTGGAAGGCTGAACAAGCACCTGACCAGCGCGAGGAGCTACTCGCTGAGGCAGAGTCTTACTGGGCGAACCTAGAGCGGGCCATGGGCGTACCACTGGATGACGTGATCAAGCGATTCCGCTACCGCGCCGATGATGCTGGTACTTGAGCGCACCGATAGGAAGCGGGCGGCGCTTGAGGGAACAAAGGTTCTCATTGAGTCGAGGCCGTGCGAAAACTCACGGTGCGCATTTCGCAAAAGCCGGACTGGATTCCGCTAAGTCGCGGACAGTCGTTCACTAAATCCCTTTTTCGGCGCCGGTCAAGAGGAGCGCCGCCCTTTGCTTTCGCATGCTGTCGCCTGGAGCACGATGCGGTGGGCGTTGTGCACGATCCTGTCGAGAATGGGCATTGGCGACGCCACGCCGGTGGTGCCGTGTTCACGCGGTCGGCAAGCTCGCGCGTCCACTGATCCAGATGCGCCTCGAACGCCGCCCAGGCCTCGAACCGGCGGCCGGCGATCGCATTCTTCTTGATGTAGCCGAATCCGCGTTCGTCTTTCCCCTTCGTCCTGGCCCGATAGGGGCACTGGCCCGCGGTGTGAAGCCCCAATATCGGGCAAAAGCGTGCAGCCGGGCGATGAAGCTCACCTCGCGCGTCACCGAGTCGTGGTGCTCAACCAGCGCCTCTGCATTATCGATCAGAACTTCCGCCGACACTGCACTCAACCTGCGTGTTTCGGTAAGGACACCCTTTTCCCTAAATCCCGGACACTCGACGCTGTAGCTATTTGCGTTATCGCCGAACCGGCGAGATGCTGTGGCAGGGAAAGGTGCTCGGTGACCCGGATGCTGTGACGGCTGCACTTCAGCGATGGCGGGACGATCTAGTTCGCGTTGGCTTGGAAGCCGGTGCGACATCGGAGTGGATCGGCGGACACCTGGTCGACGAGGGCTTCCCTGTCGAGTGTCTCGAGAGTCGACATGTCAAAGCGGCTCTGGGCGCGATGACGGTGAAGACGGACCAAAATGACGCGCAGGGGATTGCACAGATTGTGCGCACAGGTTGGTTCAAGGCAATCTGAAGTCCGCTGCCGGCCAGAGGCTGCGCACGCTCACCGCCGCGCGCAAGGCTGCCGTCAGGGCGGTCACTGCCAACGAGCAGGTCATCCGAGGCTTGTTGCGTCCCTGGGGCTAAAGATTGGCGCCGTCACGCGCGTTCGTTTCGAGGCAAGCGTTCGACAGCTGGTCGGAGCGGATCGGCTGTTGCTGGGTATCTTTGAACCGCTCTTGCAGATGCACAGGTGTCTGCGCGAGAACCTGGCGGATCTGCACCGGCTCGTCCTGAGAGCGGTTCGAGTGGATCCCATCTGCCGTCGCCTCATGACCATCCCTGGCATAGGACCCGTCACCGCGCTCACCTACAGGGCAACGATCGATGACCCCCAAGCGCTTCCGCCGATCCAGATCGGTCGGTGCGTATCTCGGCCTCACACCGCGAAGATACCAGTCTGGAGAAGTCGACAGGGTCGGTCGCATCACCAAAGTGGGTGACAGTGAGACGCGAACGGCCTTGTTCGAGGCGGCAAACGTCATCCTGCGCCCGACGACCCGACGGTCGAGCATGAAGGCTTGGGCAATGAAGATTGCCATCGACAGGGTGCCCGACGTGCGAAGGTCGCCCTGGCCAGACGAATGGCAGTCACCCTTCACCGCATGTGGGTTGACGAACAGGATTTCCGTTGGTCGGCAGCTTAGGCTGAGCTGGTCCACGGAATAGCGAGCGCTCGATGCAGGGCGCGGTCCGGACGAGTTCGCATGATCTGTCGTTGCCGCTTCCCGAGCACGCCGAAGAGCTTTGAACCGATCGGACCCACGGACACCATCATGCCGGCGGCTGCGTGCCGACCGCGAACAGAAGCAAAGAACCTGCATCGAACGTCACGCCTTGACTGGATCATCGCGGTTCTGCGTGAGCACGAAGCGCGGCGAAGGCGGGCGACCTGGCGCGCAAGCATGGAATCTTCGAGGCGACGCTGTATAACTGGAAGGCGAAGTATGGCGGGATGGACGTCTCCGATGCCAAACGGCCGAAAAGCCTTGGAGGACGAGAACGCGAGGCTGAAGAAGCTGCTCGCCGACCAGATGCTGGAAGCGTCCTGCGCGAGCTTCTTTCAAAAAAATGGTAGGGCCCGCCGCCAAGCGCGAAGCCGTTGCGCATCAGCAGGCCACGATGGGCGGCGGGCCTGTTCCTTTGTGGGCGCTGATCGCAAGATGATCCGGTATTGTTCTTGTCGCCCACCTGAGGCGGCACTGCGCGGCCGGCTACGCGACCTGGCCAACGAGCGCCGGCGCTTCGGCTATCGGCGGCTGTTCATTCTGCTCAGGCGCGAAGGCGAGGCATCGGGTATCAACCGCATCTACCGGCTATACCGCGAAGAAGGAACTGGCCGTGCGCCAGGCGCCGAGCGGTAGGAACGCGGGGACCGATCCTGGTTCAGGCGAAGCCGAACGCGCGCTGGTCGCTGGACTTCGTCCATGACCAGTTCGCCTGCGGGCGGCGGTTCCGCGTCCTCAACATCGTCGACGACGTGACGCGCGAATGCCTGGCTGCGATCCCGGACACCTCGATCTCCGGCCGCCGGGTGGCGCGCGAACTGACGGAACTGATCGCCCGGCGCGGCAAGCCGGGCATGATGTCTCTGACCACAGCACCGAGTTTACCTCGAAACGCGATCCTCGCCTGGTCGAAGGATCATCAGGTGGAATGGCACTTCATCGCGCCGGGCAAGCCGATGCAGAACGGCTTCTGCGAAAGCTTCAATGGGCGGATGCGGGACGAGTTGCTGAACGAAACCCTGTTCCTCGGCCTCGACCATGCCCGAACAACCATCGCCGAATGGGCAGACGACTACAACCGATCGCGCCCACATTCGGCGCTCGGATACATCACGCCTGCGGCCTAATGCCGCCAATCTCACCGCAACGGACGATCGGCTGCGCAACCCCGACCAGCTCCGCCGATCACCCGTTGCTCAACCCGCGCTATACGGAGTAAAACCCGCCGAGGCTCTAACTGCAGCCGGATGGAAATTCAGTGGCAGGTCAGCGACTATCTCGACCTCGATGGACCCGCCACAATCACCATCGGCGCCGGTAACTACGGTGAGATCGCCTTCGGCGCCATGTAGGCAACCCTCGAACTCGGCTACGGCCCGTCGATGGTCTTCTTCACATGGGCCGGATTCGACGAAATGGACGAGGTCACAGGCGACGGCCATGCTGAACTGCTCGACGACGGCTCCATCCAGATCACCTTCGTCTATCACAACGGCGACGAGGCAATCCTCAAGGCCAAACGGGACACTTCTTCAACGGCCTGCTAGGCCGCCACTCCTCACCCCCGCATCAGGAAACAACCGGGCGCGGTCTCCAGTATGCGATTTATAGATTTTTCTGTCAAACGGCTTACAAAACTTACTCCACGCCGAAACACACATTCGCTCCTGAGCTTGCTGTTGAAGGCCTCAATGAAGCCGAACTTCAGAGCCTGGCAAGGCCTCCGGATCGATACGCCCCATGCCGCCAACATCCCGTCGACCAGCTTGCGCTTGCGGGCAGGCCTCGGAGCTTTCGGCAGATGACGTCCTGCGGCATTTCCCGGTCAAGCGTCAGGTCCGCAACGATCTACTTCAACCGGCTGTTCTCTTCCTCAAGAGCCCGCAGCCGCCGTATCTCATCAGGCAGCAGACCCTAGTACTTCTTGCGTCAGTTGAAATTAGGTCGCCTGACTGATCCCCCGCTTTGCGGCAGATATCCGCAACCGGCATGCCGTCGTCGCCTGCTTGATGATGAACGCCTTCTGCGCCAAAAACTTCGATGTCTTCATCGCTCTCCGCTCCATCCCCAGCCGGGTCCAGTGTCAGGGGATCAGAGCAGGCGTTTGATGCGTCGATACTTTCATCGAAGCCCAGGCGCCGACAGGGCTTCATCCGCGATCCTCCGAATCCCTTCGGAGCCAGCGAATCACCGCTGCGCGGCGGCCCCATCTTTCCTCCTTATTGCGAGGCGCCTGGCCTCCGCGGCGGATCAGATGCCCTCAGAACCAAGGGGCGAAAGATCACATGATAGTAATGAGGCGTTTCGAACTGTTGCAAATCAACGGGAGGTATTGTCGCGACACTTGCCTGTGACAGGCACCGGTAAATCTCTCCCTCCCGGTCGATTTCTTCGAAATCGAGAGAGCTCGACACATTACTACAAACTCTTCTTGCGTTATTTAAAAGTTGTATACCCGCGATCTGCAACCATTCGTAGTGCTCGCCCAGGAGCATTTTCACGGTGGTGCCGCTTTCATATGGCAACATAATGGAGAAATATCCGTCATGCAGTTGGTGTGCTCTAAGCGAGAAGACCTTGGAATCGCGTATGCTTCCTATCGAGACTTTCAGAGGTGAAAATCGCACGTTCATATCTTCTGGCCTTAGATCAAGTTGAAATCTTTTTTGCACTAGACCGCTGAATGCGAAGTCAAGCCCCAAGCTGCGCGTTTCAAATGGACCCAGCCGATAAGGTGAGGGCAGGCACCTCACATTCTTCCAAGCACCGTCTAGATCATAGAGCGTCTTCGTGCGGTCTGGCCCCATAAACTTGTCGTTCTGGAAGCCCTTGAAATATTCCAACTCCGCTTCGATAGGCATGTAGCCATGACGAAATAGAGCTGCGTGGGCGGTCCGCTGCAAAATAGAAAGCTCGTGCGTCAGGCCAGACTTCGCAAAAAACGATCTCGCATCATTGATAAACCGCAAGGATTCATCTTGAACTTTGGCAACCTTCTCGTACTGCCTCTCGCTAAGTTTGATCTGATCGAGAACTGGTTCGCCGTCCAAATCATAGTCTACAACCATTCCTTCCTTGAGGATGCAACATTGCTCAAATAAATCATAACCCCAACAAGACGTTGTAATAAGTGCCTTTCCGTTCGCCGGGCGGTAAGGTTCGTCGGAAGCTACCAAATAGCGCCCAAGTATTTCGACTTTGAATTCTTCTGCGAATGTCCGAGTTAAATATTCCTGAGTTCTGCCGTAATAGGCTATGTCCGCCAAAACAATGGTATCACCTTCCTCGACCTCAAGTTCCTTTGATATATACCGCATTATGCGTTTGCGCAAACCAGACGACTTCTTGAATATCAACTCTAACACATCGTCGTCGCGCAGCAACTGATGGAATGCCGTTCGCGGATCGGCAGATTGATGGGCGATTCTTATTAATATTTCAATCACTTCAGGCGGAAGCAAAAGCTGTTTTGCAGTGGCGTAAAAATCGTCAACTAGTTCGGGGTCGATCCCGCTGATGTAATAATCGACATCGGCGCGGGTTTTGAAAGAGGCCGCAATAGCAAGAAATTTGCGGACTCGTACCAATTTGCCGACGGGCTTGCGCGCATAGGCCTCACACGCAGCTGAAAGAAGATAAGCGTCACGCAACAGAAAGAAGACTTTTACTCGCTTGCCCTGCTGTTGTAGTGCCGCCACCTCGTCAATAAGAAAACGGGCGTACGCGTATAGCACCGGACCAAACGACATGTAGCCGATAATCGTCTCAGGCGCATACGGCTGCAGGTTTGCTACAGCAAAAATTGGTCGAAACGGACTGTAGCATGGCAGAACAACTGCTTCCGGCGCTGCCTGATCGAGTACTATTAACGACGATGCCGCGTGCTGTAGGCGCAAGAAATCTGAGACCTCATGATCAAACGGCAGGAAGTGCAGCGCACGTACGCCCAATTTCCGCGGCGCTTGCGCATCGGCTACATCATTATCTCCGATGTGGAGTAGTTGCGATGCAGGCACGCCACACTCCTTGATTACGATCTGAAAAAGGGCATTGCTCTTCGAGGTCCCATAATCGACAGAGCAGTAGATCTTGTTAATTGACTGCATGACGTCCGCAGGCAAATGGCGAGCCAAGAGGCGCCTTAACTCGTCTTCGCGCAAATACGTATCGCTCACGATGATAATTTTGATACCACGGGCGTGCGCCAGCCTGATCAGTTCGACATAAGGTAAGAATGCAAAGCAAACATCCATTTCGGTTCGGATTTCCGCCTCGGCCAATAGCTCCCGTTCCTCACCAGAAAGCGATGTAAAAAGCCGATAAATATCACCGAGAGAGGTCTCCCTGGATCCGTTCTCTAATGGCTTCGCTCGATAGGCACGCGCAGCAGCGCTAACGCGTTGGTGAGGAGCTATCCCTAACCTTCGCGCAACGGGATTATCTGCGAGCACGGCGAAAACGTCTGTAGGTGTCGCCGTCTTGCGCCATAGCAACGTATCGAAACAGTCAAGCGAGAGCACCTTTACGGAGTCCCCAAACTCGTCTAGAATCGTGGGGATGTCGTGAACTTTTATGTTCGTCCTATGGTGGGTATCAAGCATGTTGCTCGGGAGCAGACGATCCTCCGGTTTGCGCCGCCGGGTGGTTTTTCCTGTCAGCCTACCCCCGTCTGGAACCATCGCATCAGGGTGACCGCTAGACCGAGAGAGGTCGTCTCCGGGAAGGCGCGGCAATATCTCGCCAAAAAGGTCAGGATCAAACGGATTTTCCAGACGGCACTTGTCGGAAGGCTGTTTGTCTTCATCGGTTTGCTGTATCTTGGCGGTTAATCGCTTCAGTATATTCTGCATAATATTGTCTCCTTCGCGCGAGCGCAATCTTTCTGGGGAGAACTTCTCACTTGATGTGCAAGCATGGCGTCGGTTAACACATCAATGAACGTTTCAAAATTCATGCCAGCCGGGCGATCGAGCGAAAGAAGACGTTTGTTGTTGCTTTTCAGTGGTTTGGCCTGAAGCGACACAAGAGAATGGCTAAATAGGCCTTTGTGCCGAATCCGACAAACATGACAGAGTCGGGGGCCCGGTTAGACCGCCGTGGCGTGGCACATCGGCAAATCGCAGCAGCGAGTTGCGTGCGTTAAGTTTATGCAAAAATCACCAGATGATGGGGTCGTCCGCCACGGCACACCATTACCACGCCAAGCACGGCGGGTTTGGAGTACCTATCCGGCTCCAGATTGGAATAGCCGTCCGGCATCACCGGAGAGGCAGGCATCCACGGAAAAGGTTACCATCACGGGGTCAATCTGGCAAAGAAGTCTTTCAACTGCACGGCTGATCAGTCGTGTTCCCAAGAAGCTGTCGCGCTTGCAGTTTTGCAAATTCATGGCGGGTCAGCCGCATGTATCGTGGCGATGGAGGCATGCGCCGGCTCCCATTATTGGGCTCGCGAGACGGTCCGGCTTGGCCATCAGCCGAAGCTGATTGCACCTCGGTAGTCAAGGCGTTCATCAAGCGGCAGAAGAACGACGCAGCGGATGCGGAGGCGATCGTCGAGGCAGCGCAACGGCCAACGATACGCTTCGTCGAACCGAAAACCGGAGGAGCAGCAGTCTCGGTCCATAATGTTTCGCACTCGAGAACAGCTGGTCAAACAGCGCACTGAGTTGGTCAACACATTGCGTGCGCGCCTGTTTCGTTGAGGACGACAACGCCAATTTGGCTGATCTGCCGCGATCTACTGGACCGGATCTACCGTCTAGCCGGTTTATGCACAGCGCTGAACGTCTGGCGGCCTGAGGTGGTGATCTGGTCGCCGTTTCGGTTCTTTTTGACAAGCTGGTTGGTGCCGGCGGTGATCCGTCGTGATGGAAAGCGGGTTTGCGGGTTGAGGTCAGCGGGTTCGGTTCGGGGCGTTGGCGCCCCGTCGGCTACGTCACGAGCCGCGGAATGCGGCGAGGACGATGCGTAGGATGCGCTGGTCCGGGCAGGATGTCAGCAGGTGCAGGCGGATTTGGGTTTTCATCTCGACCACGCGCGCGGCGACCTTGATGAGGCGCAGTCGCGGCTGTCGAATTGGGCGACTGCGAAGCTCGAGCGTTTCGGCATTGCGGCGCGCAGACCCCCACATCAGCCAGTAGGCGCCGGAATGCAGGAACAACCGGAACTGGTTGGCCGTCCCTCTTGTGCAGGAGGTGCGGTCGGCGGCGAGATGCGTCTTCCACGACTTGATGTGGTTCTCGGCAACGCCGCTCCGGCAGTAGACATCCTCGTAGAGCGCCTTGGCTTTGCCACCGGCAAGGTGGTGACGATGAAGCGGTGTCTGCACCTTGGGCGCCGACCTCGATCCGGGCGATGATGCGCTCTACACGGCTCCAGCTGCCGGCGCCGTCGAAGAATTCCTTGACCTGCGGACCTTGTCCGTCTTCGCCGACGCTTCAAAACGCGCCAGCGCACTGTTTCCAGCTCCGCGACCGCTTGCGCAAGGTCGTGGTGGGCGCCACGCCGAGAATGAAGTCGACAGCGTTGGCGCGGCACCAGTCGATGACCGGCGGACTGCAGTAATGGCTGTCGGCTCGGATCAGGATCCGGGTGTTCGGCCAATTGCTTCGGATCGCCCGCACCAGGCGTTGCAGGTGGGGGCGGATTTCTGCCCCACTCGGCCGCTTGGCCGGCCGGAGCGCAGCCCGTTGGCGTCGTTGCCATCCTCATAACCGGCGGCGATCTTCATGCGGAAGCCAATCATATCGGCCAGGCTGTGGATGACCTGGTTTTGGCAGCGCGGATCGTCGATGCAGCGCCAGACGGTCAGCCACATGCCGCCGTCAAAACGGCGACGACGGACTTGCCGCCGACAGATGACAATCCGCTCAGCGGCAGCGTAAGATCATCCATGGTGGGTGTGGTCAACGGAATGATTCGGATCGGAGTAAGCAACCAAAATCCTAGTCATTTCAGCGGCTTGCACACCACATCCGCCAACCCCTGTAAATGTTTCAGGTTAGATGCTTCAGGCTGACGAGGTGGCCTGCATCCGTCGCGACGATGCAGGATGCACTGAGATATCGGTCGTCGATCTTCCCTCATTTGACACGAGGGGTCAGTTCAACTTCGTGAGGGGTCGGCTTCTCATTTCGCCCGACAAACTTGAAACGCGCAACGCTGTACCGGCCGTCAACACTGACGGGCACCTCGCCCTCGATGGTCGCGCGACAAACGACGCGGTGCTGGTCGCCGTAATCCGCGGTCGCACAATGCATCGTGGCTCGGTTGTCCCAGATAGCAACATCACCCTGCTTCCACTTCCAGCGCACAGTGTTTTCCTGCGCGGTGATATGAGACTCAAATAGATCGAATAGCCTCTGGCTGTCATATTTCGAGACGCCAACGAAACGTTCTACATAAGAGCCGAGCACCAGCGTGCGTTCGCCGGTTTCGGGGTGGACGCGAACGACTGGATGCTCGGTCTCGATCCTCGGTCCGGTAAGCGGCTGGACATAACGCCTATTATGAGCTCCGGGCCAGCTGTGAACAGCCCAGAGGTCGTCGGCAAGCCGTTGCAGCGGCAGCGGCAAATCGAGATATGCGGCCGCCGTGTTTGACCACACCGTGTCGCCGCCGACTGGTGGGATCACAACACCTCGCAGCACCGAAATCTTGGGATAGGCATCCATGCAGGACCAATCGATGTGCCAAATGTCAGCTTGGAGATCTCCGTCTGCTGAATTAATCTCGAAGATCGGCGTCTTTCCCTCCGGATATGGCGAAGGCTTCCCGAAACGAAGAGCAAAGCGCTGCTGCTCGGCGTCGTCGAAATGACCCTGGTCGCGGAAGAAGACGACTTTGTGCTCAAGCATCAGGCCGTTTATCGCAGCGATAGTCTGGTCCGGCAAATCGGCCGACAGCTTGATGTTCCTAATTTCAGCGCCGATGCGCGCTGTGCATTGAACGACATCGGTACGTGGAATGAAATTATTGACCAAGTTAATTTTAGTCATAGTGGCATTCTCCTTTTTCGATGCAAAGCTATTCAACTGTGGCACCAAAGCATTTCTGGCATTGTTATCGATCGATCCAGCGTGTAATTCTGTTACCGCAGTGTCGGCAGCTCTCGAGCGTCTTACCGAACGTCACTCCGGGAATCGGGTAGCGGTCAAACATTCTTGATCAGTGACGCTCTTCCGATGTTGTACGACAAATCTCCGCCTGCGCTAAGCCGTGCGGGAATCGATGATCGAGGCTAATTTCTCAGAAGAAGCGCGCCAACCCGGCGCTTTGCAAGCACTTCCAAATTCTGGTATATCCTTTGATCGGGCATCACGACCAGAGGCTGCGGGCTCGTCTTGATCGTTATGGCTTGCATACTGCTGTCTCCTGTTCGCTGGTGGTAGTGTTACAGTGTCTCCATTTGCACCGCACCTACCACTCCTAGTAGGTTGATCGCACCCAAGCGAGATCGGCGCGATATCTCGGCTATAAGAGCGCCTTGCCGGCGAACCCATAGAGCGCTGACGCACAGCGCTTGGCGACGCATTCGACTTCAGACGCGTGAAAGGAATTGCATGCATTCGCGCCCGTGCTGCTCTTCGGACCGGATGCCGCCACGAGCGGCGAGCGAAAGCGGCGGGTTGAATACAGCCTCAGGCTTGCTGGATTTGTGAGCAAGTATTGCCTTCAGAAGGCGACCGGCGCTGAGCGCTTGTGGCCATGGAAGTCCGCTTCCGCGTTGCGCCCGGCGCCTTCAGCCGGCGGCCCGCCCGAGCCGTCCTTCGGTTTGACGCTCTTCATCGTCGCCCACGCCTCGATCAATGTGCCGTCGAACGAGAAAATGGTCCGAAGACAGAAGCTTCTTCACCTGAGCTGCGCCAGCTCCGCGCCTAAGAACTTCGCCGCGATGTCACCTTCCAGCAATCACTCGCGGTTCTTCGAGAACACCGAATGGTCCCAGCCCGCGTCATCGACGCCGATACCGACGAACCAGCGGAACAGAAAGTCGTATTCCAGCCGCTCAATCAAAAGCCGCTCCGATCGAATCGACTAGACTAGAACGCCTGCAGCAGCATCGCTCGCAGCAGCTTTCCGGCCGGATCGAAGGCCGCCCCCTCGGCGAATACAGCGCCGCCAAGTTCCGCTCCCACGTCGCCAGCGCCTCGCACCAGCCATCTCAAAACGCGATAGCACTGTCCGGAATATTATATTGGCCGACCCCAACGTCAAGTGGCACATAATTGGCGGGTAGCGGACCGAACTTCATCCGTCCGTCAACGCCGTCCGACAGAAATCGAGCGAACTGAAGTGCAGATCAAAGACGTGCTCCTCGCGCCAGGAAACGGCGCGTTTTTCTACGACGATCAGGCAGCCATAAGAGCCGGTGCCTCGCAGGACGGTTTTGTCTATGTGGGCGAACCCGTCACGCCCAACTTCGAATCCATTCGCGTTCCGGCATCTTCGCTGAGTGTCGGGCTTGTCCTTGCCGACGACACTGTCGTTTGGGGCGATATGATGAGCGTTCAGTATTCTGGTGCCGGTGGACGCGATCCCTTGTTTGAAACTGCTCAAATCTTGGATTTGACTTCGCGGGTTGTGGTGCCTCGGCTTCTCGATGTCGATGTGTCTCGTTACCTTGATGCCTGCGCCAAGGTTTTCGAGCCCTTCGGACACAAGCGGTTATCTCTCGCTATTGAGTATGGGGTCAGCCAGGCGCTCCTACGCGCAGCAGCCCACCTTCAACGTACGACGATGGCGGAGATCGTATGCAGTGCATTTAACCTACCGCTGCCAACGCGGAGGGTCCCTATCTACTGCCAGAGCGGTGATGCTCGGGAAATCAACGTCGACAAGATGATTCTGAAAGCCGTGGATGTGCTTCCCCACGGTCTGATCAACTCATGGCAGAAATTCGGCATGGACGGGCAGCCCTTCATGGAGTTCGTGAAGTGGGTTGCAACGCGTACGCGCCAAATCGGCCGCCCGGGATATCATCCGGTGCTGCATTTCGATGTGTATGGCTGGATCGGGCAGGAAATCGGCCTGGAGCCGCAAAGCATTGCCGATTTTATCTGCAAGGTTGCAGATACCGTCCCGGATTTCTTGCTCAACATCGAGTCCCCGGCGGATTTTGGTTCGACACAAGCTCAAATTGAGAACTACGCCAAAATCGTATCGATTTTGGACAATAGGGGTTCCAGCGCACGTATCGTCGTGGATGAGAGATGCAATACGCTTGAGGATATTCGGCTCTTTGCCGAAGCGAAGGCCGCGCATCTGGTTCAAATTAAAACGCCAGACGTCGGCTCGATCGCCGATTCCGCGCGCGCTGTTCTCCTCTGCAAGGCGAATAAGGTTGGGGCGTATGTCGGAGGAAGTTGTACCGAAACGGATCTCTCCGCACAGGCTTCAGTCCACGTCTCTGTAGCGACTCAGGCCGATATGATGCTTGCGAAGCCTGGAATGGGTGTCGACGAGGCATTCTCAATAGTTGGGAACGAACAAAATCGGTTGCTGGCTATGCTGAACCGTCGTCGAATTCAAAACGAAAACGTTGGATGAAAACACGGTGTCGCATGCAGAAGTCTCTTGAGGGGATCACCGTCGTTGCCGTGGAGCAGGCGGTTGCTGCGCCTTACGCTTCGTCTCGCCTTGCTGATGCCGGCGCCCGGGTGATCAAGATCGAGAGGCCCGAAGGGGATTTTGCCAGAAATTACGACAAGTTGGTGCGGGGTCAGAGCGCTTACTTCGTCTGGCTCAACCGGGGTAAGGAGTCGGTCTGTCTGGACTTGAGATCTGAGGCGGACCGCGCCGTTCTGGACACGCTCATTGCCGGTGCCGACGTTTTGATCCAAAATCTAAAGCCGGGCAGTATCGAAAAATTGGGTTTCGGGTCTGCGGATCTGCGTCGACGTTTTCCGCGGCTGATCACCTGCGATATCTCTGGTTTCGGGGAGCAGGGGCCGTATTCCCACTTGAAGGCTTATGATCTCATCGTCCAGGCCGAAACTGGTCTGTGTGCGATCACCGGGACGCAACAGGGACCCGCCCGTGTGGGTGTGTCGGTTTGCGACATCTCGGCAGGCATGACAGCGCACAGTGCCATTCTTCAGGCGCTGTATCACCGCGAGGTCACCGGCGACGGGACCAGCATTCAGGTGTCACTGTTCGATGCCGTCGCCGACTGGATGAACGTGCCGGTTCTTCAAAACGACTACAGCGGCTATCACACGGTGCGCGCGGGCGTGAAACACCCGTCGCTCGCGCCGTATGGCGCCTATCGCTGTGCCGACGGCAAAGAGGTCATCTTTTCGGTTCAGAATGACCGTGAATGGGTGAATTTCTGCGAGAAGTTCCTGAAGCAGCCGGGGCTTATACGCACACCTGGTTTCGCCGATAATATGGAGCGCCTCGGTCACCGTGCGCAACTTGATGAGATCATCGAACAGCGGTTTTCCGAACTGTTATGCCACGAAGCAATGCAGGAGCTTGAGGCGGCCGGGTTGGCATATGGCCGACTGAACGAAGTCGTGGATGTTTCAAAGCACCCACACATTCGCAAGGTGCAGGTCGGAACACCCGAAGGAACCATCGAGGCGATAGCGCCGGCGGCGATCTTCAACTCTGAGCGCCCTTTGCTGCGCCCCGTTCCGGCTCTTGGAGCTCATACCGAGGCTGTCCGCGAGGAGGTTCTGGGACGTTTGCGCGAACGAGCTGCGTCAGCGTGAGCGCGCGCCTTGTCGGGAAGGGGGCGCGGTCGCGACCCAACCCTTTCCAGTCCCACGGCCGCCCAGAAAGCTCACTGACGCCCGCGCTAGAATCGACCGCAGAGGCGACTTCATGAACGACGCCGGTCCGGCCGTTGAAAGCCCGATGTCCATTCCCCGCTGGAGATCTCTGCTCTTCGTTCCTTCTCATGTTCCGCGTTTTGTGGAGGCGGCTCATGAGCGCGGGGCAGATGGCATCATACTCGACCTAGAGGACTCCGTTCCCCAGGATCAAAAAGGTGAGTCACGGCGCCAGCTTGGTGCATCCGTGGCAAAGGTGGGCCGCAGGGGCGCTTCTGTTTTAGTTCGCGTGAATCGCGGGTTGCGAGCCTTGGCGGCCGATCTCGACGCAGCGGTGATGGCGGGCGTTGATGCACTTGTTCTTCCGAAAGTGGATTCGGCAGCGTGGGTAGCAGAGATCGCGAATGCGGTATCGGAACTCGAACGAGAAAGAAATCTTCCGTTGGGACGTATCCGGTTTCTTGCCCAAATCGAGACCCCAGGTGCCTTGCAAAAGCTATCGGCCATTGCCTCGTCACATCCCAGGATGGTCGCAATGGCCCTTGGCCCTGAAGACTTCAGTGCCGCTGTTGGCGGCGCCCCAGAACTTGATCTTCTCTTGACGCCAAACCTTTCTGTTCTTTTTGCCGCCCGTGCGGCCGGGTTGCTCCCGCTGGGCTTCATAGGAAGCATTGGCGCGTTCTCTGACACTCACAAACTTCGTGAGGCTGCGGAGCGTGCACGGCGGCTCGGCTTTGCCGGAGCTTTGGCGATCCATCCAAACCAGGTTGCCATATTCAATGAGGCTTTTTCGCCAAGCCCACAGGAACTCGAATGGGCCCGTCGTGTCCTCGCGGCGGAGAAAGATGCGACGGCGCAGGGCATAGGCGCGTTCGCCCTGGACGGAAGGATGGTCGATCCACCGGTTATCCAAAGGGCCCGAGATATCATCGCCACGGATCCGGGCGCCGGGTTGGGCGTCTGAGGCCTCAGCGGTTGGTTACCAAACTGGAGCGACCCTACGGCTAGGCGTTATGCAACTCGGCACAATTATTGCTGTCGCGCCATCGCATTTCGAGATAGATTAAACCAATTGCAGTCCGCTCTCGGATGGGTACTCGTGGAAATCAGGCAGTTAAGATACTTCGTCGGTGTGGTCGAAGCAGGCAGTTTCACGAAGGCCGCTGGCTTCCTTAATGTTGCCCAGAGTGCGCTGAGCCTGCATGTGCGTCAACTGGAGGAAGCCTTCGGCACTCAACTGCTGATACGCGACAGGACCGGTGTGAGCGTGACGGCGTCAGGAGCCAAACTGCTCGATCGCGCTCGGGCGATTCTTAAAGAAATTCGACTTACCGAGGTGGAATTGACCAACACAGCTGCTTCCCCCGCCGGGGAGGTGACGATTGGCATTCCGTCTGGAGCTGCTCGCGTCCTGAGCGGTCCGCTGCTTGAGGCGGTGAGAAACGAACTGCCCAAGGTTTCCCTCAAGATGGTCGAGGGTATGACGGGACCGCTGGAGGAGTGGATGGCTGCTGGACGCTTCAATCTGGCGGTACTCTACCGCACTGCGGATAGCGTGGGCCGAATGACGGTGATAGCGCGCGAAAACCTTTGTCTGGTGGTACCGTCCGGTGAGCCGCCTTTCGAAGATGCGATATCTCTGGCCGACCTGCATGCATTCCCCCTGGCGGTTCCCATGCGCAACAACAATGTCAGGCGTTCGGTGGCTGACGTCGTCGCACAGCACGGTTGCGCGCTGGACGTCAGGTTTGAAGTGGACTCGCTTTCAACGATCATCAACATGGTCGTAGAGGGGAAAGCGCATTCTATTCTCGCCGCGTCTGCGGTTCAGAAAGAAGCCTCTCAGGGTCTGGTCCGTACGGTCAAGATCGTGGATCCGGTGATTACCCGCTCCGTTGTGCTTGCTGTAAACCCGAAAGATGAGCGTTCCGCCGCCGTGTCCGCAGTCCGCAAGCTCATTCCGAAGGTCGCGAGAGAATTGATTGAAATCCGGAGCTGGGCAGCGGTGGCGCCTGAAGCGACTTGACAGCCGTCGATCTATAAACAGGACACGTTTTTTGCGATCCAGATCAATCTGGATTCCAGATGGATTTCCGCATTAAACGATATTTGACCTGCCGTGACCATCGCGACCAAACTGGCCCAGCGAGTTCAGCCGTTTCGACACCCAACGGTGCTCGTATGGCAAAAAATATTCACACAAGTGGAGCCCGCGATGTCCGACGCCAAGAGCTACGAGCTCTTCATTAACGGCAAATGGCGAGCCGGTGGCAGCAGAGCAACATTGCCGGTGATCAACCCGGCGACGGAGAAGGTATTTGCCTCAGTGGCCTCGGCTACGGTGTCAGACTTGGATGAAGTTCTTACTTCGGCAGAACGCAGCCGCAAGGCGTGGTCCTCACGACCCGCCAAAGAGCGTGGCGAGATCCTCGTCTCTGCCGCCAGCATTCTGGCAGAGAAAGCTGGCGCCGCAGCCAGGGACCTGTCGTCCGAACAGGGAAAGACGATTGCCGAAGCGACAGGAGAATACGCGCGCGCGGTCGAAACGCTGGAATGGAACGGCCGGCATGCTGATGAGCTATCGGTCCCGATTCCGTTAGGCCCGAACAGGATGATCGTCCCGGAGCCGCTCGGTGTCGTCGCTGCCTTTACGCCCTGGAACTATCCGGCCGTTCTCATCGCCCGCAAGCTCGCCCCCGCGCTGGCGGCAGGCTGCCCGGTGATCCTCAAAGGGGCCGAAGAGACGCCAAGCGTGGCTGTTCATATCGTGGAATCGTTGCGCCAAGCAGGGATACCGGAAGGAGTGGTCAACCTGGTGTTTGGTGTGCCTGTGCATATATCGCGGCATCTGCTCAGTTCGCCAATAGTGAAAGTCTTGACGTTTACGGGGTCAACTGCTGTTGGAAAACAGCTAGCAACGCTCGCCGCGAACAATTTGCAGCGTTGCATTCTTGAACTCGGTGGACATTCCCCAGTTATCGTGTGCGAAGATGCCGACCTGGCAACGGCTATACCGGCTATTTCGGAATACAAATTCGAGTGCGCGGGCCAGAGTTGTAATGCGCCCAGCAGGATTCTTGTCGCCCGATCCCGCTATGAGGAATTCCTGTTCCGGATGACGGAGGCGGTCCGAAAAATCAGGATCGGACCACCGGATGACCCTGCAACGCAAATGGGGCCAATGGCAAACGCGCGTCGAATAGAGGCCATGAAGCGCCTGACCAAGGATGCGGTAGAAGGCGGCGCCCGCATCGAGACCGGTGGCACCCCCCTTGACCGACCGGGGTTTTACTGGCCTCCAACCATTTTAACGGGCGTACCGAAGGAAGCTAGAGTGCTTCATGAAGAGCCGTTCGGACCGATACTCACTGTGGCTCCTTTCGATACGATCGAAGAGGCGATCGATGAAGCCAACGCCACGGAGTACGGTCTGGCCGCCTACTTGTTTACTGGCGCGGCCGATACGCAACAGAGGCTTGTGAGCGGTCTTTCTGCGGGCGCTGTTAGTGTGAATTACCTGAAAGGGGTTTCCGCTGATGCCCCTTATGGAGGAGTCAAGCAAAGCGGCTATGGATATGAAGGCGGCGAGCAGGGGGTGCGAAGCTTCCAGATTCTGAAAATGGTCAATGGCCTCGGTTCGTTTGGATAAATTCGGTGGGAAACAGAACACGGACCATCGCCGGTAGCGACATCACAAGGAGCGTCGCCGACGCCCTCCAGTACATCTCGTACTATCATCCTCCAGATTATATCCGTTCTCTTTCTCACGCATACACGCGAGAACAGAGCCCGTCGGCGAAGAATGCCATAGGTCAGATTCTGCTGAACTCCCGCATGGCGGCCTTTGGGCGGCGCCCGATTTGTCAGGACACCGGACTTGTGGTTGTCTTCGCAAAGGTCGGCATGGATGCCCGTATTAAGTCAACGGCCAGTTTCGCTGATCTTGTGAATGAGGGCGTACGTCAAGCCTATCTTGATCGGGACAATCCCCTTCGGGCATCGATCGTTGCGGATCCCCTCGCTAGACGGGTCAACACCCGCGACAACACGCCGGCAGTTGTCCATGTCGACCTGGTGCAAGGTAACCAGATTGAGATCACCATCGCCGCAAAAGGCGGCGGGTCGGAGAACAAGGCACGTTTTACCACCCTCAATCCCAGCGCGTCCGTTTCCGACTGGGTGGTCAATACCGTTTCGACCCTTGGCAGCGGGTGGTGTCCACCTGGACTGATCTCTGTCGGCATCGGTGGTAGCGCTGAAAAGGCGATGCTGCTGGCCAAGGAGGCCATGAACGAGCCCATCGATATGGCGGAACTGATCGCAAGGGGGGCGTCGAGCGCAGAGGAGGGGCTGCGGATTGAGCTTTATGAGCGGATCAACGCTCTTGGTATCGGCGCCCAAGGCCTTGGTGGTCTGACGACAGTCGTTGACGTCAAGGTTGCGACCTATCCTACTCATGCTGCGTCCAAGCCTGTGGCGCTCATCCCGCAATGCGCCGCCAACCGGCACCTGAAGTTTACTTTGGACGGCTCTGGACCCATCAGCCTCCAGCCGCCCGATTTGCGCGCATGGCCCGACATCGGAGCCGACGAATTGAACCCAGCCGGCGTCCGGCGGGTCAATTTAGATACGCTGACGAAGGAAGAGACGGCATCGTGGCGCTGCGGTGAAACGCTCCTGCTGTCTGGAAAGATGCTGACGGGCCGTGACGCTGCCCACAAACGAATGGTCGAACTGATCGATGCCGGCAAGCCGCTCCCAGTCGATCTGCGGGGACGCGTGATCTACTACGTCGGTCCCGTCCGGGCAGTGAGGAATGAAGTCGTTGGACCCGCCGGTCCAACAACCTCCAGCCGCTTGGACGATTTTACGGACAAGGTGCTCGCCGAAACCGGCCTTTTCGCGATGGTGGGCAAAGCGGAGAGGGGACCGGCGGCCATCGCGTCGATTGTAAGACACAAAACGCCATACCTTGCTGCAGTGGGTGGCGCTGCGTACCTGATTTCAAAGTCGATTAAGGCGGCGCGGATTGTCGCCTTTGAAGACCTGGGCATGGAAGCCATCTATGAATTCGATGTGCAGGACATGCCCGTCATCATGGCTATCGATGTTGAGGGAAACTCCATTCACAATTCCGGGCCTCTGGAGTGGCGTAAGCGTATGGCGGCCGACAGCATCGCACGCAACATCGGTGTTTGAGTCTTTCCGGTTGGGCGATTTCGGCCAGACCCGAGCGCCAAATTATCGGGCAAGCCATAAGACGAGCGGCATTTGCGGTGCCCTGCGCCTCGGCGAGCCGGACAAGCAAGGCCTTCAGTTCACCCTAATAGCTGAATGTGCGAAGTGAATACTGCATTGAGTATGCCGTCCATGCGATCGAGGGTCGAATGCAGTCGCGCGTCTATCAAGTACGGCAGCGAGATTCAAGAAAATCGGTTATCTATTTATCATGGTCTCCGCCGCCGCCGACTATCCTCTCCAGCTGCACCATTGCCCCGTTAGGCGTTGGGGCGATAGCCAAATTACTTCTGCAGCTTTTCTCAGCGGATCGCTCTCCCTCAGCTGATTTTCGTACCCATTCTAGCACATCTCGGGCCTGGAACGGATGCCTTCCACTACTACATTCGGTCGTTTCAATTGATAATAGAATTGATCGGCACACGGCGCGCTGTCGATCGCTGCTTGAGAGCAACAGGTTATGAAGTCGAAACCCGATCCCGTGCAACTCGACAGTTGGGACCTCCGGATCCTCTCCGAAATTCAGGCAGACGGTCGGATTTCAAAAAGTGAGCTTGCAAAACGAGTTCATCTTTCGGCGTCCGCCTGTTCGGAGCGGCTCCGAGCACTCAAGGCCGCAGGGATTATTGAGGGATTTTATGCGCGACTGAGTCCTGCCCTCATCGGCGGCATGATCTTTGTGATGGTGGAGGTCGTGCTGGATCGTCATCGTCTTGAGGACCAACGACACTTCGAAACTGCTATCCAAGAGATTCCGGAAATCCTGGACTGCTGGGCAATTGGGGGGCGCGTGGATTATCTGATGCGGGTCGCATCTCGTTCTATGGCCGCCTATCAGGATTTCATGGAGGGACTGCTGCAGGCAGGCTTGGGGATTGATCAATACTATAGCCTTGTCGTCACGAAACCAGTGAAGTCCAATTCACCGATACCTTTGTCCGCCCTGAGGCAACGGTAAAACCGAAAGCTTAAGTTTCAACGGCGTTTGGCACGGATCCCGTAGATTCGTCGGCAAAAGGCACCCATTCCGGCGAAACTCAAGGGACATTTGCGGTATACTAATTGCTGGAAAAAGGTGGCCGAGCGCTATCCGCCAGTTGATGGCGAGGAAGGACGATGCGCTTGAGCAATCTGGAACCGATCAATTCCAGGAGACGGATCGAAGCAGCCATCGGGCACTTGGCCAGCACGGTTGCGGCGAGAGCCAAACCGGATCGTGCCTGGTGGAGGAGGCGTCGATATCTACGATGCGAAGTGCCGAAAAATGCCTCTACCGCTACCTCAAGGGGGGGGGCTTTCGCCCTGGATTGGCGATCAGTGGCGATTGAGCTTAGTCGCGGTCAGCGCATCCGTGTAGGGGGCGAAATCTACAGCGAGGGTTTGGCAAGCCGACGGGTAGCGGGAGTGCAAGCTGGCCCGCTCGGCCTTGGCGACCAACCCCGGCCCTCGACGCCTGCGGACATTCGGAGATCGCTCCATCGCGTTTTTACGTCGTAAGTTCGTTGCTGATCGAGATTAGGAGATCGTCTGTCCTGTTTGACATTGCTGGTCTCCGCAGCCTTCTAAGCGAGGAGCATCGCTGTACCGGGGTCGCGTAGGTGGGTGACAAGGCCGGTCACTCCTGCCAGCCGACGTGGTCTTCGAGAAGGTAGAGGTTGCCTACCGGCTGGAGAGCATGGTGCCAGTTTTCACAAGACAAGGCTCGCTTAATCGAATGGGCGTCAAGTTCATAGATTGCGAACAGATCATGGGGGGATTTGAATAGTGCTACTGACCGAGGCAGAGCTGAAAAGAGTTGCGAATGCCAGTCGAGGACATAGAGCCGCATCGATCGTTCTAAAGGAAGAGATGGCCGCAGCTACAGCCAGATCGTCATTCGACGTTTTTCTGTCACATTCTTTCAAAGACGCAGAGATCGTTCTCGGTGTGAAGCGGATTTTTGAGGAGCTTGGGTTCACTGCTTACGTAGATTGGATCGAAGATTCACAACTGGACCGCACAAAGGTCTCCTCGGCCACTGCCGAGTTGCTGCGGACCCGTATGAGGCAGTCAAAGACGCTAATCTATGTTCATTCAAACAATTCTCCAGGTTCCAGATGGATGCCTTGGGAGCTTGGCTTTTTCGATGGGTTTCGGACCGCGGTAGCAGTTCTCCCCGTGGCAAAAAATTCTTCGGAAACATTCTCTGGGCAAGAATTTTTGGGCCTATACCCTTACATTGATGGGACAGGACCTGCATTCCTGTTTATGAACAGAGGGACCGCGCCTCGCTCAAGAATAGGCTCTGTAAGCTCGACTGCTAACCTCACGTTTGCCAAATCCTGGCTTAAAGAATTTACCGCCACAAAATAGACTGGTGTGCTTCAAAAATGAAATATCCTGGACTCTATAATAGCGCCGACGTGGCATCAAACGAGCAGCAGGCGACGTTTCTCCGCCTGATCCGGACAGAGTACGTTCTTCTTTTTCTTGCGTCGGTTCTCTCTTTGGATTTGTCGCTATCAAAGGTCTATTTCGGTGTGTATGCTGCCGTGTTTCTTTGTTCAATGGGAATCCTCATTTTCCGTTCGGTCACAAAGCCCGAGCAGGTCTGGTATCAAGCCAGAGCTTTGGCAGAGTCAGTAAAGACATTGACTTGGCGCTTTGCGATGCGAGCACAGCCGTTCGATGACGCGCGTGCGGCCGACGCTAGAGCTGATTTTCGCAAGCTCATGGAAGACATTCTTGATAGCAATCGTCACCTTGGCAGCGCGTTGAGCGGCACCGATTCAGCATCCCCCCAAACAACCGATCAGATGATGTCGATAAGGGACTCCCCGCTAAAAGAAAGAAAGGAGCTATACCTGCAGAAACGAATTTGCGATCAACGTAAGTGGTACGAGAAGAAAGCGCGCTCGAACAAGAGATCCGCAAAAATCTGGATGGGCCTTGGTGTCATTGCCTACGCTCTGGGGTTCTCGTTCATCGTAGTACGTATCGCTGACCCAGCGATGCCAGGCTGGCCGACAGAGCCGTTAATCGTTATTGCCGCCTCGCTTATCGGGTGGACCCAGATCAAGAAATTTAACGAATTGGCATCGGCTTACACGTTGACAGCTCACGAGATCGGATTGACTGCCGACCTTATTACGGACGCCAACTCGGATGAGGCATTCTCCGCCGCGGTGAACGAAGCCGAACTGGCTTTCTCACGGGAGCACACCCAGTGGGTTGCTCGTCAAAACAACTAAGAGACAACAATGGCATACAGCGATCCGACCTATGTAATATTTGACGGCGATGAAGACGCTTGGGCATACCGCTTTATGAAAGGGTGGAATGCCAGCGAGAATGTGAGTTTTGAATTCGCGAACGCTCACGATCTGGACAATATGACAAGCCGAGCACAGGACGAAGATTATGTTAAACGCAATCTTCGCAACAGAATGAATGGATCGAGCCAGGTACTTGTCCTGATCGGTGAGAAAACGAAAAACCTTTTTCGCTTCGTGCGCTGGGAAATGGAATTGGCCCTTGATCTAGGTCTGCCGATAATCGCAGCAAACCTTAACGGCTCGCGACAACAAGATGCGAGCTGTCCGCCTATCATCAGGGACAAATGTGTTGTGCACGTGCCGTTCAAGATGAAGGCCATCAAGCACGCGCTAGCCAATTGGCCGAGCGAATTTCATCGGCTTTCAAACGCTCAGCGTGGCGATGGCGCCAGGAGCTATGGCGAAAGCACCTATCGGGATCTCGGCTTATAATCGCTCACCTAAAAGTACTTAGCCGCCAAAACATCCTCGCCATCTGCTGGCGGCGACTAGCCTTAGCAGCGTCCGCCAGCGTGTTCCGAGCTTGCCGAGCGATGATAAGAAGAGCCGTCCGATTTGCTGAGTTTGGCTGAAAGCTGCAGGTCATGTGCAACCTATTAGAGGAGCCCCGCTCGAAGCGTCAGATCGTCAGATCGTCAGACCGAAGATCATGTCGCGCGAGGGGCGCTGGTTTCGAGAGGAAAAGGAGCGGCTGTTCGACGTTTGAGGCTTGATCCAGCGTTTCGAGACTGCACGATCGGCCAGCATTGATGGAGGCAGCTTGTCAGGCCGCGCAATTCTGTCGGTTCGCCCCCTCCTGCGAGCCGCAGCTCGGCTCGCCCTGCGCAGCAACCACGAATTTGCGATCGCAAGAAAGGCAACACACTGACGATAGAACTTGGCGGCGCTGGTCGGCTGCGAATCAAGATGTCGATGGCGAGGAGCTCTCGCCGCGCGTCTTTGCCGGGCCGAACCTTCTGGCTATGCTCCTTCGAGAAGTCTGCCGAGCACCAGCCGCCGCACCGCCAAAGCGATCAATATGCGCGAGGGCACGACCTCAGCCTCTCAGCGCTGGCCAACCAGGTTGGAGCCTGTGCCGCGGCACGGAACCCGCTGCCTGCTGATCGAGGCGAATGTGCTTTGCCCCTGATCACCTGCGTTACCACCCTTGGGAAGGGCAAGACCGATCCGGACCGTCAGAATGTAAGGGATGACCGGCAGTTCGGCGGAACATGGCCGGCGGCGCTCTATCGTGCCTCGCGCGGCCGGCGGGAACAGCATCCCGAGCGCTATTCATCCTTCAATATCGCCCGCTAATCGGGCACTATGCTGGGCGCATGCGCGTCGTAAGCTGTTCGTGTTTGCAGGACGCGCCCCGACGTCGCAAAATCAGTGAGATCCAATTCAACGCTCCCTCGGCTAAGGCGAAGGTGACGCCTTAGTTTTCACGGCAATTCGGGCCGATCCCGCGAATTCCACGGCGAATAACCTGCATTCCCGAGAAACTCGAGGGACGTTTCCGGTATGCTATTTGCTAAACAGGTGGCTGGCCGAGTGCCCTCCGCCAATTTATCGCGAGGAGAGGGACATGCGCTTGAGCAATCTGGGAACCGAGCAACTCCGGGAGAAGGATAGAAGCTTCGTCTTCCATCCTTCTACGCATCTGGCCAAGCACAGCCGAGGCGAAACGCCAAATAGGATTATGGCCGGTGCGGAAGGCGTCTATATCTGGGACACCGAAGGCCGAAGGAGCCTCGACGGTTTCGGAGGGCTCTACTGCGTCAACATGGGATATGGATGCACGGAGATCGCCGAGGCCATTGCCAGGCAAGCACACGAATTGCCGTTCGCGCACGTCTATGCCAGCCAAGGTACGGAGCCGGTCGCCCTGTTGGCAGAGGCCGTGGTCGAGTATTTCGGTCAGAACATGCGAAGGGTCTATTTCGGCCTCTCCGGTTCTGATGCCAACGAAACCAACATCAAGCTGGTCTGGTACTATAATAACATTCTTGGCCGGGCCGAAAAGAAAAAGATCATCTCGCGAAATCGCGGCTATCACGGGTCTGGATTGGTCACGGGTAGCCTAACTGGCCTTCCCTTCTTTCACAATTTCTTCGACCTGCCTCTGGATTTGGTGCGCCATACAACCACGCCGCACTATTACCGCCAGGCGCGTGTCGAGGAGAGCGAGGAAGCGTTCTCCCGGCGCTGTGCCGATGAGCTTGAAGCCTTGATCCTGGCCGAAGGACCGGAAACGGTTGCAGCTTTTATCGGAGAGCCGGTACTTGGGACAGGAGGTATTGTTCCGCCCCCCACAGGGTACTGGACGTCCATTCAAGCGGTGCTCGACAAATACGATATCCTTCTAATCGCCGATGAAGTGGTCTGCGGCTTCGCGCGAACCGGGGAGAAGTTCGGTTCCCACCTGTATAACATGCGTCCGGATTTCGTGACCATCGCAAAGGGTTTGAGTTCCGCCTACCTTCCCATCTCCGGGTCAATCATTGGCGACCGTGTCTGGTCGGTTTTGGAACAAGGAACTGAGAAGCACGGCGCACTCGGCCACGGCTGGACCTATTCGGGGCACACACTTTGTGCCGCAGCCGCGCTCGCCAATATTCGACTCCTTAAAGAAAAAAATATTTTGGAGCATGTCCGCGATGTTGGACCGTATTGGCAAGATCGGATGAAGGTCGAGCTGGCGGGACATCCCATGGTTGGTGAAGTTCGCGGAGTGGGTATTCTGTCGGCCGTAGAGATGATGCGGGACCCAAAACAAAGGATACCCTTCGAACCCGACCTTCAGGTCGGGGTGCGCACTGCAGCTGCTCTGTTCGAGAATGGTGTCATCGGACGGGCCATGCCGCATGGCGACATCCTCGGTTATGCACCCCCCCTGATCATTACCCGAAAAGAGATCGACATCATTGTCGACGCGACGGTAAAGTCGGTCGATACCACCTATCGCGCGCTGAAGGCCGAGGGTGCCGTATGATTTTGCGATCGCGAAGGAGTGAGTCCGGAGGCAGGCATGTCCCTGCGCGCTACTGCGCCGAGCAGACCCAAAACTGTTGAATTCCAGATATCTGATCTTGAGCATGCTCCGGACTATTTCAGCCACGAACCGAATCAGTTCTGCCGCCGCTGTCCTGTTGCCCAACGACCAGGACCTCTGTGCGGCGCGCCCTGCGGGTGTACCTCCCCGCCGGCAGGGCGCCCTTTTTGACCCACGTAATCAGAATCATTATGGCCCGTGCGGAATCGAGGGTCTGGTAAAGGTCATCTGCACGTTCCGATGCAGATTGAGCTTAGACGCGCCCTTTACATCATTGCAGCGGGCCACGGCCGCCAGTTCCAAAGTGCGGCAACGCCGAAGATATCTTCCTTTTCACATCACAAAGAGCAGAATAATCATTGCGGTGAATTTTATCACGTCAGGTATATAAAAGGACGATACTCACACGCCCATCCCGTTCACAAGGAAAAGGCATTTTAATATTGTTGAGACGATTTGCCTATCAATGAAAAGAAAGCATCGCAACACTTCGTTCCGGATCACGGCGCCCCGGGTGGGGGATGAGCGGCTATCCGAATTGTTATGCTCGTGCCGACCCAAATTCCTGCAAAAGCTGGGTCAATGATGGCTTTTGGTCAGCGCAGGATGATTTCTCCTGATTTGGACGGTGCGGGGGCGGTCATGATTTAATGCATGGAGATTCTCTGATTGAGCTGTTGAAAGATCAAGAGGCGTCTGCCAGACGCCCAACGGGCGAGCCCAGCATGATTGGGATGACCGGCGAAGATCGAAAGTGTGGCAGCATTCTGGAGCCTGGTCAGCGCAGCGACGCCCGCGAAGTCAATCGCGTTTGTCGGGACATACACGACGCAGCCGGAAGGCGTGCAGAAAGAGGAAGAATCGAGCGCGACGATGACGAGGGACCTGCCACTTGTTTTCGAGACATTCCTTGAAAGACTGTCACAGAGTATCGATGAGGCAGATTTCCGGGATGCCATGGCTGAGGCGGCCGGACGACTTGACCTAATCTCCTTTGCCTACCTCTCCTTGCCAGCACGGCCTTCCGGCAAACCGAGGCTAATTTCGAACTATCCACCCCGCTGGACCAGACAGTATCTGGAAAATCAGTATGAGAAACTCGATCCTGTGGTCTTGCGTGCTCGAAATGGCGGCTGCCCGTTTCACTGGGGATCGAATTTGGGAGGCGATAAAATGTCGCCGGCTCAACAGCAGCTATTCGATGAGGCGGCTCAATTCAGCATCTGCTGCGGTTTGACGATCCCAATTGTCGATCTCCGCGGCCGCATCGCTGCGGTTACTTTTGCCGCCGATGAGCCTCGTCCAGTATTTCTTCGGGTCGCTGAGCGGTACGAACAAGCTCTTCAGCTGATGGCGGCCTGCTTTCATCGTTGCGTTCGCCGCAAACTTCCGAGCGATCGAACAGTGGATGGGATTTCGCTGACATCCCGCGAATATGAGTGCCTGCGGTGGGCAGCGCGGGGTAATTCAGCCTGGGTGACCGGCCGCATCTTGGGCATCAAGCCACGCACGATCGCTTTTCATTTGGACAATGCCAAGAAGAAGCTAGGCGTGCGAACCCAAAATCAGGCTATAGCCCTTTTGGGGTCCGAAGGGTCCTCAATTCTCTGAGAAGCTTTTTGATCCGGTTGTGCTTGGTCCATTCGATCGCGCGCTTTGTATCGAGCGTTGACTGGATGCCGAGATCTTCTGTTCCGCCGGCTCGGTCAGGGCGATGCAGCCGTATCCTTCCAGTCCGCGCCGGTGATCTTAGTCTACCGGTGCTCGAGCGGGTGTTTCGTCGCTGACGAGCTAGTCGTGCGGTTTATAGTTTCCGAGAATGGCCCGCTTGCATACCTGCCTGCCGGTAATCTCTAACCGTTGACTTAGGGCGATGGCTTTCGGTTATCCGGCTTGAAAGCGAAGAGGTGGACCATTCTGCGTCGAGCGCCGGCACGATATGGAGTGCTGCTCCGGGCTATTACCCATCCAGACAGAGCGGAACCTTCTATCACGTCAGACGCTCGGACAATTGCCAAAACCCCGATTTCCTGGGAACTGAATTGTGCTCGCCACCGAGTCCATTTTGCCGGCGCGTCTGTGGTGCAGGTCCCGATCAGCCTGACCACTGGCTGCCACAGGAACTGCCTACTTGTATGACCGAGCACTGCGCATTTGTCAGCTGGCGAACAATTCCTTGTAGCCGCTCGTCACCATCCAGTTCGCGCGGTCGAGATGACTACGAAGCGCCTTCCTAGCGCGCTCCGGTTCAAGTGCCGGATCAATGCCGAGGATCAGATGGGCCATTTCCTCTTGGGGCGCCTCATCGGCTGAGGCGTCCAGGAGCCTCATATAGGTGGTAAAGTGCGCCCTGTCGTAGGCGGTAAGACGGTCAGACCAAGGGACTTCGTCGAGCAGTGTTGGGCTTTGAATCCTATCTGTTCCCGTTGATCGATTCATGTCTGCCGCGAACCTCGCATGTTGATCGCTGGATTCAAAGCAGAATATCCCAAAATGGGATAATCCGAAACGGGGATTAGTCGCTGAGCCGGTCTCTACCTGACCGGTTCACCTAAATGCCAAAATCTCTTCGATCTCCCCGCCACCAGCGGTTTCTGGCCCAGTTGATCTCACTGCGCAATGTCAAAGGGCTGACGCAGGCGCAGGTGGCTGAGAAGCTTGGTCGTCCGCAATCTTTCGTGGCGAAATATGAGGGTGGCAAACGGCGTCTCGATGTCATTGAGTTTCTCGACGTAACTGCGGCCCTCGATGCTGATCCGTGTGAGATTCTGTTGAGCCTGCGCACGTAGTGGGCGCCCGCGCCCATCACCGCGCGTGCCGTGTGCCGGTGGGTCGAGCCCCGCTTTTCTTGGCTCTGGCGTCTCGACCATTCCGCTGCGCCTCCTAGCGCGTCGTTAGACTCTCGCAATTCGCTCTGTTTTGTGCCTTTCTCAGCAGGTGGCGCCGCATCCTTCTAGGCCCGCCGCGGCGTCCCGCAACCCTTAGCCAGCTGTGAGCTTTCAGTAGGTTGTCCATCCGGCCCTTCGGATGCGGTGCGGCTCAGACGGCGGACCCGTTCCTGTCATGATTCGCCGCCGCACCCATTCCTGGGAAGCAGCCATTGGCGAGCGGAGGACAAAATGATGAGACAGCGAAGCGCTGGGCCATCCGCGCTGTGGTGATACGTCGATGCATGGCGGTTGCGCGACTTCGTTGCTTGAAGCGAAGCGACCGCACCGCCCATTTCGTCAACTGGCGAACAAATCCTTGTAGCCGCTCGTCACCACCCAGTTTGCACGGTCGAGATGACTGCGAAGAACGTTGCGTGCGCGCTCAGGTTCGCGTGCCGGATCAATGCCGAGGATCACTTTGGCCATTTCCTCTTCAGTGGCGTTGTCGGCCGAGGCGTCCAGGAGCCTCATATAGGTTGTAAAGTGGTCCTTGTCGTAGGCTGTAATGCGGTCCGACCAGGGGACCTCGTCGGCGAACGGCGTGTTCGATCTGGGCTGCAACATCGCTAATTCTATCTCCGGCCAATGGACCCGCGAAGCCCTGTGCCTGCTAAATGTGGATTACATATTATAGTTGATAAACTCAAGCCGCCTGATCCGCTGGCTTGCGTGCATGGATATGCGCAAGTTGGTCGGACGGAATGTGCAGAGGATCAGGCAAAGGAAGCGCCTGACGCAGGAGCAGCTTGCGGAGATTTCCGGGTTCAGTCAGCAGTACATCAGCGGCTTGGAGAAAGGCCGAAGAAATCCGACAATTATCACGATCTATGAACTGGCATTGGCCCTCGGCGTCAGCCACATGGATCTGGTTCGGCCCGACAAACAGGCATGATACACCCGCCCTCCAAGTAGCTGGCCGCCTGATGGCGCGCGCCGGGTGCTCGTGAACCCAGGCTTTTCTTAGGGTCCCCCGGCAGCCCCTGCCATTTGGCTCGCCCTGGCGCGGCGCACCCTATTGGACAGTCGGCCGCTGCGGTTTTTGTCAGCCTTTCCTGGGGCGGTCGGCATTGCCTTTTAGGCCCGCCGCGGCCTCCCGCAACCTTCGCTCTCGCTTCAGGTCCTTCTCTTGGTTACGGTCCTTCGGATGCGGTTCGCCTCTTTCAGCGGGCCTAATCGCTTTCTGCCGCCCACCCCACGGGGACAGGCACGCGAGACTAGTATGGAGCGTTGCGGTTAGCGCACGAACAGCAAAGGAACTGAAAAAAACAGGCAACTGTCGAAGCATGGCTGAACCAGCCATCTTGTCGGCATCTAGGAGCCGCGTGTTCGCCTTGAGGCCCTGCCGGTAGGATCCCTGCAGTTGAAGTCATTGTCGGCATTCTGACAACTATGGACATGAACCGCCGAACTATCAAGGCGACCAGGTTGTTGTCTAGCAATGGTTTTCCGAATCGGCACGGCACTTGCGTTACCAAAAACAAGTACGCCGCGGCACGGATCGCCCAAGAGGCTGAACGACCTGATCTGTTTGACCCTCGCAGCAGGGTGGATGGCTAACACAAAGGAAACTTTGAAGGTGGACGTTTTCGAAAGTTCTCCAATACCTGTCAGGAAAACACGGACGCCATCTTTCTCGGTGGATCTAGCCTTGCTGGGAGTCGCATTCGTTTGGGGGGCGAGCTATCCGGTCGGGAAAGGCGCACTGTTCTACGCGCCGGTTTCGATACTTGTTCTTTATCGCTTCCTGATTACTACGATCATTACGGCAGTGGCTGCAAGACATGAGATCGCATTGGTCTCCTGGGGCGATTTCATCCGCGGCTTCGCATTGGGAACAATACTTTTTTGCATCTTTATTGCTGAAACTTACGGCGTTGCATCGACAAGCGCAATGAACACGGCCTTGATCATATCGCTTTGTGTGATTTTCACGCCGATCATCGACTATGGGCTATCACGGCGACTTCCACCTACGGGCATTTTGGCAAGTGCTGCCATAGCGTGCATCGGTGTCGGCATTCTCACTGGCGGGATCAGCAGGTTCAGCCCGGGTGACGCGCTTGTCTTGGGGGCCGCGATTCTGCGAGCGGTTATGGTCGTTTCCACCAAACGCCTTCTGGCCGGCCGGCAGATTTCATCTGCAGCCCTGACGGCCATCCAGGGATCGACGGTGGCAACACTTACTTTCGTTTTGGCCGTCGCTCAGTTCGGAATTTCAGGCCTTGTTGTGAGGGCCACCCTTCAGTTTTGGGGCGCTGTTGCCTTCCTTGCACTCTTCTGCACCCTCGCTGCATTCTACATTCAAAATGCCGCAGTGAGAAAATCCACACCGACACGGGTTGGCTTCTTGATGGGAACAGAACCTTTTTTTGGTTTCGTTCTAGCGCACCTTCTTCTGAATGAGCCTTTGACAGTACCGAGCTTGATAGGCGCAGGCCTAGTCCTCGCTGGGACGTTTGCTGGCATCTGGTTTGAGAGCAGGACATCCAAATGAACCCCATCTTGGCTTCCACCAAACCCGCCATCGGCGGCATTTCGAGTTTTGAAGATCTGGAGGCTTTTCCGGACCGAACCGCACCAGTTGCAACCATGTTCAGCGGCGGTCTCGACAGCACCTATCTTCTCTACAAGCTGCAAAGCCTTGGCTTTGCGAACATTGAAGCTGTCGCAGCGGATGTCGGAACGCGCATCGATCAGCCTTTGTTGGAACGGACGGCAGCCATGTTCGGCGCGCGCTTTGTCTGCCTCGAAGGGCGGGATGCCTTTGTCGAACAAGGCGTGAAATCAGCCATTCGAGCCCACGCCAAGTACCTTGGCATCTATCCGTTGAGCAGTTCGTTGAGCCGTCCCATAATCGCATCTTTGGTTGTTAATCATGCAAGGTCAATCGGCTCACGGCTGGTTCTTCATACAGCAAACCTTTCTCAAAACAGTCTTCCGCGCCTTAACAATAGCATTAAGCGCTCAGGATTTTCCGGCAACTTCGGCAGTCCGTATGAATGCTCTGTGATATCCCGACAACAGAAGACCTCCGACCTGTCCAAGTGTGGAGCGACTTTTGTGGCGGACCGTACGTGGAGCGCGGACGAAAACCTCTGGTGTCGGGAATTCGAGTCGGGGCCTTTGGAAGATCCCGAGAACTTTTCCATCCCCGAGGAGGCATTTGCTTGGACGCGCAACATTCCCGCAGAGCAGCCGGTAGAGATCAAACTCGGGTTTGCAGACGGAAGTCTCGTGTCAATTGATGACCGTGATGTTGCATTGGTCGACGCAATCCCGTTCCTGAATAACACGGTCGGCAAATTCGGGCACGGCCGCTTTGTCGGGCTTGAACATATCACAACCGGCCAAAAGGTTCTCGAAGTCCGCGAGGCCCCTGCGGCGGCCATTATCTTCGACGCGCTGCGTCACCTCGAAACCGCTTCTCTTGACGTGGCATCAATCGTTTTGAAGCAAGGGCTTGAGCAAGCCTGGTCCCAAGAGGCGGTTTCAGGTGCATGGGGCAGTACTATTCACCAGATGTGCGAACGGGCCATTGCATCCGCCCTCGAGGGCGTTAGCGGGAGCGTCAGCTACATAGTCGATCACACACGCTTTTTACCTCGGTCGATCCGAGCCAGGACGCCGAGATACATTAGGGACCGCCACCTTTGGGAATACCAAGCCGCAACCCACATAGCGTCGTCCAAAGCGTTCCGTCCTCGCCAAGTCGCCAAAAGGGAGACACCCGTGGAAAACAACGCACCCCAGGCGCCGGCCAACCTCAGTCAACAATGCACTGACGGTCTGGTGACAAATGGATGGTGGTTTTCAAAAGGCGAGCGCGCCGAAGCCTGCTTTGGCATCGAAATTGATGCAGCCTGGAAGAACTTTGCTGACCATTGGAATCGACTTCTTCTCGATGAATACATGCGTGACGGCGGAACATATCGTTACCGGCGCTATAGCGCTTTTGAATATGACGCAACTGACGGAATCTTTAGGCTCCTACCCCACGCCCCCTACGAACAATCAAAAAGTGTCAATCATCTGAATGGCGGCTTCAAGCGCCACTTCGAGCCCCTTGAAAACTCCTTTATAGACCATCCCGTCTTAGAAAAGATTCTGACAGGTTTCTGCAGAATTCTATGTGAAGCCGCCCGACATGATCGTTGGAATATCAAGATCCATCCCTACCGGATTGTCGCGCGCGATGGTGTAAACGGCAAACCGGCACCCGAGGGCCTTCACCAGGACGGGGTGGACTTCATTGCTTGCTATATGATTGGGCGGGTCAACGTCACCGGCGGCATGAGCATGATCACCGACGCCTCAAAGGAGTTCCTCGGCGAGGTCGAAATGAACTCCCCGAATGATTTTGTGATCTGCAACGACCGCGAAACCTTTCACGATGTATCGTCGATTGTGGCCGAAAACCTGAAAATGCCGTACGCTTATCGCGACGTCCTTGTGATCGCCTTCGAGAAATTATAACGCCCAGCGCGCCGAGAGCATTTTCAACAAGGTTCAATACGGCTTGGTATCCTCGGGTGTTCCTGGTGCGGGAACAATGCAGGATTAATTTCTTGCATCTAAACACCTAGATAGCAGTTTCGCCTCCTCTGGTATGATGGTTTTTGGCCTCGCGGATCTCGCGTATACGAATGACCGTGGTCACCCCCGATCTTCGCAAGAAAGTGAGAAATTATCCTCATGCTGTCCGACGAGGTGGTCTGCGGCTTCGGAGGCACCGGGAACTGGTTTGGTAGCCAGACATTTGGCATGGAACCGGACATGCTCTCGATCGCCAAGGGGCTTTCATCCGGTCACCTGCCCATTGGCGGCGTCATTATCTCCGACAAGATTTATCAATGCGTCGCTGACGAGGCCCACAAGGTCGGCGTGTTCGGTCACGGTTTCACCTACTCCGGTCATCCGGTGATAGCGGCCGTCGCCGCCGAGGCGATCAGGATCTACCGCGAGATCGATTTCGTGACCCAGGCGCGTCGTCTCGGCGATCACTTGCATGGAGCCCTCGCGGACGCGCTCGGCGACCATCCGCTTGTCGGTGAAGCCCGCGGCCGCGGCTTCATCGCGGGGGTTCAGATCGTCGAGGATCGTGCGCCCGTCGCGTCTTCGCGCCCGAGCTGAGGATCGGCGATGTCGAGCGGCGGTGCCGCGAGCACGGCGTCATGATCCGCAATATGGGAGACGTGCTTGCAATCTGTCCGCCCTATGTAATCACCGAAAGCGAGATCGACGCCTTGGTTGACGGCATTCGTTCTGCACTCGACGGCGCCGCTGCTGCGAATTCCCGGGTCGGTCGGGTGGCATGAGTTCCAGCATTAAGACCGACTGCTTCACTTCAGTGGATATTATCGAGCAAACGCTCACCCGAGGGGTGCACTTCATCCGTGTCCGGTACAAAACGTCACCCATGTCTCAGGTGGGGCACGCCGCTCGCCAACGACACCGAGTTCGGCCTCGCGGCCTACTTCTACACCGGCGGTCTCGGTCGCGCCTTCCGCGTGATGGAAGGACTGAAGTACCGGCGTCAATGAAGGCCTGATCACCACGCCGGAGGTGCCGTTCCGCGGCGTCAAGGAATCGGGCCTCGGCAAGGAAGGCGGCCTCCAGGGCATCGTGGATTATCTCGACACCAAACATGTCTGCATCGGCGGTCTCGGCCTCTAGTGGTTCCCGCCTGACATAGGAGTCCAATCAGAGATTCCCTTTCTGGCCTGCGCGTGCGAGTCTGGCGCATGCGCACAGGAAGATCGTTCACCGTTTCGTCGGCCGATCGCGTCCGTCTGACGGCGCTGATCAGGGATCGCAACGCCCCGCAAAAGCATGTCTGGCGCGCCGAGATCGTGCTTTTGCCCGCCGACGGCGTCGGCACCGGCGAGGTCATGCGCCGCATCGGCAAGTCGAAGACCGACGTCTGGCGCTGGCAGGAGCGCTTTGCCGCGGAAGGCTGTGACGGGCCGCTGCGCGACAAGACGCGACAGTCGCGCATTCCGCCGCTCGGTCCCGATGTCGGCGAGCGCGTCGTGGCACTGACGCTTGCCGATCCGCCGGGCGAGAGGACCCACTGGACCGCCGACATGATGGCGCAAGCCGCCGCAATCAGCGCCAGCGCCGTCAGGCGCATCTGGAAGGCGCATGGTCTCGCACCCCACCGCTGGCGCCAGTTCAAGCTCTCCAATGATCCGAAGTTCCTCGACAAGTTGCGCGACGTCGTCGGCCTCTATCTCGATGCGCCGGCCCATGCCATCGTTCTGTCGGTCGATGAAAAGAGCCAGATCCAGGCGCTCGACCGCACCCAACCCGGCCTGCCGATGAAGAAGGGGCGGCTCGGTACGATGAGGCACGACTACAAGCGCAACGGCACCACCACCCTGTTCGCCGCCCTTAACGTCCACTATTGTCCCGTTGACGAGAATATCATCTTAGTTGCTTTAACAATTTGTTCTCCACTTCCGTCTCCATCGTATCTCAGTCAACGCGATGGAGCAGGAAATAACTACAGACATTGTGAAAGTGGAAGAAGGCAGGGCAACCGGCTCTAATCGTGACGTGCCGCTCTCAGATTATGAGGCGGAAGCCCTAAGCCATCTTGCGGTGGCGCTGGGTGGCATTTCGACGACCATTCGGTCCGCCGCCTACAAACACGCGCTAAACTCTAGTCACGCGATGAAGCCCCTAAAGGAGACGGAGGACGCGCTTACCGACTACGACGCCTTGGCGAGGGCGGCGGGCCGAAAGCAGCCGAAAGCGGCGGAGGAGGACGACAGGAAGGGGGACGCCCTAGCGAGAGAGGCCGCCGCACAGGTCAGCAGGATCGTTCAGACCCGATCTTTCCCGCTGGAGCAGACCGCGAAGGGTACCGGTGGCGTCAACGGACTACGTTCGGCAGGTGGTCATGGCAGATAGTCAGCTTGGAGCAGTGTCGGCACTGGGACACGCGCGGCGAGTGGCTCCAGAACGCTTCCTTGCTTCTGTTCCCAGTGTAGATAATAATCCGGATGCTCCGCTTCTGACCTCTTTTTCGGACTATCTGAGCAGGGTGTGCGGACTGGAGTCAAAGTCCCGCGAAGGCGTTCTCCTAGGCAGCCGCCGCTTTCTGGATTGGTTCCATCACCACCATTCCCGGCCAAGACCTCGGCGCGTTGACGGCTGAGCATGTCCTTGCCGCTGTCGAACATCGGCTGTCACTATCGGCGACCTCCGGTACCCGCACCGCAGCAACTTCTCACATCCGGACATTTCTTCGGTTTTTGTATTGGGCTGGCCACCACGACCAGAATCTCGCGCGCGTCGTCCCCAGGACGCCCCACTGGCGTTTGGTTCATCTGACCCTCGAACTCGGCTACGGCCCGTCGACGGTCTTCTTCACATGGGTCGGATTCGACGAAATGGACGAGGTCACAGGCGACGGCCATGCTGAACTGCTCGACGACGGCTCCATCGAGATCACCTTCGTTATCACAATGGCGACGAGGCAATCCTCAAGGCCAAACGGGACACTTCTTCAACGGCCTGCTAGGAGATCCGTGTTCGCCTTGCGCTGACAAAGAAGCTCACACATGACGTCCGGGAGACGATGCCGCAAAGGATTTGGCCGAAGCATTCCACCCACAATACCAAAGCCCGTCCCGATCCAAAGCGCTTCTAAGCACTCGATCTCAGGCGCGAGGCCGGCTGGCCAGTGCACCTTCTTGGTCCGCCGGAAGAGAGCCCCGCCTCTCGACAATGGCTTCATGAGGTCTCGCCCTGCAGTGTCGACCGTAAAAAAGGGCGCGCGAGGCGCCCTTCATTTTAAACCGGCAGTCGGGAAGCGGACTTCACTTGATATTCAAAAGCGGTAGGTGACACCTGCGCCTATCAGCCAGGGATCGAGCTCCGCCTTCCCCGTCAGCTTCGCGCCGGCCACCGTGACGTCGAAGTCCGGCCTCAGGAAAAGCTTCTTCACGTCGAAGTTGAGGCCCCAGTGCTGGTCCACCATGTAGTCGAATCCGACCTGCAGCGCCGTGCCGAACGTGTTCTTCACCTTGAGAGCGTCAGCGCTGCCAGTGTCCTGGTTATAGAAGATCGTGTAGTTCACGCCGGCGCCGACATAAGGCTTGAACGCGCCGAGATCGGTAAAATGGTACTGGAACGTGAGCGTCGGCGGCAGCAGCCGAACTTTGCCGATGTTGCCCAACCCACCGATCGTCCCTTGGCCCGCGATGTTGGCATAGGTGGTACCGAGTATGAGTTCGGCGGCGATGTTGTCGTTAAAGAAATACGAGATATCGAGTTCCGGCGTCACCGTGTCCGAATAGGAAAGACCGGAGCCGGGAAGCGTACCAACGTAGCCCAGATCTTTCGTAACGACGCCCAACGCCCGCAGGCGGACCTGCCAAGGGCTTGGCGCTTCGGTGACCGAGGCTCCCGTCTCCGCCAGGACGGTCTCTGCTTGCGCAGGCTCCGCGGCGACGGCCTGCTGTCCCACCATGATTAGGGCCACCGCCGCTGCTATTGCCCGCGTTACGCCCATTCGCGTTCTCGCCATGATATTCACTCCTTGATGTTCAGAAAGGATGCACTGCACTATTTCGTCTCCTGCTCGAATGAATTGTTGATGGAGCTCAAATGCCCCTCTTGCGTTGCAACGCGTTCCGCCATCTCCGGAAGGTGATCGTTGAAGCCGATTGCGCTGCGGAGAAAATTGGTGCCTAGACTGATGAATGCGGCTTGCTCCCGATTGTCCTTGCCGTAGCCGTGCCCGCCTGCGCTGGCCTCGTAGAAGTAAGCGGGATAGCCAAGAGCCTGCAGTTTTGCGGCCATCTTGCGCGCATGGCCCGGATGGACGCGGTCGTCGCGTTTCGTGGTGGCGATCAGGATAGGCGGATAGGGCTGTCCCGGCGCCGCGGCGTGATAGGCGGAGATTTCCTTCAGGAAAGCCCAATCGTGAGCCTTGTCCGGATCGCCATATTCGTCGATCCAGCTCGCGCCCGCCAAGAGCTTGGTGTAGCGACGCATGTCGATAAGCGGAACTGTGCAGAACAGAGCCCCGAAATGCTCAGGATAGCGGGTCAGCATGTTTGCGATCAGCAGGCCGCCATTTGAGCCGCCCTCAGCGGCAATCCGCCTCGGCAGGGTGATGCCCCTTCGCACGAGGTCGGCGGCAACGGCGGCGAAATCGTCATGGGCGAGACGCTTGCCCTCCCTGCGCCCGGCATCGTGCCAGCGGGTGCCGAACTCGCCGCCGCCGCGGATGTTCGCCTCCACACACGTGCCGCCGCGCTCGAGCCACAGCTTGCCCAGCGGGGAGTTGTAGTAGGGCAGGAGTGATATGCCGAACCCGCCATAAGCGGAAAGGTGAATCGGAGCATCTCCGTTCCCGTTCGCCGGACCAACCTGCGTATAGGGGATCAGCTCATGATCGATAGAGACTGCCTCGTGGCGCGTGACCACCAGTCCGGATGCATCGAAATTCTCCGGGCTGCGCTTCAGGATTGCTGAAGCGCTGAGAGACGGCGCGGCATTGAGATCGAATAGCAAGAGCTGCGGCGGCGTGATCGGATCCTGAGCACAGACCAGGACCTCTCCATTGGTCTCGTGAACTGCCGCATCGAATGACCAGACGTGGACAGTCCCTTCGGCGGGCAGGGTGTCCAGGACTCGGCGCGTCCATTCCTGGTGGCCGGGAGTGAACATCTCGAAACGCGGTACCAGATTGACGAGGTAAGAGATAATGAGCTTCCCGTCATTCCAGAAGAATGACTGCAGGGGGCGCCTTTCCCCTGGTTGAAACAGGGTCTCAAAACGGCGTCCGCCTGCGAGGAAAGAGGAAAGCGAGATGACGATCAGCGCGTCGGCGGGATGGGTGGTGCCTCCCACCGTCCAGGGCTTGCGCGGCCTTACCGCCAGCCAGTCGCCGAAGACCCGCCACGACGCGTCGCGAGGAAGATCGATCTGCGTCCTCGGCCCGCTCCTGTCGCCGATCCAACTGATCTTCTCGAAGAAGGCCCGTTTCTCAATGAACCAAAGGCGCTCGCTGCGGCCGGTGCGGTCCGAATGACCAGACACCTCGAGGCTCTCCAACCCGGCCTCGAAGATTACCGGCGTGGTGAGGGGATCCGCGTCACGCTTCCACACTCGCACGGTGCGCGCGTAGCCGGAGCGGGTGGCCATGCCATTACCAAGCGCACTGGAAAGCAGAAGCGTGTCAGGGTCCAGCCAACTAACGTAGCCTTTGGCCTCGGGGAGATTGAAACCGTCCGCCACAAAGCTCAGAGAGATCAGGTCGAATTCGCGATGCACGACCGCGTCGCTGCCGCCGCGCGACAGGCGCAGAACGGCTCTTTCCCGTCTCTCCGGCTCGACGGACGCGCCGTCCCAGATCCAATCCTCTCCGTCGCTAGCCGCGAGAGCATCTAGATCGAGCAGTAGCTCCCATTGGGGATCCGCCTTCATGTAGGCGGCAAGGGTGGTCCGGCGCCACAGTCCGCGTGGATTTCCGGCATCTCGCCAATAATTGTAGAGGTACTGACCACGGCGCGCGATCAGGGGAAGGTTGTCGCAATTGTCGAAAATGGCTGTCAGAGCCGCCCGGTCGCGCTCGAACTGCGTTCCACCGAAGTGCTTCAGGGTCTTTGCCGACTGGCCGGCGGCCCAGGCAAGTGCCCGCTCGCCCTCTACATCTTCAAGCCAGAGATAGGGATCGTCGTCGGGAGCATCCAGCGTTGGACGGACATCAAATGCGTTCATGTCCGGACAGCCTTCAGAAAGAAGGGATAGAGGCTTCCGTCGGCTCGGGAACGCTCAGTGTTGGTAGCGGCGCCCACATGTTCGAAAAGCGTGATCATTGATGAGTTCTTCCAGTCGGTGCGGCATCGCAGGGCTTTTGCGCATAGGATCGCAACCGTCGTGCCAACTGGGAAAATCGTTTCGGAACAATGCGATCGCTCTGGAAGCGTTGTGTCACATGTCCGACATCGTCGAGAATCCGACAACGAGTGCTCCTCCTAATCACCGGATCAACCTCCGGCGCCAGTCGGTGACACCGTGCAGAACTCGAGCAGTGAAGCTCATTGGTGAACTTGGTTGACGCCCAACATCTTCGCTCTGGAGCGCTTCACGCACACGGATTCATGGCAGACACCATGAGGCGATCGATGCGGTTAGCGACCAAGCTGGCTGCGCCTGTGGGTTTCAGCCGCCAGTTGGAAGCAGCGGAGTTCTGAGGAGATGCGACGAGCGCCCCCAAAGCTCGCGAAGCGCATTGAAATACGTGAGCACTGTCAGATACGGATCGGCGGGATCTTCCCCTTCTTGCGTCGGGCTGGAAGTCAGTGCCTGCGCGCCTGCCAGCAGGGTCTGCATGCTCCGAACAAAGAGGAGTTTAGGCCCGCGATCCTGACTCGCCACACCGACGTAGAGGCGGGCTGGCTCTCGTGTCGATGGCACAGTCCTGGCGAAGAAGCTGTCGGTACGGTGGATGCCGGGTGGCGGAATTACGGCCGTCTCCGAACGATCGAACAAGGCTGCGATCTGTTTCTCCGCCCTTCGGACGGTCGCGGTCGAAGCGACGATTTTGGACGAATGAGTCCATGAAGACCCGGCCGCGACGACAGCAGGTCGATCGCTGTTTCGTAGAGTGCGGCCACCGTTCCAAGCGGGCCAGAGATCAGGTGCAGTTCGTCCTAGTTGACAAGATCCGGCGGATCGAGCCGATGCCCGTTTCCGAAGGGGCGACCTTCGCCTGGCTCATACGCGCCGAAGAACCCCTTGTCCGGATCATACCGGTCTACGTGTCCAAAGAATGCGCCGCTCTTGCCAATCCATGGAAGGGAGGCAAATTTGTCCACCGTGGCGATGAGAAATGCGGGAAGACGGCGGTAAATTGGCTCGTCCACCACGAGCACCGGCAGGTGTCGATCCCGCGTGAAGTCCTTCGGCGTTCTCGCATTTGAGCACTAGATTCTGCGGAGCCGTCCTGTTGGGCGTGAAGTGGAAGCTCTCTGGCTTGAAGGGCTCACCACACCACGGACATGCCTTCAGTGGCACCGGGGATTTCGTCTTAGGTCTGCTCTGGTACCGCTTCAGCCAGGTCGTCGCGGCGTCCTTGTCGGAAGAATTTCGCTGCTTCCAACTGGCGGCTGAAACCCACAGGCGCAGCCAGCTTGGTCGCTAACCGCATCGATCGCCTCATGGTGTCTGCCATGAATCCGTGTGCGTGAAGCGCTCCAGAGCGAAGATGTTGGGCGTCAACCAAGTTCACCAATGAGCTTCACTGCTCGAGTTCTGCACGGTGTCACCGACTGGCGCCGGAGGTTGATCCGGTGATTAGGAGGAGCACTCGTTGTCGGATTCTCGACGATGTCGGACATGTGACACAACGCTTCCAGAGCGATCGCATTGTCCGAAACGATTTTCCCAGTTGGCACGACGATTGCGGTCCTATGCGCAAAAGCAAACTAGACCTGAGAGCCGCACCGCATGAATGTAGCCTCCCAATATCTCCCGTTTGTGGCGCACCACGAAGCCGGGCACGCGGTGGCCGCCATCGTTTTGAACCGTCAGATGTTCGACGACGACCGTAAACTCCCTGCTTTCTCAAGTGTTAGTATTTACCCCGACCCCGGTGACGGAGATTACCGTGGTGTTGTCGAAGGCGCGGGTTTTTATTCAGCGCAAGGATTCACCTCGAAGCGAAAGCCGATTTTCGAGGACGATATGGATCGATATTTGGAACGCGATTGTGCGATCCGGGAGATAGTTACGTGTCTGGCAGGTCCTTTTGCAGAATCCGCATTCGAAGGCTATCTGGACCCGTTCGATATGGCGATAGCAGATGTGGTCAAATCACATCGAATGGCAACACCTCGCGCTTCTCCTTGACGTAGGTATAGAGATTGTAGATTTCGCCTATGTCTGTCAGGGACGCTGCCTTGTGATTCAGTATGTGCTCGATGACGTGTGGCAATACCTGCCGCCTGCCGAAATTTGTCGCGAGCGTCCTGCGCAGATCGTGAAGGGTCCAGTTCTCCAAAGCCGTTGCCCCTCGCAGGGAAAACAAATGTGTCATTGGTCTTCGGTACCGACTGGGGGACCGACACCGCCAGTGTGGACAGCGGAATAAGCGTAGGCTCTTCGTTCTTCGTGCGGTCCGCCGATAGGTCCCATGTTCCGGCTTCAAGGTTGAGTTCAGACCAACGCATCGCGGCAACTTCCGTACGCCTCTGTCCGGTCAGCATGAGCAGCTTGACGATGGAGCCGAACGAATAGCCGATATCGCCCGGTTCGGGCTCACAGCCCGTCCATATAGCCGCCAGTTCGGCATCGTTCACCACTCGCTTGCGCTTGACGATCAGGGCCGGATTTTCCAATCCCTCGCGGGGAAACCGCGACGAGCCGTTGCGGCGGTTTGCGACACCGGATAGCCGCCAGTTCGGCATCGTTCACCACTCGCTTGCGCTTGACGATCGGGGCCGGATTTCCAATTCCTCGCGGGGAAACCGCGATGAGCCGTTGCGGCGGTTTGCGACACCAGTTGAAAATGCCCGCATATACCAGAAGGCCGTGTTAGCCGCTTGCGGGTGACCCCCGGCGACGATCTTATTGGTGATGTTAGCAATGTCGGTGTCGGTCACATGGTGGATAGAGCGACTCCCGAGGGCAGGCACAAGATACCGGTTCAGGCTGGCCTCGACCAGTTCCCCAGGAATCCCATTCTGCCTTGCCGGTCTTTGCAAAGCCCGCTCCCTTGCATTCGCGCCGATCGGCCGACCCCGTTCGAGAAAGGGCGTGATATGGTCGGCGGCATGCAGAATCCGGGTGGCGCGGCTGGTCCGGTTGGACGCGGTCTGATCGAGGAAGCCAGCCGGAATGCCGGCGGCTCGTGCGGGAAGGGCGTTCATGAGACGGTCCTGTCGGGCGAGCGGTTTGGGGGCACGATCACCATAGTTGATCAGCTTCCCGAGTGGGGCATTCTCGTAAATGTCGCTTGCGGACATATGTTTGCTCCTTGTCCAGAAACAGAAAGGCCCGATGGGACGGCCGGCCCAGGGCGGTGTTTTGAGGGTCGTTACTTGGCGGCCTGGAGGTGATCGCCGTCGCCGTCCTCGGTATCGTCAGCGCTGATCTGCGCCTGATCGGCAAGGAAGGCTGGCAGTTCCGATGGAGCTATGCTGGAATTTGGGTGACGAGGCTGATCAAGCGGCGCTCTGCGGCTTCGTTTCGATGACCTCGATTCCGTCCAGGAACCTGGCACCTGCGATGAGTTTCGGCAACTGATTTTGTCCTTTCAATCGTCGCCACGTCCTGGCCGCGGCCATGACCAGCTTGAAGACCATCAGCTGGGCGGTTGTCGAGGATAGCGAGCCCTTGGTACGCACCGTGCGGTGGCGAACGGTCGCAAAGACGCTTTCGATGGGATTGGACCTTCGCAGATGATCCCAGTGTTCGGCGGGGAAATCGTAGAACGCCAGCGACGCATTCTGATCCTTCGTCAGGCAGTCGACCGCCTTAGCATACGCCTCGGCTTCCATCTCGATCGCCTGCGCAAGCAATTTGCGCGCGCCGCTGCGAAGTATATCCGTCAGGATATCACCGATTTCGTCGGGCTGACGAAGGCGAACAATGTTGACAGTCTCGTTCATGGCGTATCGCTCTCCTTGAGAGGTTCTGGCAGGCTTCATCACCCGCCTCGATACGCCGCTCTCCTCAAACCGTCATCACCCAGTTTCCGCCATAGCTCCCCCCTGATTGGTCCGCTTCACCTGTGCAACTGCACAGGCTGCCATAGCGGGCAGATTGGCCTCCAATGGCGAAAACTTGCCGCAGGAGACCCTCCGATGACCGTGCCTATGGCGCCGCCGCTACGACAACTTGCCGACAAGCAGCGTGCGATCCACTGCCGCGCTACTGCGCCTTCAAGGGACGTCTGGATCGCGACGCAGGAGCCGATGACCGTTAAGGAATCAATTCCCTTGGCGTGCTCAGGTCGCGTTGGCCGTCGCTGTGCCCGTTCGACGGTCTGGTGGCAATTTGGGCACATCTTGTCTCGTCGCCAGTGCCAATGCCGCACGCTTCAACAAAAAGGTGCCTTCGACGTCTGCTGCCTTCGCCGGTGCTTTGCGAAGTGGCATAATGTTTCGACGCACGCAGGCGCGGGCAGGGGGTGTCAGTCATGAATCTCCTGACTGGCGCGGATCAGGCCGATTGGCGGGATGAAAGATCATACGACTACACCGCTGGCCTGACGCTGCGGGAGTGGGCTTGGGAGTTCTTACGCCGCAATCCAGCGTTCCAGCGCGATCTGACCGCTGCGCGCCAGCACTGCAAGACTTGGTCTCTCCAACCCTTTCTCGATATGGTCGCGTCGGCCGGCGACCTGTCACGCTGGGGTGTTCTGTTTCGCGGAGTCTTGTGGCCGCGCTTCGGTCGTATTCTGGTGTCCGCTCTGGTGCGTCCATGTGCTGCCGGTCATTGCGGAATGGTTGCCTGCCTCGTCGCCGACACCGCCGTTCGAACTCTCGGCATTGCCCTGTCGTGCAACCGTCCTGCTGGCGCCCGACAAGAGCCAGCATGTTCTTCTTCGCAATGCGGACCACGCGCTGCAGCTCGCCGTCTCGGGCGCGAATATCCTCCACCCTGTTTGCCTGCATACGCAAGCCATCTGGCCCGCGGTGCTTTTAAAGCATCGATTGAGGGGACTGGAGTGCCTCAATGCTCTCAGTCTAGGGCAACAATTGCCGCCCCGCTTGTTTGCGCCGGAAAAGCGCGGCGTCCGTTTGTCCTTCGTTCTTCGTGCGCTCGACGGTTCGCTCGCCGGAGCACCACATCGCGAGCTCGCCGAAGTTCTCATCGGTCAACGGCGCGTCCATGCCGACTGGGCGGATCCTCGCGATCATCTGCGCGACCGCATCCGTCGGGCCGTCTCGCGTGGCCGCGCGCTCATGAATGGTGGCTACAGAGATTTCCTAGTTTGAAATGCGACAGTCCGCGCTGTGCGTCAGTGGATGAACGTTCGCTCGCAGCTGACCCGTCACCAACAGTTCGCCCGCCGACAGATCTGCATGGCGCCTTGCGGGTACGCTCTGGTCAGGCGTCGGCCGACGCCACAATGACATCGGTGAAGTTGCCAAGGCGGTGGTTCATTAGGGCCGGCCTCGACCTGAACCCACATCAGTGGTCGGAAAGCGGCGTGCACCGCAATGTCGCCATAGCAGCCAAGATCCTTTGAGTCCGGACCTGCAGTCCTGTTGGACCGGCGGGTGCAACAATATGGAGGGATTTGAGACCTCACACCGTTCCCTGGATCGACAGCTCGGTCAGACATCGCACCCACCGCTTGATTATGGAAATGGTGTGCCTGGAGTACAGCGAATAGCGCTTGCTGCGCACTGTCCTAAGAATAGCAATCATGACCCGTCTGGGGGTCTGCAATACGACGATTCAACCGCTTGGGCATTGTCGCATATCCCACAATGTAGAGTGGGCAACAGGGCAAAAGCTGATCCATCGGCGGTTTATCAATTGCTTTTTGGCTTGGCACGGCACATGCAACGCAATCGGCAAAAGGCGCACGTACTGAGTGGCCCATCGGCCCTAGGAGCGCTGACTTATGCCCTCCCAAGGCATGTCCGGCCCGGCAGCGAGCTCAGTCTCCTGCCGGGCATCCGTGTTTCAGGTCAACGGCGTTTGGAACTTCAAATTAGGTGGCGGCATTGACCGCAGGCCGCCCCCGGTGGGGCGGAGAGACAGTGCAGCAGGTTTCAAATCCCGCCCATGCAAAGATATTTCATTTCCAGATAGTCCTCGAGGCCATGGCGGGAACCCTCCCGCCCGATGCCGGATTGTTTAATACCGCCAAACGGTGCCGCCTCCGAGGACATGCGTCCCGTGTTGATGCCAACCATGCCATATTCCAGAGCCTCTGCCACACGCCAGACCCGCTTCATGTTGGAGGCATAGAAGTATGCGGCGAGGCCGTAAATCGTGTCATTGGCCTCGCGCACGACCTGATCCGCATCGTTGAAGCGAATGATCGGCGCCAGCGGCCCGAATGTCTCCTCTTGCGCGACTGCCATGACGCTGGAAATCTCGGTGAGGACCGTGGGTTTGAAAAACGTGCCATTCTTGCCGATACGTTGGCCCCCGCATCGTATTGTGCCGCCTTTCGCAATGGCATCTGCGATGTGAGACTCTATCTTGGCCAGAGCATGCCTGTCGATGAGCGGTCCGATGTCCACTCCGGCATCGAATCCGTCGCCAACCGACAAGTGCCGGACTTTCTCCACGAATTTCTTGACGAACTCATCGTGAACGCTCGATTGGACGTAAATACGGTTCGCCGAAACGCAGGTCTGGCCGGCATTGCGAAACTTCGCCTGGATCGCACCGTCAACAGCAGCGTCGATGTCGGCATCATCGAAGATGATGAAAGGTGCGTTGCCGCCGAGCTCAAGGCTAACCTTCTTGATCTGGTCAGAGCACTGACGCATCAGCAGCCGCCCGACCTCGGTCGAACCGGTGAAGCTGATCTTGCGGATCTTGGAATTGGTGCAGAGTTCACGGCCGACGCGATCACCTTCGGACGCATAGATCAGGTTGACCACGCCATCGGGAAAGCCGGCCTGATGGGCAAGGGCGAACATTGCGCCAGCCACGAGCGGCGTCTGTTCAGCGGGCTTGAGCACGATCGTGCAGCCCGCAGCCAAGGCCGGCGAGATTTTGCGCGCCACCATGGAGGCCGGGAAATTCCATGGCGTGATCGTGCCAACAACGCCGATGGGCTGCTTGATCACTAGCATTCGGCGGTCTGTCGAGGGTGCCGAGATCGTCTCGCCATAGACGCGATTGGCCTCCTCGGCATACCATTGCAGATACGCCGCCGCATGCGATACCTCTGACATGGCTTCGGCAAGCGGCTTGCCCATTTCCGCAGTCAGAATCGCGGCGAGATCGCCTGCATGGTCGATGATCAGCTGATGCCATCGCCAAAGAACGTCGCTACGCTCTCGGGCAGTCAACGCGGCCCATCCCGACTGCGCAACATAGGCCTTGTCTACCGCAGCACGTGTCTCCTCCACGCCCATATCAGGAAGCTCTGCCAAAACTTCGCCGGTCGACGGATTGACGACCTCGAACGTCTTATTGCCAACCGGTCTGCCAAGTGCCGGCAGGCGGTCCATGGCTCCAAACAGGTGCGGGGATTTCAGACGGCGGATCATCGGCAGGCACAGGGGCAATACCGGATTCCTCCTCAACGCAGCGAACATCCAGGTCGACAGGCCGTCGGTGTGTATTCTGCACCAGCGGGTTCGTCCTAGGGCCTCGGCAAAGCAGCTGGTAGACCAAACATACGACAACAGTTCCGTTAGTTTGAGTGCCCGCGGTTCATCAGTTGATGGATTGAGCAGCCGGATGTTTGCTTCGTCCACCCGCTGCCTGCTGGTGGCGTGCGAGTGTATTCTGCAAAAGGCGGCATACATGCTGAGGAGCGCCGTTTCGGCGAGAGGCCCCTGGACCGCCAATGCCGCGCAAGGCCCGCGAAACGACTCCGCGGGTCTGCATGATCTGCTTGGCCCACCGGCCTCCATATTCGCTCTTCCCACGAGAAGCCCCAAGGAAGAAGGAAGGCGAGATGAGTTTCTTTACTCATCCTTGCCGCCCAGCGGCGGGCCGACCACCAAAATGGCGGGCTCGGCCGAAAGCAGCTTCTTGGCCGCCGCCTTGACCTGTTTGAGCGTCACCCGACCGATGCTGCGGGCGCGACGCTGGTTGTAGTCGACGTCGGCCTTGTGAATCTGCAAATCCAGGAGCCGGTCTGCAATCGAGCTGGTCGAGCCCAGACGGTCAATGGCATAGGTGCCGATCAGGTGCTTCTTCGCCGCCTTGAGCTCGGCCCCGGTCGGTCCTTGCTGCGCCATCTGCTTTACCACATCTCGCACGATGCTCAGCGTTTGGGCGGCGCAGTCCGAGCGTGTCTCTGTCGTAACCAGAAGCTTGTCAAGGGTCAGTTCAGAGCTGACGTGATAGGCAAGGCCGCGTTTTTCGCGCACCTCCTCGAAAAGGCGGGAAGTCATGCCCGAGCCGCCGAGGATGTCATTCATCAGCACGGTGGCGAAGTGATCCGGCGCGCTACGCTTCACGCCAGGCCAGGCCAATCGCAGCGAAGTCTGCGGCAGGTCGCAGTTCTCCTCCACCAGTTGGCCGAGCTTCGGTACGACATCGGCGACGGGGGCGAGGGTTTGTTGCTCAGGCAAGTCACCAAACAGCTGGTCGAGCCTTTCCCTCAGCGTGTTTGCATCAATGTCACCGACCACGGCAATATGGAGCCCGTCGCGAGCGAAAATCGCCTTGTGGAAGGCGAGGAGGTCGGGCGGCGTGATGCCGGCGAGGCTCTCTTTTGTGCCTTCTTCCGGCCTCGAAAAAGGATGCGTGCCATAGATCGCGCGCAGCCATTTGCGCTGAGCGATTGCGTCAGGGTCGCGCTCGCTGCCGACGATGTCGGAGACAATCTCGGCGCGGACGCGATCGATCGGCCCCTGGTCGAAGCGCGGCGCGTTGAGTGCGAGCCGAAGCAGGCCGAACGCGGCGTCCTGCTGTTTGGGAAGCATGCACACCGATCCGCAGATGTAGTGTCTTTGCGCCTCCAAACCCATCTCGGCGCCGGCATCGTCGAGCTTCATCTGGAAGGCATCGCTGTCGTAATTACCGGCGCCTTCGATGAACAGGCCGGCCATCAGATTGGCCATCCCCTCCTTCCCGACCGGGTCCTGCGTGATGCCGCCGTTGAAGGCAAAGCCGATGTTGACGATTTCCACTGTGTGGTCCTCCACCAGCCAGGCGATCATGCCCTTTTCGGACTTCACCTCCTGGATGTTCATCGCAGCATGGGGCTGAGCGCCGAGCGTCATCTCTTCATTCTCCGTCTTGGGCAAGAGATAGCCCGTGGTCGAACGGTCGAACGCGAGATAGCGGGCGGCAACTGCTTTGATTTGCGCGGCGGTAACCCTGCGGATGCGAGACGGCCGTTCCTCGACATCTTTCACGGTGCCGCCGGTGGCCAGCGTCGAGCCGTATATGCAGGCGAGGTCGTCCTGGTCGTCTTCGGCAAAGATCATATCGCGCACAAAGCGCTCCTTGGCCTTGCCCAGTTCCTCGCTGCTGACACCATCCTTGGCAATGCGAGCGACTTCGGCAGCGGCCGCCGCTTCGAGATCGGCCAGCTTGGCATCGCCGCGCGGCGCGCCATAGATGGCGAACCTGGTGTCGTCGAGCATGGTGCCCTGGAAATAGGCGCAGGCGCTGGAAGCGATACCTTGCTGGACAGCGAGCGCCTGGTAGAGCCGGCTGCGGTTACCGCCGCCGAGGATTTCGGACAGCAGGTCGAGCGCTTCGGCCTCGCCCGGCTTGGCGGTATGGTAAGACGGCACCACCCACTGCGTCGAAAAACTGGGCACGCTGACGCGGGCGTCGGAGAGCGTGACGGTGCGCCTGGTGTTCTGCTCGGGCTCAACCGGCCGGATGCGCGGCGGCAGGTCGGGCCCGCGCGCCACCTTGCCATAGGTCTTCTCGGCCAGCACCTTCACCGTCTCCGGCTCGACATCGCCGGCCACGATCAGCACGGAGTTGTTGGGCCAGTAGTATTTTTCATAGAAGGCGGTGGCGTCGACGCGGTTCAGCTGCTCGATCTCCTGCATCCAGCCGATGATCGGGATGCGATAGGGCTGGTTCTGCCACAGCGTCGCGTCGATCTCCTCATGGAGCACGTCCTGCGGGTTGGTGTCGGTGCTTGAGCGGCGCTCCTCGATGACCACGTCGCGCTCGGTCTTGACGACATCGTCGGTGAGGATGAGGTTTCGCATTCGGTCGGCCTCGAAGCTCATCATCAGCTCGAGCGCCGACGGCGCCACTGTCTGATAGAAGGCGGTGTAGTCGGAGGAGGTGAAGGCATTTTGCGAGCCGCCGATCTCGAACACTGCGCGGTCGAATTCGCCGGCCGCATGGTTGGTCGTCGCCTTGAACATCAGATGCTCGAAAAAATGGGCAATGCCGGATTTGCCCGGCGGCTCGTCGGCGCTGCCGATCTTGTACCACACCATGTGGCTGACGATCGGCGCCCGGTGGTTGGGAATGACGACCACCTCCATGCCGTTGTCGAGCACGAAATCCGTCGCCTTGCCGTCCTCCCATGCGACGGGGACCGGAGCCGTCCTCGCGCCGCCCAACTCGGTCGCAACGGACGTCCTGCGAAGCCCGTGAGTGCGGGGCTTGCTTCTGATAGGGAGAGTGGGATTATGGGCTGGGTTCCTGGCAAAGTGATTTGTTCCTCATTTTGAAGGCTCTATGTCTCCCGACGCCTATTGGGAGAAAGTGGATCGGCACGCGACGCCGAGCCAGATGAGCCGTCAGCGTGTTGCCGGGCCTGACGCGGGCCTCATCTTTGGATGCGTCCGGGGAACGTTCGGCAGTATTTTGGTGGGGCCATGGGAAGTCTGCTCGTTATCCATTGGGTGTTTGCGGATACCTGAGCATGCGCCGTGCCAAGTAAGAAAGCCCCGATTTGCAAGGTTTGATCCAACCTTGATACTTGCGATATCCGACATTGTCGGGCATCCGACAGAAAGCGCCTTTCGCCGGCGCGCCGGCTACGGCGCTCGCCTCCTCCGGCGTGACGACGATCCTTTGGCGGGCGCCGCGCACACCGATCTGCCCGCCTATCAGCACCGCGACATCGAAGGACAACGCGATCGTGACTGATGGGTCTTACGCAAACATGCAGCAGTGCCACCGCCATCAGGACTTCATCCGCCCCTCAAAGCCCCGAGCGCGAGGGGACGACGTGTAAGGCAACATGTCATCCTCGACAATGATGCCGCGCATAAAGAGGTAAGGTCCCTCGTCGTACCGGCGAGCCCCTTCGCTGGGTTCGCCGAGGGTCTGGTTTGCGAACGTCGACCGACAGCATCACGCATGGGCGGCCGGATCGATAGACAAGCATTGACCGTGCCACCAGCGCATTGAGGGCAGCGCAGAGTCCAATTGGCCTGTGCCAGCCGGTATGCTGGAGCTTCAAGTGTGGCCAGCCAAGCGGGCTGGGATATCCTGGACCGTCCAGATTGCAACGCACGACGCCTGGTCATCGCCCGAACGTTCATTGACGCTCAGCGAAGCTTGCGTCATCCGGACGATCTGGGAAAAGCTTGGCCGGGCCGGCGCCTTCCCAGGCGCACGGGACGCGCGACGACCCATGTGGACCTTGGATTTCACTCCGCACCTACGCTGCTTTGGCCTTGTCAGCAGCCTGGGCGGCATAGCTGAGTCCCGCCCTTGCTCAATCTGCCAAACCATCTCGCTCACAAGCGATCGGGTGGTTTGTGCCGTCTGAACGCGCATTGTCAACTTGCCGACAGTCTGGGGTTCCGAACCCGACAGTTGATTCAAACCGACAATGGCCCGCCTCAGAAGCAGGCAACCGCGCTTCGTAGCAGGCCGAAGCTAATCGAGGTTCGCGGGTCTCGGTTTGAGTGTGCAGTGTCGCTGCGCGCCTGATCTTTCGGTCTGATGACAAAAACATCGTCATTTTGGCCGACGATATCGGTCAGGAGCGGGTATTGCGGTCGAGCAGCGACCCAAGCACGTCCACAAGATGTGCCGAGTTTGCAGGGTTGGGTCATTGTTTCTGTCGACGTTTGAGCGACAGCGCACGACGAAACGTCTGGCATACGCCTCGTCTGGCACGCGCCTCGCATGTGTGGCAGGTGCTGCTGGAGATCAGGCGGTCGAGTGGGCCTTGCAATTTTCCGATTTTGCTGCGCCTAAAGTCTCGTGTACAAATCAGGCTGGCGTGAATGGCCTGCCTAAGTTGCGACTTGTTACAAAGGAATGGATATATGGCGACTGGAACGGTGAAGTGGTTCAACAGCACCAAGGGTTTTGGTTTTATTCAGCCCGACAACGGCGGTCAGGATGTCTTTGTCCACATTTCCGCTGTTGAACGAGCGGGCCTGTCGACCCTTAATGAGGGCCAGAAGATAAACTACGAGGTCGAACAGGATCGCCGCACCGGCAAGTCCTCTGCAGGCAGCCTCAGCAAGGCTGGCTAACGCGTGCGGCAAGGATGCGGCATACTCCGAACGCATTGACCGGCTCGAAACCCGGCCGGAGCATGCAACCAGGTAATGCCGCGGCAGCGATTGCTGGAGCCGTCGCGAATTCCTCTGGAATGAGGCTCTTGGACGGGAAAGGCGGGGCTCGTCCCCGCCTTTTGATTCCGCGCAGATTGGGCCTACGGCTGCCGCGCGTCCCGAACGACTGTTGATACGGATTTAGGCTGCGACCTTTTTGCGGGTCCGTTTCGCCGGCGCCGGCACCGGGGCTTCCGGCTCTTTCGGTTTGCGGCCGAGTCCGATGGTCTTGGCCAAGGCGGAGCGCGTAGCGGCGTAATTCGGCGCCACCATCGGATAATCCGACGGCAGACCCCATTTGGCGCGATATTCGTCCGGGGTCAGACCATAGTGCGTCGACAGATGGCGCTTTAGCGATTTGAATTTCTTGCCGTCTTCAAGGCTAATGATGTAGTCCGGTTCGATCGACTTTTTGATCGGGACAGCAGGTTTTTTCACAGGCACAGGCTCTTCTGCCGGTATTAGTCCGGCCGTGCCTTTTAGAGCCCCGTGCACTTGGGCGATCAGGGCAGGAAGCTCCCCCGCCGGGACGGGGTTGTTGGAGACGTAGGCTGATACAACCTCGGCAGTGAGCTCGATGAGGATGTCGGTGTTGTGGGCTTCTTCTGTCATAAACTTCTCCGGGCAGCTTGAAACACAGTCGGGCGAAGTGTCGCTACATAGTGGCGGTTGACGCTGAAAGCAAATGGATCGACGGGTGCGCTGCTCCCCACCATTGAAGTCTCGGGGAAGTATCCCGTCATCGTCCATCGGCCTAGAGGCAGCGTATTGCATTATGGGAGCGGTCGCGCCTGCCCCAAGTTAGAGGCAGGCATTCGCGCGTGAATTAATCAAATCCATCCTGAGCGTATCTCGCGTGGCAACCACGAAGGCGCTCTGGCAACGAAGCGAGGCGGATGGCCTTGCGGGTGGCCGAGAGATGTCATCCGGCTCTCCTGCCGACCTCTGCCGGCCAGATCTGGAGCAACAGCTTTGCGCAGATATGGCTCTCTTCAGAGGCCATCTATGATGGGAGCCGAGCGCGTCTCGAGCCGGGGAATAGGCTGCACATGCGCTGTGCCCACCTATTGCGATCGTGCTAACCTTGGCTGTTCGGACTTGCCGTTAAGGCAAGCGACAGATTGAAGTTATGCTGCACCATCTGATTCCCTGGCTCGGTTTCGAGAGCTCGCCGATACAGGGCCTGTGCCGCGTCATGCCGCCCCTCAATGTCCAAGATCACGCCCTTCGCATTCAATGCACGTACGTTTGCTGGGGCTGCAACCAAGACGCTGTCGAGCACCTCAACCGCTTCGTGCGGGCGCTTCTGGGCCACCAAGGCTTTTGTAAGCCGTATCGCCGCATCAACATTGTCCGGGTGCTGCTTCACCTCATCCCGCAAAGCCCGCTCTTGAACATCCTGACCAACTTCGCGCAAAATGCGTTCGCGCATAGCCGGATCGATTTGATCGGCGCTGAGCAACTCTGGGGAAGATGTCTCCTGCACGGAAAGAGCGGGCTTTTGCCAGCTGGCGCAACCGCCCAAAGGCAGAATGGCGAGTACGGCAAAAAGAAGTGAGCTCCGGCGCAGAAACATAGGCGATGGAGAAACTGTATTTCTAACAAATTTCATATTATCTCTCGGTTATCAGGGAGGCGGGTCGCGTTCAGTTAGGAAAGGTGGAACTACTCTAACAATCCGCTGTTCGATCCGTGCGGGAGTTTGACGGATCCTGCCGGGCGAATTGTAAAGTCGGAGGCGAGGTCTTGATAAGACAGCACGGCGAGATCGATCCCGTTTCGCGTCAGAAAGCCGCGGACGAAACGTCGGACATCCATTGACGTCAACAGAATAGGGCGGGTTTGACCCGGTTCTGTGTTCGAAAGGACCTGACGTATCTGTGATAGCATCGCTTCGCTTTGCCGATCCTCCAGTGCGAGATAGGGGCCTGCATCCGAATCTCGAACCGCGCCACGCATCACATCCTCGCTCTCGCGTTCGACGACCAGGGCGGACACGATGCCCTCGGTGTTGGCATAGCGGTGGCAGATCTGTCGCTTCAAACCAGAACGGACATATTCCGTCAGCAGGGCAACGTTTTGCTCACGCTCGCTCCATTCGGCCAATGCCTCCAACACGAGACGGGTGTGGCGGATTGGGATACCTTCCTCCAGGAGGCGGCGCAGAACATCGGCAATCCGAGGAATCGGCGTCGTGCGCAGCACCTCTTTCACAAGATCAGAATATTCCTGCTCCATTCGGCCCAGGAAATGTCGGGTCTCTTGGATGCCCACCAATCGCGGTGCGTAGCGGGTCAACGTTGCATGGACGCGCAAGGCGAGGAGTTCGCCGGGAGCCCAATGCTCCGTGCCGGCGCCCGTAAGGGCCTGTGCAGGGGTATGTTCGACCGGGAGTCTGTCCGTTTTCGGCTCACGCCTAAGGGGGATACCGCTCGAGTCGACGTGCGCTACATCGGCTCGGAGCGTCATCTGGCTTGGATCTATCGCGTCCTGTTCGACTGGCACGCCCTCGACATCTATCCGGAATTGCGATGTAGGCAGCTGCTCGTCAACCAAGACAGGGATGCGGGGAACGATAATGCCCAGATCGGCTGTGACCAGGAGCGAAACGCGCCCAATATGTTTTTGCAATTCGGCTTGATCGATCGCCTGCATAAGATTTGGCGCTAAAAAAAATGCGATCGGGAATTCCTTCGCAGGCGCGGCTTGCTTAGGCTCCGCTGCAGTTCCATCTTTCGCATCGGCAGTGCCGGCGCCCAGCACATCAGCCTTGACAATGCTTACCGCAGCGAACACTGCGGCCAGCATCAGAAAGACGGGGAGGGGAAACCCAGGAACGAACCCCATCACGACCAGGACGCCGGCCGCCAGCCGCAAGGCTCGAGTACTGGCCGTGAGCTGACTGACCATTTCGGTACCGAGGTTGATCCTCGCCGTCCCAGTCACACGGGTGACGATGGTCGCCGCAGTAATGGAGAGCAGAAGGGCCGGAATCTGCGATATCAATGCATCGCCTATCGTCAGCAGAGTATAGTGATGCAGCACCTCGCCGAAGGACATGCCCTTGGAGAGCAGACCGATCGAAATTCCACCCAGCATGTTGATGCAGATAACCACCAGCCCGGCGATGGAATCGCCCTTCACAAATTTCATCGCGCCGTCCATCGCGCCATATAGTTGGCTTTCCTTCTCCAATTCGGCGCGCCGCCGGCGGGATTCGTTGGCATCGATGTGGCCGTTGCGTAGCTCTGCGTCGACCGCCATTTGCTTGCCCGGCAGAGCATCCAGCGTGAAACGCGCCGCCACTTCTGCCACCCGTTCGGCACCCTTCGCGAGGACCATGAATTGCACCATGGTGACGACCAGAAATATGACGAAACCCACCACGATATTGCCTGAGATGACGAAATCGCCAAAGGTATGAATAATGCTGCCGGCCTCCCCCTCGGCCAGGATCAGTCGCGTCGTTGCGACCGTCAGCGCGAGACGGAATACAGTGGAAATCAAAATAACGCCGGGCAAAGAGGAAAAATCAAGTGGAGTACTGACATACAGGGCAACCATCATCAGCAGTATGGCCAACCCCATATTGAATCCTATCAGTGCGTCGACCACCACGACCGGGATAGGCATGACCATCATCGCGACAGCCAGAAGCAGCATCAACGCAACCATTAAATCCGGGCTGGCCGGCGCACGCTTGATGAAGTCACGCAGGACGTTGGCCATCGAGACACCTTTGCAATCGGTTGAGACTTACTCTGCTGTTACGCCCTGAAACGTAGCTTTCGAACTCCGAAGGCGCCTCGGCCTTGGCCAGCGCGTGACCCTGCATGAGAGCCACAAACAGGCGCGAAATGGCTGGGCAGCAAATGTTTCCAACGCAGCCAGCTTGTCAGCACCGAGCGCCACAGGATGTTTGGCTGGCCATAGAGTGCTGCTTGATGGGGCCTGCGAGCTTTCAATATGGGAGAGCAGCAATGCGGCCATTCCTGCTCAGCAGCACACGGCTGTCCTCAATACGATCGACTACCCATCCATCAGCTAAAATGGCCCCGACAAAATACTTCTCGCTGTCGATGACAAGATACGGTTGGGCCCCATGCCACACAGCTTCGACCGCGATTGCGGATGGCGCCTTCTCCTCTTTGATGAGCACTCCGTTCACCAGTGTTAGAGTACCCTTGGTGCGACGATCGAACGATTGCTGAAGCTTCTGCCAGCTGATGACCGATTCAGACGTGACGGTGCCCTCGGCGGTCACAACACCCTTTGCGGAGCCAATCTTGACGTCGAGAAGACCCGCTCGATCGACTTCCTCCTGCAGCTCTTTGGCCGCTGCCCCCGTAAGTTCATTGTCAGCGCGGTGACTGATCGTTCTGGACGCGACTTCAGCCCGAAGTGAATTGGGGCTCGATCCACTTGCATTGCCAAGATAGGAGAACATGCCCGAAAGCGCGCCGATCCCGAGTGAGCTGATTATGACCATGGCGAGCACACCGATCGGTAGGCGCGGTATGCCGGTCGAACCAGGCGGCTCTGCATCCTGCACGGACCAAGCAATGGACATCTCGCCTACGAGCAGGACGGCAGGAAGGGGCACAACAACGGACTGGCCTGCGGCGATATTCCGGTTGCCCTCGATACTGAGTCCGGGTGCAAGCGCCTCGAGTTCGATCGACTTGCCAAGAAGAGTTACACGAAGATGATGCGGTGCCAGTCCTTGCTCGACAAAGACCAAATCGGCATCGAAGCCGCTGCCGATTAAACACGTTTGAAGATCCGTCTTGCCGGTCAGTCCGCAATAGAGCCCCGAAAGCACTTCGAAACGGAGGGAAACGGCGTCATCCACAGAGCATCTCTCAAACAGGATAGAAGCCGCACGGCAATTGCCATGCGGCTCATTTCGGGACTACGTCGCGTCAATAAGGAGACGCGCTAGGGGCAGTCTAAAAGCCGCTTCCGACATTACGAAACGCGTTCGTCGGCGGCCTTCTTGATGGTCTGGAGATTGGTCGTTAGAGTGCGCAACTGGACACTCCTTTTCGTCGCCTCCAAGCTAACATTGGTTAGTTCTTGCACTTGCGCCTGAAAAGCAGTAGCATCAGCTCCGCTTGTATTGCCGGGAGTGCCACTGTTAGTTTTATCGGTATTGCCGGCGCTACTGGTATTGGTATTGCCTGATTTCTTATTATTATCAACTGCAGCCATGATCATTCCTTTTTCTGTTGGAGTTGTGCCGTCAATAACGGCCTGTATGACCTCACGCCGGATTTTCCCGCGTCAGGCATCTTCTGTGTCATCCAAAGCTTCATCGGCCTCAGCCATCGCATCGTTCGCGAATTGGAACGCGAACGATCGCAGGATACTTTGGAAGGCTTCACTTTGTGCTGCAGACTGTGAGTTGTCTTGAAGTTGATCATTTGAAACGGTCCGGTTATCCGCCCGATCGTTCCCGCCAGCTGGCTTGCCATCATTCCCACCAGCTGGCTTGCCATCATTGCCACCAGCCGGCTTGCCATCACCAGAATGCTCGGATTTCGAATCCCCATGGCCCTTTCGGATCAAGGAAGTCCCGAGGTTGCCAACTCCACTCCCAATTGCTGCTATCATCAGGTACTCCGGCATTTGCCATTGGCGGCGACGTGTTAAAGGTTAACCTCGATCAAGCTAAGGGCGGGAGCTTTCGAGAACCTGACGGCTTTTGACAAAAACCGGCCAGCGCAAAAACGTATGCTCTGCAGGATGTTGCTCTCGCATCGAACAGTCGACCACGATCTCGGCTGTTCGGCCAATCCCGCCGTCCACGCATGCCGCGACCGAATGGCAGCCGCAGCAGCTCGTTTGCATCCTCGATGCTGTGGTGTCGAACAGGAGACACGGTCCACGTGCTGCATGACCGCAATGACCGTATTCTTGCTGGCTCCACGGGCGCACGCAACGAGCAGGAACTCGGTCTTTGCATCACCATTCTCTCGCCTGCACATCACGGCCCGGCGCGGTGAGCTCATTGGCTTCGAGAAGGTCGGCGAGTACGAACATGGGATGGTCTGCCGGCTTTGGGAGGCCGGTGCGGATCCTCTTCTCACCATATCGAAAGCTTGAAGCGGTCGGATTTTCTTGCCCTGTTCGTGAGAACTCCCATCGTCAGCTAATCGTCAGCCAAGCGGTCTATCTAGGCCGGCCGTGCCTGACCTTCGGATCCAAAGGTCCCGTCTCGACACTTTTTGTAACTATAGATCGAAATGGTTTCCCGCGCGATACGCAACGCACACGCTTCTCTGAAGCAAATGTGTGACTTTGTCGGTGGCGAACGAGAGGAGTGACGCCTCAATAAAATCGTCAGGCACGTGTCTAGGAAGGGGAGCTAGCCGAGTTGGTCTGATTTCATTCGCTGTTCCTGGAAATCGGCGGACTGAAGCGCTGATAATCTCAGGACATCGATATGCGAAAGTCCTGTGAGCTCGGGCCAATCTTGGCCTGCTACTGAGAAGCACTTTGGCGGGAACATTACGCCGTCGCGGGTCTGGCTGACCGTGACGTTAACCGAAAGATGCCGCTGGTCTCGTCAGCCGCCAGCACAATAGCAGCACATTCTCGCCTACTACGGAGACGCAATATGAAGGGCATTGGCCGACCACGGAAATCGCAGGCTGAAACTGGAGCCAGCCGCGCGGGGCGGGCGAGCAGTTCCCTTTCGCAATCAAGTCTTGCTGCGGGAGAAGGTGGACAGTCATTCGATTCCGTTGTGGAGCAGATGCGCTCTGGGGACGCCGATAGGAGGCCCTCCTCCCTTCCAGTTGCGCGCGGTCCAGGCGATGCCCGCGAAAGTCTGCCAGGCGCCTCGATTGGCGAAGATCAAATCCTGAACGCACCGCCACGTGGAGCCGCTGCGCCACCACGCGGAACCGTAGCGCCACGTGGCGCAGCCGCAAGGCGGCGCGGTTCTCCCTCCATGTCTGAGGGCGAAGCCATGGCGCCGGTCGGTAGCCAACTATCAACCGCGCAGGTGGAAGGCACCAGCTCATCGTCAAATGAAGATATCAGTCCGACACAGCTCAGAATGAACAGTCTTGTTCAACAACTGACTGATTGCGAGGCTGCGGCCAGGAAAACCGACGTCCCCGAGGAGGCGGTGGAGCTGATCAGTCGGGTCGTCGATGCAGCCTCAGCAATTCTGGAGTACCGCGCTAGCCTGCCTGCGGCTGAGGCGCAGACAATTATGCCAGACGACAAGGTGCGTAGATGTTGCCAGATCGTGTGCGACGCCGCGAATGAAGTAGACAAACTTGGCCTGTCGACGATCACGAAATTGGACAAAAAGACCAAGAAAGCGGCAGGTATGGTCGATAAACTCTACTCCTACTCCCAGGCGGACCGGCAGGAGCTGTTGATTTTAAATGTGGAGAACCACCATACGGCGGCAATTAAGTGGTGGGAAAAAAAGGCATGGCGCTCCGAACGGCAGCGATCCGCCTGCGCTGCCACCGCTAGCCTATCCAGTGGAACGCCCGTGATGCGGGAAGCCGAGCGGTGCGCACTGCGGCTGCGTGCCGGCTCGGTACTGAGTGTCAGGATCTGGCTGGTCCATGAGCGGATCGGTCTTGCGCGGGCCAAGATTGAACTGCGGGCGAGCAGGTTCGAGCCAGATTTGAAGGAACTCCTCGTCGGTCGAAATGGAGTGGTGCAGCTGATGGCAAGCGCCGTTCAAGAAGCTCTTCGCGCCCTCTCTTTGGCGAAGGGCATAATGGATGATGGCAAAGCACTCAACGCTCATGATTGCGCGGTTGTAGAAAAAATCATGGAGCGGCTTTCGGATTTTGGATTGGCGTTGCACGAGGTGCATACCAAGCTAAGCCATACCTACCCAGATGCCGGCCTCCCATTGAAACTGTTCGAACGGATCGTGGACGATGCATGGATCACTGCGCACGATGCCATGCACTTGTTGAACCTGCAGTCTCCGCCGTCAGCCATCATGGCGCCACAGGCCCAGGCGGGCGCTGCGATGCCGGCCAGGGCAGGCGCTGCGATACCGGCTGACACTGCTGGTACGGCTGCAGTGTCAGAAGGCACTACAGCGCGAAGGAAAGGGAAGTCAAAGCATAAGTCGGCAGCTCGCGCCGGGACTTCTGCCGCCGGGCAGCCATCAACACCAGTCGCTGCGAACGCCGGCACAGTGCCAGCAGCCAAGGTTCTCGCGCGCTCGGATCAAGTTGCGAGTACACAGGTGAGAGCGCAAGAGGTGGCTGCGAGTTCGTCGGGGGCAGGCTCGACAATCGGGGGCGCCGCGTTGTCAATGGAGGTATTGACGGAGCGGCTCAAACGATTGGACGAACTTTTGCAGTTCGATCTGGCCGGTCAGCAAAGCGTCGTCTCCCAAGTGCGCCAGATGAAGCCTGAGGAGGCCGGTAAGGTCGTGGACGATGTGGCCCAGTACCTGCGAGCCCAGGCCATTGAGATGCAAACCTGTCTCGCCGGGTTGCAGGGGCGTAATGTACGCCTGCTACTCACCTCCACCCAGCTACCCAAAGTGCACGAACGCACAGACCAGCTCAAAGGGTTGCTGAACATGGTGCTGGGACAGGCCAACGCATTGAATGAAGGAAAAGCCGGCATTACGACTGATTGCATGAAGACCTACGCATTTCCGGCGCAAAAATACCTGGAACATTTGTGCAATGCCGACGAATTGATGCCGCCGGAGGCACCGGTCGCGCTGCGTGGCGAGCCAGGAAAGCTGTTTGAGATGAAGCTGCAGCCCAAGATGCTGGTCAATGGTGCGATGCCGAGCCCGATGTGGGTGCACATCCACACGAGTCGCCCCGTCATGGCCAGAAACTTGGAAGGGCTGGCTGATTCCGAATTCACCGCTTGCCACGTTAAATCCAACGAACAGCGCGGCTACAATCGAGAGCGAGAGGAAGCCGATGCTAGGTCCGGTCGCGAGAAGGTCATAATTCATCGCGGCAAACTCACCCCCGCTTTCTGTAAGTCCTTGTTGACCTCGGGGCTTGGCCGCCAACCACGCCATTCGCGTGCCGAGCTCCCGTCGGCGCAGGCTGCATGACAGGGCACGTACTTTGGGGTCTAGGGCAGAATGCGGCCGGCCACGCTGTGAGTCAGCGAGCATTTCTCCTGGCCAAACCGCGATGCCGCTGCGCGAGTTGCGGTCCGGCGATTGGAGTCGATCGGCTACCGTCAGGGCCGATTTGCGATGTCGCGTTACCTGCTGTTGACGTGGCGGCGTATCTTGCCTCCCATCCAACTTATCGCCGAGATCGCGCCGCCAAGATCGAGGCGGAAGGTCTTCCTGCGAGCGCGGAGCAGGCATAGCCGATCCGATCGGGATCGGCGCATCGCAACGACCCAACGGTGTGGTGGAGAAAATTGGATTCGGGAGAGCTCGTATCCAAGAGGCGGAGTTCCGGCCCGAATACAATCCGCTCGCAAGCACCCACGATGCGCATCCGCAGTTTATTGTCTGGGAGATGGGCTGGATCGCTCGGCGGCGCTGGCGCTAAGGCGGGGCTGTCGCCGGACAATTAGCATTCACTGCCAACAGCCTTGCAACCGTCACCAGTTGCAAGGCTCGGCGGCGGGTCGACAAATCACATGAAATCGTCGTCAGACCCGCTATCGCTGCTGTCGCTGTCCTCGGTTTTGTGGAGATAGAGTGGAGGTTTGCCTGCACGCTGCCACTCACCGGCACTGTTCTTCGTCCATTTGTCGGGATGCTGCGTAGGGTCAAGCACCAGGTCGCCATGATCCACTTCAACAAACCCCATCGTCTGCGCGCGCGCTTGTGCTTCCGGATTAGCCGCACGCCAATTCAGCAACGGTCGGTCGCCGTCTATCCGAAGTTGATGCTCCAGCAGAATATCGCCCGCATTTTCGACGAGCGGATGGGCGACTTGAAGATCCACTATGGAAGTGACCTCAGTTCGACCAGGAAATTGTTCCCGCCAACTTTCCGATTCGAACTCGTTCATGCTGAATCCGCCTTCCATTCTCAGCAGTCCGGCACTCCGGTCTCCCAATTGGTAACTGAAATATCGCGCGTGCTCCGTATCTCGACGGATGCCATATTGCTGAGCAACGTCCGCGGTGCGCCTGGCTCGTGACGATACGAACTCCGAATACTCTTGAGGATTGTCGGCGATGTGCGTGATTTCATCACCATGAAATTGCCTCACCTGTCTCCTGAAGGAAGTCCTGTTGATCTCCACCACAGGAGGTCGGGAATTGAGGGAGTATGCTTGGGGAGCCGCCGATGATGAGGCGCCGCTACCTTCCGATCCGGATAAGTGCATTCGGGCAAATGTGTCCGCGAACCCTTCGCTTCCTGCATCCGATTGCTCGCCGGCATTATGCGCGCGGTAACTATCGGATGAGCCAATTCGACCATACATGACGATTCGTACTCCTATGTTTCGCAACCGAGCTCAAGTTAGCACGGCTGTTCAACATAGGGCGCTTAGTTGACGACTAGCTGACGAGGGCATTCCAACGGCTGCACCAATCAAATCCGCACTGCCGGCCTCAAAACCTCGGACTGCGCCACGCACCGGCCAGCAGAGGCTGAAAGGTCATGCCCGGAGGACTTGCCGTAGTTGCTGGGTGGCAGATCCGAGGGGAGTGATTGCCCCAGGCCCGCGGTTGCGCGGTTGGCCTGACAGAGACACTGGGGCACGGATGGCCAGCCGACATTTGCCACTAGCATGGAACCAGGTCAGTTTTGAACTGGGCAGTCGTGGACTTCCAATGACTAGGCCAAGCCTGCGGCAAAGAATGCTTTCGCGACAGGCTGGAAATATTGCATAGGAACCGCGTGGCCGAGTTTTGTAGTGCTTATCAGCTGACGCGCTAAGACATGGTCATGGACGATCGTCAGGCGTAGTGCCCGCGCCTCACTCAACACATGTGAAACGCGCTCACCTTCGGCACGGCAAACTAAGAACGGCACCCCGGTTTCACCGCGAACGTAACGCAGACCGATCAGGACCGCCCTTCCTGTTAAGACCAGCGTGGCGCGATGCACGCCAAGCGCAGGCTCGTCGGCCGCCTCCTCGCGGATGCGACGCTGTTCACCTTTCAACTCTGGCGCTCCTTGCTGATCCTTCGACTCGCGCGTCACTTCGGTATTGGTCATGCGCATTTCGCGCAGATACAACGCGCGCTGGAGCAGGAGATCGATCAGTCCGCCGACCAGCAGTGCGCCGGCGCCAATTCCCATCAGCAATTTTGTCTCCATAAAGATGAGGCCAACACAGCCCATGCCGCAGATCGGCAGAGGGACCATTGTCTTCCACATCCCGAGAAGGACAATGGAAAAGGTTGCGCTGAGAACCAATACCTTGAACATGGTCTTGCAGACTTCGACCATGGAACGAGCAGACCCCAAGCGCTTCAGCCCTTCAAAGGGGTCAATTTTCTTAAAGCTGAGCTTCATCGGCTCCAGAGAGAAGACAAATCCACCATTGGCTAGCAGGCTGGCCAAAATCACCGCGGCGACGAGGGTTCCAAGCAGCGGGCCAACAGCCGCGACGGTGAGTTGGACGAGCACAACCAATGCCTGCGGCACCGCGGTATCGAAAGGTAGGCTCTGCAACTTGGTGGCTAATAGGAGCGCTTCCCGGCATTTGTCCTCGATCACGCTGCCTCTTAGCCAAAGGTAGCCGAGCCCAGCGCAAGTCCCGACCGCGCGGACGAAATCGGAGCTACGTGGCAGCTGTCCTTTTTTGCGCGCTTCACTTAACTTCTTCGGGCTGGCGGCGTGTGTCTTCTCTTCACTTGTGTCGCTCATGGCAGCAATTTGTCGAACCACTCCAGCGCGCCGTTGGCTTGTGTGACCTCCAGTTTCATGCTCTCCACCAGATAGGCAGCGTAGGTGACCATGAGAACTGGAAAGACAATGTTCTTGATTGCCGGAGACAGTTGGCTCGCCTTAAATTGCGGGGCAAAGCGACGCAGCAGCATCATCGATATATCAATCAGTATCAGGAAGAACACGACAGGCCCCGATACCAATAATGCCGTGCGCATTATGCGGTCGAGAAGCCCCAACAACTCCATTGCTCCTGGCCCGCTCAGTGTCGGGTGAAACTGATACACCGGCCAGATCAAGTAGCTGCGGTACAGGACACTGATCAAAGTTTCCAGGCCTCCTGATCCGACGAATATGGCAATCGCAGTGATCCCCAGAAAAACGCCCATCGCGGAAGCCTGACTGTTCGTCGCGGGATCGGCCGAAGCGGTCGGGCTGCTGATGCCGCGTTGGTTGTCGATAAGCTCCCCGGCAGCCTGAAGGCCCCAAAGCGGAATGCCAAGAAAAGTGCCAAGGAGTACACCGACAAAAACTTCCTTGAATCCGAGCAGGGTTAGCTGGATCAGGCGTGTATCAGAATCCAGCGCCGGCAATCCGCCGCTGACGTGTGCCAGGCATGGTAGTGCGAAGCCAACAGCCAAACAGCCCCGGATCAGCCCACTGATCTGCGAGCGTGTGAATACGGGAAAGATCAGCATGATGCCCATCGCGCGGGCTGCCCCAAGACCTGCCGCAACGACGAGTTCGAGAGCCGTCTGGATCAGAATTTGAATATCGGCCGATGGCGCGTCCATGGGGCGGACTAGTAGCTAAGTGTCATTGCGGGAAACTCGGTGAAGATCTGATCGGCTAGCTCTATGAGCGGGGCGCTTAGCACAGGAGCAAACAGCCCAATCACCGCGACAACGACCAGAAGCTTCACGGTGAGCGGCAAGCTTTCATCCTGGATCTGCGTCGCCGCCTGGAGGATGCCGATGACGAGGCCGACAACCACTGATGCAATGAGCGGCGGTAGAATCCAGATCATGAAAACCACCAGTGATTGGCTCATAAGAGTAATGATGCTGGATTCAGTGATGATCAGCCTCCCGGTAACGTATAACTCAGCACAAGCCCATGCATCAATTTTGACCAACCATCAATGGCAACAAACAAAAAGATCTTGAACGGGACAGATATAACAGTTGGTGAGACCATCGACATACCCATTGCCATCAAGATAGTTGTCACTATCAGATCTATAACAATAAAAGGCAGATAAAGTAGAAATCCTATCTCAAATCCGCGCTTCAATTCTGATAGCAAGAAAGACGGTACAAGTATTGCAAAGTCATCAGGCGTGGCTGCAGCGTGCATTTCCTCTGGCCAGACCTTTTCTGTCGAAGATAGGAAAAATCGCCGCTGCTCTTCATTTGTGAATTTCTTGAGATGCTCGCGCAAGGGCTCACTTCCGGCTTTAGCGGCGCTTACCCAGTCGTCGAATGTCTGATAGTGGAGCTTGGGATCCGACATGCGGTCATAGGTCTGCTCAGCAACGGGCGCACTAACGAACATAGTGAGGATCATCGCCGCGGCGTACAGCACCACATTGGGTGGTATGGTCTGGGTCCCGAGCGCATTGCGGACGAGGAAAAGAACAATTGATACCTTTACAAAGGCCGTTGTCGTGGCAACTGCTAAAACCAGCAGACCGAGTCCGGCGGTAACCGCAAGAAGCGCCAGGATTGTCGGCTGAGCTTCACTCATTGCATGCAAACCCGCCACGGAGCCTGATGCCCAGCTCTTCTCCGATGCGGACAATGTCGCCACGCCCGATACGCTGACCATTGGCCACTATGTCGACCGGGCCGTCGATCGGCCATCCAAGTTCAAAAATATGCCCTTCGCCGGCACTTCTTAATTCCCCAAGAGAAATAGGCCAGCGGCCGCATTCAAAGACAAGCACGATCTCGACATCGTCGAGATCCTTAGTAAGCTCCAGTTGCGATCCGGGTTGTGTCATATGCGCATTCTCCAAAGGACACGGTCGCGGGCGGAAAGGCCCCCGCAAGATTAATTCATCGCCGTCAAGATCCGCCCCGGCGCACAACTGGCCGACAGCTAGGGTGATCTGGCCGCGGCCGAACGGCGCAATATCGGGCAACAATGCATCACCGACACATGCGCTTCGAAGAAGCGCCGCAGGAAGGCGAAGCGTGCCGACCTCTCCTGCAACAATGAGCGGGAGCTCTGGAGGCAGCCCGCCCAGCTGCCGCGGCAACTGGGCAAGCAGTTCGCCTAGCGCGCGAAACGCAGGCGGTACTAAGCCGTCAAGAGGCGTGAACAGGAATAGACGGCCCTTGCCCTTGACCGCGCCGAAAATGATGTCGAGTTCAAGATGAGGAGCCAGCATCGTGGCTTCGCATACGCGCACGAGTTGCACGTTCAGACGCGTCGTCTCCTCCAGTCGAGTGACAAGCGGCTCAAGAGCGAGTTCGAGAATAAGCGAAGCAGTTGGCTCGGAAGGGAAGGCCAAGCCGTTCTGCACTGTCGTGATGAACTCCTCTACGAGCGGGCGCGACAGCGACAAGATGACCGTTTCGGCTCCCACTCTCCAGACGCAGTCAAGCATCGGAATGGCAGCAGGTTCCTGCTGCCAGACAAGCCCTGCCGTTCGCACCGATAGCGGCACCTCGTTGATCCGGCTTTGAAACGGCGTGCGGGGCGCTGCTGTATCATTGAGCCACGAGACAACCGTGCGGGACAGTTTCAGAACTGGTTCGAACATGGCGGGTGTGACCGCAGCGGCTATCAAAGACTGCACGGTCGTGTCATTCGGACGACCTCTTGCGACTGTCGGATCCGGTTGCGCGGCATTTAGGCAAGCGACCCCCTCGCATATTTCAGCAGTATCTCGTCGTCGGCCTCGATCTCGGCTGCGGCCTCCGAATGAGTCTCGACGGCGCGCCGCACGTCGTCCTCGATTTGTTGCCATTTGTCCCTTGCCGCCGAACATATGACCCATAGCTCCCTCGTCCTGGACGCCGCCATCTCAGCCTCCTCTTGAGCGATTTGGGCATCATCAAGCATCTGCCGTCTGGAAGTGATCTCAGCGGCAAGCTGTTCAGTGTGAAGGCGGTGACGGTCGAGCGCTGCGCTAGACAAGTTGTCGAGTGACATCAGATGCTGATAGAGCGCTGCTTCTGTTCTTGAACAATGTTGCTGTATCATTGCAAGCTCCCTAGCGGCATTTTGTACGGCTGAGGCGGCCACATCGCGCTGGGCTTCCTTCTTGGACAGCTCGCCAAGGGCACGACGCTCTTGCATTTCCTTCAGAAGCCGTAACCTCGAAGACTGAACCCAGTTCACGCGGTCAGACGCGACATCCATGCGACCGTCTCCTCGAAATCTGACGCGTCATCTTCGCTCTGGCGCAGAAACTCCCTCAGTTCGTCGATTGACGCGACGGCCCGGTCAGTCAGGGGATCTCCACCTGGCTTGTATTCGCCAACATTGATCAAGAACTCGGTCTCGGCATAGCGCGATAGGAGCTCGCGGAAAATGGATGCTGCCTTGCGATGTGTCCCCGAAACGACTGCATCCATGACGCGGCTGCGACTCTGCAGCACATCAATAGCGGGGAAATGCGATCGCGCCGCAATAGCGCGTGAGAGGATGACATGGCCATCGAGAATACCACGCGATTCCTCGGCGATTGGATCACCCGTGCCATCACCCTCTACAAGCACCGTATAGAAGGCCGTGATTGAGCCCCGCTCACCCATGCCGGCGCGCTCGAGCAGGCCTGGCAGCATGCCAAAAACGGAAGGAGGAAAGCCCCGTCGCGTCGGCGGCTCACCCGCAGCAAGGCCTATTTCGCGCATAGCGCGGCAGAAGCGCGTCAGCGAATCCAGCATGAGAGCAACGCGTAGGCCCTGATCGCGAAAATATTCCGCGAGCGCAGTCGCCATTGGAGCGCATTGCGCACGCTCCACCGCCGAGCGGTCGGAGGTTTCAACCACGACGACCGTACGGAGAAGGCCCTCTTCACCAAGATTCCTTTCGATCAATTCACGAACTTCCCGTCCACGTTCGCCTATGAGCGCCACTATGACGACGTCAGCGGCGGCACCCTTTACGATCTGTGACAACAGCGTCGACTTGCCACCACCTGGCTCGCCATAAATCCCGATCCGCTGGCCCTCGCCGCACGTCAGCAGACCATCGAGGACACGGACCCCAAGCGGGAATGGCCGCTCAATCATGCGCCTCGTCATCGGATTGGGGGCTCTGCCATGCAGGGGCCGAGTTTCGACGGTCTTGATTTCGCCTTTGCCGTCCAATGGGCGGCAACGACTGTCGATCACGCGACCGAGCAAATCGCCGCCGACGGGCACCTCACGCATTCGGCCAGTGGCCACGACCTCTGCGCGGCTGGATAGGCCCACCAAGTCCCCGATCGGTGTCAGCAATACACCATCACCCGACAGGCCGATCACCTCGGCCTCGAGCGACAGCCCGGTTCGCGGGTCCTCTAGGAGGCAAAGTTCCCCAATACGAGTATCTGGCAAGACGGCATGAACCAGTGTGCCGATAGCCCGCGTGATCCGACCGCGCACCGCACGCGTGTCAATTCGCTTGGCCGCAGCCCTCAAAGACGAGATTGCTGGAACGAGAGCTCGAGTGTCGGCGTCAGCGTTATGTTCTGGGACGGGCTTTCTCATAGCTCGCCTTTTTCACATAGCGTCCCGAAACCAAGGCGCAGCGCGCGCATCTGGGCGTCAAGTCCCAGGTCGACATTGCCGTACTCGCTCCACAGCACGCACCGTTGCGGCGACAACGTCGGGTCGGGCTCGATCCGCACCCTTGGTCGACCATCCTGGCCGTCGCATCGAGCAAACTCTCGTGCAAGCATGTCGACTTGCATGGGAGAAACATGAAGGCAAACTTCGGCGCCGCTGTATTGACACTCTATGGCGTGACGAACAGCCCTCACCAGTAGCTCGCCCGGATCGAAAGCGCCGATAAGATCGCTCAATATTTCCATCACGAGCTGCGGCAATTCCTGCTCCAGAGCCGCCTTTCGTCGCGCGATTTCGGAGATTGTCTCCGCAATCAGCCCTGCCATCTCCTCGGTGCCTGCATTCGAGCCCTCCATGTGGCCGCGCACCCACGCCCGCTGGTAAACGGCGCGTGCCCAGTTTCGAACGCGCTGCCGATGCCGTTCTGCCGCGGCAAGCGCTTGCGCGGCGCTGTGCCAGGTTTCGAGCTCGCTCGCGGGTATCAGTGGTCCGATTGGACGCATCTGCGGCGCTATTGGCCCCTCGGAAAGTTCGGCTGTCATTTCACCGGGGTCTCTGTCTCAAAATGAGCTAGTACAAGTGAAAGCAATTGGCCGGCGGCGGTCCAATGCTCAGGTGCTGGAGTCTCCGCGGCAGTCCCCTCGGGCAACCGAAGAAGCACGCGGTTACGCTCGGTCGCTGAACTGTCCTGGAGCCAAGCCCCAAGACATGCATGTCCATCGTATTCGATTTGCTGAGCGAGTTTTTCTGGGTCCGCGATCAGTCTGTTCTCAACGGCATGCAGCAGGTGTCGGATTCCGAATGCGTGTGCATCCACGCCGATGCGTTTAACAAGGATGGCAAGCTCAGGCTGAGAGACAAACGCGACCAGCGAACGGGCATGCCAGATACTACCAGCAAGAAGGGCAGCTCGATATGGATCGTGCCCGCGTAGAAGGTCCGGCCTGCAGCCGATGTGGTTCAGATCCACGTCATAGTTGCCCAGCAATTCTGCCAGCCTTGGATGCAGTCTGGAACACTTCTGCAACTTCACTAACGTTTCTGCCGATAACGCTGGATCAAGACGCGCCGCTAGACGGGTCGGATGGGCCGAAGCCGCAAGCTCGCTCGCGCCCGGAAAACGCAATTGGTGCGGACCATCAGGTCGGGCGGTCTGTATAGGCATTGGCAATGAGATGTCACCCACGTCCAATTGCAGGCATTCTTTTGCGAATGGCCTCGACAGCAGAAGCATCCCGGCGCCCCTCGACCTTGGAAACGCCGGTTGATTGCTTGCGCCGACGCGTAGCAACGCTGACCAAGAGATAACAGGCCACTGCGAATACGGCTGCGGCAAAACCTGTCACGGTCGCCAGAATTGGCGCAGGAAGAGGTGTTGATGCTTGTGGCAAAACAGCAGTCGGATCGGGCCGTTGCTCGTGTGCGGACCGTTCTACCGGCACCAAAACCACTTCCACCTTATCGTAGGACAAGCCTTCGATGCTGTCGGCTACCAGCATCTTTATCTTTGGCAGCAGAGCCGCGACATTTGTTTTGGCGTCGTGCCTGATAAACACCGCGGCCGAGGATGGCGTGGCGCCGGCTCGCACAAGGTCGTTATGCGGCAGCACGACGTGAACACGTACAGAAAAAACGCCATCGATATCGCTGATCGTCCGCGACAACTCTTCGCTCAGGGCATACACGTAACGGGCACGCTCCTCGGTCGGCGAGGCAATCAGGCCTGATCCTTGGAATATCTCACCGAGGTTCTTGAAGGATTGGCGCGGCAACCCCTTGGCGTTCAGAAGGTTGATTGAGAAGGCGAGCAGCTTTTCGTCAACCTGGATCGTGCTGGTCCCATCCTTGGCGACCACCCGGATCGCGGCGACCCCGTTGTCTTCAAGAAGTGCGAGCATTTCATTTGCCTCACGCTCTTGCAATTGCGTGTAGAGGTCGGTTTTGCAAGCACTGAGGGCGACGAGAACTAGCAGCATGACAAGTCTAACCGACCGCCACCCTGACAGGCCACGCATGATTTCGCCCTCGGCCAAGCCAATCATGCGCGCGGTTCAGCCTTCCTTCAAAAGTTTATTCACGGATGATGTGACGCCGCTGACGCCTTTGGAGATAAGCGCCACCTGGGTGACGCCGTTGTAAACATCCCGAAGACCAGCCATCATCGTTTCGAAGTCTTGCCCTTGTTGAGGAATGCCCGAGATTCCGGTTCCCGCCTCACCTGCGACGGGAAGCTTCTGCGCCGGTCCCGGTAGAGCGCCCTTCGAAAGGGCTATGTCATGGTCGAGCGCGGGGAAGGAAACAGTGTTGTGTGGATATAGGGAGGAAATCGTCTGCAACACGCGATCGCCCATGCCGCTCGTCGGCGCAGCCGCGCGCTGAACATCCATCGCCGCAGCAACTGGCGCCGCACTCGCTGGCTCCGCGGCGGCATTGTTTTTCAGCGAGTCGGCTGCATGCCCTAAGGCGCGCTCAAACTGGGCCTGCTCGACAATCGACGGTGATCCGACCCTGGGGAGGCCAGCCGTTAGAGTGGCAGAGATCGACGTGACAGGCATCATCATGTAAGGACTCGGTTGCTCTCTCTGACCGGGCGGGCCCCGCCCATTCATCACCCGGTGTCGGCGCAACACTCCTAGGGGGGCAAGCTGACAAGAAGCTGACTAACGGCGGCGTCATTTCGACATCTAAAATCTCTTCGGCAATTTAGTCACTTGTGATGATTTCAGCGTTTGGTTTATCAGTGCGACATGCCGAGAACGCTTATCCAACCCGTCACCCTGCATGTTTTGAGACTTCTCTGTGCCGGGTTTTTTCTGTCCACCGGGATTCACCCGGCGCACGCAGTCCCGCTGTCCCTTCCGGCGACACCCTATAGATACACGGTTCTGGATCAGGAACTCGCTGCAGCGTTGCAGGAATTCGGCAACAACCTGAATATCAGGGTCAACATCAGTCCTGCGGTGAAGGGGCGAATTCGCGGACGTATGCCTGATTTGCCACCGCGCGCGTTCCTCGACCGCTTGACGAACCTTTACGGTCTCCAATGGTACTATGACGGCCTTGTGCTCTATGTGTCTGCTGCACAAGAATCGCAAACTCGAATGCTTTTGATGACGTCGATTCGCTTCGATGCGTTCAAGGGGGCTCTCGACAAGCTTGATATCTCCGACGAGCGCTATGTGGTCAAACCCGTGCCAGGCAATGGCCTCGTCTTCGTTTCCGGTCCACCGCGCTTCGTCGCACTCGTGGAGCAGACCTTTAACGGCTTGGTGGCGGAGGCGCAGGCGCAGACTCACATAGCGGCCACGCCAAAGGAATCAGTGCTGATCTTGTTTCGCGGCTCCTCCACTACGGTCGTTCGCGACGGACGACCGGATACTTCTTATTCTTCTGACATCCCACAACAGGATAGCGTTGGCGGGAAGCCTGAGCTGGGCAAGAAATGAACATTGAGGATTTGCCGCAGCTCTGAAGAACATGACTGCGGCTACCCCTTTGTGAACTCTTCGCAAACTCGTCAGTTTCTCGAAAGCTAATCCGCTCATGATGAGTCCCGGCAGCTCTCGCGGTGACTCCGGCCATTGTGTTGGACCGAACCTTGGAGCCGGCCCGGAACACAGCAATTGAAGGCAGGGCAGGCGCATTCGTGACCTGCCGACGCTTGGAATTGTCGAATTTTGTGAAACGCAAGGGATCTTCTGTCGGGGTCTCTTGTGGGGATTTCAACGTCACGTCTGAGGATGCACAATGTCGGCCAGCAATCTTTCAACTTTCTACCGCTCAAATTCGCTACAGTCCGCAAGGGGTTGGCCGGGCCTGAAAGTTTCCCATTTTGCGACCCAGCATCAGCAAAGTGCATCGTGCTTCGAAGCGATGCTGTCCACTTGTGTGCTGGCAAACAAGCCCGGCTCTTTCGCGCAAGGGGATCTGCCAACGTCGAATCTTGATTCGACAATGGATAAATTGCGGCAGGACCCTTTGGGCCATCTGGCACCGGATGTCGAATCGACATTGAAGGGCTTGGAGCAACACCCACTGGATCTGCTGCCGCCACATATGAGGGCGGCTCTCAAGGAGGACCAATCGCAACGCTCCAAGGCGACTGAAGCCCAACATCTGCTCCGCGTCACCCCGAAGATCGAGCCGGCTCCCAGGCCGAGCCCCGGAATCACGTGGAACGGTGGGTCGCTGACCACGGCTGAGTTGCAGATTGTTGCGGTACTCAACCGTCACAAGGACCAATGCCCGCTTAGTTGGAAGTCGTTGACCGAGAAAGCCAATGATCCCTCTACGCCACCGGATCTGAAAGCGGCGATCAAGGGACTGCAGCAGGATTCGGGACTTTTTTATGCGATTGGCTCGCAGGGCGACGGCCGCTGTGGAGGCAAGATCAACGCCAAGGACTTGGCCGGATTTTCAAACCACCACCCACAAGTTGCTGCATTTCAGGAAGCCCAAGCGCAAAGCTACGAGCAGAACTACATACCATCCGACGGCAGCGGAGGTTTGCAGCCTTCGGTCATGACCTTGAGCGATGCCTTGCGGGAGTTTTACCGGTACTCCGAAAATCTGTCCAAGGACCTGAGTCTGGATGAGTTCAAGAAAATGGTCGGCGGCGAATCGAAAAACGGCAAATTTCCGCCCCAGGTCATTGCGGCGGCGCAATATTTCCTCGATCACCCCGATGCTTGGAACCAGTTGTGCGGTGGCTCGAAAGGGAAGATGCACAAAGAGGATTTCCTGCAAGTCGCCTCATCGTCGATGAGCCTCACGCAAACTGAGCTGAATACGGTCGAGATGATCAAGGACCATCAGGACACGTTCTTTGGAAGCGGTGTTCTGACTCGCGACAAACTGGCGAAAATGAAAGACGACAAGAGCCTTGATCCGAAAGTGCGGGAAGCAGCCTCTCAGCTCCTTTCAGATCCTCTTTTGTTTGGCCTCCTGAACAATTCGATCACGGGCTATAAGACCCATCATAAATTCTTCGACTTTGGCGGCGGGCATACGGTTGATTCCGGCAATATCAGCAAAAAAGACTTTGCCCATTTTTGCACAAACATGTCGTCTGCGAACCGCAACGTTCAGCAGCCAATCACCCACGGCGCCCAAACCGCAGAAGAGCAGAATGCCGTCGCGGACATGAAGATGGGCCTGATGGACCAGCCTGACATTAAGTCAGCCAAAAAGAACGGCGGGGCCGTCATGCACGTCGTCGACTCCGTGCTCAAAATCGAGACGAAAGTGCTCGACTTGGCGGCAACGGCGGTGGGACTGCTCAGCTTCATTCCGGGCCTCGGACAAGTAGCCGATCTTGCCTCGATGGTTCTCGAGGCTGAGTCGCAAGCAGCCAATCTCCTGCGTACGGCCATTAACGGAGGCGATATGAAGCGAGCGCTGGAGGAAGCTGGCCTCAATATGGCCGCGCAGGCGATCGGCCTTATCGCAGGCCCCGAGGTCAAGCTGGCCATTCGAAATGGGCTCGTAAAGCACCTGATGGAAGAGGCCTTGGCGGCAGGCATTGATCTTTCGGTCTCGACGGCGCAGGACTACGCAGAAGGCTATGTGAATAACCTCCAAGCGCGCCTTGCAGGCGGCCCTGAGCAAAACCTAGGCCTTCCGAGCATGCCATCATTCCAGAGTGTGGCAAGCAATGTGCCCTTCGTCGGCATTGCCTTATCCTAGCCGTCGCCTTGCGCGGAAGCTTTGGCTCGCGCGCTGAGATAAGGGTCATTGTGGCACAAGCAGGGGTTCATCCGCATCAACGCAAGCGGTGTTCCTGACGCCATCTTGATCGGACTGTGAGGGAGATGTCCGAAGTCTGTGAAGGCTTCGGTATATGACGACTTCAGAGTTACGCTGAGCCCAGCCATCTCGAGCCGGTGCGCCGGTCGAGGTTTTCACGGGCGCCGGCCGGCAGCGGGAATGGTCTCCGGAAGGCACGGCGCGGATGGTGGCGGAGCTGGCGCAGCCGAAGGAACGGCTGTCGCGCGCCCAGGGCGGCCTCCCGAACAGCCAGACGATGATCTCCTGCGGCCTATATCCTTGTGCCCACGCTCAAGGCAGTCGGCTGAAAACAGCGCTGATTTAAAACAGCATTATCCTGCACTGCACCCTCGATCCTTGCGCTCACCGATCGCTCGTCGACACGCACGCGGTCAAGTCGTTATCGGCGCTATGCCGATGGGCTTCGAGAGCAAGGTGGACGCTGAGCGGTGCGTCAGCCTCAGGGCGCGGCTGGCCAGCTTTGGGTCTCACGCTCTATGACGGCAACACCCGGCTGATCCACTTGGCCTGTTCGGGGGCTCCCGGCAGCGGCGCGGAAGCCACGGTCCGCCTTCCTCGGCTTCAGGCCAAAGACACCGCAGCATGCTCCAGAGCTATGTCTGCCGCCTTCGCCCCATCGTCGCTGGTCATGTGGAAAGGACAAGCAGGCTACGCACCCCATAATCCCGTCGGGCAGGATTCGACAGTCGACGGCGAGACATTCGCCAAACCTCACCCTTGATTTCAGCAACGTTAAAAAAAATTCACATAATGTTCGTGAGCGTAGTCTCCTGTCAGGTGGTACATTAGCCCCAATATCTGGCGTCTTAGTCGTAGAAAGGACTGTGATCCATCTTCCATTAGCATCCATACCAGCGGATTTACAGCAAATGACGAGAAGAGATCTCATGCGGATTGATGGGGATAGAAGGGCTAGCGGCTTGCTGCATCCCGTCCGGGTTGATGCCAACCAATGTTGACACTGGTAAATCGCGTAAGGACGGCAGCGCATCTTGATCGCCTTCGAATCCTGGGCCTTTGCGCGCATGCGGATCTAACCGTCGGCGAGCTGGCCGATATTACCAGTCTGCCTCGCGAGCAGGTTCGACGCCACGTCCGGCGGCTGGTCAGAGCCAACTTTCTTTGCTGCAACGAACAACGTCCGCAGTCTTCGTACCATATGCAAGCAGGAGGCAAGGATGGCGGGCTGGCTCAATTGGTGGTCGATCTCCTGCCCCACGATGATGGTCATCATAAAAGAGACCTACAACGCCTGGAAGCAATACAAGACGCGCGGTTGAAGGGACCGCCTGCTTGATCGTGAAATAGATCAGTCCAAATGGAGCGCGACTACCATGGATAACTCCGCCGGCGGCGCCATCGCGCAGCCCGACACTTACGGGCGGCCTCACTTAGCCGCCGTCGACTCCCGCGTTCGCGAACTGCTTCTAAGACAGGAGCGCCAGGAGCGGACAACTCTCAAACTGATCGCCTCCGAGAACTTTGCCTCCTCGGCGGTGTTGGAAGCGACCGGGTCGATTTTCACCAACAAGTATGCCGAGGGATACCCCGGTGCGCGCTACTACGCCGGAAACGAGATCGTCGATGAGCTTGAGACCCTCGCGATCGAGCGCCTGAAAGCGCTATTTGGCAGTGAACACGCCAACGTCCAGCCTTATTCAGGCTCGCCAGCCAACCAGGCTGTCTATCGCGCGCTTTTGAGCCCCCGTGACAAAGTGATGGGCTTGCCTTTACCCGAAGGCGGCCATCTGACTCACGGTTGGTCCGTCAATTTTTCCGGCAGCGATTATCAGCGCGTCCCGTACAGGCTGCACGAAAAGACACAGCAAATTGACTATGACCACTTGCGCGAGACCGCCAAGCGGGAACGCCCGAAGCTAATTTGGGTCGGCGGAACTGCTTATCCGCGTATTTTTGACTACGCGGCAATGGCCGAAATTGCTTCGGAGGTGAACTCGTATCTGGTGGCTGACATCGCCCACATCAGCGGCCTGGTTGTCGCAGGAGTGCATCCGAACCCCGTGCCCCATTGCGATGTGGTCACCAGCACCTCTCACAAGTCGATCCGCGGTCCCCGGGGTGGCTTCATTTTATCAAGGAATGAAGACCGTTATCAGCCCCTCCATCATCCGAAGAGCAAACACAATCTGGCCAAACGTATAGACCGCGCCGTGTTCCCTCTTCTGCAAGGCGGACCGCATATGAATACTATCGCCGCGCTTGCCGTCGCTTTGCAGGAAGCAGCGAACTCGTCCTTTCGTGTCTACGGTCAGCAGATCGTCCACAACGCCAAGGCTCTGGCCCAGGCGCTTCTGGAGCGAGGTTATGAACTCGTCACCGGGGGCACTGACAATCACATGCTGATCCTTGATCTTCGGGACCGGCCGCTGTCAGGCAAAGCCTATGCGGAGCGCTTATCGCGTGCAGGCATCATTGCGAATTTCAATATGGTCCCGGGCGACCGGCGGCATCCGGCGCTGACAAGCGGCATCCGCTTAGGGACGCCAGCGGTGACGTCCATGGGCATGCGCGAAACGGAGATGGTGCAGATCGCCGCTTTCATCGACTCGGTCTGCCGCCAGCCCGATGACCAGGAAGTTCATGCGAGCGTACGAAGAGACGTTGCCGACTTCTGCACTGCGTTCGATGTTCCCGGCATCCCCGACCGATAAGCCACCCCAATCCAGAAACTCCTCACTAACTCCAGCACTTGAAGCGAGGGCATTTTTATGACCAGGCAGTTCGTGTTCTCTTCCGAATCCGTCGGCGCGGGACACCCCGATAAGATGGCAGACAACATCTCCGATGCCATTCTCGATGCGGTCCTGCGCACCGATCCGAAGGCGCGCGTCGCCTGTGAAGTGTTGGTGAAGACGGGGATGGTCGTTGTGGCTGGCGAGATCACCAGCCATGCCCACATCGATTACAGCCAAGTCGCCCGCGATACGATACTCGATATTGGCTACGACGATGATGCGATTGGCTTTGATGGTCGACGTTGCGCCGTCGTTCTGGCCCTCACCGAGCAGTCGCCCGACATAAGCCAGGGCGTTGATGAAGGACGAGGGCAGGATCTCGGGCAGGGGGCAGGGGATCAGGGCATCATGTTTGGATTCGCATGCAACGAGACGGATACATTGATGCCCCTGCCGATCCAACTCGCTCACCATTTGACGAAAAGACAGGCCGAGGTCCGGAAAGCGGGACAGCTTGGCTGGCTGCGTCCGGACGTGAAATCTCAAGTGTCCGTACGCTACGAAGGGCTCCGCCCGGTGGCGCTGGATACCATAGTCCTGTCGACGCAGCATGACGAAGCGGTCTCACAAGCCACGGTCCGCGAAGGCGTCATTGAGGAGATCATAAAACCGGTCCTGCCGGCCCACCTGGATACTTCGGGGATCAGATTTCTGGTCAACCCAACAGGGCGGTTCGTGGTCGGTGGGCCTGCCGGCGACTGCGGCCTCACAGGACGGAAGATCATCGTCGATTCCTACGGTGGGACCGGGCGTCACGGCGGCGGTGCCTTTTCGGGCAAGGACCCATCCAAGGTTGACCGCTCGGCGGCCTATGCCGCCCGGTATGTCGCGAAGAACATCGTTGCCAGCGGCCTTGCGGAGGTCTGCGAGGTTCAGCTTGCCTACGCGATCGGCGTGGCCAGTCCGGTTTCTGTCATGGTCAATACTTTCGGAACCGCAAGGATCGAGGAAAAAAGGATCGAGCGCCTTGTTCTCGAGGTTTTCAATCTCCGACCGAAAGGCATCATCAAGATGCTTGATCTCTTACGCCCGATATACCGCAAGACGGCGACATACGGACACTTCGGGCGTGAAGAGCCTGAGTTCACCTGGGAGAAGACGGACAAAGCTGACGATTTGCTGCGTGAAGCAGGACCGGCAGCTGCGTGAGGGCGGCTGGATCAAGCGCATGCGGCAACCCATTTCAACTCGCGAGACCACGCCCGGCCGGCATGGCAAGAAGCCGGCTCGGGTTTTTGGCGGAGATTTTGATGCGGATTATGACGTGCTCTGCATCGGTAATGCCATTGTCGACATCATCGCCCAGTGCGACGAGGCATTCCTCGAGACCAACGGCATCATCAAGGGAGCGATGAACCTCATCGACACAAGGCGCGCCGAGCTGCTCTACAGCCGCATGGGTCCGGCGATCGAGGCCTCCGGCGGCAGCGCCGGCAACACGGCGGCCGGCGTCGCCAGCTTTGGCGGCCGCGCCGCCTTCTTCGGCAAGGTCTCCAACGATGCGCTGGGCGAAATCTACGCCCACGACATCCATGCGCAAGGCGTCGCCTTCGACACCACGCCGCTCAAGGGTGAACCGCCGACGGCGCGCTCGATGATCTTCGTCACGCCCGACGGCGAGCGCTCGATGAACACCTATCTCGGCGCCTGCGTCGAGCTCGGGCCTGAGGATGTCGAGGCGGACAAGGCCTCTGGCGCCAAGGTCACCTATTTCGAAGGCTATCTGTGGGATCCGCCGCGCGCCAAGGAAGCAATCCGCCAGACGGCGATGCTGGCGCACGCGGCAGGCCGCGAAGTGTCGATGACCCTGTCGGATTCGTTCTGCGTCGACCGCTACCGCGACGAGTTCCTCGAGCTGATGCGTTCGGGTACCGTCGACATCGTCTTTGCCAACAGCCACGAGATCAAATCGCTTTACCAGACGGCGTCGTTCGACGAAGCGCTGGCGCAGATTCGCAAGGATTGCCGCATCGCCGCCGTGACCCGATCGGAAAAAGGCTCGGTGATCGTGCGCGGCGACGAGACCGTGGTGATCAAGGCGACCGCCATCAAGGAGCTGATCGACACGACGGGCGCCGGCGATCTCTATGCCGCCGGCTTCCTGCATGGCTACACGCAAGGCCGTGACTTGCAGACCTGCGGCGACCTTGGCTCACTGGCAGCCGGATTGGTGATCCAGCAGATCGGCCCCAGGCCCCGTCAGAATTTGCGCCGCGAGGCCGAGCAGGCGGGGCTGACCATTCCGGACGTTCAAACGAGTTAGTGGCCTACCTTCCCGTTGTGCAGGCTATCTCGCCAGAAGCGCAATCACGGAATAGGGAAATCCTGATGTCGAACATGATGAAGGCGCTTGTGAAGGCCAAGGCCGAACCGGGCATCTGGATGGAAGAGGTGCCGGTGCCGGAAATCGGCCCCAACGACGTGCTGATCAAGATCAAGAAGACGGCGATCTGCGGCACCGACGTGCACATCTACAATTGGGACCAGTGGGCGCAGAAGACGGTGCCGGTGCCGATGGTGACGGGCCATGAATTCGTCGGCACCGTTGCCGATTTCGGCGCAGCGGTCACCGAATACAAGGTCGGCCAGCGTGTATCGGGCGAAGGCCACATCGTCTGCGGCCATTGCCGCAACTGTCGCGCCGGGCGAGGGCATCTGTGCCGCAACACACTCGGCGTCGGCGTCAACCGTCCGGGCGCGTTCGGCGAGTATCTGGCGATCCCGCAGCACAATGTCGTGCCGATCCCCGACGATGTGCCCGATGAGATTGCCGCGATCTTCGATCCCTTGGGCAATGCCGTCCACACCGCATTGTCCTTCGATCTGGTCGGCGAGGACGTGCTGGTGACTGGCGCCGGGCCGATCGGCATCATGGGCGCGCTCGTCGCCCAATGCGTCGGTGCGCGCAAAGTGGTCATCACTGACATCAACCCGGTGCGGCTGGCACTGGCGAAAAAGCTCGGCGTCCAGCATGTCGTCGACGCCTCGAAGGAAAAGCTGCGCGACGTCATGCCGGCGCTCGGCATGACCGAGGGGTTTGACGTCGGCCTCGAAATGTCGGGCGCAGCCCCCGCCTTCCGCGACATGATCGATACCATGAACAATGGCGGCAAGATCGCCATTCTGGGCATTGCGCCGACCGGCTTCGAGATCGACTGGAACAAGGTCATCTTCAAGATGCTGCATCTCAAGGGCATCTACGGCCGCGAGATGTTCGAGACCTGGTACAAGATGATCGCGCTGGTGCAGGGTCCTCTCGACGTGTCGGGCCTGATCACACACCGCATCGGGGTCGATGACTACCTCGACGGTTTCGAGGCGATGAAGAGCGGCAATTCGGGGAAGGTGGTGATGGATTGGTAGGGATTGCCTTGGCCGCTCTTCAGGAAAAGCTGACGGGACAGCACCCCTCTGGTCCGCCGGACATCTTCCAACGAGGGGAACATGGCTGGGTGGAGAGCTATGGCTCCGCTAGGTGCGCCCCCTAATCATGATACGGCGACGTATCGCGGCCCATCCGATAACGGTCGATGGTGGCAATTCGCCTCAGCCGATGACGGAAATCCGGTGAACGGATGCTCACAGGCCCCCACGCGATCGTCTATTTCCTAAGATCTGCGATTGAGGTCGAGGTGTTGCCGCCGTTTCAGCGGGTAAGATGCGTTAGACGACTTCCGGTACCTTTCCGGTCAGCGAATTAACGAAGGCAACGAGCCGCATTGGACAGGTCGTGCCATTCCGGTTCGGGGGAAGTATGGCGCGGCTCAGCATGGCGACACGGTCGGAACTGAAGCGGCGATCGTGGAGCGTTATCGCGGCGTTGACAAGCGGCGCATTCTGAATGAGTTCGGGGCGGTAATCGGCTATTATCGCAAGCGCGCGCGATCCGTCTTATGAACCGTCGTGAGCAGAGGCCGTCTGCGAGCAAGAGCCGCAGCCGCTGTTACGGCAGCGATGTCCGCGAGGCGCTCATCGTGTTGTGGGAGGCTTCGGAGCGGCTGAGGTCCGCATCGTCGCTCGCGGCGGCCAGCGCCGCCGGGCAGGAATGAGTTCGGCAGTTCGCCGCTCGGTGCAAGCCCGCACCTCGGCGATTGGAAAGATCCGCCGCCCGGCTTTGTTGAGCGCATTCGGGCACGTCTTGGTCGGGGAGCTTCGTGCAGACGATGGTGCTGACCGAAATTGCCACCGGCTGGACCGAATGCATTCCGGTCCGCACGCGCAACAGCGGCAATGTGATCATGGCGATCAAGCAGGCCCGCTCGCGGTTTCCCTGACCCTGTGCTGCTGTTTGCCGGCATCCGCCCGCACAGGAAGAGCTTGGAAAGCGGTCGATCGTCGTGGCCTGAATGCGGAAATCGAGGAGCCGTTGGTCGTCGATCTCCAGCCTGAACGCGGTCGTTTCCTGGTGCCGCAAATCGGCTGTTGCATACACATCCCTGTCAGACGTCAGTTTTCCTCGCCCATTTTGGTGTCGAGATGCGAAGTGCTCTTTTGGACCAGCAAGGCTTTTTGGAAATCTGAGAGCGGCTTTCCGCGGGGCGCTCCATTTTTGAGCATCAAGCTACCACAGCCAATGACGCGCAGGTTCCACCAGACTCGCCAGCCTTGAAGGACAGCGAAATAGCAGAGCACGACAGACACAACAATCCATCAGGAAGCCGCAGTCGTTGAAGATGCGGCGCTGCATCCATACCGTGGATGCATTCGATCCAAATAATCGATTTGTTCAATCAGTTTCTCGAAAGCTAACCCTACCCTCTGTGGGAATCGGGCTCTGGGCCGCGACGCTGCCTTGCGAGCGCAGGGGCTGCACGTAGGAGAGATGATGCAACGAGAAATCGCACGCGGGTTGCTGGCGTCGTGGGTTCGCCGACCGGCGTATTTGAGCCCGTCAGTTGGTCCTCACCCGCGCCTATTGCCACCGAGCGACTTGCATGTCCCTCCAACTCGGACCTGTTCCGAGAGATGCGACGAGTTGTGCGCCGTGTGCTCCGATCAGATGGCCGCCGGTGACGCGTCTCTCTTCGATAGGAGATGAAATGCGAACGCTGCTCGTGGATCATCATGCGGATCTTGCGCGCGCCATGCGACTTGCGCTCGGGGATGGCGGCTTCGTCGTTGATGTCGTTGGTACTCTGGAACTGGCCTCGAGTGCATTTTCTTGCGCCAGCTATGAAATTCTCCTGCTGGAATTGGCTCTGCCAGATGGCGATGGCTTGGGTTGGCTGAGGCAGTTGAGGACCCACGGGCATTCAGTTCCTGCCGTCATTATGAGCAGCCTTAACGATCTCGATAAGCGAATTGCGATCTTCAACGGTGGTGCGGACGACTTTCTGCTCAAACCCGTCTCTACCGATGAGCTTATCGCCAGAATGAGAGCCATTCTGCGCCGGGCGTCACAGATGACCGACCTGAGGCTCGTATTTGGCAATCTCAACTTCGATCCGGTCGCCCGGCAGGTTTTCGTTGCTGGGCACCCAATGATGATCGCACGTCGCGAACTCTGTATTCTAGAGCATCTGCTTAACCGGGCAGGCCGCATCGTGCCCCGTGCGCAGTTGGAAGATCACCTCTATTCGTTCAACGACGACGTGTCTGCCAACGCGCTTGAAGTCGGAATCTATCGTTTACGTGGACATCTGACCAGATCAGGTGCAACGCCACGGATCAAGACCATCCGTGGCATTGGCTACATTCTAGAATTGACTGACGCGTCATCCGCATAGTTTGTCGAATCGAAAGAAGATCTATTTTGCTGATCCTTCAACATCCTTGCCCTGCGCTCAATTGGCGGGCGATCGCCATCAAGGTTCCGAGACCTGCAGTGCCCCGTTACCTGGGCCATCTCCTCTGCGCGCTTATTGTGACTTTCCCACTTGGTGTCGCGGCGCAAAACAAGCAGGACAAAGGCGCGCCGCGTGCGGCTTCGAATAGCATCAATGCCACGCTGACCCTTTCCTCTTCGCTCGGGGAGACCGTTCATCTGCCCGCGCCAGCCACGACCATCTTTGTTGCTGACCCGACGATCGCGGATTTTCAGGCACCATCGAGCAAAACAATCTTCGTCTTTGGCAAGAAATCGGGGCGGACCAGCCTATTCGCCTTGGACGGCAACGGCGAGCCTCTCGCCGAATTGCGTATCGTTGTCACGCAACCGATCGGGGATTTACGCGCCATGTTGCGGGAGCAGGTCGGCGACTATCCCATCCGCGTCAACTATACGCCGCGCGGCGCAATCCTTAGCGGGACGGCGCCCGACGCAGAGGTCGCCGACACCGCAAAAAGAGTCACTGAGCAATATCTGGGCGACGGAGCGCAAGTCGTCAACAACATCAAGGTCGCTGGATCCCTGCAAGTTAACCTCAGCGTGCGCGTAGCCGAAGTCTCACGCAGCGCCATGAAGTCACTTGGCGTCAACCTGTCCGCCTTCGGTCAAATCGGCAATTTCAAAGTGGGCGTTCTAAGCGGAAGCGGTGCAAGCGCTGGATCTGGTTCAACCCAGGGTGGCGGTACAGCAGAAATCGGATTCGACAACGGTGTCGTCAACGTCAGCGCGGTTCTCGACGCGCTCGCCAAGGAGCATATAGCTTCCGTCCTGGCTGAGCCGAACCTCACCGCTATGTCGGGTGAAAAAGCCAGCTTTCTAGCTGGCGGCGAATTTCCCATTCCTGTCCTGCAGGAAAACAGGCAGGTATCGGTTGAATTCCGTCACTTCGGCGTCAGTCTGGAATTTGTGCCGACAGTTCTCAGCAACAATCAAATCAACATTCACGTAACGCCCGAAGTCAGTGAACTGTCGACGCAAGGTGCCGTGCAAATCAACGGAATTTCCGTGCCGGCAGTTTCCACGCGCCGAGCCGATACGGTCGTCGAACTCGCCAGTGGGCAGAGCTTCGCAATCGGCGGTCTAATCAGGCGGAACGTCAACAATGATGTCAGGGCCTTTCCCTGGCTCGGAGAAATGCCGATCCTGGGACCGCTTTTTCGCTCGTCCTCGTTTCAAAAAGAGGAGTCAGAACTGGTCATTCTAGTTACGCCTTACATTGTAAGACCAGGCTCCAACCCAAACCAGATGAGCGCACCTACGGAGCGGGCGGCACCGGCTTTGAACGGAGGGGGCGCTCCGACGAATTCCGTGGCAAGTCCCCCGCGAGACCGCGCTGCTATCCGTGCGGGCGCGCCAAGCGCCCAGGGCGGTCTCGGCTTCATCATCGAATAGTGTCGTCCAATGATGTTGCGTTTTATAGTCCTCTTTGTCGCTCTGGCACCAAGCGTAAGTGGCTGCACAAGCACTACGCCAGTTGATGTCGAACCATCGGCATCAATGCTTGTCCGAGAGGAGACCACCCTCCTGACGTTGCAAAGCCTGCGCGCTTCCGAACGGCAGCGTTTGCGTGATTTCCTAAACAAGGCCAGTCGCGGCCGATTCGATGCCCTCCACCTCCTCATCAGCGGTTCGCCCCAGCTCAGCGCAGGGGTAGCCCATCAGGCCAGGCAGTTGGCAATCGAAGCAGACAACATTCAATTGCTCGATCAACACGACGCCGGCTCAGTGCGAATTGAGGCGATTGTCTATCACGCCCGTCCGCCGGTCTGTCCCTCATATGGTGCCTTACCCAATGAAGAATCCTTCAAACAGCCGCTTGGTTGTTCGACAGGATTTAACCTGGCCGTGATGGTCAACGATCCGCGCGATCTGCTCGACAATCAGGCCGTCAAGTCCGGCGATGGCGATCGTGCTTCTGTACCAGTTGCCACTTACAGAACGTTCGGGACGGATAAAGGTGGCTGATACCGGCCCTTATCTTGGCAGCACTCCTACCGGAGATTGAAAGCTTCCAATCTCGTCCTGATCTAAAATCAAAGGAACCGCTGGATGCAATATAGGCGCGATATCGCGGGCCTTAGGGCTGTTGCTGTACTTCCGGTCGTACTCTTTCATTTCGGAATTTCGGCGATCCCGGGTGGCTTTAGCGGGGTTGATATCTTCTTCGTCAGCTCCGGCTACCTTATCAGCGGAAGCCTCTTGGATGACCTTGAACGCGGCCAATTTTCGATCGTCAACTTCTACTGGCGCCGTGCCCGGCGCATTCTGCCGGCTCTCGTCTTTGTGATGCTTCTCACCTGCATTGCCGCATTGTTCATTCTTCTGCCATCGGATCTGCGCGAATTCGGTCTTAGCATCATAGCTGCCTCGACCTTCTGGTCGAACGTTTTTTTCTGGAAAACGTCAAGTTACTTCTCGATCGATGCCGCGCTTCGACCACTGTTGCACACCTGGTCGCTTTCCGTAGAGGAGCAGTACTACATCTTCGCCCCAATCCTGATGTTCCTAATCTATCGCTACATCGGGAAGCGCTGGCTGACGACACTTCTTCCGATAATTCTCTGCAGCTTCGTAATGGCGGTGATGGCGACATCGCTGGCGCCCACCGCCGGATTCTATCTGCTGCCGACCCGAATCTGGGAACTCATGTTGGGCGCCCTGCTCATGCTCAAACGCCCCCCGCCGTTGGGCAACAGATTCCTGATGGAGTCGGTGGGGTTGGCCGGATTTGGCCTTCTCGCCATCGGGTTCTTCGCGCTTTCGGAGAGCGACCCGTTCCCAGGCTACAACGCCTTGTATCCATGCATCGGAACGGCCCTTCTGATCTATGTTGGCCAAAATTCCCCCTCGACGGTCGCCAGCCGCATGCTCGAAGTCCGGCCGCTGGTCTGGATTGGGCTCATCTCGTATTCTTTGTATCTTGTTCACTGGCCGCTCAATGCGTTCGCGCATTATCTTTCGTTCCAAAAACTCGATCCTTTGATGACCGGTGCGATGTTGGTAGCAAGCCTCGCATTGGCTGCATTCTCCTGGAAGTTTGTAGAGCAGCCGTTTCGACAGAAGAGGGCCTTCACCGCCCCGGGGCCTATCTTTGCCTTTTCAGCGCTCGCGATCGTTGTTCTTTGTGCCGGCGGAGCGGCGGGGGCGCTCGGCAACGGCTTTCCGCAACGGTTTCCGGACTATGTCCAGCGGCGCATTTCCGTCGGGGACTGGAGGAATGGCATCTGTTTCAACGAGGGCACCAGCCGGATCGAAAGCTGGAATATGGAGGATTGCACGCGCACTCGCGGTTTTCCAACAACGGTTTTTTTGTGGGGCGACTCCTTCGCCGCGCACTATGTTTCCGGCCTGGGTGCTAACATAAATCGGTTGCAGGCGAACATCGTGGAATATACGTACGCCGGCTGCCCGCCGATACTCTCTTACTACTCTTACGCTCGTCTTGATTGTGTCCGGTTCAATCGCAAGGCCTTGGACATCATCTTGGAAGCGGACATCAAGACGGTTATCCTCAGCGGTAAATGGAGTGACTATGAGGTCAGAGGCTTCGACGGTCTTCAGCAAACAATCGATACGCTTCGTGCCCTGGGCGTGCGCGTGTTTGTCATCGGCCAGTCTCCGCAGTTCCCAACTGACGTCCGGAAAATTGCGTTCTTCGCCAAGCGCCAAAATCTGGACGATACGTCCTGGCCGATGGCGATGGACCCCGGCATCAACGAACGTGTGCGCTCATTTACCAAAGGCGCCACATTCATCGATCCGCTGAAATTCCTGTGCAGCGCAGGACGCTGCCCCTATTCCGACAGAGGAGAGTTTATGTATTTCGACTATGGTCATTTCTCTTCAGCCGGCGCCACACTGGCAATCTCGAAATACTGGCCGGCTTTTGGCAAAGACAATGCTCTTCCTAAGACGAAGTAGCGGGTCAGACGGCTGACAAGCACCAGTGCGGGTCCCTGTGATTGCTCCTGCTTCGGCAGCAGCCGCGACGATGGAGCTGTTCAGGTTTAAGGCCACCCGATAGCGAGCTAGGATGGGTGCTGCCACGCGGATCGGACTAAGCGTGCATTATCACGTAAATGTTGAGAGAATGAATGGCGCCGCGAAGGGCAATTCCAGCCATCCACAGCGACAGGCGTGTCGCGGTCCCGACATAGCAGTGGCACTTACCTGACACGGCCTCACACTGCCCTCTAAACGGCCCCGAATTTGAACTGACCACCCCTGGCCGGTTCATTGGGCAGGTCAAGGGCTAGGCTGTATTACACAGGGCTCACCCCTTTCAGTCTCAAGTTGGTACGATGGGCCGTGGACGGTCGATGCAGACTTCAAGGATGGCGAAAGAAGCTCTCTATGCGTGCGTTGTCGAGGCAAGTGCCTTTGCCAGAGATGCTCGCGGCTGGAGAGATTTCAAAATGAGCGTTGGAAGCGGAGAATGCCGCCGACGCTGTTCGGCTTGCTCGTGCCCTTGACGGTGGTAGGGTCGGCAGGGCCGACGCCAAAGTTGCCGTAGTGGTCGTAATCGACCTCGGCTGTGACCGTGAAGCCAGGAACGACCATATAGACGACGTTTGCAGCCAAACCAGAATTCTTGAGCTGATCACTCGAGACCTGAAAGTTGAACGAAGTTTTCTCGTCAAACTCGTAGGTGGCGCCCGCCCAGAAAGCCCACTGGCCGTTCCAGATTTTGTACGAGCCGCGCACATGATTGGCGATTGCGCCGTTTGAGTCCTCGTTGAGACTGCCATTGGAACCGTAGCCGAACAGTCCAAACAGCGACAGCTGGTTTGTGACAGCGACGTCGACACGGATCTTGCCGGCCAAAGCTTCGTAGTTGCTGTCATAAGCCGCGACGCCGGTGATCGAGCCCCAGCCTTGCGTGTATTTCAAGCCGGCGACAACGTGCGGAATATAGCTGTCGATAGTACCGGCTGAGCCCGATCCTTGTTCGAGCGAAATCACGGTCGAAATGCCGTTGCCGGCGTCGAAGTAGTACTGAGCCACGTTGGTGTCGAAGCCGGCCGACCGAACGAGCATACTATCGAGAACGTTGCCAGCGTAGCTTACAAACGTATCGAAGGCCGACCCGTCCTTGCCAACTCGCAGGCCCCCCAGCTCGACCCAGGCAGAAGCCAGTGCGAGGCCGCTGTTGAAATCATAGTTCTGAGGACTGTCACGCGAGTTAGCGCTATTGCCAAAATTCACGTGGGTTTCGGTATAGGTCGTCAACGCGCCGAGCTCGGTCTGCTGGCCGCTCCAAGTTTTAAACGTGAAGCGTGTGTTGTTTCGCCAAGTGCCTTGCTCCTCGCCAGTTCTCACATCCGAGGTTCTTGCGCTGTCGTACGATCGGACATCACCCAGGCCGATATCATAACGGACATAGCCGCCGATGCGCAGGCAGGTCTCGGTGTTGGGAATATAGGAATACCCCGAGCCGAGGACGTCGCAGATCTTGATGTACTCGGCCGGTTCCCGCTCGGCGCCAGCTGCTCGAACGACGGAAGCGGCCATCAGAGCAGTTAAGCCGAGAAGTGGACTCTTGATGTACATATCTAGATCTCCATGAAGGATTAAAAAGGATGTAGGCGTAAGAGCAAGCTGTTCATCTGAATTTTGTGCGTGTGGTCTCCAATGGTTGGACTCCAAAGCGCTGGACACGAGAGTTTAGCCAGCGTAAAAAGCCACATGTACTTATAATAGTGTTTTCTGCTAGGAGATTCATTATCGTTTATATGTGAAACACTCCGGTCAGACCGCTGCAGCCTCGGAATAGAGCAGCAAGCGACATGCCAACCTGAAGCGTAGATGCGGCCGACACCAAAATTGGGCCGACGCGCCTTCGTCTCGCTGGAATCACTTTTTTTGAGGGTCACTGCGAAAAGCAATGTGCGACACGGTTCGCCATGTTCGATATGTGACAGTCTCGTTTAACAGCGACGGCTTCCCGTCTGACCGCAACGGAGGCCGCTTCATGCGCTACCGAGAAGGATTACTGCGCGCGTGCGGTCCGCAAGGGCTGCGCCAGGAACAGAGGGCGTCCACGTCCGATGTGTCGCATGGTGGCCGAAGCACCTTTTCGCCGCTGTAAGCGTGCAGGTACATTGCGCGGCCGATAGCGAGAAGGGATCGCACCCTGAAACGGTTGCCTACGGCTCGCCTCGAGTAATTGGCGATGAACAGCATTCTCGAGAACTTAGTCTCGACGGAAAGAGCAACGAAAGGAAGCCGCTTGGACGAGCACGATCCGAAGGAAGAACTGATCGAGACCATTTTCCGCAACGGCACAATCACTGCCGTGGGTATCCTGCTTGCCTTTTCGCTCGGCTTCCTCACTCATTGGGCGGCGAACCCCTTGCCATGGCAACTCTACGATCTGTTCGCCGTAGTGCCGATCCTGCTCGGCATCGCACTGCAGATGAGAGCGCTGTCCATGCTGCTCGACATGAGTTCCTTGCGCCGCCCCATCTACGAACGCGCCAATCGCATTTTCATGGTCGGCCTCATCCAGACCGCGTGTGGCGTCGGGATGGCGATCTTGGTCGATCTTTTCGGGATATCGGTAGGGGGCACGCTGCCCGGCGCTTGACGACAAGCCACACCGCCGCTCATCGCTCGAAGCGACGTCAAGCTGGGGAGCCTTGTGCACCCCCTAGCGGCGCCTTCCTTTCATCAAATGAGCGGACGTCAGCTTTAGAGCGTCTCGGTGGCTAAAGCCGGTATGGTTTTTCGGCCGGCAGGGAAGGCCGCTGGCTGGACCTGGATGGCGTCTGAACGAGGCTTGACAGGTGCGTTGCGACGTTTGGCGTCGGACATGAATTTCGCATTGCAAAGTTCTTCCGCAGACGCCTCAAGCACACTGCGTCGGCGTCACGTACTCAAACGTTGAATGCGGCACCGCACCATCACCTCAGGCGGACCATGGCACGCGCGCTCGGTTGATACCGTCCTGTCCAAGCGAGACTGCGACATCGCCGCCTCCGCCTTGAAAACGCGGAGAAAGCGGGACGCACTGACTTAGGTCAGAGACAGGACGAGCGCGCAACGAAAGAATGATGGATCAGCGACGTGGGACGACAGCTCCTTGCACACCTCAATCCTGACAAAGTACCGGGACCCCCGGCCGCCTTGGTATACCATCTATCCGACTGTGCCAGACTTCTCTGCGGCGGTTGGTGCTGACGATTATGAGGAATGGCTGGGGGGCCTCCCGGCCGACGAATCGGTGTCGCTCTATTTCCACATTCCGTTTTGCCGATCCATGTGCTGGTATTGCGGCTTCCCTACCGCCGTCACCCGTCGCAACGGCCCGATCCTTAATTATTTGGCGGTGCTGCGTCAGGAGATCAGTTTGGTGTCGGAGCAAGTTCGGCAAGGGCTGCCGGTGAGCGATGTGCATTTCGGTGGCGGAACGCCTCACCTTATCGGGCCAGCCGAGCACTTGGCGCTGATGGAATTTCTACGCCGCCACTTCGCTTTCAGCAAAACTGCTGCGATCGCCGTGGAGATCGATCCCCGAACGTTCACACCGGAAATGGCCGAAGCCTTGGCAGCTACCGGTGTCAACCGCGCGAGCATCTGCGTGCAGAGCTTTGATCCCGATGTGCAAAAGGCGATCAATCGGATCCAGAGTAAGGTGCAGACGGCCGCTGCCGTCGAAAATCTCCGCCGGCATGGCGTTGGCCATATCAACTTCGATCTCATCTTCGGTCTCCCGAAACAGACTGTGCAGTCCTGCCATCCAGACCGCGATGGCTGCGGTCGCCATGCGCCCCAACCGGTTTGCGGTGTTCGGCTACGCGCATATTCCTTCCGTGATAAAGAATCAGCGCCTAATCGAGCAGGCAGGTCTACCGGACGGCGATGTTCGCGCCGAACAGGCTGCAGCTGTCGCCGAGACACTGGTTGGCGCCGGCTACCGGGAGATCGGGCTCGATCATTTCGCTCTGCCGGACGACGAACTCGCGCTAGCGCAGAAGACCGGGCGCCTGCGGCGTAATTCGCTGGGATACTCGGCCGATACTTGCAAAACCGTGATCGGCTTCGGCGCGTCGGCTATTGGCCGAGTCGGCGAGGGGTACGTTCAGAACGAAGTAACACGGGATTCTTACGCCCGGCACATCGCAAGTGGACGTCTGGCGACATCAAAGGGCCACCGGCTGACCGACGATGACCGGGTGCGCGCAGCAATCATCGAGCGACTGATGTGCGATTTGGAGGCCGACGTGCCGACCATCTGTGCCGCCCACGAAATCGAACCAGCTCGTTTTCTCGATTCAGTTGAGCGTTTGGTGACGCTGGCTGAGGAGGGGATCGTGGACGTCGAAAACGGCTTCATCCGCGTGCGGCCGGAGCACCGCTTTGTTGTTCGCGCCGTTGCTGCTGCATTCGATGCTTTTCTCGCGAATCGATGAGTTGAGGCCACGACTCCGAAGGCATCAGACCTTGTTTGGCGCTCGTCGGCATGGGCTCTCGCAGAAGACTCCGCAAGCGCATGCAGGGGACTCCACTTGACGCCGCGTTCATCATCATCTCGCCTGGGTGCGCTCGATCGCACAACTCGGAGCACGCTGCTCTCGGCGTGAGGCTGTGCTCTGCAAAGCACCGGTGATCCACCCTGTCCCTGGATAGCAGCTTGATGGCGTCATCTTGGAGGACGAGAAAAGATTGTCGAGGTACGGGTACGAATTGCCTCGGTCGTTCGTTCAATCGAAAGCACTGTCTGCGGAGGCACCTCTCCTTCATGCAGTGACAGGAGATGCTGGCCGACCTCCTTATCTGCTGCGGTGAGTCGATGATTTAGGCGGAGAAAGTCCATCCAGGTGGGGGTGCGGAATGTCTCCGTCCAAAGTGACGGTGTTTGCAGATTTCGCTGGAGCGTCCAGTTTCGTGCACCGGCACGGCTCTGGACGTGTCGCCGCGTGCGCATGTAGCCCAGAAAGGCCTCGATATTTTCCTCCGATATCAAATACTCGACCTTGGCCACGATAGGGCCACTTCTGGGTTTCAGATCGAGAGCCACGTCCGGCGGATGAAAAACTGAACTTTCTTGATCCGTTTCTTCCCAGGGACGGACCGGCAACACGATCCCCGCTGCTGCAACCAGCAACAGAGCGCCCGCGGCGCCCTCCAATGCTGAGGTCAAGGAATAGTTTTGCGCGACAGAACCCCAGATCCAGCTGCCAGCAGCCATACCGCCTGCGCTCAAGGCGTAGTAAATGGAGAGCGTGCGGCCTACAACCCACCTTGGGCTTGCCAACTGCACCGACACGTCAATGCCCGTCCAGGTGACAAGCCAACCCGCTCCGCCGAGCGCCAGCGAAATGGCCGCCACAGGAACCGACGATGTCAGGGCAAGGGAGAGGCAACAGACTGCACAAGCCACAGAGGCGAAGGCCACCAGCCTGTTTTGAGACGTGACCTTCCTCAAGAAGCCGTTGCCCATGCCCGCGATGAAAGCACCCATGCCGAAGCCGGCCAATAAGATACCGTAGACAATTGGCCCACTCTTCAACTGATCCCGGACGACGAGAGGGAGCAACGCCAGAATGGAGATGCTTGCCAATCCGAAAAGAGCTGCTCGGGCGGTCGCTGCCCTGATCTCCAAAGACATCGCCGTAAAGCGCACTCCGTCATGAATTGCCGTCGTCATTCTCTCACGAGGGAGAGGCGAAGAGCGGACCTCCCATTTGGTGCGCCATATCGCGCTTATAGGCGCCAGATCACTCACCGCAGCCAAGGCGAAAGCGGCCAGCGGCCCAAAGACGGCCAGGATCACGCCCCCTAAGGCCGGACCAACGCTGCGCACAATGTTGTATCCGACGGACATAAGCGTCACTGCGGCCGGAATGTCGCGTTTGTGAAGGATATCGCCGACCGAAGCGTGCCAGGCCGGATCATTCAAGGCAAAGCCGCAGCCGGCCAGGAAACCTAACCCGAGAATCAGCCAAGGACTGACAAATCCCAGACCCACAGAAATCATCAGCGTCATCGACGCCGATGCTATCAGGCAGTGTCCCGCAAACATCACCCACCGGCGGCTGAAGTTGTCGGCAATGGCTCCGGCGAAAACTGAGAGGAAGAACACCGGCAGTGTGGATGCGGCCTGGACGAGAGCCACCATAAGGTCGGACGCTGAAATCGTTGCCATAAGCCAACTGATGGCGACCGTTTGCACTAGCCAACCGAGGCTGGAAATCTGGGTGGCCGTCCAAATTGAGCGAAACACCTTGTTTCGAAATGGGGCGAGCGTCTTTGAAACGGGCGGTTGAGGATTTTCGCTCTGCATGAGGTTTTGCTGGCCTTCGATGAGCGCTGCGATTTGAGCAAGTGGGTCGATACTTAGACATCGCGGAGCACCGCACGGAACCCAGCTCTATGGAGCTTGCCGGCGACTATTTGCGTATTGAGCCATTCTCATAGTCTCATTCATGAGCAGTCCTATGCGCAAGCGTTGCTTTGCTAAATTCCCACGACAAGCGCGCCGCCGCTGAGACCCGCACCCGCTGCCGCCAAGAGGACTTTCTCGCCAGGCCGAAACGGCTGCGCCCGATGGGCGAGCGACAACGAGAGCGGGATCGTCGCGGCGGAAGAGTTGCCATATTCGGCGATCGTCTTGACCATCGAGTGATCTGTGATGCCGAGGTTCCTGCCGACCGCGTCGAAAATGCGAGCATTGGCCTGATGCGGCACGAAACGATCGAGGTCTTGCGGCCTCAGTCGGGCAGCAGTGAGCGCATCTCTCGAGCAGGCGGTCATCATCTCCACGGCCTTGGCGAACACTTCGCGGCCATCGGTGATCGTCATCCGGGTCTGCTCGAGGTCGAGGCCGCCATGGAACGGATTGTTGCTTCCACCGGCAGGAATCTGGATCAGCCCGTAACGCGAGCCGTCCGAATCCACCGAAGCGCCGAGAATGCCTCGATCCGGGTCATCGCACGGACCGATCACCACCGCGCCGGCGGCATCGGCAAACAGCACGGCGCTGGCGCGCTCGGCCGGATTGATGCGGCGGCTGAGGATGTTGGCGGCAATGACAAGGCTCGCTTTGCCATGCAGGCGAGTGAACCCGTCGGCGAACATCAGCGCATAGATGAAGCCGGCGCAAGCGCCGGTCAGGTCGATCGCGCCGGCGCGACCTAGTCCCAGCCGATGTGCGACCAGGGGCGCGCTTGGCGGCAGAAGATGATCGGGTGTGGAGGTAGCGAGCAACAGCAGGCCGATGTCGCCGCGGTCGATACCGGCATTGGTCAGCGCCATGTCGCCGGCGTGCGCGGCAAGGGCCGACAGCGTGTCTTCGTCCGCTGCCCAGAAGCGCGACCGTATCCCGGTGCGCCGCTCGATCCAGCCGGGTTCAAGCCCGAGACGATCTTCGATTTCCGGATTCTCCACCTTGCGCGCGGGCGCATGATGGCCAAGCCCGAGAATGCGCGATGATCGGCTCATGGCTTTGAGCCGAAGCGTTCGCCGGCCTCCTCGATGGCGTCATAGAGCCCATCCAACTCGTTGCCGGTAATGCAATAGGGCGGCAGAAGGTACAGGACATTGCCGAGCGGGCGCACGAGCAGGCCGCGCTCAAGAAAAAAAGCGCGCAGTTTTGGCCCGATCTCGGCCAGATAACCGGCTGAGCCGGTGCGTAGGTCGAGTGCCGCGATGGTGCCGGTTGTCCGGCAATCGGTGAAGCGAGGGTTGTCGCGAAAGCGTCGAAGCCCGGCGGCCTGTCGCTCGCTCAAGGCCGCGATCCGATCGGCCACCGGCTCGTCGTGCCAGATCTCGACATTGGCAAGTGCCGCCGCGCATGCAATCGGATTGGCGGTGTAGGAGCTCGAATGGAAAAACGTCTTCTTGCGATCCTCGGAATAGTGAGCCTGGAAGATGGCATCGGTGGCGATCGTGGCGGCCAGCGGGATGGTACCACCGGTCAGACCTTTCGAGGTGCACAGGATGTCCGGCGAGACGGACGCCTGTTCGCAGGCGAACATGGTTCCGGTGCGCCCCCAGCCGGTCATCACTTCATCGGCGATCAGCAGCGTGCCGGCGGCCTCAGTGATCCTCTTCAATTCGGTCAGAACCCAGGCCGGATACATGAGCATGCCGCCGGCGCCGAGCACGAGCGGCTCGACGATCAGCGCGGCGGCGCGCCGGTCGCGGGAGAGTGCCTCGAACCGATCCAGCGTTTCCTGCTCGCGCCCGGCGGCCGGGAAGGGGATGGTGTCGACCTCGAACAGCAAGGGCTCGTAGGCGGCGTTGAACACGCCACGGGCGCCGACGCTCATCGCCCCGATCGTGTCACCATGATAGCTGTGCTCCATGACGACGATGCGCGAACGCGGCGCGCCGATGTTGCGGAAATAGCCGAGCGCCATCTTCAGCGCGACTTCGATTGAGGTCGAGCCACTGTCGGAATAGAACACCCGGTCAAGGCCGGCGGGTGCGAGGCCGACAAGCGCCTCGGCCAGGCGCTCGGCCGGCTCGTGGGTAAAGCCCGCGAAGATGATCTGGTCGAGGTTCGACGCGGTCGTCTCGATGGCCTTCATGATGCGGGGGTGGCGGTGGCCATGAGTGACGACCCACCAGGAAGAAATCGCATCCAGGATGCGGGAGCCGTCGGCCTTGTGGAGATAGGCGCCTTCAGTCAGCACGATTTCAGGGATCGAGGGCTCTAGCGCGTGCTGCGTGAACGGATGCCAGACTCGAGACTGCGCCATCAGTCGCCTCCGGCAATCATGGCCAGGTCGAAGCCGGAAATCATTGCATCTCTCAACGTTTCACCCGTCAGCGGACCGAGGTGCGGCAGCCTGCCGAGCTGCGGCACGCCGCCGAATTCCACGATTGTCCTTTGCGTATCGGCCACCTCTTCGCCCATGAAGGCAATGCCGATGAGCGGGATGGAGCGGGCTCTCAGGGCCTCGATCGACAACAGCGTATGATTGATGGTGCCGAGCGCGGTGCGGGCGCACAGTATGACCGGCAGCCGCCATTGTTCGAATATGTCAATGAACCTTGTCTGTCGATTGAGCGGCACCATCAGCCCGCCGGCGCCTTCGATGACGAGCGGTGTCGGCAGGACCGGAAATGAAAGATCGTCGGCCTCGATCGCGACGCCGTCGATTTCGGCTGATCGATGCGGCGACAGCGGCATCGTCAGTCGATAGACTTCGGGCAGCACGCGTCCGTCGGGCAAGCCGGAAAGCCGGGCGACGACCTCGCTGTCAGTCTCCTCGTCGAGGCCCGATTGCACCGGCTTCCAGTAGAAGCCGTCGAGCAGCCCGGCAAGTCCGGCCGAAAATACTGTCTTGCCAATTCCGGTGTCTGTTCCGGTGACGACGATGCGTTTGGTCATGCTGTGGCCAACACCTCAACGAGAGCCTCGACCATGGCGGAAATGTCGGTCTCGTCGACGTTGAGCGTCAGCGAAATGCGCAGGCGCGATGTGCCCTCGGGCACCGTCGGCGGACGTATGCCGCGTATGTCGAAGCCGCGTGCCTGCAGGGCCGCCGCCACCGCCATGGTGCGCCCAACGTCGCCGATGACAAATGGCTGGATCTGCGAGCCGCTGGGTACGACGCCGCAGCGCTCGGCCAATTGGCGGCCGGCGCAGGCAACGCGTTCCTGCAGCTGAGCGCGGCGCATGGGCTCGTCGGACAGAATAGTCAGCGCTTCGCGCGCCGCGACCGCCATCAGCGGCGAGGGCGCGGTGGCGTAGATGAACGGCCGGCACCGGTTGACGAGATAATCGCACAGTGTCCTCGGCCCGGTGACGAGTGCACCGGATGCGCCGAGCGCCTTGCCGCATGAGTGGAGCGTGACGATGTTGTCGCGGCCTTGGCACGCGGCGGCCAGTCCCCGGCCGTCCGGTCCCCAGATGCCGGTGGCATGCGCTTCATCGACGACGATGAATGCCTGGTGCCGATCGGCCATCGCGACCAGGCTCTCCATCGGCGCGCGGTCGCCATCCATGCTGTAAAGGCTTTCGACGGCGATCCACACGCGCCCCGTGCCGCCTTCGGCGCGCCAGCGGGTGATTGCGTCCTCGACAGCGTCGACGTCGTTGTGCGCGGCCAGCTTGAACTCGGCGCGCCCGGCCTGCGCGCCCTCATGCATGCTGGCATGGGCGAGTTCGTCGAGGACCAGCAGGTCGCCTTTCTGCGGCAGCGCGGTCAACAGGGCGAAGTTGGCGATGTAGCCGCTGCCAAAGAACAGCGCACGGTCGGCGCCGAAGAATGCCGCGGCGTCCGCCTCCAGTTGCTCATGTTCCGGTGCGTTGCCGCGCAACAGCCGCGACCCGGTGGCGCCAACCGGCGTGCCCCGCGCAATCGCCGCCGCAACCGCTTCGCCAAGTCTTTTGGAGGCGGCAAGTCCGAGATAGTCGTTCGACGAGAAGTCGAGACCGGCGCGCGGTGCGAGCGTCCGCAACCGGTCCTTGCGCGCCAGTCCGCGCAAGGATGCGTCATAGCGGGCAAGAATTGCCTCGTTCATTGCGTGGCGAGTTCCATCGGCTCGATGCCGAGACGCTGGAACAGAAGGCTATCCTTGTCCTCGCCGGGATTGTCCGCCGTCAGCAGCGTGTCGCCGACAAAGATCGAGTTAGCGCCGGCAAAGAAGCACAACGCCTGCGTTTCGTCGCTCATCGCCGTCCTGCCGGCGGACAGCCTTACACAGGATTTCGGCATCATCACCCGCGCGAGCGCAACGATGCGGACGAAATCGATCGGATCGATGGCGTCGGCCGCGGCAAGCGGCGTGCCTTCGATGGGAATAAGCATGTTGATCGGCACGCTTTCCGGCGGCTCGGGCAGGTTCGCGAGCGTGACCAGCATGTCGATGCGATCGGTCTTTTCTTCTCCCATCCCGACGATGCCGCCGCAGCAGACTTTCATCCCAACCGCGCGCACGTGCCCAAGCGTTTCCAGCCGGTCGGCAAAAGTCCTGGTTGAAATAACCTCGCCATAGTAGCGCTCAGAGGTATCGATGTTGTGGTTATAGTAGTCGAGACCGGCCTGCTTCAGGCGAGCAGCTTGCTCAAGATCGAGCATGCCGAGCGTCATGCAGGTCTCCATGCCGAGCGCCTTGACGCCCTCGATCATGGCGACCACAACGTCCATGTCGCGCTCCTTGGGACTTCGCCACGCTGCGCCCATGCAATAGCGCGTTGCGCCGCCATCACGCGCCTTGGCCGCTTCGTCGATGACATGCTTGACGTTCATCAGCTTCGACGCCTTCACCCCGGTTTCGTAATGCGCAGACTGGCTGCAATAGCCGCAATCTTCGGGGCAGCCGCCGGTCTTGATGCTAAGGAGCCGCGACAGCTGCACTCGGTTTCGATCGAAGTTCTGGCGGTGGATCGTCTGAGCTAGGAACAGCAGATCGTTGAATGGCATGCCGTAGATGGCCTCAGCCTCTTTGCGGTTCCATCGCGGAGGCGTTCCATCGACCGATTGCATGGTCTGGTTCACGTCGAACTCCGAGTTCATTCCAACCGTCATCGTCAAACCTTTGTTGCTAGTCCGGTACGCCTTCAGGAGTCTGTCGACCGGCAAGCTCGGTCCGACTTGGCTTTGGAGCGCACTCGCTAAAAGGCGAGCTGCGGCACGTCTTTCCACCGCCTTCCTACGCCTGCCGAGCTGATGTTGCTCCTCATGCCGTAATCCTCAGTTCAAATGCTTGCAGATGTTCTGGTGGTCCGGCATGTCCAGGCCGATGTCGAGGATCGGGGCGCTGTGCGTCAGCCATCCCATGGAGATGAGATCGACACCGGTCGCCGCAATCGCCGCCGCCGTTTTCGGCGTCACCCGACCGGAAGCCTCGGTGATCGTACGGCCACCCACTATAGAAACCGCGCGGGCAAGATCCTCGACCGACATATTGTCGAGCAGCACCGCGTCAACACCAATCGCGAGCGCTGCATCGAGCTGCTTCAGCGTGTCGACCTCAACCTCGACCTTCACCATATGCCCTGCGGCGGCGCGCGCCCGCTCTATTGCTGTGCGGATATCGCCGGCGATCGCGATGTGATTGTCCTTTATGAGCACGCCGTCATCGAGGCCGAAGCGGTGATTGGCACCGCCGCCGACGCGCACGGCGTATTTTTCCAATACCCGCAGGCCGGGCGTCGTCTTTCGCGTCGATACGATCCTCGCCTTGTGACCGCGCACGGCCTCAACCATCGCCGCTGTGGCAGTGGCAATGCCGCTCAGCCGGCATAAGAAATTGAGGGCAGTGCGTTCGGCCGTGAGCAGGCCTCGCGCGGGTCCGGACAATCTTGCAATGGTTTCCCCGGCCCCGACATCGCTGCCATCAGGGCGCCAGATCTGGATGTTGATCGCCGGTTCCACGAGCAGGAAGGCGTACGAGACCAGATCGAGCCCGGCAACGACGCCCGCCTGCCTCGATCTGAGCACCAACGTGGCAGTGCAATCATGCGGGATAACCGCATCGCTGGTCAGGTCGCCGCATCTGCCCAGGTCTTCGAGGAGCGCACCGCGCACAATCGGTTCGATCAGGGTCGCGGGGAGGGGGGAGAATGAAATCACATCAGGTGCTCCGTATGGTAGCCCGGCAATCGAGTGCGGCCGCGGCCCGCATTGCGCTGTGCAGTGTCAGCCGTGATGGGCGCGCGTCGGCATCGTGGAGCGGGAAATCGGACCGACAGTGCGCGCCTCGACTCTCTTCCCGCCCCAGGGCCGCCACGGCGATCATCAGTGAGACCAAAGCCGGACCAGAGGCAGCGACATTGTCAGCTGCGATCGGCAGCAGGGTCGCCACCGCTTCGCGCATTGCCTCGCCGTCGCGGATGATACCCAGGGCGGCGGAGACAATTGGGCGGACCGCGGAAGCGTCTGGTCGTGGAGGGACGAATGTGGAGCATCTGCGCGGTCGCCGGGTATACGACGTGCCGGCAACGCTTTCGGCAACCCAGCTCGCGGTGACCGCCGCTTCGGTGAGCGAGTTGCTGGCCAGGCGGTTGGCGCCGTGCAGGCCGGTACAGGCGACCTCACCGCAGGCCCACAATCCCTCGATGGAGCTGCGGCCGGCGCTGTCTACGGCGACGCCGCCCATGTGATAATGTGCCGCCGGGCGCACCGGGATCGGGTCGGTCGCGGGGTCGACCCCTGCGCTCCGGCACAATTCGGCGATGCCTGGAAAACGCTTGCCAAATCTCGGGCCGAGACTTTGCCGTGCATCCAGGAATACGCGGCGTCCAACGGCAAGCTGGTGCCAAATGGCGCGCGCTACGACGTCGCGAGGCGCAAGTTCACCGCCAGGTGTGTCAGCGAGGAAGCGCTCTCCTCGCTCATCGATGAGCACCGCGCCTTCGCCACGCACGGCTTCGCTCACCAGCGGCATCGGCCGGCGCGGACCGTCGAGCGCAGTTGGATGGAACTGTATGAATTCCAAGTCGGCGAGTTCCGCCCCCGCCCATGCGGCGAGCGCCAGCCCGTGACCCCATGAGCCAGCGGGGTTTGTCGTGTCGCAAAACAGCCCGCCGACGCCGCCGGTCGCCAGCACCGCGCGACGCGTGGGCAGAGCGAGCGCGCCGGCTCGTCCTGCGGCGACCACGGCGATGACCGACCCGTCCTGCACGACCAGCCGGCGGACCTCCACATTTTCGATAGTGGTGATCGAGGCTGTACGCCGAACCGCGGCGATGAGCACGCGCACCAACTCGCGACCGGTGGCGTCGCCGGCTGCATGCACAATCCGCCGTCGCGAGTGTGCCGCCTCGAGCCCAAGTCGCAACGCGCGGTCAGGGTGCTGGTCGAAGGCGACGCCGAACCTTTGGATCGTCCTAATCGCTTCGGGTGCAGCTCGGACCACTCGCCGCACCGTGGCCTCGTCGCAGAGTCCGTCGCCGGCAGCTATCGTGTCGCAAAGGTGAAAATCCGGGCCGTCGTCGCCGCCGAGACTTGCCGCAAGACCGCCCTGGGCAAGCTCACTGCAGGCTCCGGTTCCAAGCGGCGCGTTGGTCAAAAGCACGACCGGTTCCGGCGCCAGATGAAGCGCCGTCATCAGGCCGGCAATGCCGCCACCGATGACGACCGGCGCCCCGGCGATGTCGCGAACCTCCAGGCTCATAGGGAAAGCATGCGCTCGACCGCGCGGCGGGCGGGGCCGGCAATTTCGGGATCAATCCGGACCTCATGCCGGTTCTGCTCGAGCGCGGCGCGAATGTTGGCCAGGTTGATGCGCTTCATGTGCGGGCACAGGTTGCATGGGCGAACGAACTCGACGTCGGGATGCGCGACCGCGACGTTGTCGCTCATCGAACATTCGGTCAGAAGGACGACACGCGTCGGTTTCTCCCGCTCGACATAATCCGACATCGCTGCGGTCGAGCCGGAGAACTCCGCCTCCGCGACAACGTCTGGTGGGCATTCTGGATGGGCCAGCACGATGACGCCTGGATGGGCATCGCGCAGTTCCCGAATGTCTGCTGCGGTGAAGCGCTCATGCACCTCGCAATGGCCTTTCCAGGCGATGATCTCGACGTCTGTATCGGCTGCCACGTTCCTCGCCAGATATTCGTCCGGCAGCATCAGCACACGCGCCACGCCAAGCGATTCCACCACCGCCTTCGCGTTGCCGGACGTGCAGCAGATGTCGGACTCCGCTTTTACGGCGGCCGAAGTGTTGACGTAAGTAACAACGGGGACCCCCGGATACCGCAGCCGCATTAGCCGCACGTCGTCTGCCGTGATCGATTCGGCCAGCGAGCAGCCGGCGCTGAGATCCGGGATGAGCACGGTCTTGTTCGGATTGAGCAGTTTTGCCGTCTCGGCCATGAAATGAACGCCGGCAACCACGATGATGTCGGCGTCGACCGTCACCGCCTTGTGGGCCAACGCCAGGCTGTCGCCGACGATGTCTGCCACGCAATGAAAAATTTCGGGCGTCTGGTAATTGTGCGCCAGCACCACCGCATTGCGCTCACGCTTCAGCGCTAAGATGGCTTCAATATCGCCGGCGAACGCGAGCCATTCAACGGGAGGGATCACCCGCCGGACACGCTCATACAGGGACGCAGCCATAGGTAACGCCCCAGCCATTGGCGCCTCGATTATATTCGGTTTGACAATAAGGGAATATGTCTACCTTGACTATAAGTATGTCAAGCCCGCGCCAGCGGTAATTTTGTCCCGGCGATAGCCCTGTCGTCGAGAACGGCATGGCGGAAGCGATAAAGCTTCGCCGGTCGGCCGCCCGTGTCGAGGGAGGTCTCCCCAGTCTCCTCAACAAGATCCTGCTGCTCGACCAGTCTCCGGAAGTTGGGCTTGTTGATGAGCCTGCCAGCCAGAGCTTCCACGGTTCGCTGCAGTTGCAGCAGCGTGAAGGAAGGCCGCATAAGCTCGAACACGACCGGCCGGTATTTGATCTTCGAACGCAGCCGCGCAATCCCGGTTGCCAGAATACGACGGTGGTCAGCGACCATTGGTTTGCCAGCCGCGGCCGCAATCGCGTCCCTGCCGCCACCGGCCTCTTCAATCAGAGCAGCTTCATAGAGCAACTCGTAGCGTTGGAGCGTGAGTTCCTCGTTCCAATGGCGGTCGTCGAAGCCGAAGGCTATCGCAGCGCGCTGCCGGCGCTCGCGTTGAGTGGTCGGCTCGCTGGCGCCGCCGGCCCACTCAATCAGGCGGGGCCGCAATCTATCGAGCAGCACAGGCGGCGTGCCGAAGCGGTGGTCCTCCCAGGGAAAATATTCGTACCAACTTTGCCAGCCGCACGCGGCCGAGTTCGTTGCCTGTTCCTTCCTGGTCAATGCGAGATAGCTGATTGAGATGACGCGCTGGTGGCGCTCAGTGCCGATGCGATCGCGATCGGCGAAGGTGTAGAGTTGCTCGATGTATCCCAGTGCATGGCCGGTCTGCTGCTCCACCCACCCCCTCAAACCCGACTGCAGCGATCGATGCTCAAGCGCAAAAGGTCCAGAAGGGAGGGTGTCCGCATGACCGACGGTGAGGACACAGGGCTCACTGTCGTTTACGGCGACCACGACGGCAGTCAGGTCCACTTTGGCTTCGTCAGCTTTGACGGCGGCTTTGCCTTTCTTGGTTCTTCTTGTCTGAGGATCCATGTTTGCGAAAGTGGGTTGGCCCAACGGAGCGCCTTAATCGATTGAATGTAACCTTGGCAGCCAGCACGTCAACACCGTACTACTCAAGCACTGTTTTTAGCTCTTCGCAGTCGCACAAAAATATGCCAAACGCGACACCCGCTGTTGGTAACGTAAGGGAAGGGGGCGTCGGTTGAGCGCGGCTGGTGAGATAAAAGGGATTAACCCTCCAGATATTCGATTGCGAAAAGGCCAAACGCCACTTGTATGCTTGACGGCCTACACCACGCCGGTCGCGAGGCTACTCGATCGCCACTGCGACATCGTTCTTGTCGGCGACAGCGTCGGCATGGTGGGCACGGCCTGTCGTCGACGCTGGGCGTCACGCTCGACATGATGATCATGCACGGACAGGCCGTTCGCCGCGGCCTTGAACACGCGCTGATGGTCGTCGACCTGCCCTTCGGTTCCTACGAGGAAAGCCCAGAGCACGCTTTCGGCAACGCTGCGCGCGTGATGGGTGAGACCGGTTGTTCAGCGGTGAAGCTCGAGGGCGGCGAGACCATCGCGGAAACCATCCGCTTCCTTACCGCGCGCGGCGTACCTGTCATGGCCCATGTGGGGCTGACGCCGCAGGCGGTAAACACGTTCGGAGGCTATCGTGTGCAGGGCCGGGGAGCCGATGCAGAGCGGATCAGGCGCGACGCCAGGGCGGTAACCGAGGCGGGCGCCTTCTCCTTGGTGCTCGAAAAGATACCGGAGCAGCTTGCACGGCAGATAACCGCCGATATCGACATACCCACCATCGGCATCGGTGCCTCGCCAGCTTGCGACGGCCAGATTCTGGTGAGCGACGATATGCTCGGGCTCTTCACCTCATTTCGGCCGAAGTTCGTCAAACGCTATGCCGAGCTCGGTGAGCAGGCTGAGGCGGCAATCGCCGCTTACGCCACCGATGTGCGGAACCGGCACTTTCCGGCGGTCGAACATCTCTATGTCAACGCCTTGAAGGCCGGAGACTTCACATGAGCGTGCCGATCGCTCGAACTGTGAGCGAGCTGCGCGCCGTCGTTGCGCAATGGCGTCGCTCGGGTGCCACGATCGGTATTGTGCCGACCATGGGAGCCTTGCACGACGGGCATCTGAGCCTTGTGCGGAAGGCGCTTGAAAGGGCCGAGCGGGTGATCGTGACGCTGTTCGTAAACCCCAAGCAGTTCAACAGCCCCGCCGACCTGATTGCCTATCCTCGGACGGAAAGCGAAGATGCTGCCAAGCTCGCGCCGCTGGGCACGCATCTGCTCTATGTGCCGGACGCAGAGGAAATGTACCCGGCGGGCTTCGCCACGGTCGTTTCAGTGTCCGGCATCAGCGAATGCCTGTGCGGCGCATTCCGGCCCGGCCATTTCAATGGCGTGGCGACGGTCGTGGCCAAGCTCTTCCTGCAGGCCGGCGCTGACTTCGCCTTTTTTGGCGAAAAGGATTTTCAGCAACTTCAGCTTGTCAGGCGCTTGGTCCGGGACCTCGACATTCCGATCACTATTGTGCCCTGTCCGACAGTCCGCGAAGCCGATGGTCTTGCGCTATCGTCGCGTAACGTGCGGCTCTCCCCAGCCCAACGCGCCATTGCCCCAAAACTAGCATCGGTCCTGCTCGATACGGCCGAGCGGCTTGCACGCGGCTCTCCCATCCTGCCTACGCTTGATGAAGCGCGTGCAACAATTCTGGCTGCCGGCTATCGCGAGCTCGAATACCTGGAGCTTCGCGGAGAAACAGACCTGCAATCGTTAGCAAGCCTTGACCGACCGGCACGCTTGCTTGCTGCGGCTTGGCTTGGCGACACGCGGCTCATCGATAACGTCGCAATATCACCCATCGGTAGTTGGTCAGGTGCGCGGAGCTCTCTCCAATCGGAAGCAGCACAGCAATTGCGGTGATGACGGCGGCGCGTCGTACGCCCTGCAGGGACAGGCCATCATTTAGAACCACGTCTCCGCCCGGCTTCCAGCAACCTCCGCGAGGTAGGCAAAGCGCAGATGCATCGCGTATTTGAAACCTTGGTCGAGCAACTCTCTGCAAGCGTCGATGCCGTCGATCTCCATGAGGCAATGGCGTCCGCCGCAGCCGGGTTCGACTTTCCGTTCTTCGCTTATTTCACCTACCCATCCGCTTCCGGCGACACGCCGCGATTGATCTCGAATTATCCATCATCATGGACATCACATTACCTGCAACTGCGCTACCACAGCGTGGATCCCGTGATCCTGCGGGGACTGCGAGGCTGGGATACCTTCGACTGGGGTGTGGACCGCGATCACCGTTATTTGCCGACCTCGCAGCAGGAAGTCCTGGAAAAAGCAGCTGAGTTCGGCATTCGCGGCGGACTGACCATGTCGATGCATGATCATCGCGGCCGGTTCGCCGCACTGACCTTCGCCTCCAACGAGGCGCATCCGCCACTTTTGAGGTCGCTGACGCGCTACGAAAAAGCAATGCAGTTGGTTGCGATCAACGTTCATATCCATGCCCGGCGCAGGCTCGCCGAAGATTGCGTGGTAGATGGCATAACGCTCACCCCGCGGGAGTTCGAGTGCCTGAAATGGGCGGCGTGCGGCAAGTCGGCCTGGGATATCAGCCAGATTCTCGGTGTCTCGAAACGCACCGTGACCTTCCATCAGGAAAACGCCAAGGCGAAGCTTGGCGTGCGAACCATCAACCAGGCCATAGTGCGGATGGCTGCTCGGGCGAGATCCTGATCCTCTCCAAGGCTAGCTGTAAAGGTCTACAGGCTGCATTCATGACGGCTTTGCCCTTCGATTGCGTGGACACATCCCGCACGGAGACGACAATGATGCAGCTGATAACACCCGACTGCTACGCCGAGTTCGCGAGCGAACTCAGGGAAATGCACGGGCTTAGGTATCGGGTTTTCAAGAAGCGGCTCGATTGGGAAGTGCAGACCGAAGGCGAAATGGAAACGGACCCGTTTGACAGCCTGAACCCCGTCTACCTACTTCTCAAGGGGTCCGATTGGCGAACTTGCGGCTGCGTCCGCCTTTTGCCGACCACCGGACCGACTATGTTGCGCGATACGTTTCCGGCGCTGCTGGATGAGATGGTGGTCCCTGCGAGTGCCGATATCTGGGAGAGTAGTCGTTTCGCGCTCGATCTCCCTGCGACAGCGCCGAAGGCTGCTGGCGGCCTGGCACAAGCAACCTACGAGCTCTTCGCGGGCATCATCGAATTCGGCTTGGCCAACAATCTCTCCGGGATCGTAACGGTGACAGATACGCGCATCGAAAGGATCCTTCGTCTCGCGACCTGGCCGTTGTCACGTATCGGACAGCCCCAGCAGGTCGGCAACACCGAGGCAGTCGCCGGCTTCCTCGAGATTTCCTACGCCAGTCTCTTGCGCATCCGCTGGAGGGGACGCCTGAACGGGCCGGTGTTGTGGCAACCAGTTCTCGTCCAATCGGCATAGCGCCTGCGGATGGTCAGCCGTGACCTGGGTTAAGTCTGCTCACGGCCGCCACCGCCCGCCGTCAAGCTGAGCGGACCCGGCCCCACGAGCATTCGACTGTTCCGGTCGATCGACTCGCGCGGCCGGACTTCGGATTTCCGTAGGCGCAACCCGCAGTCCAGCGTGAGCACGCCAAAGTGGCGCCCGTCCGCTTGGAAAGAAGCCAATGTGGCTTCTGAGATCGCCTTGGAATATTGGACCGGCCGCCGTGAGCGATCCCAACCTCAAACCTTTGCCGGTATGCCGGTTTGGCCGGACCGTCGGCCAGTCGGAGCAGTCCCCCGATAAGGACCCGAGCTGACGCGCGATCCAACAGCGCCCAAGCCTATGCTATGTGCATTACCGTTCGGTTGGCCATATCGTCCAAGACCGCATGAAGAAGCCTTCCAACCTCCTGCGCAGCGAACTCTGGCGCAATTCCTACATCGGACAATTGAATGAGCATTTTCTTGGCAGCACAGCGCCAGAACGCACTCGCCGCCTCGCCGTTCTTGGTCTCGAGGGCCTGGGCGATACTTTCGACCAATGTGCGTCGCCGATGCAGCGGAAATACGCAAATGTTTGAGTCATGCATCAATCACCTCACAGTTTCAGTTCCACAAAGAAAACACCGGCGTCTTCAAAAGCGCCGCTTAGCGCGGTGACGGTTCGCGGCGACATGACGAGTTCCACTTCCCCTCGACAAGCCATTGGGCGATGAGCCGCCGGACCGCACATCCGGACCGCACATAAGGTGAACCACCATTGCTGATCCGGCTGCGTTTCCTGTGCCGTTCCGCGACGAGGCGTTCCAGCCCGAATTGACGTCCAATGACTTGATTTCTGAAAGGGCAGGGCGGCACGAATCACCCGACTGTTCCGCCGCTTACATTCCTGCGAGCTTGTGTATGAATGATTAAAGCGTGCCCGAGCCGTTCTTGGTGGCCGCAGAAGGGAATCATGTCATCCGCGCCTATCGTAAGGCCGCGCGACTTCTAGCATGGCTGCACTGCCCCGACAGGGCTTTGCAATCGCGCGTTTCGAAGCCTATGCTTGGCATCGGCCGTCAGTTACTTCGGATGCAGCCGACAGTAAGAGGTACGCGCTCTTGCCCGCATGAGAGAGAGCCTTGCCCGAATCCCTTTTTCGCAACCGGGTGCTGAAATCCCTTTCGCCGGAGGACTTCGCGCTGTTGCGACCATCGCTGCATCGCGTCGAACTGGACATCAAGGCTCAGTTGGAGATCGCGCATCAGCCGATCAGGAATGGATATTTTCCCGAGAGGGGCATCGCCTCGGTGGTCGCCACCATGACCGGCGGACGGCAATGTGAAGTCGGCATTATCGGATATGACGGGATGACAGGAATTGCCCTCATTCTCGGACAGGACAGCTCTTCCAACGAGACCTATATCCAGGTCGCAGGCAATGGCTGGCGCCTGCCGGTTGAAATCATTCGTCCTGCGGTTGCGGAAAGCCCGTCGCTGCGCACGTCAGTGCTGGACTATGCCCACGCGTTCCTTGTCCAGTCGTCCCGGACGGCACTGGTCAATGGCCACTCCAAAATCGAGGAACGGCTGGCCCGCTGGTTGCTGATGATCCATGACCGCTCTGACGGAGACAAGATCTACCTGACGCATGAATTTCTGGCGACCATGCTCGGCGCCCGCCGTCCCGGGGTCACCACGGCCCTGCAAATGCTTGAATATCGAGGACTTGTCCGTGCCAAGCGCGGCGAGGTCACGATTATCGACCGCGTCGGATTGATGGAACTCACGCATGGCGCTTACGGCGAGGAGGAGCAACGTTATTTCGGCCTGGCCACCGCTGCCTGATTGTCCGGTATCGGACATAGGCTTGAAGGCTGCCGAACTCCCGTCCTAGATCGTGTCAGTCAGAGTTTCAGGGAGGCGGGTGAAAAAGCCGCCGAAGCCTATGTTCTGTCCAGAGGCAAGGCCCGGTTCCTCTCCACCGCCCAGGCGATCCGCGCCATTCGAACGCTTATGCCGGCGTGCAAAGCGACCGATCGCGAGTTGAGGAATTGGTGGCGGCGACGTCCATCGTTCACGGTGTGCCCGTCGCCTTCGACGCAAAAACAGCCGAGGGAGTAGAACCACGGCTGCATTCCTAGGAGGGCATGCCGCGCCGTCCAGACTGTCAGATCGGGCATTCGTCAGATGGTTGTCCGCTAACTTAACTGGCAGAGTCTACAGGACGTGTCCAGCATTGCGAACTCACCGATCGCTTGGCGGCCAAAGCTGCCGGCAAGCGATCGCCTCATCCAGCCGTCTGCACCATCTCATCACAGACATCATCGGTGATGCTACCTGCCCAGCATATGTCCAGCATTTCGCAGGGCGGCCAGAAGGAGCCTCGCATAGCCTGTGACATCGATCTGGGCCTGCATGGACAGGGGCATGCTGGTCCAGTTCTCCAATGGTGCAATGAAAGGTGAGAAGGTGCCATTGACAAGGCAACAGCAGCTAACAAGGCCCTCTCGGTCCAATGCCACCACACCGATCTTGTCGCCTGGATATCCAATGGCTGCGACTCGCTGGACCTCCAGGTCACCGTCAACCCGCACGTCGAAAAGAAGGCTACCACGGCTCCTCGTGGCTATCTCAGCCGCCTTCTCATCAAAGCTTGAAGAGAGCAAGCGGACGCTTTCCACCGCCATCTGGAAAATCACCAAATCCAGTTCATTCACGGCCATATGGGCAATTGCGCGCAATGGGTGGTGATTGCAATGACACACACTGCTTGTTCACAGATGTCGGTCACGAACGATCATTCGTCGGGTTCCGGTTCCGACCAACGGTGTGGCCACCTGATCGTGCTGCGGTTCGAACATTCCTAACGCGAGCCGAGCGCTGTTGATGAGGATGGAGTCTAGGTCTCGGGCCCTGCCTCGCGGCTTGCTCATCCTTGGCAGACCCCTTGCAACGCCGCCGCGATGGCGCAAACGCCAGATGACGCTGATCCATCGCTTAATCGTGAACTGAGCTTCTGAACACCCTTGGTGGGACAGCAGGGTGGAAGGGCTTGACCAACGCTGCCGCCGTTTTCGAAGAGGGCCCGTCCTCGATTGAATCTTTGGAGCCCCGTGCGGCGCGCAGGAAAATGTTGACCATCTGGACGCAGGTCCCAGACCCCAAGGCAAACAGGGAACCTTCCAGCCAGCCAAGCTGCGCCGAAGCAAAGAGCGACCTTTGGAATTCCCAAGAACGGACCCTTCCATAGTTGACTGGCAACCGCAGCGCGAGTGCGGGAGAGCGAACAAGCACTGCGTGAGAGGTCCTGCGCGTTTTCCCCTCTTTGCTATTTGGCACATCGCTTGCGCCGAAGTGGGCGCAGCGTTCGACCGGAGCACTGCATGGGAGAAGGAGGAGCCCCACCCCGATCCGGTCAAGGAGAGAAACGGTGTTGGTTCCACAAGTCCCCATAGCCAACGCAGCGGCCCGCAAGCGCCATTTTGCCCGGGCCTACGTGCAGATGCTTGCCGCCATAATCCTGGGTGCTGCAATCGGCTATTTCCATTTGGAGACCGGCCAGAGCCTGAAGCCGCTCGGCGATGCCTTCGTCGATGTCGTCAAGATAATCACCGTACCTGTCATCTTCCTGACAATAGCGACCGGCATTGCCGGCATGAGCGATCTGCAGAAGGTCGGCCGAGTTGCCGCCA
>SUGL01000260.1 GCA_004963905.1 Mesorhizobium sp.
GTCCAGTTCGAACTCTACGACACACTGGCCCAGCGCGGCAAGGACGACCAGCTCGCCCGGCTGCAGCGCCTGCAGCCGGCGCCGGGCCAGACCAGCTTCACGCGCCAGCAGGTGCCGATGGGGCTCGGCCATGCCGTCTGGTGCGCGCGCGAGCTGGTCGGCGACGAACCGTTCGCGCTGCTCCTGCCCGACATGATCATGCAGTCGGAAAAGAGCTGCATGAAGGACATGGTCGAGCTCTACGC
>SUGL01000261.1 GCA_004963905.1 Mesorhizobium sp.
TGCTCGGCTCGATCGTCGGCACCGGCCTGCAGAACGTTCCGGCTGACCGGCGCTTCTATTCCGGCGGCGGCGGCTCGGTGCGCGGCTATGCCTATCAGGGTATCGGACCGAAGGACATCGATGGCCAGCCGATCGGCGGCCTGTCCTTCTTCGAGACCTCGGTCGAGATGCGCATCGCCATCACCGACACGATCGGCGTCGTGCCCTTCGTCGACGCCGGCACGGTCTCGACGAAATCATTCCCC
>SUGL01000262.1 GCA_004963905.1 Mesorhizobium sp.
GCGCATCACCTTCAATGGCGCCGCATGCGGCCTTAGCTCATCCAGAACACCGAACCGCTCGAGGACTTTGAGCGAGGGATTCATGAGGGCAGTGGTGCGGCCGTCGCTGCTCGTGACCTCGGGGCCTGCCAGCGTCACGGCAAAGCCGGCCTCGGCAAAGCCGAGCGCCGCGATCAGGCCGGCCGGACCGCTGCCGGCAACCAATATGCGAGCTTTGTCGTTCTGCTCCACGCCAGGTTTCCATG
>SUGL01000263.1 GCA_004963905.1 Mesorhizobium sp.
GCCGACATCTGGTACTGCCATCCCTGATCGGAATGCAGGATCGGCCGTTCGTCCGCTTTGAGCCGGGCGAAGGCTTTGGTCAGCATATTGTCCACCAGTTGGAAGCGCGGGCGGCGCGCCGTCTCGAAGGCGACGATCTCGCCGTTGTAGAGGTCCATGATGGGTGACAGGTAGAGCTTGTCGCCGGCGACGCTGAACTCCGTCACGTCGGTCACCCATTTGCGGTTGGCGCGGTCGGCGCTGA
>SUGL01000264.1 GCA_004963905.1 Mesorhizobium sp.
CCATGCGGCAGGCCGGACTTTCCTGCGACGAAGGGAATGCCCATCGCTTCGGCGCGACAGTGGGCGTTGGATTTACCGGTTCATACGCAACAGAACAAACTTACCGCTCACTGCTTTTGGGTAGCGCAATCCGTGCTGAACTCTTCACTGGAGTAAAGGTGATGCCCAGCGCCGCTTCCGTCCATCTTAGCTTGCGCCTCGGCTTGCGCGGGCCGGTGTTCGGGGTGACCTCCGCATGTGCCT
>SUGL01000265.1 GCA_004963905.1 Mesorhizobium sp.
TTTCCTGACAGGCCGCCGCATGCCGATATTCACCAACTCCTTCCCGATCGCCGAGCATCTGCTCAAGCATTCGAAGAACACGGTGATGCTTTCCGGCGGCACAATCTACCGCGAGCAGAACATCATCCTGTCGCCCTTCGACAATGACGTGACGCGCAACTTCTATGCGCGACGCATGTTCATGGGCGCGCAAGGCCTGGGGCCGCTCGGGCTGATGGAGGGCGACCCGCTCCTGATCCAGGC
>SUGL01000266.1 GCA_004963905.1 Mesorhizobium sp.
GTCGGCCGGCGGCGCAAGCGAGGACGAGGCGGAAGGATGAAATATCCGATCCCCTCCGACACCGCCGCCAGCCAGGCGCGCGCCTCCGATCCGCAGAATTCCGCCTGGGTGTCGGCCAATGCCGGCTCGGGCAAGACGCATGTGCTGGCGCAGCGCGTCATCCGGCTTCTGCTCAACGGCACCGATCCGTCGAAGATCCTGTGCCTCACCTATACCCGCGCCGCCGCCGCCAACATGTCGAAC
>SUGL01000267.1 GCA_004963905.1 Mesorhizobium sp.
AGGAGAACTCCATGACCGTCCATGACCGCATCGTCGCCGAGCCTTTCTCGCTGCAGCGCCGCAATCCCAATGGCGGCACCAAGCCGCTGACCGCCTGGGGGTTCGCCAACGAGACCGATCCGCTGACCGACGTGCTGCTCGGCTCGCCCAATTTCCTCAGGCACCTGTCGACCAGCTCGCTATCGAGGAAGCATTTGCGCGAGGCGCCCTGCAACATCCAGATCGCGCAGGCGCAGCACAAGG
>SUGL01000268.1 GCA_004963905.1 Mesorhizobium sp.
AGGCCAAGGAACTGCTGAAGGAGGCGGGTCTCGAAAGCGGCTTCAAGGCGACGCTGAAGCTGCCGCCGCCGTCCTATGCCCGGCTTGGCGGCGAGATCATCGCGTCCGAGCTGCGTGATGTCGGCATCGATCTGGAGATCGTGCCCGTGGAATGGGCGCAATGGCTGGATCAGGTCTTCACCAAGAAGGACTACGACCTCACCATCGTCTCTCACACCGAGCCGAACGACATCGATATCTATT
>SUGL01000269.1 GCA_004963905.1 Mesorhizobium sp.
ACGGCAAGCCGAGCCGCTTCAGCACCTCCTCGGCGCATTGCGTCATGCGTTCATGCTCGGCTAGCGAGCTTTCCTGGTCGGTGATCGAGACCAGCTCGACCTTGTAGAACTGATGCTGGCGCAGCATGCCGCGCGTGTCGCGGCCGGCGGAACCCGCTTCCGAGCGGAAGCACGGCGTCAGCGCCGTGTAGCGCAGCGGCAGCCTTTCATGCGGCGTGATCTCCTCGCGCACGAGATTGGTG
>SUGL01000026.1 GCA_004963905.1 Mesorhizobium sp.
CTCCCCCCTTGTGGGGGAGATGTCCGGCAGGACAGAGGGGGGCGCTGTCCCGCCAGCATTTCAGTTTGACCCCAGGCCATCAACAATCACTCGATCTCCGCGCCAAGTCCCTTCATCAGCCCCATGAACTCCGGAAAGCTCGTCGCGATCATGTTCGCGTCGTCGATCGTCACCGGTTTCTCGGTGGCCAAGCCCATGACGAGGAAACTCATCGCGATGCGGTGATCGAGATGCGTCTTCACCGCCGTGTCCGGTCCATTGGGGTGGGCGCCCAGCCCCTTGCCGCCCGGCTTGCCCCGCACGGCGAGCGAAGCCCCGCCCTCGGTGCAGTCGACGCCGTTGAGCTTGAGCCCATTGGCCACAGCCGCCAGCCGGTCGGATTCCTTGACGCGCAATTCCTCCAGCCCTTGCATCAGCGTCTCGCCTTCCGCGAAGCTCGCGGCGACAGCCAGCACCGGATATTCGTCGATCATCGACGGCGCGCGCTCCGGCGGCACCACGACACCCTTGAGGTCGGAGGAGCGCACGCGCAGATCCGCGACATCCTCGCCGCCGGCATTGCGCGGGTTGAGGATGTCGATCTTGCCGCCCATCTCCTGCAATGTCAGAAGCAGGCCGGTGCGGGTCGGGTTCATCAGCACGTTCTCGATGACGATGTCGGAGCCCGGCACGATGAGCGCGGCCACCAGCGGGAAGCCGGCCGAGGACGGATCGCCGGGCACGGCGATGGTCTGTCCGGTGAGCTTGCCCTGGCCCTCGATGAAGATGTGGCGCACGCCGCGCTCGTCGGTGTCGACGGTAAGATTGGCGCCAAAGCCCTTGAGCATCTTTTCGGTGTGGTCGCGCGTCATCACCGGCTCGACCACCGTGGTGATGCCCGGCGTGTTGAGGCCGGCAAGCAGCACCGCCGATTTCACCTGTGCGGAGGCCATGGGCACGCGATAGGTGATGGGGGCTGCATGCTTCGGTCCGCGCAGCGTGATCGGCATGCGGTCGCCCGGCGCCGCCTTCAGCACCTGCACGCCCATCTGGCGCAGCGGCTCCAGCACGCGGCCCATCGGCCGGCCGGAGAGCGAGGCGTCGCCGATGAAGGTCGTCTCCATGTCATAGGTGCCGACCAGGCCCATGGTCAGCCGCGAGCCGGTGCCGGCATTGCCGAAGTCGAGCGGGCCTTCGGGTTGAAGCAGCGCGCCGTTGCCGGTGCCGCGGATCACCCATTCGGCGCCCTTCTTTTCGATATGCGCGCCCATCGCCTTCATGGCGGCACCGGTGCGCATCACGTCTTCGCCCTCGAGCAGGCCGGTGATGCGTGTCTCGCCGGAGGCGAGGCCGCCGAACATGAAGGAGCGGTGCGAGATCGACTTGTCGCCGGGTACCCTGGCCGTGCCGGAAAGGGCAGGCGATTTGCGGGCCGTGGCCGGCTTCGGGGCGGCAGCGTGAGACATTCGTGTCTTCCAGTAAAGTGCCGGCTGACCGGCTCGGTTCGTCATGTTCGCGGCGGTCTCGTATCACGGCGCGCGGCAATGGTCATCCCCTCGTGCGGGCCTTTGAAAAGCGGGTTTTCGGGACATGTCTTTTGGCTTTGACAGCACGGAAAACTGCGGTTAAGGGGACCATTCTTTTTTTGACGAGGCTTGCCGTGGCAAAACCTGAACTTGGCACAAAGCGTGTCGACCCCGAAACGGGGCGGAAATTCTACGACCTGAACAAGGACCCGATCGTCTCGCCCTATACCGGCAAGAGCTATCCGCGCTCCCATTTCGATGAAGGCAAGATTTCCGCCATCGAGGAGGATGAGGAGGTCGCCGACAAGGAACTGGACGCGGAGGACGAGGAAGGAGCCGAAATCGTCTCGCTGGAGGACGCGGACGAGGAGACCAAGGGCGGCGACGATCTGCCCGATCTCGGCGACGACGAGGACGATGTCGATCTCGGCGACGATGACGACGACACCTTCCTTGCCGACGAGGAGGAAGAGGACGACGACGTCTCCGACATGATCGGCGTCGGCGACGACGAGGACGAGGTCTGAGTTTGATCGTTTGCCGGCCATTTTGGCCTGTGACGAAAAAGCGGCCTTTCAAGGCTTGATCTTGACCGAAGGCGGCGCTAGAAGCCGCCAGCACCAAACGACGGCGCGGTTCCCAGCCGCGCCTGATCTCTTCGCCGGAAACGGCGCCGGCTGACTGCCGGGAGTGGGGCCATAGCTCAGTTGGGAGAGCGCTTGAATGGCATTCAAGAGGTCGTCGGTTCGATTCCGATTGGCTCCACCAAACAGTCTTTATCTCATGCTCGGCTTCGTGGCATTCGCGCTCGCCGCCTGCCAGTCGGCTCCCGAGGCGCCGCCTCCTCCGCCGCAACCTGCTCCGGCTGTCGTCGCGGCGCCTGCGTCCCCCGATTTGGCTGTCTTGGACCAAACCGTGGCGATCACGCCTCCCGGCAAGGGCGTTCCGGCGAGATATGCCGCATTTTCAGGCATATGGGCCGGACGGCTGGACGGCATGTATGAAGGCAAGCTGGCCGTGCTGACGGTTTCTTCCGGCGGTCAGGTGACGGTCAGCTATGCGTGGGGCGATGTAGCCGACTACAAGCCGGGGGTTGCCGACGGCGCCGGCAGGATTGTCGGAAACACATTGAAGCTTGGGCGCCTGCCGAATGGCGCGGACGCCACCTTTACGATGCAGCCCGACGGAACGCTGGCCGCCACCTATGCGCTTGCCGGCCAAACCTATTCAGGTTCGTTCGCCAGGCAATAATCCACGGGGCCTGCTCGGCTCGACAAGGACTTCCCCTCGGATTGACCCATTGCCCGTCTCTTCCAACAACTGGTCGTCCCTGATGCATGTCTCCCGAAAGTGAGAACCGGTTTCGGGATAAAGACATGCGTAAAATCGAAAACCTAAAGCGCATGGAGCGAATCTGAAAGATCGCGACGCGCTTTGGTCTGTCAGGCGTCGGTCCGCAAGCGGATCCGCCGAACAGCGGCGGAAACCTCACCTGCTTGTGCTGGGTCGGTTAGCCGCGAATCGGTTATGCCTCTGCCATGCAGGAAACATCCCTCTATGCCCCGGTGAAGCGGTTCCTCGAGAGCTTGGACTTCACCGTCAAGGGCGAGGTCGGCGGTTGCGACATCGTCGGGCTGCGCGAAGGCGAGCCGCCCGTGGTCGTCATCTGCGAGCTGAAGCTGCAGTTCAATCTGGAGCTCGTCCTGCAGGGCGTCGATCGCGCGGCGGCCTGCGACGAGGTCTGGCTCGCCGCCAGGATGTCGGCGCGCGGCAAGGGCCGCGAGCACGACCGCCGTTTTCGCGCGCTCTGCCGGCGGCTTGGCTTCGGCCTGCTGGCGGTCGACGGAAAGGGCAAGGTCGAGCTGCTGCTCAGCCCGGCCGCCGTGCCGCCCCGGCGCGACCCGAGGCGCCGCTCGCGCCTGGTCGAGGAACATCACCGCCGCAAGGGCGATCCATCCATCGGCGGCAGCACACGGCGAAAGCCCATCATGACCGCCTACCGGCAGGAGGCCATCGCCTGCGCCGCCGCCATGGCCGACGGCCCGAAGCGGCCGCGCGACCTCAAGGCTCTTTCGCCGCGCGCGGCCAGCATCCTGCTGCACAATTACTATGGCTGGTTCGCCAGGGCGGAGCGCGGCATCTACGCGCTGACCGAGCTCGGCCTGGCCGCCGTACAATCACATGGGGTCCTTGAGGGTCCGCTGCAGGTCGCTCCGTATCAAGCCGATCAGCTCGGCGTGAAGCTCGGCGCGTGACCGGCTGCCGCCGTCGGCGCAGATCGGGTCGATTTCGCCCGCGTCCTTCAGCAGCTCGGCGCCGCCTGGCTTGCATTCCTGCAGGAAGCTGAAGTGGATGGCGCCCTGAACGGAGGCATATGTGCCTCGCGGCGCGATCGCGGCCAGTTTGTCGGCGACGACCCCCAGCGGAATCGTGTCGGCGCTTCCGAGATTGATGAAATCCATCGGGATCGCGATCGCCTTAAGGCTCGCAGCGTCGTAGGCCGGCGCAAGGCCGGGATCGACCAGCACGGCCGCTTTAACGCGGCGATCGAGGTTTGATTGCTCGAAGCGCAGCTTGTCGATCGTCCGCAGGTCGAGCTTGTCGACATGCATGACCGCGTCGTTGCGATAGCCGATGCCGCCCGCATACCAGGCGCAGTCCCATTTCTTGTATTCGTCACAATAATGGGCATAGGCGTCGAGGCTGGCGCGGGCGCCGGCAATCTCCATCGCCGCGGCGCCGCCGAGCGAGAAGCCGAGCACGCCGATCCTGTCGCCGTCGACGACGCTGCCCCATGTCGGATCGGCCGTCATCGCGTCGATCACGGCCGAAAGATCCTGGGTGCGCTCCCACAATTTCGGCGTATCGGCCGGCGTCGAGTCGCCGCTGGTCGTGCCCGGATGATTGGGGCCGGCCACGATGAAGCCCGCTCTGGCCAGTTCCGTCGCCAGCCAGGCCATGCCTTGGACGCGCCCGCCTGACCCGTGCGACAGCACGACCAAGGGAAAGCGCCCCTTGAGCTGCCGCGCATTCTTGAACGCCGGCACACCCTTGAAGGCCTTGTTGTCGCCAAGCACGATGGCTTCGCCGCCGGCCTCGGCCGGATACCAGACGAACACCTGGAGATCGCGGCCGCGTTCCGGCGCTGCGATTGAAATTTCGCGCAGACCGACTTCGGCGGCATGCACCGGTGCGACGGTCGCCGCCGCAAGCGCGGTGGCGGAGAGGATATGGGAAAGCGTCATGGGAAACCTCGCTTGGTCGAAAAGGCCGGGCGATGATCTGCCGATGACGCCTTTCTTGCGCGTCCTCGATCGCGATCGAGGTCGTTCTTGATCGCGATCTGGGCCATTATCCCGGTAGTCGATTGCTCTCGAGACTGCCCGTGATTTTCGTTCCGCTGCCTTTCGTCGTTGCCCTGCTGCTGCTGATCCTGCTTGGCCGTATGCTGCGCGCCGAGCGGCCAAGTCGGCCATTCCTCGCCCTGATTGGCCTGTGCGCCCTGCAATCGGTCTTCATCGGCCTGCGCTGGGGCTACGACATCACGGCGCTGCGCTATGTGCTGCCTGTGGTGGCAAGTTGTCTGCCGCCTTTGGTGCTGACGAGTTTTCGCAGCCTGATTCATCGCGGCACCGGGGACGCAAGCGGCTTCCGCTGGCTGCATGCGGCTCCGCCTGCTCTCGTTCTGGCATTGCTGCCGTTGGCCCCGCGGCTGATCGATGCTGCGCTGATCGTGATTTTTATCGGCTATGCATTGGCCGTGCTCGATCTTGGCCGCGCCGGCCCCGATGCGCTGGACGAGGCGCGCTTCGACGGTGCGGTCGCCGCGCATCGGGCGCTCGTCATCGCCGCCTTGTCGCTCTGTCTGTCGGCCTTCTTCGATTTCGCGGTCTTCATGGATTTCGAATGGAGCAGGGGCAAGAACGCAGCCTTCCTGGTCAGCAATGCAAATTTTCTCGGCCTGCTCCTCATCGGCCTGACGGCTATAGTCGCCGCTCGCGCGCAGGCCGAGCCCGTTGCCGCCGGGGAGGCTGCAGCTACATACGCGACGGCGCAGGACCGCCAGGTCCTCGACCGGATCCACAAGCTTTTGGTCGAGCAGAAACTCTCCCGCGACGAGAACCTGACATTGTCGCGGCTGGCACGCCGCGCCGGCGTGCCGGCCCGCCAGATTTCCGGCGCGGTCAACCGTCTGGCCGGCAAGAACGTTTCGCAATTCATCAATGATTTCCGCATCGCCGAAGCCTGCAGGCTACTGCGTGATACCGACATGTCGGTGACAGCGGTGATGTTGGAATCCGGCTTCCAGACCAAATCGAATTTCAATCGTGAGTTCCGGCGTGTGACGGCTGCCAGCCCTGCCGGCTGGCGCGAGAAGGCACGGTCAGAACCGCTCGCGGTAATCACGCGGGTTGGTGCCGAGGGTGCGTAGAAAGCCGCGTCGCATCGTCTCTTCCGAGCCGAAGCCGCAGCGCCGGACCGTCTGGCTCACGGCCAGTCCCTGTTCAAGCATCCGTCGTGCGGCCTCGATGCGGATCTCTTCGACCGCGCGAGCGGGTGTCCGGCCGGTTGCCTCCCGATAGTGCCGCGAGAAGCTGCGCGGGCTCATATGGGCGCGTTCGGCCAGTTTCGACAGCGAAAGGTCGCTGCCCAGATTGTCCAGAATCCAGCCATGCAGCTTGTCGAAGCGCCCATCGCCATCCTGCAGCTTGAGGGTCTGGCTGAACTGCGCCTGGCCGCCTGGACGTTTCAGGAAGACCACCAGCTGACGCGCCACCGCGAGCGCCATGCGCCGGCCAAGGTCGGCCTCGACGAAGGAAAGGGCCAGATCTATTCCCGCCGTCACGCCGGCGGACGTCCAGACATTGCCGTCGCGAATGAAGATCGGATCGGGTTCGAGGCGGACCGCCGGGAATCGCCGGGCGAATTCCGCGCAGCGCCCCCAATGGGTGACCGCGCGACGGCCATCGAGGAGACCGGCCGTCGCCAGCAGGAAGGCGCCGCTGCAGACCGATGCCGTTCGGGTGGCCCGGCGCGAGCGGCCGATCACCCAATCGGTCAGTTCCGGCTGCTCGCAGGCGGCGTTGACACCCCACCCTCCCGGCACGATCAGCGTGTCGATCTCGGCATCGAGCGGCGGGAGCGCCGCGGTCTCGAGCACGAGACCTGCCGACGTCCTCACCCGCGGTGAAGCGGCGACGACCACGACCTCGTATGCCGCGGGCGCGCCGGCCTGCAGCATGAAGTCGTTGGCGCTGGCGAAGACCTGAAGTGGCCCGCTGACATCGAGGAGCTGGACGTCGGGATAGGCAAGAACTTCGATGCGGCGCATTGATTTGGCCTGAAACGAGGGATGATTGGCGATCGCGCCAAAGCATGATGCCTTACATTGCCCGAAGTCAACCTGTGGAGATTTCCATGACCCTTCGTTTCGGCATCCTCGTGTTCCCCAACGTCCAGCAGCTCGACCTCACCGGCCCTTACGAAGTCCTGGCATCGGCAAATGGCGTCGAGGTGGATTTGATCTGGAAGGACCGCAGTCCCGTGATGTCGTCGACACGTCTTTCCCTCACGCCGACGGCGACCTTCGACGATTGCCCGCCTCTCGACGTGCTGTGCATTCCAGGCGGAGGCGGCGTCAACGCGCTGCTGGAAGACAAGGCGGTTCTCGATTTCGTCTGGGAGCGCGCGGCGCAGGCGCGCTATGTCACTTCGGTATGCAGCGGCGCCCTGGTGCTCGGCGCGGCAGGATTGCTGAGGGGAAAGCGGGCAACCACGCACTGGTATGCTCATGATTTCCTGGAAGAATTCGGCGCGATTCCCGTCGATGCGCGTATCGTCGAGGACGGCAAGCTGATCACTGCCGGCGGTGTCACCTCGGGCATTGATTTCGGTCTTTTGCTGGTAGCAAGGCTCCTCGGCCAGGCGGAAGCAGAAATCGTGCAGCTCTCGCTCGAATACGCACCGGCGCCGCCCTTCCGCTCCGGTACGCCCGCCGAGGCTTCGCCGGCTGTCCTGGCGGAGGCAAAGGACCGGCTTTCGGCCTCGCGGCGGGTTCGCGAGGAAATGTTCGCGCGCTGGCGCCAGCAGCGTGCGGCCAAGCCGGCGCGCATCCGCGGCTAGACGTTCCCCAGAGCAGGAATCTTGAACGGTCGGCTATGTTTGCTGGCTGGCCGCGTGCCTTGACGATTGGCCGAGACGCTCATTGCAGTCGTCATCCACGGGCGGAGCAAGGAGCGAAGCGACGCGCGCAGACCCAAGGATCCATGCCGTGACGTCTGTGCGCCGCTACGGTGCAAAATTCTGTTCCGTCGCACCCTTCGATCAAGGTCACGGAATGGATTCCAGGGTCTACGCGACGCCGCTTCGCGGCTGCTCCGCCCTGGAATGACGAGGTTGGGAGGCTTCAGCCAATCTCCAGCGGTTGCACTGATTTCACGGAAATGAACGGCCAAAGTCCTGCCTAAAGCAAGAGTGTGAGACCGATCCAAGCCGATTAGACCGACGGCGCATAGCCTCGTTTTCGCCTGTTGACACGTCTCCCGGTCTGTGCAGAAATTGGTTGGACCATTGAACCATTTTAGGCCCCCGCCGGCGTGACAGACAGCCTCCCGCCCATTCAGACCACGGCCCGCGATGACGCGGTGCTGAAGGCGTTGGCGGGTTTCGTACGGCAGGAGGCGCTGGGGCCCGGCGAAAAACTTCCGACCGAGCGTATCCTGGCCGAGCGTCTCAAGGTCAGCCGCAACACGGTGCGTGAGGCGCTCACGCGCTGGGAAGGGTTGGGTCTCGTCGAGCGGCGGCAGGGCAGCGGCACCTATCTCAAGGCCGCCGTCTCGCCCGACATGCTGCACATGCCGCTGACGCTTGCCGGCGGCAATGATTTCGCCGGCCTGATGTCGACGCTTGAAATCCGCCGTGCGCTGGAAGCTGAAGCCGCCGCGCTCTGCGCCATTCGCGCCGGCAAGGCCGAGATCGCCGAGATCGAGCGCAAGCTCGACATCATGGAAGAGGCCTTCCGCACCCGCGACGGCATGTCCTCGGAGGAGGACTGGGAATTCCACCAGGCGATCTTCCGCGCCTCCGGCAATCCGCTGTTCGAGCAGATTATCGCCGCCATGTATGAGCTGTTCCATCGCTTTTGGGAACATCCGCTCGGCGTGCGCGATTTCGGCCACGCCAGCTTTCCCTACCACCGCACCATTTTCGACCGCATCGCCGCGCACGACCCCGAGGGGGCACGCGCCGAGGCGCTGAAGCTCATCGCCACCGTCGAGGACGACCTGAAGCGCGGTGCTGCCAACCTCAAACTTTCGGACCGCAAATGAACGAGCAGCCCACAAGCTTCGACCCGGCTTCCCTGGCCAGCGACTATCTCGGCGAGGCGGCGACGCTTCTGGCGCATGACGATCCGTTCCCCGGTGGCGCGGTTGTGCCGCCGATCTATCAGACCTCGCTGTTCACCTTCGACAACTATGCCGACATGGCCGACACCTTCGCCGGCCGCCGCCGCCAGCCGATCTATTCGCGCGGCGACAATCCGACGGTGATGGAGTTCGAGGCGCGCGTCGCAGCACTGGAAGGCGCAGAAGCCGCGCGCGGCTTTTCCAGTGGCATGGCGGCGATCAGCGCCACGGCGCTCGCCTTCGTTGGCGCCGGCGAACGCATCGTTGCCGTGCGCAACTGCTATGGCGACGCCTATCGGCTGTTCGAGCGGCTGTTTCCACGTCTCAACATCAAGGTCGACTATGTCGACGGTTCCGATCCGGACTCGGTCGCGGCGGCGCTGCCAGGCGCAAAGCTGCTCTACCTCGAAAGCCCGACCTCGATGATTTTCGAGCTGCAGGACATTGAGCATCTGACGCGGCTGGCGAAGGAACAGGGCATCGTCACCAGCATCGACAATTCCTGGGCGACGCCGGTCTTCCAGAAGCCGATTTCGCACGGTGTCGACCTGGTGCTGCATTCGGCCTCGAAATATCTCGGCGGCCACAGCGACACCGTTGCCGGCGTCGTGGCGGGCTCGGCCGCCCATATCAGGCACATCAACGAGCAGACCTACTCCTCGCTCGGCGGCAAGCTATCGCCCTTCGAAGGCTGGCTTTTGCTGCGCGGCCTGCGCACGCTGCCGCTGAGACTGCCGCACCACATGAAGAGCGGTCTGACCCTTGCCGAGCGCCTCAAGGCGCATGGCCAGGTCGAGCGGGTCAATCACCCCGCCTATTCCAACCATCCCGGCAAGAAGACGCTTGCCGGCTATGCCGGGCTGTTCTCTTTCGAGGTCACGGAGGATGTCGACATTCCGGCTTTCGTCGACGCGCTGAAGCTCTTCCGCATCGGCGTCAGCTGGGGCGGCCATGAAAGCTTGGTCGTGCCGGCAAAGGCCTCGCTCGAGCAAACGCCGGGCCTCAATTCGATGGCGCGCTTCGGCGTCAGCCCCCGAACCATCCGCTTCAATGTCGGATTGGAAAATGTCGAGGACCTTTGGGCGGACATCGCCCAGGCCTTCGACAAGTCAAAAAAATAAGGTGTTCAAAATGGGAGTTCCGAACATGAAAAGACTGACGTTCATGCTTGCCGCCGTCGCCGGTCTGGCGATCTCTGCCAGCAGCGCGCTCGCCGACACCACCGTCAAGATGGTCGAGGTCATCACCAGCCCGCCGCGCACCGAATTCCTGAAGAAGCAGATTGCCGAGTTCGAGCAGGCCAATCCCGGCATCAAGGTCGAGCTGGTCTCGCTGCCCTGGGGCCAGGCCTTCGAAAAATTCCTGACCATGGTGCAGGCAGGCGACACGCCCGACGTCGTCGAGATGCCGGAGCGCTGGATGGGACTCTATGCCAATAACGGCCAGCTCGAGGATCTTGGCCCCTACATGGCCAAATGGGACGACGCCAAGACGCTGGGCGACCGCGCCAAGCAGTTCGGCTCGACCGTCAACAACACCCAGTTCATGATCCCTTACGGCTACTATGTGAACGCGCTGTTCTGGAACAAGAAGCTGTTCAAGGAAGCGGGCCTCGACCGTCCGCCGGCAACCCTCGACGAGTTCGTCGAGTTCTCGAAGAAGATCTCGGCCATTCCCGGCAAATACGGTTACTGCCTGCGCGGCGGCCCCGGCGCCTTCAACGGCATGCACATGTTCATGAACATCGCCGACGGCAAGGGCGGCTACTTCACCGACGACGGCACCTCGACCATCAACGACGAGGGCTCGGTCAAGGGCCTGCAGATGTTGGCCGACATGTACAAGAATGGCCTGGCGCCGAAGGACGCAGTGAGCTGGGGCTTCAACGAGACGGTGACCGGCTTCTATTCCGGCACCTGCGCCATGCTCAACCAGGATCCGGATGCGCTGCTCGGCATCGCCGACAAGATGAGCGCCGACGACTTCGCCGTCGCGCCGCTCCCCGTAGGCCCGAGCGGCAAATCCTATCCGACGCTGGGCTATGCCGGCTGGGCGATGTTCGCCAACTCGCAGCACAAGGACGAGGCCTGGAAGCTGATGGCGACGCTATTGTCGCCCAAGGACAATCTGGAATGGGCCAAGGAAGTCGGCGTCGTCCCGATCCACAACGGCGCCGACCAGGACGCCCATTTCAAGACCGAGCAGTTCAAGGGCTGGTTCACCGAGCTCAGCGACAGCTCCAAATATGAGATGGTGACGCCGCCGACGCATCTGGAGAACCTCGGCAATTTCGTCGACCAGGTGGCGATCAAGAACTTCCAGGAGGTGCTGCTCGGCCAGAAGCCGGCCAAGCAGGTAGCCGACGAATGGGCTGCGTTCCTGACCAAGGAGCAGCAGGCCTGGCTGGCCAAGAACAAGAAGTAGGCGCAGGTTCTTCCTTCTCCCCGTTTCACGGGGAGAAGGTGTCACGAAGTGACGGATGAGGGGCAGCGCCGAGTTCTGAGAAGCTGGCGCCGCCCCTCATCTGCCTGCCCTCCTACGCAGCAGCTGCGCTGCAGTTGCGGAGGGTGAACCGGCATCTTCTCTCCGTTGAACGGAGAGGAGGGGGCTGTCGCTTACGCCGCATCACCCATCACCCGTAGAGCCAGAACTTATGACCTACGCAGTGCCCGAAATCCGATCAGCGGCCCGGCCGAAAAAGAAGCGGCTGAGCAAGGCCGCGATCGAGCCTTGGCTCTATCTTTCGCCGGCTATCGTTCTGCTGGTCGTGGTGCTGTTGGTGCCGCTGATCATCGGCATCAGCTATTCCTTCCGCAAATTCTCGGCCTTCAAGTCGGAATATGTCGGGCTCGGCCAGTATCAGGCGATGCTCTCCGACGCCGTGCTCGGCCAGGCGCTGATCAACACGCTGTGGTGGACGGTCGCCAGCCTGTTCTTCCAGTTCCTCCTCGGGCTCGGCCTGGCGCTGTTGCTCGACAAGCCCTTCTACGGCCGCAGGATAGTGCAGGCGGTGGTGTTTCTGCCCTGGGCGGTGCCGTCCTTTCTATCGGGCCTCACCTGGGCCTGGCTGTTCAACCCGATCATCGGGCCGCTGCCGCACTGGCTGTTCGCGCTCGGGCTGAAGGCGGAGCCGACCAATGTATTGTCCGACCCGGCCACCGCCATGTGGGGGCCGATCGTTGCCAATATCTGGTTCGGCATCCCCTTCTTCGCCATCACGCTGCTTGCTGCGCTGAAGTCGATCCCCTCCGAGCTGCATGAGGCGGCGGCCATCGACGGCGCGTCGCCCTGGCAGCGCTTCACCAAGGTGACGCTGCCGTTCCTGGCCCCGACCATCGTCATCACCGTCATGCTGCGCACCATCTGGATCGCCACCTTCGCCGACCTGATCTTCGTCATGACCGAAGGCGGACCGGCGGGCTCGACCAGCACCGTGCCGGTCTACATCTATGTCAGCGCCTTCAAGTCGCTGGACAAAGGCTATGCCTCGGCAGTCGCCGTGCTGCTCTTGGTGCTGCTCATTGCCTACGCGATTGGCCTGATCGCAATCCGCCGCACGCTTGTGAGGCATGTCTGATGATCGCCGGTCGCTCCACCTTCTCGCGCATCGCCGGCGGCATCGGCCTTTACGCCGCGATCGCCGCCTATGTGATCTTCGCGCTGTTCCCGATCTTCTGGACGCTGAAGATCTCGGTGACGCCAGAGCGCCTGCTCTATTCGGAAGGCATCACCTTCTGGCCGTCGGAGATGACCTTTCAGAACTTCGCCACCGTGCTCGAAGCTTCCGATTTCCCGCGCTATTTCCTGAACAGCGTCATCGTCTCGGTGTCGACGGCAGCCCTGGTGACGGTCATTGCCACGCTGGCCGGCTACGCCATGTCGCGCTTCACCTTCCGTGGCAAGGCCACCCTCGCCATCTTGCTGCTGCTCACCCAAACTTTCCCGCTGGTCATGGTCATCCCGCCGATCTACCGCATCATGGGCGATCTCGGCCTAACCAACAGCCTGATCGGCCTCATCATCATCTACACCGCCTTCAACACCGCCTTCGCCACCTTCCTCATGCAGTCCTTCTTCGACGGCATCCCGAAGGATCTGGAGGAAGCCGCGATGATCGACGGTTGCACGCGCGCCCAGGCCATGCGCAGGGTCATCGTGCCGCTCACTCTGCCTGGCATGGGCGCGACGCTCGGCTTCGTCTTCACCGCCGCATGGAGCGAGTTGCTGTTCGCGCTGATGCTGATCTCCAGCGACGAGCAGAAGACCTTCGCCGTTGGCCTGCTCACGTTCATCGGCAAGTTCGCGGTCGACTGGGGGCAGATGATGGCGGCATCCATCCTGGCGCTGATCCCGGTCTGCGTCTTCTTCGCCTTCCTGCAACGCTATCTCGTCACCGGCCTCACCGCCGGCGCGGTCAAAGGATAAAAGATGGCTTCCGTCACGCTGCAACATGTCGAGAAGGATTACGGCGCGCTGCGCATCCTGCACGGCGTCGATCTCGAGATCGCCGACGGCGAGTTTGTCGTGCTGGTCGGGCCGTCCGGCTGCGGCAAGTCCACGCTCTTGCGCATGATCGCAGGACTCGAGGAGGTCACAGGCGGCGAGATCCGCATCGGCGAGCGCCTGGTCAACGATGTCGCGCCCAAGGACCGCGACATTGCCATGGTGTTCCAGTCCTACGCGCTCTATCCGCACATGGACGTTTCTTCGAACATGGGCTTCAGCCTGATGCTGAAGAAGGCCGAGAAGACGACGATCGACGGCAGGGTCGGTGCCGCCGCCAAGCGGCTCGGCCTTGAAAGCTTCCTCGGCCGCCTGCCGCGCCAGCTCTCCGGCGGCCAGCGCCAGCGCGTCGCCATGGGCCGCGCCATCGTGCGCGACCCGAAAGTCTTCCTGTTCGACGAGCCGCTGTCGAACCTCGACGCCAAGCTGCGCGTCCACATGCGCGCCGAGATCAAGGCGCTGCACCAGCAGCTCAAGACCACTTCGGTCTATGTCACGCACGACCAGGTCGAGGCGATGACCATGGCCGACCGCATCGTCGTCATGCATGACGGCTATGTGCAGCAGGTCGGTCATCCGCTGGAGCTCTACGATCGCCCGGCCAATACATTCGTCGCCGGCTTCATCGGCTCGCCGGGCATGAATTTTTTGCCGGCGAAGGTCGTCAAGGGTGGCAAGGTCGATGCCATGCTCGCCGATGGCCAGAAGCTCAGATTGCCGGATGGCCTGCCGCTGAAGGACGGCGACGCGCTCACCATCGGCCTGCGGCCCGAGCATATCCGGCTGGTAGATGACGGCGCGCTGAAGGCCGAGGTCGAGGTGGTCGAGCCGCTCGGCCTGTCGACACAGTTCTATGTCAGGCTGGCCAACCAGCAGGTCTGCGTCTTCGTCATGGGCCGCAGCGATGTGAAGCCGGGCGACACGATCCGCCTCGCCACCGATCCGGCGGCGCTGCATCTGTTCGACCCGAAGAGCGGCGACCGCATCGGCTAGATCAACTCGTCTCTCCGCCAGCAGGCGACCAGATGACCGTCCCCTGCATCGACGGCGGGCGGCTCCGCCTCCTTGCAGCTTGGCGTGGCCAATGGACAACGTTCGGCGAATGCACACCCGCTGTTCGAAGTGATCTCAGCCGCTACCCCAGCCTGGATGGAAACCGTCGACGTGGTTTCGTCTGAAGACGCGGCGAGAAGCAATTTCGTGTAGGGGTGATTGGGTCCGCGAAAGACCTGTTCGGATGTGCCGGTCTCGACCAGCCGGCCTTGGTAGAGCACGCCGATCCTGTCGGCCATGTAGCGCACGACCTTGAGATCATGGCTGATGAACAGATAGGTCGTGTCCTTTTCCCGCTGCAGGTCGTTGAGCAGGTTGAGCACCGTCGCCTGCACCGAGACGTCGAGCGCCGAGGTCGGCTCGTCCAGCACCACCACCTTCGGCGCGCCGGCGAAGGCGCGCGCGATCGCCGCTCTTTGCCGCTGTCCGCCGGAGAGCGAGCGCGGTTTCTGCTCCGCGGTCGTGCCCGCCAGTCGAACCGATCGCAAGAGTTCGCCGACACGCTCCCGCGCATCGTTGCGGCCTAGGCCGGCGAGCCGCCGCAATGGCCGGCTGAGAATCCTGCCGATCCGGTGACGCGGATTGAGCGTGCGGTCGGGAGACTGGAAGACCATCTGCATATCCCGCCGCTCGCCTGGCGCTCGCTTCTCGGCGCGCGCCGCAACTCTTCTGCCGAACAACTCGACCGATCCTTGGCTGGGGATCTGCAGGCCGGTGACGATCCGCGCCAGCGTCGACTTGCCGGAGCCGGATTCGCCGATCAGGCCGAAGGTCTCGCCTTGCTCGATCTTGAGGTTAATATCGTGCAGCACGGCCTGGCTGCCGAAGGAATGGCTGATCGCCTTGCAGGCGATCGCGGTCCGGCGCTCAACTTGCTGACCGGTCCTGCTTGCGACGCCGCCCTCTTCGCTGCGCCCGGCCGCGCCCATCTCGGCCAATCGGCCGTCGTGCTTGGTCCGCGCCGGGATCGACGCGATGAGCGTCTTTGTATAGGCATGAGAAGGGTTTTCGAAAACATCCTCGGCGCGGCCGGTCTCGACCACCGTTCCCGACTGCATCACCGCCACCCTGTCGCAGGAGCGGCGGATCAGGTTGATGTCGTGGCTGATCAACAGGATGCTGGTTTTGTGGTCCCGGCGCAGGTCGTCGAGGATGGCGATGACTTCCGACTGCACGCTGGCGTCGAGCGCGGTCGTCGGCTCGTCCAGCACCAGCAGCGCCGGGTCGAGCGCGACGGCGATCGCGATGTTGGCGCGCTGCTGCATGCCGCCGGAAAGCTCGTGCGGATAGAGGTCGAGCACCCGCTCCGGATTGCCGACCCGCACCCGCTTCAGCAATTCGGCCGAACGCCAGCGCGCCTCCTCGTGGCGCACCGGGCGATGGCGCATGATCGTCTCGCCGATCTGGCGGCCGATCGTCATCGCCGGATTGAGCGCGGCGCCTGGATGCTGGTAGACGGCGGCGATGCGATCGCCCCTCAGGCGGCGCAATTCTTCACTCGAAAGGCCGCGCAGCTCGTGGCCCTCGAATTCCAGCGCCGAGGCCGCGATGCGGGCATTTCCCGGCAGGTAGCGCAGTATGGCCAGAGCCACGGAGCTTTTGCCGGAGCCTGACTCGCCGACCAGTCCGAGCGCTTCGCCCTGGCCTATGGCGAGCGACACGGCGTCGACGGCGGATTGCCATCCTCTTTTCCCGCCATAGGCGATCGAAAGTTTTTCCACATTCAGCACTGAAGAGGACATCGGACCTCGAAACCACTTTCTTTCGGTGCCCTCATCAGGGGCAATCGCTTCCACTTGTTCAGTATATAATCTCTATAAAATTACTCGAATTAATGGCGAGCGCAATCTAGCCTTTTGCAGATCGAGGGATTGCCGGGCGCGCTGAAGGATGCGTGCCGGCTTCTCCACCGCGGATTTGCAAGGAGGCCGGCATGGCGCGAAACCAGATGATCCTCAGCGCATTCTTCTTCAACCCGCAGGGCGACCATCGCATGTCGTGGCGGCATCCGCGCGCGCCTGGACGCGAAGTGCTCGGCTTCGACTATTATCGCGAGCTGGTCCAGGCCGCCGAGCGCGCCAGGATCGACACCATCTTCGTCGCCGACCACGTGTCGATCTGGGATTCGGTGAAGAGCGGCGTCGCCCACTATGCCAATGGCCGCCTCGAGCCGCTGACGCTTTTGTCGGCGCTGGCCGGCGTGACCAAGCACATCGGCCTGATCACCACCGCGTCGAGCTCCTACAGCGAGCCATACAATGTGGCGCGCCTGTTCGCCTCGCTCGACCACATCAGCCAGGGCAGGGCCTCCTGGAACGTCGTCACCTCGGCCATGGACGAGGAGGCGCGCAATTTCGGCCGCGACGGCAATATCGAGCATGGCTTCCGCTACCAGCGCGCCGCCGAGTTCCTCGATATCGTCAAGGGGCTGTGGGACAGCTGGGAAGACGAGGCGCTGCTGTTCGACAAGGACAGCGGCTACTTCGCCGATCCGGACAAGGTCCATGCGCTCGACCACCGCGGCGCGCATTTCAAGGTGCGCGGGCCGCTCAACGTCCCGCGGCCGCCGCAGGGTCATCCGCTGATCGTCCAGGCCGGCTCGTCCGAGGACGGCAAGAATTTCGCCACCGCTCATGCCGACGCCCATTTCGCCATCTACAGCACCAGGGAAGACGGCATCAAATATCGCGAGGACATCAACGAGCGGCTGGCGCGTCACGGCAGGCGGCCGGAAAGCTTCAAGATCCTGCCGGGTATCCTGCCGATCGTCGCCGCTTCCGAGGCCGAGGCGCGCGACAGGCAGGACTACCTGCAGACGTTGCTTCCCGACCGTGTCGGCATCGATCTCCTGTCGAGCTGGAGCGGCATCGATCTCTCCGCCTATCCGCCGGACGGTCCGCTGCCGCAGCTTCCGGATGAAAGCACCTTCAACGGCGGGCGCACCTCGCTCAACCGCGTCAGGCAGTGGGCCACGCAGAGCCTGACTCTGCGCGAGATCGCCCGCAAGCTTGCCAACAGCGGCTCGGTGCCGACCGTCGCCGGCACGCCGAAGCAGATCGCCGACCAGCTGCAGGACTGGTTCGAGGCCGGCGCCGCCGACGGCTTCAACCTGATGTTCCCGCTGCTGCCGGAGGACTGGGTCAACTTCGCCGAGCAGGTCGTGCCGGAGCTGCAGCGCCGCGGTGCCTTCCCGACCGAATACGCGCCCGGAACGCTGCGCGATCGCTTCGGGGTCGCCCGTCCCGCCAACCGCTTCGCCGAGCAGCGCGCCAATCAGCGCGCCGTATCCTGAGGAGAGCTGCCATGACCGCCGCTCCGAGACTGCAGCCGCGCGAAGCAACCGCGCCGCAGCTGATCAATGTCCTGCACAGCCCCAAGCGCATCCGCGTCAAATTCGGCGGCCGCGTCGTCGCCGACAGCCGCAACGTGCTGGTGCTGCGCTCCAACCATTTTCTGCCGATCTATTTCTTCCCACTCTCGGCGGTCGACCAGTCGGTGCTGAAGCCGTCGAAGCACGGCCAGCAGCATGCCGTCGGCGGCGAGACGAGATACTGGGATATCGAAGCCGGGGACAGGCGCGCGCCTGACGCGGCCTGGTCATTCACTGCACCGCCCGACGAGAACCTTGCGCCGCTCGCCGGCCGCATCGCCTTCACCTGGAACCTCGTCGACCAGTGGTTCGAGGAGGAGGAAGAGGTCTTCGTCCATGCCCGCGATCCCTATGCGCGCATCGACGTGCTGCAGAGTTCCAGTCATGTCGAAGTCTGGTTCGACGGCGAGCTGATCGCCGACAGCTACCGCCCGGTCTTGCTGTTCGAGACGCATCTACCGACGCGTTTCTATCTTCCGCCGGAGGATGTCCGGCTCGACCGGCTGAGGGCCTCGTTGACGAGGACCCGATGCCCCTACAAGGGCATCGCCTCCTACTGGTCCGGCGTGCTCAAGGACGGCTCGCTGCGCGAGGACATCGCCTGGAGCTATCGCGATCCGATCGCCGAGATGCCGAAGATCAAGGGGCTGATCGCCTTCTATCCGCAAGCAGTCGACCGCATCCATCTCGACGGCCAGCCGGTCTGACCGCGCTTCGCCCATTCCAACTCGGTTTCATTCAATTTCAAGTTTCAAGGAGAGGCACATGACCAAGCGCACCGAAATCGACTCCCTCCGCAATCTGTCCGGCGATATCTGGAACGTCGCTGTCGACGAATACGCCAAAGGCTATCTCAAGCGCCGCGATCTGTTGAAATATGCAGCACTGATCGGCCTGACCGGCTTCGCCGCCTCGCAAGGTCTTGGCTTTTCCGGCTCGGCCCGCGCGGCTGCCGCCGGCGGCACGGTGCGTGTCGGGCTCGGCCAGCCGACCAAGGCGATCGATCCCGTCACGCTCACCGACCCGGCCAGCATCGGCGTTGTCAGCCAGGTCGGCGAGTATCTGATCCTCGATGATCCCAAGGACGGTCTGCAGCCGAAGCTCGCCCTGTCCTGGCAAGCCGATGAAACGGCAAAGCGCTGGACGTTCAAACTGCGGCCCGGCGTGAAATTCCATGACGGCCGCACCGTCACCGCCAAGGACGTCGTGGCGAGCTTCGAGCGCCTGGTCGACCCGAACAGCGGCTCGTCGGCGCTGTCGGCCTACAAGGGCATCCTGTCCAGGGGCGGGGCCAAGATCGTCGACGACGAGACCGTCGCCTTCGATCTCGACCAGTCGAACTCGAATTTCCCGTTCTATGTCTCTTCGGACGTCTACAACGCCGTGATCCTTCCGGCCGACTATGCCGGCGACTTCGAGAAGAATTTCAACGGCACGGGTCCGTTCAAGCTCGAATCCTTCCGCCCCAAGCAAGGCGCCAGCTTCGTGCGCAACCCCGATTACTGGGGCGACAAAGCGCTGCCCGACCGGATCGAGATCAAGTTCTTCGACGACGAGCAGGCGCAGGTCGTGGCGCTGCAGGCCGGCCAGCTCGACGTCATCCCGAGCACCACGCGCCTGGAACTGGCGATCGAGGGCAATCCCAACTTCAGGCTGCTCAGCGTGCAGGCGAGCTCGCACGACGCCGTGCATCTCAGAACCGATCAGGCGCCGTTCACCGACAAGCGGGTGCGCCGCGCATTGGCGCTCACCCTCGACCGAGAGGCTATCGTCAAGGGCCTGCTCAAGGGGCGGGCCATCGCCGGCAACGACACCCCGTTCGCGCCCATCTTCCCTTCGGCCGACCCGTCGGTGCCGCAGCGCAAGCAGGACATCGCCGAGGCCAAGCGGCTGCTGGCCGAGGCCGGCGTGCCGAACGGCTTCGAAGTGACGCTCACCACCGAGCGCGCCTATGACATTCCCGACTACGCCGTGCTGATCCAGAACTTCGCCAAGAAGGCCGGCATCGACATCAAGCTCAACGTCCTGCCGCAGGACGCCTATTACGGCTCGGCCACCTTCGGCAGCTCGCCGTGGCTGGATTCCAATCTCGGCATCACCGATTTCGGCCATCGCGGCACGCCCGATATCTTCCTCAACGCGACGCTGAAGAGCACCGGGGCGTGGAACGCCGCGCATTTCAAGAATCCGGACTATGACGCATTGCTGATCGACTACGGCAAGGCGCGTGACCTTCAGGCGCAGCGCGTCGCGGCCGGCAAGATCCAGACCTTGTTGCTCGACGAAACGCCGGAGATCATCAGCTACTTCTCGCAATACAGCCGGATTGCCAGCTCGAAGGTCGAGGGCGTCCGCTTCACCGCGATCTCGCACCTGTTGCTCGACCGCGTTTCCTTCGTCCAGGCATGATGCGCAAACGTCCAACCGGCCGGAGCGCCGCAACCCGATGCTGACCGGCCGTACCTTGTCGGCGCGCGCAGCTTCGCTGCTGCTCACCCTTTGGCTGGTCAGCGCGCTGGTCTTCCTCGCCGGGCAGGTTCTGCCCGGCGATGTCGGTCGCGTCATGCTGGGGCCGTTCGCCGACGCTGAAGCCGTCGCCGCGCTGAACAGGCAGCTCGGCGCCGACCAGCCTCTGCTCGTCCAATACTGGCATTGGTTCAGCGCGGCGCTCACGGGCGATTTCGGCACATCGCTGTCGATGCGCGCGCCGGTCGCGCCATTCGTGGTGGAAAGTCTCGGACGCTCCGCGGCGCTCGCCGGTGTCATTTTGCTTTTCCTGGTGCCGCTGGGCGTCGGCGCGGGTGTTGCCGCCGGCCTCAACCGGGGCGGCTGGGTCGACCGGTTGATCGTTCTGGCGGGCGTGTCCTTCGGCATCGTCCCGGATTTCGTCTCCGGGCTGCTCCTGCTCCTGGTCCTCGGACTGTGGCTGAACTGGTTCCCGATTACCGGAGCCGCTCCGGACGGGGCGGGCTTCTGGACAAGCAGCTATTATCTCATCCTGCCGGCGCTGCCGCTGGTGCTGAACCTCGCGGGCTATCTGGCGCGCATGACGCGGGCCGGCGTGATCGAGGCCCTGGCCGCGGACTATACGCGCACCGCCACCCTGAAAGGGCTCGATCGCTGGCAGGTCATTTTCAGCCATGTGCTGCCCAACGCGCTGACGCCGACGATCGCGGTGCTTGCCACGCAGAGCGGCTACATGCTTGGCGGGTTGGTTGTGATCGAGACCCTGTTCGGCATCCAGGGCCTTGGCAATCTGGTGCTGAATGCCGCCAAGGCGCGCGATTTCCCGATGCTCGAGGCGGGCGTCCTCGTCATGGCGACGATCTTCGTGCTCTCGGCGGCGGCGGGCGATCTGGTGCAGGCGCTGCTCGATCCGCGGCAACGCCGGCGGACGTCGCCATGATGGATCTGCTGGAGTTCCCGGCGCCCCGCCATGTGCCGCTGGTCTCGCGGATAAAACGCGAGGTTGGCCGTGCGCTTCGTGGCCTTGCTCCGTCCGTCGCCATCGGCTCGCTCATCCTTCTGTTCTGGATCGCCTGTGCCCTGTTCGGCGATCGGCTGGTTCCCTACGATCCTTACGCCGAGGATTTTCTCGCCATGCTGGCGCCGCCCGATGCCACGCACTGGTTCGGGACCGATCAGCTTGGCCGCGACGTGTTCTCCCGCATTGTCGTCGGGTCGCGCGATATTCTGCTGGTCGCACCGCTGGCGACACTTGGCGGCGTCGCCGGCGGTACCGTCATCGGCCTGCTGCTTGGCTATTTCGATGGCCTGGTCGATGCCATAGGCGCAAGGCTGCTCGATACGCTGATGGCATTTCCCTTCATCGTGCTCGTCACGATGACGCTGGTGGCGCTAGGGCCTTCGAACCTCACGGTCATCCTGGTTATCGCCATAGCTTACACGCCGCTGGTGGCCAGGACCGTCCGCGCCGCGGTGCGCGAGCAGCGCGAGCGCGACTATGTCAGCGCCGCGCGTCTCGGTGGCGAAGGCGCTTTCGCCATCATGGTCCTGGAGATCCTGCCCAACATCAGGGAGACGATCCTCATCGAGCTCGTCACCCGCCTGGGCTACGCCTTCTTCTCGATCGCGACGCTGAGTTTTCTGGGCCTTGGCATCCAGCCGCCTTCAGCCGATTGGGGCCTCGCCGTGGCCGAAGGCTACGGCTTCCTCACCGGCGGCAAATGGTGGGTTGTTGTCTTCAATTCGGCGGCAATCGTCTCGCTGGTGATGGCCACCAATCTGATTGCCCAGGGCATCGGCGCCTTCGAGAATGCCGAGCGGTGAATTGCGGCTTTTGGCGGCCGCGCTCTGCTAAACTTCTGTTGATTCGCCTCGACAGGGAACGGCATGAGCAAGGCTCTCGGCACATTCGCGTTGGTCACGGTTCTGAGCGCCTTGCTGATGGCGCTTTCGCTTGCGGTTGCCCGGCACGGCTATCCGTATGGCGCCTTCGGCATGAAGCGCCTCGACGGCATTGCCGATGCGGCGTCCTTCCTTGCCATCGCCGCCATCTATTTCTTCAGCGCGCTGCTGATGATGATCCTGCCGATACGCGCCGCCGGCGTCGTGCTCACACACGCCGCCGATGCGATCTTCTGGGCGACGATCATGCTGTTCGCTACCATCGTCGGCTCGCTTCTCGCCCGCTGGGCCTTCGGCCAGCATGATGTGCTCTGGGCGCTTCTCAACTGGCGCTTCCTGTTCGTCGCGGCGATCGTCGCCGCGCATCTCACGATGAACGAGCTTCGCCGCAACATCCTGCTCAGAAGCCTGTTCTTCGTCGTCTTCGCCGCGACGACGCTGGCCTGCCTGTTCTGGTCGTTCTCCGTCTAAAGCATGTGACCCGAAAGTGGGAACCGGTTTCGGGTCAAAGAGATGCGTAAAATCAAAAACTAAAGCGCACGAAGCGAATCTGAAAGATCGCGCCGCGCTTTGGACCCGGCACATCGTGACAGGTGGTCGCGGGTCGCTCGATGGACTTCCACCGCCGCGCGCCTAGGTTTATCGAAGGTCTCGGGTAGACCTTCCGGCGGACAATGCGTATATCATTTGTCTGACAAATGACCGCGCTTTGCGCCCAGCCAATCTCGAAGAACAAGCCAATCTCGAAGGAATGAAGATGACCGTGCTCCGCAAGAACCTGATCGACGGCGAGTGGCTGGGCGAGGCCGGCTCGCGCAACATCAACCCGTCGAACACCAACGACGTGGTCGGCGAATACGCTTCGGCCGGGCCGGAGGAAGCAAAACAGGCCATAGCGGCCGCCAAGGCGGCCTTCCCGGCCTGGTCGCGCTCCGGACCGCTGGCCCGCCACGCCGTGCTGAAGAAGACCTCCGACGAGATCATGGCGCGCAAGGACGAGATCGGCCGGTCTCTTGCCCGCGAGGAGGGCAAGACGCTGGCCGAAGGCGTCGGCGAGACCATCCGTGCGGCGCAGATCTTCGACTTCTTCGCCGGCGAGACGCTGCGCCTGTCGGGCGAGATGGTGCCGAGCGTGCGGCCCGGTGTCGGCGTCGAGATGACCCGCGAGGGCGTCGGCGTCGTCGGCATCATCACGCCGTGGAATTTCCCGATCGCCATTCCCGCCTGGAAGATCGCGCCGGCGCTCGCCTACGGCAACACGATCGTCTTCAAGCCGGCCGAGCTCGTTCCCGAAAGCGCCTGGACCATCGTCGACATCCTGCATCGCGCCGGCCTGCCCAAGGGCGTGCTCAATCTGGTCATGGGCAAGGGTTCTGTCGTCGGCCAGGCGATGCTCGACAGCCCCGACGTCAATGCCATCTCGTTCACCGGCTCGGTCGGCACCGGAAAGCGCGTCGCCGCGGCAAGCGTGGAGCACATGCGCAAGTTCCAGCTCGAGATGGGCGGCAAGAATCCGCTTGTCGTGCTCGACGATGCGGACTTGGCCGTCGCCGTCGATTGCGCCGTCAACGGCGCCTATTTCTCGACCGGCCAGCGCTGCACGGCGTCCTCGCGCCTCATCGTCACAGAAGGCATCCATGACCGCTTCGTCGACGCCGTGAAGGAACGCCTGGACAAGCTGGTCATCGGCGACGCGCTGGACGCCAAGACGCAGATCGGGCCCGTCGTCGACCAGACCCAGCTCAAGCAGGACGAGGACTATATCGCCATCGGCCGCCAGGAAGGCGCCGAGCTCGCCTTCGGCGGCGAGCGGCTGGAGCGCGAAACGCCAGGCTTCTATCTGCGGCCGGCGCTGTTCCTAGGTTCCACCAACGCCATGCGCATCTCGCGCGAGGAGATTTTCGGCCCCGTTGCCAACGTCATCCGCGTCAAGGACTACGACGAGGCGCTGAGTGTGGCCAACGACACCCCGTTCGGCTTGACCTCCGGCATCTGCACGACCAGCCTGAAGCACGCGACGCATTTCAAGCGCAATTCCGAAGCCGGCATGGTGATGGTCAACCTGCCGACGGCGGGCGTCGACTTCCATGTGCCGTTCGGCGGCCGCAAGGGCTCGAGCTACGGCCCACGCGAGCAGGGCCGCTATGCCATGGAATTCTACACCACCGTGAAGACGGCCTATACCTTCGCCGGCTGACGGGCACGCAATGAAGTCGGACTTTGCCGGAATGACCTGGCTCAATCCGCCGCCGCACCATGAGTTCGGCGACGGAATGCTGCATGTCCGCACCGGCAAGGAGACCGATTTATGGCGCGAGACCTTCTACGGCTTCCGGCGCGACAATGGCCACTTCCTCTACCGGCCGGTCGCGGGCGACTTCAGCGCCGAGGTCACCGTAAAGGGCGACTACAAGGTGCTTTACGACCAGGCCGGGCTGATGATGCGGCTGAGCGAGACGCACTGGATCAAGGCCGGCATCGAATACACGGACGGCCTCGCCTATTTTTCCGTCGTCGTCACCAATGACAGGTCCGACTGGTCGCTGGTCGCCATTCCCGCGGACGCCGGCGGCCTTCGGATCCGCCTGACGCGCCACGGCGAGGCGATCCGCATTCAGTATCGCGATGTCGCGGACGGCCATTGGAAACCGGTGCGGCTGGCCTATTTCCCGCCCTCGCGCAGCGTCGATGTCGGCATCATGTGCTGCTCGCCGCAGCGCGAAGGCTTCGAGGTCACCTTCTCCGATTTTGTGCTCGGTCCGCCGATTTCCAGGGAATTGCACGACTGAGCAGGCGGAAAGCCGGCGGTTCTTTCGTCATCGGACCGCGCCGTCCGGTCCCAACCCTTGGCGCACCGCATCGCGGATTGCTTCCGGCCCGAACCGCGACCACGCGCCGTCATAGGCCCGGGCGCGCAGGCCGACGATACGGGCGCGGTCCTGGCAGAGCTCGATCGCCAGGCGGGCAAGGTCTTCGTCAGTCTCGGACAACAGCACCTCTTCGTCCTCGATCAGGCCGAGGCCCTCCACCGCCAGTGGCGTCGCGATGACCGGGAGCCCCCAGGCCATCGCTTCGAGTATCTTGATGCGCGTCCCGCCGCCCATGGCGAGCGGGACGATGGTGAGATGAGCGGCGGACAATAGCGGTCTGATATCGTCCGGGTCCTTGATCAGGCTGACCCCATTCAGCCCTGCCAGGACACGAGCGGACGGCTTGGGCGAACGGCCGGCGAGAACGAGCTTCGCTGCGGGCAGCCTCTCGCGGATGCGTGGGAGGATGGTGTGGGCCAACCGTTCGGCCGCGTCGATGTTCGGCTCGTAGCCCAGATGGCCAACATAGAGGATGAGCGGAAAGCCGCCGGAGACGGCAGGCTGTGGCGGCAGCGACTTCGGCATCGAGTCGGGGCGTGGGATGCCGTTCGGTACGACATGGACGGGAATTCGGGGGTGGACGACCGCTTCCAGCCGCTCTCCGTCCAGCTTCGAGCAGACCCAGATCCGGTCGACGATGGAGGCAGCCTTCTTTTCGAGCGGCCTGACGCTGGAGGAAAATGGCCGCCAGCTCTTCTTGCGCGGCAGCTGGTCGGCGAGATCGGATTCGACATTGTGCATGTCGAGGATGAGTTGCCGGGCCATCGGTCGCAGAGGCGCTAGAAGCTTGAACAGCGCAACGCCTTCGACGACGATCGTGTCCGGGCGAAAGTCCTGCACGAGCGCCTTGAGGCGCGCCAGCATCGGAAGCGATATCCGGCTCTCGCCTCGGACCCTTCGCCAGCCAAGCGAGGGCGCGCGCTTGTCGGAGTTGTTGCCTAGCTCAACCAGACGGATGTCCAGGCCGTCAGGTTGTGCCTCGCCGGTCCGCGGCACGAGCGACGCCAGGCAAACCGGGCCGAACGCGGCGGCGGCCGTGGCATTGCCGAAATTCCTGAGGTCGCTGCCGGACGTTGGCGGAAAGGGCGGGTCGTGGCAGACAATCAGTGTTCGTCGCAAAGCCAGTCTAACCCCGCTCCAGCCGTCGGACGGTATTGTCGAAACTACTCCGGGCTGCATCCGCCCGTGTTCCCTGCCCAATTCTCAGCGATCTGCCTTAGCCGGACATTTCCGTCAACCCGCGATGCTTGACCCGCGATGCTTGGCCTTGCGCGATCCTCGCCAGTCCGCGCACCGGCAGGCCCGGAGCCTAGGCCTCCATGCGGTGCTGGAAGAATTGCAGGAACAGCTCTCGCTCGGTGGTGATGTCGAGTTTTTCGTAGATGCGCCGGCGGTGGTTCTTCACCGTGCCGACGGTGATGCCGAGCCGCCCGGCGATGTTGGCGGTCGGGTGTCCGGCGAGGATGAGCTGCACCAGCTCGCGCTCGCGCGATGAAAGCTCTGGCCAAAGGCTTTCCGGTATTCTGGGTTTCTGCTGCGGCGAGGCGCCGGGGCCGGTCGGCGCCGAGGTCCGGGAAAAGTCGCTGCCGCGCGCCTTGATGTCCAGCGCATGCAGCGCCTCGAACACCGGTAGCCGTTCGGTGAGCAGCGCGATCTCGCTGTCCTTGAACGACACTTTCGAGCGATCGAGGAAGATGCCGAGGCACCAGTCGCCGCCGTCGGCCAGCATGATGCCGACCTCGTCGCAGATCTCCGACTGCGCCAGGAAGCCGGCTATGTACTGCCCGCGCTTGGCTTCCTCGTCGGCCAGTCCCTTGAGCGGCATGATGCCGAGCCGCCGCTCGCGCCGCCATGAGGCATAGAAGGGATCGAAGACGTAGTAGTTGTCGAGATAGCGCCGCACCATCTCGTCCGAGAAGCGCCGGTGCTTGACGAATTCCGGCGTCTTGGTCGCCGAATAGCGCGTCACCGTCACCAGATCATGCGCGATGTCGGCGCCGATCAGGTCGATCAGGCAGTCGACATGCCGGTCGGTGCCGGTGGCGGCGATCGCCTTGGCCAGCGGCGCCCAGATTTTGCCCATGCGTATGCCCTTTTCTCGGCGAACCCAGCCGCGCGGTCATTGTGCCTTTAGGCATATGGCGCGATCCGGCTCTGGGAATCTAGCCTGTGGTCACTCTCGGCAAGGGAAGGCGACCCGTGGACCAGATCACCACCAACCCCATCGTCATCGGCATCGACGCCGGCGGCACCATGACCGACACGATCCTTGTCGATCAGGACGGCCACTTCAAGATCGGCAAGTCGGCGACCACGCCCAAGAATGAGGCCGAGGGTTTTCTCGCCTCGGCCGAGGATGCGGCCGACGCCTGGGGCATCTCGCTGCAGGACCTGTTCTCGGGCGTCAACGTGGTGCTCTATTCCGGCACCGGCATGCTCAACACGCTTTTGTCGCGCACCGGCCGCAAGCTCGGGCTGATCACCACCAAAGGCCTCGAGGACATGATCCTGATGGGCCGCGGCTTGCAGGCCTGGGCGGATTATTCCTATGCCGACCGCCTGCATGCGGTCACCCACCATCATCCCGATCCGCTGGTGCCGCGCCGCCGCACCCACGGCGTCACCGAGCGCATCGATCAGTTCGGCGACGTCATCCTGCCGCTCTATGAGCACGAGGTGCATGCCGCCGCCAGGAAGCTGATCGCCGACAAGGTCGAGGCGATCTGCATCATGACCGTCTTCTCGCACGTCAATCCGGCGCATGAGAAGCGCATCGCCGAGATCTGCCGCGAGGAGATCGCCGCCGCCGGCGCCGACATCCTCGTCTACACCAGCCACGAGGTGCGCCCGGTCATCCGCGAGCAGTCGCGGCTGAACTCGGTGCTGATCGAGGCCTACGCCACCTCGCGCGGCCGCAGGCAGCTCAAGGGCATCGAGGACGTTTCGAAGAAATACGGCTTCAAATATGGCGTGCAGACGCTGCTCTCCTTCGGCGGCCTGACCTCGATCAACCATCCGCGCTTGCACGAGACGATGATCTCCGGCCCGATCGGCGGCATCCTCGGCGCGGCCTATGTCGGCAAGCTGATCGGCAACGACTCGCTGATCTGCTCGGATATGGGCGGCACGTCCTTCGACATGGGTGTCATCACGCGCGGCCAGACGCGGATCGAGAACGAGCCGCTGATGGACCGCTTCAAGCTCAACGTGCCGACGCTGCATCTCGACACCATCGGCGCCGGCGCCGGCATGATCCTGAAGGTCGATCCGCTGACGAGAAAAGTCTCGCTCGGACCGGAAAGCGCCGGCTCCGACCCCGGCCCGATCTGTTTCGCCAAGGGCGGCACCGAGCCGACCATCGCCGATTGCGACGCCATCCTCGGCCGTTTGAACCCGCATTACTTCCTCGGCGGCAAGGTCGTGCTGCGGGTCGAGAAAGCGCGAAAAGCCTTCGAGGAGAAATGCGCCCGCGTGCTCGGCGTCGACGTCGAGGAAGCCGCCGAAGGCATGATCGACATGCTGGAAGCCGACGCCAACAACGCGCTGCGCCGGGTCATCTCCGGACAAGGCATCCATCCGTCGGAATTCACGCTGCTCTCCTATGGCGGCTCGGGGCCGCTGCATCTCGCCGGCTGCTCCAGGGGCATCGGCTTCAAGGACATCATCACCTTCCAGTTCGCCGCCGCCTTCTCGGCCTTCGGCTGCACCACCGCCGATTTCATGCGCCGCCATTCGGTGTCGACGCAGATCGACATCGGCGCCCGCGCAAGCGATGACGAGCTGCAGGCCTTCGGCGCCAGGGTCACTTCCGTCTGGAACGACCTGACCAGGGCCGCGGTCGACGAGATGGTCGCCGACGGGCATGCGCTTGATAAGATCAAGACCGTGCCGTTCCTGATGATGCGCTACACCGGCCAGCTCGAGGACGTCGAGGTGATGGCGCCCCTGCCGGCGATCAGTTCGGCCGACGACATGCGCAAGGTCGTCGCCGAGTTCGAGGCGGTCTATGCCAAGGTCAACCACCGCGTCTCGCGCTATGGCGAGGTCGGCTTCTCGATCACCGAGCTCGGGCTGATCGCCACCGCCGACAAGGTCAAGCCGATGCTGGTCAAGCGTCCGCTGGGCAAGTCCGACCCCGCATCGGCTCACAAGGGGGTGCGCGAGGCCTATATCGGCGGCCGCTGGCACAAGGCCAATCTCTACGAGATGGACCTTCTGCAGCCCGGCCATGAGGTGACCGGCCCGGCCATCATCGAACATCCGGCGACGACGCTCGTCGTCCATCCGCAGGACCGCGTCTTCGTCGACGAATGGACGCTGCTCCACTACTCCCATGCTTGAGAGGGCGAACGCCATGCTGGACAAACCCGCTTCCGCGCTCCGCATCCGCGAACGGCTGATCGAATCCGAAAGGCTGATGGACGAGACCAGCTGCTACGACGGCATCACCGAGCTCGAGCTGCGCAAACAGGATCCGCTGAAGTTCGAGACGCTGCACACCAAGCTGCGCGCCTATTGCGTCTCCGCCCGCGAGATGGCCCGCCGCATCTCCGCCTCGCCCGGCGTGCGCGAGGTCGGCGAGATGGTCGTCGCCATCTACACGCCCGAAGGCGACGCCATCGCGCTCTCCAACGGCATCATGGTGCATGTCCACACGATGAGCCGCTTCATCAAATGGATGATCCGCAACGGCTACGAGGAGAACCCGCAGATCCGCGACGGCGACATCTTCGCCAACAACGACGCCTTCATCGGCACCGTGCAGGTGCCGGACGTGATGGACGTGATGCCGATCTTCCATTCGGGCAAGCTCGTCGGCTGGGCGGGCGCCGTCTGCCACGAACTCGAGGCCGGCGGCATCACGCCGGGCGGCGACGTGGCGCTGGCGCAGGAGCGCTTCACCGAAGGCCTGTTCGTCTGCGCCGAGAAGGTCGGCGAGAATGACGAGCTCAGGCGCGACTATGTCATCCGCTGCGAGCGCAATCTCAGAATGCCGATCTACTGGGTGCTGGACGAGAAGGCCAAGGTCGCCTCCTGCATCGATATGCGCGAGAGCGTCAAGGCGCTGATCGACGAGATCGGCCTCGACTACTGGATGCAGGTGTCGAAGGAGTTCATCGAGGAGGGTCGCCGCGCGCAGCTCGCCCGCACGCGCCAGCTCACCGTGCCCGGCATCTATCGCGGTCACACCTTCTACGGCCACGTCACCGCCGGCAAGCCCGGCTACCAGCCGCTCGGCGATCCCGACTGGCTCTACAACATCCCGATCGAGATGGAGATCACCAGCGACGGCAAGATCGTCATGGATTTCGAGGGCACGCAGCCCTGGGGCTACCATTCGATGAACTGCACGCCGGCCGGCATGGATGGCGGCATGTTCGTGACGCTGACCCAGCACATGAACTTCGAGGGCCTGGTCAATGATGGCGCCTGGATGGCGACCGAGCTGAAGCTGCCCAAGGGCACCTGGACCAACCCCGACAACGAGATGGTGGCGACCGCCACCTCCTGGGCTCTGCTGCTGCCCGCCTATGGCGTCTTCCAGCGGCTGTTGTCGCGCTCCTTCATCGCCCGCGGCTTCGTCGAGGAGGCCTTTGTCGGCCAGGTCAACAGCCCGATGATCGAGATGGGCGGCACCAGCCAATACGGCACATCTTTCGGCATGGCGCATTTCGAATGCGCCGCCGCCGGCTCCGGCGCTTTGGCCATCAAGGACGGCCTCGACACCGCCTATGTCGGCTGGAATCCGGAATCCGACATGGGCAACATCGAGATCTGGGAACAGAACATGCCGATGCTCTATATCGGCCGCTCCATCGTCCCCAATTCCGGCGGCGCCGGCAAATATCGCGGCGGCTGTTCCTTCCTGTCGACCTGGCTGGTCTCGAAGACCGACCATCTGCGACTGGTCACCTCCGAGCACTCCTCCCGGGTCTTCGACAATGGCGGCCTGTGCGGCGGCTATCCGGCGCCGACCTGCCAGAAGCACCGCGCTGTCCGCGACAGCAATATCTTCGAGCTCGCCGAGAACCGCGCGCCGCTCGCCCACCACACTGGCACCAATCCCTATCGCTCGGAACTCGAGGTCCGGCTGGAAGGCGAGCATGTGACGCTGGAGGGCCCCTACATCACCGCGCCGCACAAGACGGGCGATGTTTTCACCCACTCCTACAATGGCGGCGGCGGTTACGGCGACGTGCTGGAGCGCGATCCCGTAAAGACCGCCTGGGACGTCGAGAACGGCTTTCTCACAAGGCAAGCGGCCGAAGGAATCTTCGGTATCGTGCTCGACGAGGACGAAGAGGGTTTTCCGGTCGCCAATCGCGAAGCCACCAAGCGCCATCGCGCCGAAATGCGGGCCAAGCGCCTGGCGCGCGCCAGGCCGGTCTCGGAATGGACGGCCAAGGAGCGCGAGCGGGTGAAAGCGGCCGATTTCGCGCCCGAGGTGCGGAAGATGTATGCCAGCGCCATCAAACTCTCGCCGCGCTTCACAAAAGACTTTTCGACCTTCTGGAATGTCGACGCCAAATCGACCTTCGGCGTGGAGTAAGGGACCATGACCTCGTACAGCAAGGAAGTCATCGCCGATCTGGTTGCCGGCACGCTGCCCCGGCCGCAGACGCGCCGCATCATGAGCGCCTACAAGGACGACGACCGCTTCTTCAAATATGTCGCGGTCCTGCAGGAGCGCGTCGGCTGGAGCGATCCGATCCTGCTTCCCGTCGGCGACCACCTCTTCATCTGCCAGAGCGGCGACGAGCGGGTGACCAAATGCGAATGCGGCCATTCCTTCGGCGACTACCGCAAGAACTGGAAGCTCAGGGCCTCGATCATCGTGCGCGACAGCGAGGAATCGCTGCGCGAGATCTACCCCAACAGCGACCTGCCGGATCCGGACTGGATGGAGATACGCGAGTTCATCTGCCCGGAATGCGGTACGCTTCACGAGGTCGAGGCAGCCGCGCCCGGCTATCCGATCGTGCATGATTTCGAACCCGATCTCGAAGGTTTTTATCGCGACTGGCTGGGTAAGCCGCTGGAGCCAGCTGACAAGGGAGGCTGATGCCGGGAATGGGCCGCGTCGCGGGCAAGGTCGCTTTGGTCACCGGGGCTGGGCTCGGCCTTGGACGGGCGTCGTCGCTTTTGCTGGCATCGGAAGGCGCAAGGCTGGTCGTCAGCGACGTCGACGAGGGCCTCGCGGGCAATACCGCGGCTGAGATCGCCAAGGCCGGCGGCGAAGCGTTGGCGCTGCGCCATGACGTGTCGAAGCCGGAAGACTGGTCCGTCGTCATGGCCGCGATCGGGCAGCGGTTCGGACGGCTCGACGTGCTGGTCAACAATGCCGGCATAGCCATCGCCAAAAACATCGAGGACACGTCGCTTGAAGAATGGCGGCGCACCATGGCGGTCAATCTCGACGGCGTCTTTCTCGGCTGCCGGGCAGGCATCGGGTTGATGAAGAAATCCGGCGGCGGATCGATCATCAATCTTTCCTCGATCGACGGCATCATCGGCGAGGCCGAGCTTGCCGCCTATTGCGCCTCCAAGGGCGGTGTGCGCACCTTGACCAAGGCGGTGGCGGTGCATTGCGCCGAGCAGCGCTACGGCATCCGCTGCAACTCCATCCATCCCGGCTATATCTGGACGCCGCAGACCGAGAATTACCTGCGCGACCTCGGCACGCTCGAGCAGGAAAAGGCCAAGGCGCTGTCGCGCCATCCGATCGGCTTCCTCGGCGAGCCGAACGATATCGCTTACATGGTCCTCTATCTCGCTTCGGACGAATCCAAATTCGTCACCGGCTCCGAAATGGTCGTCGACGGAGGCTATCTTGCAGTGTGAATATGGAGACCGTCTGCGATGACCAATCTCACCGGCCGCAGCGCCATCGTCACCGGCGGCTTTTCCGGCATGGGCTTCGCCATCGCGACGGCGCTCGCCAAGGCAGGCGCCAATGTCGCGGTCGGCTCCTATGTCGCGCCGCCACAGGCGGGCAGAGCGGACGCGGCCTATTATCCCGGCGCGGACGAGATCGAACGCGTGAAGTCGGCGCTTGCGGCGCACGGCACCAAGGTCCATGCAGCGCATCTCGACGTCCGCGACAGCGCCCTCACCAACCTCTTCTTTGCCGAGGCCGAGGCGGCCGTCGGTCCCGCCGACATCCTCGTCAACGCCGCCGGCACGACGGCCGAGCAACCGGTCTGCGGCCATTCCGACGAGCTGTGGGACAAGATCGTCGACACCAATCTGACCGGCGCCTTCCGCACCACGCGCGCCGTGCTGCCCGGCATGATCGAGCGCGGCTGGGGCCGCATCGTCAACATCGGCTCGACGGCGGCTTCCGTCGGCTGGAAGGATAATCCCGCCTATTGCGCCTCCAAGGCGGGCCTGCTCGGGCTGACGCGCTGCGTGGCTTTGGAAGGGGCACCGCATGGCGTCACCTGCGTCATGATCAGCCCGACCTGGGTCGAGACCGAGCTGATGCGCCGCAACGTGGCACAGGTCGTCGAGCGCGAAGGCAAGGGCCGCAGCGTCGAGGACGCGATGGACGAGTTCCGGAAAGCCAATCCCCAGGGCCGCATGCTGCAGCCTCAGGAGATCGCGGCGCTGGCCGTCTTCCTCTGCTCGGATCTCGCCAAGGGGATCACCATGGAAAATATCCAGATCACCGGCGGAGCCCTATGGTGAAACCCGCGCCGGTAGAAAGAGCGTGTAACCGCTCGCAGACGGCGACGCATTCCAAAACGTCAGGCCGCCCGCAGCTGAAGCCTTTTCAGCTTCGACACCATGCCCGCGCCAAGCATCTTTTCCGAATATTCGACGAGCAGAGCTCTCGCCTCCAGATGCGAGATGGCGTCGTCGGAATGGCCGCGCCGCAGCCAGAACCCGTCGAGCATCGCCGCAAAGCCGTGCACAAAATGGTCGATTTCCCTTTTCGACCACAGCGGCGACAGCGCCGAGCCGATGTTCGATCGCAGCCGCTTGTAGAACAGCTCCTGCAGCCGGGCATAGCGCGGATTGTGCGCCGCTTCCGCGTAGAACGAAATCCAGGCGTTGGCAGTGCTGCGCTCGAACTTCTCCTCCGGGAAATTGCCGTCGACGATGGCCGTCAGGCGGTCCCACCGGGTCTCGGCCTGGCGCAGATTGACCACCACCGCATCCATCAGGACACGGTTGGCATACCGCACCATCTCGAACAGCACCTGGTCCTTGTCCTTGAAATAATAGGTCAGGATGCCCTGCGACATCCCTGCTTCGTGGCAGATGCGGGTGGTCGTCAGCCCCTTCAGGCCGTCACGCAGGAAGATGCGATGCGCCGCCTCGATCAGCTCGACCCGCCTGATGTCCTCGATGCGGGTCCTTTGTTTCTTTGTCCTGGTTGCCATGAGTTTCGTATATCCGACGAAATTTTTGTACGCTCTAACAAATTTTTCTATTGTCATATAATTTTGGCAGGCCTAGGCTGCCAAGGCAAGCAGATGCCTTACGGACTATCGATGACGTCGCACCAACAAACGATGCGGGCCGCGGTCCTGGGCAGGTACGGCGAGCCGCTCGACGTTACCAGCGTGCCTCGTCCGGTCGCCGGCCCCGGTCAGATATTGGTGCGGCTGCAGGCCTGCGGCGTCTGCCACACCGACGTGCACATCTGGCGAGGCGAGAGCGTTCCGCCGCTTGCGCCTTCCCCCTTCGTCATGGGCCACGAGGGCATCGGCCGCGTCGAGGCGATCGGCGATGGCGTCAGCGGCTGGGCGCTGGGCGATCGTGCCGGCGTCCCCTGGATCCACGACACCTGCTGCCGTTGCGACGAATGCCTGGATGGCTACGAGTCCTTCTGCCAGCACCATCGGGCGCATGGTCTGAACGTGCCCGGCGCCTTTGCCGAATATGTCGTTTGCGACGCCAGGTTCGCGGTAGCGTTGCCCGAGACCATCGACCCGGTGACCACCGCGCCGGTGATGTGCGCCGGCATCACCGCTTACGGCGCGGTGAAGCGGGCCGGGCTGAGGGCAGGCGAGACCGCCGCCATCTTCGGCTGCGGCGGCCTCGGTCTCTATGCGGTGCAGATCGCCAGCCGGCTAAGCGTCAGGGTGCTCGCGGTCGATCGTGATCCGGCGAAGCTGGAGATCGCCCGCCGCCACGGTGCGGCGGAAACCGAAATCGCCGACTCCGGCCTCTCTTCGCGTCTTGCCGCCAAGGCTGAAAAATATCACGCCTGCATCAACTTCGCGCCGACCACGGCGACCTGGGACGCCATGCTCGCGGGCATCCGCCCTCGCGGCAGGGTCATCGCCGCCGCCATGGTCTTCCAGCCGGTGCCTCTGATCCAGGAATGGCTGACGGCCACCGGCGTCGTCATCACCGGCACCAGCGTCGGCACCAGGCAGGAGATGCGCGAGCTGGTCGCCATGCACTCGGAGCAACCTCTCGAAACCCTAGTCGAGACCATCAGGCTGGACGAAGTCTCGGACGCGCTCGCCGCGCTTGAAAGAGGCCAGTCGAAAGGCAGGTTCGTCATAAGCTTCACTGACTGATCGACAGTGTCCTGCGGCCTGACGCGCGCAGAGAGGTTTGCGGAGGCCTCGCCATCAACGATGGAATTCAGCTCAAACCAAAACAGAACAGGGGAAACCATCATGCCGAACGCAATGAACAGACTGAGAAATGTCGGAATTGGCCTGGCGCTGGTGCTCGCCGCAACGACGGTCGGGCAAACCGCCGATCTCGGCGCCAAGGACGAGCCGATCAAGCTCGCCATGCTTGAATGGACGGGCGCGCATGTCTCCACCCACATCGCCGGGCAGCTTCTGCAAAAGCTCGGCTACAAGGTCGAATACGTCACCGCCGGCAATTTCCCGCAATTCTCAGGCTTGGCCGACGGCTCGCTCAGCGCCTCCGTGGAAGTGTGGATGAACAATGTCGGCGACATCTATCCCAAGACGCTGGCCGCCAAGCAGATCGAGGATATTGGCAAGCTCGATCTGAAGACACGCGAAGGCTGGATCTATCCGAAATACATGGAAAAGGTCTGCCCCGGCCTGCCCGATTGGACGGCGCTCAACAAGCCGGAATGCATCCAGGCGCTGTCGACGCCGGAGACCGCGCCCAACGCGCGCTTCCTCGACTACCCCGCCGACTGGGGCTCGCGCGCGGCAACCATCATTGCCGACAATTCCATGCAATACACCGCCGTGCCGGCCGGTTCGGAAGGCGCGTTGGTGGCCGAGCTCGAGGCCGCGGAAGCCGCCAAGAAGCCGCTGGTGATGATGTTCTGGGGCCCGCATTACGCGCTTGCCGAAAACGACGTCGGCTGGGTCACCATGCCGCCCTGCAAGGAGCAGACCAACGAGCACTGCATCACCCCTCCGGATGTCGACAAGATCGTCTGGTCGGGCTTCGGCGCTAAATGGCCGGCGGCTTATGCTTTCCTGAAAGCCTTCAAGGTGGATGCCGGCGAGCAGGAGAAGATGATGCTGGCCGTCGACAAGCAGGGCAAGGACCTCGACGCCGTCGTCAAGGAATGGATCGACAAGAACGAGACTGTGTGGAAGCCTTGGCTCGATGCTGCCAAGGGATAATCCGCCGATGTGCCTGGCAAGGGCCGAAGGCAATCAACGCCTGGCTCCCGCGATATGCGGGACCGGGCAAGGCGAGGGCAGTTGCCGATGAACGCCGCCGCGCGCCCGACAAAGCTTGCCTGCCGCAACGTCTGGAAGGTCTACGGCCGGCGTCCGGGCTACTATTTCGACTCGCGCGGCTACGTGATCGATCCCGATGCGCTGGCCGAGCGGCTGCGCGCGGAGGCGCATCTGCCGGCCGTGGTCGATGCCAGCTTCGAGGTGGCGACCGGTGAGATCTTCGTCATCATGGGGCTGTCCGGTTCCGGCAAGTCGACGCTGGTGCGCTGCCTGTCGCGCCTGGTCGAGCCGAGCGCCGGCGAAATCCTCCTCGACGGCAAGAACCTGCTCCAGGCCGGCGGCAAGGAACTGATCGAGCTGCGCCGCCACGCCATGGGCATGGTGTTCCAGAATTTTGGCCTGCTGCCGCATCTGAGCGTGCTCGACAATGTCGCCTTCCCGCTGAAGATCCAGGGCAAGCCGGCAAAAGACCGCGAAGCCCGAGCCCGCGAGATGGTCGCGCTGGTCGGGCTCGAAGGCCGCGAAGCCTCGTTCCCGCATCAGCTTTCCGGCGGCCAGCAGCAGCGCGTCGGCATCGCCCGCTCGCTCGCCGTCGGGCCGGAACTCTGGTTCCTCGATGAGCCGTTCTCGGCGCTCGACCCGCTGATCCGCCGCCAGATGCAGGACGAGTTCCTGCGCCTGCAGAAGATGCTGAAGAAGACCATCATCTTCATCACCCATGACATCGCCGAGGCTTTCCGCCTTGCCGACCGGCTGGCGATCATGCGCGCCGGCAAGATCGTCCAGATCGGCCGCCCGGCCGACATCGTGCTCAATCCCGCCGACGACTATGTCGCTCAGTTCACCGAGGACATGCCGCTGCTGCGCGTCATCACGGCGGGCGATGTCGCCAAGCCCGCCAACGGAACGGCGCTGCCCGAAAAGACCATCGCCGCCGACACCAGCCTCGAAGCGCTGATTCCGCAGCTCGCCTCCGGTGTGGCGGCCTTCACTGTGCCCGGCACAGGCGACGGCCCACCGGCGGTGCTCGACGCCGGCGCGGTGCTTGCCGTGCTCGAGCGCGAACAGGCAAGGCGCACGCACTCATGACGGCGCCGGCCGCGGCATTACGCTCCTCGTCGAGGCTCGCAATCGATCCGGGCCTCCTTCCCTGGTGCGCTCTGGCCGTGCTGACGGCGCTTTGCCTGCTGTTGAAGGCGGACTTCCCCTGGCTGGTCAATTTCCCCAAGGAATGGACGCTGCCGCTGGCGGCTCAAGTCGACGCGGTGACCGACGCCGTCGTCGCCGTCGTCCAGCCGGCGTTCCGGGCGCTGTCGGCCTTCCTCGATGCGCCGATGCGCGGCGCGCGCCTGGCGCTCGCCTGGCTGCCCTGGCCGGCGGTGATGCTTTGCGTGGCGGCTCTTGCCATGAAGTCGAGCGGCGGCCGGCTCGCCATCTTCGCCTTGCTCGCGCTCGCCTATATCCTCTTCGCCGGCTACTGGCCGCAGAGCATGAACACGCTGGCGCTCGTGCTGCTGGCGGTGCCGATCTCGACCGTGCTCGGCTTTGTGCTTGGCGTCCTTGGTTATGCTCGGCCGCGGCTGCGCCCGGTTCTGCTCGGCGCGCTCGACCTGATGCAGACCGTGCCGGCCTTCGCTTATCTCATCCCGCTATTGCTTCTGTTCGGCTTCGGGCCGGTTGTCGGACTGATCGCCTCCGCGATCTATGCGACGCCGCCGATGGTGCGCAACACCATGCTTGGGCTTGACCGTGTGCCGGCCGCCATCAGCGAGGCCGGGCTGATGAGCGGCTGCACGCGTCGCCAGCAATTTTGGCAGGTCGAGGTGCCGACGGCTCTGCCGCAGCTCCTCGTCGGCTTCAACCAGACGACGATGGCGGCGCTGTCGATGGTCATCGTCGCCGCTATCATTGGCGGCTTCGAGGATATCGGCTGGGAGGTGCTGTCCTCGATGCGCAAGGCCGAGTTCGGCCAGAGCATTCTTTCGGGCCTGGTGATCGCGCTGCTTGCCATCCTCATCGACCGGCTCACCATCGGCTTCGCCAGGGAGCCGGAGGCCGGGCCGACGGGCGCCATGCGGTGGATGACGCCGCGTCGGCTGGTTCTGTCGCTGCTGTTCGCTCTAGGCCTCGCGGTCGTCATCCGCCTCGCCGCGCCGGCTGCAACGCTTCTGCCGGAAACCGGGCTGCGCATGGAGATGGGCGCCGTCAACCAGTGGCTGCTTGGGATCGTGCGCGACTATGCCTGGTTCTTCGACGGCGTGCGCTACGCGGTCCTCTATTGCCTTCTGCTGCCGCTGCGGGTCGGCATTTCGGGGTCCGCCACGCCGGCCATCTGGGGCTTTGCGCTGTCGCCGGCGGCGATTGCTGTCTATTTCGCCCTGACTCTGGCGTTGGCCGCATTGTCGATGCGCAGTTTCGGCTGGCGGGCGGCACTGGCGGTGCTGGCTGCGGGCCTCATGCTCTACACCGGTTTCCTCGGTCTGCCCTGGCCGGTCTTCATCCTCGCCACAGCACTCCTTGCCGGACAGGTCGCAGGGCTGCGGCTCGGTCTTTTCGCGCTCGCCGGCTTCGCGCTGATCCTCGTCAACGGGCTATGGCCGCAACTCGTGCAGTCACTCTATCTCTGCACGCTGGCGGTGCTGCTCTGCCTGATGGTCGGCGGCGCGCTGGGGACGTGGGCGGCGCATAGCGACCGCGTCTCGCGCATCCTGAAGCCGATCTGCGACGCGCTGCAGACCATGCCGCAATTCGTCTTCCTCATTCCGGCGCTGATGTTCTTCAAGGTCGGCGAGTTCACCGCGCTGATCGCCATCATGCTCTACGCCATCGTGCCGCCGATCCGCTATGTCGAGCACGGACTGAGGCATGTGCGCGCGGATGTCGTCGAGGCGGTCGAGCAGATGGGCGCCACGCCGATGCAGACGCTGCTGCAGGCCAAGCTGCCGCTGGCGCTGCCGGTCGTGATGCTCGGCCTCAACCAGACCATCATGGCGGCGCTCTCGATGCTGGCGATCGCCGCCCTTGTCGGCACCCGCGATCTCGGGCAGGCGGTCTATGTCGCGCTCGGCAAGGCCGATGCCGGCATGGGTTTGATCGCCGGCCTGTCTATCGCTTTTCTCGCGATCCTGGCCGACCGACTCATCCAGTCGGCCGTCGCTCGATCGGCGCTGGCTTGAGGCCCGCCCCATTCCGGCCTTTTCGCTATGCAACATGGCTTGGATGACCGCCCCTTTTTGCCCGTGACAACATTTCCGGTTGAGCCCCCGGCAATAGGGCGATAGATTATGCTGCAGTGCACAATGAGACCCGGCTGGGCTGAACATTGGCTTGTGCCGGCTGGCAGTTGCTGAACCGCTCTTAAGGCTGAACGGACAAAAAATCCGGCATGAAGATTCCGAAATCCATTCTGCTCGATCCGGAGGCAAACAAGGCCTACGGCACCTTTGCCGTGGTGATCTCCGTCTTTGCCTTCGCCTATTCCAGCAATTTCGGCCAGATCCTGATCCTTGCCTATTACGCGGTCTGGCTGCCGCTGCTCTTCGTCGACTACAGGCGCTTCACCTGGAAGCTCTCCTACGCCTGGCTGCCGATACTCTTCGCAGCCTATGTTTGCCTGTCGGTCTTCTGGTCGCAGGCCGCCGGCATCAGCGCGCGTGCGGCGGTGCAGTATTCCTCGCACATCGTCTGTGCCTATATCGCGGCCCGCACCATCAGCGTCCGCACGCTGGTGCTGGGCTCGTTGATCGGCATCTTCTTCGTCCTGCTCTATTCACTGAAAGTCAACGCTTACGCACTCGACACGATCGACGGCACCTTCAATTTCGTCGGCGCTTTCACCTCCAAGAACCTGGTCGGTTTCTTCTCGTCGCTCGGCATCTTTTTGTCCCTCGTCTTCCTGATGTTCTACCGGCGCAACTGGCTGAGCTTCCTCTGGACCGCGCCGATCATCCTGATGTCGGCATACATGCTGGCGATCGCCCATTCGGCGACATCCGTCGCCTCGCTGCCGGCGGTGCTCGGCATCGTCATCCTGCTGACCATGAGCAGGGTCTTGTCGCGGCGCTACCGCCGCGTGCTGTTCGTGGTCGGCGGCGGCGCGCTGGTGGCCGGCGTGGTGGCCGCGCTGAATCTCGGCCTGCTGGACGTCGTGCTCGGCATCTTCGGCAAGGATTCGACGCTGACCGGCCGCACCTATCTCTGGCAGCAGGGCTGGGAGGCGGCGCAGCAGCATCCGCTGCTCGGCTACGGCTATGCGGCCTACTGGGTGCAAGGCTTCGCCGATCCGGAACGGTTGTGGGCGGAATTCTACATCACGACCCGCACCGGCTTCCACTTCCACAACACCTATGTCGAAACCCTGGTCGAGATCGGCTTCGTCGGCGTCACCATGCTGGCGCTGATCATTCTGCGCGCCTTCTACGGTCATGTATCGAAGGTGGTGTTCGGCGCCTGGAGCGCCGATTCGGTGGTGCTCGCCGGTGTTGTCGGGCTGATGCTGATCCGCTCCTTCTTCGAGGTCGAGATCCTCGGCCCTTACTTCATGGCCTCCTTCATCGTCTATTACGGTCTGTTCAAGCTAAACCCGCTGCCGGTCGCCCGGCGACGGCGCGTCGCCATCCCGGTCCATGACGAAAAGCCGGCAGCCGGCCACATGCCGGCCCCGGTCTGACCGGCTCAGCAAATTCCAGGGAAAAGTGGGGGCCACTCTCCCCGTTCGGAAAGAGCCGAGCCGCTGTAAGGTCTGTTGAGATCCAGGTCAGACCGAGGTCGCCGTTCGCAGGCCGGCCTCACCTGAATATCGACAGACCTTAGGCCACGGCCCGCGAGCGCTGCATCTGCCGCTGTAGGAAGCGGCGCACCGGCTCGTCATAGATACGGGTGGCGACGTCGGCGATGACGATGACCGCGGCGGCCATCACTATGCCGAACCAGGGATGGTGCGCGAACGGGTCGACCGACACGGCCTTGCCGGCGCCGGCGATGATCATCAGCATCGGCGTGTGGATGATGTAGATCGGGTAGGAAATCCGCCCCAGCCAGCCATAGAGGCCTGCCAGGCGCGGCGCGGTCGGCGCCACGGCGCCGGTCACCACCATGATCGGGAAGACGATGGCGATGCAGGCGAGATCGTAGGCGACGCGCGCGCTGCCAGCGGGCGCGATCGCGAAGACGATCAGCGTGAGCAGGATCGCGGCCTCGACCCACCAGCCGCGCCGCAGGAAGCCGAGGCTGTCCTGGTAGCGCGCCATCGAACGGCACAAGAGCACGCCCAGGAAGAAGGAGAAAGCGACGCGCGGCAGCCCGCTGATGATGGTCTTGCCGGTCATGCCGAAATCGAGCGTGCCGGCGATCACCGAGGCGACGATCAGCAGCACCAGGCTGGCAGCGACCAGCACCGTCAGCACGCGCCTCGACAGCAGGAAGAAGACGGCGGCATAGGCGATGTTGACGATCAGCTCGAAGAACAGCGACCACGAGGCGGGATTGAGCGGAAAGATCGTATGGTAGGCCTCGCCGACCAGCGGAATGAACAGCATGCCTGTCGTGAGCTGCGTGCCGATCTCGGACAAGGGTATGTATTCGGTTGGGATCAGCCTGTTCTTGATCAGCAGATAGAAGCAGCCGAGCAGCGTGCCGGCGAGATAGAGCGGATAGAGGCGTATCAGGCGGATGACCAGAAACGCGCCGAAGCCCATGCCGTTCTCGATCTTGCGGTCGTAAGCGTGGGCGATGACGAAGCCGCTGAGCAGGAAGAACAGGTCGACCGCGAGATAGCTCGACGGCAGCACCTTGCCGTCGGCCAGGAACGGCGAGAAGTGATAGAGCATCACGCTGATCGCGGCCACGCCACGGATGGCGTCGAGGTTGAGGTAGACGTGACGCGGAGCGGCGGGCTGCATTCTATGCCTTCAAGCGGTGCAAACAGATCGCTCGCCCGCACCTCGGCGCGAACGAGCCTGACATGTTCCTCCCGCCTCCATCGTTCGGGCCGTGCTGACAGGCCCGAGCCGGTGACGCTATTGGCTGGCCGTCGGCGCCAGCTTGACCTTGATCACGTCGCCCGGCAGCACCGGCGTGTCTTCCTTGGCGTCGACCTCGCTGGTCTTGCCGTCGGCGACGCGCACCAGCGAGTAGAGCAGGGTCGGTTGCTCGCTGCCGGTGATGGAAGCCATCGTCGCGGGATCCGATGCCTGGGCGATCAGACCCTTCTGCATGGCCACCCTCAACGTCGCCTCGTTCAGGTCGGCTTCGGCCTGCTGCCGGCTGGCGGCCAGGTTGGAGTTGAGCGTGTTGCGGGCATCGATGGCGTCCTGCTCAGCCTTGCTGATCGACTGCTTGGCCGTGAGGATGGCCGTCTCATAGTCGAGGATCTTGCCCTGCAGGTCGGCGACCGACTGTTTCGAATCGAGCAGCCGCGCATTGGCGACCAGGCCCTTCTGTGCCAGCGGGCCGATGCTGGTGAGCTGCTGCTGCGCCAGATCCACCTGCTGCTGCTGGTTGGCGATCTTCTTCTGCAGCGATTCGATTTCGCCCTGCAGAACCCCTTTCAGGTCGTCGAGCGCGTCCAGCTTCAGTTTCAGCGCCTTCTGGTCGGCCGTGAGAATTTGCATCTCATCGGCAGCGATGGCCTGCACGCGCGGATCGCCCTCGACCTCCTTCGGAACCTCGAAGCTCGTCTTGCCGGCCAGGTCCGCATCGATGCGAGCGCGCTTGACGAGCAGCCGCAGTCGCTGGTCGTCATAGATGTCGAAACTGCCCTTGGCGGTGACGAGGTCCTTGCCGAGCTGGGGGCCGTAGTCGGCGCTTCGACGGATACCGCCGGCGATGCTCACCGCCTTCAGCACCGTAAGGTCGGGCACAAAAGGAAACTGGCCGGGATTCTGCACCTCGCCCGAAATGTAGAATGGCCTGAACTGCGCCATTTCGACCGAGGCTTCAGGCTTGTCGGGCAGCGCCAGCTTGCGCTGCAGCGCAACCCCGATCGCCGTCGCGATCTCCGACGTCGTCTTGCCGGCCGCCTGCATCTCTCCGACAAAAGGCACCGAGAGCGTCCCGGCGGGACCGACCGAATAGTCGCCGTTGATGGCCGACCAGTCGCGGAACGTGCCGTCGACCGTCTGCCATTCGGCGACGCGGATGTTGAGCTTGTCTTGCGGGCCGAGCCGATAGTCCTCGGCCGTCGCCATCTGTGGCGTAGCAAGACACATTACGAGCGCCACGGCCGCGAAGCGGCTGGGCGCCTTGGAAAGGAGTCCGATGGTGTATGTTTTCAATGAACGTTTCCGATCCGCGTTGGCCCCATCCGCCCGATGAGATCACTGCCGGATGCCTGCCCCGAGTTCGGCGGGGCAGGCCCGTCGGTCAATAGCTGCCGCGCGACATCCACACGGCAGGCACGGTCTTCACGATGATGCGGATGTCCTCGACCATCGACCAGTTCTCGACATAGTGGCGATCGAAGGCGACGCGCGTGTCGTAGGACACGTCGTTACGCCCGCTCACCTGCCACAGCCCAGTGAGGCCGGGGCGCGACTTCAGATAATAGACGGCGGCACTGCCGTAGATTTCGAGCTCGTCGCGCACGACAGGGCGCGGCCCGACCAGGCTCATGTCGCCCTGCAGGATGTTGATGATTTGCGGCAGCTCGTCGAGGCTGAGCTTCCGCAACACCGCGCCGACACGCGTCACGCGCGGGTCGTTCTTCAACTTGCGCGTCGCCGCCCATTCCGCGGCGGCGTCGGGGTTAGCGGCGAGGTGCGCGGCCAGCACCCGCTCGCCGTCCTCCACCATGGTGCGGAATTTGAGACAGGCGAAGATCCTTCCGCCGCGGCCGATTCGCTTGTGGCCATAGAAGATCGACCCGCCGTCGGAAAGCTTGACCAGCAGGGCGACCATCAGGAACAGCGGGCTGAGCAGAACCAGGCCCGCCAGGGAACCGACGATATCGAAACTGCGTTTGAGCAGACCGCCGATGGGGGGTGGAAAATCAATGCCGGCCTGCGAAAAAGCCGCATTAGCCGACTTGGCGACGTCCCTCATGCAGAAGCTCCATACGTTGAACGGATGGTTTACGGCACGATACCAAAAAAATGTTGCAGCGCAACACACAATTTCCCATCCGCGTGAAATGTTCGCGTCATGAATTGACTAAATAATAAACCTGCCGTGCCCAAATTTTGGCCTTTGTGGCATGTTTATGACAAGGTGAGAGAATTTTTGCGAAATGTAGTGCCGCTTTTGGGCTGTTTTTGGGCAGTGCATTCTTTGCTGCAGACGAGCGGCGGTTGCAGGGCGTAAGAATCACTCGCGCCGGTAAGTTCTTAGCGTAAAATACTAATTAATGTTTTGGGTTCTACTATCGAGGGTTTCGTTGTGGTGAATAGGCGGCGATGCCGGAGTGTGCGTCGCAGCATGGCGGAGTCGATGCCGCGAAACCGTTGGAAATCACCTGCATTTGGCCTTGTTGCAAAGGTCTCGCCTTAATAGAGTCGCAAACTGTTTCTGTCATAGTTTGGATGGGTCAGGAAGGTCGGAAGCAACCGGCCGAATTGGGCAGCCAGAATAGCTCTTTGGCGCAACGGGGAGTTACGCGGGTGGGTAAGTCACTGCTTTTGCATGCTTGTGTCGGTTGACGGGCCGACGAGCATGTCTTTGCCAAAATTCATCGTCGGAATGTTATTCGCGCTCGCGATCGTGGTCGGCTGGTCCTACTTCGACGGAGCATCGCTTGGCACCATCATCATGCGTGCCGTCATTTGCGCCGTCGTCATTCAGGCGGGCTATTTCCTTCTGGTCTATGCGATGATCGCCAGGAGCAGGCCGATGTCCGCCGAAAAGGCCCGGGAGGCCGACCGCGGCATCAAGGTGGCGGAGGGCGAAAAGCTAACCGCCAGGCGCGGCAGTCTCCGCTGACCGTTCAGCGGGCGCCGGAAGCGGCGTCCTGTCGGCCGACGTCTCGGCGTCCCGTTCGGCCCTTTCGCCGGAGAGCATCCTGGCCAGCCGGCTGCCCGACTTTGCCTTCAACTGCTGATATTGCCCGATCTCGACGATACGCCCGTTCTCGATGGCCACGACCCAGTCGGCGAAGGCGATCATCGATGGCCGGTGCGCTATGGTGAGGATGGTCATCTGGCCGCGCAGCCCGTCGATCGACTGGGCGATCAGCGACTGATTCTGCCAGTCGAGCGCGCTCGTCGCCTCATCGAGGATGAGCAGCGAAGGCTTGCGCAACAGCGCTCGCGCCAGCGCGATGCGCTGGCGTTCGCCGCCTGAGAGCCTGACGCCGCGATCGCCCACCACGGTTTCCAGCCGCCGGCCGAGCCGCTCGACGAAGTCGGCCGCATGCGCCTTGCGCAGCGCCGCCCAGAGTTCCTCGTCTTCGGCCCGCGGCGCCGCCAGGCGCAAATTGGCCGCGATGGTGTCATGCAGCAGGAACACGTCCTGCGGCACATAGGCCACCTGATCGCGCCACGCCCTGCGGTTTCTTGCGGTGATCTCGACGCCATCGGCCAGGATACTGCCCTCGGTCGGCTCGAGCAGCCCAAGCAGCATGTCGGCGATCGTGCTCTTGCCCGAGCCGGACGGACCGATCAGCGCCGTCACCTTGCCGGCGGGAAGGCTGAAGGTGATGCCGCCGACCACCGGCTTTCCGTCGCTGTCGCCATAGGCGAACGAGACGTCGCGGACGTTGAGGCCGGTGTCGAGCGAAAGCCTTGCGTCCTGCCCGGCATCGCCGGGCTCCGTCTCGCGCGCGGCGTCGAAGCGCGCCTGCAAGGCCTGCATGGCGGCGTATGCCGGCAGGTTGATCAGAACCTGCTGCGCCTGCGTCTGCATATCCATGAAGCGCGGCGCGACCCGCATGAAGACCAAGAGCAGCACGACGATTTCCGCAAGCGACAGATGGAAGCGCACCAGCGCGATGTAGATGAACAGGCTGAGCCCGATGGCGCTCGCCACCTGGAACAGCGCGGTGCCGATGGTGCTGTTGCGGACATAGGCGACGTTGTCCGCTTTCATCTTCTCGAGTGTCGCTCGGAGCTGCGCGAAATAGCCCGCTTCCACATTCAGGCTCTTGGCCACCTTGATGCCGCCAAGGAACTCCGAGACCGTGCGGTACTGGTCCTGGCGGCTGCGAGTCAGCACACGGCCATAGGCGGTGGCACGCGCACGGAAGGGCTGCAGTGCAACGAACAGGATCACGCCGATGAGGATGGCGAAGGATGTCATCACCGGTGAGATGAACAGCGAGACAACGAGGTAGCCGGCAAGCAGCAGCGTCGTCTGGGCGAGCATCAGCAGCGAGAAGGCCGCCGCCTGCACCCTGTCGATGTCGCCGGTCAGCGCGTGGTCGAGATCGGAGCCGCGCATGCGGGTGAAGACGCCCCAGCGCGCCTTGCCGATGCTCTCGAACAGGTTCATGCGCACGCGGTTGACGAAGTCGTAGAGCAGCCGCGCCATGTAGAGCGACTTGAAGCGGTTGAACATCGCCTGCAGCGCCACCAGTCCGACGAGCAGACAGAGCACCGTCGCAAGCGACAGTGTTCCGCCAGGTAGAAGCCAGCGCAGAGCGCCGGGCACACGCACGGCAAAATCCTGGTCGGCATCGCCGATCAGGTGCAGGAGCGGGATCACAAGCAGGATCGAGAGGCCCTCGGTCAGGCTTCCCAGGATCAGGAAGGCCAGCGCCGTCAGCGTGCGCCGCCCGCCGATCTGCGCCATCACGCCGCCGAAGCCGGCGACATCCCGCAAGAGCGACAGGCGAAGTTTCGAGGACCAGGCCATGCGTCCGCTCACCTTGCCTGCGTGCCGGCGGCCAGATCGCGCTCGATCAGGGCGACGGCCTCGTCGATCCGCTCCAGCCCTGCCGGCACTTCGAGACGACCGACGCCGACCTTGGCGGCTAGCTGCGCGCACTGACCGAGATGCGCGAACGCGAAATCGCCGACCAGCGCCTGCCGGCCGAACCGGGTGACGTAGGAGAACTTGATGATCGCCGGCAGGGCGCCGGCGCCTGGCAGCGGCGTGATCGCCGCCCGCTCGCCGCGCTTCAGCATATAGATTCGCGCAAGGGGCGCTGCTTCATCTGAAAATCCGTTGTGCAGACGGTGCTGCGCCTTCTCGATCTGCGGATGCACCTGCGGCCGCACCTCCGCCTGGTCGATCCTGATGGCGTCGGCGGCGTCGGTTGCGAGCTTGAGCTGCGGAAAACCAGCCAGGATCATCGGCCGGGAAGGGTTGGACAGGTCCAGCGCCACGACGTCGTCGGTAAGCAGAAGGTGACCGGCGCGGATCATCGCTCCCGCCGTGGTCGACTTGCCGGCGCCCTTGTCGCCCATGAAGACCACGCTTTGGCCGCCGACGGCGATCGCGCTGGCGTGCAGGACGAGCAGGCGGCGCTGATGCAGGGTGAGCGCCAGCACCGGACCCAAAAGCGGGAAGGCGAGCAGTGGATCATCGATGCCCGGCGCCGGATCGACATCGATCCTGGAAGCATCGCTGATCAGGAAGGTGCCGACGGCTTGCCAGGATAGATACTGGCGCGTCGGCTCGAAGCGAAAGGCGGTTCCGCCTTCCGTTGCAGGCCTGGGAAAGTCGACCGGGCCGACCGCGATCGCGATGTCGGGCGGCGCCGGCACCGTCGGCTGCAACTCCGGCAGCGCCACCTCGGAGCTGATCGTCAGGCCATAGGCTCTGTAGAAGCGGCGAACGCGCCCGCTCAGGTTTTCGGGCCCGATGTCGGGATCCGGCCGGGTCGCGAGGGGAGCGGCTGAACCATTCATGCAAGGCTCCCCATTGGCTGGATCTGCCGCAGCCAGAGCGACAGCGAGATCGAGCGCCAGACATATTGCACATCGAGCGGCGCGGCTTCGTTCGGCTTCTGCAGCAGCCGCGCATAGGCGGCGTTGACTTCGCCCAGATTGACATAGGGCGCGATGCGGTCGCCGTCGGATACCAGCACGGTGTCCAGGAGGTCTCGGTGGTTGCGGAGCATGCCGTTGACCAGGTTGGCGGTGAAATCGATCTTGTCCCGCCGCCACTGCACCGCCGGCGGCAGCACGCCTTCCATCGCCCGGCGCAGCACGTGGCGGCCGAAGCCGTTGCGGAGCTTTTCCTCGCCGGGCAACGCCAGGCAGAACTCGACCAGCGGTTTGTCCCAGAACGGATAGCGCGGCTCGACGCCGAAATTGGCGGCGGCCTTGTCCAGCACTTCGAAGGCGTGCGGCACCAGTCCGGTCGAGAGTACCCAGCGATGGGTGAGCGCCTCGCTGGCGCTCACGCTGGGCGGCATGTAGCCGGCCCGGTGGAAGCGGTCGACGAGGTCGGTTCGCCTGGCAAGGTCGGTATTGACCAGGGCGCCCCAGGCGGGGACGCGCGTCTGTGCGGCGGTCTTTAGCCGCAGCCTGGACAGAAGCCGGTTCATCCGGTTTCGCCACCTGGCGATTCGCCATGCCGGTCCGTAGACGGTCAGGAATCGGAAATACATGGCGAGCATGCCTTCGCCATAGGTGCCGGAGGCGCCGTGAAGCTCGCGCCAGAGCGCAAGCCATCGGCCGGCATTGGCGAGCTCATGCAGCAGTCCGTGCCCGTGCGAAACGACCTCGTCGCCGCCATGACCGTCGAGCAGCACCTTCACCCCCTTGGCACCCGCCGTCCGGTAGATGCTGCGGGTCAACGACAGGCCGGGGGCGAGGAACGTCCCCTCCTGCTCCTCCAGAATGCGTTCGAACTCGGCGAAAGGCGCGTAGTTGCCAACGGAAATCATCGTGCCGTCGAGCCTATGCCGGTCGAGCACCGCGTCGATGAACGGCTTCTCGTCCATCGGCGAGCCCTTATCGAAGACCAGCGAGAAGGTCTTCAGCCGCGGTCTGTGCTCCGCGGCCGCTTGCAGGCCGGCGACGCCTGCGATCGAGGACGAATCGAGGCCGCCGCTCAGCATCGCGCCCACGGCGGGCGTGCCGCGCATCCGGTTCCGCACCGACTGCGAGAAGAGATGCCTGAATTCCTCAGTGGCATCCGGGCGCAGCGGCCTGGGCGAAGGTTCGACCTGCCAGTAGGGACGGAGCGTCACCTGGCTGTCCGTCACCGTCAGGATATGGCGGGCCGGCAAGCGGAAGATTTCGGCATACTGGGTCGACTGCGGATCGTCGGGTAATCCGGCAAGGAAGCCGGAAATCTGATGCTCGCTGATGCGTGTGCCGACACCATCCAGAGCAAGGAGAGGGCCGATCTCCGAGGCAAAAGCGAAGCGCTTGGCGCTCGAGTGATAGTGGAAAGGTTTGATGCCGAAATGGTCGCGGGCGCAAAACAGTGCCCGGCGCTCGGCGTCCCAGATCGCGAAGGCGAAATCGCCTTGCAGATAGGTCGGACAGGCCTCGCCCCATGTGAGATAGGCCTGCAGCAGGAGCATCGCGTCGGTGACCGGCTGGTCGCCTGCGCCGAGCCGCGCCAGAAGCTCGTCGCTGTTGTCCAGCCGGCAATCGGCCGTGATGGCGAGCTTGCCGCCGGCCATGGTCAGCGGGCCTGGGCCGTTCTCGCCCGTCGTGTTGAGCCAGGCATGGCCAAGCGCCACGCTTCCCGTCGTCCACCACGAGCTGCCGTCGCGGGCCCGGTGGCGCATATGCGCCAGCATCCGCTGGATGTCGGCCGCCTGGGCGGTTCCGCCGTCTTGCCTCAGCAGAATTCCGGCGATGCCGCTCATGGCTTATTGCCCGTGATCGACGAGATGGGTGAAGCCATTGACCGAGCCGCCAAGCACGATGTGGTCGCCGCTGACCAGCCAGGCATGCGCCTTGAGCTCCGCGCCGGTCCCGCGCTCGATGCCGATGCGGATCTTGGAGGCATTGCCTTGGCGGGCAAGCAGATATTGTCCGGCGAGAGCCTGGGTGAGGCAACTGGCGCCGGGCACGAAGCGCGCCGCGGCGGCCACGCCCCATGCGACACGCCGCAGATCGGCGATACCGGCGACATTCCTCGCCTCCAGCCGGGTCACCAGGGCGCGCATGCGGTTATAGGAGGAAAGTGTCAGCCCCAGCCGCACGAGGCCGACCACCGCCAGACAGCGCGCCAGAAACAGCATCTCCGGGCCGCTAAGGGAGAAGACCCTAGGCCAGTTCCTCATGGTGGAGCCTCGCAAGCCCGGCTTCGATCAGCCCCTTGAGCAAGCCTTCGACATCGGCCTTGCAGCGTTCGGCATCGACATTGTAGCGCGCGATCACGGCGCTTCTTATGTCGAGGATCGGTCGTGGCTCCTGGATCAGCTCCCAGATGTAGGCGCCGACGCCGTTCAGGCTGTAGTAGATGTTGGATTTGAGATGGAGCAGCGCCAGCCCGTTGCCGAATTCGCAAGCCACCGCGTCGCCGCTCGCGACCACGCGGTCATGGTCCGATGGGTTCCAGTGCATCCTAAAACCTCATTCTTGAACGCCACGCGTCTTCCGACCTGGACCGGGATCGGTTGCCTGCGATCGCCCGGCCAGGAAGCCGGGAGGCATGAGCCCCCCGGCTCACCTGTTTAAAAGAAACGCTCGGAGCCCCAAAATCCGACAACTCCGAGCGCGTGCAACCTCAGGAGAAGGTGAGCTGGTCGAACGGCGTGTGCGCGGGAAATGCCGCGTCCAACGCTGTCGTACCAGCGCCGCCCTGCGTGATCGTTTCGATCGAACCGTGAACCGTCAGGCTGGGGGTCTCGTACTGTTGCTTCTCAACATTCTGTTCCATTTTACTCTCCAACTGAGGACTGGAAGCGGCTTCAGAATGCCGCCAGCATATTTCTATGCTGCGTTGCAATTGCTGCACGGCAACATTTATGAGTCAAGTCTGATTTACCAGGCATTAATCAATTCTCGGTTGCGGCGGCAGTCGTCGATGATGACGTCACCGGCCTTTGCATTTTGGGCGCATATCGTCCGGGCGCTCAACGCTGCTTTTTTGCCGTTTAAGTAAGCATTTGATTTGGTTCGAATAAGTTCCCGAACTCAAATGGCGGCCTCGCAGCTGCGAAGAAAATAGCGCGGAAAATACCGGTTGCCGGGTCACGTCGCGGCCCGCCGGGCCTGTCTTCAAAAGTGATCGGCGACACGGCGAATCTGAACGCGAAGGTTGCAGAAGCGAGGCCGCCTAGGAACTCGCTGGATAGCCATTCTGATTTTTGCCGATGCTTTTCTTCGCAGTTGCGGTATAAACGCCGCGGGCGGTTTTGTGGAGAACGACATCGGGCATGGCCGTGCAGGATGCTTCCTACGACAGGCTGCGTGCGTCCGGCTGCGCCGACGAAGTCGCCTATGTGCAGGCCTGTCTGCGGCTGTTCTTCAACCCGGCTGCGGGAGCCGCCGACCATGGCGGCATGCCGGCTCCCGCGATCTCCGTGGCCGACGTTGCCGACATTGCGAGGTTGAACAAGGTCGCGGTCTTTTTGCTCAAGGCCCTCTCGCACGGGGCGACCGCCGCGACGCCTGCCGAATTGCTCGCATGGCTCGATGGCTATCGCCGGCGCACCATGTCGATGAACGCCGCCTGCATCGGCGATTCGATCGCCATCCATCGGGTGCTGCGTGACAGGCAGGTCGACTTCGTCTTCCTGAAGGGGCCGCTGCAGCAGCAATTGCTCTATGGCGATCATTTCATGAAGCCGTCCGGCGACGTCGACATACTGGTTTCGCCGTCCGGTTTCTTCGCCGCCCGCGAGGCCCTCCGCTCGGCCGGCTACGAGGTCGCGGGCAAGTCGCGCTCGGTCTGGTGGGTGCGCTTCCTCGGCGAGCAGCATATGGTCCGCGACGACGGGGTTCGGGCCGCCACGGTCGATCTCCACCACCGGCTGCAGCAGCCTGGCTCGCCCAGTCCGCGCGACATAGACGGCTTCCTGCGCCGCAAGCGCGAGATCGAGATTGCCGGAACCGCCATGCCTTTGATTTCGGCGCCCGACATGCTGCTCTTGTCCTGCATCAGTGTCGCCAAGGCCTTCTTCAACCGCGAGCCTTGCGCCGGCTATGTCTGCGACGTCAGGGCGGCTTCGAGCCGGTTGAGCGAAACCGAGCAGCAGATGGTGCTCGACCATGCCGCCGAGCAAGGCCTGGCCGATACGCTGCTGCTTGGTTTGCGTGCTGCCGATGTCCTGCTTGGCGGCACCGCCACGCTGCTTTCGGATCGCGCCACACGGATCCTGGCGCGCATCGACAATGCCGACCTCTTCCATATGGTGATCGCGCCCTGGCTGTCGTCGTTGCGCTGGCCGCAGCGGCGGACGGTGCTGTGGGAGCTCTGCGGCCGCGAGCCGGTGCGCTATCTGGCCGAAGCCGGCTGGGCGGCCTCCGCCGATCTCAGCCGGCGCATCTTCGAGCGGCCGGCCGTCGCCGCGCCGCTGCGGAGCAACGGATGAAGGCCGATTTCACATTCAGGGCCATGGGCGGGCTGTCACTCACGCAATTGAAAGGTGAAACATGCCCGTGACGACCCCCAGGGTCTGCGTCATCATCGCCGCCCGCAACGCGGCGCGGACCATACCGGTCGCCATCGCTTCGGCTCTGCGCGAGCCGGAGGTGGCGGAAGTCGTCGTGGTCGACGATGCCTCCACCGACGACACCCAGAATGTGGCGCGCGGCGCCGATGACGGCAGCGGCCGGCTCTCGGTCATGCGTCTCGACGTCAACCGCGGTCCCTCCTTCGCCCGCAATGCCGCGATCAAGGCCTCCGCCTCGCCTTTCATCAGCATCCTCGACGCCGACGATTTTTTCCTCGAGGGCCGCTTTCGCCGGCTGTTCGCCAGCGCCGACTGGGATTTCGCGGCCGACAACATCATGCTGATCAGGGACGATGCGGCGGCCGATCCCGCCAAGGTCGCGGCTCCTCCCTTCGCGCCCGAACCGCAATTCCTCGACTTCGAGCGCTTCGTCGAAGGCAACATTTCCCGCCGCCGCGTGCTGCGCGGCGAGCTGGGCTTCCTCAAGCCGGTGATCAGCAGGGCGTTCCTCGACCGGCACGGGTTGAGCTATGACGAGAACCTGCGCCTCGGCGAGGATTACGAGCTCTATGCGCGCGCCGTCGCCTGCGGAGCGCGTTTCAAGATCATCAAATCTTGCGGCTATGGCGCCATCGTTCGCGCCGATTCGCTGAGCGGCCGCCACAGGACGCAGGATCTGAAGCGGCTTGCCGATGCCGATCTGGCGCTGCTGGCGCTCGGCAACTTGCCGGAAGCCTCGAAGGCCGCCTTGCGGCGCCACGAGCGCCATGTGCGTGACAAATACCGGCTGCGCAATTTCCTCGACGTGAAGGCGGAGCGCGGCCTGGCATCGGCCGCCGCCTATGCTTTCGCCAGCCAGTCCAATCTGATCCCGATCGTTCGCGGCGTGGCCGCCGACAAGCTGGACGCGCTGTTCCGCCGCACCGGCATTGCTGCAAAGCAGCAAGTGCCGCCGATGCGCTTCCTGATGTCGGCGACAAGTGCCGCGAAGGAATGATCGGATGACGGCAACGGCGTCGGGCCGTTCCCAAAAAAATCCGCTTTCCGAAACTACGAGGTTGCCTACTTGCCCCGAGAATGGCAGTCTATGTTGCGGTGCAGCAATTGCGAAAGGCCAATCGAATGGCTTCGATTTTTGGCTTCAGATCCAGGGACCCGGCCCGCGACCGGCAGACCGATCTCCAGCGTTTCGACCGTCTGGCGAAGTTGTTCGACCAGATCGGCGCCGAGATCGAGGCCGAGAAAACCGGACTGGAGAATCGCTATCGGTCGACGGCGACCAACGCGGCCTTCCTGGTCGAGGCGATGGAGAACGGCTCCGCGTCGACGGATAAGTCGTCGGACGTCAGCGCGATGACCGGTGCGATCCTGAACTACGAGCGGCGCATCGCCGAGCTCACGCGCCAGAAAGGCTTGATGAAGGAATTGCGTCATTCGCTCGACGCGATTGTCGACGGCGCGCAGCAGGCCAAAGCGCCGACCGGATTGGCGAAGGCCGCGGGACGCGGCTGAAGGCATCCACGGACACTGTCATCGATACGAGACCATAAAGGAGTTCAAAGGGCGGAAGATCGGAAGCGGCTCGCTGAGGCGGGCCGGAAGTGACTTTGGGTTGGGGCGGACAACACAAGGTGAGTTTGTCATGAACGCAGATTCGAACAACACGTCCATCGCGGCGGCTTGCGGCACGCCGCATCCGCGCTCGAATGGGTCACGCAGTCCTTGGCCAAGCCTGGCAGGAGCGCTGCTCGCCGTTGCAGCCGCAGTCTCGGCCGTCCCGGCGCATGCTGAGGACATGCAGAGCGCGCCCTCCTTCGTCGACAATTTCTCGAACTTCGACCGTTCGCGCTGGTTCGTCTCCGACGGTTGGAACAACGGCAACCACCAGAACTGCACCTGGTCGAAGGACCTGGTTCGGCTTTCCGACGGCGTGCTTTCGCTGAGCTTCGAAAAACGCAAGCTGAAGGATCGCGAGTTCGCCTGCGCCGAGATCCAGACCAAGCAGCGCTATGGCTATGGCGTCTATGAGGCGCGGATGAAGACCGATAGCGGATCGGGCCTCAACGCCGCGTTCTTCACCTATATCGGGCCGCAGGACAAAAAGCCCTGGGACGAGATCGACTTCGAGGTGCTCACCAAGGATCCGTCGAAAGTCCAGGTGAACAGCTATATCCAGGGCAAGCCGAAGAACGGCAAGCTGGTCGATGTCGGGGGCGGCGCCGACAAGGGCTTCAACGACTATGGCTTCGTCTGGGAGAAGGACCGGCTGCGCTGGTACGTCAACGGCAAGCTGGTCAACGAAGTGACCAATCCGGACGAATTGCCGACCAATCCGCAGAAGATCTTCTTCAGCCTGTGGGGCAGCGACAAGCTGACCAACTGGATGGGCGCCTTCACCGATCCCGGCCGCAAGGTGACCATGGAGGTCAAGCGCGTCGCCTTCACCGCCTTGGGCCAGCCGTGCCAGTTCCCGGAATCGCTGGCGTGCAGCATAAGTAACAGCAACTAGGCATGATCCCCAGAAACGGGGACCGGTTTTGGGATAAGATCATGCGCAACATCCATGCCCATAAGGGCCTGGGGACATCTGAACTGGCCGGGCCGTTCTGCGGCCCGGCCTTAAACAGGAACAGAACCGAATGAACTTGACGGTGTTTGGAATTGGCTATGTCGGTCTCGTCCAGGCCGCGGTGCTCGCGGAGGTCGGGCACGAGGTGGTGTGCGTCGACATCGATGCAGCGAAGGTGGAGCGGCTCAATCAGGGCTTCATCCCGATTTTCGAACCCGGGCTGGAAAGTCTCGTCAGGGAAAACCACGCTGCCGGCCGCATCCGCTTCACCACCGATGCGGCCGCGGCGGTCAAACACGGCCAGATCCAGATGATCGCGGTCGGCACGCCGCCCGGCGAGGACGGCTCGGCCGATCTGAAATATGTGCTCGCCGTCGCCGAGGCCATCGGCCGCGAGATGGACGCGCCGAAGATCGTCGTCGGCAAATCGACCGTGCCGGTCGGCACCTGCGAGAAGATCAAGGCAAGGATCGCCGAGACCCTGAAGGCGCGCGGGCGCGAGGACCTGAGCTTCGATGTCGCCTCGAACCCTGAGTTCCTCAAGGAGGGTTCTGCCGTCGCCGATTGCATGAAGCCCGATCGCATCATCGTCGGCACGTCGAGCGAAGACACCGAGGCGGTGATGCGCGAGCTCTACGCGCCGTTCAATCGCAACCACGAGAAGATGATCGTGATGGACGTGCGTAGCGCCGAGTTCACCAAATATGCGGCCAACTGCATGCTGGCGACCAAGATCAGCTTCATGAACGAGATGGCCAATCTGGCCGAACAGTTGGGCGCCGACATCGAAGAGGTGCGCAAGGGCATCGGCAGCGATCCGCGCATCGGCTACCACTTCATCTATCCCGGCCTCGGCTATGGCGGCTCCTGCTTCCCCAAGGATGTGCGCGCGCTGATCAAGACCGCCGAGGGCGTGAAGTTCGACGCCAAGCTGCTGCGCGCCGTCGAGGAGCGCAACAACGCGCAGAAATCGGTGCTGTTCGAGAAGGTCGACCGCTATTTCCAGGGCAACCTCAGGGGCAAGACCTTCGCCGTCTGGGGGCTAGCCTTCAAGCCGAATACCGACGACATGCGCGAGGCCCCGTCGCGCACGCTGATGGAGGCGCTGTGGGCGGCCGGCGCCAAGGTGCAGGCCTATGATCCGGAGGCGATGCAGGAATGCCAGGCCATCTACGGCCTGCGCGAGGACCTCCTGCTCTGCGGCACCAAGGAAGCGGCGCTGCGCGGCGCCGACGCGCTTCTGATCTGCACCGAGTGGAAGAGCTTCAGGGCCCCCTCCTTCGACGCGCTCAAGGACGCGCTGACCACGCCGGTCATCTTCGATGGCCGCAACCTCTACGATCCGAAGGTCATCGCGCGCTACGGCATCGAATACCATTCGATCGGCAGGATGGCGGCATGACGGCGGCTGCGGTGAGCCTCCCGCCGAACGGCTCCGGCGAACGACAGTGGGGCCGACAATGACGGGGAGGCCGACCATGATCGTGCGCGTTTCGGCAAAGGGTTCGATCTGATGGTGATGGATGTTCAGCCCGAACAAATCGCCAACGAGCATTTCGATCTCGTCGTCATCGGTTCCGGTTTCGGTTCAGCCTTTTTCCTGCATGAGTTCTTGAAGCGGCGCAAAGTCCGCGCCCTGGTGCTCGAATGGGGCCGCCACAACACGCACGAATGGCAGCTCAACCAGAACGCCAACACCGACATAGACGACGAGAGCACCTACAAGACCGACAATGCCGACAAGCCATGGAACTACACGATCGGCCTCGGCGGCGGCACCAACTGCTGGTTCGCGCAGACGCCGCGCTTCCACCCTAACGATTTCAGGCTGAAGAGCACCTACGGCGTCGGCAACGACTGGCCGATCAGCTATGACGATCTCGAGCCGTTCTATTGCGACGCCGAGGAGGTCATGTCGATCTCCGGCGATCCCGACATGGCGCGGATGCTGCCACGCTCGCGGCCGTTCCCGCAGCCGCCGCACCGCATGTCGACGCCGGACCGGATGATGAAGGCCGCACAGCCTGAGCAGCATTTCGTCATGCCGACCGCCCGCGCCCGGGTGGCGACGGCGCAGCGCACCTCATGCTGCGCCAACCTCAGATGCTGGCTGTGTCCGGTCGACGCCAAGTTCACCGTCAACAACGGTTTGATGCACGTCTTCCAGCACGCGGACGTGTCGGTGTGCCTGGGCGCCGAGGTGCGCCGGCTCGACCATTCGGGCGGTTCGGTCCGTTCGGTCGCTTTCCTGCGCAACGGCAAGGAATATTCGGTCAGCGGCGACCTCGTCATCCTCGGCGCCAATGCCATCCAGAGCCCGGCGATCATGCTGCGCTCCGGGCTCGGCGGCGAGTTCGTCGGGCTCGGCCTGCACGAATCCTACGGCTGGAACTACGAGGTCTATCTCGACGGCGTCGACAATTTCGACGGCAGCACCATCACCACCGGCCTGAATTTCGGTCTCTATGACGGCCCGCATCGCGCCGAGCACGCGGCGGCGCTGGTCTATTTCGAGAACCGCTGGCAGCATGGCATGCGTGCCGAGAAGGGTCGGCTGCGGCAAGTGCTGCCGCTGGTCATCGTCACCGAGAACCTGCTCGATCCGGAAAACCGGGTGATACTCGACAAGGACGAGAATGCCTTCGTCAGCTTCAAGGGTGCGTCGGATTACGCAACCAAAGGCATGGCCAAGGCGCTCGAGCGGCTGCCGGCGCTGCTCAAGCCGCTACCGGTCGAACAGATCTTCGACCGTGGCATACGGCCGACCGAATCGCATGTGCAGGGCACCTTGCGGATGGGCACCGGCCCGGCCGACTCGGTGGTCGACCGCAACATGATCCACCACCAGCTCCGGAACCTCGTCGTTGTCGGCACCAGCACCTATCCGAGCTGCTCCTGCGCCAACCCAAGCCTGACCGCCGCCGCCCTTTCGCTGCGGGCGGCGACCCGGCTGGCATGAAGGAGGGGCCGATGAAGATCACGCGACGCACCGCGCTGGCCGTTGTTGCCGGCGGCATCGCTTCGACCGGCATCGCCGCTGCCGCGGTATCGACCTTCTCGGATGAGGATCTGGTCCGCCTCACGCTCGAAAGATACTTCGGGTCGCTCAACATGCGTATCGAGCATCTGCAGCAGTTCGTGCTCGAATTCCGCAACCGCAACCCGTGGGTATTCCCGAGCGACAAGTTGGCGGATGCGGTGACGCTTTTGGAGACCGTGAGACTCGACAGGGCGCGTGAGTTCCTGCCCAGGCAGAAGCAGCAGGATGTCAGGAATTTCGAGCGCTGGGTCATCGCCGAGTTCCACATGCTGACCGACTATGCCTGGCGCAGCTCGCCCGCCGACCCGATCCGCTTCACCGGTTGGCATCCATGCACCAATCCCTTCGCCAATCTCGAGCAGCAAAGTGCCTGAAACCGCCCGGCGGGCATGCTCGCCGGCAAGCCAAGAACGATTTGGCCAAGAAAAATGTGACAAGGAGCCGAACCATGAAAGTTCTTTTCGCAGGCGGTAATGGTTATCCGCCGCAGTTCAGCGGCGGCGTCCAGTCCAGCACCCATCATCTGGCGGAGCAGCTGATCGAGCACGGCCATGAGGCGTCGGTGCTCGCGGCTTTGTTTGGCCAGGGGATGTTCGGCTACAAGGCGCGCGCCAAGATGAAGCTGCTTGGCCAACGCGCCGTCATCGACAATTTCCCCGGCTATCCGGTGGTGCGGGCCTGGTTCCCCTGGGAAGCGGCCGCGTTCGCCGTCAAGAAACTGCAGCCGGATGTCGCCGTGGTGCAGTGTCACAAGTCGGTTCCGCTCGGCAAGGCGCTGCAGGCCGAAGGCGTGCCGCTGGTCGTCTATCTCAGGAACGTGGAATTCCACGAATTGGGCGGCGACCTGCGCGAGCTGAACTCGGCCTTCTACATCGCCAATTCAGAATTCACGGCGCGCACCTACAAGCGTGAGTTCGGCATCGAGTCCACCGTGATCCCGCCGACCATCAATCCCGCCGCCTACAGCACGCCGACGACGGGCGAGTATGTCACCTTCATCAACCCTTACGAGGAAAAGGGCTTCGAGCTGGCCGTGCGCATCGCGGCCGCCTGCCCGGAAATCCCCTTCCTCTTCGTCGAGAGCTGGAAGCTGGAGGACGATCATCGCGCCCGCATCGCGGAGACGATCGCGCCGTTCTCCAACATCAAGCTGGAGAACCGCACCGACGACATGAAGACCCTCTATGGCCGCACCAGGATCCTGCTGGCGCCGAGCAAATGGGAAGAGGCCTGGGGCCGAGTCGCCTCGGAGGCCCATTGCAGCGGCATTCCCGTCGTCGGCTCGCGCCGTGGCGGTCTGCCCGAAGCGATCGGCTCGGGCGGCATGGTGCTGGATTATGACGCCCCTATCGAGGACTGGGTCGCCGCAATCACGCGCCTGTGGAACGATCGCGAGGAGTATGAACGGGTCTCGGAGGCGGCGCTCACCTTCTCGCAGCGCCCGGAACTCGATCCCGAGCGCCAGTTCGCCACGTTCTTCAGCTTGCTCGATAGGGCCGCCCGGCAGCGCGCCCGGCGCGCTGCCTAAAATTTGCGTAAGATTTTACTTACGCAGGTCTTTTGACCCGGCTCTTCAGCAGCTCGTAGGCGCGTTGACCAAGCAGGGCGCGCGCGGCGGTCGTGACCACCTTCTTGCGCCCGTCGGGCGAATTGATCTGCCTGAGCCGCGCCGGCAGGTTGCGCGCCGCCTGCTCCAGTGCAGGGAGCGAAAGCGCGTCGGGAAAGCTCACTATGTTGGTTTCGACGCACAGCACCGGCTTGCCCGACAGCTTGGCGATCTTGAGCGCCTGCTCGTGCTCGCTCTCGATGAACAGGATGGCGTCCGACTTGCGGTAGAACTCGGCCTTGAAGCTGCCATGCGCGCCGAGTCGCTGCCGCTCGGCTTTGCTCGGCAGGTCGAGCATGATAAGATGATCGTATTTGATCTCGTGCTTGGCCAGCCACGCTTCTGTCAGCTTGCGGTACTTTTCCAGCCGGCTCGTCACCAGCCAGCCGATCTTGCGGGTCGGTCCGAGCAGCGGCCGCGCCTCGGCGAGGAACTTCTCATAGGCCGGGCCGTCGTCATTTTCTTCCTCGGTCGGATCGAGGCAGAGCACGCCGTCTATGTCGACGCAGCACTGCTCGAGGAAGACATGGTGCATGAAGTTCCACTGGAACATCCTGGGATGCGGCACGACCTCGAAGACGATGTCGGTTTCCTTGTGCTGCGACAGCAGGCCGAACACGGCCGCGTACACGAAATCGCCCTCGATGCCGGCGGCCGCGATCTTGCTGCGCGCATCGCGCATGGCGTTGCCGCCGCTGACGCTGTCGTCGATCACCAGGATCTTGCGCATTTCGGAATGCTGCCGATCGAGCGCGGCACGCCGCTTGGTGATCCCCGACGTGTAGATCTTGCCGGCGAGGAAGCTGTCGAGATCGGTCATCGGGATGTTCGCCGTCAGGCTGACAAGCGTCGCGGCGAGGATTCCGCTTCTCGGTACGCCGACCACCAGGTCGATGTCGCGCGGCAGCCGGTGCAGGTTCCGCGCGATCGCGTCGTTCATGTCTGAAATCGATCGGTAATTCATGCTGTTGCCTTACCCTCAAGTCAGCGGTTTTGCCGGTTGTTCGGCCATGGCCGAGACGCAATTGCACTTGCACAAGGCAAGCTCACTTCGCCTCGCTGGGTGCTGGTGTAAACCCGCGTGCCGGGATCAGCCGCAAGGCCTCTCGAAGCGCCTCGCGGCCGGCGCCGAAGGCGAGCGCGACGATTATGGTGACGACATAGGACAGCACCGCGCCGCCTGCCAGGGCGATCACAGGCTGCGCCGGCAGCACCGGCTTGGCGAGCCAGACCAGCGCCAGCGCCAGATGCGCGCCGAGCACGAACGGCGTCGCGGCGTGAAGCACATGGCTTGCCCGCAGCGGCCCGGCCTTGCCGACATAGAGCCAAAGGAAGGGGGTGCGCAGATATTCGCTGACCGCATAGACGACGGCGACGCCGAGCGCGCCGTAGGGCAGGCCGATGGCGAAGGCCAGCACCGAGGTCACCGCGGTGATGATGCCCCAGCGCATGAAGTCGCCCGAGCGGCCCTGGCTGACGAACAGCCATCCGGCCGGATTGTTGAGCGGCTGCAGCAGGCCGGCGAAACCCAGCGCCAGGAAGATATTGGCGCTTTCCCGCCATTGCTCGCCGAGCACGAAGGGAATGAGCTTGTCCGACATGGCGGTGGCGAAGGCCACGCCCGGCAGCGCCACCAGAAGGATAAGCGGCATGACGCGCAGATAGGCGCTGCGGTAGCGGTCCGGCTCGTCCTTGAGCCGCGAAAGCGCTGGCACCATCACCTTCGACAGCGGATTGGTGATCTGGCTCAGCGGGAAGAGCAGCAGCTTGTAGGCGCGGTCGTACAGGCCGAGCTGGGCCTCGCCCCAGTATTTGCCGATCAGCACATTGTCGAGGTTGCGGGCGAAGAAATTGGCGAAGTTGAAGCCGGTGATGCCGGCGCCGAAATGGATCAGCTGGCCGATGCCCTCGACCTTGCTCGGCAGCCCGGGACGCCAGCGCGAGGCGGCCCAGTAGCAAAGCGTCGGCAGCACGGCGCCGGTCAGCGTGCCGGCAAAAAGCGCCCAGTAGGAGCGGTCGATGAAGGTCCAGGCGATCGACACGGCGAGGCCGCAAACGGCGCCGGCGACATCGATGATGGCGAGCCGGGTGAATTCCATGCGGCGCGTCAAAAGCGCCAGATGCTGGGCGCCGAGGCCGTAGGCCATGATTTGCAGGCCGAATGCGGCGACCAGGCCTGTCACGCGCGGCTCGCCGTAGAAGACGGCGACAAGCGGCGCCGCCACGGCAAGGACGCAGGCCAGGATCGCGCTCACCGCCGTGTTGATCCAGAAGAGGTAGTTGACCTCCTCGTGCCGAATGCCGGTCTTCTGGATCGTCGCCTGGGTCAGGCCGAAATCCTGGAACAGCGCGATGAAGGCAAGCACCGGCGCGCACATCGCCACCACGCCGAAGTCCTGCGGCGACAAAAGCCGCGACAGCACGATGACGGAGACGATCTGGGTGGCGACCCGCACGCCTTGCGCCATCGCGGTGACGACGGCGCCGCGACCGACCGATCTGCGCAATGAGCCCTCGGGCGGATCGAATGCACTGGTTTCCAAATTCAGGATCCCTGTTTTGCACCGGCCCGACATCGTCGTGACCAGCGCCCGCCGCCGCACACAAGCTACCGCAAGAGCTTTTTGCAGTGCAACAAAAAATGTGAGGCGCATGCTACGCCGCACCAAAAATGTTGCGATGCAGCAAAAGCTGTACTAGCATCTCCTGTGGGTGGCGGGCCCAACTGCGGTCGAGTTTCATGCTGCATGTCTTGTACCTTGTGCATGACGTATCCGATCCGGCGGTGCGCCGAAGGGTCAAAATGCTCAGGGCAGGCGGTGCCAGGATAACCCTGGCGGGCTTCCGCCGCACCCCCAGTCCGATCGCCGAGATCGAGGGTCTCGAGCCGGTCGACCTCGGCCCGACGCGCGACGGCCGATTCGCGCAGCGCATCGGCGCGGTGGCCAAGGCTGCCGTGTCGATGGGCGCCAAGCTCGGCGCCGTGGCGCGCCCCGACCTGATCATCGCGCGCAACCTCGAAATGCTGGCGCTTGCCCGCCGCGCGAACAAGGCTTTCGGCGCGGGCGTGCCGATCGTCTACGAATGCCTGGACATCCATCGGCTGGTGTTGCGCAACGACCTTGTCGGCAAGACGCTGCGCGGGGTCGAACGCCATCTCGCCCGCGATGTGAAGCTTTTGGTGACCAGCTCTCCCGCTTTCGTCGCCAATTATTTCAAGCCGTTCGGGCAAATCGCCGCACCGGTCGAGCTGATCGAGAACAAATATTTCGACACCATGCCGGTGCCGGCCGACGATCCGCCAGCGGACGATGTGCTTGGGAAGGACGGCCCGGCGGCGCCGCCCTGGCGCATCGGCTGGTTCGGCGCGCTTCGCTGCCGCCGCTCCCTGGATATCCTGGCCGAGTTCACCCGACGGCAGAACGGACGCTTCGAAGTGGTGCTGAGAGGCCGTCCGGCGCTGTCCGAATTCCCGGATTTTCACGCTTTCGTCGAAGCCGAGCCCTGGCTTTCCTTTCGCGGTCCCTATCGCAATCCGGAGGACATGGCGGCGATCTACCGGGAGGTGCATTTCTCCTGGGCGATCGATTTTTTCGAGCAGGGCCAGAATTCCGAATGGCTGCTTCCCAATCGCCTCTACGAAGGCTGCCGTTTCGGCGCCGTGCCGATCTCGATGGCGAGCACCGAAACCGGCCGGTTCCTCAAACGACAGGGCATCGGCGTGCTTCTGTCCGAGGCGGCGCCCGAAGGGCTCGACACCGCGCTCGGCCGGATGAGCCGGGAGCGCTTCGGCAAGCTGAAGTCGCGGGTGCTCGCCCGCAATCCGCGGACCTGGAGCTACGACCGCGGCGATTGCCTGGCTTTCGTCGACAAGCTGCGTGGCCTGACCGCCGTTCGCGGGACCTTCGCGACCGAGGCGCTGGCATAGGATGGCTGAGAATGGAAAAAAGCCGATGATGCGGACAACGGCATCGAGCCTGATCGTCATTCCGTGCCTCGACGAGGCCGCCCATATCGGCGTGCTGCTCGGGCAGTTGCGTCCGGCTGCGGCAAGACTCGGCGCGCGCATCATCGTCGCCGATGGCGGCAGCACCGACGGCACGCAGGCCATCGTCGAAAAGATCGCCGCCGAGGATCCGCGGGTCGTGCTGCTGGCCAATCCGAAGCGCATCCAGAGCGCGGCCGTCAACCTGGCGGTGGCGACGTTCGGCGACGACGCCGGCTATGTCATCCGCATCGACGCGCATGGCGGCTATCCCGCCGACTATTGCGACAGGCTGATCGAGGAGGCGCTTGCTACCGGCGCCGATTCGGTCGTCGTCTCGATGCTGACCAGCGGTACCGGCGCGGTGCAGAAGGCCGTCGCCGCGGCGCAGAATTCCAAGCTCGGCACCGGCGGTTCGAAGCACCGCCACATGTCGGCTGGCGAATGGGTCGACCACGGCCACCATGCGCTGATGCGCATCGGCGCCTTCAGGGCGGTCGGTGGCTATGACGAGAGCTTCAGCCACAACGAGGACGCCGAGCTCGACTATCGGCTGCGCCAGGCCGGCTACCGCATCTGGATGAGCGGCGAGACGCATATGATCTATTACCCGCGCGCCACGCTGAAGAGCCTCTATTTCCAATATCTCGGCTATGGCCGCGGCCGCGCGAAGAACGTGCTGAAGCATCGCATGGTGCCGAAGCTGCGGCAGATGATCCCGCTGCTGGTCGCGCCGGTCGTTCTTTTGGCGCTTTTCTCCTTCGTCTCCTGGCTGGCGGCCGTGCCTTTCCTGCTTTGGGCGATCGTGTGCCTCGGCTACGGCGCGGTGACGACCATTCGCCAGCGCAACCCGGGCATAGCGCTGGCCGGCGTTTCGGCGATGGTCATGCATTTCGGCTGGTCCGTCGGCTTCTGGCTGCAGCTTCTCACGCCCCGATCGCAACGCGAGGCGGCATGATGGCCGGCCGCTCGATCGACATCTGCATCTGCACCTTCCGCCGGCCGGAGCTTGCCGACACGCTGCGCTCCATTGCCGCGCTGGAGAAGCCTGCCGGCTTCGAGATCGGGGTGGTCGTCGCCGACAATGACGACGAGCCGACGGCACGGCCGCAGGTGAAGGCGTTGGCACAGGAGCTAAAGCTGCCGATCCGCTATCGCCACGCGCCGGCCCGCAACATCTCGATCGCCCGCAATGCCTGCCTGGATGCCAGCGTATCGGACCTCGTCGCCTTCATCGACGACGACGAGACGGCGTCGCCGGGCTGGCTCGTCGAGCTTGTCGCAACCGCAGAGGCGACCGGCGCGACGGCCGTGCTCGGGCCGGTTCGCGCGACATATCGTCAGGATGCGCCGGACTGGATGCGCAAGGGCGACTTCCACTCGACCTTGCCCGTCTGGGTGCGCGGCGAGATCCGCACCGGCTATACCTGCAACGTCCTGCTCAGGATGACCGAGGAGAGCCTGCGCAACCGACGCTTCAGCCTGGCGCGCGGCCAGACCGGCGGCGAGGATACCGAGTTCTTCGATCATATGGTCAAGGCCGGTGGACGCATCGCCTTTGCCCCGCGGGCCTTTGTCGACGAGGTGGTGCCGCGCTCGAGGGCGGCTTTCGACTGGCTGCGCCGCCGCCGCTTCCGCTTCGGACAAACGCATGGCCACCTCATCGGACGCAACACCGGCGGCGTGCGCCGCATCAGTCAGGTCGGTCTCGCTTCCGCCAAGGCGGCCTATTGCTTCGGCATGGCGCTGTTGACGGCGATCAGCCCGGTGCGACGGAACCGCAGCGTGCTGCGGGGCATTATGCATGTCGGCGTCGTCAGCGGTTTGGTCGGCGTCCGCGAAATCCGCCAATACGGCCTGAACCCGCAGAAAGGGGAAAAGCGTGCAGCCTGACGTCAGCTTCGTCATCGCCGCTTACAACGCGGAGGCGACCCTTGACCGGGCGATCGCCAGCGCGATGGCGCAGCGCGACGTCGCGATCGAAATCATCGTCGTCGACGACCGGTCGCGCGACCGCACGCTCGATGTCGCGCGCGCCTATCCCGAAGACATCGTGAAGGTGGTCGCGCTTCCCGCCAACCGGGGTCCCGGCGGCGCCAGGAATGCGGGGCTCGATCTCGCCCGCGGACGCTGGGTGGCCGTGCTCGATTCCGACGATGCCGTTCTGCCCGGCCGGCTGGCGGCGATGATCGCGCGGGCGGAACAGGCAGGCGCCGAGATCGTGGTCGACAATGTCCAGGTCGTGCGCGAGGACGGCACGCCCGACGACATCATGTTCCCGACCGGGTATCTCGAAGAGCTCGGTGAAATCTCGCTGGCCGGTTACATCGCCGGCAACGTGGTCTTCGAATCGCGCTTCAACCTCGGTTATCTGAAGCCGATCTTCCAGCGTCGATTCCTGAACGAAAACCAGCTCCGCTACGACGAGAAGCTGCGCATCGGCGAAGACTACATTCTTTTGGCGAGCGCGCTGGCCAAGGGCGGCCGCTGCGTGGTCGAGCCGACCACCGGCTATGTCTATCACATCCGCACCGGTTCGATCTCGCGGGTGCTCGAATTGCATCATGTCGAGGCGATGGCCGAGGCAGATGCCGCCTTCGCCGCCGCGCATTTCATGGACGAGCCCGCCAGAACGGCCTTCGCGAGGCGCGGCCGCAGCCTGCGCAAGGCGGCCTCGTTCCTGTCATTGGTTCAGCACATCAAGGCGCGTGCGCCGCTCAAGGCGATACGCACGGCGCTCAGCGATCCGGCCGCGGTCAGGCATATGTCGATGCCGATCGCAGTCCGGCTCAGAAGGGTTGCGGCACAGTTTGCCGTGGGGACGGGGAGGTGAAGCATGCGGGCGGATGGAATGCATTTTCATAGCCAGCGATAGGTTGAAAATCGATCTCCTCAGAAGGAATAAGCGATGCAGAAAGTCAGGAAGGCAGTCATACCGGTGGCGGGGCTCGGAACGCGGTTCCTGCCGGCGACCAAGTCGATGCCGAAGGAAATGCTGCCCGTCGTCGACAAGCCTGTCGTGCAATATGCCGTGGACGAGGCGTTCGAGGCCGGTATCGAGCACATCGTCTTCGTCACCGGTCGCAACAAGGCGGTCATCGAAGACTATTTCGACCTGCATCCTGAACTGATCGGAACCCTCGAGCAAACCGGCAAGAAGGCGCAGCTCCAGTCGCTGGAAAGCCTGCTGCCGGTGGCCGGCGCCACCTCCTTCATCCGCCAGCAGTCGCCGCATGGTCTCGGCCATGCCGTATGGTGCGCGCGCGACGTGATCGGCAACGAGCCTTTCGCCCTGCTGCTTCCCGACATGGTGTCCTTCGGCGCGCCGGGCTGCCTCGCCGAAACCGTCGACCTTTATCAGCGGACCGGCGGCAACGTCATCGCCGTCGAGCGCTGCGATCCTTCGGAAACCGGCAAATACGGCATCGTCGGCCGCGGCGCCGAGGTGGCCTCCGGCTTCGAGGTGACCGCCATGGTCGAGAAGCCGGCCCCCGCCAAGGCGCCGTCGAACTTCTACATCAACGGCCGCTATATCCTGCAGCCGGAGATTTTCGCGCTGCTCGGCACCCAGCAGCGCGGCGCCGGCAACGAGATCCAGCTCACCGACGCCATGGTCCGCCTGGCGGAGAGTCAGCCCTTCTATGCCCAGCCCTTCAACGGCCGCATGTTCGACTGCGGCTCCAAGGAAGGCTTCATCGAGGCCACCATCGCCTTTGCCCTGGCGCGCGACGACATGAAAGGACCGGTCTTCGAAATGCTGCAGCAATTCGTCCGGTCGCACGAGCGCCGGGAAGTAGCCGCATAATGCCCAAATTTTGGGTGCATATGCGCAATCGCGATGGCGCGACAGCCGCGCAAGCGCCTGGCTTTCCTGGCCAGGCGCCCCGTGGCACGGATGTTGCGTGGTCTTTTCTGGTAACGACGCCACTCTTCGAAGGCCGGTAGCGCCTGCAACCTGGAATTGGACCGAAGATGAATTATGCCAACTTTCCTCTCGACAAGAGGATGCCATTGCCCAGTACCGAAGCGGAAAAGGGTGAAGACTTCATCGACGTCGAGCGTCTGCTTGGCATGGCGGCTCGGCAGGCCAAGGTGGTGGCGGTCTGCGCCGTCATCGGCCTGTTCCTGGGCGTGATCTACCTGCAGACCACGCCCAAGCAATACACGTCGGTCTCGAGCGTTTTGATCGATGAGGGCCTGAACAAGGTCGTGGACGACATTTCTGCGGCAAACGTCACGCAGCAGACGGACGCGACCATCCTCAGCCAGATAGAAATTCTCAACTCGGCGCGGCTGGCATCGGTGGTTGTCGACAAGCTGAAGCTCGACCAGAACGACGAGTTCATGTATCCGCCGCAATCGGCCCTTGCCCAGGGTATTGGTTTCCTGCGCGGCGCGGTCGCCTATTTTCGCGGCGGCTCCGGCACGGATGACATTCCAGGAATCCAGAACGTCGACGAAGCGACACGCCAGGCAATGATCACCGCCGCGCGTCACGACTATGCGGTCCTCAAGCTGCAGACCGAGTTGATGGCCGATCGCGTCGGCCGCAGCAACGTCATTACCCTGGGCTATCAGTCGACCAATCCGGCTCTCGCCACGGCCATCACCAAGGCTTATGCCGAGGCCTATCTCGCCGATCAGCTCAACGCCAGCTTCGACGCCACCGAGCGCGCGGCCGTCTGGCTGCAGGGCAGGCTGACCGAGCTTCGCCAAAGCTCGCAGCAGGCCGCCATGGAGGTCGAGAAATTCAGGGCCGAGCACGGGCTGTCCGCAAACAGCGACGGTCAGTTGATCAGCGGCAAGCAGCTGTCCGACCTCAACGCCCAGCTCATCATCGCACAGGCCGATACGGCGCGGGCCAGCGCCCGCTACCAGCAGTACAAGGCGATCGTCGAAAGCGGTTCCGAGAACGCCTTCAACGATTCCGCGATTGCATCCGATCAGCCGAGCAGCTCAGTCATCATCGGCCTCAAAACCCGCTATCTCGCCGTCTCCAAGCGGCTGCAGGATGTCGAGGCGAACTTCGGCAAGGACCACCCGCAGGCGGTGGCGCTCGCCAGGGAAAAGGCCGATGTGTCGGCGCAGATCTTCGGGCAGTTGAAGCAGATCACCGAAAGCTATCGCAACGACTTCCAAGTCGCGCAGGCGCGCGAGGCCGAGCTCAGGCAGAAGATCACCACCGCTGCCGGCCAGAGCTCGGCCGACAACGAGTCGCAGGTGAGGCTGAGGGAACTCGACCAGCAGGCGCAGGCGCTCTCCACGCTCTACCAGACCTTCCTCAGCCGCTACCAGGAAGCCTCGCAGCAGCAATCCTTTCCTGTCGGCAAGGTGCGCATCATCTCGGACGCGAACATGCCCCTGGCAGCGTCGAGCCCGCGCACCATCAGGGTGCTGGCGCTTTCGCTGGTGCTTGGCCTCATGCTCGGCGCCGGCTTCGGAGGCCTGAACGAATTCAACGAGCGCTTCTTCCGCACCGGCGAGGACGTTCGCGATCGCGTCGGTCTGAAGTTCCTCGGCTATCTGCCGACGATCGGCGGCGGCAGGGCCAAGGAGGCGAAGCCGGACGACTTGCCGGCCGACGGCAAGGTCACCAGCCTGTCGGCGGCCGAGAAAAGGGCGCGCATGCGGGTGAGCCTCGACGCGCCGGCCTCGATGTTTGCCGAGACGCTCCGCAACGCCAAGATCGCGTTCGACGTGGTGATGGAAGACAAGGACAGCCGGGTGATCGGCGTCATCTCGGTCCTGCCCGGCGAAGGCAAGTCGACGGTCGCGGCAAACCTTGCAGGCCTGCTCGCCGCCAACGGAGCCAAGACGTTGCTGATCGACGGCGACCTGCGCAATCCCGGCCTCAGCCGCAGCCTCGGCATGGAGACCGAGCACGGGCTGATGGAAGCGGTGGTCAACGGGCAGACCTGGCAGTCGGTCGGCAAGGTCGACCGCCAGACCAAGCTGGCGATCATCCCCGCGGTGCTGCGCGGCCAGTTCTCGCACACCAGCGAGCTTCTGGGCTCGGCCGGGATGCGGCGCTTCATCGAGAACGCCAAGGAGACGTTCGAATACATCATCGTCGACCTGCCGCCGCTTGGGCCGGTGGTCGACGCCAAGGCCTTCGCGCCGCTGGTCGACGGTTTCGTGCTCGTCACCGAATGGGGCCGCACGCCGCGCGCCATGATACGCTCGATGCTGGAGCAGGAGCCTTATATCGCCGACAAGATCGTCGGCGCGGTGCTCAACAAGGTCGAGCTGAAGAAGCTGGCGAAATACGGCTCGCTCGGCGCTTCGGAAAAGTTCTTCGACCGCTATTCGAGCTACTATCTGGAGAAGTCGGACTCGCGCTACAAGCAGGCCGCCTAGAGCAATTCCAAAAAAACAAAGACTTACAGCGCGTCGCCTGAATCCGCTTCAGCGCGACGCGCTCTGACGATCGCCCGCCTGAGACGAGGATTGACGCGCGACGAGTGAGACAACGGCTTCACGGATCCAGCGTTGGCCGCTGTGTCCGTGATTGCGCTCATGCCACACCATTCCCACTGCAAAGCCTTCAACCGGGAAGGGACAGTCCATCACCTCAAGCCGGTCCGCGGAGTCGCGCACCAGCCGTTCCGGGACCAGTGCCACGAAGTCCGAGCGAGACACGATCTCGGGGACAAACAGGAACGACGCCGCGGAGAGGACCACGTTACGCTTGTGTCCCAGAGCAGCCAAAGCGCTGTCCAACGGCGTCGCGAAGCTACCCCCTTCCAAGGATACGATCACCTGCTCCAGCTCAGCAAATTCAGCGACCGTGATTCCTTTCCGCAGCCGCGGATGCTTCCGGCGGCCGATGAGCACATAACGTTCATCGAACAGATGTCGGGTGCGAAGACCTGGCGAGGCCGCCTGCGGTGTCATCAGCGCCAAATCCACATCGCCGCGCGCCATCTGCGCTTCCAGCTGCGGCAGGTCCAGATTGCGGATGGCGACGCGAACACCGGGCGCTCGCGTCCTGAGTTCCACAACGAGCGGCTTGACCACCGCCGCTTGCAGATAGTCCGTACAAGCGATTGCGAAGCTTAGCTTGGCCTTTGCCGGATCGAAGTTCCTATGCGAGGCGACCGTGGCGCGAACCTGATCAAGAGCCTGGCGCAAAGGATCGAGCAATTCCATTGCTTTGACCGTCGGCGTCATCCCTCGCTGGGCAGGAATTAGCAGCGGGTCATCGAACTCGCGCCGGAGACGGTTCAGCTGGGCGCTTACCGCTGGTTGGCTGAGGTGCAGTCGGGCAGCCGCCTTCGTGACGTTCCGCTCGACCAGCAGCATCTCCAGGGTGACCAACAGATTGAGGTCCAAGCGTTTGGTATCCATGGAATGGATAGTAGCCGAACATTTTTATAATTTCCAATATAGTTCACGCCAAGCTTGACTTGGGGCCAAGGCCGACGCGCGGCGCCATAACGGGCCGTGGCGGAGGTCGATCGGGGCGGAAGCGGTTTCCGTCCCTCGAACCAAGGACAACCAGCATGAGCCAAGCCGATATTGTCAAACCTCTGATTACCGTCGTTGGTGCCTCGAGCAAGCAAGGCCGCAGCGTCGCCAACTCCTTGCTCGACACCGGGCGCTACAGGGTACGCGCCCTGACGCGGCGCCTCGACAGCCAACCCGCGCAGGCATTGGCTAAGAAGGGTGCCGAAGTCGTGGTGGCGCCTCTTGAACTCGGCAGGCGGGCTGAGCTGACCGAAGCAATGAAAGGTTCGGCCGGGGCGTTCTTGATGACGCCGCCCGTCGTCAAGGTGCCTCCGGCGGAACCCGAACTTGACCTGGGCAAGGAGTTGGCCGATGCGGCGGTGGCCGCTGGCGTCGAGCACGTAGTGTTCAGCGGGCTGGAAAATGTTGAAGCCATTACCGGCGGCACCAAGTGGGCGCCGCATTTCACGGACAAGGCAAAGGTGGAGGACTACATTCGCGGCTTGCCCGTCCGCAGCTCGTTTGTGTATCTGGCGTTTTACTACACCAATTTTCTGGAATACTACGTGCCGCAGGGTGGGGAGGATGGCATAACGTTCGCCATATACTTGCCGCCGGACGTCCCCATGCCGTTCTGTGATCCGCTGACCGCGGCCGGCCCGGCGGTGCGCGAGATCCTTGACCACCCGGAGCGATACGCTGGCGAAGTTCTGCCTGTGATCGGCGAGTTCATCTCGGCGCAGCAAATGGTGGACACTTTTGTGCGGGTCACCGGAAAGCGCGCGCGCTATGCCTCTGCCTATTCGCGTGAAGACTTGTTACGCCATTTTCCGGGCTTCGCCGGCAACGAGCATCTCGTGCGAGAGACGGTGGGTATGGTCGAATACGCCGTCGAATATGGCTACTACGCCCCTGAGCGCGATCTGACCTGGAGTCGGAGAATCGATCCGGATGCCGTGACTTGGGAACAGTTTCTCAGGCGCAGCAAGTGGCAAGGCGACCTGCTGTCCTTTGGCGCCGCCGCAGACGCCGAGCTTGCGCCGAGTTGAGAGCGAACTGTGCTTGCGTCATGAAGGCGGCCTGGAGCGTTTTGCCTCCGGAGTTGATACTCGGAGCGGTCCGAACTGCTCCTCGAAACGTCTCTCTCACTCCCTGGACGACAGCAGCCGTCCATATTTGCCGACGATCCGAAGGGCGGTCAGCCGGCCGCTCTGGAAGGCGCCGGTGTCGATGCCGAGCCGGCGACCCTCGAGCGTTGGAACATCCACGATCGTATGTCCGTGGACGACCCAGCGGTCGAGGTGATGCGCCGCCGCGAGGAAGTCGGACCGAATGTTGAGCAGGTCGGCCTCGTCCTGCTCCTCGAGCGCGATCCCGGGCCGGATGCCGGCATGCACGAACACGAACTGCTCCGAGCAGACCATCACCGGCAGCGAGCGCAGGAAGCCGACATGGCTGGCGGGAATCGTCTCGCGGATGCGTTCGTCGACCTCTTCGCTCGAGGCGTAGAGATTGGCGAGGTGGGCAGCGTCGATGCCGTAGGAATAGAGGGTCTCCCGCCCGCCAACCGCAAGCCATGGCTCCAGCGACAGATAGCCGTCGATGTAGTTGAGCATCGCCACTTCGTGGTTTCCGGCCAGGCACACGCGCAGGAAGCCTTTTGGCGGCGGCGCCATGAGGTGCTCGATCACACGCCGCGATTGCGGTCCGCGGTCGACATAGTCGCCGAGCATGATGATGATCTTGCGGCCACGGAACTGCAGCGCGTCGAGCAGGATCTTCTGCTCCAGCGCGCGCAGCTCGTCGTGGCAACCATGCACGTCGCCGATCGCGTAGACCACCGTGTCGCGCATATCCATCACCAGCCGCTCGCGCGGCAAGGGTCGGGGTCGTCTCGATCGCTGGAACAGGCTCACGGATAGCGGCTCGGTACTCAAATTAGGGTCATGCCACGGAGCGTGGACCAAGCCTCGATATCATGTCGGATGCAAACAATTCCACACCGCAACCGTGCTTTGCTTAAAGCGCGTCGCGTTGAGACGGACTCAGGCGACGCGCTTTAAGTTCTTGTTTTGATGCATGTCGTTTTCCCAAAACCGCTGCGCACTCTTGGGCGACATGCATTAGGCGGCTTTCAGCCGGTAGCGGAAGAGCGTGTGGTCCAGCAGCAGGCGGATGCGCGGCTCGGCCTCGGCCGCCACCAGCCAGCTTGCCGCGATCATGGCAGCGCCGACGATCGGGATCGAGACGAGGTAGGGCACGCCGGCTTGGACCAGGACGCCCAGCATCGCCGCGCCGACGACATCGTGGATGAGATAGAGCGGATAGGTCATCAGCCCAATCCGGCGCCAGCCGCGCCAGGACAAATCGAGCCTCAGCGACCATGCCATCAGCGCAACCGCCGCGAGGAAGACGATGATCGGCGGCGCGTAAGGCATCGTGGCTTCCACCTTGATGCTGTGCACGTCGACCGAGCTGATGATCTGCAGCACGCCGCCAGCCAGGAACAGGGCTGAGAAGCAGAGCCGTGGCACCGTCACCGCCTTGAAGCGCATCAGCCAGATGAGCACGCCGACGGCGAAGAACGCGCCGTGGTGCATCAGGGTGAGCTGCAGCCAGCGCGTCTCCGCCAGGTCGGTCCAGCCGAAGGCGAAATAGAGGCACCAGAACAGCGTGCTGACGAGGCCGATGACGACGGCGACGGCTTCAATGAGGTCGAAGCGGCCAAGCCGCAGCAATATCCAGACGATGGCGTAGAAGGCGATCTCGATCCCGAGCGTCCAGTAGACGCTGTCCACCCATGGCTCGAAAGGCACGAAAAGCGCCGTGCGGGCAAGCCGCACCACGGCGTCCGTCGGCCAGGAAAGGCCGACCATGAGCAGCACGATCGCCGAGATCGGCGCACAGACCCAGACCGCCGGCGCCAACCGTCTGACGCGCGCTTCGAAGAACTTGAGCGGCGTCGAGTTCTCGGCGCTGAAGGCGATCACGAAGCCGCTGATGACGAAGAACACCTGAACGCCGACCCAGCCGGAGCCGACAAAGGCCATCTCGGGATGGGGCGGGATGCCGCCGGTCGAGCGTGCCGAGACGCCGCCGGGAAACGCCCATACCCAGAAACCGTAGTGATAGAACATCACCATGACGGCGGCCAGAAAACGCAATATGTCGACGCCGCCGAAAGTCGTCTTGTGCTGAGCCATGCCTTGCCTCGGGAATGGCCCCCCAAATGAACTTTAGGGTCTGTTGCTGCATTGCACAACAGGCGATTGCAGTGCGGGACGAATTCGTGAAAGCGCCTGACGTGGCGATCCGCTCCCCAATACCGCGACGGCGCTAGATACCGATGCCGCGTCCCTTGAGCGCCATGGTGATCTCGTCGAGGATGGCGGGATCGTCGATGGTCGCCGGCATCGTCCATTCCTCCTTGTCGGCGATCTTCTGCATCGTGCCGCGCAGGATCTTGCCGGAGCGCGTCTTGGGCAGCCGCTTGATCGTCACCACCGTCTTGAAGGCGGCGACCGGCCCGATCCGCTCGCGCACCAGCCCCACCACCTCGCTCTCGATCGCGCCGGTATCGCGCGACACCCCGGCATTGAGCACGACGAAGCCGAGCGGCACCTGGCCCTTCATCGCGTCGGCTATGCCGATGACGGCGCATTCGGCGACATCGGGATGCGCGGCCAGCACCTCCTCCATCGCGCCGGTCGAAAGCCGGTGGCCGGCGACGTTGATGATGTCGTCGGTGCGCGCCATGACATAAAGATAGCCGTCCTCGTCGACCATGCCGGCATCGGCCGTCTTGTAGAAACCGGGGAACTCCTCGAGATAGGCCTGGCGGAAGCGGGCATCGGCATTCCAGAGCGTCGGCAGGCACCCGGCCGGCAGCGGCAGCTTGACCACGACATTGCCGAGCGTGCCGCGCGGCACCTCATGGCCGGCATCGTCGAGAATGCGGATGTCGTAGCCGGGCATAGGCACGCCGGGTGAGCCGTATTTCACCGGCAAAAGACCCAAACCGGCCGGGTTGATGGTCATCGGCGAGCCGGTCTCGGTCTGCCACCAATGGTCGATCACCGGACGGTCGAGCTTCTGCTCCGCCCATTTGATGGTCTCGGGGTCGGCGCGCTCGCCGGCGAGGAACAGGGTGCGGAACTTCGACAGGTCGTATTTCGGCACGAACTCGCCTTGGGGATCCTGGCCCTTGATGGCGCGGAAGGCGGTCGGCGCGGTGAACAGCGCCACCACGCCGTGCTCCGAGATTACCCGCCAATAGGTGCCGGCGTCCGGCGTGCCGATCGGCTTGCCTTCGAACAGCACGCTGGTGCAGCCATGCAGAAGCGGTCCGTAGACGATGTAGGAATGGCCGACCACCCAGCCGACGTCGGAGGCCGCCCAGAACACTTCGCCCGGCTTGACGCCGAATTCGTTGTCCATGGTCCATTTCAGGGCGACCATATGGCCGCCATTGTCGCGCACGATACCTTTCGGCTGGCCGGTCGTGCCGGAGGTGTAGATGATGTAGAGCGGGTCGGTTGCGAGCACGGGCACACAGTCGACATTGGCGCCGGCCGCGCGTTCACGCGCCACTGCGTCGGCATAGTCGAAGTCGTAATTGTCCTTCATCCCGCAGCGCAACTGCTCGCGTTGCAGGATGAGGCAGGCATCGGGCTTGTGCTTCGACATCTCGATCGCCTTGTCGAGCAGCGGCTTGTAGGCGACGACCCGTCCGGGCTCCAGGCCGCAGGATGCGGAGATGATCAGCTTGGGCTTGGCGTCGTCGATGCGGGTGGCGAGCTCATGCGAGGCGAAGCCGCCGAACACCACTGAATGCACGGCGCCGATGCGGGAACAGGCGAGCATGGCAATGGCCGCCTCCGCCACCATCGGCATGTAGATGATGATGCGATCACCCTTGCCGATGCCGCGGTTCTTGAGCACCGACGCCAGCGCGACCACTTCGCGCTTCAGTTCCGCATAGGTGAATTTCCGGATCGTGCCGGTGATCGCGCTGTCGTGGATCAGCGCCAGCTGGTCGGCGCGCCCGCCCGCCACATGGCGGTCGATGGCGTTGAAGCAGGTGTTGCAGGTGGCGCCGACGAACCAGTGGCCATAGACGCCCGCCGTTGGATCGAAGACGCTTTTTGCCGGCGAATACCAGTCGATTGCCTTGGCCGCCTCGGCCCAGAACCCTACGGGGTCGCGTTTCCAGCCCTCATAGACCTCGTGGTAGCGTGACGCCATCGGCTTCTCCTCCCCAGGAACATTTCGTTGTCCGGCAATAGCCTAAAGCATGTCTCCCGAAAGTGGGAACCGGTTTCGGGACATTCGGGACAAAAGACATGCGTAAAATCAAAACCCAAAGCGCGCTAGGCGATCTGAAAGATCGCGATGTGCTTTAGGCCGCTTTTGCTGGCTATGTCTTCCTGCATTTTGGTCGACGTTGCCGGCAAGTGGATCCGGCAGCGCCCCGGGTGGGAGCGCGTTTTGCCTGTCAGGAAGTTGAATTCCGCTTAAAGCGGCAAGGCCGCAAGCATCAGCCCCACACCGCCGGCGATCAATATCGCGGCCGCCAATGCCTTCCGATGGCGCTCGAATGCCGTCGGAGCTCGATCCCAGTTGTAACGCATACTGTCCACTCCCCCGAAAGCCCCCGGCGAAACTTAGCTTACCTAAAGGAAAGTTGGCAACCCTGACGGGTGCCGGCGACTTGACAGCGGGCACGGCGGCGGCTCGATGTGTCGGTCATCGCCTAGTGATGGTTCGGCGCGTCTGCGCAGCAGTCGTCGTCAGCGATGGACAGCGCCGGGAGGCGGCGGTAAATCCTTGTCCGGCAATTGTCTGGATAGACGTATGGTCGAAATCGCCTCTGAAACGGTTCTGCGGATGGCGGACGACGCTTCCGTGCAGCATGTCGGCGACGGCGCGGTCGTGCTTCTGGCACGCAGCGGCCAGCTCTACACCTGCAATGGCACCACCGAGGCCTTTCTCGACAAGATCGATGGCGTGCGCAGCCTCGACCAGGTCGTCAATCTCCTGTCGGACGAATTCGAAGTCGACAAGGCGACGCTCGACCAGGACATGGCGGCACTCGCCGCCGAGCTGGTGGCGGAAGGCATCCTGGTCGACCCGGGCGCGTGATGGCCGACGGACCAATCCTGCGTGCACTGTTCGAGGTCCATTTGTGGCTCAGCGCCCGGCTGATGCCGGTGCTGATCGGCCGGCGCGACTTCGAGACGGTGTTGAAATGGGCGCCGCTCGACGCGCCCACGCCCTATCGCGGCCTGCCTTCCGCCTATATCGTCACCCGCGTCAACCGCGCGGTCCGGCATCCTTGGCTGATGCGCGACCGCAGATGCCTGCGAGAAGGGCTGCTCGGCTTCCGTTTCCTGCGCTTGGCCGGTTTCGACCCCGAGCTGCGCTTCGGCGTCGATTCAAAGTCGATGCATGCGCCGCGCCTGTCGGCACATTGCTGGGTCTGCCTCGACGGCAAGCCGGTGGTCAGCGACAGCCTGCCCGGCATGGTCGAGATCTATCGCTACCATGCCGATACGGCCGGGGCGCGCGCCGCTTGACCGGCGCGGCATCCTCCTTCCGCTATGACCTCAACGGCCAGGTCATCTCCGTGTCGGCGTCGCGCCCCGAGCTCTGGCCGAGCTTCGACCTGATGCTCGGCACGTTGCGCGTCGATGAAGCGGTCGAACCCGGTTTTCGCATCAACATCGTCGAAACGTCTGCATTGTCCGAAAATCCGGAAGGAAAGCTCGCCTTCGACGGCGAAGCGCCGCTGGACGGCCATTGCCGGATCATCGACGCCGGCGACGTCGTTTATCTGGTCTTTCCCGGTCTCCAGACGGCGTCGATCCATGCCGACAAGGGCTGGGCCGATATCCGCGTCCACCCCGACGGCAAGGTCAAATGGACGCTGCTGATGATGGTGCTGGATGCCGCGCTCGACGCCGGCGGCCAGCACATGCTCCATACCGCCGGCCTGACGCTGCCCGGCCGCGAGGCGCTGGTGCTGATTCATGCGCCGAGCGGCACCGGCAAGTCGACGACGTCAATGGCGCTGGCATCGCAGGGCTTCGGCCTTTGCTCGGACGATGTGATGATCCTCAGCGCTGCGCCAAGCGGCACCACGGCCTGGGGCATGCCGCGCAAGGTGAAGATCCACCGCAACACCGCGGCGATGCTGCCGTTCCTCTCGCTCTGCCTCGGCGAGACATGGGACGCCGAGGGCGAGCAGGCCGTCTCCCTTGAGCGGCTGGGCGAAATCATCCGCATCGAGGATGTTCGCGCCAGGCCTGTCGCGGCGCTCCTGCATCTGGCGCGCTCGGCCGATGGCCGGACCCGGCTCATGCCCTTGGCCAGGACCGACGCGATGGTGGCTTTAGCCACCGACAATGTCAGGACCGGCCTGACCGGCCTCCTGCCGATGCAGAAACGGCGCATGGCGGCGATCGCGGCGCTGGTCAAGGCGGTCCCGACCTTCACCCTGGAAGTCGGCGCGAGGCCGGCGGATGCGGCGGCGCTGATCCGCGCCACGCTGGAGGAGTAGAGTTTTCCACGGGCGCTCACGCAGCGTAGCGTCTCGCCCGGGCCAGCCGCTGGACCCAGCGGAAGGCATCGCGGCTGAGGCGCGAGCGCATCTTGTCCCGCGAATTGACCCTGAGCAGCATGTTGCCGGTGATCAGCCACTTGGCGAGCCGTATCGCGAGATCGGGCCTGATGCGGTTGGCAAGCGCGATCGCGCGCGGCTCGTCGAACAGGCGCCCGGTCACGTTCAGCACCGTCGCCAGCTCGAGCTCGATGCCGGTCATGAGCGCGGCCTCGAGCAGCCGCGTTTCCGCCTCCGGCGATTGCGGTGCGCGCACGCCCTGCAGCACGTCGACACAGAGCTGCAGCCGATGGAATTTGTGGCCGCCGGCGGCGTGAACGATGGCGATAGTGAGCAGCGCCGCCGGCGTGTCGGCCTCGCCTCCATCGATGACCTGCAGCTCACGAAAGCCGAGCGACAGCCGCCGCCGCATGCCGGTGTCATGCACCAGGTTGCCGTGGAGCTCGATCAGCAGGCTGGAGTTCTCCTTCTCCAGCCACTTGAACTCCTGCAACTCGTGCGACTCGGCCTCGCCGCTGGCAAGCTCGAAGCCGCAGCCGGCGATCACGCTATTGGCTTCTGCGATGCTGGCGGGGTCGACGAGGATGTCTATGTCGGTGAACGGCCGGTCGGCGGCATGGCGGTAGAGCTTGCGCGCGAAGACCGGACCTTTGACGATGCGGGCGGCAACGCCCTTCGCCGCCAAGGCCTTCATTATCCGCTCGCCGTGATATTGCAGCAGCATCGACTGCCCGGCCGCAAGCGTCGCCTGGTCGCGCAATTCGGCCAGCTTCTGCCGCAAGGCCGTATCTGCCGGCAGGTTGGCGTCACCGATTTCCCGAAGCTTGCGCAGCATGATCGGCAGCACGCCGTGGAACTCGGCATTGGCAAGCAGTGCCATGAGGCTGCTTGCCGAAAGAGTCCACTTCCCGTCAGCCGGCGCTTCGGGGTCGGCAAAGTCGAGCAGCAATTTTTCTTCGGCAGGCGAAAGCGGTGGCAGCATCGACCGGGCAATGTTCGCGAATGGCTTGCAAGCGCGAACATGGTCGCAGAAAAGTGTGAGGCAAGCCAGCGAAGGCTACATCCCCCAGCGCAGCGCCGCCGTGCGCACCGGCGCGTCCCACAGCGCCGTCATTTCCCGGTCGAGCATCGCCAGCGTGATCGAGCATCCAGCCATGTCGAGCGAGGTGACATAGGAGCCGACCAGCGAGCGGACCACCGTCACGCCGCTCTTCTCGAAGATTTTGCGTGCGCTGTTGTACATCAAGTAAAGCTCCATCGACGGCGTGGCGCCGAAGCCGTTGACGAACAGCAGCGCCGGTCCCTTGGCGCGGTCGCCCAGGTCGCCGACGATCGCCGCGCAAACCTCCTCGGCGATGGCGTCGGCGCTCTTCAGCGCATCGCGCCGCCGGCCGGGCTCGCCATGGATGCCGACGCCGAATTCCATTTCGTTGTCGCCGATCTCGAAAGTCGGCCGGCCCGCCGCGGGCACTGTGCAGCTGGTGAGCGCCACGCCCATCGAGCGCGTCGCACCGTTGACGCGATCGCCCAGCGCCTTGAGTTCGGGCAAGGCCACGCCTTGCTCGGCCGCGGCGCCGACGATTTTTTCCACCACCAGCGTGCCGGCGACGCCACGCCGCCCCGTGGTGTAGGACGAATTCTCGACCGCGACGTCGTCATTGGTCACCACCTGCAGCACGCCTTCCGACATTTCGGCGGCCATGTCGAAATTCATCACGTCGCCTTCGTAGTTCTTGACGATGAACAGGCAGCCGGCGCCGGTGTCGACCGCCTGCACGGCCGCCAGCATCTGGTCCGGCGTCGGCGAGGTGAAGACCTGGCCGGGGCAGGCGGCGTCCAGCATGCCGTGGCCGACCAGCCCGCCATGCAGCGGCTCATGGCCGGAGCCGCCGCCGGAGATCAGCGCCACCTTGCCCGGTTTCAGTTCTCTGCGGCGGACGAATTTGTGGTCGTCGCCGAGCATGAGGATGTCGGAATGCGCGGCGACGAAGCCGTCCAGGCTTTCGGTGAGCACCGTGTCCACCGAATTCAGAAACTTCTTCATGGCCGTCCTCCCGAATAGCCTTGGATCCGATATGCGCAATTCCAGGAAAGTCGCCACACGCTGTTCCTGGAATTGCTTTGTCAGCCGCTGCCCTTGCCGGCGATGCTGGTGATCTTCTGGATGAATTCGTTGATCGCCCGGTCGAGCGCGGCATTCTGCTTGTCGTCGCCGAAATCCGGCACGATGAGCGAGACGTGGCGTGTCTTGCGCGGGCCCGAGGCTGCCGGCATCTTGCCGGGATGCGCCTGGTGATAGGCGACCAGAAACTGGTCACGCTCGGCCGGGCTGAAATGGCAGACCGTGAAGATAGAAGGCAAATGCTTCGACGGAATGGGGATCGAATAGGCAGGGCTCGAGATCTGCGTTACGAAGCTGCGGTGCTTGCCGAGCGCATCGGCAAGCCGCTGGCGCATGCCGGAAGGCCGCTGGTCGATGACCTGCGACAGGATCGTCTTGTAGGCGCGGATCGCGTCTTCCGAGCCGGCTTCCTGTATCTTGGCTGCCTTGGCCATGCCGCGCTTACACCGAAACCTCCGCGATCGCCGCCTTGGCCATCGCGAGTTGCGCCGGAGCCACCGAAAGATCGCGCAGGCCGGCCTCGAGCAGGGCCGGGATGGCGGCGGGATCGCCGCCGGCGTCACCGCAGAGGCTGACCGGAATGCCTTTCTCCCGTCCGAAATGGGTCACCGACTCGATCAGCCGCAGCACCGCCGGATGGCGGATCGAATTCAGATGCGCGACGGCGGCATTGTCGCGTGCCGCCGCCATCACATATTGCGTGAGATCATTGGAGCCGATCGAGAAGAAGGCGACATCGGCGAACGCCTCCGGCGCTATCGCCACCGACGGCACTTCGACCATGATGCCGAGCGGCGGCAGCTTATGTGCAACGCCGCGCGTGGCAAGCGCCGCCTGCTCTTCGGCGAACAGCGCCGCGGCTTGGGCATATTCTTCGGCGGTGGCGATCATCGGGAACATGACCTTCAGATTGCCGTGTATGGCGGCGCGCAGCAATGCCCGGATTTGCACCCGGAAGATGTCGCGCCGTGCCAGCGACAGCCTAATGCCGCGCAAACCCAGAAACGGGTTGGTCTCCTCGACGGTGAAGCCTGGGATCGGCTTGTCGCCGCCGGCATCGACGGTGCGGATGGTCACCGGTTTTTCGCCCGCCCACTCCAGCACCTTGCGATAGGCTTGGTATTGCGTCTCCTCGTCCGGCAGCGACTTGCCGAACAGGAATTCCGTCCGCATCAGGCCGACGCCGTCGCAGGTCTCGATATCGATGCTGTCGACATCGGATGGATAGGCGATGTTCACCTGCACCCGCACGGGCGTGCCGGCTTTGGTCACGGCCGGCCGGGCGAGGAAAGTCTGTGCCTTGCCCTGTCGCGCCGCGAAGGAGGCGGACGACAGCCGGAACGCCTCGACCTCCGCCGGCGAAGGTGAGATCACGATCTCGCCATGCTCGGCGTCGAGCAGCACGACCCCTGACGGTTTCTCCGCAAAAGCGCCAAGCGCCACCACCATCGGCACGCCGCGCGAGCGCGCCAGCATGGCGACATGGCTGGCCGTGCTGCCGGCCTCGAGCGCGATGCCGCCGCCGCGACTCCAATCCGTTTCCAGGAAGCGCGTCGGCGCGATATCGGTGCCATAAAGGATCGCGCCTTGCGGCGCGACGGCTTCCCAATCCTCGCTCAGCGCCCGCAGCACCTGGTCGCGGATGTCGCGCAAATCCGCGGCGCGCGCGCGGAAATAATCCTGGTCGGAAGCCTCGTAGCCGGCAATCTCGGCATCCAGCGCCTGCCGCCAGGCAAGATCGGCCGGCGCTCCGGACCCGATCACCGCGAAAGCCGGACCGCTCAGCGCATCGTCCTCCAGCATGGCGATGTGGAATTCGAGAATGCCGGCGGCATCGCCATCGGCGGTTTCGACAAGCGAGGTCAGCCGGCTCACCGCCTTGCCGATCGCCTCCTTCAGCGCTGCCTTCTCTTCTGCGGCACTCGCCTTGGATTTGTAACCGGCGGGTGGGCGGTCGAGGTCGAACAACGGCCCTTCGGCATAGCCGGCAGAGGCTGGAATGCCCTCAAGCCGCATGACCCGCGTTCCTTGCGGTCGGGGAACTGGGCTGGCTTGCGTCAAGCGGAGCGGGCATGGTCCGCATCCTCGTCGAAATCGCGCTGCACCAGATCGACCAGCGCGCCGACTGCTTCCTGGGCGCCGTCACCTCTTGCCCGTATGTGCAGCACGGTTCCCTTCGGCGCCTTGGCCGCCATCACCTTGACGATGCTCTTGGCGTCGAACCACGGACCGTTGGCGGCCACCGCTACTTCCACCTCGGCGGCGAACGACTTTGCGAGCTTGGTGAACTTCACCGAAGGACGCGCGTGCAGCCCCACCTCGTGGGTGATCAGGACCGTGGCTTCGGCGGATGCGGACATTCAGTCGGTTCCCGTTCACTCACGACGGCGACAATTCATGCGCCGTCGCCACCACTTCCTTGAGCGAGGCGCCGCCGGAGGCCTCGGTCGCCGCCATCACCGCGCCCTCGACGATCGGCGCGTTGCAGACGACGATCTTGTGCGAGCGTGGCTCGCCGATCATCTCGACCGCCATCTCGCTGTTGGTCTCGGCTCCGCCGAGATCGACCAGGATGGCGACGCCGGCTTCCGACCAGGCCTTGTCGATCGCGCCCATGATCGCCTCGACGCTGGTGCCGAGCCCGCCATGGCCGTTTCCGCCGCACCATGCAAGCGGCACTTCGTCGCCCACCATCTGGCGCACCATGTCGGCCGTGCCCTCGGCGACCAGCGGCGAATGCGATACGATGACGATGCCGACATTGCTCATCAATTACCCTCGATCGCTTCAGCGACTGCGCGCACCAAGAGCGCGGTCGAGCGCGCCCCGGCGTCCATATGCCCGATCGAGCGCTCTCCCAGGAAGGAGGCGCGCCCGCGCAGGGCCTTCATCGGCACGGTGGCGTCGGCCGCCTTGTCGGCTGCATCGGCGATTCCGGTGGCCGTCTTGCCCTGCGCCAGCGCCTCATACACCGGTTGCAGCACGTCGAGCATGGTTTTTTGCCCGGGCTGCGATTTGCCGCGCGCCGAAACCGCCTCGATCGCCTTGCCGAGCGCCGCCGTCAGCGCGGCGCGGTCCGGCGCCGGCGGCAACTCCTTGCCGAGCGCCATGAACAGCGTGCCGAACAGGGGCCCGGAGGCGCCGCCGACTGTCATCACCAGCTTGGTGCCGACCGCCTTCAGCGCGTCCGGCAGCGGTTTTGCCGTGATTGCTTGGGCCTCGGCGCGCACGGCTTCGAAGCCGCGCTTCATGTTCAACCCATGGTCGCCGTCGCCGATCGCCTGGTCGAGCGCGGTCAACTCGTCGGCATGCGCCGCGATCGTATCCGCCGCCGCCGCGATCAATCGAGAGAATTCGGATGCGGGCATTCTCTGTCCTTCATGCCGGGGCGAACATGGCCGCCACGGCCGCGAACGCCTCGGCCACCGCAAAGGCGCCCGGATCCGCTGCGTCAAGCTGCCGGCCGATATAGGCGGAGCGGCCGGCCTTCGCCTTCTGCATCGCGGCGGTCGTCTCCGCGCCGTACCGGGCGGCCTGGGCCGCAGCTTCCAGCCCGCTCGCGTCGAGCGTTTTCAGCGCCGGCTCCAGCGCGTCGACCATGGTGCGGTCGCCGACCTTGGCGCCGCCATAGAAGGTCATCCGGTCGAGGCCGGCGAGCAGTGCCTTGCTGAGCGATGCGCCGCCATTGAGCGCCTGCGCCGCGGCGGTGAAGAAGATCGACAAAAGCACGCCGCTCGAGCCGCCCATCGAGGTGCCCAGCGTGTCGCCGATTGCGGCAAGCGTTGCCGCCCGGTCGGCAAGCGGCAGCGTGTCGAGGCGGTCGAGCACGCCGCGCGCGCCGGTCGCTACCGTCGATCCGGTGTCGCCGTCGCCAGCCTTGGCGTCGAGGGCATTGAGGGGCTCTTCGAGCGCGATCAGCTTTTTGCAAATCGCGGCGATCAGCCGCTCGGCGCCGGCGTCGCGGCTGGCCGCTTTGGCGGCGCCACGAATGGCGGGCTTGGCCGCTGCTACAACGACCGGGCGGCGAACCGGTTTCGCCGGCAGCCACGCGTGCGGGCCGACCGGCGCCAGCAGCGCGGCTTCGCGTTCCGCGTCGAGCTTGATCAGCGACAGCGAAAACCCGTTCATGTTGAGCGCAGTCATCAGGTGCCCAGGGCCGACGGTCAGCGTCAGCGCCTTTGCCAGCGGCGAGGACAGCACGGCATTGGCGATGAGGGACATCTCCAGCGGCGGCACCGACCCCAGATTGTTGATCAGCAGCGCATAGCGGCTGCCGACGTCGAGCCGCGCGGCAAGGCGCTCGGCCATGATGGCGACCAGCCTGCCGGCGCTCTGCAGGGCGATGCGCTCGACGCCCGGCTCGCCATGGATGCCGAGGCCGAGCTCGCCGTCATCCGCGCCGAAGCGGTCCTCATGCGCCTGGCCAGGGATCGAGCAGGAGGAGAGCGAGATGCCCAGCGAAACGATGTCTTTCGCCGCCGCGCGCGCTGCCGCCGCGATGGATGCCAGGTCATGGCCGCTTTCCGACAGATGCCCAGCGATCTTATGCACGAACAGCGTTCCGGCGACGCCGCGGGGCTGGGCGATGTCGGGCAGCGCGATGTCGTCGGCGACGATCGCCATTTCGACCGCAAAACCCTCCGCGCGCGCCTTTTCGGCGGCGAGACCGAAATTGAGCCGGTCGCCGGTGTAGTTCTTGACGATCAAAAGGCAGCCGGCCGGCCCGGTCGTCGCGCGGATCGCCGCCAGCACCGCCTCGACGCTCGGCGAAGCGAAGATCTCCCCGGAGACGGCCGCCGTCAGCATGCCGGCGCCGACGAAGCCGGCATGCGAGGGCTCGTGCCCGGCGCCACCGCCGGAAACGATGCTGACCTTCGTCTTGTCCCAGTCGGCGCGCAGCACGACCTTGATTTCGGGATAGCCGTCGAGGCGCGCCAGCGTGCCTGAGCCTGCCGTGGCCAAGAAGCCATCCAGCGCTTCGGTGACGATCGAGTCCTTGCGGTTGAAAAAGTGCTTCATGGATTTCGTCCAGTCCGTATCTGCGGTCGTCAAAAAGATGTGTGCGCCGGCTACATCAGTCCCGCTACATCAATCTCTGCCCGTCCGAGCCGAAATAAAGCGGCGAGCGGTAGCGGATCGTCACTCTGTCCCCCTTTTCGAGCGGCGTGTCGGGATCGGTCAGTGTCACAAGCTTCTTCGCGCCCACCGACACATGCAGATGGTTCTGGTCGCCGAGATGCTCGACCCAGTCGACGACGCCGTCGGCGTGGCCGTTGACCGCCTTCTCGATCGAGAGATGCTCGGTGCGCGCGCCGATCGTCGTCGTGCCGGTCGGCGCGCCGCCATCGGGCAGCAGCCCGGCCGGCAACAGGTTGATCGCCGGCTGGCCGAGCCGGGCGGCGACATGGAGATTAGCCGGCTCCGAATAGATCGCGCGCGGCGTGCCGATCTGCACGAGAACCCCCTCCGAGAGGATGCCGATGCGGTCGGCCATGGTCATCGCCTCGATCTGGTCATGCGTGACATAGAGCATGGTGGCGCCGAGCTCCGACTGGATGCGCTTCAGCTCGAGCCGGAGATCGGCGCGCAGCTTGGCGTCGAGCGAGGACAGCGGCTCGTCCATCAGGTAGATCGCAGGCTTCCGCACCAGCGCGCGGCCGATGGCGACGCGCTGCATCTCGCCGCCCGACAATCTGGTCGAGCGATTTTCGAGCTTGTGGTCGATGCGCACCATCCGCGCCACTTCCTCGACGCGGCGGCGGATCGCTTCCTCGGGAAAACGCCGTGCCGGCGAGCGCAGCGGGAAGGCGAGGTTGTCGTAGACCGACAGATGCGGGTAGAGCGAATATTGCTGGAACACGAAGGCGGTGTCGCGCTCGGCCGGCGACAGCGCCGTCGCGTCGTGCCCGCCAATGCGGATCGTGCCGCTGTCCGGCCGCTCCAGCCCGGCAATCAGCCTGAGCGTCGTCGTCTTGCCGGCGCCGGTCGGGCCGAGCAGCACGACGAACTCGCCGTCCTTGATCTGCAGGTCGAGCTCGCTGACGGCGACGGTCTCGCCGAAGCTCTTGGTCACCCCATGAACATGGACGTCAGCCATGGCGCGCCTCCTGATCATGCATGGCGGTCCTGACCGCGCGTCCCGTGCCTTCCTCGAACAGCGAAAGCCTGGCGCTGCTCAGCGTCAGCCCGACCCGCTCGCCCGGATTCAGATGGATGCCGGCCGGCACCCGCGCCTTGATGATGCCGTCCGCTGTCTCAACCGCGACGATCTGCGTGGTGCCGAGATATTCGGTGCCGTAGATCGCGCCGCGCAGCTTCGAGGCGTCGTCGAAGCGGATGTGCTCGGGCCGGATGCCGAGCGCCATATCGGCGGGCGCCACATCCTCGCGCACTTCCGGCACCGCCACCTTGGCGCCCTGCACGACGATTTCCTTCGCGCCCTTGGCGAGCCCGCCGCCGAAGCGCAAAAAGTTCATCGGCGGCGAGCCGATGAAGTCGCCGACGAACATCGTCGCCGGGCGGTCGTAGATCTCGCGCGGGCTCCCGAACTGCTCGATGACGCCGTGGTTCATCACCGCTATTTTGTCGGCCATCGACATCGCTTCCATCTGGTCATGCGTGACATAGACGGTGGTGGCGTGGATGCGGTTATGCAGCTCGCGCAGCTCATGCACCATCAGATCGCGGAATTCGGTATCGAGGGTGCCGAGCGGCTCGTCCATCAGGAAACATTTCGGCCGCCGCACGATGGCGCGGCCGAGCGCGACGCGCTGGCGGTCGCCGCCGGCAAGGCCGGAGACGGACTTGTCGAGCAGGTGATCGATGCGGAGCAGCTTCGCCGTTTCCTCCACCCGCTGCCGGATTTCGGCCGAGGCCATGCCCTGCGCCAAAAGCGGAAAGCCGATGTTCTTGCGCACATTCATGTGCGGATAGAGCGCGAAGAGCTGGAAGACGAAGGCGATGTCGCGCTCGCGCGCCCTGCGCATGGTGACGTCCTCGCCGCCGAGCAGGATCTTGCCGCCGGTCGGCAGCTCGAGGCCGGCGATCATCCTCAGCGTCGTCGTCTTGCCGCAACCGGACGGGCCGAGCATGACGAAGAACTCGCCGTCCTCGACGACGAAATTGGAATCCTGCACGGCGACGAACTCGCCGAAGGCTTTCCTCAGGTTCTGAACGCAGATCTCGGCCATGGCTATTCCGGGAATTTCGAGACGATGATGAACATTGCCGTGCCGGCGAGCATGGTGACGAAGGAGTAACTGTAGAGCGCCAGCGCGAAGGACTGGAACAGCATCAGGAAGCCGATGGCGATGATCGCCGTGGCGATGTTCTCCATCAGGCCGCGCCTTGCCCAGCGGGGCCAAGAGGAGCGCTTGGAGACAACAGTGCGGCTCATGCGTTCCTCCCGTCCTTCTCCCCGTTTAGGGGGAGAGATGGTTGCCAGGTGGTTCCCCCACTCCGTCGCTGCTTCGCAGCGCCACCTCTCCCCCCTCCGGAGGGAGAGGAAAGGAGCCTGGCTGAATGAAGTTCGCGCCCTTCCTCTCCCCCGTCGATCGGGGGAGAGGTGTCGAGCGAAGCTCGACGGAGTGGGGGTCGAGTTATTCCCACATCAATCATTTGCGCACCGCGCCGAAGGTGATGCCGCGCAGCAATTGCTTGCGGAGCAGGATGGTGAAGACGAGGATCGGCACCAGGAAGATCGTCGTGCCCGCGGCCACCGCCGGCCAGTCCTGGCCGCCTTCGCCGATGATGGTCGGGATGAAGGGCGGCGCGGTCTGCGCCGTGCCGGAGGTCAAGAGTGCTGCGAACGCATATTCGTTCCAGGCGAAGATCAGGCAGAAGATGGCGGTCGCGGCAATGCCGGTCGTCGCTTGCGGCAGCACGGTGCGCCAGAAGGCCTGCAGCCGCGTATAGCCGTCGATCATCGCCGCTTCCTCATACTCGCGCGGGATCTCGTCGATGAAGCCCTTGAGCAGCCAGACCGCCAAGGAAACGTTGACCGCCGTGTAGAGCAGGATCATGCCGAGCGCGGTGTCGGAAAGGCCGAGCTCGCGGTACATCAGGTAGATCGGGATCGCCACAGCGATCGGCGGCATCATGCGCGTCGACAGGATGAAGAACAGAAGGTCGTCCGCCAGCGGCACCTTGAAGCGCGAGAAGCCATAGGCAGAGAGCGTGCCGAGAAACACCGCGCAGAAGGTCGAGCCGAAGGCGATGATCAGCGAATTGACGAAGCGCGGCAGGAAGTTCGACGGGCCCGCGATCACCATGTTGCGCTTGCGCACCGTCTCGTCGCAGAAGCCGGTCGCCGGGCCGAGCGAGTTGATGTATTCCGGCGTCTGCCTTGTGCGGGTGGTGAACAGGTTGCAATAGCCCTCGATGCTGGGCTGGAAGACGATTTTCGGCGGATAGGCGATCGAATCCGGCGGCGTCTTGAAGCTGGTGGCGAAGATCCAAAGCAGCGGCACGATCGAGACCAGCGCGTAGGCGACGACGATCGCGCCGGCGATCCGCTTCGAATTCGCCGAAGGCGCGACGACGGAATGGGCGGTGGTCAGGCTCATCTCTGCTTCACCTTGTTGAGCGCCTTGACGTAGATGTTGGCCAGCCCGAACACCGCGACGAACAGGATGATGGCGAAGGCCGAGGAATAGCCGGTGCGCCAGCTCTCGAAGGCCTGCCGCTTCAGCGTGATCGAGGCGACCTCGGTGGTCGAACCCGGTCCGCCGCCGGTCAAGAGATTGACCATGTCGAACATCTTGAAGTTCTCGATGCCGCGGAACAGCACCGCCAGCATGATGAAGGGCAGCGCCATCGGCAGCGTGATCGACCAGAACTGCCGCCAGTTGGAGGCGCGGTCGACTTCGGCCGCCTCATAGATGTATTCGGGGATGGAGCGCAGGCCGGCGAGGCAGATCAACATCACGTAAGGCGTCCACATCCAGGTGTCGACGATGATGATCGCCCACGGCGCGAGCTCGACGTTGGACAGCATCTGCACATTCGTCGGCGGAATGCCTGTGACGAAGGAGACGGCATAGGCGAACAGCCCGATCTGCGGCTCGTAGAGGAAGCGCCAGAAATTGCCGACCACCGCCGGCGACAGCATCATCGGCACCAGGATGATCGTCGTCCAGAAGGCATGGCCGCGGAACTTGCGGTCGATCAGCCAGGCCAGAGTGAAGCCGATCACCGTCTGCAGGAGGATCGTCCAGAACACGAAATGCGCCGTCGTCTGCATGGCGATCCAGATGTCCTGGTCGCCCAGGATGCGCCGGTAGTTGGCGAGCCCCAGATTCTTCACCACATCGTTCGGCCGGTTGGCGCGGTAGTTGGTGAACGAGAGGTAGATCGCCCAGAACAGCGGGAAGATGTTGATGGCCAAAAGCAACAGGATCGTCGGCGAGATGAACAGCCAGGCGAGGCCCTTGTCGCTGATGCCCCGGATCCTCTTGGCCAACGGCTCCGGTGTGGCCCGGGCAACGTTGTCCGCAGTCCGATTGAGCATGGTTAGTCCTGCTTCGGTCACGGGTCAGTCTCGGCGATGGAATTTATCTGAACTGCGTCCCGTGCCAAGGGCGGCACGGGACGCTGCGGTTGGGCTCGGGAGGAGCCTTACATCTTGCCGTCGTCCTGGAAGATCTGCGTCCAGTCCTTGACCAGTCCGTCGAGCGCGTCCTTGGCCGAGCCCTGGCCGGCGACGACATAGTCATGGAAGCGCTTCTGCGAGGCCTGTAAGAGCGGCGCGTAGCTCGGTTCCGCCCAGAAGTCCTTCACGATGGCCATGGAGTCGAGGAAGGCCTGCGCATAGGGCTGGCTGGACGGGAACTTCGGGTCCTTGACGACCGAGTTCAGGCAGGAATAGCCGCCGAGCGACCACCATTTCGCCTGCACGTCCTTGTTGGCGAACCACTTGATGTATTTCAGCGCCGATTCCTGCTTGTCGGAATAGGAAACCACCGAGATGCCCTGACCGCCGAGCTGGGCGAACTGGTCGCCGTCGGGACCTTTCGGGTTGACGAAGTAACCGATCTTGTCGCCGCCGACATTCTCGTCCTTCTGCAGGCCCGGCCAGGTGAAGGCGAAGTTCATATGCATCGCCACCTGTCCGGATTTGAAGGCGTCGACGCCTTCGCCCATGTAGGCATTGGAGGAACCAGGAGGCGTGCAGCAGTCATAGAGCGCCTTGTAGAATTCCAGCCCCTTCACCGATTTCTCGGAGTTGACGAAGCCGTCCATCGCGTAAGGCTTCTTCGGGTTCTCGTACTGGAAGCCGTAGCTGTAGAGCACGTCCATGGCGCCCATGGTGATGCCTTCCGAGCCGCGCTCGGTATAGATCGAGGCGCCGTAGACCGTCTTGCCGTCGATCTGCCGCTTCTGGAAGAATTCGGCGATCTGTTTCAGCTGGTCGAAGGTCGTCGGCGGGGCGAGGTCCCAGCCATATTTCTCCTTGAACTCCTTCTGCAACTCGGGCCGCGAGAACCAGTCCTTGCGATAGGTCCAGCCGACGACGTCGCCCATGGCCGGCAGCGCCCAGTAGTTCGGCGTGTTCTTCGGCCATTCCGAATAGCCGACCACGGTCGCCGGCACGAAATCGTCCATGCTGATCTTCTCCTTGTCGAAGAAGTCGTTCAGCTTGACGTAGTGGCCGTTCTCGGCGGCGCCGCCGATCCACTGGCTGTCGCCGATGATCAGGTCGCAGAGCTTGCCGTGCGAGTTGAGCTCGTTGAGGAAGCGGTCGGCATAGTTGGTCCACGGCACGAACTCGAATTTCATGCCGATGCCGGTTTCCTTGGTGAAGTCCTTGGACAGTTCCACGAGCGCGTTGGCCGGATCCCAGGCCGCCCAGCAAAGCGTCAGGTCTTCCGCATGCGCGACGTTCGAGACGGCGGTCGACGCGGTGATCGCCGAGGCCAGTCCCAACGCCAGTTTCCAGGTCGATTTCATGCCTTACCTCCCATTTGCGAAACGCGTCCGGATGACGGTTTCAAGAACCCTCGACCCTCGCTCCTCCGAGGGCCCAAACATGACGCGCGATGCGCCGCCGATGTTTAGTAATTTGTTTAGTGATGCTCTTTTTACTAAACAACGCAAGTGAATTCGTTGCTGCGTCGCAGCATGGCGAAAGCGGTGCTTGAAATCGTTGGGAAATAATTGCCGGTCGCTCTGACCGGTCGTTCGTCAGCCGGCTACTTGGCGCTCTTCGTGCTCACCGTCACCGGCCGGATCGGCGGCGCCGGCGGCAGCAGTTCGCGGATGTCGGCAAAGGGGAAGACCGGCTCGAAGCGGAAGGCCTCGGCCAGGGCGCCCGGCGTGCCGTTGCACTGGCCGGCGCGGAATTCGTTCTGCGTGCGCGCGCCGGCGACGAAACGCTCGGGATCCTGCGAGCGATGCGCGCGGATCGCTTGCGCCTTGATGTCCCAATGGGCGGAGATGTCGACGTAATGCGTCGGCGAAAAGCCGGTGCCGCCGAGCGTGTCGGCATGCAATACCGGCACCGCGAAGGACGCCGCGATGCGCACGCCGTCGGACAGCGCGCGATGGTCGCCGTGATAATCGTTGGGCGCATGGGTGATGGCAAGGTCGGGCTTCACTTCGCCGATCAGCGCCTTCAGCGCCGCAATGAGCGCGGCATCGCCAACCAGTGCCCCGTCGGGGAACTCGAGGAACCGCGGCGTGACGCCGAGCAGGCCGGCCGCCCTGGTCGCCTCTTCGCGGCGTGCGCGAACGAGCGTCACCGAATCGCCCTTGCCGCCCTTGGCGCCGTCCGTGGCTATTCCAAAAGTGAGCTCTGCGCCTAGCGCCGCATAGGCGGCCATCGTACCGAACATGAAGATCTCGATGTCATCGGGATGGGCCCCCAGTGCCAGTACCTTCACTTGCTTCTCTCCCGGAAATCGAAACGTGCCGAACGGAATCCTGCTCGCCCTGATCGCCTATGCAAGCTATTCGTGCAGCGATGCCGTCATCAAGAGCCTCGGCGGGCAGTTCACGGTCTTCGAGATCGGCTTCTTCGTGACCTTGTTTGCCGGCTGTTTCCTGTTCTTCACCCGTCCGGCCGATGAACGCTGGCGCGACTTCTGGCGCACCAAACGTCCATGGGCCGTGCAGGCCCGCGCCTTGGCCGGCATCGCGTCGGGAGTGCTCAGCGTCTATGCCTTCACCACCATCCCGCTGGCCGAAGTCTATGCGCTGATCTTCCTGGCGCCGCTGCTGGTCACCATCCTCTCGACCGTCATCCTGAAAGAGCGCGTCGGCCCCTGGCGGTGGCTTGCCGTCGTCGCCGGCTTCGCCGGCGTCATGCTGGTGGTGCGGCCGGGCTTTCGCGAACTCCATCTCGGCCATCTCGCCGCCTTCGCGAATGCTTTCCTCGCCGCCACCAGCGTCATCCTGATGCGCTCGCTTGCCCAGCAGGAAAAGCGCACCACGATCCTCGGCGCGCTGGTTGGCTATGGCCTGCTGTTCAACGGGGTCGGCACGGCCGCGACGTCGTTCTCGTTCCCCAATCTAGGCCAACTGGCTTGGCTGATCCTGGCCGGCGTCTTCACCGCCGGCGGACAATTGCTGCAGTTGCTCGCCGTCAAATACGCGCCGGCCAACCGGATCGCGCCGACGCATTATTCGCAGATCGTCTGGGCGGTCGTCCTCGGGGCATTGTTCTTCCAGGAATACCCCGACTGGCTGTCATTGGTAGGTCTCGCGGTGGTCGGCGGCTCCGGCCTGCTGACGATGGTGCGCGAAGAGGTGAGGCTCGGCACCGTGCGCTGGAACCCATTTTCGCGAACAAGGCTTTGACCGGTCGCCTGTCTCACACGTTGCGCGGCGACTGCGACGGCTGATATGCGGGCGCGATGACGATGAAACCCTTGCCGGAACTTCCGGTCACAGCCGTGCTGCCGGCGCTCCGGCAAACACTTGCCGGGCGCAACGGCGCCGTGCTTGTGGCGCCGCCCGGCGCCGGCAAGACGACGCTGGTGCCGCTGGCGCTGCTCGACGCGCCCTGGCTTGGCGCGGGCCGGATCGTGCTGCTCGAGCCGCGCCGGCTCGCCGCCCGCGCTGCCGCGCGCCGCATGGCCGAGCTGCTCGGCGAGGAGCCCGGCGGCACGGTCGGCTATGCCATGCGGATGGAGAACCGCACTTCGGCGCGGACAAGAATCCTCGTCGTCACCGAAGGCGTGTTGTCCCGCATGATCCTCGACGATCCGGAACTGCCCGGCGTTTCGGCGGTGATTTTCGACGAATTCCACGAGCGCTCGCTCGACGGCGATTTCGGGCTGGCGCTGGCGCTCGACGTGCAAGGGGCGCTGCGGCCCGATCTGCGCCTGCTGGTCATGTCGGCGACGCTCGACGGCGCGCGCGTTGCCAGGCTTCTTTCCGGAGCGCCGGTGATCGAAAGCGAGGGCCGCGCATTCCCGGTCGACATCCGCTATGACGAGCGGGCGGCCGGCATGGCCGTCGAGGACGCCATGGCCAAGGCGGTCCGTTTCGCTCTTGGCACGGAGCAGGGCAGCGTGCTCGCTTTCCTGCCGGGACAGCGCGAGATCGAGCGCACGGCGGAGCGGCTTGAAGGCAATGTCGCGGCCGATACCGACGTCGTTCCGCTCTACGGCCAACTGGACAACCGGGCGCAGGACGCGGCAATCAAGCCGCCGCCGCCCGGCCGCCGCAAGGTGGTGCTGGCGACGTCGATCGCCGAGACCTCCATCACCATCGACGGTGTGCGCGTCGTCATCGATTCCGGCCTGTCGCGCCTGCCGCGCTATGAGCCGGCGAGCGGCCTGACCAGGCTGGAGACCGTGCGCGTCAGCAGAGCTTCCGCCGACCAGCGCGCCGGCCGCGCCGGGCGAACGCAGCCAGGCGTCGCCATCCGGCTGTGGCGCGCCGAACAGACGGCAGCGCTGCCCGCCTTCACGCCGCCGGAAATCCTCGAGGCAGACCTTTCCGGCCTGCTGCTCGACTGCGCCGCCTTCGGCGTCGCCGATCCGTCGAGTCTGTCCTTTCTCGACCCGCCGCCCGCGCCGGCGCTCAACGAGGCGCGGCTGCTGCTCGAGGCGCTGCACGCCATCGATGACGCTGGCCGTCTGACGGAGGCGGGCGCCGCGATGCGCAAGCTGGCGCTGCCGGTGCGGCTCGCGCATATGGTCGCCGAGGCGGCGAAGGCCGGGCAGGCGCTGGAGGCGGCGACGCTTGCCGTGCTGCTCACCGAGCGCGGGCTGGGCGGCGACAGCGCCGACCTCGAACGCCGATTGATGCGTTTTCGCGGGGAAAAATCGCCGCGCGCCAATGCCGCCCGGCAGCTTGCCGAGCGCCTGGCTTCACCCTCTCCCTTGAGGGGAGGGGTCGCCGGTCGCGTGCTCGAACCGACCCCGCCCCGATCCGCTGCGCGGATCGACCCTCCCCTCAAGGGGGAGGGTAAAAGCGCCGGCGCTCTCCTCATCCATGCCTGGCCGGATCGCGTCGCCAGGGCGCGCGGCGAACGCGGCCGCTTCGTGCTCGCCAACGGTTCCGGCGCGATGGTCGACGCCGCCGATCCGCTCGCCAGCGAGACCTGGCTGGTCGTCGCCGACCTTCAGGGCAAGGCGCAGAACGCCCGCATCACCGCCGCCGCGCCCGTCGACGAGGCCGATATCCGCGCGGCCCTTGCCGACCGCATCGAGACGAAGCGAGAAACAAGCTTCGACCGCGAGCGGCGCGCCGTGCGTGTGCGCGAGACTGCACGCCTCGGTGCCATCACGCTTTCCGAGCGCATGCTGCCGGCGCCGTTGGGCGCCGATGCCGACCGCGCCATCCTCGATGCCTTGCGCGAGCATGGCCTGGCGCTGCTCGACTGGGGCAAGGAGGCGGAGACGCTACGCCAGCGGCTCGGCTGGCTCCATCGCGGCCTCGGCGCGCCCTGGCCGGACGTCTCGGACCAGGTGCTTGTCGATCGGCTCGACGACTGGCTGCTGCCTTTTCTTGCCGGCGAGGCCTCTTTCGCAGCGATCAAGCCGGCTACGCTCGCGGCCGGGTTGATGTCGTTGGTCCCGCACGAACTGCAGCGCAAGGTCGATGCGCTGGCGCCGACCCATTTCAGCGCGCCCTCGGGCAGCCATGTGCCGATCCGATATGACGGCGAATGGCCGGTGCTCGCGGTCCGCGTGCAGGAGTTGTTCGGTCTCGACAAACATCCGGCGATCGCCGGCGGCACGGTGCCGCTGACGCTCGAGCTGTTGTCGCCGGCGCACCGCCCGATCCAGACGACGCGCGATCTGCCCGGCTTCTGGCGCGGCTCCTGGGCCGACGTGCGCGCCGACATGCGCGGTCGCTATCCCAAGCATGTCTGGCCGGAAAACCCGCTGCTTGCCGCCGCCACCAGCCGCGCCAAGCCGCGCGGGACGTAGGTTCATGCCGCTTTCGGCGGCCCATTCGCGTTAGTGAGCAACGTGCGTTGGCGATTGGCGCAAACGCCCATCACGTCGTCATCCACGGGCGGAGCAAGGAGCGAAGCGACGCGCGTAGACCCGAGGAGGACGAAATCGCGAGGGGTCCCGGCCAATCGCCAAGCGCTCATGATGGTGAACCGAAACACCGGCTGCCAACCAGTCAAGGCGCCTTTACAGCGCTACTAGCGCTTGCCCTCCTGCGGCTATAATCGTAACTCGATGATCAATATTCTGCGCGCACCCGATTCCCAACAGAGCCAGCGGCTGCGGCTCAACACACTGATCCGTCTGCGCTGGCTGGCCATCGTCGGCCAGAGCCTCACGGTTCTCGTGGTGGCCTACGGGCTGGAATTCCCGCTGCCGGTCTCGATGTGCTTCGCGCTCATCGCCTGCTCGGCCTGGATGAACCTCTGGCTGACCTTCCGCTATCCGGCAGCACATCGGCTGACCCCGCTCTCCGCCTTTGCCATCCTCACCATCGACAGCCTGCAGCTCGCCGGCCTGCTCTACATGACCGGCGGCCTGACCAATCCGTTCTCGGTCCTGCTCTCGGTGCCCGTCGTCATCTCCGCCGCTTCGCTGCCGCTGCGCCTCACCGCGGTGCTCGGCGCGCTGGTCATCGCGGCGGCAACGCTGCTTGTCTTCTTCCACCTGCCGCTGCCCTGGTACGGGGGTGCGCCGCTGCCGATGCCCTTCATCTACGTCGCCGGCATGTGGATGGCGGTGTTCGCCTCGATCGCCTTCACCGCCATCTATGCCTTCCGCGTCGCGGCCGAGGCGCGCCTGCTCGCCAATGCGCTCGCCGCCACCGAACTGGTCTTGCAGCGCGAACAGCATCTTTCCGCGCTGGATGGCCTTGCGGCAGCGGCCGCACATGAGCTCGGCACGCCTTTGGCAACCATCACCGTCGTTGCCAAGGAAATGGAAAAGGCGCTGGGCGCGGATCCGAAATTCAGTGAGGACGTGAAGCTCTTACGCTCGCAGAGCGAACGCTGCCGCGAAATCCTGAAGCGGCTGACCAGCCTGTCCTCGGAAGGCGAGGCGCATCTTTCGCGCCTGCCGCTGACTTCCCTGGTCGAGGAGGTGACGGCCCCGCATCGCGATTTCGGCATCACGATCCGGCTGCGTCCCGGCGAGCGTATCGGTCCGGAGCCGGTCGGGCAGCGCAGTCCCGGCGTGATCTACGGGCTCGGCAACCTGGTAGAGAACGCCGTCGACTTTGCCAAGAAGACCGTTACCGTCAGCTGGAACTGGGATAGCGAGGAGGTCTCTTTCTCCATCACGGACGACGGACCGGGCTTCCCCCCGGAAATCATCGACCGCATCGGCGAGCCCTATATGTCGACGCGCCAGGGCACGGAGGCCGGCGGCGGCCTCGGCCTCGGGCTTTTCATCGCCAAGACCCTGCTGGAGCGCTCGGGCGCCACGATCGATTTCCGCAATTCGAGCGGGCTCGGCGAAGGTGCGGTGGTGCAGATCACCTGGCCCAGAAGCGTCTTCCTCAATCAGGAGCAGGTGTCCGCCTCCATCTTCGACAATGCCTGAGCTTTGCGCCCGCTGCATGGCAGGTCTGTTGCCGGCTGTAAAAATTGGACATTGCTGTTGCGGAATTGTATCTGCGTAAAAGTAAGGCATGTCGCCCAAAAGTGCGTAGCGGTTTTGGGAAAACGACATGCCCGGAACGAAGGACTTAAGGCGCGTTCGCTGGAATCCGTTTCGACGCGACGCGCTATAAGTCAGTAGGATGCTGATGAAATGAGCGCGGACGAAACCACTGGCGCAATGGTTGAGGGCGAGGATACCTCGCTGCTGATCGTCGACGACGACAAGCCGTTCCTCACCCGGCTTGCCCGCGCCATGGAAACCAGGGGCTTCGCGGTCGAGACGGCGGAAAGCGTGGAAGAGGCGGTCGCCAAGGCGCGCGCCCACCCGCCGGCCTATGCGGTGGTCGACATGCGGCTGGGCGACGGCAACGGCCTCGACGTGGTCGCCGCCATCCGCGAGAAGCGCGACGATGCCCGCACCATCATCCTGACCGGCTACGGCAATATCGCCACAGCGGTGACGGCGGTGAAGCTCGGCGCCATCGACTATCTGTCGAAGCCCGCCGATGCCGACGACGTCTTCGCCGCGCTCACCCGCACCGCCGGCGAGCGTGCCGCGCCGCCCGAAAACCCGATGTCGGCCGACCGCGTGCGCTGGGAGCATATCCAGCGCGTCTACGAAATGTGCGACCGCAACGTCTCCGAGACCGCGCGCCGGCTCAACATGCACCGCCGCACCTTGCAGCGCATCCTGGCCAAACGCGCGCCGCGTTAGGATCGCCGGCCGCGCAACACAGGCGCTTCGGTCAACCGCAGTTCCGGCTTCCGGCGGAGATCGCCAATCGCCAAATTCGGCGCCGCCCCTCATCGCCCTGCCGGGCACTTCTCCCCGTATAGTGACGGGGA
>SUGL01000270.1 GCA_004963905.1 Mesorhizobium sp.
TGGCCGGCGCCGCCAGGAACAAGGTTGCGACGGCGATGCCCGTCAACGTTGCAAGTCTATGAATAAGCATGGCGTTTTCTCCCTTGCTGCCGCCAAGTGGTGTCCCTATACCGAATCAATAGCTCTCAACTTCAGACTGCGCCAGATGGTTCCAGCGCGGATATCGTCACAAAGTGTGTTCCTCCCGATAAGGTGATGAATTGCTTGCGAACCGGTCGCGCAAAACAAAGTCTGACGGGCGG
>SUGL01000271.1 GCA_004963905.1 Mesorhizobium sp.
GGCCGCAGTCAGGCGGAAGGCAACCGGTATTGGCCCGGTTCGACGAATAGCGGAGGAACTTCGCGCACAAAACGAGCGCTTTTCGGCCGCCGTCGAGAACATGTCGCATGGCCTGTGCATGTTCGACGCCGAAGAGCGGATGATCATCTGCAACCGGAATTACATCGACCTCTTCCGTCTCGACGCCAAGGTGATGAAACCCGGCATCCGCTTCTTCGACATCCTGCAGCACAGTGTCGACA
>SUGL01000272.1 GCA_004963905.1 Mesorhizobium sp.
CCTCGACACGGACCGCCGATTTGAGCTTGGCGAACATGGTCGAGGTCCCGGACGGCGCGCCGCCGGTGCGCCAGGCGTTTTCGCTGACCACGAACGTATCGTCGAGCGTGATCCGCTTCGACTTGATGGCGTTGAACACCACTTCCATCGTCATCAGCTTGGCCATCGAGGCCGGCGGGATCGGCTTGTCGGCATCCTTGGCGAACAGCACCGTGCCGGTCTCGGCATCGATCATGAAGACC
>SUGL01000273.1 GCA_004963905.1 Mesorhizobium sp.
GTGCAGGGCAAGAAGGGGCTGGGGCTTGTCGATGACGCCAAGCCAATTCAAACTCCGCTGCTGCGCACGCGCGGAAAGAAAGTGATGGGGAGAGAGGCATGAGCGAAGCGGGCGATATGGACCTGGTGGTGGTGGGTGCCGCCGGCCGGATGGGCCAGACGCTGATCCGTGCCATCCATTCCATGCCGGGCGCGCGCGTTGCCGGCGCGGTCGAGCGGCCGGGCTCGCCCTATCTCGGCAAG
>SUGL01000274.1 GCA_004963905.1 Mesorhizobium sp.
GCGCGCCATCGGCCCGCGCATCGCGCCGACGGTCAACTTGATCCTGCCCAGCATTCCGCTCGACGTCGTCGGCTTCGGCTGCACCTCGGCGACCATGACGCTCGGCGAGGAGGCCGTGTTTGCCGAGATCAGGAAGGCGCGGCCGGGTGTCGCCTGCACCACGCCGGTCACCGGCGCGCTTGCCGCCTTCAGGGCGCTCGGCGCCAAGGGCATCGGCCTGCTGACGCCCTACGCGCCCTGT
>SUGL01000275.1 GCA_004963905.1 Mesorhizobium sp.
GGTCGACGGCCTGACCATTTGGGGCGCCTTCTTCCGCATCGTCATGCCGATCGCGCTTCCGGGCATGGTCGCCGCCTTCATCCTGGCGATGGTGCTCTGCTGGAACGAATATTTCTTCGCTGCCCTGCTCACCTCGACCGATGCCAAGACCATCCCAGTCATGGTGGCGAGCCAGACGGGCTCGCAAGGCATCAACTGGTGGTCGATGGCAGCCCTTGCCACGGCGGCGATCGCGCCGTTG
>SUGL01000276.1 GCA_004963905.1 Mesorhizobium sp.
ACCAGCAGCAGATCGTCGCCAGCCTGCAGGCGCAGAACGCGATCACGCCGTCGGGCGTGATCCAGTCCGGTCCGGAGCGTATCAGCGTGCGCGTCGGCGGCCAGTTCACCTCCGAGGAGAGCCTGCGCGCCATCAACTTGCGCGTCAACGACCGCTTTTTCCGGCTGAGCGATGTCGCGACGATCACGCGCGGCTACGTCGATCCGCCGACGGCGCTGTTTCGCTTCAACGGCCAGGACGC
>SUGL01000277.1 GCA_004963905.1 Mesorhizobium sp.
GGCCATGATCGCCAGCGAGGCGATCTGGCCGTTGACGATCAGTACGCGGCGGAAGCCGAAGCGCCTGAGCGTCGGCGTAGTCACCGCCTTCATGCCGAGATTGCCGAGGAAATAGGCGAGGATCAGCAAGCCTGCATCGACGGGGCGCATTCCGAAGCCCACCTGGAAGAGCAGCGGCAGGAGGAAGGGGGTTGCACTGACCGCGATGCGGAAGATCGTGCCTGCCGACAGCGTCGAGACG
>SUGL01000278.1 GCA_004963905.1 Mesorhizobium sp.
TGCTGGAGCCCCCCTCAGGACGGGTACGGTGCGTTCTTGATACCGACACCTACAATGAAATCGATGATCAGTTTGCCATCGTGCAGATGTTGCTGTCATCTGACCGTCTGGACCTGCAGGCAATTTATGCTGCACCGTTTTTTCTCGCACCGTTTTTTCCCAGCGACGACCGCTCGGAAAGCCCTGGCCATGGTATGGAATTGAGCCATGAGGAGATCTTTCGGGTGCTGGAACGTATGC
>SUGL01000279.1 GCA_004963905.1 Mesorhizobium sp.
ATTTCGTCAACGTCCCGAGCGTCGGCAAGAAGCTCGACCCGATGAAGCCCAACGTCCTGATCTACGAGCCGACCAAGAAAGGCTTGAAGCTGGTCGCGGTGGAGTGGCTGGTGCCGCTGACGCCGGACGTCAAGGAAGCGCCGAGCCTATTTGGCCAGAAATTCATGGGGCCGATGGAGGGGCACTATCCGCTGATCCCGAAGGAGTTCGTGCACTACGATCTTCACGCCTGGCTGTTCA
>SUGL01000027.1 GCA_004963905.1 Mesorhizobium sp.
TGATCTTAGGAAGGAAGGGGTATGGCGGGGGTGATTGGCCTTTCCTTCTCCCCGTTTCACGGGGAGAAGGTGCCCGAAGGGCGGATGAGGGGCGGCGCTGACATTGGTGGTTGGCCGCGTATGCAGAGCTTCATCCGTCTGGGGCGATAACCGACCGGTGCAGCGCCGGCTTACGAGATTTCAGTCGGAAGATAGCTTTCTGAGGTTGAGGGCTAGCCAATCGCCAGGCGCTGGCGCCGCCCCTCATCCGCCCTTCGGGCACCTTCTCCCCGTGAAACGGGGAGAAGGAAGAGCTCTCACCCCCTCGACCGCAGCGCGTCGTTCAATCCCCACATGTCCTTTTCCTCCGGCGCCGTCTCCAGGTTGAGCACCGGCACCTGCTTGCGCAGGTGGTCGTGGTGGGTGCGCACGCCATATTCGAGATCCGAGAGATAAAAGCCCTCGAAGGCTTCGGACAGCATGGATTCGTTCGACCACACCGAAAGCTGCACGTCCTCGTTCATCGTGTCGCGGTCGATGCGGTAGGCCAGGTAGCGTGCGGCCGCCTGCTGCCTTGTTTCGTCCCTGTAGCGATAGACCGCGCCGCGCAGCAGCGTTTCTCCGGTGGAGAGCGGGAACTCCTGATAGAACTGCACCGATTCCGGCATGATCGACAGCGCGTTGTTGGGGAAGATGCCGTAATAGATCCAGGCCTTGCGCAGATGCTCCGGCAGATGCGTCGGCTCGGGCGCTATCTTGACGTATTGGCCGACGCTCCAGCGCCGCCCGGCATGCGGGTTGTAGGTGGCGAAGGAACGCGACACGCCATTGATGAAAGGCTCGTCGAAATAGGTCGCGCCATAGAGGTCCTGCAGCGCCGGATGCGCCATGGCGACGTGGTAGCCCTCATTGTCGACGTCGCGCACCGACTTCCAGTTGACCGGCGATTTCTGCGTCCAGATGCCCCAGGACGGCACCATGTCGGCGACGCGGTAGTGGGCGATCTCCGCCTCGATCGGCTTCAAGAGTTCGGCCACCGAAGGCTGCGGGCCGCCCTTGCGGAAGCGGATGAAGATGAAGCCCATCCAGATTTCGAGGTCGAGCGGCATCAGGCCGAACTCGGTCTTGTCGAGCTCGGGGAAAGAGCGCGGCCGCGCCGCGCCCCGTAAGGTGCCGTCGAGATTGTAGACCCAGCCGTGGAACGGGCAGACCAGCGCGTTCTTGCAGGTGCCCTGGCTGTCGGCGACGACGCGGCTGCCGCGGTGGCGGCACATGTTGTTGAAGGCGCGCACGATGCCATCCTTGCCGCGCACGATCAGCGCGCGCTCGCCGATGACGTCCATAGTCAGATAATCGCCCGCATTCGGCACGTCGGAGACATGGCCGGCGATCTGCCAGTGATTGCGGAAGACGTATTCCTTCTCGAGCTCGAGAAGCGCGTTGGAGTGATAGCTCCACCCCGGCAAACCCCGCCGGTCCCAATCGTTGGGGATCGCCACGTCACGGAGATGCGGGTTCATAAAAATGCTCTTCTTTTTGTTGAATGATCATTCAATAAAAGCATATTTCTCATTGAAATGCAATGGTTTGTGAGAATATGGAAATTCCATGGCAGCAGATTTGACGCCACCTGAGCCAGAAAAATCCCGGAAAATCCGAGCCTTAACCAGGGATGTAGAGCAGCGGTTCCGGCTGCGGATTCGGGCGTTGCGGGAGGTCCGTTCCGGCACGTCTGGCGCATCCGATAATCACGACAGTCATGCCAATTCGGCGGCTGTGTGAGGTTGCTTACAGTTTCCGGCGTCCGACAGGCGCATTTGTCCGCAAACCAGTGCGGTGAACCTCAGCCGGCGGCAAGCAGGGAAACAGGCATGGCGATCCAAGATCCTTGTTTCAATCCTGTTACACAGGCAATCGCGGTCGACCATTCGCCTGTTACGTGGCGCGTTTAAGTTCGTTTCATAAAGAAAAGAAAGATAACGAAGGGAACAACCGATGTTTGCGAAAGTCCAGACTGCCGACACCAATCGCCGCGCGCACGGCCCGGAGCGCAACGATCGCCGGCCGAAGCTGGCGTTGCGCCAGCGTGCCAGCGACCATCCGATGGCGATGTTCATGCTGATCGGCGCCTGCGCCTTCATCAGCATGGTGGTCGCCCCGGCGGCCGGTCCGGCTTTCGCTTCGCTCAATCCGCCGGCCAATGTCGTGGAGGGCGCGCCGACGACGCTCAAGACCGCGCGCCTGCCGGAGCCGGCGATCGATTTCGCCTGCAAGGGCCAGAACTGGGGCGCCGAGAACGCCGAATGCCTGCGCGCCATCGCCGAGCAGTCGGGCCAGCACAGGGCCCGCGCCGTGCGCATGATCGCCAACGCCCAACCGCTCACCAACACGCCGAACGTCTTCTAGAGCTCCCCTGAGCGCTCCCTCCAGCGCTCCAGTCAGGCTCCCGCCGCTAAGTCGGTCGGGAGCCTCTTTTTTTGGCTCGGTCGATATTCAGGTGAGGCTGGTTTGCAAATGGTGCCTTCCTGCGCTTCCGGTGCTCGCGTACCTCAAGTACGCTCCGCTCCGGTTCTCGGAAGGCACAATTTTCGACTCAGCCTGACCTGAATCTCGGCCGAGCCTGCGGCGGCGCGAGTTCAGGTTCGGATAGACGCCCCGCCGGCCTTGGGCCAGTCAACTCAGATGTGCGCGCCGTTGTCGGCCGCGACAGCCGTCTCTTCGGCAACGGTCGAGAGGATGCCGCGGACGTCGAGTGTCGAGAACGGCTTCTCCAGGATATGCGGGCGCTGCTGCGGCGGCTGGGACTCGATTTCCGCCTTGGCGCCGATCATGTCGCCGGTGACGAGCACGAAGCGCTTGGCCAGCACAGGCCGCTCGGCGAGCAATTCACGGTAGATCGATATGCCGCTGGTGCCCGGCATGCGCAGGTCCGAAAAGACGATGTCGGGCGACACGTGCCCGCCCAGCACCTCGCCGGCGGACCTCCAGCTTGCGACGATCCGCGACTTCACCCCCATCAGCTCCAGTATGTCGGAGAGCGAGGCGGCGACGTCGGGCTCGTCGTCGATGATCAGCGCATGGCGCAGCCCGCTGGAGCGCGCCGGGCCTTCGCCGGCTTTCGCGGCATCGCCGGTGATCGCCGGCAGCTGCACGACGAAGCGCGCGCCGTGCGGCTCAACCTCCTCGAACCAGATGTTGCCGTTGTGGCGCTCGACGATCGACTTGGAGATCGACAGACCGATGCCGGTGCCGACGCCGACCGGCTTGGTGGTGAAATAGGATTCGAAGATGCGCGAGCGGATCGCCTCGGGAATGCCTGGGCCGTTGTCCTCGACCGAAAAGCCGGGGTTGCCGCGATCGCTGCGGAAGGTCCGCACCTTGATGCGCCGTTCGCCGGTGACGCCGGCCAGCGCGTGCTGGCTGTTGATGAGGAAATTGGCCACGACCTGCGTGACATGGTCGGCGTCGGCCATGGCGAGCAACGGACCGTTGGCAAAATCGGTATCGATGATGATGCCGCTGGAGCGCGCGCCGTAGGCAGTGACCTCGAGCGCCGCGCGCATCACCTGGTTGAGGTCGGTTTCGGCCTGCTCGGTCGGATGCAGGCGCACCATCGACAGGAAGCTCTTGACGATGCGGCCGCAGCGCTCGGCGGCGGCGCGCACCTTCTCGGCGCGCACCTTGGTCTGCGGATCGGCAGCGAATTCATGCAGCAGCGTCGATTGCGCCACCACCACCGCGAGCGGATTGTTGAGCTCATGCGAGACGCCGGCGAGCAGCGAGCCCATCGCCGCCATCTTCTCGTTCTGATGCAGCTTCTCGCGCTGGCGGTTGATCTCTTCCTCGGCGCGCAGCTTTTCGCGTAGGTCGCGGATCGAGCCGAAGATCAGCCGGCGGTCGGCGACCCGCATCTCCGTCGCGGTCAGCTCGATCGGAAAGATCTCGCCGGCCGCGTTCTGGGTCACGGTCTCCAGCCGCTGGTTGACCATCGGTGCGCCGCGGCCGGCCATGTAGTCGGCACCCGAGGCATAGCCCTTGCGGTAGTAGATCGGCACGATGGTGTCGAGCAGGTCCTTGCCGAGGATGTCGCTGCGTTGGAAGCCGAACATCTTCTCGGCCGCGGGATTGAACTCGATGATGGAGCCCGCCTCGTCGATGACGATGATGGCGTCGAGCGAGGCTTGCAGCATGGTGCGGCGGATGACCTCGCTGGCGTGAGCCTCCGAAGGCGAGTGCTCAATGGCATCACCGATAGCGAGCGCGATGATGTGCAGCGTCGCCTCTTCCTCGTCGGTCCATTCGCGTTCGGCGACGCAGTCGTTGACGGCAAGCGTGCCCCAAAGATGGCCGTGGGCGAAGACAGATACGGAAATGAAGGATTTTATGCTCTGCTTCTCGAAATCGGCTCGCAGGAAACCCTCGAGGTTGCGCGTGTGGCCGGCAAAGACCTTGCCCTGGCGCTCGTCTTCCTGCAGCCGTTCCAGCAGCGGATCGGAGTTGATGATCGACTGCATGATCACCGTGGGCGATGCGAGCTCGCCGCCGAAGGCGGGGTCGATCCAGTAGGCTGAAACGGATTGCGCAAAGCCCTGGCCCGGGAGCTCGCGCAGACGAAAAAGAATGCCGCGTTGGCAATCCATCGAGCGGCAGAGCGTCTCCAGTATGCCGTCCATCTCGCGCTGCCAGTCGCCCGCCTCGCGCAGGCGGCGAACGACATGGACGGCCGCCATCGCGGCGCCCTGACGGGAGCCGTGCATGTCTATCCGTGCGGCCTCAACTGTCATCGTCGAACGTCATCCCCGGGCGATATCGGTAAACCATGAAATCCAGCACACAAGCCCCGAAATCGGTCACGGTTTCCGAGGAACATGCGCTGGATGGAATGCTACAGCGTCTATCGCGTATCCGAAAGGATGCGCGGCGCCGGAGTCAGTTGCTGTCGCTGGTCGGCAGCGAGAAGATATAGCCTTCGCCGCGCACCGTGCGCAGGAATTTCGGATTGGCGGGGTCCGCCTCGATCTTTTTCCTGAGACGCATGATGCGGATATCGACCGCGCGCGACGATTCGGGATCTTCCACGAAGCCGATCGCTTCCGAGATCGCCGCCCGCGTCAAAAGGCGGTTGGCGCGGGTGAGGAAAACCTCCAGCACATCGAATTCGCTCTTGGCCATCTCGATGACCACGCCGTTGGCGCCGGTGACGAGCCTGCCGTCGAAATCGGCCTGGAAGCCACCGAAATTCATGAAGCGGCGTGTGCCGGTCTCGGCCTTCGCGGCCTGGGGTGCCGCCGGCTGTGGCACGCGGCGAAGCACGCTGCGGACCCTCGCCAGCACCTCGCGCAACTCATAGGGCTTGACGATGTAGTCGTCGGCGCCGAGCTCCAGCCCGACGATGCGGTCGAGCGCGGTGCCGGCCGCGGTGGCATAGATGATGCCGATCTGGGTCTTGGAGCGCAGCCAGCGGCCGAGCGACAGGCCGTCCTCGCCGGGCATGGCGATGTCGAGGATTGCGAGATGGAAGGACTGCGCCTCGATCAGGCTGCGCGCCTCGGCGGCATTCTCGGCCGTGTCGACGTCATAGCCGCTGGCGCCGAGATACTCGGCAACCGCTTCCCTCAGATCCGGCTCGTCCTCGACGACGATGATGCGCGCCTTCACAATGGTCTCGCTCCCGCTTTCAGCGGAAAGTAGATTGGGTATAAACATGATGTCCAGCGCTCATATCGAGTTGTCTGTGGCGAGGTGGAGAAAAATGGCAGCACGGTCCGTCGTCGCGCTCGTATCCGTTGCGGAGGTGGTGGCCGGCGACCTTGCCGACCATCTCGACCGGCGCGGGCACGATGTGCGCCAAGCGCGCCAGCCCTGGGAGGCGGAGTCGCTGCTTTCGGCAGGGGGCATCGACGTCGTGGTCGTCGGAGACGATGTGAGCCAGGCGGAAGGGCGCGAGCTGCTCAAGCGCTATGGCGGCGAAGGCGGCTCCGACTTCATCCTGATCTGCCGGCCGGCCGATCTCGTCGACAAGGTGCTGGCGCTGGAGCTCGGCGCCGCAGACGTGGTGGAAAGCCCCCTCAATGTGCGCGAGCTCGCGGCGCGCATCGGCGGCCTGCTGACGCGGCGCGGCCGCAACACCCAGGAACTGATCGTGCTGGAGAACGCCACCGTCGATCTGAGGTCGGCGATGGTGATGCATCGCTCCGGCGCCGAGGATCAGCTGTCGCCGGGGCAGGTGGCGCTGTTGAGACTGTTTCTGGCGAGCCCGCGCAAGGTGCTGACGCGCGACGACATCATCGCCGCCGCGCCCGCCGAGAATGCCGACGCTTTCGACCGCTCGATCGATTCGCGCATCGTGAGGCTGCGCCGCAAGCTCGATACCGAGACCATCACCACGATCAGGGGCGCCGGTTATCGGTTCGATCCGCCGACGTCGCGCACCGACTGAGGCGAGAGCAGCCAAGTCGTTTCCTTGCCCTTGCATCGGATTTCCCAAAACCGATCTTCACTTTCGGGCCCGATGGTGCTCGATGCTTAACGGACCACGAGGACCGAGGGGCCTGACGGCGCGTCGGCGGCGACGGTGATCTGGGCATGGGCGCGCTCCTTGAGCAGCACCGTTGCAAGTGCGGCAAAGCCAAGCAGCCCTTGGGCGTAAAGCAGCGCGGACAGCACCGAGGCGGCAAATTTCGTCTTCATCGCTCAATCCCCAATTCGCTAAGCGCGTCGCGATCTTTCAGATTCGCTCCCTGCGCTTCAGGTTTTTGATCTTACGCATGTCTTTGTCCCGAAACCGGTTCCCACTTTCGGGAGATATGCATTGAGTCGTCGATACTTCAGGAAACTCCCGAAGCGCCCGCGCCGCTGACGGAGCCCCCCGCTGCGGCGCGGGCCTTCGGTCCTCTCGGCAGCAAGTAGCCGGAGGGGCCGCGCATCCTCATCAGCCGAAGGCCGACCCGCCAGAGGGCCCTCAGCCGGTTGATGCGCAGGCTGGAAACAATCCAGACCGTGGCGATGAACAGTGCAGTGTGCAGCGTCGAAACCTCGCCAGAATTCGTGGCGCCGAGCGTTGCCACAGGGTTGCCGGCGACCGAGCCGGCGCCACCGAGGATGACGGCCGCGACGCTGATCCTGAGAAGCCAGGGGCGTAGTTTCGATTTCCTGCCCATTTTCGTTTGCTGATGTCTGTTCCCGTTGCGTCAAACTTGCCGCTCTCCTGTATCCGCATCATGCCGCGCGAGCCGCGTTTTGTTGCAGATTGGTTTCGAAACCGTAGGAATGGCTTTCGTATCAAGGCCATATGCGCTTTCGCTTGCCTGTTTTCCCTGTTTTGCCATTAACCATCCCGCACGCCAGGTGCAGGTTCCTTCCGTCGGAGTCGTTAACTTGGAGAAACAGATTCGAAACAGAAACGAGCATCAAGCGAAATAGGCTTGAAACAGGTGCCCACGATAAGACGGCCATCGAATTGAAGCCGGCCAGACCGGACAAAGAGAGGGATCGTCATGCATACCGCCATTTCAGCCAAGCTCATCAACATCACCGCCGCCGCGCTCACTGGCGCGGCACTGCTTTTCGGCAGCAACGCCGCTCACGCCAATCAGATCGTTGCCCGGGTTTCGCTGTCGCAGCAGACCATGGAAGTCATGGTCGACGGCCGCCCGACCTTTGCCTGGAAGGTCTCGACCGGCGACAGAGCGCATGTCACGCCGACGGGGTCGTTCAAGCCGACCCGCTTGCACGAGATGTGGTACTCGAAAAAGTACGACAACGCGCCGATGCCGCATTCGGTGTTCTTCAGCGGCGGCTATGCCGTGCACGCGACCTACGCCATCAACCGCCTCGGCCGGCCTGCTTCGCATGGTTGCGTGCGCCTGCATCCCGATGCCGCGGCCGATTTCTACCAGCTCGTCGAGGCCTTCGGCCCCGCCAACACCAGCATCGTCATCGTCAAGTGACGGGCCGGGTCAAGTAGCGGGCGGATCGCCGCCTTCGGGTGAATTCTCCGAAGCCGTGGGGCACCGCCAAAAAAGAGGCCAGGATTTTTCCTGGCCTCTTTTTTGAGCGAGTAGGGAGTAGCGAATAGCGAGTAGGGGTCTTCCGGCGCGAACGCCTCTCTTCGCTATTCGCTGCCTCCGCTTCAGGTCGGCAGCGCCGGCATCAGCTTCGGATCCGGCTTCTCCGCGAGATGCGGCAGATCCTTGCTGGCGATGAAGGTGTAGAACATCGGCACCACGAACAGCGTGAACATGGTGCCGACCAGGATGCCGGTGAAGATGACGAGACCCATCGAATAGCGGGCCGCGGCGCCGGCGCCGCTGGAGATGATCAGCGGCACGACACCGAGCGCCATCGCCGCCGTTGTCATCAGGATCGGCCGCAGGCGCACCTTGGCCGAGGCGATGATGGCATCGCGCCGCCGCATGCCGTGGATCTCGCGCTGCTGGTTGGCGAATTCCACAAGAAGGATGCCGTGCTTGGTGATGAGACCGATCAGCGTGATCAGTCCGACCTGCGTGTAGATGTTGAGCGTGCCTAGGCCGATGTTGAGCGGCACGATGGCGCCGAAGATCGAGAGCGGCACAGCCATCATGATGATCAGCGGGTCGCGGAAGCTCTCGAATTGCGCGGCCAGCACCAGATAGATGACGATCACGGCGGCCGCGAAAGCGATCAGGATGGTGTTACCCTGTTCCTTTTCCTGCCGCGACTGCCCGGAATAGTCGATGAAGAAGGTGTCGGGCAGCGTTTCCCTGGCAAGGTCCTCCAGCACCTTCAGCCCGTCGCCGGTGGTCACACCAGGCAGCGGCAGGGCCGTGATCGTCGCCGAATTCAACTGGTTGAATTGCTCGATCGCCGCCGGCGAGGCGTTGGTCGAGATCCTCACCACCGCAGACAGCGGCACCATCTTGCCGTCGACACTGCGCACGAAATATTCGCCCAGTTTCTCCGGATTGTCGCGGAACTCCTGCGGCACCTGCGGGATGATGTCGTAGCTGTTGGAGTCGCGGTCGAACTGCGCCACCTCGGCGCCGCCGACCAAAAGGGTCAGCGTGCTGCCGATGTCGGCGATCGGCAGGTTCAACGCCGCCGCGCGCTCACGGTCGATGGTCACGGTCACCTGCGGCGCGTCATAGGCCATCGAGTTCTGCACGACGATGAAGCGACCGGAAGCCTGCGCCTTGTTCTTGATCTTCTCGGCCTCGTCGAAGACCTCGGAGGGATCGCCGGTCGAGCGCACCACCATGGAGATGGGCAAGCCGCCGCCGGAGCCCGGCAGCGTCGGCGGCGCGAAGACGAAGGCCTGGACGCCCGCCACCTTGGCGAGCCGGCCGGTTATGTCGGCCTGCAGCTCTTTCGAACCGCGCTTGCGCTCGGCCCAATCCTTGAAGGCGAAGCCGACGAAGGCGCTGTTGGTCTGGCCGCCGAAGGCGACGGCCGAGAACTGCGCCCTGGTCTCCGGGATGTCCTTCACCAGGCCGAGGATCTGGTTGACGTAGGTCTCGGTGTAGTCCGACGTCGCATAACGCGGCGCCGTCACCAACGAGAGCAGGAAGCCCTGGTCTTCTTCCGGCGCCAACTCGGTGGAGGTCTTGGTGAACATGAAGCCGGTGAGCGCGACCAGCGCCACGACGATGATCAGCGTCACCGGCCGGTTTCTGAGCGAGGCGGTGACCGCGCGCTCATAGACGCGCTCGACCCGGCTGAACGTGCCGTCGACGATGCGCTGAAAGCGGCCGTGCGCGCCCGCCTTCAGGAGTCGCGCCGACATCATCGGCGTGATGGTGACGGCGATCAGGCCGGACAGCACCACCGAGCCGGCAAGCGTGACCGCGAATTCGCGAAACAGTGCGCCGGTCAGGCCGCCGGTGAAGGCAAGCGGCGCGAACACGGCGGCCAGCGTGATGGTCATGGCGATGATTGCCGAGAAGATTTCGCGCATGCCGTTGAAGGCCGCCTGCATGGGCGACATGTGTTCTTCTTCCATGTGGCGATGGATGTTTTCCACCACCACGATGGCGTCGTCGACGACGAGACCGATCGCCAGCACCATGGCGAGCAGCGACAAGAGGTTGATCGAGTAGCCGACCGAAAAAAGGATGAAGCAAACGCCGATCAGCGACAGCGGAATGGTGACGATCGGCATCATCACCGAGCGGAACGAGCCAAGGAACAGGAGGATGACCACGATGACGATGGCGACCGCCTCGCCGATGGTCTTGAACACCTCTTCGATCGAGGCGCTGATCTGCTCGGTGGCGTCGTAGACGACCTCGATCGTCATGCCTTTCGGCAGCGTCTCCTGGATCTGCGGCACGAGCTTGGTGACCGCCGCGGCGGTGGTCAGCGGGTTGGCCGCAGGCGTCGGGAAGATGGCGAGGAAGGTGCCGGGCTTGCCGTTGAAGCTCACCCTTGTGTCGGTGCTTGCGGCGCCGAGCTCGACGCGCGCCACGTCGCGCAGGCGCACGACCTGACCGTCGGTCGAGCGGATCGGGAGCTGCGAGAACGCCTCCGGCGTCTGCAAGGTCGAGTGAACCGTGATCGAGGAGACCACATACTCGTTCTCGGTGTTGCCGGGCGCGGACAGGAAGTTGGAGTTGTTGATCGCGGTCAGCACGTCGGCGGCGGTGGCGCCGCGGGCGGCAAGCCTGATCGGATCGATCCAGACGCGCATGGAATATTCCTCGGCGCCGAAGATCTGTACGTCGGCGACGCCTTCCACCGTCGAAATGCGAGGCCGAATGACGCGCTCGATATACTCGGTGAGCTGCTCCTTGGTCATGTTCGGATTCTGCATCGAGATATACATCATCGCGAACTGCTGGCCGGTGCCCTTGACGATCACCGGATCCTTGGACGCGTCCGGCAGGGTGCCGCGCACGCCCTGGACCTTGGAAAGCACCTCGGTCAGCGCGACGTCGGGATTGGAGCCGAGCTTCATCTGCACGGTCACGGTGCTGGAAGACGGGCGGCTCGACGAAGTCACGTAGTCGATGTTCTCGGTCGAGGCGACGGCGCGCGCGATCGGCGCGGAGATGAAGCCCTGGATCAGGTCGGCGCTGGCGCCGGGATAGGCCGTGGTGATGGTGATCGCCGTCTCATCCACCTTCGGATATTGGCGGATCGACAGATTGAAGATGGCCTGGAAGCCCAGGAGCAGGATCATGCAGGCCAGCACCGTCGAGAGGACGGGGCGGCGAATGAAGATATCGGAGAAGCTCATTGCTGAACCTCTTTGTTCGCCGATTTGCTGGGATCGATGGTGTTGTCGACGGCAACGGACATGCCGTTGAAGAGCCGGTTCTGGCCGGCGGTGACGACCTGGTCGCCGGCCTTCAGGCCCTCGACGATCTCGACCATGCCGTTGTTGCGGCGGCCGAGCTTGACGAACACCTGCGACAGAACGAGCGCCGGCTGCTGCCCGGCTTCGGCCGGCTTCTGGGCGTTGTCAGCCGGCTTTGCGGCGTTGTCGGCGGGCTTTGCCGCATCGGAGGCCGGCTTGGAGGCATCGGCTTGCGGCTTGGCGGCATCGCCGGCAGGCTTCTCCGCGCCGGCTTTCTGATCTTCCGGTTTCGCCGGCGCGCCAGCGCCGCCGTCAGCAGGCTTCGCCGGCACGACGACGAAAACAAAGTCGCCGTACAGGCTTGACGTCACCGCCGTCTGCGGCACCGAGATGACGTTGCGCTCCTCCGGCAGCTCGACGCGGATCTGCACGAACTGGCCAGGCGTCAGCTTGCCCTCCGGATTGGCAACCTCGCCGCGGATCGACACCAGCCGGCTCGCAGGGTCGATCTTGGGATCGATGCCGCGAATGGAGCCGGCAAAGGGCATGTCGGCCACGCTGCCGCCGATCCGCACCGTCTGGCCGATCTTCAGCAATGGGAGCTGCTGCTCGGGCACGGTGAAGTCGACCCGCATCGTGTCCAGATCCTGGAGGGTCACCACCGAGTTGCCTGGGGCCAGATATTGGCCGATGTCGATCCTCGGAATGCCGACCGTTCCGTTGAAGGGGGCGGCCAATTGCTTCTGGTCGAGCACGGCCTGCAGCTTGTTCACCTGCGCGGCCGAAGCGTCCGCCGCCGCGCGCGCGGCATCGAGCGTCGCGTCGGTGCCGACGCCGCGCCGCTGCAATTCGAGCGCGCGGGTCAACGCCGCCTGGTCGGACGCGGCCTGCGCCTTCTGCGCCACCAGATCGGCCTTCTCGACGGCGTCGTCGAGCTGCAGCAGCACGGCGTCGGCCGCAACCTTCTGGTTGGCGTGGAAGAGGATGTCCTTGACGATGCCTGCCGTCTCGACGGTCAGGTCGACGCCGCGCACGGCGTTGACGGTGCCGATCGCCTCGACGCCGGGCGTCCAGTCCGAGGGCTTCACCACGACGGTCGAGACGGTCGCGGCCGGCGGCTTCATGGTGGCGAAAAACTGCTTGATCGCATTGTCGCGAAACAGGTTGAAACCGACGATTCCCACGCACGCCACGACAAGCAGCAGCAGGATTCCGGTGATGATGAAGAAGCGCTTCACGGACAGTCCCCTCAAGCCGGCAACCGGCAAACAATCGATGCCGGGACACATATCGATGACGCATCCCGATTTCAAATGGCGGCGCCTTACTGTACCGTCTGGACGGTCTTGTCAATTCTGCATAAGCTAATGTAAGGGGAGGCGTGATGAAGGCTCGCAGGGCAAACTCGCGCGACAGAATATTGGCAGCCGCCGCCGACGTGGCGCGCGAGGCGGGTCCGGGAAGCCTGTCGCTCGACGCCGTTGCCAGCCGCGCCGGTGTCTCCAAGGGCGGCCTGCTCTACAATTTCCCGACCAAGGCCAAGCTGATGCAGGGTCTGGTCGAGAACTACCTCAAGGAGTTCGAGCAGGCGCTCGAAACGCGTATCGCGGAAGGCGGTCACGAAAGCGCGCTCTCGGCCTATATCCAACTTTCGGCCGACGATTGCGAGAAGCCAAAACCTTCCGCTTCCTGGATGTTCTCCGCGATCGCCGAGGATCCGGATTTCCTGACGCCGATAAAGGCGTTCAAGCGGCAGCTCTTCGAAAGGCTGAAAGGCGAAACGGACGACCTCGGCTCGCTGTTGATCTGCTTCCTCGCCATCGAAGGCCTGCGCAGCATGAATCTGTTCGATTCCGACGTGCTCTCGCCGGAGGAGCACAAGCGTCTGGTTTCCTCGCTTCTAAAGATAGCCGGGTAGGGAGGAGCGCAAGCTCCTCGTCTCTCTGCTTCTGCGAATAGCCGGATAGGGAGGAGCGCAAGCTCCTCGTCGCTCTGCTTCTGAGAATAAAGGTTAGGTTGTAGGGCGTCACACCAGCTTCATCCTGGAGACATAGCGTTCTTCCCGGTTCTTTGCTGCAATGCAAATGGAGTGGGACAATGGTGGACGTGGTTTCCAGTGAAGCGGGTATTCCGAGACCGGATCATCCGCTGGAGCAATCGAGCAGCGCGAAGTGGTTCCTGCCGGCTTTCGGCGTGCTGGTGCTGGTCGGGCTGATCTATGTCGGCTATGCGCTGAGCCAGGACCTGGCGATCGCCAAGACGGTGCCGTGGATCCTGCTCGGCATCGCGCTCCTGATTGCGCTGGGCTTCGAGTTCGTCAACGGCTTCCACGACACCGCCAATGCGGTGGCGACCGTCATCTACACGCGCTCGCTGCCGGCGGAATTCGCCGTCATGTGGTCGGGCGTGTTCAACTTCCTCGGCGTCTTGACCTCGAGCGGCGCCGTGGCCTTCGGCATCCTGTCGCTGTTGCCGGTCGAGTTGATCCTGCAGGTCGGCTCGTCTTCCGGCTTCGCCATGGTGTTCGCGTTGCTGGTCGCGGCCATCTTGTGGAACCTGGGCACCTGGTTCCTCGGTCTGCCGGCGTCCAGCTCGCACACCATGGTCGGCTCGATCATCGGCGTCGGCCTCGCCAACCAGTTCATGGCGCCGGCCGGAAGCGCCACCAGCGGCGTCGAGTGGGGGCAGGCGACCAATGTCGGCATGTCGCTGCTGGTTTCGCCGCTCGTCGGCTTCTTCGCCGCCGCCGCCCTGCTTTATGTGATGAAGTTTCTCGTGCGCAATCCGGCGCTCTATGAGGCGCCGAAGGGCAAGACGCCGCCGCCGTGGTGGATCCGCGCGCTGCTGATCTTCACCTGCACCGGCGTCAGCTTCGCGCATGGTTCGAATGACGGCCAGAAGGGCATGGGCCTCATCATGCTGATCCTGATCGGCGTGGTGCCGACCGCCTATGCGCTCAACCGCACGCCGGACATCAACTATCTCGAGGCCTACAAGTCGGCTTCGGCCTCCGTCGAGCAGGCGCTGGGCAAATATGTCAAGCCGGGCGTCACCGTCGCCGATGCCAAGGCCGCGGTCCAGGAGGCCGTGCGCTCGAAGACCTGGAACGACCAGACGACTGTCGCGCTGCAGAGCTACATCCACAATACGACGGCCGGGCTGCAGCCTTACGCCACCGTCGACAAGGTGCCGACGGACCTGGTCAGCAACGCCCGCAACGACATCTATCTGATCGGCGAAGCGCTGAAGCTGATCGACAAGAAGAAGCTGCTGCCGATGCAGGATGCCGACCTGAAGGCGGTGACCGACTATCACAAGGCGGTCGACAACGCGACGAAGTTCATCCCGCTCTGGGTCAAGATCGCCGTGGCGCTGGCGCTCGGCCTCGGCACCATGGTCGGCTGGAAGCGCATCGTCGTGACCGTCGGCGAGAAGATCGGCAAGAGCCACCTGACCTACGGCCAGGGCGCCGCCGCCGAGCTGGTCGCCATGATCACGATCGGCGCGGCCGACCGTCTCGGCCTGCCGGTGTCGACCACCCACGTCCTGTCGTCCGGCGTTGCCGGCACGATGGCGGCGAACGGCTCGGGCCTGCAGTGGGCGACGGTACGCAACCTTTTGCTCGCCTGGGTGCTGACGCTGCCCTGCTCGATCGCGCTGTCTTTCGTGCTCTTCGTGCTCTTCCGCCAGGTGTTCTAGCGTTCGAAGCGGAAAACCAGCGGCGGCGCAGTTCGCGGGCGCCGCCTTTTTTTGCGCAAGCGCTCGATTCAGAAGGGGAGTATCGAGAGGGCGGAATCGTCGTGAGTGTCGACGGGAGCGCGTGCGTACGAGATAGGCCGACATGCCCGGCAAACGTCGGCGACGGCCGACGCGCCCAATCCTGCCTACCAACGCGCCGAAACCGCGGCTAGAGCCGGACCTCAGGTCGGGTCTTCGCGGTGGAGGTCGTGGATGGCGACGCCCTCGACATTGGTCGGCAGCATCAGCCACTGCTTGTGGCGCAGCGTGCGCTCGGTGTCTTCCAGGCCCATCTCCCAGTGCTCGCGCATCGAGGTACCCGAGAACTCATAGTCCTTGGCGTGGCCCTCATAGCCTTTGTGCTGGTAGATCAGGTGGACGATGTTGACCACGCCGGCGTCGGAATAGTCGGCGATCAGTTCCCTCTCGCCGTCCTTGAGCTGCTCCGGCGGCACGCGCTTGAGAGCATCGAGCAGCTTCATCTTGAGCGCGTGGATGCGCTGGAAATTGTCGGTGTTCTGGCGCGTGCGGCTCGAATACATGATGTCCTTGTGGCGCGACAGCACGTCGGCCATGCCGCGCGGCAGCGCACCGCGGGCGCTGAACAGATCGACCTGGAAGACCAGCGACGAACGGTCCTCTTCCTGGTCGAGCAGATATTGCAGCGGCGTGTTGGAGACGATGCCGCCGTCCCAGTAATATTCGCCCTCGATGCGGATCGAGGGGAAGGCCGGCGGCAGCGCGCCGCTCGCCATGATGTGCTCCGGCCCGATGCGCACCTTGTCGGTGTCGAAATAGACGAAGTTGCCGGTCCTGACATTGACCGCGCCGACGCTGAGCCGCTTCTTGCCGTCGTTGAGCACGTCGAAGTCGATCAGGCTCTCCAGCGTGTCCTTCAGCTCGGCCGTGTCGTAGAAGCTGGTGGCGCCTTCGGCACCGGGCGGCTCGAACCATGGATTGGGATTGCGCGGCTTGAAGAAGCCGGGCTGGCCCATCATCATCGTCATCCAGGACGAGGTGCGGTTGCGAATGTCGCGATAGATGTCGCCCTCGGGCGTGTAGGCCCAGATCTTGCGGCCGGAGACCGTCTGCCAGAACTGCTCCAGCCGCTGCAGGCGACGGCTCGGCTCGTTGCCGGCGATGATCGAGGCGTTGATGGCGCCGATCGAAACCCCGGAGAGCCAGGTCGGCTCGCAGCCGGCATCGGAAAGCGCCTGATAGACGCCGGCCTGATAGGCGCCCAGCGCGCCGCCGCCCTGGAAGACCAGGGCGACGCGATCATATTGCTGCGAGATTTCCTGAATGGTGGCGGCAACCGCCTTGTTTCGGGTGCGTTCAAGCACGAGCCTTCTCCGGCTGGATTGCGCTGGCTGCCGACTGGTCGGCAAGATAGTCATGCACGACCTCGCCCAGGCCGAGCGTCAGGTCGGCGGTGAAGTGGACGGCCGAGACGACCTCGAGCACCGGCAGCTTCGCCACGTCGGCCATGACATGCGGCCGAAGGTCGAGCGCGGCCGGCGCCGTCCAGGCTTCCTTCAGCGTCACGTCGGTCAGGTAGTAGCGCACCAGCTCGCAAATGCGCGGGCTGCCGTCGACATGTGGGATGATCTTGATCAGGAAGTTGGGCGCGGCGAGCGAGGCGAGCACGGAATCATGGTCGGCTTCGCGATGCTTGTAGCCCATCGTGCCGGTGGCGCAGAGCACGCTGCCATAGTGCAGCGTGCCCACCACTACTTCGCCCTCATGCACGATCTTGGGGCCGGCAAGCTTCTTCGGAAAACCCCAGAGCTCGCGGCCGCCGGCGATCGGCGCGTCGTCGTCGAGATACATGGAATGGACATAGCCGCCATGCTGGCCGCCGAAGCGCACGGGGATGACCTGGCCGGTCTCGGTATAGTCGCCGAAGCCGGTCGAATCCGGCATGCGGATGAACTCGTATTTCACCAGCGGCTCGTCGATCTCGAGCGGCTTCGGCACGACGGCTTCCAGCGCCTCGCGCGTCGTGCGGTAGGTGATGATGATGTATTCGCGGTCGAAGAAGCGGTAGGGACCGGGCGGGAAGGACGGGTTGGTGAGCGGCATGGCATAGGCGCGCTTCACAACATCGGCGATTTCCATGCTGTTCACCCGTCGGTTCAGGAAGGCACGCGCGAAACGCGCAGGAAGACTATGTTGCACGGCACCATGACAGTGCCATGTCATCGCCCCCGAGCGCCAGCTTCATGGCTCTCAGACAGCATCACAACATTGTAATCGCAACGACATATGGCCATGGCATTGTCATGCTGCGGCGCACAAACTATGTGCCTTAAGTTCCCCTCCCACCTCTTGCGAGATCTCCCATGGGTTCCCTGTCTTCGAAGAACGCGCTCGTCACCGGCTCGACCAGCGGCATCGGCCTGGCGATCGCCCGCGCCTTTGCCGCCGAGGGCGCCAACGTCACCATCAACGGCCTGGGCGACGCCGCGGCGATCGAGCAGGAGCGCGCCGGCATCGAGAAGGATTTCGGCGTCAAGTGCCGCTACTCGGGCGCCAACATGATGGACGGCGCGGCGGTCACCGCCATGATCCGCGAGGCCGAGGAGGCATTCGGCAGCCTCGACATCCTGGTCAACAATGCCGGCATCCAGCATGTGGCGCCCATCGACGAATTCCCCGACGACAAGTGGGAGGCGATCATCCGCATCAACCTGCTTGCCGCCTTCTATGCCATCAAGGCGGTGCTGCCCGGCATGAAGAGCCGCAAATGGGGCCGCATCATCAACACGGCTTCGGCGCATGCGCTGGTCGCCTCGCCGTTCAAGTCGGCCTATGTCTCGGCCAAGCACGGCATTGCCGGCCTGACCAAGACGGTGGCGCTGGAAGTGGCTCAGGACGGCATCACCGTCAACGCGATCGCGCCCGGCTATGTCTGGACGCCGCTGGTCGAAAAGCAGATACCCGACACGATGAAGGCGCGCGGCATGACCGAGGAGAAGGTCAAGCACGACGTGCTTCTAGCTGCGCAGCCGACGAAGGAATTCGTCACCGTCGAGGAGCTTGCGGCGCTGACGCTCTTCCTGTGCTCGGACGCCGCCAAGCAGATGACCGGCACGACCCTGCCGATGGATGGCGGCTGGACGGCGCAGTAAGCGCGTGTCCCTATAGGGGGCGCTGTCGCCGCGTAAGGCCTAACTCGCGGTGCTTCGTACTATCCTTCCCCTGGCGCAGTCCTTACCGGTCCCCATGGCTATTGAAGTCGCCCGTAATGGCTCAGGACGAGGCCGACGGCTCCAAGCAGCACATCGTTTTCGGTATGCTTGCCGATGATTATTCGCGTGCGCCTGTCGGGGGCGACGTCCCGTGCCTTGATTAGGGTGTGCCGTTCATAGGCTGCAATGAGCGGCGTAAGCAGGATGTCGCCGGCGAGTGCCATGCGTCCTCCGATGATGATGAGGGGCGGGTTCAGAACGGATCCAATCATGCCCAGGCCGCGGCCCGCCATTTCGGCCGTATCCTCGATCATGCGCAATGCTCCGACATCCCCCTGCTCGGCCATGCGGATCACGTCGTCCATCGTGACGCGCCGGCCCGTCACGCGCGCGATCTGCTCCAATGGCCGGTTGAAGCTGGCGTAGAGTTCCAGGCAGCCTCGATTGCCGCAGCGGCAAAGATCGCCCGATGGATCGATGCTCATGTGACCGAATTCGCCCGCGCCGCCGGCAATTCCGGTCACGACGCGTCCGTGCTGGACGATCGCGCCGCCGACCCCGAGGTCGATCTTGAACAGGACAAAGTCCTCGTAACCGCCGGCGGCGCCCCACATCATCTCGGCAATGGCGGCGCAGTTGCTTTCATTGGCTGCGAAGATCGGCTGCTCCAGCACCGGCCCAAAGACATGTCGGATGTTGACGCCAGCCCAAGTGGGAACGATGCTGGCCCGCTGGACGAAGCCTTCGGGGCTGACCGGTCCCGACACAGAAACCCCGACACCCAGGAGGCCGGACGCAGACAAGCTGTTCTCCTCGTAGCATTGCGCGATCGCCGCCTTGGTAAGCTTTGCCGCCCGGTCCGGAGGATAATCCAGGCCGAGGGGGATAGTTTTTTCAGAAATGAATGAATGCGAGACGTCGGCCACAGCGACCCGAATCTCGTCGAGACTAAGATGAACGCCAACGCAGGTGCCGGCTTCAGGATTGAGCGTCAGCGTCGCCGGCGGCCGGCCGACGCCTTTGGCCGTTTCGTCAGCCGCCGCCAATTCCACCACGACCCCTGATTTCTTCAGACCAGTCAAAGCCGTCGAGACGGTCGAGCGGGCCAAGCCGCTGAGCCGGGCGATCTGCGCGGCGGAAATGGCGCCGCGCTGGCTGAGACAGCGGACAATCAGACTTTCAGGCGTGCCCGGAGGTTGACCGTCCAGCAGCGATCTGAGCAGGCTTTTTGTCATTCTTGTCTTAAAACTCCTTGACTGTCGATCGTATTTGATCATTCTAGAAAAAACTAGAGGTCTTCTGCGGTCCGCGGGCGGTCTCGACGAAACGGTCGTAATGAACCGTGCTGAAATCAGATGGGAGTGAGACGATGAGATATCTGAGGGCGACCCTCGTCGCTACGGCGGCATTTGCCTTTCTTGCAAACACGGCACTCGCCGAGCCGAAGACCAATCTGCTCCACCAATGGGCGACCGGATCGGACGCGCAGGCCATCGCCAAGCTTGGCGAGATGTTCGAGGCGAAGGGCGGAAAATGGCAGCAGACCTCGATCGCCGGCCATACCGCCAACACGCTTGCCAAGCTGCGCGCCGACGTGATCGCAGGCAATGCTCCGCCGGCGGTTCAGCTCAAGGGTCCCGAGATCGCTGAATGGAACAAGACCGGCATGACCGCCGATCTGGATGATCTCGCGAAGGCGGAGAATTGGGAGAAGGTGGTGGCGCCGGAACTGCTGCCGGTGATGAAGCCGAGCGGCAAGTGGGTGGCGGCACCCATGAACATCCACCGCATCAACTGGATATGGGCATCGCCAAAAGTCATGCAGGCCGCCGGCGTGACGGAAGTTCCCAAGACCTGGGCGGAATTCAACGCAGCCTGCGACAAGATCGTGGCCACCGGCAAGATCTGCATCTCGCACTCGACCGCCGACTGGACCGATTCCACCGTCTTCGAAGTCGTCCTCTACGGCCAGGACCTCGACCTCTATCGCAAGGCCTTCGTCGAAGGCAACGTCGACGCCATGCGCAGCGACGGCATGGTCAAGGCCTTCGAGCAATTCCGCATCATGACGTCCAAGTACATGGACTCCGGCATGAACGGCCGCGACTGGGATTCGATGTCGGCTCTCGTCGGGCGCGGCGAGGCGGCGTTCCACATCATGGGCGACTGGACGATCGGCTTGCTCACCGCCGCGGGCTTCAAGGAGGGCACGGACTATGTCTGCGCCCAGGCGCCGACCGACTGGGGCAAGCCCGGCTTCATCCTGAACTCCGATTCCGTCGTGTTCTTCCAGCAGAAGGATCCCGACTATGTGGAGGGCCAGAAGCTGCTCGCCAGCACCATCCTGTCGCCGGAGTTCCAGACCGTCTTCAACCAGGCCAAGGGCTCGATCCCGGCGCGCCTCGACGTCGATCTGTCGAAGGGCTTCAATCCCTGTCAGCAGAAGTCCCAGAAGGACCTGCAGGCCTCGATCGAGGCGGGCACGCTGGTCCGCTCGATGGCCCACAACATGACCATCCCGCAAAAGGTCCGCGGCGCCATCATGGACACGATCACCGAATTCGTCGCGACGCCGGACATGTCCGCCAAGGATGCGGCCAATGCCATGGCCGACGCCGCCGAAGCGCAGGAATGACGTGCGGAGAGCGCCGGCGCGACATCGCGCCGGCGCCCGGCCGGCAGGAAGCCCGATGTCCATCCACGACCTTTCCGTTCCGATAGCCGTGCCCGCCCGCTCGTGGCGGGATCGCCTGGGATCAATCGTGCCGATCCTCGTGCTCGCCCCTTCGCTCGCGGCGAGCTTCGTCTATGTCTTCGTGTTCACGGGCTGGACGCTCTATCTGTCGCTGTCCGACTCGACACTTTTGCCGAGCTACGGCCTTACGGGCCTCGACAACTACGCATCGCTCTGGTCCAACCGGCGCTGGAACATCGCCTACACCAACCTTTTCCTCTTCAGCGGCTTCTATATCGTGGGCTCCATGGCGGTCGGGCTGCTGCTGGCCATCCTGATCGACCAGCGCGTGCGCGGCGAGGCGGTGTGGCGGACGATCTTCCTCTACCCGCTGGCGGTTTCCTTCATCGTCACCGGCACCGTCTGGAGCTGGCTCTACAATCCGGTCGACGGCATCCAGGCGCTGGTGCGCGGGCTGGGCTGGAGCGACTTCAGCTTCGCGCTCACCAGCGATCGCAACCACGCGATCTATGCGGTGATCATCACCGGCGTCTGGCAGTCTTCCGGTTTCGCCATGGCGCTCTTTCTGGCCGGCCTACGCTCGGTCGATCCGGATCTGGTGAAGGCGGCGCAGATCGACGGCGCGTCGGTCGTGCGCACTTACAGGAAGGTCATTCTGCCAACCATCGCGCCGATCTTCCTTGCGGTCGCCGTCATCCAGATCCAGTTCGCCATCAAGACGTTCGACCTCGTCGCCGCCCTGACCCGCGGCGGGCCGGGCATCTCGACCACGTTCCCCGCCATCTACGTCTACGATCTGATGTTCCAGCGTGGCCAGATCGGCGAGGGCGCGGCCGCCGCGATCATGATGCTGGCGGCGCTTGCCGTGGTGCTGGTGCCCTATTCGCTGTGGGTGGTGTGGCGCCGCCGGGCGGAGGCAGGAAATGGCTGAACTGGCCGCCGCCATCGACCTGGAAGCGGCTGCAGCGAGCCGCAGGCACTTCTGGAGCCGGTTCGCGATCTATGGCCTGCTCACGGTCTTCGCCGCAATCTATCTGATCCCGCTGCTCGTGGTCGTCTTCAATTCCTTCCGCGACCAGGCGGAGATCGCGCGCGACGGGCTCATCTCGCTGCCAAAGACCTTCCGGCTGGAGGCATGGGCGCAGGCCTGGAGCACTTACTGCATCGCCGGTACCTGCCAGGGGATGCAACGGAATTTCCTGAACTCGCTGTGGATGACCATTCCGGCGACGATCATTTCCACGCTGCTCGGCGCCGTGAACGGCTACGTGCTGTCCAAATGGCGCTTCAAGGGCTCGGAGGTCCTGTTCACCCTGATGCTGCTCGGTGTCTTCATGCCGGGGCAGATCGCGCTGATGCCCTGGGCATTCGTTCTTGGGAAGCTCGGTCTGACCAACTCGACCTACGGCCTGATCCTGGTGCATGTCGTCCAGGGAATTTCCTTCACCACCCTGTTCTGCCGCAACTACTATGTCGGCATCCCCGACGACCTGATCAAAGCGGCGCGCATCGACGGCGCCGGCTTCTGGCGGATTTTCTGGAAGATCATAATACCGCTGTCGCCGCCCATTCTGATCGTGACCGTCATCTGGCAGTTCACCGGCATCTGGAACGAGTATCTGTTCGGCGTGGTCTTCACGTCCGGCCAGGCGCAGCCGATCACAGCCGCGCTCGTCGCGCTGACGGCGAGCGGCACGACCGCCCGCAGCTACGACGTGATGAGCGCCGCCGTGCTGATCGGCGCGCTGCCGCCGCTCCTGATCTATCTCTTTGGCGGCAAATACTTCGTTCGCGGTCTGACACAGGGCGCCATCAAATGACGAGCCAATCCCTATCCGCCCTGACCATTCGCAATCTCTACAAGAGCTTCGGCGCCGTGGACGTCTTGAAGGGCATCAACCTCGAAGCGCAGCCGGGAGAGTTCATCGCTCTCGTCGGACCTTCCGGTTGCGGCAAGTCCACCCTGCTTGCCATGATCGCCGGACTTGAAAGCGTGACGTCGGGCGAAATCCGCATCGGCAACCGGCTCGTCAATTCCGTGCCGCCAAAGGACCGCGACATCGCCATGGTGTTCCAGTCCTATGCGCTCTACCCGACCATGACCGTGCGCCAGAACATCACCTTCGGCATGGAGAGCCGCGGCGTGCCGAAGGCCGATCAGGCCGAAGCCGTCAAGCACGTCGCGGCGCTGCTGCAGATCGAGGCGCTGCTTGGCCGCAAGCCCGGGCAACTCTCCGGCGGTCAACGCCAGCGGGTCGCCATGGGCCGGGCGCTGGTGCGGGACCCGAAGCTTTTCCTGTTCGACGAGCCGCTTTCCAACCTCGATGCCAAGCTGCGTGTCGACATGCGCACCGAGATCAAGAAGCTGCACAACCGTGTCGGCAAGACCACGGTCTATGTCACCCACGACCAGGTGGAGGCGATGACGCTCGCTTCGCGCATTGCCGTCATGCATCAGGGGTCGGTGCAGCAGTTCGACGCCGCGCAGATGATTTACAGCCGCCCCGCCAACATGTTCGTCGCGGGCTTCATGGGCTCGCCGGCGATGAATTTCATTCCCGCCGAGCTCGGCGACGGGGCGGGCCGGCCCTGCGTCACGGTTCGGACCGCGGGTGGCGGCACCGCAGCGTTGGAACTTGCCCAGCCGGTGCCGGCAGGCGCGCCGAGGAACGTCGTGCTTGGCGTGCGGCCGGAACATATTTACCGCTTTTCGGACGACTTGAAGCACCGCAAGCGCGCCGTCGCGGCGGTGAAGGCCCCGGTCGAGCTGGTCGAGCCCACGGGTGCCGAAACCTTGGCGGTACTTCGCTTCGGCGATCTCGAAGTCACCGGCCGTTTCGACCCGGACGGCGCCCCCCGGATGGGCGAGACAATGACGCTCGGCATCGACATGGCGCGGGCTTGCCTCTTCGATCCGACGACCCAATCCCTTCTTTGAAAGCTCAGCCTTTGACATTCGCCACCTATCCAAGCCTCGCAGACCGTGTCGTGCTGATCACCGGAGGAGCCTCTGGGATCGGCGCCGAAATGGTTCGCGCCTTCGCGGCCAACGCGGCGCGAGTGGCCTTTCTCGACATTCAGGAAGCGGCCGGCCGGGAACTGAGGGCGGAGCTTGCGGGCGCCGCGCGCCACGCGCCTCTGTTCCTGCCATGCGATGTGACCGACATCGCGGCCCTGCGCGCAGCGATCGAGAATGTGCGGGAAAAGGCCGGGCCGGTTGCTGTCCTGGTGAACAACGCCGCCAATGATGACCGCCACGCAGTCGCCGAAGTGACGCCCGACTACTGGGATCATGCCCAAAACGTCAATCTGAAGCATCAGTTCTTCGCCGCCCAGGCCGTCCATCCGCAGATGAAGTCGCTGGGCTTTGGCTCCATCATCAACCTTTCCTCGACCTCCTGGCGCTTCGGCGCCGACCAGATGACCGCCTATGCCACGGCCAAGGCCGCGATCGTCGGCATGACGCGGTCGTTGGCCCGCGCCTTCGGTCCCGACAATATCCGCGTCAACGCCATCGAGCCGGGGGCCGTGATCACCGAGCGGCAGCGCCGTCTCTGGTACACCACGCCGGAGTCCGTCGATCACATGGTCGGGCGCCAGTTGATCAGGCGGGTTCTGCTGGCCGACGAGATCGCCCGCACGGCGCTTTTTCTCGCCGCCGACGACAGCCGCATGATCACCAAGCAATCCATCACCGTCGATGCGGGCCTGCGCTGATGCAGGTTCTCCGTCTCCCCTCGTCGGATAGGCTGGCCTGATGCTCAGCGTTGGTTTGAACCCCTATGGGCTTACCTATCATCTTGGGCTGCAGGGCCGCGGCACGCCGCGCGCCAACCCCAAGGGAGCAGGGCTCGAAGGCTTCATCGCCCTGGCCGAGGAGCTCGGCGCACGCACGCTCGAGATCTACGATCCATGGCTGGCGGAAATGTCCGATTCCGGGCTGACCGCCCTGAAGGAGCGGCTCGATGGGCTTGGGATGACGCCCGTCGTCAGCGCCGGGCTCAACATGATGGGGCCGCTGGAGAGCGCGTTCCGTTCCGCCCGCGCGCTCGGCGCGAAGACCATCCGGCTCGGCCTGACACCGGTTCTGTGCGGTGACCGCAATGCCTGGGGCGACAAATGGGGCGAGCTCAACGCCTCGATCAGGTCGGCGCTTCAGCAATGGGGGCCGCGGGCCGAAGCCGAGGGCCGCGTGCTCGCAATCGAGAACCATCAGGATTTCGGCAGCGCCGAGCTGGTGGCGTTCTGCGAGACGGGCGGGCGAGGGGTCGGCATCACGTTCGACACCGGCAATACGTTTCCCGTCGCCGAGGCGCCGCTCGACTTCACCCGCCGCATCGCGCCCTATGTGCGACATGTCCACCTGAAGGACTACCGCGTTCAGTTCACGGGCGAAGGATATCGGCTCGTGCGTTGCGCCATCGGCGACGGCGCCGTGCCCTTCAGCGATCTCGCGGCCCTGCTCAGCGAAATGCACGACGAACTCACCGCCGTGCTCGAGCCGGGTGCGCTCGAGGCGCGCCATGTTCGCTTTCTTCTCGACGGCTGGTGGAACGGCTATCCGCCGAAAACCGCGCGCGAATTCGCCGCCTGCCTTGCCGCCGCGCAAAAGAATCGCCTGCCCGACGATGCCGATTTCCGCACTCCCTGGGAGCGCGGGGACGACGGCGCCCTGGTTTCCTACGAGCTCGACATGATCCGGCGTAGCGCCGACAACATGAAGGAGCTCGGCCTCATGACTCTGGAGAACCCCTCATGACAACTCGCGAACTCAGCGGCGTCACCGCCTTCGTCACCGGTTCCGGACGCGGCCTCGGCCACGTGATGGCGGACCGGCTGGCGGAACTCGGGGCGGACGTTGCAATCCACGACCTGGACTGGACCCAGCCGGCGAAGTATGGCGAGTTCGCCGACCTCGGTGAATCGGCAAGGTGCCTGGGACGACACGGCACCCGGGTGACCGCAGTCACCGGCAATATCGGCGACCGTGCCGCCGTTGCCGAGATGAAGCGCAAGATCGAGGCGGAACTCGGCGATGTGCATGTGCTCGTCAACTGCGCGGGCGGCGACATCGGCGCCAAGGGAACCAAGCCCAACCCCAACAATGCCCTCGACATCGATTACGAGGACATAAAGGTGCTCACCGAAAACAACCTGATCGGCACCATGCTGGTTTGCCAGGCCTTCGTGCCGCCGATGGTGAAGCGCGGATCAGGGTCGGTGATCAATATCGCCTCGGCGGCCGCTCACCTCGGCTGCTCGCCGGAGGTCGTCTATTCGACGCTCAAGGCTGCTGTCGTCCACTATACACGTTGCCTCGCCAAGGAACTGATCGACGAGGGCGTGCGGGTCAATGCAGTCAGCCCCGGGGCGACGAAAACCGCCCGCTTCCAGGCGACACGCGTCGTCGATCCGGCAAGGATGGATTCGTCGAAGCGTTCTCTGAACCGCTATGCCGAGCCTGAAGAGATTGCCGAGGCTGTCGCCTTTCTCGCTGGATCGCGCGCCCGCTTCATCAACGGCCAGGTGATCCGCGTGGACGGCGGCTTCACGATCTTTCCGGGGTGATGCACGTGACGATGAGGGAAACTGCCATCAAGCGCTTCGACCTTTCCGGCCGGCTCGCGCTGGTAACCGGATCCTCGAAGGGGATAGGCTTCGCGATCGCCCGCGGCTTGGCCGAAGCAGGCGCGGAGCTGGTGCTCAACGCGCGCAACCAAAGCGTGCTGGAGGAGGCTCGGGCACGGCTCGCCGCCGAAGGCCATAAGGTTCACGCTCGCGCCTTCGACGTGACCGACGCGGCCGCCGTGACGGCAGCGGTCGATGCCATCGAGAGCGAAATCGGTCCGATCGAGATACTCTTCAACAATGCCGGCACGCAGTTTCGCGCGCCGCTCGAGGAATTTCCGCTGGATGCCTGGGAAAGGCTCAAGGCGACCAATATCGACAGCGTCTTCCATGTCGGCCAGGCTGTGGCACGCCGCATGATCCCGCGCGGACACGGCAAAATCGTCAACATCGCCTCCGTGCAGAGCGAGCTGGCACGCACGAGCATCGCGCCCTATACGGCGACCAAGGGTGCCGTGAAGATGCTGACCAAGGGCATGGCGACCGACTGGGCGCGATATGGCCTGCAGGTCAATGCGATCGGTCCAGGCTATTTCAACACCGAACTCAACGCCGCCTTGGTCGCCGACGCCAACTTCACCGCCTGGCTGGAAAAACGCACGCCTGCCGGCCGCTGGGCAGAGGTCGAGGAACTGATCGGGGCGGCGGTCTTCCTGGCTTCCGATGCATCAAGCTTTGTCAACGGCCACGTCCTCTATGTCGACGGCGGCATCACGGCATCGCTGTGACGGGACGAGCGTAGAAGCTCTTCCTTGACAATCGGCGGGGATCATTCCAGCATCGTTGCAAGGGGTTCTCCGCGACGACCCCGTGAGGCGTCAGCCCAACGATCGCGTCCAGGCTCTCTTTGTTCAGGAGGTGGACGCCATGCCATCAACGACCGCAATCACCATTCCGCAACTTTCCCGTCTCGTCGGCTTGCCGGATGCGCCGGTCCTCATCGATGTGCGCGTCGATGAGGATTACGAAGCCGATCCGCGGCTGCTGCCGGCTTCCCGCCGGCGCGATTTCAGAACCGTCTCGACCTGGGCGGCCGAGTTCTCCGGATCCAAGGTCGTCGTCATCTGCCAGAAGGGACAAAAGCTCTCGCAAGGCGTCGCCGCGTGGCTGCGCCATGAGGGTATTCCGGCGGAGTCTTTGGAAGGCGGCTTCGAGGCCTGGACCGCCGCCAAGGCGCCGTTGATCGCGGCCGGCGCGGTCCCGCCCCGCGACGAGAAGGGCCGCACCGTGTGGGTCACCCGTTCGCGGCCGAAGGTCGACCGCATCGCCTGCCCCTGGCTGATCCGCCGCCTCGTCGATCCCGATGCGGTGTTCCTGTTCGTCGACCCGGCCGAGGTGCCGCTGGTGGCGGACCGCTTCGCGGCGGTTCCCTTCGATATCGAGGGCGTGTTCTGGAGCCATCGCGGCGATCGCTGCACTTTCGACACGATGATCGAGGAGTTCGGCCTGCGCGTCGATGCGCTCGACCGCCTGGCGCTGATCGTGCGCGGGGCCGATACGGCGCGGCTCGACCTCGTTCCGCAGGCGGCCGGGTTCCTCGCCGCCTCCCTCGGCCTGTCGCGCATGTTCCGCGACGATCTCGAGCAGCTCGAAGCCGGCATGCTCCTCTATGACGCCTTCTTCCGCTGGTGCCGCGACGCCACGGACGAGACGCATAACTGGCCGGTCGGAGGCAAGGCACAATGACCGTGCTTGCCAAGGACGGCGCGGCGTGGCCGGCCGATATTCCGGCCGTGCCGACTTTTCGCGAGGCGACGCGGCTCTGGGCAAAGATCGGCCTGCTCTCCTTCGGCGGGCCGGCCGGACAGATCGCACTGATGCATAAGGAACTGGTCGAGGAGCGCCGCTGGATCGGCGAGGAGCGCTTCCTTCACGCGCTGAACTACTGCATGCTCCTGCCGGGTCCCGAGGCGCAGCAGCTTGCCATCTATGTCGGCTGGCTGCTGCACCGGACCGCCGGCGGCTTGGTCGCCGGCACCCTGTTCGTGCTGCCTGGCGCGCTGGTCATGCTCGCCTTGAGCAGCTTCTACATGCTCTACAACGACGCGCCGGTCATCGAGGCGCTGTTCTTCGGCGTCAAGGCGGCGGTGCTGGCCGTCGTCGTCGAGGCTGTCATTCGCATCGGCAGGCGGGCGCTGAAGAACCGGGTCATGGTGGCGATAGCGGTGGCGGCCTTCCTCGCCATCTATGTCGCCAGGTTGCCGTTCCCGCTGATCGTGCTTGCGGCAGGCCTGATCGGTTGGATCGGCAATCGTTTCGCACCAGGGCTGTTTTCCGGCTCGGCGCACGGCAAGGGCAAAACCGCCGCCGACAGCCGGGGCGTGGTCGACCTGATGTTCGAACGCGGCGAGCTCGGCCACACCGTGCCGACCAGGTGGCATGCAGCCCGCACCATCGCGATCTGGCTGCCACTTTGGCTCGGACCGGTGGCACTGATCGCCGCGCTGGCGGGACCGGGGAGCGTGTGGGCGCAGATGGGCGGCTTCTTCAGCCTGATGGCCGTCGTCACCTTCGGCGGCGCCTATGCGGTTCTGGCCTATGTCGCGCAAGCAGCGGTGACCTCGTTCGGCTGGCTGGCGCCCGGCGAAATGGTCGACGGGCTCGGGCTTGCCGAGACGACGCCCGGCCCACTGATCCTGGTGCTGCAGTTCGTCGGTTTCGCCGCCGCCTATCGCCATGCCGGCACGCTCAGCCCGTTGCTTGCGGGATCGCTGGGGGCGGCGCTGACGCTCTGGGCCACCTTCGCGCCCTGCTTCTTCTGGATATTCCTCGGCGCGCCTTACATCGAGCAGTTGCGGCAGAACAAGGCGCTGTCGGCGGCGCTCGGCGCGATCACGGCGGCGGTCGTCGGCGTGGTGATGAACCTTGCGCTGTGGTTCGCGCTGCATGTCGTGTTCGGCAAGGTCGCGAGTATCGGCTGGGGCGTGGAGGTCCCGGTCTTCTCCTCGCTCGACTGGCGCGCGGCGCTGCTGTCGGCGGCGGCGATGGTCGCCATGCTGAAGCTGAAAGTCGGCATGCTGCCGACGCTCGCGGCATCGGCGCTGGCGGGACTGGCCTTGCAAGCACTGTGAACTGTTTCAGGCCGCAGCCAAGCGTGATCGAGGGACTCTGTTTACAACTAACATGTTAGCATGATATTGCTGCCTGCAGATTGATGAATTGGAGACTTTTGCAGGTGGCTTCGCGCTTTGGTCTGTCGGTTGCGCTCACAACGCCCTTCGATGCATTCGGGCGGATCGACGTCCCGCTGATGACCACGCATGCTCGGGCTTGTCTCGATGCCGGCTGCAGCAGCGTAACGCTGTTCGGCACCACCGGCGAAGGCGCTTCCGTCGGCACTGCGGAACGGCAGGCGGTCATCGATGCCATGCTTGCGGCGGGTATTCCGGCCGACCAGCTTGTCGCCGGCGTGCTGGTCGATGCGGCGGAGGATGCCGCGGAGCAGTGCCGTCAGGCCTTGCAGCGCGGTGCCCGCAACATCCTGCTCGCGCCGCCGAGCTACTTCAAGAATGTCGGCGACGATGGGCTGTTCGGCTGGTTCGGGGCCGTGTTCGCCGCGCTCGGTCCGCTCGCCCGCGGCATGCTGCTCTACAACATCCCCTCGGTCACGACGGTGCAGCTGTCGCTCGATCTGATCGGCCGGCTGCGCAAGGCGTATCCGGGCGTGGTTGCCGGGGTCAAGGATTCCGGCGGAGACTGGACATACAGCGAAGCGCTGCTGAAGGCGCATGGCGACCTGATAATCCTGATCGGCGACGAACGGCATCTGGCGCCGGCGGTGCGGATCGGCGGCCAGGGCGCGATTTCCGGCATGGCCAATTTCGCCGCCGGCGAGCTTCGCGCGATGATCGACAGCGGTCGCGACGATTCCCGCGTGGAGGGCTTCGTCCTCGAATTGCTCAGGCATCCGGTCATCCCGGCGGTGAAGGCGATGGTAGCGCGCCAGACCGGCGACGAACGCTGGCTGACGGTCCGGCCGCCGCTCGAGCCGGTCGCGCCACCGGAGCGGCAGCAGCTTGGTGCCGCTTACGACCGGCTGTTCTCGACGCAAGCGGCATGAGCGGCGGAGGGCGCTGATCGGCATGGACGACACGAGCGAGCCGGCAACCCTGAGGGAAAAGGCCTATGCCAGCTTCACGCGGCATCTGCTGGCCCGCGACCTCAGGCCGGGTCAATTCGTGTCGCAGCGCGAACTGGTCGCCTTCACCGGCCTGCCGCTCGGAGCCATCCGCGAGATCGTGCCGCGGCTCGAGGCGGAAGGGCTGCTGACCACTATACCGCAGCGCGGCATGCAGATCGCGCATATCGACATCAGCCTGATCCGCGAGGCCTTCCAGTTTCGCCTGTTCATGGAACGCGAGGCGGTCGCGCTGTTTGCCGTCAACGCTTCCGACGCCGAGATTGCACGGCTCCGGCGCGAACACGAGGACATGCTCGCGCAGGCGCTGGCGCAGACCCCGACGCCGGAAATGGAAGCCAAGGCGCAGAGCATCGACTGGGCCATGCATGACACATTCATCAGCGCGCTGGGCAACGAGATCATCGCCAAGGCCTATCTGGTCAATTCGGTGAAGATCAGGCTGATCCACCAGGAGCGGTTTCGCATCGACGGTCGCGTCGTGCCGGTCATGCGCGAGCACCTGGCGGTGATCGACGCGCTGGAGAAACGCGATCCGCAGAAGGCGGTCGAGGCGATCAGCCAGCACATCGACAACGCGCGCCGGCTGGCGCTCCAGATTTGAGGAAGACCCGCGCCGCAATCGTCGCGGCGCTATCGACAACGACAACCGGGAGGAAGAAATGTCGTCCAATCCATTCAGCCCAACCAGGAGGCAACTGCTCCAGGGAACAGCCGCACTCGCCGCCGCCGGCCTTGCAGGTCTTCGTCCGGGCCTCGCCGCGGGCGTCGACTGGAAGCGCTTTGCCGGCACGACGCTCGACGTCAATCTGGTCAAGAGCCCGCGCAGCGACACCATCCTGAAGAATCTCGCCGAGTTCGAGGAGCTGACCGGCATCAAGGTCAATGCCGAGGCGACGCCCGAACAGCAGCAGCGCCAGAAGACGGTGATCGAACTCAGCTCCGGCAAGCCCAGCTTCGATGTCGTGCATCTGAGCTACCATGTGCAGAAGCGGCAGTTCGAGAAGGGCGGCTGGCTGGCCGACATTTCCAGCTATCTTGCCGATCCGGGCCTCACCGATCCGGGGCTGGTCGCAAGCGACTTCGCCGAGGCCGGCATGCAGTTCGCCAAGGACAGCCAGGGCGTGCTGCGTTCGCTGCCGTTCTCCGTCGACTTCTGGATCCTTTACTGGAACAAGGAGCTGTTCGACGCCAAGGGGCTGAAATATCCCGAGAGCTTCGAGCAGCTGGTGGCCGCCGCGGAAGCGCTGACGGATCCGTCGAGCAACACGTTCGGCTTCGTCGCCCGCGGTCTCAAAAACGCCAACACGCCGGTCTGGACGTCGCTGATGCTCGGCTATGACATGACGCCGCTCGGCAGCGACGGCAAGCTGCGCACGACATCGCCGGAAGCGGTCGAAGCCGCCAGCCTCTACCAGCGGCTGATGACCAAGGCCGCGCCTCCCGGTGTCACCGGCTTCAACTGGGCCGAGGCGCAATCCGCCTTCCTGCAGGGCAAGATCGGTATGTGGTTCGACGGCGTCGGCTTCGCGCCGCCCATGGAAAATCCGGAAAAATCGCGGGTGGTCGGCAAGGTCGGCTACGGCGTCATGCCAAAGGGGCCGAAAGCGCATGCCTCGGGTACGTTCGGCGACGGCATCGGCGTGACGTCCGCCAGCTCGAAGAAGGAAGCGGCTTATCTGTTCTGCCAGTGGGCGGTATCGCCGGCCATGGGCGCGCGCCTGCTGCAGGCCGGCGCCGGCGTGCCGTTCCGCAAATCCGTGCTCGAAGACCCCAAGGTGCGTGAGGGCGTCACGATGCCGTCGAGCTGGCTGGACGCCGTGATCGGCTCCGGCAACATCAGCCGGCTGGCGCTGCCGGTCATCATCCCGGTCACCGAGTTCCGCGATATCTATGGCGTGGCGCTGACCAACATGATTGCCGGCGCCGATCCCGCTGCGGAGCTGAAGAAGGCCACCGAGCAGTTCCAGCCGGTTCTCGACAGGAGCGAGCAGGGCTGATGTCCGCCATCGCCCCAGAACGCGCGGGGGTGACGACGCAAGCCATCGAGGAGAGCCAGCCGGTCCGGCTGGCTCCCAACTACTGGCCCTTCGTCGTCCCTGCGCTCGTCGTCGTCGGCGCGGTGATCGTCTTTCCGTGGGCCTTCACGCTGTGGATGAGCGTCAACAGCTGGACGCTCGGCCAGTCGCGAAGCTTCGCCGGCATGGAAAACTATCTCCGCCTGGCGAGCGATCCGCGCTTCTGGGAATCGCTCTGGCATACCTTGACCTACACCTTCCTGTCGGTGGTCGCGCCGATGTTCCTCGGCACCGTCGCCGCCCTGATCTTCGACGCCAGGTTTGCCTTGCGCGGCCTGCTACGCGGCATCTTCGTGATGCCGATGATGGCCACGCCCGTTGCCGTGGCATTGGTCTGGACCATGATGTTCCATCCGCAGCTCGGCGTGCTCAACTATCTCTTGTCGCTGGTCGGCATTCCGGCGCAGGAGTGGATATTCAACGCCAACACCGTCATTCCTTCGCTGGTCGCGGTCGAGACCTGGCAGTGGACGCCGCTGGTGATGCTGATCGTGCTGGGCGGCCTGGCATCCGTGCCGCGCGAGCCGTTCGAGAGCGCCGAGATCGACGGCGCCAACGCCTGGCAGCAGTTCCGCTACCTCACCTTGCCGATGATCGCGCCGTTCCTGATGATCGCGGTCATCATCCGCACGATCGATGCGCTGAAGAGCTTCGACATCATCTACGCGATGACCCAGGGCGGGCCGGGCACGGCGTCGGAAACGATCAACATCTATCTCTATAACACCGCCTTCTCCTATTACGACATGGGCTATGGCTCGGCCATGGCCGTGGTCTTCTTCATCGTCATCGTGGCGCTGTCCTTCACCCTCTTGATGCTGCGCCAGCGCTCGCAATGGATCGACGCGGAGGGCAAATAGATGAGCTCGCGGCTGCTCAACAAGCTGGGCCTGTTCTTCGCGGCGCTGGTGCTCGTCTCGCCGGCGATCCTGTTCTTCCTCTGGATGATCTCGCTGTCGCTCAAATTCGAGATCGACAACGGCGCGTACCCGCCGATCCTGATCCCCGAGCGCTTCGCCTGGTCGAACTACGCGAAAGTGTTCGAGGAGAACAATTTCCTGCTCTATCTCTGGAACTCGGTGCTGGTGACCGGCACGGCGACGCTGCTGGCGCTGCTGATCGGTGTCCCGGCCGGCTACGGCATCGCCAGGCTCAAGGCCGAGCGCTCGGCGGTCGTCATCATGATCGCCCGGATGACGCCGGGGCTCTCCTATCTCATCCCGCTCTTCCTGCTGTTCCAGTGGCTGGGCATCCTCGGCACGCTCTGGCCGCAGATCATCATCCATCTGGTGGTGACGGTGCCGATCGTGGTCTGGGTCATGATCGGCTATTTCGAGACGACGCCGATGGAGTTGGAGGAGGCGGCCAACATCGACGGCGCCACCTCCTGGCAGGTGTTCCGGCTGGTGGCGCTGCCGATCGCCAAACCGGGCATCGTCGTCGCCTTCATCCTGTCGGTCATCTTCTCATGGAACAACTTCGTCTTCGGCGTGGTGCTCGCCAGCCGCGAGACGCGGACATTGCCGGTCGCAGTCTACAACATGCTGTCCTACGAACAGGTGAGCTGGGGACCGCTCGCCGCAGCGGCACTCGTGGTGACGCTGCCGGTGCTGGTCCTGACCATGTTCGCGCAACGGCAGATCGTCGCCGGGCTGACCGCCGGCGCGGTCAAGGGCGGCTGAGCGCCCCATCCGCCCTCATTCTTTTGGAGAGACGCAATGGCATCGGTAACCATCGACAATGTGCAGAAGGCCTTCGGGAACGCCAAGATCATTCACGACGTCAGCGTCGACATCGCCGATGGCGAGTTCGTCATCCTGGTCGGACCGTCGGGCTGCGGGAAGTCGACGCTGCTGCGTATGATCGCGGGGCTCGAAAGGATCTCGGCCGGCAAGATCGCGATCGGCGAGCGCGTCGTCAACAATCTGAGGGCGCGCGACCGCAACATCGCGATGGTGTTCCAGAACTACGCGCTCTACCCGCATATGACGGTGGCCGACAATATGGGCTTCGCCCTCAGGATCAAGAAAGCCGATCCGGCCGACACCGCGAGCCGGGTCAAGCGGGCAGCAAGCATTCTCGGCCTCGAGAAGCTGCTCGACCGCTATCCGCGCCAGCTTTCCGGCGGCCAGCGCCAGCGCGTCGCGATGGGCCGCGCCATCGTGCGCGATCCGCAGGTGTTCCTGTTCGATGAGCCGCTCTCCAATCTCGACGCGAAATTGCGCGTCCAGATGCGCGGCGAGATCAAGGCGCTGCATCAGCGGCTCGGCACCACAACCATCTATGTCACGCATGACCAGATCGAGGCCATGACCATGGCCGACAAGATCGTCGTGCTGCATGACGGCCTTGTCGAACAGATCGGCGCGCCGCTCGATCTTTACGACCGCCCGGCCAATCTGTTCGTTGCCGGCTTCATTGGCTCGCCCGCCATGAACTTCATCCACGGCCGCATCGAGGAGGGCATCTTCCGCAGTGCCGGCGGGCTGACGCTGCCGCTGCCGGAAGGCATCCAGCCGACCGAGGCTGCAGGGAGGGAACTGGTCTACGGCATTCGCCCCGAACATATCCGAGCGACCGGCCAAGGCCTTGCCGGCACCGTCACGCTTCTGGAGGCGACCGGCTCGGAGATATTCGCCGCCGTCGACTGCGGCGGGGAGATGATCTCCTGCCTTTTCCGCGAGCGGCTTGCATTGAAGCAGGGCGAGGCCGTGCGGATCGAAATCGACCGCGCCTCGGCGCATCTGTTCGACGCCAAGACTGGTCAACGCATCTGATCGCGGCCGGCCTCGCAGACCAGAGCGGTTCAGCGTTTCACGGAATCGCCGAACCGCTCTAAGTATTTGTTTTTGCGCAATTCCGGACGGAGAACCGTTACACGCTTTTCCTGGAATTGCTCTAAGCTGGACGGACGGCGCCTGGCCGTCCCGGAGTGTCCTCTTGGCAAGGCCCTACCGACAGTCGATCACGTCAGCGTGATCGAAACCAGCGATTGTTTGGGAATAAACCGACGGTTCCACCGGTCTTCCAGGCATGCGCCGCTCACGGCGTTGCAGGAGACCGAGATGACCTATCGTGACGATGCGAATGCCGGGAGGCAGGGAGAAGGCATAAGCCGCCGCTGGCCCCTGGAGCGGCTGAGCCGGACCAAAATGCTTTTGGCCTCGCCGTTATGCCTCCGGGCCTGACGCGGCGATGCGCCGTTCCGTTGCCAGACGCTTGACTCCGGTGACGCCAATGCCTTCACCTCCACCAAAGCAGGCGCCTTCGCCTGCGATCGCGATCTTCTCCCGCGCAAGCAGGGACGGATCATCGCCTCCCGTTGAGGGTGGTCGCGAAGCCCTGGCGGGAGCGCCTGACGGTGGGACGGTGTTGAGCGAAAGAATGCTGGCCGCGCGTTTTGCCGAGGTGGTGCTGCCGCATCTTGGCGATGCGCTGTCGCTCGCCCGCTGGCTGACCGGCAATGCCGCCGACGCCGAGGACGTGGTGCAGGAGGCTTGCCTCAAGGCGCATGCCGGTATTGCTGGGTTCGCTGGGGGAAACCCCCGCGCGTGGCTGCTCGCCATCGTGCGCAACGCCTCCTACACGTGGATGGCCCGCAACCGCCCGCGCGCCGTGGTCGCCGTCGGCGACCTCGCCGATCTCGACGACGTGTCGCCGCCGGACAGCTCAGACAGCCCGGAGGCGGCGCTGATCGCCAAGGCGAACTCGGCCGCGATAGAGGCAGCGATTGCCAGGCTGCCGGAGGTGTTTCGCGAAACGCTGGTGCTGCGCGACATAAACGGCCTCAGCTACCGCGAGATCGCGGCCATGCTCGGCGTGCCGCAAGGCACGGTGATGTCGCGGCTGGCGCGGGCGCGCAGCCTGCTGATGACGGATATTGGAGGGCGCCACCATGAGCCCGCATGAAAATCGCCCGCGTGAGGACGGATTGCCGGAAGACCCGCAGGATATGAAGCTGATGATCCACGCCCTTGTCGATGGCGAGCTCGACGCCGCGGCCGCACTTGCCGTCGAGCGACGCATGGCCGCCGATCCCGAGCTTGCCGCCGAGCATGCGCGTCTTGTGGCGTTGCGCAACGCTGTCGCCAGCATGCCGCGTCCGGCGGTCAGCAACGACTTCCTGGCGCGCATCGCGGCCATCGCCGAGGTGAAAAGCCCGGAAGAAGCGGAGGCGCCGAAGGTCGGTTCCGCAGAGGCGGGGCGGCAGGCGCAACAGCAACAGGGCAAAGTCATAGAGATCCGGCCGCGCGCGGCACGCCGGTTCAACTCCTTCGACTGGCGCCAGATGGCGGCCTCGATCGTGCTGACGGCGTTTCTCGCCAGCGGCGCGACACAATGGCTGATGGTGGAGAATGCGACCGACAGTTTCGCGGTCGACGTCGCCAACGGCCATCGCCGCAGCCTGCTTGCAGCGACGCCTGTCGATATCGTCTCATCCGACCGGCATACGGTGAAGCCGTGGCTCGACGGCCGCATCGGCGTATCGCCGCCGGCGCCCGACATGGCCAAGGACGGCTATGCGCTGCTCGGCGGACGGGTCGAGGTCATCGGCGACAGACCGATGCCGGCTCTGGTCTACCGCCATCACGAGCACCTGATCACCCTGGTGGCGGCGCCGCGGCAGAACGAAGCCAAATCCGTGCCGGTGGCGGACAACCTCTCTGCCGGCGGCTTCCTCTTGGTCCACTGGACCGACGATGCCTTCTCCTACTGGGCGATCTCGGATGCCGAACGCCCGGCGCTCGACGATTTCGTTGCCCGCTTCCGGGCGGCGATCATCGCCAATCCGGCGGCTGGCAGCCCGGGTTAGGCCGATACCGTTTGGCGGGAAGGCAGATGCCTGTCCGTCCGAGACACTCGCGCCAAAGCACTTGCCCCGTTGCACCGGCCCCCTCGTGCGCAAGTAGATAAGTCGAGATCGACTTTGGTATGTTATACACGCTGCGTTCTCGGGGCGGATACGAGGCGATGGATCAGGAAAGACTTCTAGCCGCAGTCCTCTTGGCTGATGTCGTGGGCAGCACGCCGCTCTATGAGCGCATCGGCGACGATGCCGCTCTGCGGCAGGTCTCGGATTGCCTCGACGCGATACGCGAGATTGTCGCCCAGCACGGCGGCGACTTCATTTACTCGAAAGGCGATGACGTGCTCAGCCTGTTCGAGAGACCGGAGGCGGCGCTGAGGGCCGTCTGCCAAATCAACAGCGAAATGACGAGAGCGCCGTTGAACGCCCGGATCGGATTGCATTTCGGGGCGGTCATTCGCGCGCGGGGCGCGGTATTCGGCGACGTTGTCAATGTCACCGCAAGGCTGTCCACCACGGCCAACCCCGGGGAGGTGCTGATCAGCCAGAGCTTCTTCGAAGCGCTTTCCGCGGGCAGCCGCGGTGCCTTGCGGCTCCTCGACAAAATGGCCTTCAAGGGGAAGCAGGAACTCTTCGATGTATATACTCTGGGGAGCGACGATGGGGCCCTCGGTACGCACATCGCCAGCCTGGGCACCATTATCGAAAGGCGTTCCGCGCCGCCGCGGCAGATCAATCTAATCATCCGCTATGGAGATCAGTTGGGATCCTGCCGAAACAACGAGTTCGTGACGATCGGCCGATCTCCGGAATGCAACATCGTCGTCCAGCGGCCATGGGTCTCAAGGCACCACGCGACCTTCACCATTTCGAATGGCAAGGCCCGGCTTATCGAGCGAAGCTCGTCGGGCACGTTTGTGTCGATGGGACCCGGCCATGAAGTATTCGTGCGCCGCGAAGATATTCTCCTCTTCGGCTCCGGCGTCATCTCGCCTGGACGCAGATCGTCTCTCGGCGACGCCCAGATCCTTCACTACGAAATTATCTCAGGCTGACCCGGCCGGCTCGTTAGCCGCGGACGACTTCAAGCGGCCGCACCGCTGGCGCTGCCGCTGCAGGAAGCTGTCCAGCTCGCCGAGGCATCTGGTTGCCCCGCCGCCGGCAGGCTGGATCGAGCCTTGTCATGCGCCCGATCTCACCGGCAGGTGTAGCCGCCGTCGATTGGGAGGTGGATGCCGGTGATCATCGAGGCGGCATCGCTGAGCAGGAAGACGATCGGGCCGGCGACCTCGTCCTCGGTCGCCCAGCGGCCGAGCGGCATCTGCTTCAGGAACGGCTCGGCGACATGCGGCTGGCTCCAGTGGCCGGACGAGATCGGCGTCATCACCACGGTCGGGTTCACGCTGTTGACGCGGATGTTGTATTTGCCCAGTTCCAGCGCCGAGCAACGGGTGATGTTTTCCAGCGCCGCCTTGGAGGAGCCGTAGGAGATGTGGCCCTCGAGCGCGACCAGAGCCGCCTGGCTGGAGACGTTGACGATCGCGCCGCCTTTGCCGATCGCCACCATCTGCCGCGTCGCGTATTTGGTGACCAGCAGCGCGCCGCGCGCATTGACGGTGATGACCTTGTCGAAGATGGCGATGTCGGTGTCCATCGGCGTCGCGATCTCGCCGCCGAAGCCGCCGCAATTGACCACGCCCCAGAGATCGAGACCTTCGAGAGCGTCGCGGATATCGTCTTCGGAGGCGAGGTCGAAAGTGACCGTACGGCAACCCGTTTCCCTGGCAATCGCATCGAGGGCCTCTTGCGAGCGTCCTGCGGCGATCACATTGGCGTTGGCGCGCACCAGATGCCGCACCGTGGCGCCGCCAATGCCGCCGCTGCCGCCCGTCACCAGAATATTTCTGCCCTGAAAATCCGTCATGGTCCCCTCTGTGGTCAGTTGATGCGCGCCTCGGCGACGAATTCCGCCCCTGCCGCCGCGGCGGAAATCCTGTCGCCGGCACCGTTGAAAAGATGGCAGGCGCGAGCCGGCAGGCTGATGGCGATGGGGTCTCCCGCTCGCACGATGCGGCCACGGCTGTCGCGGATGACCAGGCTTTGCTCGCGCTCGCTGGCATGGATGAAGGTGTCGCTGCCGAGGAACTCGACCATGGAAGCCCGAATGACATGAACGCCGGCCTGGCCTTCATTCGCCAGCATCACATGTTCCGGCCGGATGCCGAGAGTGACGGCGTCGCCGGGCTCGACGCGCCGCTCGACGGGAATGCCCAGCCGCGGCCCCATCGAGAGCGCGACCGTCGCGACAGGACCCTGGACGGACTCGACATAGCCCTTCAGGAAATTCATCGCCGGCGAGCCGATGAAGCCGGCGACGAACAGGTTGGCCGGCCGATGATAAAGGTCGAGCGGCGCGCCGACCTGCTCGATCCGGCCGCCATTCATGACCACGATGCGGTCGGCCAGCGTCATCGCCTCGACCTGGTCATGCGTGACATAGACCATGGTGGAAGCGAGCTCCGCCTTCAGCCGTGCGATCTCCACCCGCATGCCGACGCGAAGTGCTGCGTCGAGGTTGGAGAGCGGCTCGTCGAGCAGGAAGAGCTTCGGCTTGCGCGTCATGGCGCGGCCGATGGCGACGCGCTGGCGCTGGCCGCCGGAAAGCTCGCGCGGCTTGCGCTTCAGGTATGAGCCGAGCCGCAGCTTTTCGGCGGCGCGGCCGACGCGTTCGGCGATCTCGGCGCCGGGCGTGCGGGCGATCTTGAGGCCGAAGCCGATGTTGCGGCCGACATCCATATGCGGATAGAGCGCATAGGACTGGAACACCATGGCGACGCCCCGCTCCGGCGGCTCGGCGTCGCTCATGTCGACGCCGTCGACCAGGATGCGGCCCGAGCTTATCGGCTCCAGCCCGGCGATGATCCGGAGCAGCGTGGACTTGCCGCAGCCCGAAGGCCCGACCAGCACGCAGAATTCGCCGTCCTCGATGGTCAGCGACAGTTCGGGAATGACCGTGGTGTGGCCGAAGGCCTTGGTGATTTTGTCGATCGAGAGCGTCGCCATCGGCCTAGCCTTTCACCGCGCCGGCGAGCAGGCCGCGCACGAAGGCGCGCTGCACCAGCACATAGAGGAGGATCAGGGGGAGCGCGATCAGCGTCAGGATCGCAAAGAGCGCGCCGGGGTTGGCCATGTAGAGGCCGGAATACTGCATCGGCACGATGGTCAGCGTCTTCATCTCGCTCTTGGTCAGCACGATGAGGGCGAGGAAGAACTCGTTCCAGGTGACGATGAACTGCCAGATGGTGACGAAGACCAGCGCCGGCCGCACCAGCGGCAGGGCCACGTGCCAGTAGGTCTGCCAGGCATTGCAGCCGTCCACGCGCGCCGCCTCGAAGAGCTCGCGCGGCGCGTCCTCCATGAAGGCCTTGAGGATGACCATGGCGAACGGCACGCCGAGCGCCGCATAGGGCAGGATGAGGCCGATATAGGTGTTCACCCAGCCGAAGGTTTTCAGCAGGATGGCCAAGGGCAGAACCATCGAGGCGAGCGGCACCATCAGCGTGGTGAGCAGGGCCGTGTAGAGGAACATCGAGCCCTTCAGCCTGAGGATCGCGCAGGCGAAGGCAAAGAAAGAGGAAACCGTGACCACGATGACGACGGTCGCAACGGTGATGATCAGGCTGTTCAAGAAAATGCCGCCGAGCGGGTTGTCGCGGATGACGGTGACGAAGTTGTCGAAGGTCACCGGCCAGGTGAACAGCGCGGCGTCGAAGGCCTGCGCCGGGGTGCGCAGCCCGATCGAGAGCATGTAGACCTGCGGGATCATCCAGAAGCCGAGCACGACGAAGAGAACCGCGTGGACGACCACGCCGTGGATGCGCTTGCGGGCGAGCGGCGCCATCATGGCTGCTCCTTTCCGGCGGGCGACAGGCGCGCGCCGAGCAGCGCGATCTGGATCAGCGACAGCACGAGCGCGATGACGAGCACGATGACGGAGAGTGCCGCGCCGCTGGCGGTGTCGCCCAGCACGAAACTCTGCTTGAAGATGAAGGTGCCGAACACCTCGCTCGCCCGGTTCGGGCCGCCGCCGGTCATCAGATGCACGATCGGGAACGTCTGCAGCGTGCCGATGACGCCGAGCAGGAGCAGCGATTTCGTCGCCGGCGAAAGCATCGGCACGATGACATGGACGGCAAGCCGCCAGCCCCTGGCGCCGTCGATGCGGGCGGCGTCGAGCACTTCGCTCGGCAGGTTGGCGATGCCGGCGATGTACATCAGCATCGAGAAGCCGGTCCATTGCCAGATGTTGACGACGATCAGCGCGTAGATCGCGGTCTTCGGATCGCCGATCGGCGAGGTCATCATGACGATGCCGACATGTTTCAGATATTCCTGGGCGATGCCGTAATAGGGTGCGTAGATCTGCACCCAGACCAGGCTGATGACCGAGACCGAGGTCACCACCGGCAGGAAGAACATGGTGCGGAAGAAGCCGCGCAAGACGTGCGTGTGACGCTCGATGAAATAGGCGAGCAGCCCGCCGATCAGCATCTGCACCGGGATGGTGATGACGCCCCACAGCACCATGTTGCGCACCACGATCCAGAAGGTCGGATCGCTCAGAATGGCCGTGTAATTGGCGAAGCCGGCAAAGACGGCGCGGCCGTCCTTCGCGCCGGTGTAAAGGCTCTGCCCGGCCACCCAGAGGATCGGATAGGCAATGAAGACGACGAAGAGCAGGGTTGCCGGCAGGGCAAACAGATAGAGCGTCGAAGCTCTCGATGCCGATCGCCGTTTTACCGCCGCGACGGCGGCTCCGGCTCGCATGGCCTCTGCGCTCATGATGCTCGCCATCTTAACTGAAAAAAGAGCCGGGCGCGTCTCCGCGCCCGGCAGTTGGTCTTGGGTTATTTCGATGCCAGAGCCTTTTCGCTCGCTGCCTGGACGGCGGCTAGAGCTGCTTCCGGCTCGGTGCTGCCGGCCGCGACCCCGGCCAGCGCGTTATCCAGCGCCTCGGCGACCGCAGGCGAGGCAAAGCGCTGGTTTTCCGCCTTGGGCAGGTCAGCCATGAAGCGCGCCGACATCTCCTTCACATGGTCGGTGATGTCGCCCTTGGGCGCATTGCCGTCGAAGGCCGGAAGGTCGTTGAGGTCGTTCAGCGCTTCCTGCAGGCCGACGCCGTTGGTGAGCTCGGCCAGGAAGGTCCAGGCGTCGGGGTTCTTGCCGCCGTTCTTGGTCAGGCCGTAACCGATGTCGATGCCGCCGACGGGCGGGCTGGCGGAATTGCCGTCCTTGACCGGGGGCAGATAGAAGAAATCGAAGCCCTCCATGTTCTGCACGAATTCCGAAAGCGGCGGCGGGAACTTGCTTTCCTGCATCCACCAGGAGCCCAGCGCCATCATGCCGACCTTGCCTTGCGCGAAGAGCTGCGCGCCGGTCGGATAGGCATGGGCGCCGAGCGCGCCCTGCTGGAAGATGCCGTCGTCGAAGAGGCCTTTCCAGGCTTTCATGGCCGCGACCAGCTCCGGCGCCGTCCAGGGCGTCTCGCCAGCCTGGGCCTTGTCGACGATGCCGGCCGAGAACTGGTTGGCGAGCATCAGGAAGACGTTCTCGTTCTGCCAGCCGTCGGCCGCGCCCTGGAACATCGGGATATAGCCGTTGTCGGTCAGCGCCTTGGCCGCCGCCTTCAGGTCGGCATAGGTCTTCGGAATGGAAAGATTGAGCTTCTCGAAGATCTTGCGGTTGTACCAGATGCACAGGACCTGGGATTCCTGCGGGATGATGTAGTAGTTGTCATCCCCCTTCGGATTGCCCATCAGCATCTGCTTGCGGTTGACGGGAAAGACCTTGTCGGCCCATTTGTCGCCCCACTGTTTGGCGGCGCGCTCGTTCACCGCTTCGAGGTGTTCGCGGTATTGCTGAGTGAGCGAGCCCGGCTGCAGGCCGATCACGTCGGGCAGGCTTCCCGAGGCGGCCGCCGCCTTCAGCGCGGTGATGTATTCGGGCGAGTAGTTGTAATAGGTGTATTTGACCTTGATGTCGGGATGCGCCTTCTCGAAGGCGGCGATCGACTTCTCCATCGTGCTTTGCACGAACCAGGACCAGACCGTCACCTCTTTCTGCTCGGCATTGGCCGACGCGGAATAAAGCGCGGCGGCGAGGATCGTCGTCGCAAGAAACAGCATTTTTCTCATCACATTCCTCCCTTTTTTGGCTTCCATACGAAGCGTGCCGCGAGCCTCCATCCCGCGGGCGCCGCGACCCGCTGCCGGGTCACATTCAGGCGCGACGGTTTGCCGTCGCCGCCACCGCGACGGCGTGCCGTCGCGCTTGGTCAGGCCGCCTTGGCGGCCGCGACCGTCAGCACCTCTTCCGTGATCACCCGGTCATCGGCGAGCGGCCGGTTCGGCGTCAGCCCGAGCTTCTGCAGTTCACCATGATAGGCGCGCACCGCTTCCTCCGGCGTGATCGCGCCGTCGGCGACGGCGCGCATCAGGACAATGAGCTGCAGCGGCGCCTCGGCGAGGTTGATCTTGCGGCCGAAGAGGGCTAAGCGGGCGCCATAGCGCTCCGACTGGGCGACGAGCTCGAATGTGTCGCGCGTCGTGCCGGCGCCGCCGCCGAGCACGCCGACGATCAGCTCGGAATCGAAGCTCGCGAGTTCCTCCAGCGCCTTCGGACCGTTATAGGCGGTCTTCAGGAACAGCGGGCGCTCGGCCTTCGGCACGCTCGCCAGCGACTTGATGATGTTGTCGTTGACGAACTCGCCGATCTGCTCGCGACTGAAGCCGAGATCGATGCTCGGATTGAAGACCTCGTAAAAATACTTGAAGTTGACCCGGGCCGCCTCGGCGCGGAATTCGGCGAAGGCGTTCAACGTGCGAACATCGAGCTCGACATCGTTGCTGAACGAGACCGAATAAAGGGCAAGGTCAGTGCCGCGCGACGGATAGTTGGCGATGGCGCGCGAAAGATTGGTGTCGCGGAAGGGCACGGACGGCGTCTGCGTGTAGGTGCCGTGGCGCACGGCGCCCCAGCACATGGTTTCCAGATTGCCGCGTATCGCCGGCTTCACTTCGCTGCCGAAAAAGGCGCCGCGCTCGTCGAGAAGATCGAGGTTGGACTGCGACACCAGCATGATGTCGACGATGCCCTGTTTGATGATCTCTTCGATCTGGGCGATGAATTCCTGGCGGCTGCGGCGGCGCGGCGGCCTGACCGAATAATCGAAGCCCGTGGCGGTCACGCCGGCGCCGACGTCGCTGTCCTTGGCGTCGGCAATGACGAAATCCGCCCGCGTGTAACGGCCAGCGCGGATATTCGCCAGCTTCCTGTCCAGCCTCGTGACCATCGTGTTCCTCGGTGAAATTGTTGTGCGGCGGAGCCGCCGCCCTGTCTCTTCGCCGCCGTGGGCGTATCAGGACTATGCGGATAATTCTCATAATCTGTCAATAGCTATCTAAATCTATCTAATTTGAACGCCGATGACGCTTGATGGCACTGCGATATGCCAACGAAGCTTTCCACCCAGAACGATGAAGGATTGCAAACCGTTGATTTAAAAGAAAAAGTCATAAGAAAGGCGATCGGGTAGGACACGATTCTTCCTGACGAAAGCTCCGGTTGCAGCGGGCTTGGCACTTAGCCGAGGCCTGCGACCGTCGCGCAATTCCAGTGCGCGAAAGCAAAAACCGCATTGACGCTTTGGAAGATAATGATAGCAATTGACAGCGCGGTCAGGCGAGGAGGAAGCCCCGGGCCATGAGTGATGTTTTCAGCGGATCGTTCGCGGATCGCTATGCCGCGCTGACCGATCGGTCGGGTCCGTTCAGCGCCGACGCGCTGTCGTCGGCGGGGCTTTTCCTGTGCGGCATCAGCGCCTGCGTCGACGCGCGGGTCGAGATGCATGAGATCCAGCCGCTGCTGGACGGGCCGCCCGACACGCCGGCGGGGCGGCTTGCCAGTCTTCTTCTTTCGCGCGCCGCGCGCGGGGTGGGCGGCGAGGTGCGCTTCGACTGGCCGGAGGGCCCGGCATGGCTGCGCGAGCGTCTGCGTCCGCGCTATGCGCTGGGCGGCACCGGACCGCAGGCGGCGTGGGTGCTCGGGCAGTTCGGCGTCCGCTCATTGGTCGCCTTGGAAGATCGCTATGCGGCGATGCTGCGGCAAATGCCGGACGGTGTCCTGCTGGCGGAAAGAGGCACGCTCAAAACCGCCGATCAGGTGCTGGCGTCGGGCCCGCATCCGCCGGAAATCTTCATCTTCGAGTTCACCGCCGGCCGCGCGATCGGCGCCACCGTGCCGACCCGTTCCTCGCGGGTCATCGTCCGTTTCGGCGACCGCGGCATCCAGCATGACGGGGAGTTCGAAGCCATGTCGCGGCGGCTGGCGCCGTCGGCCGCCGCCGGGCTGCTGGCCGGGCTGAACGACGAGGCGGCGGACAATGTCGGCGCCGCCAGCCGGCACGTCTTCGGTCTCAGCCGCGACTGGAAGGCGGCCGGTCTCGCGACAATCCATTTCGAGCTGGCGGGCTACGCATCGCAGCAGGCGGTCGAGGAATTGCTTTCCCACGCCCGTGGCGCGATCAGCTCGCTCGGCATGAGCCATTCCGAGCTGCTCGCCATGAACCCTTCCATGGATCATCCGATGGAGGCTCTCATGGCGCTCGGCGAGCGGCTTGGTCTCGACAGGGTCTGTGTTCACGCCGATACCTGGGCGGCCGCGGTGACGCTCAACGATCCGCAAGAAGAGGAGCTGGCGCTGATGGCCGGTTGCGCGATCGCCAGCGCCAGGGCCGCCAATGGCGCGCCCGCGCGGGATATAGCGATCTCCCCCGCCGCGGAGTTCCATCCGCTTCCCTTCGAAACGCCGGTACGCCGGGGACGCTGGGCATTCGTCGCCTGCGCGTCGCCCTATCTGAGCCAGCCGGTAACGACGCTCGGCCTGGGCGACAGTTTCACCGCCGGCTGCCTGCTCATCCTCGGCCGAACCCGGCACGCCAGCACCGGTTCCAGCCTCCAACACGCCTGAAGGAAATTGCCATGTTTCTCGAACGCTTCCGCCTCGACGGCAAAACGGCCTTCATCACCGGCGGTGGCCGCGGCATCGGCCTTTCGACGGCCGAGGCGCTGGCCGAGGCCGGCGCGAAGGTCATCATCTCGGATTTGGATCGCCAGGTGCTGGCGGCCGGACGCGAGGAGCTGAAGCAGAAAGGCCACGACGTTGACGCAGTGCAGCTCGACGTCACCGATTCCAAGGCCGTCGCCGCGGCCGCGCGGGCGGCCAACGAGCGCCACGGCGCCGTCGATATCCTGATCGCCAATGCCGGCATCGCCTGGCCCGACACGGGCGGGGAGGAGATGAGCGACGAGGTGTGGCTGAAGGTGGTCGACGTCGACCTCAACGGCGCCTACTGGTCGTGCCGCGAGTTTGCGAGACCCATGCTCGAACGCGGCCGTGGCTCGATCGTGACCCTCGGCTCGATGTCTGGGCTGATCTCCAACAAGCCGCAGCGCCAGGTGCATTACAACGCGGCGAAGGCCGCCGTCCATCATATGACGCGCTCGCTTGCCGGCGAATGGGCCGCACGCGGCGTCCGGGTGAACTGCGTCGCGCCGACCTATGTCGACACGGCGATGTCGCGCGGCGGCTTCACGGACGAGAAACTGATGCCGATCTGGATGGACATGACACCGATGAGGCGCGTCGCGCGCCCGGACGAGATCGCCGCGCCCATCCTCTTCCTCGCGTCGGACGCCGCCAGCGCCATGACCGGGGCGGTGGTGGTTGTGGATTGCGGCTATACGATTTGGTAGGGATTGCCGATTTGGCGCGGCCGGCGCCGGGCGGGTTGAAACATGGATACTCCGAGCAAGCGCGTCGATATGGTTCCCGCCAAGCGGCAGGCGCTCATCCTGGAGCATCTGCGCGTCAACGGCGCGGCCTCGATCCAGGAGCTTGCCGACACGATCGGCGGCTCGCAGTCGACGGTGCGGCGCGACCTCGAGCATCTGGTCGAAAAAGGCTATCTCGAACGCACGCATGGCGGCGCGCATCTGTTGCAGCCGATGCGCGCGACCTTCGAGCGCGAGACGACGGTCAATGCCGAATTGCAGCACGCGGAAAAGGTCGCGATCGGCCGCGAGGCAGCCGGGCGGCTGAGCGCCCGCGACAGCGTCATCTTCGACAGCTCCTCGACCGTCATGGAGGCGGTCCGCGCCGCCGCCGAGCGGGACCTGCCGCTGACCGTGGTGACGAACAGCCTGGAGATCGCCGATTTTGCCGTCGACATCAAATCCTGGCGCATCATCCTGCCGGGCGGCACCGTGCGTCCCGGCTACCGGCATCTGGCCGGGGAGCCCGGCGAAAGCTTCATCAAGACGCTGCATGCCGATCTCTGCATGACCGGCGCGTCGGCGGTCACCGGCGCGCTGCTGACCGAGACGTCGCTGGAAGTGGCCTCGCTCAAGCGCGCCATGATCGGCTCCGCCCGCAAGACGATCCTGCTCGTCGACAGCTCGAAGTTCACCGCGCCCGGTTTCTGCACGCTTTCGGACATTTCCGAGATCAACGAGGTGATCACCGACGAGGGCGTGTCGCAGGACGCGCTATCTTCGCTATACGCCGCCGAGCGAAAGGTGACGGTGGTGCGCGTCGGCGGCCTGACAGGGACGCGTCGCCCGGTCGGCAGCCTTCGGCCACTGTAAACGTCTACTCCACCATGAACCGCGAGCTGAAGGGAAGGCTCGCCGCTCCTACCGCCTTGGGCGAACGCTCGATGTTGCCGGCAATCGCGGTAATGCCGGGCATGGCCTGCTCCAGCTCGCGGCAGATCGCCTTGCAGACCGCCTGCGGCGCGTAGGAGGACAGGACGACCGAGGTTACGGGAACGAACTGCTTCAGCGCCCCTATCGACAACTTCATCTGCTCCACCAGGTCGCGTTGCCATGCGGTCTCGGCATCGCCAAACGACGGCCAGTCGGCGCCTCGTTCCCAGAGTTCGGAGGGCGAGCTGCCTGTCTTCCGGATCTCCTCCTCCAGACGCAGGATGCCGACGTCGAAGCTCACCGCGGCGGCGGTGTTGTAGATTTGATGATTGAGGACCAGGCGGCTGTGCAGGCGCGCGCCGAGATAGAAGAAAAGGTAGTCCGAAAGGTGCTTCGCGACGCCGAACATGCTTTCGCCGCCGGCCGCCGCGGTGATGTCGTTCTGGACATAGACAGGGTAGCCGATTTCCCTTTCGACCTCCTCCTGCAGGGCGTCGAACCGCTCGCGGGCCGCCTTCGGCGTCAGCTCGAGCTCGGCCTGATCGCCGGGCAAGGCAAGGCCGATGCCGGCGATGCGCGGGTGAAGGTGCTGCGGCAGATTGGCGATGGCCGTGGCGATGGCGCTCATGAATTGCGGATGGTTGGTGTCCTGCGCGGTCGCCGAGAACGGCAGCACCGTGCGCGAGCGGATCGAGCCGACGAAGTCGACGAGCACGACCTCCACCTGCCGATGGCCGACGCTGATGCCGACGGAGTAGGCGCCTTCCGGGTTGAGGGAGATCGGCACTGTCGGCGGCCCGACACGACCACGCTGGGCCTCGCCTTTGGCGATCAGCCCTTCCTGCTCGAGCGATCGGACGATGACGGACACCGTCTGCGCCGACAGGCCGGTCCGCTCGCCGATCTCGAGACGGGTGATGCCTTTGCTCTGGAGCAGCAGCGACAGCACGAGACGCTCGTTGTAGCCGCGCACGCTGACGGCATTGAGGCCGCTGGCGCGGTCCGCGATGCGAAGCGGGTTGGGCGGCGCAAAGCGCATGTCAGGCATGGTGCGTCCTCTCGCAATCGGTCGTGGGGGACATCCCTATGCCGCGGTCACTTCTCATCCGGCCACCCGATTGCCTCGACCTCGCGGGCCAGCGCGCTGCCCAGCAGCGCATGCGCCTGCCTGTTGATGTGGAACCCGTCGAGCGGGTCGCAGGTGACGACCGAGCCCGCGTCGAAGAAATGCACTTCGAGCGAATCGGCGATGATCTCGAACTCGAGCGCCAGCTGCCGCGACTTCTCCGGCGCGCCGGCGAAGATCGACCGCCATTCCTTGATGTCGTCCAGCATCGGCGGTGGAGAGACGATCATGATCTCTGGCACGCTGCCGCCCGGGCCGGGCTTCAGCTCCTTGATGTCGTAGACAAGGCAGCCCATGGCCATCGCGACTTCCGAGGCCGGCTGGTTGAAGCGCGCCTTGAGGTCGTTGGTGCCCAGCATGATGATGACCAGATCGAGAACGGCGTGACTCTGCAGGCAGGGTTTGAGGTAGGTGCGCCCGTTCTTGTGGGCACCCTCGATCGGATCGTCGCGCACGGTCGTGCGGCCGCTCAGGCCCTCCTCGATGACATGCCAGCCGGCTCCCAATTCCTTTGCCATGACGCCGGGCCAACGTTCCGAAAGACCATAACGGTCCAGCGGCGTGCCGCCGGGTACCTGCCCATGCGTGTTGGAGTCGCCGTAGCACAAGACCGATCGCATGCTCCTCCTCCGATGCAGCCAAGGTTCTGATTTGCAGAGGTTAATCGGACGAGAGTCCGTCGTCCGTCATTCAGCGACCCTGCCATTTGGCGGAAAGGTAGCGCAAGCCGCAAAGATAATCCATCACTCTGAATAATTATTGACAGCCGTTCGGATCGATGGTTGAAGTGAGCCTGGGAGGAATGCCCCGAACCTTTTGCGCCGACGGGCCGCCATGACGCATGGCGGCAACGCTGGAGCCATGTCTCCAGCGCGCCCTGGCGCGCAGGTTGCGCAATGAACTGCAGCAGTGCCGGAGTCTCCGGCAGATGCGGCGTTCGGCCATGGCCGGACGCCGCAGGGGAAGTCGTGACCCTGACATCCAGGGTCGGTGGAGCTTGAGAAGGAGGATGGCTCAGTGAGACGGATTATCCAATCAATCGCAGCGGCGGTGATCGCGACAACGATGTTGTGCGCTCCCTCGTTTGCCGACGACGTGTCCCTGCTGGATGGGGTTGCCGCCCGCGCGGGCGACAACCCGACGGTCGAGGCCGGCAAGTTCAAGAAGGATGCGCCCTGGGTCATCGGCATGAGCCATTTCGGCGTCAACGCGAACACCTGGACGGTGCAGGTCGCGCACGAAGCCGAGGCTGCCGCCGCCAAGGACAAGCGCATCGCCAAGTTCATCCTGCTCGATGCCGGCTTCGACCAGAAGAAGCAGGTCGCCGACATCGAGGACCTGATCGCGCAGAAGGTCGACGCCATCATCGTCCAGCCGGTCACGTCCACTTCGGCGGACGCCAGCATCGCCAAGGCCGTCGCGGCGGGCATCCCTGTCATCGTGCACACCGGCCGCATCGAATCCGACGCCTTCACGACCGAGATCCAAGGCGGCGCCGAGCATTTCGGCAAGGTGATGGGCGATTTCCTGGTCAAGGACCTCGGCGGCAAGGGCAACATCTGGGTGCTGCGCGGGCTCGCCGGCCATCCGGAGGACACCAACCGCTACAACGGCTTGCTGCAGGCGCTGAAGGGAACCGACGTCAAGATCATCGCCGAGGAGCATGGCGACTGGCAGTACGACAAGGCCAAGAAGCTTTGCGAGACACTCTACCTGAACAACCCCGAGGTGGACGGCATCTGGTCCTCCGGCGCCGACATGACGCGCGCCTGCGTCGACGTCTTCAAGCAGTTCGGCGCCAAGATCCCGCCGATCACCGGCGAGGGCAACAACGGCTTCTTCGGCCAATGGATCGCCGACGGCTTCAAGTCGATCTCGGCGGAATACAGCCCGGCCCAGGGCGCGGCCGGCATCCGCGCCGCCGTGGCCCTGCTCGAAGGCAAGGAGCTGAAGAAGCACTACGACTACAACCCACCCGGCTGGGATCTCGAGAAGGTCAAGAAATACTATCGCGACGATCTCTCGGCCAATGTCTGGTGGCCGTCGGAGCTGCCGGAAGACAAGCTCAAGGAGTTCTACGCCAAGAAGTAAAGGGTGGCGCCATCGCGGCGCGGGCGGCGGCGACGCCGCCCGCGCCGCGGAAATCTCCTGAATGCATCGGTGCTTGCTTCGTGAAAACCCTTGTTGAAATGTCCGATATCCGCAAGGCGTTCGCCGGCACGGCGGCGCTGAAGGGTGTCTCGATCACGCTCCAATCCGGCTCCGTGCACGCGCTTATGGGCGAGAACGGCGCCGGCAAATCGACGCTGATGAAAATCCTCGCCGGCGTCCATCAGCCGGACAGCGGCGCCATCGTTCGCGACGGGCGCCAGGTCGTCTTCCACAAGCCGAAGGATGCGCTGGAAACCGGCATCTCGACCGTGTTCCAGGAACTGTCGCTGCTGCCCAATTTGACGATCGCCGAGAACATGTTTCTCGGCCGGGAGCCGACTACTGCCTTCGGCGGCGTCGACCGCCGGCGCATGCGGCGCGAGGCGGGCAGGGCGCTTGCCGAGCTCGGCCTCGCGCTCGATCCGGGCACGCTGGTCTCGAGGCTCAGCATCGCCGAACGGCAATTCGTCGAAATCGCGCACGGCATCATGACAGATGCCAGCGTGTTCATCCTCGACGAGCCGACGGCGGCGCTGAACGCCGCCGATGTCGAGGTTTTGAACCGCCACATCCGCAGGCTGAGGGATGAGGGCAAGGCGGTGGTCTACATTTCGCACCGGATGGACGAGATCTTCGCCATTTGCGACACCGTCACCGTCCTCAAGGACGGCGAACTCGTCGGGACCAGGCCGGTCGCCGGGATGACTCCGGCGTCGCTGATCGCGATGATGGTCGGCCGCGAGCTCGCCGACCTCTTCCCGCAACGCGGCGATGCTCCCGGACCCGTTGTGCTCTCGGTAGAGGATTTTCGCATCACCGAGCGTTCCAGGCCGTTCTCGCTGTCACTCAGCCGCGGCGAGATCGTCGCGCTGGCCGGCCTGGAGGGGCAGGGCCAGCAGCGCCTGCTGCGCTCGCTGGTCGGCCAATACCATCCTTTCGCCGGCCGTGTGACGATCAAAGGCAAGTCGCTGCCGTTGCCGGTGCCGCCTGGCGGCGGGGTGCGCCGGCTGCAGGCGATGGGCGTCGGCTTCGTGCCGGAGGACCGAAAGGAGGACGGGCTGTTCCTCGGCCTCTCCGTCGCGCACAACATCGTCTCCGCGCTCCATTCGAAACGGTCGGAATTGGCGCTCGCCGCCGGCTATCAGCGTCTGATCGCCGACACGATGTCGAGCCTTGGGGTGAAGGCGAGCGGCCCGGCCGCCGCCGTCGGCACGCTGTCCGGCGGCAACCAGCAGAAGGTGCTGCTCGGCCGCTACCTCGCCGCCGACATCGACATCCTGCTCGTCGAGGAGCCGACGCGCGGCGTCGACATCGGCGCAAAATCCGAGATCTACCGGCTGTTGCGCGACTTTGCGCAGAAGGGCGGCGCGGTGCTGGTGCTGGTGCGCGAGACGGTCGAGCTGATCGGGCTCTGCGACCGCATCTGCGTCGTCCACAACGACACGATCGTGAGGGAAATGCCGGCGGCCGACGCCACGGAGCACAACATCCTCGACGCGGCGCTCAGCGCCAATGGGGAGGCAGGAGAGCGCCGATGACAGCCATAAGCAGACGCCTGACGGGCGCAAGGGGATCGCGCCAGGGCATGTGGATGCTGCCCTTGCTGATCGCGCTGGCGATCGCGCTCTGGCTGAGCCTCGAGACCGCGCAGTTCCTCAACGGGGAGAACCTGCTCAATCTGGTGCCGCAGGCGATGCCGCTCGTCATTACCGCGGTCGGCCAGATGTTCGTCATCCTGCTCGGCGGGCTCGATCTTTCGGTCGGCTCGATGATCAGCTTCACAACGGCAGTGCTTGCGCTTGGCGGACCCGCCTGGCTGCTGATCCCGGCCGTGTTCGTGCTGGCTGCGCTGGTCGGCTTCACCAACGGCTTCATCATCACGCGCTTCAACGTGCATCCGATCATCGCGACCCTGTCGATGCAGTACATTTTGCTCGGCATCACGCGGGTGCTGCGGCCAGTGTCCGGCGGCACGGTGCCGGATATCGTCATCAGCGCCGTCGCCGGCTCGTTCCTCGGAGTGCCGATGCCGGTATTCTGGGGGATTTTCACCCTCGCGTTTGCCTGGAAGCTCGTCTACGGCTCGCGCTTCGGGCTGCACCTTTTCGCGATCGGCGGCGGCGTGTCGTCCGGCGTGGAGGATGCGGCGCATAATTTCGGCATTGCCGACAGGCGCAACGTCATCCTCGCTTATGTGATCTGCGCATGTTTCGCGGCCCTTGCCGGCCTCTTCCTCGCCGGGCGCATCGTCTCGGGCGACCCGAATGTCGGGCTGCTTTTCGAGCTCGACGCGATCACGGCCGTTGCTATCGGCGGCACCCAGCTTTCCGGCGGCATCGGCAGCCTGCACGGCACGGTCATCGGCGCGCTCGTCATGGCGCTGCTCGCCAACGGCATGAACCTGACGAATGTGTCGCCCTTCATCCAGACCACCATAAAGGGCGCGATCCTGCTTCTGGTGGTCGCCCTGCAATCGCGCAAGAAAATGGGGTTGTAAGTGGCTGCCGCTCTCGCCAACCCCGTCATGCGCCGGCTGCTTCGCATCCCGCCGGCCTACTACGTCTTTGCCGTGCTGCTTTTGGTTTTGTGGATCGCGCGGCCGAACATGCTCAACCTCAATGTCATGGGCATATTCGTGCGCCAGATCGTGCCCCTCGGCATATTGGTGCTCGGCCAGCTGCTGGTGATGCGGGTGAGAAGCATCGACCTGTCGGGCGGCGGCGTCATCCTGCTCATCAACTACACCATCTCGTCCGGCGTCTTTCCGGGCGCCTCCATGATTTTCTTCATTGTCCTGGCGTTGGCCATCGGCCTCGCCGTCGGATTCTTCAACGGCCTGATGGTCGGGGTCAGGCGGGTCTCGGCCGTCATCGTCACGCTTGCGATCGGCATCGTTCTCGTCGGGATCGTGCAGTATCTGTCCAGCGGCAAGCCGCCCGGCGATGTGCCCGGCATGTTCGGCGACATCTACAACACCAAGCTCGGCCAGGTGCCGACGCCCGTGATCTTCTGGGTGGCGGTTTCGGCCGCGCTGTCGCTGTTCCTGTCACGCACGGTCTTCGGCCGCTATGTGACCTCGGTCGGCGAGAACGTGCAGGCGGCGCATTTCTCCGGCGTTCCGGTGGCTCGCACCGTGGTGCTTGCGCATACGCTCGCCGGCCTGTTCGCGGGGGTGGCGGCGCTGGTCCAGACGGCGTCGATCGCGGTCGGCAGCGTCAGGGTCGGCCTCGACCTGCCGATCCTGGCGGTCGCCGCAACCATCCTTGGCGGCGTCGTCTTCGGCCGCGGGGAAGGTGGCGTCTGGGGTCCCTTCTTCGGCGTGCTGTCGTTCGCGCTGCTGTTCGTCGTGATGACTACCTTCGGCGTCGATGAGCCCGGCAAGCTGATCGCGCAGGGCCTCATCATCCTGCTTGCGGCCATCCTTTACGGGATCAGGAGCAGGTCGACGTGACGGCATTTTTGAGGGGACGAGGCCGGAACGGCCAATGATCAATCGCATACGGGAAAATGGATTGGAGACATGACCAAGAGATCGATTTTGTGCTTTGGAGATTCGCTGACCTGGGGATGGATCCCGGTCATGGAGGGATCGCCGACACATCGCTACGCCTATCAGGACCGCTGGACGGGTGCGATGGCTTCGCATCTTGGCGACGGATACCATGTGATCGAGGAAGGCTTGAGCGCCCGCACCACCAGCCTCGACGATCCCAACGATCCGCGCCTCAACGGCAGCGCCTATCTGCCCTCGGCCATCGCCAGCCACCTGCCGCTCGATCTCGTCATCGTCATGCTCGGTACCAACGACACCAAGTCGTTCTTCCGCCGCACACCCTATGAGATCGCCAACGGCATGGCCAAGCTCGTCGGCCAGATCCTCACCAGCGCCGGCGGCGTCGGCACGCCTTATCCGGCGCCGCAAGCGCTGGTGGTCGCGCCGCCGCCGCTGACCCCGATGCCTCATCCCTTCTTCCAGGGCATGTTCGCTGGCGGCCACGAGAAGACCGCCGCGCTCGCGGCCGAGTATCGCGCCATGGCCGATTTCATGAAGGTCGATTTCCTCGACGCCGGGGATTTCATCACCACCGACGGCTGCGACGGCATCCACTTCACTGCTGAGAACAACCACGACCTCGGCAAGGCGATAGCCGCCAAGGTCCAGGAGATATTCGCGCGCCGGTCCGATCGCAAGGTTGCTTGAGGGCGGAGTGTTTTTGCCGCGTATCGGCCCCTCCAGACCGATGCGCCGATTGCGGGACCGGCGCGGCACCGCCGGCCCGCATTTTTTCAACAGCCTGTTGATCGGAGACAGGTCGGGTCCGCGCCGACGGCGGACCGCAGTCCTGGCTGAAGGCGAACGAAGGAAGCGAGGACGAAATCCTTCCGTCGGCATGGAAGCGCGCCGACGTCTCGGACTGCCGATACCGTCGGATGACGGTTCCTTCGGAACGTTGACGGGCCCCTAACTCGTTTGGATTAGCTGTCGCTAAATTATTGCATTGACGAACGTGTCCAATCGAAGCGCGATGCCAGCCATGCCGTATGCTCCCTTGGCACGCGGCAGAGGCCCTGGTGGACCCACCCAACAGTACAGCACCGGGTCGGGCTGGCTCGCGTCTTGTGGAAGCAGGCGCGAGCCAGTTTGGCAACAAAAAAGCCCACCAGCAAAGCTGGGGGCAGCTTTTGGGGTAAATAGTTGGCCAGCCTGCGCAAAGGGGAGGAGCGCAGGCTGGCGCTAGAGAATACCTTGACGAGGAAGAATGTTCCCTACCTCTTTCGAGTGAGCCCTCGCCTCATCCAAATGGCCGTGAACAAAAAACATTAGCGGTCACTCATGGCGGAACGTGGCGCGAACGAAAGAGAACCTTGCGGGCGACGTGCCCACGGCGCGGCACGCTGGCGAAACGGCATCCAACCCATTTGAAAGATTGGTGATCCCGACAGGAATCGAACCTGTGACCTACAGATTAGGAATCTGCCGCTCTATCCTACTGAGCTACGGGACCACGCGGCCAGACACATAGCCGCTTCGGGCCGGTTCGCCAAGAGGTGATGCTGTCCGGTCGCGCGGCGCCTTGCCAAGCGACGTCAGCCAGGCGGGGCGGCGAGGCGAACGCTCGCTGCCGCAAAAGGCGGTCAGGCGGCCAGCGCCGTCTCCGCCAGCCTCACCCAGTAGCTCATGCCGTGCGGGATGACCTCGTCGTTGAAGTCGTAGGCCGGATGGTGGAGGCCGGCCGAGTCGCCGTTGCCGATGAAGATGAAGGCGCCGGGGCGCGCTTCCAGCATATAGGAAAAGTCCTCGCCGCCCATCACCGGCTGGATGGCGCGGTGGACATGGGCGTCGCCGGCGACGTCGGCGGCGATATCGCTGGCGAAGACCGTTTCTTCCGGATGGTTGAACGTGACCGGATAGTTGGCGTCGTAGTCGACCTCGATCGTCGCGCCGAAGGCCGCCGCAAGGCCCGCGCAGATGGCGCGAATACGCTCTTCCGCCTTCCTGGCCACTTCTTTCTTCAGCGTGCGCACGGTGCCGGCGATCTCGGCTTTCTCCGGAATGACGTTGTAGGCATCGCCGGCGTGGAATTTGGTCACCGACACCACGACGGCCTCGACCGGATCGGTGCTGCGCGAGGCGATGGTCTGCAGCGCGCTCACCAGCTGGCTGGTGATGACGATCGGGTCGATGGTGCCGTGCGGCATGGCAGCGTGGCCGCCATGCCCCTTGACCGTGATGGTGAATTCGGCGGTCGCGGCCATGATCGGGCCGGGCTTGATGGCGAATTCGCCTACGGGCAGGCCGGGCATGTTATGCATGCCGAACACCTTCGAGATGCCGAAGCGCTCCATCATGCCGTCCTTGACCATCTCGTTGCCGCCCCCGCCGCCTTCCTCGGCCGGCTGGAAGATCACCGCCACGGAGCCGGCGAAATTGCGCGTCTCGGCGAGATATTTGGCGGCGCCGAGCAGCATGGCCGTGTGGCCGTCGTGACCGCAGGCATGCATCTTGCCGGCAACGGTCGACGCATAGGGCTTGCCGGTGATCTCGTTGATGGGCAACGCGTCCATGTCGGCGCGCAGCCCGATGGTCGGACCTTCGCCCTTGCGGCCGTGAATGATGCCGACGACGCCAGTCTTGCCAAGCCCCGTCACAACCTCGTCGCAGCCGAAGGCCTTCAGCTTGTCGGTGACGAAAGCGGCGGTCTGGAAGACGTCGAAGTTCAGTTCCGGCGTCTGGTGCAGATGGCGTCGCCAGCCGGCGACTTCTTCCTGCATTTCCGCGGCACGGTTGAGAATCGGCATAGTCGGTCCATTTCTTTGTTGGGGCAGGCGACTCAGGTCCGCTTGCTCAGCGATTGTGATTGCCTGGCGTTTTGCCATTTTGGCGTCACATAGGGTAAATAGCACCACATAGTGCGGTCCGGGGTCGAGGATCGGTCCGCACCATGCTGGCCATCGCGTAACGAAATCTTACGGAGCCAGCGGCGATTACGGCAAGAGGCGATTTCGGAATAGATCATGCGGCAAAGGCATTTCCTCAACCTATTGCTTGCGGGGGCACTGGCGCTACCGATGTTTTGCGGCGCGGCGCGCGCCAATCCGGTCGTGCTGTTCGACCTGAAGAGCGGCAAGGTGCTCGAGCATCAGGATGCCTTCAAGCGCTGGTATCCGGCCTCGCTCAGCAAACTGATGACGGCCTATGTCACGTTCCGGGCGATCGCCGCCGGCGAGGTGGCGCTCGATTCGCCGGTCAAGGTGACGAAGCATTCGGCCGGCGAGCCGCCGAGCAAGATGGGCTTCAAGCCGGGTTCGGTGATGCGGCTCGACAACGCGCTGAAGATGATGCTGGTCAAATCGGCCAACGACATCGCCATGGCGGTCGGCGAGAACATCGGCGGGTCGCAGGCGGCCTTCGCCGACCGCATGAATGCCGAGGCCGCCAGGCTCGGCATGGTCGGAACGCATTTCGTCAATCCGAACGGTCTCTATTCGCCGGACCAGTACACGACCGCGCGCGACCTCGCCGTGCTGGTGACGGCGCTCCGCAATGACTTTCCACAATATGCGCCGTGGTTTTCCATCGAGGGGCTCGCCGTCGGCAAGAAGGCGATCCCGAACTACAATCTGCTCATCGGCCGCTATCCCGGCGCCGACGGCATGAAGACCGGTTTCGTCTGTTCGTCGGGCTTCAACATGATCGGCTCGGCGACGCGCAATGGCCGCACGCTGGTCGCCGTGGTGCTCGGCGAGAAATCCGCCATCAGCCGCGCCGAAACGGCGGCGAAACTGCTCGACCAGGGTTTTGACACACCGGCGGCGGGCTCGACGACGCTTGCGGCGCTCAAGCCCTATGGCGACACGCTGTCGCCCAACGACCTGCATGACGAGATCTGCAAGAAGAAGCCGAAGGACGAGCAGTCCGAGGCCGCGCCCACCGTGGAAGCCAAGGACAAGCCGAAATCACCCTATCAGGTGAAGCTCGACCATCCGACGCTGATCGCGGTCGGCCTTGGCGGCGCGACCGGACCGGCGCCCAAGGCTTTCGTCGACCAGACCGACCAGAATTACGCCGACGTGCCGCTGCCGACCTGGCGGCCCGACATGCCGCTGCCGGACGGTGCCGCGCCCGCGTCGACCCCGACGGCCGCCGCCGCCGCGCAGGGCGACCAGCCGGCCAAGGCCGCCAACTAACGGGTGAGGGAGCAGATGAGCGGCTTTCCCATTCCCGTCTCGGTGCTCACCGGCTTTCTCGGCGCCGGCAAGACGACGCTGCTCAACCGGCTGCTCAAGGATCCGCAGCTTGCCGACACGGCGGTCATCATCAACGAGTTCGGCGAAGTGGCGATCGACCACCTGCTGGTCGAGCAGGCCTCCGACGGCATCATCCAGCTTTCCGACGGCTGCCTCTGCTGCACCGTGCGCGGCGACCTCGTCGATACGCTGGCCGATCTCGTCGACCGGCTGCAGACCGGCCGTATCGCCAGGCTTGCCCGCGTCGTGATCGAAACCACCGGACTTGCCGACCCCGCGCCGGTGCTGCAGTCGATCATGGCGCATCCGGCGCTGGTGGAGGCTTTCCGGCTCGACGGCGTCGTCACGCTGGTCGATGCCGTCAACGGCGAGGCCGCGTTCGATGGCCATGTCGAGGCGGTGAAGCAGGCCGCGGTCGCCGACCGCATCGTGCTCACCAAGACCGACCTTGCCGATGCGAACGATGTCGAGGCGTTGCGGGCGAGGCTCAGGCAGATCAATCCGGGCGCGGTGCTGCTCGACGTCAATGATCCCGCTACGGGTGCTGCGTCCCTGTTCAATTGCGGCCTCTACAATCCCGAAACCAAGAGTGCCGACGTGCGGCGCTGGCTCGGCGAAGAGGCCGCGCACGATCACGATCATCATCACCACGATGATGATGACCATGATCATCATCACCACGACCACCGCCATGACAGCCGCGTGCGCTCCCACGCGCTCATCCACGACGGACCGGTGCCGTTCTCGGCGATCGAGATGTTCCTCGATCTCTTACGCTCGACGCACGGCGAGAAGCTGCTGCGCATGAAGGGCGTCATCGAACTCGCGGAAGATCCGTCACGGCCGTTGGTGATCCACGGCGTGCAGAAGATCCTGCATCCGCCAGCAAGGCTGCCGGCATGGCCGGATGGCCAGCGCGGTACCCGGCTGGTGCTGATCACGCTCGATATGCCGCAAGACTATATCCAGCGGCTGTTTTCCGCCTTCACCAACAAGCCGTCTATCGACACGCCCGACCGGGCGGCGCTCGAAGCCAATCCGCTGGCGATCGCCGGGCTGTAGACTAAGGAAGCAGGCAGGTTCAGGCCGCGCCGCCGCGCTCGACCAGGAAGCGATGGCCGCCGGCAACCGCGGCCGTCTCGACCAGCCGATGGCCGGCATCGGCGCAGAAGGCCGGAATGTCGATCACGGCCAGCGGGTCGGTGGTTTCGAGCCACAGACGGCTGCCGGGACGCATCGCGGCAAGGCGCTTGCGGGCCTTGAGCACCGGCAGCGGGCAGTTCAGGCCCTTGAGATCGTAAGTGACGGCGTGCTTTGCCAAGCTAAAGGATCTCAGCCACCGAACATGCCGAGCAGCTTCTTCTTCAGCTTCGAGACCGTGCCCTCATCGGCGCTTGCCGCCTGTGTCTCAGCCGGCTGGGCCGGCGCCGCCTCGACGCCCGCGGTGGCCACCTGCTGCTGGGCTGCCTGCTTGGCGGCTTCCTTCTCGGCCAGAGCCTGCGCCTTGGCTTGCTCCTTGGCGGCCTTGGCCGCCTCGATCGCCGCCAGGCGCTGTTCCTCGGCCTTGCGCTTTGCCTCTTTCTCGGCGTCGAGCGCCGCCATCTTGCGGCCGAGCGGCGAATCGATGCGGCCCATGCGCACCGTCTCGGTCACCGAGCCGTCGGCATTCATCGACGGCGGGTCGATCGGCACCCGCTCGCCACGTGCGCGGCGCTTCGACCAGTCGGAAACGAGGCTGGCTTCCTTGATGCCGGCGATGGTCGGCTTGGGCGCCACCGAGCTCGACTTCACTGCCGAACTGAAGGCCGCGTCGTAGCTCTTCTCATAGTTGGCATAGGCCGTCTTCAGCGAGTCGGGCTGCGTCGTTGCCGGGCAGGGGCCGGTCGGGTCGAAGGTCGTGCCTTCGGGCGCCACCTGGTTGAAGACGTAGCGCTTCTCGCAGACGTCGACCTTGGGCGGCACCTTGGTGATCTCGAAATTGTCATAGCCGACCTTCAGCATCTTCCAGAACTCGTAGTTCGGGTCGTTGCGATAGCGCGCCATGTTGGCGGCGGTCATGCGGAACGGGAAGGCCTGGATCTGGAACTCGGTCTGGCCGCCCTGGAAGGCGTCACGGCCGAAGGCATAGATCTGCTCGATCTGCGCGTCGGTCATCGAATAGCAGCCGGAAGACGAACAGGCGCCATGCACCATCAGATTGGCGCCGGTGCGGCCGTTGGCGCGGTCATAGGCATTGGGGAAGCCGATGTTGAAGGACAGATGATAGTTCGAGCGCGGATTCATCTGCGACGGACGCACCGTGTAGAAGCCTTCCGGCGCCTGGCGGTCGCCCTCGGTGTATTTGGGGCCGAGCTTGCCCGACCATTTGCAGATGTCGTAGGTGGCGACGAGATCGTAGCGGCCGTTGGTCTTGGCCTTCCAGATCTCCAGCTTGCCCTCTTCCTTGAAGATGCGCGCCATCACCGAGGAGGTGCGCACCATGCCTTTGGCCTTCATGTCGGCCAGAATCTTGTCCGGCAGCGGCTTGTTGGCCTCCGGCGCGAAATCCTTCATCGACGAATCATTGCAGCCGGCGACGCCTATCGCGGCGATCAGGACTCCGGTGCGGGCAAGCTTGGCAAACATCGATACGGCTATGTCTTTTCTCTCGGGTCAACGGCTTCGGCTTGGCCGGCCCCGCAGGCTGAACACCAATGGACCGTAAGCCCGTTAACCTTGAAAATTCCTTACCGCAAGCTTCGACGAACCCCTCACGGCGATTTTCATTGAGCCGAATCCAGCGGCATTTTTGTGGCGAAATTGTTCATTGCCGCCACAGTTTACCGCGGGCAGCCCGATTAAAGCGCGTCGCGTTGAAACGGATTCAGGCGACGCGCTTCAAATCCTTGTCTTGATGCATGTCTTGTCCCGAAACCGGTTCCCACTTTCGGGAGACATGCCTTAAAGGCTACGGCCCATCGCCAGATATTTCTCGCGGCGCTGTTCGCGGAAATCGATGTTGGCGCCGGCAAAGTCCTTCATCGTCTTGGCGATGAGGTCGCCGGTGGCGGCGATCACCTTTTCCGGTGCCCGCTGGGCGCCGCCCATCGGCTCGGGAACGATGGCGTCGATGATCTTCATCTCGAGAAGATCCTGGGCGGTGATCTTCATGCTCGTCGCCGCGTCCTTGGAGCGGGTGGTGTCGCGCCACAGGATCGAGGCGGCGCCCTCCGGTGAAATCACCGAATAGATGGCATGCTCCAGCATATAGACCCGGTTGGCGGTGGCGATGGCGATGGCGCCGCCCGAGCCGCCTTCGCCGATGACGACCGAGATCGACGGCACCTTGAGCGCCAGGCAGGCGGAGGTGGAGCGCGCGATGGCCTCGGCCTGGCCTCGCTCCTCGGCGCCGACGCCGGGATAGGCGCCGGCCGTGTCCACCAGCGTCAGAAGCGGGATCTTGAAACGGTCGGCAAGCTCCATCAGGCGCACCGCCTTGCGGTAGCCTTCCGGCCGCACCGAGCCGAAATTGTGCTTGATGCGGCTTGCCGTATCCGAGCCCTTCTCCTGGCCGATCACCGCCACCGGCTCGCCGCGGAAGCGGGCGAAGCCGCCGACGATCGCCTGGTCGTCGCCGAAATTGCGGTCGCCGGCCAAAGGCGTGAAATCGCTGAACAGGCCCTTGATGTAGTCGACGCAGTGCGGCCTGTCGGGATGGCGGGCGACTTGCACCTTCTGCCAGGGGGTGAGCGCCTTGTAGAGGTCGCGCAACGCATCGCGCGAACGCTTTTCCAGCCGGCTGATCTCGTCGGCGACATCGACCGCCTCGCCGTTCTCCGCGAGCTTCTTCAGCTCAAGGATCTTGAGTTCCAGATCCTGCACCGGCTTTTCGAAATCGAGGTAATTGTACATGCTTGGGCGGACCGATCCGTCGGAAGGCAATGGCTGGCGGAACCCTGGAAATGCTGGCTCCGGGCGGAGGAACGTCGCCCTCACATAGCGATATGAGGCCTAGTCGGCAAGCGGATGATGATCGTTGACCAGCCGCACCAGCCGCTCCTCCAGCACATGGGTATAGATCTGCGTGGTGGAGATATCGGCGTGGCCAAGCAGTTGCTGCACGGCTCTCAGATCGGCCCCGTTCTGCAGCAGATGGCTGGCGAAGGCATGGCGAAGCACATGCGGCGAGATCTTGGCCGAGGCGATGCCGGCCCGAGCCGCTAGACCCTTGAGGTCGCGGGCAAAGACCTGCCGGGAGAGATGGCCGCTTTCGGAAGAAGCCGGAAACAGATAGGAGCTCTCGGCAAAGGCCGGGCGCTCGGCCCTGGCTTCAAGCCACGCCCGCATCGCGGCGCGTGCCTTGGCCGACAGCGGCACCATGCGCTCCTTGTCACCCTTGCCGCGCACCATGAAGAAACGGTCGTCGCGCTGCGCCACCGTCACCGGCAGGCCGACCAGCTCGGAAACACGCAAGCCAGTGGCGTAGAGCACCTCGACGAGGGCATGCAGGCGCAGCGCCGCCAGCCGGTCGCCGTCCGGCGCGGTGCCGCCCGCCTCTTCCGCCGCGCGGTCGAGCAGGCGGCCGGTCTCGGCCTCGGTCATGGTCTTCGGCAGCGGCCGGCCCTTCCTCGGGCTGTCCAGCGTGCCGGTCGGGTCGTCGCCGCGCAAGCCTTCCGTATAGAGGAATTTGAAGAACTGGCGGATCGCAGACAGTTTGCGCGCCTGCGAGGTTGGGGCGAAGCCGCGCGCGGCGATGTCGTCGAGATAGGCACGGATATCGGCCACGCCCGCTCGCGCCAGCCCGCCGCCGATGGCTTCGGAGGCGTCCTCGAGGTCGCGGCGGTAGGAGGAAAGCGTGTTCTCGGCCGCCCCCCGCTCGGCGCTCATCATCTCCAGAAAGGCTTCGATGCGGGCGGCGCTGTTCATCTGGCCGGGTCAGTTCTTCTTCGGATTGAGCTTCTCGGCGGGAATACGCACGCTCATTTCCGCCTGCTTCGGCTCCACGAACATCGCCAGGGCAAACATCACGCCATAGGCAATGCCTGCAAGAACCGCCAGCGTCACGACAAAGCGAAACAATGTCGGCATTCAGTCTTCGCCCGTCTTCTTGTTCTGCGATTCCAACCCCTGTGCCCTTATGGGACGCCAATCCGGCCAATTCAAGGACGAAGGATTTGGTCGAGAAAGGTTCCCGGTGAAAAGCGCACGATGCGGTCTGCTCGCGGCGCCGTGCTTGACGCAAACTGGCTTTTGATGTCGATACGGCGCAAAGAGGGTTCCGCATGAACGCGCTGCCAGCAAATCCACCGGACGAAGGCCGTGTCGCTCTGCTCGAGCGGCTCGGCAGCCGTTCCATCGTCTTTGTCGGCCTGATGGGCGCCGGCAAGACGGCGATCGGCCGCAAGGTGGCGACGATGCTTTCGCTGCCCTTCATCGACAGCGACCAGGAGATCGAAAGCGTGTCGCGCATGACGGTGCCGGAGCTGTTCGAGCGCTATGGCGAGCCGGAGTTCCGGGCGCTGGAGCAGCGGGTGATCCTGCGTCTGCTCGAAAATGGACCGCAGGTGCTGTCGACCGGCGGCGGCGCCTTCATGAACGCGCAGACGCGAGAGGCGATCGCCGCTCACGGCGTCTCGGTCTGGCTGAAGGCCGATCTCGATCTGTTGATGGAGCGGGTGTCGAAGAAGCAGAACCGACCGCTGTTGAAGAATCCCGATCCGCGCGGCGTGTTGGAGAAGCTGATGGACGAGCGTTATCCGGTCTACGCCGCGGCCGACATCACGGTTCCGACCCGCGACGACCGCAAGGAAGTCATCGCCGGCGAGGTGGTGTGCGCGGTTTGCGCCTATCTCGGTGTCGCCGCGATCGCGACCAGCGACGAGGTGGAACAGTGAGCCAGACCGAACCGGTAAAGGTCGAGGTCGGACTTGGCGACCGTGCCTATGACATTTTGATCGGGCCTGGCCTGCTCTTCGGCGCCGGAGCGGAAATTGCCGGCCGCCTTCCCGGCACGCGCGCGGCCATCATCACCGACGAGAATGTCGCCGCCGCGCATCTCGAAACGCTGAAGTCCGGCTTGGAAAAAGGCGGCATCCAGGCGGCCGTCATCACGCTCCCGGCCGGCGAGAAGACCAAGAGTTTCGCCCATCTCGAAGAAGTGGTCGACGGCGTGCTCGCCGCCAAGCTCGAACGCCGCGATGTCGTCGTGGCGCTTGGCGGCGGCGTCATCGGCGACCTGGCCGGCTTCGCCGCCGGCATCGTGCGCCGCGGGATGAACTTCGTGCAGGTGCCGACCTCGCTGCTGGCGCAGGTCGATTCTTCGGTCGGCGGCAAGACCGGCATCAACAGCGCTCGCGGCAAGAACCTGGTCGGCGTCTTCAACCAGCCCAAGCTGGTGCTGGCCGACACCTGCGTGCTCGACACGCTGCCGATCCGTGAGTTCCGCGCCGGCTATGCCGAGCTTGCCAAATACGGGCTGATCGACCGGCCCCGCTTCTTCGCCTGGCTGGAGGAGAACTGGCAAAAAGTGTTCGCTGGCGGCCAGGAGCGGACGGAAGCCATCGCCGAGGCCTGCCGCGCCAAGGCCGACGTCGTCGCGCGCGACGAATTCGAGACAGGCGACCGCGCCCTGCTCAACCTCGGACACACATTCGGCCATGCGCTCGAAGCGGCCACGAATTATGACGGCGCCCGCCTCGTCCATGGCGAGGGCGTCGCCATCGGCATGGCGCTGGCGCACCGTTTCTCGGCGCGCCTCAACCTGGCGAGCCCGGACGATGCCGAGCGCGTGGAAGCACATCTTCGCGCCGTCGGCCTGCCCTGGCGGATGGCCGACATATCGGGCGATCTGCCGGACGCCGACGCGCTGCTCGGCTTCATCACCCAGGACAAGAAAGTCTCGCGCGGCGCGCTCACCTTCATCCTGACGCGCGGCGTCGGCCAGGCCTTCATCGCCAAGGACGTGCCGCCCTCGGAAGTGCTGGCGTTCCTGAAGGCGAGCCATCCCGAACGGCTCAAGATGAGCCATTCCAGATGATCGACGCCGGCTGGATCGCCGCAGCCGTCCTTGCCGCCGTCGTCCTGCTGGCGTTTCTTTTGCGCACGCGCCTCTTCGCCGCGCTCGGCTACCGTCTGCAACCGATCGAGCCGATGGCGCCCGAGGACGATGAATCGGACGAGAACGGCGACGACACCCGCCGCAACGGGCAGCCGCGCGAGGACCGCAACCGGCTGGGCGAGCTTTTCGAACTCGAGGAGCTCGAAGTGTCGGATGTGATGGTCCATCGCACCAACATGCGCTCGGTCAACGCCGACGATCCGCCGGAAATGGTGGTGCGCGAGATCCTGCAGAGCCCGCATACACGCATGCCGCTGTGGAAAGGTTCGCTGGACAACATCGTCGGCGTGCTGCACGCCAAGGATCTGCTGAGGGCGCTTAACGAGGTCGGCAACGACTTTTCCAAGATCGACGTGACAAAAATCGCGTCGAAGCCATGGTTCGTGCCCGACACCACCACCTTGCAGGAGCAGCTCAACGCCTTCCTGCGCCGCAAGGCGCACTTCGCTATCGTCGTCGACGAATATGGCGAGATGGAAGGGCTGGTGACGCTGGAGGACATCATCGAGGAGATCGTCGGCGAGATCGCCGACGAGCACGATGTCGACATGCAGGGCGTCAAGCAGGAGGCCGACGGCTCGGTCGTCGTGGACGGCACGGTGCCGATCCGCGATCTCAACCGGGCGCTCGACTGGGACCTGCCGGACGAGGAGGCCACGACGATCGCCGGCCTCGTCATCCACGAGACACAGACCATCCCCGAGGAGAAGCAGGCCTTTACCTTCCACGGCAAGCGATTCGTCGTGATGAAGCGCGACAAAAACCGTATCGCAAGGTTGAGGATCCGGCCCGCCGGCGACGGCTAAAGCGCCTCGCGCTCAAACGGATTCATGCGACGCGCTTTAAGTCGTTGCTTTGATGCATGTCGTTTTCCCAAAACTGCTGCGCTTTTCCTGGAATTGCCATCGGGGCCGAGGTCAGAGCTCCTTTGTCGAGCGCTCGCTGAGCATCGCACCCGTTTCAGTGTCGATCGCCGCCAGGCTGACGTCGTAGCCCCACAGGGTTCGGATATGGCGCAGGGTCGCGTCGCGGCTTTCGTCTTCGAGCAGGATGCCGTTCTTGACATTGTGCTGCAGCCGCAGATGCCGGTCGCCCAAGAGGTCCACGTCAACCACCTGGACGTCGGGCCGGCTCGCTCCCACGTCGTAGCTTTGGGCCAGCGCGGACCGAATCTTGCTGTAGCCGCGTTCATTGTGGATCGAGGCGACTTCGTAGTGCGGCTCGTCGGCGCCGTCGGCCAGCACGAAGAGCCGCCATTTGCGGATCAGGGTCGGGCTCAGATATTGGCGGATGAAGGATTCGTCACGGTGATTGGCCCAGGCATCGAGCAGGGTGTCGCGCCAGTCGCCACGGCCGGCGATGTCCGGAAACCAGTCGCGGTCCTCCGCCGTCGGTTCGGTCGACATGCGCTGGATGTCCTGCATCATGTCGAGCCCGAGGGCATAGGGATTGATGCCGGAGAAGCGCGGGTCGTCGAAGGCCGGCTGGAAGACCACGTTCGAATGGTTGCGCAGGATCTCGAGCATGGCGCCTTCGCTGATGCGGCCACGGTCGAAAAGCGTGTTCATGATCGTGTAGTGCACGAAGGTGGCGCAGCCTTCGTTCATCACCTGGGTTTGGCGCTGCGGATAAAAATATTGCGCAATGACGCGGACGATCCTGACGATCTCGCGCTGCCAGGGCTCGAGGACGAGACTGTTCTTCTCGAGGAAATAGAGCAGGTTTTCTTCCGGCAAGTTGAGCGATTTCTTCCGCTCCGCCACGCCGTCGCCGCGTGTTCCGGTCTTGTCGGCCTCATGCGAAGGCGGCAGCGTGCGCCACAAGTCGTTGTAGGACCGCTCCTCGTATTCGAGCCGCTCGCGGAGCCCCTCGCGCTGCTGCTCCGACGACAGCTTCGGGGGTCGATGGTAGCGGAAGACGCCCTGCTCCATCAGCGCGTGGGCGGAATCGACAATCGCCTCCACCGCTGCCAGGCCGTGCCGTTCCTCGCATCGGGCTATGTAGCTCTTGGCAAAATCGAGATAGCTCAGGATTCCCCCGGCGTCGGTCCATTGCCGGAAGAGATGGTTGTTCTTGAAGAAGTGGTTGTGCCCTAGCGCGGCGTGGGCGGTCACCAGAGCCTGCAGGGCCATGGTGTTCTCTTCCATCAGGTAGACGATGCAGGGATTGGAATTGATGACCAATTCATAGGCCAGCCCGCGTGCGCCCTTGCGGTAGAGAAGTTCGTCATAGAGGAAGCGTTTGCCGAACGACCAGTGCCGATACATCAGCGGCATGCCGACCGATGAATAGGCGTCGAGCATCTGCTCGGAGGAAATGACCTCCATCTGCACCGGATAGATGTCGAGGCGTAGCTCTTCCTTGCCGATCGCCTCGATCTCTTCGTAGGCGCGCGACAACTTGGCAAAATCCCAGTCCGACCCGGAAAACAGCAGCTCGGATTTGCGCGCCTGACTGACCATCGGCTGCCCCCGCCTTCACGCGCTCTTGCGCAGGTCGGGCTGCCTGGCGAACAGCTCGCGAAAGACCGGATAGATATCGGCCGGAGCAGCGATGCGCCGCATCTGGAAATTCGGCCATTTGCCGTCGACAGCGTTGTAGGCGCGCCAGAGCGATGTCCCGTTCTCGGTCGAGCCGAAAATGTGGCTTTCCCGTTCGTCGATGATCTCCACATAGGCGAAATACTGGCAAAGGCGCATGAGCTTGCGGTCGAGGAGTTCTATGCAGCGCTCGGAATCGGTGGCGAAGTTGTCGCCGTCGGAAGCCTGGGCAGCGTAAATATTCCATTCCGCGACCGGATAGCGCTCCTCGATGATGCGGTGCATTTCCTCGAGCGCCGTGGAAACCACGGTGCCGCCGCTTTGCGTGTGGTAGAAGAACGTATGCTCGTCCACCTCCTTGGCCTCGTGGGTGTGGCGAATGAAGACGATCTCGGTGCGCTCATAACGCCGCGACAGGAACAGATGCAGCAGCACGAAGAAGCGTTTGGCCAAATCCTTCTCGCGCTCTCCCATCGATCCAGAGACGTCCATCAGGCAGAACATGACTGCGCTGGCATTCGGCACCGGCTGGGGATCGAAGCGATTGAAGCGGATATCGACCGGGTCGACATAGGCAATTCGCTTGCGCCGGCGTTCAAGCCGATCAAATTCCTTGCGCAGGGCCGCGAGGCGTTCTCGTATCGCCGGGCTTGGCGGCTTCGATTCCAACGCGGCAATCTGCTTGGCGATCGCGTCCAGCTCCGCCTGCTTGGGACGCCTGAGCGCGATGCGGCGCCCATGGCTGTTTCGCATCGTGCGTCCGACATTGATGTTGGTCGGCGCCCCGCTTGCCGTGAAGCCCGCCCGTCTTGGCTTGAAACTCAGTATCTGCTTGAGATTGAGCTTGACCAGATCGGGCAGTTCGAGGTCCTCGAAGAAGAGGTCGAGCACTTCCTCGCGCGACAGCACGAAGCGAAAGTCGTCCTCGGATTCCGTGTTCCCCGGACCCGAAGGGCCCGCGCCCCCGCCGCCAGGCTTGGGGATCAGATCGCCGGGGCTGAACGACCTGTTGCCTGGCAGGACGTGCTGGCGCTGTCCGCTGTCCTTGGCGTTGTTGAAGGTTGGTTCGCCGGTGCCTTTGCGGGGCATCGGCACGGCATGCTCGCGGTCGATCTCGGCGATGCCACCCGTGCGAACCTTATCGCGGATGCTGCGCTTGAGCTCTTCCCGGGCGCGCCTGAGGAAGCGCTGACGATTGCCCAGGCTTTTGTCCTTCGGGTTGAGGCGGCGGTCGATGAAGATCGGCATGGAACCGTTCGGGCTTGCTCAGCCCGCCTTGTTCACGCGCATGTACCAGTCGACCAGCCGGCGCACCTGCCGCTGGGTATAGCCGCGCTCCACCATCCGCTGCACGAACTCGTTATGCCGCTTCTCCGTGACGCTGTCCTGTTTTGAGCCGAAGCTGATCACCGGCAGCAGATCTTCGACCTGTCCGAACATGCGCTTCTCGATGACTTCGCGAAGCTTTTCATAGCTCGTCCAGGATGGGTTGCGGCCGTGATTTCGCGCGCGTGCGCGCAAGGTGAATTTGACCACTTCGTTGCGGAAGTCCTTGGGATTGGCGATGCCAGCCGGTTTCTCGACCTGCGACAACTCCTTTTCCAGGACCTCGCGATTGAGGATCTGGCCTGTATCGGGGTCCTTGAAGTCCTGATCCTCGATCCAGGCATCGGCGTAGGCGATATAGCGGTCGAAAAGGTTCTGGCCGTATTCGCTGTACGATTCCAGATAGGCCTTCTGGATCTCATGACCGATGAACTCGGCATAGCGTGTCGCCAGTTCCGACTTGATGAATTCGAGATAGGCGGCTTCCGTTTCCTTCGGGAATTGCTCGCGCTTGATCGCCTCCTCGAGGATGTACATCAGGTGCACGGGATCGGCGGCAACCTCCTTGGTGTCGTAGTTGAAAGTCTGGGACAGGATCTTGAAGGCGAAGCGCGTGCTGACCCCGGTCATGCCTTCGTCGACACCGGCGGCATCGCGATATTCCTGGACCGACTTCGCCTTCGGGTCGATCTCCTTGAGGTTCTCGCCATCATAGGCGCGCATCTTGGTGTAGAGCGGCGAATTCTCGTGCTCGGCAAGGCGGGTCGAGACGGTGAAGCGGCTGAGAATGTCCAGCACCTCGGGCGCGCAGGGACTGTTCGCCAACTCGCTCTCGCGCAGCAGCTTCTCGTAGATGTGCCTTTCCTCGGTGATGCGAAGGCAATACGGCACCTTGACCACGAGGATACGGTCGAGGAAGGCCTCGTTGTTCTTGTTGTTCTTGAATTGCTGCCATTCCGATTCGTTGGAGTGCGCTACGACGATGCCCTGATAGGGGAAGGAGCCGAAATTCTCGGTGCCGTTGTAGCTGCCTTCCTGGGTTGCCGTCAGCAACGGGTGCAGGACCTTGATCGGCGCCTTGAACATTTCGACGAATTCGAGCAGGCCCTGCGTGGTCCGGTTCAAGCCGCCGCTGTAGGAATAAGCATCCGGATCGGACTGGCTGAAGTGTTCCAATTGCCTGATGTCGACCTTGCCTACCAGGGCGGAAACATCCTGATTGTTCTCGTCGCCAGGCTCGGTCTTGGCGATGGCGATCTGACGCAGACGCGACGGCGACAGCTTGACCACGCTGAATTTGGAAATGTCGCCGGAAAGCTCGTCGAGGCGCTTGGCCGCCCAAGGCGAGATGAGGCCGTACAAGCGACGGCGGGCTATCCCGTATTTATCTTCCAGCAAATCGCCCATCCGGTCGGGATGGAAAAGGCCGAGCGGCGATTCGAAAATCGGGCTGATCTGGTTGCCGACCTTCAGCGTATAGATAGGACGCTGCTCCATCAGCTTCTTCAGCCGTTCGGCGAGCGAGGACTTGCCGCCGCCGACCGGGCCGAGGAGGTAGAGGATCTGCTTGCGCTCCTCGAGACCCTGCGAGGCATAGCGGAAATATCCGGCGATGCGCTCGATCGTATCCTCCATTCCGTAGAAGTCGGAGAAGGAGGGGTAAATCTTGACGGTGCGGTTCGAGAAGATGCGGCCGAGTCGCTCGTCCTTGCTGGTGTCGACCAGGTTCGGCTCGCCGATAGCCTCGACCATCCGCTCAGGTGCCGAGGCATACATGGATTTGTCCTCTCGGCATCCAAGCAGATACTGTTGGAGGCTGATCTCTTCCTGGGCCGCGTTGGCGTAAATCTCCGAAAACAGATCGAAGACGTCTGATTGGTTCTCGCGCATGATGTTTTGCCTCGGAGCCGATAGGCTGCCAATCGGCTCATCGTTCCTTCAACTGTCGGAAAGCGTCGTTTGTTCCCGACAAACGCAATAAGCCAGCTGCGATCACTGGGGTTTGAAGAACCGCGCCGCGTGGCCGGAAAGAAGCGCCGCGTTGCGCGTCCCGATGCAGACTAAAATCGCCCACCCGAATCAACAGCCAAGATCAGTGTGCGCTCGGTCGACCCATTTGCCAACCCATAACGGACGCGTCGACGCTGCGGTGCATTGTCGCCGCGAGGCGCCTGGGGAAAACCGGTTACGGATCGCCGGCGGTGCGATGCTGACTGCTCCGCATCTGCCGCCTGAAGGCTGCCGGAGCCAACGCTGTGGAGGTCCGATCGGGCACCCGAGGTTTGGCAAAGCACCCGATGCGAACGGCATGCCCACCCAGAGCTTCAGGGGGATCTTGACCGGGCCTGACACCTACATGTCGTGGTCGGGAACATAGAGGCAGAACGAATGCTGAGACTTCGCGTCGCCGCCTGGCTTGCATTCGTGAAAGAACTCGTCGCGCGAGCGCTTGATCCGGCTGTCGGAGTAGGGGATGACCTCTCCGGTGGAGAGCTGGTATCCATACTTCGTTTCCTTAACATCGGACGTGGGTGCCTGGTAGCAGTCCATTCCCGAGCAACATGAGCTGTCGTACTGCCAGCCCTTGGGCGCCTGATGCGCGGTCGCCGGAGCCGGAAGGAAGGCCGCGAGCGCAATTGCCGCAAGAAGCCGCAAGCCGCCTCGGCGCCCGTTGCTGTGCGCGGCTGGAACTCGATACGTCTTCATCATTGGTGGTCACCGTTCGGAAGCGCCGGCCGAGGGCATCGGCTCTCCGGTCTGACTAGCAATCCGCCCGGCAATCAAACTGCCAGACCGGGGAAATGTTCCATGGTCCTGCTCGGGCGGCCGGGTTGCGCGCCGGCGCATTTGACGGTGCGAAAGGGATGCCGGCCCACCGCTGACGAGCCGGCCGTGCGGCCGATGAACAATCCTTAACTGGACGCCCGCCGAGCTTGCATGCACTCTGTTCTTGTCTGGGTGGGGCAGAGGCGGTCGGGGCAGAGGGGCAGTCAGGAGATGATGATGATCGATCGGCGCCACTTTGTCCTTGCGTCCGTTGCCGCGCTCATGCCGATGGCAGCGTCGGCAGCCTGGCGCTTGCGCCAGCCGGCGCCACGGACGCTCGACTATGGACCGGCCAAGCTCGACGTCTACGCGCGGGAGGGTGCCAAGGGCGATCCAGTCGTCTTCTTCATCCATGGCGGCGCCTGGCGGATCGGCAACCGCTCCAATGTCAATGCCAAGCCGGGCTTCCTGCTCGCCGACGGCTTCCTGTTCGTCTCGATCGACTACCGCATGCTGCCCGCGGCCGATGTCGCGACCCAGGCAAGCGACGTCGAAAAGGCTTACGGCTATGTGCGGGCCAACATCGCCGAATATGGCGGCGATCCCGACCGCATCGTGGTGATGGGCCACTCGGCCGGTTGCCATCTCGCGGCATTGACGGGGTTTCGCGGCGGCTTGCCCGGCGTTGCCGGGCTGGTGCTCGACGACACCGAGGCCTATGACATCGAGGCCCTGGCCAAGGCGCAGGGCGGCAAGCTGCGGCCGATCTACGCGCAGGCGTTTTCGGATCCGAGCCAATGGCGGGCGTTGTCGCCCGCAACCTATATCGGCAAGGGCAAGCATCCGCCCGTGTTCATCGCCTATTCGAACGCGCCGATCCGCGCGGCCATGGCCCATGATCTCGCGGACCGGCTGCGGACAGGGGGCACCAAGGTCACGCTGTTCGACGGCAGCGCCTATTCGCATATGGCGATCAACCGCCGCGTCGGTGAGGACGGCGATGCGCTGACTGCAGCGGTTATGGCCTTCCTGAAGGCAACGGTCGCCTGATCGCCGGCGAAACTGGATCACGTCAAGGTCGGTGGAAGCGGCCCGCGCCGATACATGAGAACGCTTCGAGGCGCTGCTCGACGGCGCGCTGTCGCGCCTGGGGCCGTCCCCCACCGAAGCGATGATCTGGGTCGTTCATCGTTTCGCGGAAACGCTGAACCGCTCTATCCCTTTGTTTTTGACGCAATTCCAGACGGGGGCTACGGCGAAGTCGCCGAGCCTAGCTACGGCGAAGTCGTCGAGCCTAGCTACGGCGAAGTCGCCGAGCCTAAGCGTTTCGCACTTTTCCTGGAACTGCTCAGAGCGGGCTCGGGCAGCATCGGTCAAGCTCCGCCGAGGAGTTCGACGGCATGGTTCGGATGCCGGTCGATCCATCTTGATGATTGGCCATCTTGATGATTGGCCAGCCACGCCGCGACCAATTGTGGGTGAGGCGGTGCAACCTTTGGAAGGAAGGGGCGTTCGCGTTCTAGTTGAGCGTCACCCCTGAAAGGTCCTGCCCGAGATGATTGATAAACGCGTGCAAGCAACCCTGACGGCCGCATTGTTGCTCGTCATCGGGTTCGCTGCCTGGCCAACATATGCTGCCGAGCCAGCCTTGAAGAATGCCCGGCTGATCGGACGGTTTCTCGACGCCGGCGATCAGGCGGCTTTCGAGTGGCCCGGCAGCGCGATCGAGTTCGCGTTCGCGGGCAGTTGGCTGGACGTCGTGCTCGACGATCACGGCAGGAACAGCCTGGTGCTGGATGTCGACGGCAAACTGTCGCGGATCGATCTGAAGAAGGGCCCCAACACCTACCGTCTCGTCGCGACGCAGGGCGCGGATCGCCACTCCGTCCGGCTCGTGCGCCGTACCGAGGCGTTTTTCGGAACCACCACTCTCAAGGATGTGCGCACCGATGGCACGCTTCTGCGGCCTGAGCCGAAGAAGCGCAGCCTGTTGGTGATCGGCGACTCGATTTCCGCCGGTTACGGCATCGAGGGCAAGGACGCGAAATGCAAGTTCAGCGCCGATACGGAAAATCAGTACCTGACCTATGCCGCGATCGCGGCGCGACGCTACGATGCGGACGTAATCACCCTGGCCGCTTCGGGAAAGGGGCTCGTTCGCAACTTTCGGGGAGCCAAGGGGCGCACAATGGCGGATTTGTACGACCGGGTTCTGCCCTCGCGGCAGGATCGCGAAGCGCTGCCCAAAACCGACGTCATCATCGTTCATCTCGGGACGAACGATTTCAGCGGCGGCGCCAGGCCGGCCAATTTTGCCGCCAGCTATGCCGAATTGCTGGCGAAACTGCGCGCCAATGCACCTGATGCGATGATCTACGCCGGGTTCGGGCCATTGCTAACGGGGAAAGACTTCGCCGCGGCGGACAAGGCGGTGGACGACGTGGTCAAGAGGCGGCGTGATGCCGGCGACAGCAAGACGGCGATGATCCGCTTCACCGAACCGCCTGGGGCATCGTCACGCGGCTGCGACTGGCATCCCAACGAGGCCGGCCAGCAACGCATGGCCAATCAGCTTGAGGACAGGATCGAGGCGGACCTCGGCTGGACGCAAGCCCGATGAAGGCAGCATCCGCTGCTGGCTTGCAAGACGCCGCCGCGCCGGCGCGCGGGCGGACCATCCATTCCAAACTGCTCGGCCTGCAGGTGCTGCGGTTTGCAGCTGCCTTTTTCGTGGTCCTGTTCCATCTTGGCGTCAGCTTGCAGATCGAATTTGGAAACCGAACCAACGTCTTTCACAACGGAGCGATTGGGGTCGACATCTTCTTCGTCATCAGTGGCTTCATCATCGCCTACACGACCGATCCCCAAAAAGGCGCGCTGTATTTCGTCAGGCGTCGGCTCATGCGCATCGTCCCACTCTACTGGACGCTGACGGCGGGCATTGCGGTCCTGGCCATGCTGAAGCCCGGTCTGCTGAATTCGACCGTGATCAACGGCGAGACCTTGATCAAGTCCCTGTTGTTCGTCCCGTTCGCAAAAGCGAATGGAGCCGTGCAGCCGATCCTGTTTCTGGGTTGGACGCTGAATTATGAGATGTTCTTCTACGGCATCTATGCCGCGTGCCTGGCGTTCGGCCTGCGCAGCCCGCTCGTGCCGGCCGCGATCATCGCGCTTCTCGTCGCCGCCACGAGTCTCATGAAGCTGGATTACGTCCCATGGCGGTTCTACACCAGTCCCTTGATGCTCGAATTCGTGCTCGGCATCGGCCTTTATCTTCTTTACAGGCGCAGCCCCGCGATCTTTCGCGGGCGCTCGCTGCCGATATTCCTCATGTTCGTGGCGGCTATGGCGTTGCGCGCGCCGCTGCTCGAGATCCATTGGCTGGTGGCCAACGGCATTCCGGCGGTGCTGCTGGTCGCCGCCGTCCTGCCATGGGCGCCGGCCCCGACGCCAATCGTCCTGTTCATGGTTCTGCTGGGGAACGTGTCCTATTCGCTCTATCTCTCGCACCCTTACGTGCTTCAACTCGCCGTCAAACTGATGCCGGACCATGCGGGAACCGCCGCGCAGGTCTTGCTGGGCGGTGCCGCCTGCGTGCTTTCAGTTGCCCTGTCGATCGTGCTGTACTTTACGATCGAACGGCCGGCGCAGCTTGCCGCGCCTGTCCCGAAGCGTCGATGACAAGGCTCGCTGCTACCAGGGGGTCTTCTCGCCGGGCGCGGCCGGCTCGATCGCCAGCGCGTGCACGCCGGCCTTGAGTTCGTCGGCAAGCAGCTGGTTGACGGCGCGGTGGCGGTCGATGCGGCTCATGCCGGCGAAATCCGGCGAGACGATGCGGACGCGGAAATGCGTCTCGCCGGTGCCGTCGAAAGTGGCGTGGTGGCCCGACTCGACATGATGATGGCCGGCGTGAAGGTGGCTTTCGTTGATGACGGTGAGCCTCTCCGGCGAAAATGCAGCCTTCAGCTTGTTTTCGATCGTCGACTGTATGGACATCGGGGCTTCCCTTCACCACATGACGGCGTAGCCGCATGTTATCTGCGGCACTGCCGCAAAATCTGCATTTTCGACCGCTTTAAGCCGCGATTCAGCGGTTAGGGCGATCATCGGCGAAATGTCAATTCTTGTTTCGCACTAGCGAACAGCCCATAAATGGGTGAGATGAAACCGTATCCCAAATATTTCGAGAAAATCCGTATCCGGCCGGAAAAGGACGTGGAGCTGAAGTCGCGCGCCCCGATCTGCCAGTGGGACGGTTGCAGCGAGGCCGGCACGCATCGCGCGCCGGTCGGACGCCTGAAGGAGGGCGAGTATTTCCGCTTCTGCTTCGATCACGTGCGTGAATACAACAAGAGCTTCAATTACTTCTCGGGCGTGTCGGACAGCGAGATCGCCCGCTTCCAGAAGGAGGCGCTGACCGGCCACCGGCCGACCTGGCGCATGGGCGCCAATGGCGGCGGAATGCGTTCGGCGCCCGATTTCGCGCAGCAGCGTTCAGGGCGCGCCGGCTACTACAATCGCATGCGCGACCCCTTCAACCTGTTCGGCGGCGGCTCGCGGGAGGTGCGCGAACGCAAGGCGAAGCCGCTTGAGGCCAAGGCGCTGGAAACGCTTGGCCTTGATACAAAGGCGACTGGCAAGGATATCAAGGCGCGCTATAAGGAACTCGTAAAGCGCCACCATCCGGATGCGAATGGCGGCGACAGAGGTTCGGAAGACCGGTTCCGCGATGTGCTGCAGGCCTATCGCGTGCTCAAGCAAGCAGGTTTGTGCTGAGCGGCCCTACGGTCCGTGTCGTTTTCCAACTTTCATAAGGTTGGAAAAGGCTCTAAGACCGCCCCCGGACAAAATCGATTGCCGGCGAAACGCGGCGTTTCGCCCGTGGAGACGTTGATAGTGATGAACAAGGTCGATCGCGACATCGCCAACCTGCCCGACACGACGGTGTCGGTGAAGGAGAAATTCGGCTTCGATTCCAAGATGGTGGTTCCCGCCTATTCGGTCTCGACCGAGCATGTGCCCGACATCGACCCGGACTATCTGTTCGACAAGGCGACGACATTGGCGATCCTCGCCGGCTTCGCCTACAACCGCCGCGTCATGGTGTCGGGCTATCACGGCACCGGCAAGTCGACCCATATCGAGCAGGTCGCCGCGCGGCTCAACTGGCCCTGCGTGCGCGTCAACCTCGACAGCCACGTCAGCCGCATCGACCTCGTCGGCAAGGACGCCATCGTCGTCAAGGAAGGCCTGCAGATCACCGAATTCCGCGACGGCATCCTGCCCTGGGCCTATCAGCACAATGTGGCGCTCTGCTTCGACGAATACGACGCCGGCCGCCCGGACGTGATGTTCGTCATCCAGCGCGTTCTGGAATCGTCGGGCCGGCTGACGCTGCTCGACCAGAGCCGGGTCATCCGTCCGCATCCGGCCTTCCGGCTGTTTGCCACCGCCAACACGGTCGGCCTCGGCGACACCACAGGCCTCTATCACGGCACGCAGCAGATCAACCAGGCGCAGATGGATCGCTGGTCGATCGTCACCACGCTCAACTACCTGCCTCATGACAATGAGGTGAGCATCGTGCTGGCCAAGGCCAAGCACTATCGCGACAGCAAGGGCAAGGAGATCGTCAACAAGATGGTGCGGGTCGCCGACATGACGCGCTCGGCCTTCATCAATGGCGACCTGTCGACGGTGATGAGCCCGCGTACCGTCATCACCTGGGCCGAGAACGCCGAGATCTTCGGCGATATCGGCATGGCGTTCCGGCTGACCTTCCTCAACAAATGCGACGAGCTCGAACGTTCGGTGGTCGCCGAATTCTATCAGCGCGCCTTCGGCGAGGACCTGCCGGAGAGTGCCGCCAACGTGGTGCTGGGGTAGGCGCGTGCCGGAAGGCCTGGCCTTTCGGACCAGAACGCGCAGGGAATGATCGATGGCGGGTCCGGGCGACAACACGCGCAACAAGCCGAAGAACGGGTCTGAAGCCGACAGCTTCAAGCGCGCCGTCACCGTCTGCATGCGCGCCGTCGCCGGTGACAAGGACCTCGAGGTAAGCTTCGCCAAGGACCGGCCGGCACTGGCCGGGAATCGCGCCCGCCTGCCCGAACTGCCGAAAAAGGCTTCCCGCAGCGACGTCGCGATCACCCGCGGCATCGGCGATTCCATGGCGCTGAAGCGCGCCTGCCATGACGCGCGCATCCACGCGAAGCTGGCGCCGGAAGGCAAGCTCGCGCGGGCGATCTACGACGCGGTCGAACAAGCGCGCGTCGAGGCGATCGGCAGCCGCGCCATGCAGGGCGTGGCCGACAATATCGGCTCCATGCTCGAGGACAAATACGCAAGGGCAAACCTCGTCGACGTCAAGGACAAGGCCGACGCGCCGCTCGAGGAGGCGGTGGCGCTAATGGTGCGCGAGAAGCTCACTGGCCGCCCAGTGCCGAAGAGCGGAGAGCGGCTGGTCGATCTGTGGCGCCCCTGGGTCGAGGAAAAGGCCAGCGGCGATCTCGACGGCCTGTCGTCCAAGCTCGATGACCAGCAGGCTTTCGCGCGCGTCGTGCGCGACATGCTCGTCTCCATGGAAATGGCCGAGGAGCTCGGCGACGACCAGGAAACGGAAGACTCCGAGGACAACGAGGAGAACGAGCAGCAGGGCGAGCAGCAGAGCGAGGAAGGTGGCGAGGACGATTCCGGCTCGGATCAGTCGCAGTCAGAGGACGCCGAAGCTTCGGCCGACGAGGAAGAGTCCGCCGAGACGGAAGCGACGGACGCCACATCGGACGACCTCTCCGACGAGGACGATTCCGACGCCGAGACGCCTGGCGAGGCACGCCGCAACGACAATCCGTTCCTCAACCTGCCGAAGGAGATCGACTACAAGGTCTTCACCACCGCCTTCGACGAGACGGTCGGCGCCGAGGACCTGTGCGAGGAAGAGGAACTCGACCGGCTGCGCGCCTTCCTCGACAAGCAGCTCGCCAATCTCTCCGGCGTCGTGGGGCGCCTGGCCAACCGGCTGCAGCGCCGCCTGATGGCGCAGCAGAACCGCTCCTGGGATTTCGACCTGGAGGAGGGCTATCTCGATCCGGCGCGGCTGGTCCGTGTCGTCATCGATCCGATGCAGCCGCTCTCCTTCAAACAGGAGCGCGACACCAAGTTCCGCGACACGGTGGTGTCGCTGGTGCTCGACAATTCGGGCTCGATGCGCGGCCGGCCGATCACGGTCGCCGCGACCTGCGCCGACATTCTGGCGCGCACGCTGGAGCGCTGCGGCGTTTCGGTGGAAATCCTCGGCTTCACCACCCGCGCCTGGAAGGGCGGGCAGGCACGCGAGAAATGGCTGAAGGACGGCAAGCCGCCGAATCCCGGCCGGCTCAACGATCTGCGCCACATCATCTACAAGTCCGCCGACCATCCGTGGCGGCGCGCGCGCCGCAATCTCGGCCTGATGATGCGCGAGGGCCTGCTCAAGGAGAACATCGACGGCGAGGCGCTGCTGTGGGCGCACAACCGGCTGATCGGCCGGCCGGAGCAGCGCAAGATCCTGATGATGATCTCGGACGGCGCGCCGGTCGACGATTCCACCTTGTCGGTCAATCCCGGCAACTATCTGGAGCGCCACCTGCGCGCGGTGATCGACCTCATCGAGACGCGCTCGCCGGTCGAATTGCTCGCCATCGGCATCGGCCACGACGTGACCCGCTACTACCGGCGCGCCGTCACCATCGTCGATGCCGAGGAACTGGCGGGCGCCATGACCGAGCAACTGGCCTCGCTGTTCGACGAGGAGAGCGCGCGCGACATGCGCCGCGGCGGCTTGCGGCGCGCCGGATGATCTTTTCGCGGGGCGGGATCCGGCGGACGGTTTTCGCCTGCACGCTGACCTGCGCGGCGGTTTCGCCGGCGATTGCGGCCCAGCGAGCTCCGGTCGAGGCGATAGAGATTTCGGCGCGACCGATCACAGAGTTCCGCGTCGGCCGCGACCAGAAACAGTTCGGGCCGCTCGAGTTCGTCGGCGGGCTGGAGATGACCTCGCCGTCGCGCGATTTCGGCGCGCTGTCGGCGCTTCGCTTTCTCAAGCCCGGCAGCGATTTCATCGGCGTCGCCGACACCGGCATCTGGTTCTTCGGCACCATCACCCATGATGCCGACAAGCGCCCGTCGGGCGTGTCGAATTTCCGCATGCAGCAGATGGTCGACGCGTCGGGCCAGCCGATCGACGAGAAATGGGAGGTCGACGCCGAAGGCCTCGCCGTCAAGGACGGTATCGCCACGGTCGGATTCGAGCGCGAGCAGCGCGTCGTCCAGTTCAAGATCGAGCCGGACGACATGAAGGCGCCGTTCAAGACGCTCGACTATCTGGTCCCGGCCCGGGAGCTGCGCCAGAACCGCGGCTTCGAGACGGTCACGCATGCCAATCCTTACGGCCAGCACGAGGGTGGCCTGGTCGTGGTGTCGGAAAAGAGCCTCGACAAGGCCGGCAACATCTATGCGGCGATTATCGAGGGACCGAAGAAGGGCGTCTTCACCGTCAAGCGCAACGGCGATTTCGACATCACCGACGGCGCTTTCCTGCCGGACGGCGACCTGCTTCTGCTCGAACGCAGCTTCTCGATGGCGCGCGGGGTGAAGATGCGGCTGAGGCGCATTTACGGCGAAAGCGTCGAGAAGGACGCGGTCGCCGACGGCCCGGTGCTGTTGGAAGCCGACATGGGCTACCAGATCGACAATATGGAAGGGCTCGACGTCTGGACCCGCGACGACGGCGCGCTGATGGTGTCGCTGGTGTCGGACGACAACCACTCGATCCTGCAGCGGAACGTTTATCTGGAATTCATCCTGCATCAGGACTGAACAGCGCTCAGTTTCTGTTTCAGGCGATCCCTGAAATTGACCTCAGCGGACCTTGTAGATCTCGACCGGCTTGTTCGCCGTCGCGCCGTCCAATTCCAGCCAGTCGGGGACGTCTCGCCTCAGCAGCCGTGCGGCCAGGCCCGTGGGAGCCTCGACGGCGAGCGACAGCTCTTCCGAATTGCCGCGGCATATGGCGACCAGCCCGACATGCTCGCGCTGGACGATGGCGCGGGCCGCGTCCGGCGTTCCCATGAAGGCGTCAAGCATGGCGAGGTTGCCGCCGACATTGCGATGATAGGGGCCGGCCAATGCCCGGTGGCCGGTAAACATCACGATGGCGGAGCCGAGATTGGAAGACGCAAGCACCGTCGTCGCCGGCATGGCGGCAAGATCGCTGAAGTCTTCGGCCTTGCCGCAGGTCAGCGCATGATCCGCGTCGGAATTGATGCCCGTGGGCGCCCTCTGGACCACGGACTGCGCCGCGACCGCGACGCCGGCCCAGGTCGCGTTGAGCGACACCAGCCATGCCGCCGCGATGCGGGTGGAGACGCGCCATGACTGGGCGGAGTTTGCCTGCAGGCGAATCCCGGCGATCCAGGTCGAGAGCGGCAGCACCGCGAAGGCGACCGAGAAGGTCGAGCCGCGCACCTGCCAGAGGCTGACGACGAAAGCGACGATCAGCAATGCGGCGGCAAGGACTTCCTCGCGGCGCAGGCGGCGGCCGCGCAGCTGAAGGCCGATCAAGAGGATCGCGATGAAAGGCGTCACATAGCGCGCCGCCATCAGCTTCGGCTGATTGACGGCGACGCTGAGGAAGGGCTGCGCCTCGACGACGTCATTCAGCCAATAGGTGCGGACGCGCTCGTCCATGCCGGCATAGGGCGATGCCAGGCATTGCGGGAAGAAGACGGTCGCAACGGCCGCGACCGCCAATGCCAAAGCCGACATCCAGACAAACCGCTTCCTGGCCGTCGACGGTCTGGACAGGCCGGCAATCGCCGCCAGGCCGAAGCCGGACAGCGCCGCTATGACAAATTGGAAGGCCGAGAAGGCATCGCACTGGGCTACGCCCCAGGCCGATGGCGGTATGGTGGCGACAAGGACCACCGAGGCCATTGCGGCAAATCCTATGCCGAAGCCGCGCGCGGTCTGGCGCTCCCTTTCGTCAAGGACGAAGAGCACCGCAGCACAGGCGCCAAGTGCGGCCACATAAGGCGCGGTCTCCATGCCGACGGCAAGGGTGAGGCCAGCGCACAGGCCGGACAGAAGGGCCGCGGGCCGCCAGAAGGGAGCCTCCATCAAAAGGTAAAGGCTGGCCGCCGTCAAAAGGAGCTGGACGTTGTGGTGGTCGAGCGTGCCGGGGTTGAAAATGCCGAGAAAGAACAGCGCCGCGGTCGCCAGCACCACCGACGGCATCGCTACGTCCGCGCTGGCGAAACGCCGCGAGGCGCGCAGGATGACGAATATGGCGAGTCCATAAAGCGAGAGCGGCCAGATGATCTGCGCGGCTCTTTCAGCGGCTGCCGTGCTGGTGCCCAGCGCCTGGAAGGCGAGGATGATCAGCGCGATCGGCGTGTCGACCAGCCGCGACCAGTGCATGACGAAGCCGCCGGCGAGACCCATCCGGTATTGGTGAAGATCGAACCAGCTCTGTCCTGCCAGCAGGTCGCGGACCTCGACCAGCCTCAGCATGCTGTCGTTGTCGGCGCCAAGGTCCGCGATCGTCGGGAAGCCGGAGACCGCATTGATCGCCAGCACGACCAGCATCGCGCAGAGCGCGAGCAGGAGATCATGTTTCCAACCGGTGCCCTGGATGGCCATGCCGTCGCGATGTCCTGGATCGTTTTCGCGATCCTGCATCATCGGCCGTAACAAAGCGTAAAGCTGCGTGGGTATTCCGGCGGTTGAATGCGCCAGCCGATGGTCGACCAGCGGCGAGCGACCGGCACGGATCACCGCCCGTTGGTCGCGATCCAGATCACGTGGCGGGCACCGCGCTTGCCGTTGGCGCGCGTGCTGATCTCCTCGACCGCGAAGCCGGCCTGCTTCAGCCGCCGCGTGAAGCCGCTGTCCGGTCCCTGCGACCAGACCGCCAGCACGCCGCCGGGTCTCAACGCGGCGCGCGCGGCTGCGAGGCCGGCCGCGCCGTAGAGCGAGTCATTGCCCTTGTAGACGATGCCTTCGGGACCATTGTCGACGTCGAGCAGGATGGCGTCCCAAGCGGCTGCGTCCGCCTTTATCAGTTGACCGACGTCAGCCTCGCGAACGGTGACGCGGGGATCGTCGAGGCAGCCGTCGAAAATCCTGGACATCGGGCCGCGTGCCCAGGCGACGACTTCGGGGACAAGTTCTGCGACGGTGACGGCCGCGTCTCCATCAAGCGCCGCGAGAGCGGCGCGCAAGGTGAAGCCCATGCCGAGCCCACCGATAAGGAGTCTTGGCTGCTTGCGGCCAGCGATCCGTTCGCAGGAAAGTCTGGCGAGCGCCTCCTCGGAGCCGCTCAGGCGGCTGTTCATCAGCTCGTTGGTGCCCAGCATGATCGAGAATTCATTGCCGCGCCGTTTCAGGCGAAGTTCCTGAGCGCCATCGGGCGTGCGGGCTGAGGCAAGCTGAACCCAGGGTATCACGGCTTAGACCGCTATTGCCGGCTGGCTCCAGCGGGCGGCAAGCAGCCGGTAGGGAATCAGCGCCACCACCGCGATGATCAGCTTGACCGACAGGTCGCCCAGCGCCCAGGAAACCCAGCGCATCGTCTCGACCGGCAGCACGCCCATCAGTGGCGCCGTCTCCAGCGCGAAGCCGTCGTTCGGCCCGACAAAGGCGAAGGCGGCGGAGAAGGCGACGCCGAAGAAGACGACGGTATCGAAGATAGACCCGGCCAGGGTGCCGACGATCGGCGCACGCCACCAGCTCTGCCGGCGCAGACGGTTGAACACCGTCACGTCGAGCAGCTGGGCCGTGAGGAAGGCGGCGCCGGAAGCGGCCGCGATGCGCACCAACCGGTCAGCGGCGGTCTCGAATTCGATCAGGCCGTGGCGGAACAGGAAGGGCGGAACGAGGATCGAGCAGGTCACCGCCGTCATGAAGCCGACGAACACCACCTTGCGCGCCACGGCGGGACCGTAGCGGCGGTTGGCAAGGTCGGTGACCAGGAAGGAGAAGGGATAGGTGAAGGCGCCCCAGGTGAGCAGATCGGCCAGCGACAGGCCGCCGATCTGACCTTGCATCGGGAACTGGACGAGGATGTTCGACGCCACGACGACAAGCGCCATGGCGGCCACGAAGGGCAGGTATCGCGTAAGGAAGTTCATTTTTTTATCCTGGGTAATGGAACCAGCTGAGCGTCCGAGCGGACGCTCGCTCTGTTTGAGAACCGGATTGATCCCAAGGCCGCATCGTGGCTTTCGGTCCAGTGCTCGAGGCGGTCGTCCCCGCCTCAAAGGCGCTTCAGGCGGCCGACTGCTCGGCCAGCTTCTTGGCGATCTGCTTCTTCAGGAGGCGGGCGCGCTGCGACAGCTCCTTGGCGTCGGCCTTGGCCAGGAAGGCGTCGAGACCGCCGCGGTGCTCGACCGAACGCAGCGCGTTGGCGGAAATGCGCAGGCGAACGTTCTGGTTCAGCACTTCGGAAATCAACGTCACATTGACCAGGTTCGGCAGGAAGCGACGCTTGGTCTTGTTGTTGGCATGGCTCACATTGTTGCCGGTCTGGACTGCCTTGGCAGTGAGCTCGCAGGTACGGGACATCTTGTCTAACCTTCAGTTCTAAACCTGCCAAACCATTCTGCCCGCGCCAGGCGGCGCGCGGTCTCGATCAGGCGGCCTTTGGAAAAGTTGGCGTTCCATAGTTGCATTTCGCCACTACGTCAAGCTCCGGCACGTGCGCTGCGACATGGCGCGCTCCATATAAAGGTCGGATTTCGCCCTATAAGCGCTTCGCGAAGGGATTGCCAGGCTGGAACCATTGCATTTCCGGCCAGATCAAGGACTCGCCGCCCGCCATGCTTCGATCATCCCACGCCCTTGCCGCGCTTCTCGTCGTCACCTTGCCGTCGACAGGCTTCGCCGCGGCCGCACCGCAAGCCTTCAAAGGCGAATATACCGTCTCCTTCCTTGGCCTTTCGGTCGCCAGGGCGACGTTTTCGAGCCGTTACGACGGCGATACCTATGCCATCAACGGCACGGTCTCGGCCGCCGGCATCGCCAAGCTGTTCGATGACACCAAGGGCACGATCTCATCGAAAGGCACGATTTCGGGCCAGCAGATGCGGCCGCAAGCCTTCAGGGCCGATTACACTTCCGGCAAGAAGGCGTCTGCGGTCGACATCCGCTTCGCCAATGGCGGGGTCGCCTCGACGAAGGTCGTCCCGGAGCCAGGCAAGCGCGATCCGAAGAGCTGGGTGCCGGTCGGCGACGGCGATCTGAAATCGGTGCTCGATCCGATGGCGGCGACCGTCATCCACGCCGACAGCCTGGACAAGGTCTGCGGGCGGACCGTCAAGTTCTACGACGGCGAGATGCGCGCCAACCTGTCGCTGACCTACGCCTCGAAGGGCTCGATCTCGGTGCCCGGCTACAAGGGTGACACCGTCACCTGCAAGATGGGCTTCGAGCCGGTGGCTGGCTATCGCAAGGGCCGCAAGGCGCTGGAATTCCTCAAGAACAAGAGCCGCATGATGGTGACATTTGCACCGCTCGGCCAATCCGGCGTATATGCGCCGATCCGCGCCACGGTCGGGACCCAGATCGGTCCGCTGACCATCAGCGCGAGACGGTTCGAAGCCGTAGAGTAAGTTTGTTTTACGCAATTCCTGACGGGAAAGTCGCAGCACGCTTTCCTGGAATTGCTCTTTGTTTTGCGCAATTCCGGACGGAAAACCGTTACACACTTTTCCTGGAATTGCTTTAGAGGCGCCCCTGCGCGCCGCTGGGGGGAATGCATGGGGCGCGCAACACTGATCGGCTTCTCGGCGGTCGCCATGTGGGCGCTGCTCGCGCTGCTCACCAACGCCTCCGGGCAGGTGCCGCCATTCCTTTTGTCGGCCATCACCTTCGCCATCGGCACCTGCGTCGGGCTTGCCGCCAGGCTGGTCATGCCGGCTCCCGACAAGAGCCGGAAGATTCCGCCGCAGGTATGGCTGATCGGGATTGCCGGCCTGTTCGGCTACCATTTCTTCTACTTCACGGCGCTGCGCAACGCGCCGGCGGTCGAGGCAAGCCTGATCGCCTATCTGTGGCCGCTCTTGATCGTGCTCGGCTCGGCGCTGATGCCGGGCGAGCGGCTGGCCTGGAACCATGTCGTCGGCGCGCTGCTCGGCCTTGCCGGCACCGTCCTCATCGTCACCAAGGGCGGCGGGCTCGCCTTCGACGCGCGCTACGCCTTCGGCTATGCGATGGCGGGCGTCTGCGCGCTTTTGTGGTCGTCCTACTCGCTCTTGTCGCGGCGCTTCCCATTGGTGCCGACCTCGATCGTCACATGGTTCTGCGCCGCGACATCGGTGCTCTCGCTCGCCTGCCATCTGCTGCTCGAAAAAACCGTGCTGCCTGACGGTCCGGGCCAGTGGCTGGCGGTCGCCGGGCTCGGCCTGATGCCGGTCGGCGCCGCCTTCTACGCCTGGGATATCGGCGTCAAGCGTGGCAACATCCAGGTGCTGGGGGCGGCTAGCTATGCCGCGCCGCTTTTGTCGACGCTGGTGCTGATCGCCGCGGGCGTGGCCGAGCCGTCATTGCGCATCCTCGCGGCCTGCGTGCTCATAACCGGCGGGGCGGCGCTCGCCGCGAAGTCGCTCTTGCTGCGCAAGCCGGCGACCGGCGGAGCAAGCGCATGATGCCGTTTCCGGGCGGCATCGACGCCAATCCGAATGCGACGCTTCTGTTCTCGGTCGCCGCCGCCGCGATCTATGCCCTGGCGCTCGAACTGTCGCCCCGCATCGCCCGTTCCGCCGCCAAGACTCTGGCCGTAGGCTTGCTGGCGGCGCTCGCCGTCATGCAGGGCGGTCCGCTGCTGCTCGTCGCGGCGCTGGCGCTCAGCTCGGTCGGCGACGCGTTCCTGTCGCGCGACGGCGAGAAGGCCTTCCTTGGCGGGCTGGCGAGCTTCCTCGTCGCGCATGTCGCCTACGTCGCCCTGTTCCTGGAGGTGGGTGGCGGGATCGGACTGCTCAGCACGGAACCGTGGCGCGGCGCGGTCGCGCTGGCGATGGCTGTGTTCGCTGTCGTGATGCTCGCCACGCTGTGGCGCCGCGTCGGTCCCGCCTTGCGCGTTCCGATCGCCGTCTATGTCGCGGCGATCCTTGCCATGGGCATTGCGGCGCTCACCACGAGCTATCCCTGGGTCGTTGCCGGCGCGGTGCTGTTCATGGCCTCGGACGGGCTGCTGGCGGCGGAGCGCTTCCTGCTTGCCGCGATCTCGCCGCATCGCGTCTGGATGCGCTATGCGGTCTGGGTGCTCTATTATGCAGCCCAGCTGGCGATCACGCTTGGTTTTCTCTTGAGTTAAGCGGTTTTCGGCTGCCAGCCGGGCTCGGCCAGCTCGAAGGCGGCGAAGTCGAAGCCAGGCGCCACCGTGCAGCCGACCAGCGTCCATTCGCCCAGGCTGCGCGCCGACTGCCACCAGCCGGCCGGCACGACGATCTGCGGCCGCTCGCCTGCCGCAAGGGCTGTGCCCAGCACCTGTTCGATGACGGCGCCGGCGCCTTCCTCATGCATGGCGAGCGCCAGCGGCGCGCCGGCATAGAAGTGCCAGACCTCCGCCGCGTCCTTCACCCGGTGCCAGGCCGAAAGCTGGCCCTGCTCCAAAAGGAAATAGATCGCGGTCGAATGGCCGCGCGGGCCTCCCGAGCCGTCGCGAAAAGTCTCGGCATACCAACCGCCTTCGGGGTGCGGCTGGAGCCCCAGCGTTGCGATGATTTCAGCGGCGCCGGTCATGCAAGGAAGTCTTTGTCTCGATGCATGTCGTGCCCCAAAACCGCTATGCACTTTTGGGCGACATGCATTGAGCTTGATGCATGTCGTTGTCCCAAAACCGCTGCACACTTTTGGGCGACATGCATCAGAAATGGTCCTTGCGCTTGCGGATCTCGGCGAACACCTCGACGTCGCTTGCCCTCTCCATGCCGAGATGCCTGCGGATCGCCGGGTCATGCCAGCGCAGGAACGGATTCGTCGACAGTTCCTCGCCGATCGTCGTCGGCAGGGTCGGCTTGTTGTCGGCGCGCAGCGCCTCGATCCTGGCGGCGCGCTCCTTCAAGGCCGAATTCGTGGGGTCGACGGTCAGCGCGAAGCGGGCGTTGGCCAACGTGTATTCGTGGCCGCAATAGATCACCGTCTCGGCTGGAAGAGCGGCAAGCTTCTTCAGCGATTCGTACATCACGGGCGGCTTGCACTCGAAGATCCGGCCACAGCCCAACGCGAACAGCGTGTCGGCGGTGAAGGCCACTTTCGAAGCCGGCAGATGGTAGGAGACATGGCCGGCGGTGTGGCCGGGCGTTTCGATCACGTCGATCCTTTCCTCGCCAAGGCGGATGACGGAGCCTTGCCTGACGGTCTCGTCGATGCCTGGGATCTTTGCCTTTTCCGCCTCCGGCCCGACGATGGTGAGCTTGAAGCGCTCCTTCAGCGCCAGATTGGCCTCGACATGGTCGCCATGATGATGCGTGGTCAGGATCATCGTCGGCGTCCAGCCGGTGCGCTTGACCGCGGCCAGGATCGGGGCTTCCTCCGGAGCGTCGACGATCGCCGTCTCGCCGCTTTCGGGGTCATGGATCAGCACGCCGAAATTGTCGGTGCGGCACATGAACTGTTCGATTTCGACCGGCATCTCGTCGCTCTCCGTTAGAGCGCCGTGCGTCCAGGTGGACGCACAAAAGGACGCTCTAACACTTTGCTACCTGCTGCATCGTGCTTTCCGAAATCGAAAACCGATTTCGGGCCGATGCAGGTATCGCCGCAGACATAGGGCGGCCAGCCGCCGATGTCATCCGCCTTTGTTGAACTCGGCATTTATCGCGGCTACCGTCCGGCGCATGCATTCGGATATCGTCGACCTCCGCTCCTTCTATTCGACCACGCTCGGCCGCCTGGCCGAACGCGCGATCACCATGGCGCTGTCGTCGATATGGGCAACCGTCCCGAACGAGCGTCTGGTCGGCCTCGGCTATACGCTGCCCTGGCTGGAGCGGTTCGGCACCGATGCCGAGCGGGTCTTTGCCTTCATGCCGGCGACGCAGGGGGCGGTGGTGTGGCCCGCGACCGGGCCGACGGCGACGGCGCTCGTCTTCGACGAGGAACTGCCGCTGGTCGATTCCTGCATCGACCGCATGCTGCTCGTGCATTCGCTCGAACACGTCGAAAATCCGCGCGAGACGCTGAACGAGATCTGGCGCGTGCTGTCGCCTGCAGGCAGGGTCGTCATCGTCGTGCCCAACCGGCGCGGCGTCTGGGCGCGCTTCGAGCACACGCCCTTCGGCAACGGCCGGCCGTTCTCGCGCGGGCAGCTCACCGAACTGCTGCGCGAGGCCAATTTCACGCCCGCCGCATGGTCGGACGCGCTGTTCTTCCCGCCGTCACCGCGACGCTTCATGATGCAGTTCCACAACGTGCTGGAGCGGGCTGGCCGGCGCCTCTGGCCAATCTTTTCCGGCGTCATCGTCGTCGAGGCGCAGAAGCGGCTCTACCAGGGCGTGCCCGTCGCGCAGCGCGCGTCACGCAGGGTTTTCGTGCCGGTGTTCTCGCCGCAGGGCGCGACAACGCTCGGGCGCCAGGCCGCCGGCTCGGTGCCGCCGGGCAGGCGGATGACGCGTTCGTGATCGGGGACAAGCCTTGCGCCGCACGGCGATCGTCACCCTATCTCAGGGGCGGGTTCGGGGTGCGACACCACCGCCGATGATCGCTCCCGGCAGCAGGGATTTCGCATATGGATGACACGCCCAGTATCGAGCAGGCCGCGTTCTCGGTCGAGTCGAGCAGCCTCTCAGACCAGGTGGCGACGATCAGGCTGGCGCTGAAGACGTCGCCGGTACGCAGGCAACTCCTATGGGCCTCGATCGGCATTGTCGTCGTCATCGTCGCGACCTCGATCGGGCAGGTGCTGCTCAACCGCTGGAACCAGCCTTTCTTCGATGCCCTGGCGCGGCGCGACATGCAGGGGTTCCTGCACCAGCTGATGGTGTTTGCCATGATCGCCGGCAGCCTGCTGGTGCTCAATGTCGGCCAGACCTGGCTCAACCAGACGATCCGGCTGAAGCTGCGCGAGGCGCTGACGCTCGACCTCATCGATGAATGGATGCGGCCGGCGCGCGCCTTCCGGCTCACCCATGCCGGCGCTATCGGCGTCAATCCCGACCAGCGCATGCAGCAGGACGCGGGGCATCTTTCCGACCTGTCGACCGACCTCGGCGTCGGCCTGCTGCAATCCTTCATCCTGCTTGTGTCCTTCATCGGCGTGCTGTGGGAGCTCTCTTCCGGCTTCGTATTCCATGTCGGCGGCCACTCGCTGGAAATACCGGGCTACATGGTCTGGGCGGCGCTCCTTTATGCCGGCATCGCGTCCTGGCTGAGCTGGCTGGTGGGCCGACCGCTGATCCACTTCAACAGCGATCGCTATACGCGCGAGGCGGAGCTGCGCTCCTCCATGGTTCGCGTCAACGAGAATGTCGACGCCATCGCGCTCGCCCATGGCGAGGCGGATGCCAGGCGGCAGCTGGAGTTCGACCTCGGCAGCGTGCTCGGCGCCATGCGGCGCATCTACAGCGCCCAGATCAACCTGTCCTGGGTTACCGATGCCTATGGCTGGATCACCGTGGTGGCGCCGATCCTTGTCGCGGCGCCGGTCTATTTCGCCGGCGACATAAGCTTCGGCGGATTGATGATGGCGGTCGGCGCCTTCAACCAGGTGAATTCCTCGCTGCGCTGGTTCATCAACAATATCGGCGCCATCGCCGATTGGCGGGCAACGCTGATGCGCGTTGCCGACTTCCGCATCGCGCTTGGCGAAACCGACATCCTGCATGCCAAGGAAAGGCGTATCGAGTTGAGCGAGAACGCGGATGGCACGCTGACATTCGAAAAGCTCGAAGTCGCATCGCCCGACGGGTGCACGAGGCTTGCCGAGACGGATGTCGAGATAAAGGCCGGCGAGCGCGTCATGATCACCGGCGATCCGCGTGCGGGCAAGACGCTGTTCTTCCGCGCCATCGCCGGCCTCTGGCCGTGGGGAGGCGGGCGCATCGGCATGCCGGCCGGGGAGAAGCCGTTCTTCGTGCCGCGCATGCCTTATTTCCCGCTCGGCACGCTGCGCGACGTACTCAACCATACCGAAGGCGGTAAAATCGAGGACGCCGAGATTTCCGCGGTGCTCGGCGAAGTCGGGCTGGAGCGCCTGTCGTCCCAGCTCGACCGCTCGGCGCGCTGGGAGCATGAACTGGCCGACGACGAACAGCGGCTGCTCGCCTTTGCCCGGCTGGCGCTGCGAAAGCCGAAATGGGTGATCATCGACGAAGCGCTGGACACCTTCGACGGCGCCACGCTGCGGCGCGTGCTGGCAATGCTGCAGGCCAGGCTGCCGGACGCCGCCATCCTCAATATCGGGCGCGGCCTGCACAACAACCAGTTCTTCCCGCGCGCGCTCACCATCGTCAAGGACAGCGGCCGATCGGCGCTCAAGCCTGCCCGCCTCCGCGCCGGGGCGATCGAACCGCCACCGCGTGTGGTGCGCGCCAAGAAATAGCTCTATTTCGCCGCGATCGCCGGGAAGAATCCCGGCCTAAAGCGCGTTGCAATCTTTCAGATTCGCTCCGTGCGCTTTAGGTTTTTGATTTTGCGCATGTCTTTGTCCCGAAACCGGTTCCCACTTTCGGGAGACATGCTTTAAAGCGCGTCGCGCTGAAACGGATTCAGGCGACGCGCTTTAAGTCTTTGTCTTGATGCATGTCGTTCGCCCAAAACCGCTGCGCAGTTTTGGGCGACATGCACCAGTCGGAGCCTGCCATGCTCAAGCTGCTCAGCCTGCTTGCATGCCTTGCCTGCGCCGAGGCAGCGCCAATGCCTGCAATCGGCGACGGCACCCCTGTCGATGTCGAACTCGTGCTGGCCGTCGACATCTCGCAATCGATGGACGAAGGGGAGTTTGCCCTGCAGCGTGCCGGCTATGTCGAGGCGCTGCGCCACCCTGACTTCATCAGCGCTGTGCGCTCGGGCCCGAAAGGCCGCATCGCGCTCGCCTATTTCGAATGGGCGGGGGTCGTGCGCGACGACGGCGTGATTGCCTGGCAGGTCATCGACGGCGCGGACAGCGCCAACGCCTTTGCCGACAAGATCGCCGGCCGACCGTTCCGGAGCTTTCGCGGCACCTCGATCTCGGGCGCTCTCGGCTTCGGTGCGGGGCTTTTGGAGAAAAACGGCTTTTCGGCGCCGCGCCGCGTCATCGACATATCGGGCGACGGACCCAACAATGCCGGACTGCCGGTTGCCCTGACCCGCGACGCGGCGCTCGCGAAGGGCATCGTGATCAATGGCCTGCCGATCCTGATCAGCCCGTCGCCGAGCGTCAGCCGTCTCGACCGCTATTATGCCGATTGCGTCACCGGCGGCCCCGGCTCGTTCGTGCTGCCGATCTACGCGGCGTCCGAATTCTCGACCGCTATCCGCCGCAAGCTGATCCAGGAGGTAAGCGGCATCGATGATGCCGGAAGGTTGCGCGTCGATGCGCAGGCGCCGACCGACTGCCTGCTTGGCGAGCGGTTGCGGCAACGGTTTTCCGATCCGTATTTTCCGGAGCTGGACCGATGAGCCTAGAGCGTTTCACCGTTTCACGGAAACGTAATTGCTCACCCCCTACGCTTGAGCGCAGAGCAAAGGTCGGGCGTTGAACGTT
>SUGL01000280.1 GCA_004963905.1 Mesorhizobium sp.
TCGCAAAATAGATCGGCGCCCCGATACACACCGCGGCCAGCCCGATCGACACGACGACCACGCCGAAGGCCGTTGACCACCACAGCCAGTTCTGCCAGCGCTTCAGCGGCGCATTGGCCTGGTCGGCCGGCAAGGTGAGCAGCCAGCCGATCAGCAGCGCCATGCCGGGATAGGCAGGCATCACATAATGCGGCAGCTTGGTCGGGATCGCCTCGAACACCAGCCAGAACGGAATGTACC
>SUGL01000281.1 GCA_004963905.1 Mesorhizobium sp.
GGGAGAAGGAAAGGCTGCGACAACCGTCCAATTGCCCCGGACGCACTGCCGGTCTATTTAGGTCGGCATGAGCGACACCACCTCACGCCTCGCCGGCTTGACCGATCTCGCCAATCCGACGCGCTTCGTCGGACTGGCCGACAAGGTCGTTCCATGGCTGGCGGCGATCGCCGCGATCCTGCTCGGCGTCGGGGTTTATATGAGCTTTACGGCGCCCGAGGATTTCCAGCAGGGCATCAC
>SUGL01000282.1 GCA_004963905.1 Mesorhizobium sp.
CATGCACACCGGCACCGACTGGGCCGCACCGATCGGATCGCCGATCATCGCCGCCGGCAACGGCGTCGTCGAGAAGGCCGGATGGGCTGGCGGCTACGGCAAGCAGATCATCATCCGCCACGCCAATGGCTACGAGACCTCCTACAATCACCAGAGCGCTTTCGCCAAAGGCATCGAGCCTGGCGTTCATGTCCGGCAGGGCCAGGTGATCGGCTATCTCGGCCAGACCGGCCTCTCGAC
>SUGL01000283.1 GCA_004963905.1 Mesorhizobium sp.
CGAGCCGCTCGATGACGCCGGGCCGGAAGTTCTGGATCAGGACGTCGGCTTTCGCGAGCAGCCCGCGCAGCGCGGCAAGGTCCGCCTCGTCCTTCAGATCGATCGCGAAACTCTCTTTGGCCCGGTTGATGGCGTGGAAGATGGTGGAATCGCCGCCGATCTCGGTGTCGCTGAGATAGAGCCGGCGCGAAAGATCGCCGCCATCGGGCCGTTCGATCTTGATGACGCGGGCGCCGAGGT
>SUGL01000284.1 GCA_004963905.1 Mesorhizobium sp.
GAGCGGCTGAGGCCGATCGCGCCGCTTGGGCGGCCCGCGGTCAGCCGCCGCCTCGTCTTCACCGAGACCATGGCGATGAACGCCACCGGCATGGAGATGGGCTTCCTGATCAACGGCAAGGCCTTCGACATGGAGCGCGTCGACATCGTCGCCCGGGCCGGCGAGACCGAGCTCTGGGAGATCGTCAACCAGGCCGACATGGACCACCCGTTCCATGTCCACGGCACGCAGTTCCAGGT
>SUGL01000285.1 GCA_004963905.1 Mesorhizobium sp.
GCTCGATGTGCTCAAGGAGCGGCTGAACATCGAATACACGCTTCCCGTGGATTTCGAGATGTCGCGCTTTTCCGTCTGCCGCTGGATTTCGGCCGACGACAGGGCGGAGGTGCAGCGCTTCATCGAAGGTCATCGCGGCGACATAGCCCGCGACCTCGACAACGATCCGGTCTTCCTCGCCCAGCACGCTTTCTCGCTGAATTACGAAGCAGAGCGCTGGAAGGCGATCCGCTTCACGG
>SUGL01000286.1 GCA_004963905.1 Mesorhizobium sp.
CGCCTGGCCGCCCTCGCGCACCAGATAGAGGAAGTGGTTGGTGGTATCGACCACGATGGTGCCCGGCCGCTGTCCAGTCGGATCGGGAACGATCTGGCGCAGGAATCTGTGATCGATCTTGTTCACGGGGATGGCAGGCAGGTCGAAGCCGTTGTCCGACATCGCCCCATACATCGTCTCATAATCGCCGAGCGGCGGCTCCACATAGGCCGGCGGTGGCGGCTGCACGGGTTCGGGG
>SUGL01000287.1 GCA_004963905.1 Mesorhizobium sp.
GCTTGGCTACTACGTCAACAAGCTCGGCATCAACTACAACTATGTGCAGAATCCGATCGACGCCTGGGTCACCGTCATCATCATGGATGTCTGGCACTGGACGAGCCTAGTCGTGCTGCTCTGCTATGCCGGCCTGGTTTCGATCCCGGACGCCTTCTACCAGGCGGCCAAGATCGACGGCGCCTCGCGCTGGGCGGTGTTCCGCTTCATCCAGTTGCCGAAGATGCAGCGCGTGCT
>SUGL01000288.1 GCA_004963905.1 Mesorhizobium sp.
CCGGCCCCGGCGAGCCGCGCGACATCTTCGACAAGATCGAGGATTGCGCCGTCATCAGCCAGCTGACGCAGGCGACGCCGACGGTGTCGCTGCACATCCCGTGGGACAAGGCTGATCCGAAGCGGCTGAAGCAGGCGGCGTCCCGCTTCGGCCTCGGCTTCGACGCCATGAACTCCAACACCTTCTCGGATACCAAGGATCAGAAGCTTTCCTACAAATTCGGGTCGCTTTCGCATG
>SUGL01000289.1 GCA_004963905.1 Mesorhizobium sp.
TGTCGTGGAGAAGGAAATCGGAATAGGGCCAGATCAGCTGGAAAGCCTGCGCCTTGTTGGGCGTGCCGCGCATGGTGACGAATTTCGGCGTATGGCAGGAGATGCAGCCCATTTCGTAGAATTGCCTCTTGCCGGCAAGAACGTCCGGCTCGCCGATATCGCGCCGCGCCGGCACCGCAAGGTTCTGCGAATAGAAGGTGACTAGGTCAATGACCGGGGGCGGCGCCTCCACTGTCC
>SUGL01000028.1 GCA_004963905.1 Mesorhizobium sp.
CCCGAACGGTTCCGACTCGACCCGGTCCATCAAATGCCGGGACTAAACACCTAGGATCCATGCCGTAACCTTAAAGCGTTGCAACAGTTCAGAATTCTGCCTCGCTGCGCCCTTCGGCCAACGCCACGGCATGGATCCTCGGGTCAAGCCCGAGGATGACGAAATGCTGGCGGAGCCGGAGAGCCAAGTGCGCGTACGTCGGCGGGCCCCTCCTGGTCTGCCCGTCATCGCAGCAGCTGCGCTGCAGCTTCGGAGGGTTGACCGGCCATCTCCCACGCGGGGGAAGATTGCGCTCCGCCGCCGTCGCTCACACCCCCCTTACGACAGAAAATAGTCGCGGCTGGTCGGGATCGGATTCGGCTTGAACCAGCGCGCCTGCCAGTCGGCCGTGGTCCTCAGGAACCCGCCCGAATTGGCGACCGGCGGCTTGCCCGTTTCGATCAATGATTTGCGCAGCCTGTCCGAGAGTTTCGCCCGCATCAGATAGTGATCGTAGACATCCAGGACGTGGACCGCATAGGCAATCGCAAGCGGCTTGTTGCCACGAATGACAAGCAGGTTCTCGTCGTTCTGGTAGGAGGCCTTGTAGCCGAAGTTGTGGCTGCCGGTGATCACCGTGCAACCCTGGGCGTCCAGCGGATCTATGACGATGATCTTGTCGTGGATGATGGCATGGCCAGCCGAGAGGAGTTCCGGCCGCAAGTCCCCGGTCTGCATTGTGACAGCGGCGGCGCGGATGACCGCGATGCGGCTGGCATCGCCTCCCGGCCACCAGACGGCCGGCTGCGGCAGTTTCTTCGTCGTTCCATCGGGCGCCGTGTAGGTTGTGGGCTCGCCGGCCTTGGCCCGCGGCGGCAGGGCCTTCGGGTCGCTCACTGCCCCCTGGACCAGGAGTTCCGGGCGCTCGGCAGCAAGCTTCGCCGCCTCGCCGATGATGTTCTGGACGCCGTTGTAGCCGGGCAGGAAAGCCAGGAACAAGATCGCGTGGTTGGCATGCTCCATCAGCGAGTAGACCCGGCTGAGATCGACGGGCGTCGGTGAATCGGCGTTCTTCGTCTTCGCCTTGGTGTTCGGCGAGAACAGGACTTCCACGCTGGCGCCGCCGGCGAGAGTATCTGGTTTGGCCGGCGTTGCGTTCGCGGCGCGGAGCGCGGCTCCCTGCACGCCGCTGTTCTTTTCGAAGCCCGTCAGCGGCTTTTTCTTGTAGGTGATAGTCAGCTCCTGGCCGACCGGCTGCGGATCATCGAGCAGGCGCTTCCAATAGGCCAGATATTGTGCGGCTACCTGCTTGTCGTCGATGATGATCGCGTTGTTGGACTGCGTGCACAGGCCGGTTTCGGTCCAGTTCGTGCTGCCGGTCAGGACGGACTTCGCAACGCCGTTCTCGACATAGACGGCGAATTTGTTGTGGCCGATATGCGCCGTGTTGTTGAAGAGCCTGTCCTGCACATTGGCGGCCGAGGCCCCGTGCAGGCCGGCGCGCGCCGCTTGGTTCTCGGTATCCCAGACGACAGGCTGCTTCTGCTCGGGCGGCGTCTTCGGCGGGTTCGGGTCAGTGGAGCCCGCCGTCGACAGGATAACATGTGCCTTGCCTGCCTTGGTCAGCTTCGTCAGGCGTTCGATGAGTTCCGGGTCATGCAACTCATAAAGAGCCATGAAGAGTTCGGCGCCCTTCTTCTTTTCGGCGCGATCGATCATCGACAGGAGGAACCCCAGCACATCGGCGGTGAGAAAGGTCCTGATCTCGTCGTCCTTGATCGGGATGTGCTTCAGCAGTGTCTTCAACAGGCCGGGCGTGATCTTGGTGGTCGGGCCGGCGGCAACGTTCTTGGGCTTGTTTCCCTGGACCGCCTCCAGCTGCTGCAGGAGATTTTGGGTGGACAGTATGCCGTTCGTGTAGGTGGCCCGCACGCCGGCGTAGTCATGCGTGACGTCGATTGACAGCGTCTCGATGGGATCACCGACCTTGGCCAGTGGATGCTGCGGCCCCTGATAACGAGGTTTGCCGTTCTCGTCGAGAAAGAGCGCCGTCGGCGACGCAGGAAGCGCAGGACGCCCCGGGCCCGCCAGGCCCACGGGCATGATCTCGTAGTGGACCCTGAAGTCGATGGGGCGCACCTTGGCCGTGTCGCGCGAACGCCGCAGCGTCAGGTCGCGCCATTCATATTGCTGGATCGGCCAGACCGAGCTGTCCTGGTCCAGCCAATCCGGATTGGATTGATCGGTGAAACCGATCCACGTGGGCAGTATTCGGCGCTGCCCGGCGTCCGGACCCGTCTCATGTACGCGCGTGATCATGAAACCAACGCAATCGGCGATCGGCCCGTCGGCCTGCCACGATAGATAGGCGACCTCGCCGTTGCACCAAGCACTCGCCTTGATCAGCTTCCCCATGCCTCGCCCCTCCGATAGCAAGCAAACGATACTTCTCTACTTGCCTTGCACTCTCTTCGAACGCATAACTATTTCGCCGGCAAACAGCTCCAGCGCCTATCTCAAACCCATCTCGTATGTAATACTTTGGTTTATTATGCTCGCAGATTTTCACGACAACAACATGTGATCCAGTTCACAGTTCCCTGATGAAATTTCGGCACCTTCGGCCTAACGTTCCGACGATTTGACCGCGCCGGAGCCAGGCGCAAGCCTGCGGATCCATTCGGAGACGACTGATGTGACACCGTCGATCACGCAGCTTCAGCTCACACGCGAACTCACCTTCGACTACGCCGGCGCCCGCGACATCGACACGGTGATCGGCAACATCTCCGGCATTGCCGTCGAAGGCGGTTTCGCCTGGACGGTCTCGGACGAGGGGCGGACCTTCGAGCGTCTTGCGGCCACCGATGGCGGCTTCGCGCTGGTCGAGCAATACGATCTCGACGATTTCTTTCCCGGCCTGCCCGAGGGCCATGAGGCGGACCTCGAATCCGTCGATGTCCTTGACGGCAGGCTGTGGCTCTGCGGCTCGCACTGCCGCGTGCGGCAGGAGCCTGAGGAGCCCGGCACGCTGGACCCCAACTTCAAGCGCCGCCCGAGCCGGCATCTGCTCGGCTCGATCGAGCTCGGCGGCTCGGGCAAGCCGAAGAAAGGCACCGGGCGAGCCCTGCCCTATACCGGCGACGGCAGCCTGCGGCGCCGGCTGCGCGACGATACGTTCCTCTCCAGCTTCCTCAACCTGCCGAGCAAGGAGAACGGGCTCGACATCGAAGGCGTCACCCTGTTGCCGAAGCGGCTGCTGCTCGGCCTGCGCGGCCCCGTCATCGACAGCCACGCGATCGTCGTCTCGCTGCCGCGCAAGGCCGCGTTGCTTCCCGACGACAAGCCGCATCTGCACATGCTCGACCTCGGCGGGCTCGGCGTGCGCGACCTCGCCCGTCGCGACGATCATGTGCTGGTGCTGGCCGGCCCGGTGACGGCCGCGGACGGGCCGTTCCGCATCCATCGCTGGCAGCCCTCCGGCGCCGGCCGGATCGAGACCGCCGATGTGCTTTACGAATGGACGTCAAGTCATGAGCATCCGGAGGGCCTCTGCCCGTTTGCGCTCGATGGCCGGCCGGGTATGCTCGTCGCCTACGACACGCCGGACGGGCGCCGGCGCTCGGGCACCAAGGTGACCGTCGACTGGTTCGCATAAGCTCGCCGGCCGGCGAGCAGGCAGGGGGGACTACGATGGGCCCGGATACGGTCGAGGTCTTATCCGCGAACGGGGAGACGACAACCCGCCAGGGCCTCGGCCTCTGCCTCTCGGGCGGCGGCTACCGCGCCATGCTCTTCCATGCCGGCGTGCTCGCGCGGCTCAACGAGGCCGGGCTGCTCGGCAAGCTCGACATGGTGAGCTCGGTCTCCGGAGGATCGATCGCCGCCGGCCTGCTCGCCGTGATGTGGCCGAGACTGGGCGTCGGCGACGACGGTGTCGCGGCCAATTTCGATGTCTATCTCAACAAGATCCTCGCCTTCTCGGAAGTCTTCCTCGATTTCCCCTCGACCCTCAAGGGCATCCTCAACCCGTTTTCCAGCGCCGCATACGAAGTTGCCGCCTGCTACGAGCGGCATCTGTTCGACGGATCGAGGCCGATGCTGAAGAGCCTGGTCGAGCGGCCATGGTTCGTGTTCTGCTCCAGCAATCTCGGCACCGGCTCGCTGTTTCGCATGTCGAACCGATACATCGCCGACTACCGGATCGGCATGGCCGAGGATGCCGATCTTCCGGTCGCGACGGCGATCGCGGCGTCCTCGGCCTTTCCGCCGTTCCTGTCGCCGCTGCGACTGGGCCTCGTTCCATCCCAATGGGAAGACAAGAAGCTGGACCCCACGGTAGGACCACGGATCGGCAAGGCGCGCCGCGCCGTGCTCACCGATGGCGGCGTCTATGACAATCACGGCATCGAGCCGGCGCTGAAACGCTGCCGCTGGCTTTTGGTCAGCGACGCCGGCGCGCCGTGGAGCGAATCCAGACGCGGCTACTGGAACTGGTTCTCGCAGTTGAAGCGCGTGCTCGACACCACCGACAATCAGGTCCGCTCGCTCAGGCGGCGCGATCTCAGCGCCCGCTTCCAGGCGGCGAAGGACGCTGACGAAAAGGCTTCCCCCAACGATCGCACAAGGCTCGAGAACGCCGCCACCCGCGGCGTTTACTGGTCTATCGCCAGCAAGCCGGACGCGACCGAACCGACCTTCGTGCGGAGCGCGGCCACCGCGCCCGCCGATATCGGCACCTCGCTGCATTTCCTCGGGGCCAAGGAGACGGTCGACCTCGTCAACTGGGGCTATTGCGCCAGCGACCAGGCCCTGCGCGCCTGGTACGAGCCGGCGGTGGTCGCCGGCAAGGGCGTGCCGCTGGAAGCAGGCACGGTGAAGCCCGGCCGCTGCGCGGTAGTGTCGAAGACGCTGATGGGTGCTTTCAAGATTTGAGGGGGCATTAGGCTTGGGTTCCTCGCCCCCATGAAATGGGGGAGAGGTGGCTCGGCGAAGCCGAGACGGAGAGGGGGAGCGCCCTACGAAGGCCCCCTCTCCGTCCGCTTCGCGGACACCTCTCCCCCGCCTCCGGCGGGGGCGAGGAACCCCAGTCCGGACATGCTGGCGGGACAGCGCCCCCCTCTGGCCTGCCGGCTCCGGCCCCTCGCTGTCGCTCCGGGCGTTCGTCGTTCGCGAAGCCAAGCAATTGGCTTCGCGTCCGCTTCGCGGACCACTCCTCACCCCCCACAAGGGGGGAGATTGGCAGTTTCAACGACACGGAGCTCTCCCCATGAAAGCCGAGCGCCGTCCACTGCCGTGGCAGCCGGTCCTGCCCGTCCCTCCCTGGCCCAGGCAACGGCCGCGGGTTTCCTTCATCGTCTGCACGCGCGACCGCCTTGGCGTGCTCGAACTTTGCATCGGCTCGATCCGCGCCGCCTGCCGCGCGCACCCCGGCTTCGCCGCCGAGCTGGTGGTGGTCGACAACGGCTCGAGCGACGGCACGGCCGAATATCTCTCGCGAATCGCCGCGACCTTCGACATCGCGCTGACCGCGATTCGCGAGCCGCGTCCCGGACTGGCGGCGGCGCGCAATGCGGGGCTCGCCCGGGCGCGCGGACGGGTGCTGGTCTTCGTCGACGACGATTGCAGGCTCGACCGCAACTACCTCGTCGACCTCGAGCGGCACTATGCGAGCGGCGAGAAATGGCTGATCCGCGGCGGCCGCGTCGAGATCGGCGACGCGCGCGACCTGCCCTTCACCATCAAGCGCTGCGAGGAGCGCCAGCGGCTGACGCCGGCCGTCCATCCGGGCGGCTTCGTGCTAGGCTGCAACATGACCATGCATCGCGACGTCGCCGCCCGCATCGGCCCCTTCGACGAACGTCTCGGCGCCGGCGGGGCGCTGCGCTCGGCCGAGGACACGGATTATCTGGTGCGCGCCATGCTCGCCGGCATGGCGGTGGAATATGTGCCCGACATGACGATCTTCCACCATCACGGAAGGCGAGACCGCAAGTCGATCGACCGGCTGCACCGCGACTATCATTTCGGCAATGGCGCGCTCTGTCTCAAGCATCTGCGCCGTGCGCCCTGGCTGCTTCGCCACTTCTACTGGGCGATGCGGTCGGCCATGCGCGAGCTGATCGGCGGCCCGCGCTTCGACCAGGAGCTCAGGCTATCGCACTGGCCGATCGTGCTGATGAACCTCGCGGGCGCGGCGAAGTTCATGGCCCTCGTGCTGGCCAGGCGGCCGGATCGGCAGCCGCAACCGGCCCAGGAAACCACCGAGGCCAAGGCAGAGGCCGGCGCACGATGAGCGGGCGCAAGATGAGCGGGCGCAAGATGCTGGGGCTGTCGATGCTGCGACAGGCGCTCGACCGCCGCCAGCTCGGCCTGCTGCCCGTCGTCGTCGCGCTCGGGCTGGCCGGTGCCGCGCTCGAAGGGTTCGGCATCGGGCTGATCATCCCGCTGCTCGGCATCATCATGGGGCATGGCGAGGCGACCGGCATGGCGGGCCTCTCCGCCCTTCTGCAGAAGGTCGGCGCTGGTCTTGGCGAGCGCGAGCGGCTGATCGCGATTTCGGCCGCGATCCTCGGCTCGATCCTGCTGAAAAACCTGCTCGCTTTCGCCAATTCGGTGCTCACCGCGCATATCTACGGCAAGGCCGGCCAGGCGATCCGCGGCGCGCTGGCCAAGCGGCTGCTCGAGGTCGGCTATCCGTTCTTCCTGAAGGAGAGTCCAGGGCGGCTGCTCAACATCATCTCCAGCGAATCCTGGCGCGCCTCGGACGCCATCCAGGGGATGCTCGGCGCCATCGTCAGCGCCTCGGCGGCACTCATCCTGCTCGCCTTCCTGCTGCTGCTCTCCTGGCAGATGACGCTCCTGGTGATGCTCGGGCTGGCGCTCGTCCAGGCGGCGCATATGGCGCTGTCGGCGCATCTCAGAACACCAAGCCGCAGCGTTTCGGCGCGCAATAGCGCCTTGGCCTCGCAGATGCTGCATCTCGTCCACGCCGGCCGCCTGATCCGCATCTTCGGCCAGGAGGAGCGCGAGAAGGCGGCGTTCGACAGGGCGTCCGACAGCGTGCGGCGCGCGGCCTTCCTGCTTGCCAGCCGCCAGGGCGCGCTGGCGCCGCTGACGGAAGTGCTGCACGCCATGCTGTTCCTGGCAGTGGTGATCGGCGCCTGGCTTGCGGGCTTGAGCTTCCCGCTGGTCGCGGCCTTCCTCATCCTGCTCTACCGCCTGCAGCCGCACGTGCGAGCCCTGCAAATGATCTGGAGCCAGTTGCAGGGGCTTTCGGGCTCGCTGGAAGAAGTGACCTGGCTGCTCGACCCCGAAGGCAAGCCCGCCCCGCCGCAAGGCAGTCGTGCGTTCACGGGCCTCGGCGACAAGATCGCCTTCGAGGGCGTCAGCTTCAGCTACGCCAATGAGGAGCAGCGCGCGGCGGTGCTGCATGCCGCGAGCTTCGATATCGTCCGTGGCCGCTCGACGGCGCTGATCGGCCGCTCCGGCGCAGGCAAGACGACGATCGTCAACCTGCTCTGTCGCTTCGTCGAGCCGGACGGCGGCAAGATCCTGGTCGACGGCACGGAGCTCGGCGAGATCGACCCGGCCGAATGGCGGGCCCACATCGCTCTCGCCAGCCAGGAACTGGAGCTGGTGGACGGCACCATCCTCGACAACATCACCTACGGCAAGGACACGGCCAGCGCGGAAGAGGCTGGCCGCGCGGCCATGCTTGCCGAGGCGCACGACTTCATACAAAGGCTGCCGCAGGGCTACCTGACCGTCGTCGGCTATCGCGGCGTCAATCTGTCGGCCGGGCAAAGGCAGCGCATCGCGCTCGCCCGCGCGCTGCTGCGCGACCCGGATATCCTCATCCTCGACGAGGCCACCAACGCGGTGGACGGGCTGTCGGAAGCGGCGATCGTAGAAACGCTAAAATCGCGCGCCGGCCGCCGCACGACCATCGTCATCAGCCACCACCACTCGACGATCTCGTTCTGCGACGACCTGGTGATTTTGGAGCATGGACGGGTGCGCAAGCAGGCGCCGTTTGCCGAACTCGCGGCGCGCAGCATGGATGAATTGTATCAGCCGGAGTGAGGGATTTGCGGGGCGCGCTGCCCTGAGAGGCTGGCGGGACAGCACCCCCTCTGCCCTGCCGGGCAGAGGGGGTGCTGTCCCGCCGACGTCAGGTCATATTCACCCAGCCATCGCCAGCGGCACGGCGCTCTTGTTGGGGATCTGGATGTCGATTTCCAGCGTCGACATGGTAGCACCCCGGTCCATCGAGACCTGGAGGTAGTCCTGGTCGATCTGCACGTGCTTGGCGATGACCGCCATGATCTCCTCGCGCAGGATGGAGACCAGGTCTGGCTGGCCGCGGCTCTGGCGCTCATAGGCGAGCAGCAGCTGCAGCCGCTCGCGCGCCACCGGGGCGCTGGTGCGCCGCTTGAAGAGGTCGAGGATGCTCATGCCGCCCTCCTTCCGAGAAGCCGGTCGAGGAAGCCCTTGCGTTCGAAGGGGACGACCACCGGCAGGTCCTCGCCTTCCAGGCGTCTTGCCGCTTCGAGATAGGCCTTGGCGGCGGAATTGATCGGCTCGCTGAGCGTCACCGGCGAGCCGAGGTTCGAGGCCCGCAGCACATCCTGGCTTTCCGGGATGATGCCGAGCAGCGGCGTCGACAGGATCTCCAGCACGTCGTCGATCGACAGCATCTCGCCGCGCGACGCGCGGGCGGCATCGTAACGGGTCACAAGCACGTGCTTCTGGATCAGCTCGCCCTGCTCGGCCTTCATGGTGCGGGCGTCGAGCAGGCCGATGATGCGGTCGGAGTCGCGCACCGAACTCACTTCCGGGTTGGTGACGATGACCGCTTCGTCGGCGAAGCGCATGGCGAGCTGGGCGCCGCGTTCGATGCCGGCCGGGCTGTCGCAGAAGACATAGTCGAAGACCGAGCGCAGCCGCGCGATGACTTCGGCCACGCCCTCTTCCGTCAGCGCATCCTTGTCGCGCGTCTGCGATGCAGGCAGCAGGTAAAGCGTCTCCAGCCGCTTGTCGCGGATCAGCGCCTGCGAAAGCTTCGCGGTGCCCTGGATGACGTTGACGAGATCGAACACCACGCGGCGTTCGGCGCCCATGATGAGGTCGAGGTTGCGCAAGCCGACATCGAAATCGACCAGCGCCACCTTCTTGCCGGTCTTGGCCACGGCAGCGCCGAGCGCGGCCGTCGAGGTCGTCTTGCCGACGCCCCCCTTGCCCGAAGTGACCACGACTACCTTGCCCATATATCCAGCCTCCATTGGCGGTTTTTATTCTCTGGCCGTGCCAGGCACGGCGGACTCGTTAACAACTTTGGCACGCGAAACCGGTCCGAAGCTTGCGGGCCAAAAACTCAGCCGAGCGGCACCACGCACAGCGCGTCGTTGTCGAGGAAGGCCTGCACGGCCTTGCCGCGCGACACGCCCTCCATCTCCTCGGCCGTGGTGTACCAGCCGTCGACGGCAAGCAGCTCGGCCTCGTTCTTGCGGCAGAAGATGCGCGCCGAAACATTGCCCTCCGAGCCGGCGATAGCGCGACCGCGCAGCGTGCCGTAGACATGGATCGAGCCGCCGGCGACGATTTCCGAGCCGGACGCGACCGAGCCCAGCACGATGACGTCGCCATGCGGGTGGAAGACCGACTGTCCGGATCGGATCGGCGCCTTGATCATCAGCGTGCCGGCGGAAGGCTCGGGCCGCGCCTCCACGGTGCCCTGCCCCGACCTCGCCGGTTCGGCCTTGGTTGCTTCGGCGACTTCAGCGTTCTCCGCATCGAGCTTTGCCAGCTCATCCTGCGGCCCCGGCTGCACGTCTTCCACGGCGGCCGTCTCGACCGTGATTTCTTCCGCCTTCGCCTTGCGCGCGGCCCTGCCCAGCAGCCCTTCGGCGGTCGCTTCCTTGGCGCCGGCAAGCAGCGGCGGCAAATCAGGCCCGAGATCGGCGCCCTCGAGCTCGATGGCGTAGACGCGGATGCCGCGCCGCGCGAGCGTGCCGACCAGCGCCGCGATCTCCTCCGGCCCCGGCTTCAAAGTGTTCAAATCGAGCACCACCGGGCGGCCGGCAAAATAGCCCGGCGAGTTGCCGATCCAGTGATCGAGACCCTCCAGCCAGTCGTCGATGGGAGCTTCCGGGGTGAGAGTGAAAGCGACGAACGAGCGGGCGCGGAAGCGGATGGACTTGTTGTGCAAAGGGGCGGCGAAGGTCACGGCCAGACGAATCCTTACTCAATGGTTAAAGGGTGCCGGCCGAATGGTTAACAAAAGGTTAATTTTGCGGGTGCAGGCCGTTAGGGAACAGGCACGGCTAAGTTTTGTGGCGGGGCGGTCACACGGGCCGCCCGAGCGCTGACGGCCCGTCGAACACCCAGGCCAGGACGGGCCAGGCATGTGAAGTTCCTAATATACGGAGAGAAGATGCACAGGCACCATCCGGCAAGGTTAATTTTCCATTTCCTCCACAGCAAAGGGGACCGGGCATGCGCATCGATCAGGCAAGCAGCAGGCAGGTGGGCAGCAGGCAGGCGGGCGGCAAGTTGGCAGGCGCGGCAATCGGCGCGCTGGTGCTGGCAGCCCTTGCAGGATGCGCGTCATTTCGGACAAGCAGCATGTACGCATACCAGATGAGCGGCACGAACGCATACCAGGCGAACGGCAACGACCAATGGCTGACGACGGCCGATGCCGACCAACTCGTCAATGCGATGGCGGCGAAGGGAATGATACCGGAGACCATCGACTGCCGGTTTGCCGACACCACGCCGGGCCAGCTGGCTTACAGCACGAAATTCACCTGGAAGCGCGCCCCGGCGAACTCGCGTTACCATTGGGAAATCGGCGACCCGGCCTACCTCGCGAGCAAGGAGGTCAAAGCCAACAGGGTCGGCCTTCGCCGCGCCTATGCGAAACTCGTCCAGGACCCCGTTACGGGGCAAAAGGTCGGGTGCTCGATCTGGGTGAGTTAGGCGGCAGATTGGCTTGAGCCTCGCCGCCCAGCGTGAGCACGCGGGGCGGCGGCGGTGGCTAACCGCCGCGACCTCGGCGCCATGAAACGAGGCTGCGGAGATCACATCGCCGCCGATAGAGCGAGCGTTGCCATGTCCTGAAACCGCCCGTCGCAAAGGCCATCGATAATATTATCTGTCGCGCCTTGTCGTGACCTCGATCAAGCGCTATGTCTTTTCAAATCGATCTTGTGGAACGAATGTTGTTTCCGCGCTTTGGCGCCCTGACGATCTTCCCTCTCAATTTCGAAGACTGCGACGTTTGGCATGAATCCAAGCGGCGATGATTTGCGTCGATTTGAAAGGAAAATCGTATGACTACCGGGACCGTGAAGTTTTTCAACACCACCAAAGGCTTCGGCTTCATCGAACAGGGCAATGGGCAGCCGGACGTGTTCGTCCACATCTCCGCCGTCGAGCGCGCCGGAATGCGCTCCCTGGCGGAGGGCCAGAAGGTGAGCTTCGACATCGTGAAGGACCAGCGGAACGGCAAGAGTTCCGCGGAGAATCTCCAGGCGGCCTGAGTGCATCCATGGCCTTTGACCACGGATGTACTGGCATCTGGCCTTGGAGCACTTTGGTTTTCACGCATGTCTCGAAACCGGTTCCCATTTTCGGGAGACATGCCTTGTGATTTCACGCATGTCCTTGTCCCGAAACCGGTTCCCACTTTCGGGAGACATGCTTTGTGATTTCACGCATGTCCTTGTCCCGAAACCGGTTCCCACTTTCGGGAGGCATGCTTTGGGAGAGGGTCGGGCTTGCCCGGCCTTCTTTGTTTCAAGCAGCGAGGTAGACCATGGCTGAAACTGGTTTGTTCAAGCCGAAGGGCGACGCCAAGAACGAGGCCACCGCAAGGACGGCGCGCGCGATAATCGAGGGGGAAGCGGCAGCTCGGCAGGCAAAGACGGAACGGCTTCGCGCGGCCAGACTCGCCCGCGGGCAGGTCGAGGCGACGCCGAAGAAAAAGCCGGCAAGGCGGAAATAGCGACAGCAGTACAGTCGCTGTTGGAAGTCGCAGGAGAGGATTTCGTAGGCCGCCCGGTTCCGGCGCTCCGCTCATTCCTGCAACGTCGGCGATTGGCGAAAGCCGACGCGACATCCAATCTCCCCCAGGGCAGAGGGGGTGTGACGGAGCTCGGAGCTTCTCCAGCTCGGATTCCTCGTAACGGAATGAAACCCTACGCCGTCAGCGGCATCGACGCCGCCGGCAGGACCTGACGCATGGAGTTCGGCGCGAAGCCGAACATGCGGCGCGCGGTGCGGCTCAGATGCGCGGAGTCGGCGAAGTTGGCGGCATGCGCGGCGTCGGTCCAGGAGGTTCCGGAGTAGCCGAGCTCGAGCGCCCGGTTGAGCCTGGTCCAGAGAAGATAGGCGCGGAAGGAAATGCCGGTTTCGGCGACGAACAGGTGCCTGAAGCGTCCGGCCGAGAGGCCGACGTGGCCCGCCACGGTTTCGAGGTCGAGCGGCTCGGCCAGCCGCGCGGCGATGAAGGCCGTGGCGCTGAGAATGCGCGGATCGACCCCGCCTGGCGGAACAGTTCCGGAAAGGGCGTAGAGCACTTCGAGCGCAGCGGCTTCGAGCTCTTCGTCCGCTTCGCCGTCGTCGAATTTCGAGCGCAGCGCCCGCGCATGCGGTTCGATCTCGGCGGGCGGCACGCCGACGATGCGCTTGCTGCCGAAGCGGTCGATCAGGCCGCGGCCGAGCGCGGATTCCGGTGCGCAGAACAGATGCGCGATCATCCTACCCTGCGCCTGGAAGGTGTGCGGCAGGTCCGGCGGGATGACGGCAGCTGCATAGGCCTGCCACGGCACGCTGTCGCTCGTCCGGAACTCGACATGGTCCGACAGGGCGATGCCGACCTGCACGGCATGGTGGGCGTGCAGCTCGCTCGGTCCGAGGGCCTGCCCGATCCACAGGCTGCCGCCCGCCCAGAAGATGATCCTGCCTACGCCCACAATCCCCATCGCGACGGTATCGCACAAATCGCCAAAGCCGGCAGCCCCTACGTTCAATACAGCGAGGACGCGGGCGGATATTCGGCGCGCCACCGAAGAAACATGGAGCCAAAAATGTCGACCACACATTTCAGCGGCTACCTCGCCGCCATCACTCCCGACCGGCGCGATGCCGCCGGCGGGCAACCTTCCAGCCAGTGGGGATGTCTGCGCCTCTCCTCCCGACTGTTGCTTGCGGGACAGATCCTCTACATCGTCGTCACGCAGTTCCATGCCGGCGGCGACGCCAACGACCATCACGCCATCTTCGCCGCCTATGCCGAGAACGCGATCTGGAGCGCCGTGCATGTCGGCCAGTTCGCCGGCATGGCGATGCTGCTCGCCGGCCTGGTCGCGCTGTCCTTCGCACTGGATCAGGAGGACGAAGCGGCGCGCTGGCTGGGTCGCGTGGGCGGCGCCGCGGCGGTGGCGGCGCTGGCACTCTACGGCGCGTTGCAGGCCGTCGACGGCGTGGCGCTGAAACAGGCCGTGAACGCATGGGCGAGCGCGCCGGAGGGCGAGAAGGCCGCGCGCTTCGCCAGCGCCGAGGCGATCCGCTGGCTCGAATGGGGAATGCGCAGCTACCAGGATTTTGCGATGGGGCTCGCCTTGCTCCTCTTCGCGGCCGCGATCGCCCGCACCGCCTGGACTGCGCGGCCGGTCGGCTGGCTGATGGGCCTTTGCGGCCTCGCCTATCTGGCGCAGGGCTGGGTGGCCGGCACGCAGGGCTTTACGACCGTGCAGTCGGCCGCGATCGTGCTTTCCTGGGTTCTCGGCCTGGCGTGGATGATCTGGCTGGCCGTCGCCGCTTCGCGGCGCCGTCGCGAAGGCGAGAAGCCCAGCGACTGATAAGCCTGCAGGACAGTGACGGAACACGACGGTGGTGGAGTCACGCGACAGATTCGCCCGCCACCAACCTTTTTGCTGCGGCAGCAGCGGCGCTGCAATAGCTCTGGTCGCCATGGATCAGGACCATCACCATGGCGCCTTCGAGCAGCAGGGAAAGCTCGCGCGCCCGCGCCTTCGGGGCCGCTACATTCGCCTGGACAAGCAGGGTTTCCAATTGCTGCTCCATCAGCGCCTTGTGCCGTCGGGCGATGGAGCGCGCGGGATGGCCTGACAGGTCGGCTAGCTCGATGGCCAACCGGGTGAAACCGGAGCCCGCCCAGCGTGGCTTGGAAGACCATTTGACCAAGCCTTCGAACAGTTTGTCGATCAGCGCGTCCGCGCCGCCCGACAGGTCGATGCCGTAATTCTGGAAATCGGCGAAGGTGCGCTCGTGCTGCGAGGCGAGCACCGCCGTCAGCAGCGCATCCTTGCTGTCGAAGTGATAGTAGAGCGTGCGCTTGGTGACGCCCGCGGCGTCCGCGATCTGGTCCATGCCGACACGGAAAAAACCGCGGCGGCGAAACAGCTTATAAGCCGCCTGCAGGATTTCGGGTCTGGTCTCCTCGGATGCTCTGGGCATGGGCGCGCTGCCATCGCCGGTAAGTATACTCGCTAGTGAATTTACATCAGCGGGCGCGCGGCCTTCAATGATCAGCGCAAGCTAATATTCGATGGGAGGACGACGATGGAACGGGTAGTCCCCACGGTGCTCGATGTCCCGACAGGGATCGTGACACTGCCTGACACGGCCGGCGCAGCATCGGTGGCGCCAAGGCTCATGACGAATATGACCTGCATCGAGGACCTGCGCAGGGCGGCGCGTCGCCGGGTGCCGCGCGTCTTCTTCGACTATGCCGAGGCCGGCTCCTATGCCGAGCAGACGCTGCGCGCCAATCGCGCCGACCTCGAGCGCATCACGCTCAGGCAGCGGGTGCTGGTCGACGTCGAGCGTCGCGACACGGCAACCACCATCCTCGGCCAGAAGGTGTCGCTGCCGGTGGCCCTTGCGCCGATCGGCCTCGGCGGCATGCAATGGGCCGATGGCGAAATCCTCGCCTGCCGCGCCGCGAAGGCCGCGGGCATTCCCTATACGATGAGCACGATGTCGATTTGCTCGATCGAGGACGTTGCCCAAGCGGTTGGCGAGCCGTTCTGGTTCCAGCTCTATGTGATGAAGGACCGCGGCTTCGTACGCTCGCTTGCCGAGCGCGCGCACGCGGCCCGCTGCAGCGCGCTGGTGCTCACCGTTGACCTGCAGGTGCTGGGGCAGCGACATGTCGACGTCAGGAACGGGCTTTCGGTGCCGCCGGCGCTGAAGCCGCGCACCATCCTCGACATTGCCAGCCGACCGGGTTGGGCTGCCCGCATGCTCACGGCAAAGCGCTGGACCTTCGGCAACCTCGCCGGCCACGTGAAGGGCGAGGACAGCGTCAAGGCCATTGCGGACTGGGTGGCTCATCAGTTCGATCCGGCGCTGAACTGGAGCGACGTCGACTGGATCAGGAGCATCTGGCCCGGCAAGCTGATCATCAAGGGCATTCTCAACGTCGACGATGCGCGCAGCGCCAGCAAGGCCGGCGCCGACGCCATCGTGGTGTCCAACCATGGCGGCCGGCAGCTCGATGGCGCGCCCTCGACCATCTCGATGTTGCCCAAGATCGCCGAAGCGGTAGGCTCGGAGGTGGAGGTGCTGTTCGACGGCGGCGTACGCTCGGGCCAGGATGTGATGCGGGCGCTGGCGCTTGGCGCCAGGGCCTGCCTGGTCGGTCGCGCCTATGTCTACGGCCTCGGCGCCGGCGGCGAGGCCGGCGTGGCGACGGCCATCGACATCCTGCGCAAGGAACTCTCCGTCACCATGGCGCTGACGGGGACGCGCAGTGTCGCCGAGATCGATGGGAGAGTGCTGAACTAGCAGCTGGCCTTAGAGGGCGGCGCGAAAGACTTGACCACCGGACGCAGGCGAGACAGCACGCCCCTTTCGGAGCCAGTCGAAGCCGAGACGGAGAGGGGAACTGCCGTACGAAGCCCCTCGCCGTCCCGCCGCACTTGGTCCCTCGCTCCGCCAAGCGCGGGACCAAAGTCAACTCAAGCCGCCAACTGCACCTCGCGGGCCGCCGCGATCATGACGCCGGCGAGCAGGCCGTAGGCGGCTGCCCAGGCTTCCCGCACGTCGGCCGTGAAAGCCTCGCCGAGGCCTGTCTCGAGCGTCTCGATCAGCGCCTGGCCGACGATCGGGTAGTGGCGCTCCTCGACGCCGTAGCCGACGTGGCGCCTGGCGAGATCCTGGACGGCGGGCAGGATGGTCTCGGCGCGGGAAAGCCCATGCACGACGAAACCCAGCGCCGCCATCAACTTGGCGCCCTGCTTGCCCATGTCGGTCGCGTGAAACAGCGCCTTGAGGCTGCCGTCGATGGCAAACAGCTTCTCGTAGAACAAGGCGGCGGCGGCCGTCTTGATCGGGACGACCTCGCGAAAACTATCCTGCACGAGCTTGATCTGGTCGGGTGTCATCGGCGCGCTCCTCCGCGTTTTTTTGCCTGCGCGAGGATCCTGCCCGGGCGTTTCGCGGGGATGCCGGTTGTGGAGGCTTTGTGTTTCAGGCTTGTCTCCGCGGGGTATCGGGTTGCGCCCGGTCTTTTGCGTCACGCAAAGCCAACCGGAAACGAATGGCGCGAGGCACCCCCCTCTGGTCTGCCGACCATCTCCCCCTCAAGGGGAGAGATTGCAGCGTCCGCGATGGCGCCTTTCTTTGGCGTAACAAGAGAGAGAGAGAGAGCCGGCGACGGAGCGCTGATCTCCCCCTTGTGGGTCCGTTGTGGGGGAGAAAGCATTTTCCTGCATTTGCGAGCGGGCTTGCCCCGAGCAAGTGCTTGGAAAATGCCAGGGAGGGGATTTCGTAGGGCGCCTAGTCTTCATAGGGCGGCGCCTTTCCCCTCTCTTGCGATTTCTAACGCTTAGCTTCGCTAAGATGTTGAAATCGCTTTCTCCCCACAAGTGGGGAGATAGGGCGCTACTCGCATTGCCGGCGTGGGCCGCCGTCATAGGGCTGGTAGGTGTTGTCCTGCGGATCGTAGGTGCGGTAGCGGCTGAAGCAGTAGTCGACATGGTCGCCCGACATTTGTGGGCCCAAAAGCCGATCTCTGGGGGCCGGTTCCCCGGGCGCGATCTCTTCCGGCGGGCCGCCATAAGTGGTGGCGTAGCCGTCCCGCGTGGGCGCGTAGCCTTCCATCTCGGCCTGGTCGTCGGCCGTCGCGCCTTGATCGACCTGCCCATTCTGGCCCGCATCGGTCGAAGCGGTGCTGTCGCCACCAGGATCGAAATAGGGCGAGACGCAGGGGCGCAGTTCGCCGCTGTAGGAGCGGTAGCTGTTTTCTTCAGGGCGGTAGCTGCGATAGCGGTTGGCGCACCATTCGAGATGGGCGGCGGGCAATCGTGCCTCCTGGGGCGGCGCCGGCTCGGAAGGCTGGACGGCGGCATCGGGCTGGCCCGTCTGCGAAGCGCTGGGCGGGGTGACATCGGGCAAGGGTTGCAATTGCCGCGGCGCAGCGGTTTGCGGCGTTGGGAGAGCGGCGGTCTGCGCGCCGGTATCCGCCTTGGCGCCCTCGCCGGCCTTGGCAGGCGCGCCGGCCGACTGCTGGGCCGGGATGCGTTCAAGATCCTGCTTCGCCGGATCGACCGGCTGGGCGTCCTTGGTCCAAAGCTCGGAAACGCCGATCGCCGGCGTCGCCTGGCGCACCGGCTTGGCGGCCAGCAGCCAGGTGGCGAAGGCAAGCCCGCTGGCGAACACGGCCAAGGTCAGCACGAAGCCGCCGACAATTCCCAACAAAGCCTTCACGCTGCACTCCTTAAGCCCCCGCGCATAGAATGCGGGGCGCGGGACGGAAGTTCCTTGCAGAGAGCGAGGAACTGGTTCCTGAAAAGTCGGCGGGACAGAGGGGGCGCGAAGGATCACGGCGCTGCTCGGCTTGAGGTCTCCCCTACCCGACCACTTCCCTGTACTCCCTCACCTTGCCGTCCTGCCCGCGAATCCGCCACGTCCCGCCATCGCAACCTTCGATATGGCCTGCGCCGAGCGGCACCTTGCCGCCGCCATCGGGCAAATCGATGACATAGGTCGGATTGCAGATGCCCGACAGGCGCCGGCGCAGCTCTTCGGCCAGCGCCTGACCCTCGGCAATCGTGGTGCGACGGTGCGCCATGCCGCGCGCCAGGTCGCCATGGTGCAGGTAATAGGGTTTTACGCCGAGCCGATACATCAGCTCGCGGTAGAGCTCTTCCAGAACCTCGACGCGATCGTTGACGCCCTTCAAGAGAACGCTCTGGTTGAGCAGCACGAAACCGGCCTGCCGCATCGTGCGGCAGGCCGTTTCGGTATCCGGCGTGATCTCCCGCGGATGATTGAAGTGGGTCACCACGGTTACCATCAGCCTGCCCTGCAGGGCCGCCACCATGCCGGGCGTGATGCGTGACGGCAGCGCCACCGGCACGCGGGTGTGGATGCGCAAGAGCCGCACATGCGGGATCGCCTCGATGCGGGCGCGGATCTCGGCGAGCGCCTTGTCGGGGAGCGACAGCGGATCGCCGCCAGTCAGGATCACCTCACGGATCTCCTCGTGCCCGGCGATATAGGCCAGCGCCGGCTCCAGCGCTTCCCGCGTGTAGCCGCGGCCGATCGATGTCAGCGACTCCTTCCGGAAGCAGAAGCGGCAATAGACCGCGCATTGATAGGTGGGGAACAACAGCACGCGGTCGGCATGGCGATGCGTCAGACGCGGCACCGGGCTGAATTCATGGTCGCCGATCGGGTCTTCCATCTCACCCTCGGTGGCGACGAGTTCTTGCGGCGATGGGATCACCTGGGCGCGGATCGGATCGTCGGGATCGTTCCAGTCGATCAGGTCGAGATAGGGTTTCGGCACGCGCACCTTGTGAGCGGCCGCGGCTTCCTGCGCCGCCGCGCGCTCGGCCGGCGAGAGCGGCAGCGCCGCAAGGTCGCGGACATGACGCACGCCGGCGCGAACGTCGTCCTGCCAGGCAGTGTCCTGATGGCGGAAGGCGGCTGGTTGTTTCAGATCAGAGGTCATCGGGGTCTCGGGATCGATTTGCGCGGAGCTATCGGCTGGATGAGTGTGCGGGTCAATGGCGCGGTTGCCGCAGAGCGGTGCCGCTGCTGATCCTGCAGCGTCTCGTTCCTTCGCGCCCCCCTCTGTCCTGCCGGACATCTCCCCCACAAGGGGGGAGATCAGATGTCGCGTCGGCTTTCGCCAATTACCAACGTTGCAGAATTGGCGCCTTCGGCGAAGCTGCCAATCTCCCCCTCGTGGGACCCTCGTGGGGGAGATGTCCGGTAGGACAGAGGGGGGCGCGACAGAACGCTGCCCAGAAGGTGTACCCGCATGGACCTCCTGCGTTCGAGCGGAATGGTATAGGCTACGTTGTCCAGGGCTTCGGGGGCAAACCAATGGATTTCAACGCAGGCCATGGCTACCTCCTCATCGGCGGGCTCATCCTGGTCGGCGCCGGACTGCTGATCCTTTCGCTGATCGTCAATCTGCATGTGGCGCACAGCGTGCGCGACGACAAACGCCACCGCGAAAAGCTGCTGGAATATTACCGCAACATCTTTTCGCAGCTGGGCGTGATCCTTATCGGCATCGGCGTTTCGCTGTTCATCTTCTTCTTCCAGCAGAACTATCAGGACCAGCGCAAGCGCGAGACCGAACTGCAGCAGGTCTTGGCCAAGCTGGCGGCGCGCGTTGCCCGCGGCGCGCCCGTCATCGAAACGCTCGGCGAGTTCGACGAGGTGCTGGACCAGGGCGGCGCCTATGTCGGCCCCGAACTCGGCGGCAACAACGCCGCGATCAACGCCAAGGGAGCCGAACTCGGCAAGCAGGTCGAAAAGATCCTGCTGGTCGAGCGCGACGTCGATGTTCGAGACTTCGATATTCTGAACCTGTCGCGCGACCTCGAAACCACCTTCGTCGTCAACGAGCTCGATCCGACGCTGTGGTTCAACATCGTGCGCGACGAGAACGACATCAAATACGCCACGACGCAGCTCGGCCTCGACTACAAGGACCTGCATGACGCGATCGGCGACGAGCCGGTCGAGGCGGCGGTCGCCAAGCCCGACAAGGAACAGAAGATCAAGCACGAGGTGCTCGACATATTCTATGACGCCGACCTGCTGCGCCAGCGCAGCCGGCGGTTCCTCGCCCGCGCCTGCTGGCTCTTCAGCAAGGGCAAGAGTATCGTCGCGCTTCCACCGGCCGACGCGATTGAGGCCGACACCAAGTCGCAGCAGGAGTGGATCGACCGCGCGAAACCGGTGCTGACGCAGACGAAGTCGGGCAGCGGCGATTGCTTCGAGCTGCTCCGCTACGGCAAGGCGCGCTGACCTGCTGCGTTAGTCGCCTACGCGCCGCAGCGTGCCCAGACGATTGTCGTCGAGGAACTCGATGGTGATCGCCGAGGCCTTGCCGTCGGGGCCGACGGTGAAGCTCACGCCCGTGGGCCTCTCCGGCGTTTCGGCGTCGGGATAGGTCAGGAACAGGTCGCCGTCGTAGTGCGTCAAGGAATAGGACCGCGCTCCGGCCGGCCCGAGTTTGAGCACAAGGCCGTCTGCCGCCCCCGATACGACCGCGTCGCCGATGAAGTCGTTGGCATAGCGGCCGGCATAGGCGCTGGCCGGCGCGGCCGGCCGCGCCGGCGACGGCGGCGCGGCATATCTGGCCTTCGCCGCCTCGACCACCGGACCGAACAGGCCGGCGTAGATCGCGTCCCACGCCTCGATCCAGTCCTTCTCGACTTTGCCGTCGAAGACGAGATCGGCAAAGCTGTCGGACAGCCCTTCCGGCACGCCTGTCGGGAAGGCGTTGGCAAGGACGACGATGCCGAGCTTTTCCTTCGGGAAGATCGTCACCAGAGTGCGCGCGCCGACGCTGAAGGCGCCCGCGTGGCCCCAGCTCAGGCCGTGCCGGCCGAACTCGACGTTCCAGCCGAGTCCGTAGAAGGATTCGCCGCCGGAAACCGGGTTCTTGCCCCGCGTCATCAGCGGCACATGCGTCTGGTCGAGCGCATCGGCGGCAATCAGCGTCCTGCCGGCATAGACGCCGTTGCCCAGCAGCAGGCGCACCCATTGCGCGAGGTCGCGCGCGGTGGAGCTGACGCCGCCGGCAGGCGCCTGCGCATCCGGATCGCGCTTGATCTTCGCCGCCCAGGCGCCACCCACCTTGACGTGAAGCGCGGCACGATCAGGGCGCTTGATGAAATCGGCGTTCCGGGAACTGGTCGAGGCCATGCCGAGCGGGCGGTAGAGCTTTTCATCGGCGACCTCCTCCCAGGATTTGCCCGTCGGCCTGGCGGCCGCGACAGCGCCCTCGGTCAGCCCGAAATTGCTGTAGGAGTAGCCGGCGCGAAAGCTCGACGATGGCGGCACGAAGCGCAGGCGATCAAGGATGGTGGCGCGGTCGTAGCCGATGTCCTCGAGGTCGTCTCCGGCGGTGCCCGGCAGCCCGCTGCGATGCGCGAACAGGTCGCGGATGGTGAGCTCGCTGGTCGGATAGGGATCGGCGAGCCGGAAGCCCGGATCGAGGTCGGCGATCCTGGAATTCCAGGACACAACCCGGTCGCTGACCAGCGCCGCCACGACCGTGGCGGAGACCGGTTTGGAAAGCGAGGCGATCTGGAACACGGTGTCGGCGTCGACGGATTCCGGCTTTCCGGCTTCGCGATGCCCGAAGCCTTTCAGGAAGATAACCTCGTCGTCGTGAACGACCGCGATGGCGAGGCCGGGCACCGCGCCATCGGCGACGGCGCCTTGCGCCAGCGCCTCGAGCTTCGACAGGGCGACCGTGATCCGTTCGGGCGTGATGGCCTCGGCCGACGCCGCGTGGGGCCAAAGCGCCATGACGGCGATGCAGGCCCAAACCCTCAAATGACAGAGATTCCAATCAGGCCGCATGCGCCCGCCTCCCCTCCCTGCATTCACCTTACGATTGTACAGGTCGGCGCTGTCGCGGCCAAGCCTTGCCTGCCGGCGATTGGCGAAAGCCTACGAGCGCGCCCCTCTCCCCGTTCACGGGGAGAGGATGCCGGCAGGCAGGTGAGGGGCAGCGCCGGCAGTTGAAAGGATGGCCGCCGTCCATAGTCGACGTTGGCGCTGCCCCTCATTGCCCTGCCGGGCATTTCTCCCCGTGAACGGGGAGAAAGACGCTCTCTCGACTTTCGCCGCAATCGACCCGCGCCGTGTTTTCGGGCAATCTCTCATCAACCCGCGCCATGAGGAGGTGGCGTGGGGTCGAGGGAGGATTGCCATGACCGAGATGTCAGCCGCGCTGCCGCGCTATGAGGACGCCGTGCGGCGCTTCCGCATAGAGGACGAGATCGCCAGGCTCGACGGCGATCCGGCGAGCGGCATCAACGCCTATGTCGAATGCTGCGGCCGCTACACAGGCGGAAACCGGCTGGCGCTGCGCGCGATCTCGGCCGGCGGCGAGCTGCGCGAATTCAGCTTCGACGATCTCGCCGACATGTCGGGCCGCGTCGGCACCGTGCTGAAGGACCTCGGCGTGCGCCCCGGCGACGTCGTGGCCGGCATGCTGCCGCGCATCCCCGAACTGGTGGCGCTGATCCTCGGCGCCTGGCGCGTCGGCGCGGTCTACCAGCCGCTGTTCACCGCTTTCGGGCCGAAGGCGATCGAGCATCGGCTGAGCTACAGCAGGGCGAAGCTGGTGGTGACCAACCCGGCAAACCGAGGCAAGCTCGACGAGGTGGAAAACCATCCGCGCATCGCCACCGTCCTCGCTCCCGGCGAGCATCTGCCCGAAGGCGATATCGATTTCCGCGCCGCCGTTGCCGCCGCATCTCCCGAGTGCGAGCCGGTGATGCGCAAGGGCTCGGATCTGTTCATGATGATGTCGACCTCCGGTACGACGGGGCACCCCAAGGGTGTGCCGGTGCCACTGCGCGCGCTGCTTGCCTTCGGCGCCTATATGCGCAACGCGATCGGCCTTCGCGCCGACGATGTGTTCTGGAACATCGCCGATCCGGGCTGGGCCTATGGGCTCTACTACGCCATCACCGGACCGCTCCAGCTCGGCATCGCCACCACCTTCTACGAAGGCGCCTTCAACGCCAGAAGCACCTACGAGATCATCGAGCGGCTGGGCGTGACTAGCCTCGCCGGCTCGCCGACCGCCTATCGCCTGCTGATGGCGGAAGGGCCAGAGGCGGCCAGCCGCGTCAAAGGAAAACTGAGGGTGGTGAGCAGCGCCGGCGAGCCGCTCAACCCGGAAGTGATCCGCTGGTTCGACGCCCATCTCGCTGCGCCCATCCACGACCATTACGGCCAGACCGAGAACGGCATGATGGTCAACAACCATCATGGGCTCGGCCATCCTGTCCGCGCGGGCTCGGCCGGCTTCGGCATGCCGGGCTACCGCATGGTGGTGCTGGACGAAGCCGGCAACGAGCTCGGTCCCAACCAGCCGGGCGTGCTGGCGGTCGATATAGCCAGGTCGCCGCTGTGCTGGTTCGACGGTTACCACCAGGCAGAGACGCCGGCGATCGCCGGCGGCTATTACCGCACCGGCGACACGGTGGAATACGAGCCGGACGGCTCGGTTTCCTTCATCGGCCGCGCCGACGACGTCATCACCTCGGCCGGCTACCGCATCGGCCCCTTCGATGTCGAAAGCGCGCTGATCGAGCATCCGGCGGTCAACGAGGCGGCAGTGGTCGGCGTGCCCGACCCGCAGCGCACCGAGATCGTCAAGGCCTTCGTGGTGCTGGCGCCGGCCTACAAGGGCAACGAGGCGCTTGCCGAGGAGCTTGCCCAACATGTCAAGAAGCGGCTCTCGGCGCATTCCTATCCGCGCGAGGTCGAGTTCGTCGCCGAACTGCCGAAGACGCCGAGCGGCAAGATCCAGCGGTTCCTGCTGCGCAAGGCAGAGGTCGAGAAGCGGAAGGGGTGAAGGACGCCGTCGGCGATTGGCGAAGGCGGAGGAGTTGCCGATCTCCCCCCTCGTGGGGGAGATGTCCGGCAGGACAGAGGGGGGCGCGAAGGAACGCCACCTCAACCTTTTAGCGGATCTGCGTGTCTTTCTGGAGAATGCTCCAGCCGAGGCGGCCGACGACCGTGAGATGCCAGTGTGATTATCAGGAGAGGTTGGCGGGACAGCGCCCCCCTCTGGCCTGCCGGCCATCTCCCCCACAAGGGGGGAGATCAGCCGTCACGCGGCCCTTCGCCAATCGCCAATGCCTTTGGGGAGATCGGCAGTTTCAGCGTCGCACTCTTCCGTCTTTTTTTGGCCCGATCTTGTCTTCAAATGTGCGTCTGTCATTGGGTAGAACGCATCGCGGGGGTTGCATCATGCGGTTGATCTGGACGCTTCTGTTCGCGCTCGCGGGCGGCACGGCTTTCGCGGCCTCGCCTGAGGACGACTATATCGCGGCGCGCGACAAAGCGATTTCGGACATCGCGGCACTGGAGAGCTCGAACGCTCAAGTGGAAGCGCTCGATGCCGCGAATGCCAAGGCGCAGGCCGATCTCGAAAAGCGTCTTTCGGCCATCCTCGGCCCGCTTTCGGTCAAGGATTTTCCGGCAACCGGCACCATCAATCTGGAAAGCCTCAGCGCCTCCGATATCGGCTTCGGCATGCTCGACGGGCTGCGTTACGCCAAGAGCGACGAAGGCCCGAGCATCGTGGCGACGACGCGGGGTCTCGCCGACCGCTGGCTGCAGTCCAGGGCCGACGGGGACGATGAAAGCCTGAGGCTGCCCACCAGCCTCGACGAGGCGCTGAAGCTCGACGGCTTCTACACCCAGGCGATCGGCGCCGACGCCGCCTTTGTCAAGACGCTCGATTTTCCGCTGAAGAAACCGGAAGGCGCCGATATCGCCGTCGCCCGGCTCGGCGGCTGGACGCAGGATGTCGGACCGATCTACGACCAGCAGGTCGTCGTCGCGGTGGTCAAGGGCGACCGCGTGCTGATCGCCGAGGCGCCCGCATCACCGCCCGTGCCGAAGATCGCGGCATGCGAAGCCATTTGGACCACGGCGGACGCCACCGCCCAGAAATTCCAGGAGACCTATCAGGGCTCGGACCTCAAGGACCAGCAGGCCTATGATTCCGCCAATGCCGCCTGGGAAAAAGGCGACGGCGACTATCGCGCCTGCATGGCCGAGCGCCTGCCCGGCGACCCAACCTTCCCCGCGCTGCTTGCCGAGGCGCAGCAGCTCGCCGACCACATGGCCGGCAAGTAGGCTCTCTCTCCTGATGCATGTCGCCCAAAAGTGCGCAGCGATCTTGGGAGAACGACATGCATTCAAAACAAGGGCTTAAAGCGCGTCGTTTCAGCGAGACGCGCCTTAGAGCGGTTCAGCGTTTCACGGAATCGTCGAACCGCTCTAAGTATTTGTTCTTACGCAATTCCTGACGGAAAACCGTGACACACTTTTCCTGGAATTGCTCTAGATGCAGCAACGCCGACAGGCTGATACCGCGAGCGCTTTAACTTGCGTTGGCACGCATGTTGCGCCGGCTGTTGCGCCGCGCGGTCGGGCGCGCGGCTTCCGCGATGATGCCGTTGGTTATGGGCACGACGTCCTTGCGCGACCTGGCATCCGTCACCCTGTGCAGCCGCTCGTAGGGCAGCAGCTCCTGGATGCGGGCATTGAGCGTCACGATCTCGGCGCGCAGATCCTCGCATTCCTGCTTCTGGATATCGAGCTGGATCTGCTCGGACGCCTGCTGCAGAGAAAGCTGCGAGAGATTCGTGCTTACCACCGACAGGTTCTTCTTGTCAATTTCGCTCTCGTTCCTGAGAACGGCCAGCCTTTCCTCCGCGATCTGCCGTTCGGTCACGGCATCGTTCAACTGCGCCCTGAGCCTCGTCATCTCGGCCGCGGCCTCGGTCTTGTCGTTCGAGGCCTGCTCCAGCCGCGATTGCAGTTCCTGGATCTCGGAACGCAAACCGCGCATCTCCGCCTGGCTCCGCGCCAGCTCGGCCGCCCCGTCGCTTTCGGCGATGCGGGCTGCCTCGGCCACTTCGGCAAGCTTGGCCTGCACCGCCTCCAGCGACTTCTGCAGACGGGCCTCCTCCTTGTCGTGGCTGCCGATCTGGGCCAACAGCTCGGAAATGCGCGCGGTTTCGTTGGCGTGGGCGGCGGCGAACTCGTCGAATTTGTGCCGGGCCTCGGCCTCGCGCTTTTGCGCCTGCTCCAGGTCGACCGAAAGCCCGACCTGCTTTTCACGCAGCAGCTTGTTCTCGGCGGCACGCCGGTCTGCTTCGACGGTCTTGGCGGTCAACGTCTTGACGATCTCACCGAACTCCGCCTCGCGCCTGGCGCTCTCGTTGCCCATCTCGACCAGTTCGAGCCGCACCGCCGCAAGCGCCTCGCGCAGTGCCTCCCGGTCCTGGACAAGGCTTGCCTCGCGCTGTTGCCAGGCCTCGGCCGCGCCGTCGCGTTCGCGTTGCTTCCTGGCGGCGTCGAGCAGTTGTTCCGACATGGTCTTGTGTTCGGCGCTCAGAGCGGCGTTCGCCAGCTCCAGCTCGTTGGCGCGAAGCGCGTCGCGATGCAGGACATTCAGGATGTCGCGCGTCATCTGATGCGCGGTGGCGATTTCCGCCAGCCTCGCCTGGATCTCCTCCAGATGGCCCTGCCCGTCGCGGAAAAGCCCGGAGACCGCTTCCAGCGCGGCCAGCCGCGTCTGGGTATGCGGCGTCAGCCGCGAGGCCACCGCCTCGGGCTGGCTTTCGGCCGGAGGATCCTCGTCGCCCGGCGCCAGATCGGCGACCATGTCGTCCTCGATCGACGTCTGTTCGTCAGCCGCAAGACATTCCTCGAAAGCTTCCGCCAGATCCGACTGAAGCTCCTGAAATTCCTTGTCTACGTTTTCGGCCCGCTTGATCAGGGATTTGAAATTCATAACGGCACACCTCTTACGCTCACACCCGCCGTATTAATTAACGAATTGCTAATCTAGCCCTTTGCATTCCGTACGGGAACCCTCTCCAAAAGACGGAAGAAATTAAGGTTATCGCGGGTTTCCAGAGGCTTGCGCGATGTTCCGCCAGCGACATCTCCGCCAAGCGCGATAAGTGGTTCCAACGGGAGGGTTCGGCCGCATAAGGTCAAGCCAAGGCAAGCATCTTGCGCCGTCGGGCGATGGCCTCGCCGCCGCCGCACCAGCCCGGCTTTCCCGGCAGGGCGTCAGGCAGTCGCATATATCGCGGGCGGATTGTCGCCATGAGTCGAACCCCGCGATATTTCCCCAATCGCGGCAGCGGCCACTTCGGAATCAATGCCCCGAACACTCAGACCCTCCGGCAAATTTGATTTGACTCTCGTCCGTTCTTGACAGAATAAATTCCTACCAATTTTGAGGGAGTGGCAGTTCTCAAAAGCTTGGGGCCAGGAGCGATGCCGATAGGACGCTACGCCGAAAATGGCGGCTTCTTTGAACCTGACGAGTTGGCACATCTGCAGAACATCTTCGATCAAATCTGTGCGCGTGGCGAGATCGACCGCCGAAGCGAGCAGGCCGAATTCGTGGCGACATACCTGATCACCCTCTATCGACGCGGACTGCGCGGCGACGAGTTGTTTGACGCTGTTTCGCCGAAGATGCCTCGCCGCCTAGGACACCCCCATGGCACGGCGCCGGTAAGATCTTCGGAAAGCGCCTGATGGGATCTGGACCGTCTTCGACGTGTTCACCGGACAGCCCACTGGGTGACCGGCTAGTCGAGTGTTGCATTGGAAAAGACGGGCTTCGACCTTAGGGGCAACGCAGCCTTTTCGTCGGCCGGCTCCCTAATTCGTCGACCTGGTCTGCCGGTGTCTGCACGTGATAAGCCAACCCCTGCCGTTCGGCATAGCGAACGGCTGACTCCAATGTCGGAAAGTTGAGTTCGATCTGCGCCAGCGTATCTTCGCCGCCGGTATAGCCCATCAGCGAATCGATGAATGGCGCGGTGCGGCGCTCGAAGACGAGACGCCAGCCTTTCGTGCATGCCTTGCCCGACGTCGTCACCGAGCGGGACGCCTTGCAGATGCGGGCGACGGCATCCCGCGGGAACAGCGAGCGACCCATCTCGAGCGCCGAGTTCCGGCTGGAGGGCAACGCCGTCGATCCGTAGCTTGTTCTGCTTTTCGCTCTCCGTGTGGCGTTCTCCATCATCGCGTCCCTCCCCGAGCGGCGAAGGACGGTGCCGACGGCGGCTCGAGCCGCCGTCGGCACTACTCGCTCAGTGTCTGATTTCGATGCGCTTGGCCTGCGACTGCGCCTTCGCGGTCTTGGGCAGCGTCACCGTCAGCACACCGTTCTTGAAGCGGGCATCGATCTTGTCCTCTTCGATCTCGTAACCCAGAGGTATGCGACGCTCGAAGCGGCCATAGACGCGCTCGGAGAACTGCCGTTCCTTGTCCTCCGTCTCGGAGCGCTTTTCACCCTTCAGCGTCAGCACGCCATCATCAAGCAGGACCTCGATGTCCTTCTCCTCCAGCCCGGGCACTTCGGCCGCCACCTTGATCTCCTTCTCGCTGTCGGAGATTTCGACGCTCGGCCAACCGCCACCGAAGGCTGAAACGCCGCCCGGGGACGGCAAGCCGGAGCCGAAGCCGCGGAAGACGTCATCGAACAGCCGATTCACCTCTCGATGCAGCGACAGGAACGGATCGCGTTCGCCGTCGCGAAAGACACTCGGTAGCTGGTTGCTATTGTTTCGGCCCCAGGGAATAAGATCACGCACAGTCATTGTTTTCTCCTTTCTGTTCACCTTCTGTTCATCCGCGAGACTGCCTCAAAACGCCGGGGCGTATCACCCGACGCTTCGCGCGAAGCGGTGAAGCTCAGGCGGCCTCGGCCTCGATTTTCTTCGGGGCGGCCTTTGGCACTGCCTTGTCCGGCGTGATGTCGATCCGGCGCGGCTTCATTTCTTCCGGAATTTCGCGCTTGAGATCGATCGTCAGCAGGCCGTTGACGAGGCTGGCGCCGATGACCTTGACGTGATCGGCAAGCTCGAAGCGACGCCGGAACGAGCGGCCCGCGATGCCGCGATGCAGATACTCGCCCTTGTCTTCGCCTGTCTTCTGGCCAGAAACCATCAGCATGTTCTGCTCCTGGGTAATGGTCAGTTCATCCTGACTGAAGCCCGCCACCGCCATGGTTATGCGGTAGTCGTCCTCGCTGGTCTTGGCGATATCGTAGGGCGGCCAGTTATCAACGGTTTCGATGCGGCTCGCGGTCTCGAGCGCGTTCAGCATTCGATCGAAGCCGATGCTCGACCGGAACAGGGGAGAAAAGTCGAAGCTGGTTCTCATAGCTACATCCTCCACTGAGCAACATAGATACGAGGAGCGCCAAGGAGGCGACGCTCCCTGACCTTGCCGGCCACTTCAGGCGCCGGCAAAAATCGATTTGGGAATTGTTTCCTCTCGCGTCAAGGGCGCGGACGGTTTCAGCTTGGTTGGACCGTCGCGGCACCAGAACCAGTGTCCCTCGTCGGCGGAAGACTTTGCATTTCGCTTGGATTTCCGACGGCTGGGGAGCCTTGGCCCAGCAGGCCGTCCGCCCGATCCCAACCTCGAAGCCAGGCTCTTGAAGTTTTGGGGACCGTCACCAACTGAACTGCGGACGTGCGCGAATAGCGCCGTCCGATTGCTTGCTCGCAAAAGACGTCAAAACAAAAACGGAGGAAGTGATGAATGACGTTCGGTTTCCCGAACCTGTTATACTCAGATTTTCCACCGCATCGCGTAACGTCGCCAGCAGCTTCGAGGCGCTGGAATGTCTCAACCAGCAATGGCCCGAATGGGCGCGCGGACGCAGTTGGCGTGCGGCCGGACGTGTCTGTCGCGATGCCCTGGACGGCTGGCGCAGCGCGCATGACGCGCACAGAGCCTTTGTCAAGGCGGCCAGGCGGGCCGGGCTGATCCCGGCAAAAACGCCGTCTCGTCACCATTCACGCCCAGCTCAGGTCGGCGGCGCCGCTCGACCTGGGACCCCCCTCAGCCCGTGGCAATAGCCCAATCGAGGTCCAGCTATCGAAAGGTCTTGCAAGACGATGGCGGGCGGGCGCGTAGAAGTGCAGCGCGTCCACCCGGCCGCATGATTACCGAGGAAGCGTCATGCCTCCAGGCGATCGAAAATATGCAGACGTTCGCCTGCAGGCTTCGGCGGCGTGGTGGCGGCATCGAGCCGGCATAGCGCATCCATGATCTGATCGAACGAGACCGGCCGATCGCTCCCCGGAGGCAGCCGCAGGGCCGGGACCGATTCAACGGCGCAGGCATCCGAAGCCCAGGACGAAAGGATCGCCCGCTTTTCCTGAAGGTCGAGGCTGTCGTCCTTCACGACATCGTCGGGATGCTTGAAATGCCTTGCCGGCGACAGAAGCCGGTCAAGCGCAAGGTCGCGTGTTTCGGGAACAAGAGAAGGCATGATCGGCGAGATATCCTGTCGGTCCATTTTTGTCCTCCGTCCTCCAAAAACTCCTCTCACAGGTTCCAGCTCACCCGATAGAGTGGCTCGAATGATTTTGTTCTGCCGTCTGGAAATTTCAAGCGTGAAAGCAGGGCGCCGGATCTGATTAGGTCTGTGTTTTCATGGCGCTAGCACTCGTGTGAAGCGAGTGCCAAAAAATTTTTCGCGGCCTCTTGAAACCGACAAGCGCAAAACCAAATCCACATGCGCGATGCCGAAAGGATCGCGAGCCCCGCTCCGGTCCTTCCGGTCCGGAGTGGTGGAACCTCTCAAAATCTGTTTGTCCCGAAGGAGAACGATATGAAGTTCCATCCATTGCATGACCGTGTTCTGGTCCGCCGCATCGAGGCCGAGGAGAAGACGGCCGGCGGCATCATCATCCCCGACACAGCCAAGGAAAAACCGCAGCAAGGCGAAATCATCGCCGCCGGTCCGGGCGCTCGCGACGAGAGCGGCAAACTGATCCCTCTCGACGTCAAAGTCGGCGACCGCATCCTGTTCGGCAAATGGTCCGGCACCGAGATCAAACTCAACGGCGAAGACCTGCTCATCATGAAGGAAAGCGACGTGATGGGCGTGATCGAGCAGCCATCCGCACTCGAAAAAGCGGCCTGAGCCGGCCCAACTCGATCCGGTCAATGAAAGCTACCTGCTGAAGGAGTGTTCCAATGGCTGCCAAGGAAGTGAAGTTCCATTCCGACGCCCGTGAGCGCATGCTGCGCGGCGTCAACATCCTCGCCGACGCGGTGAAGGTCACCCTCGGCCCGAAGGGCCGCAACGTCGTCATCGACAAGTCGTTCGGCGCCCCGCGCATCACCAAGGACGGCGTCACCGTCGCCAAGGAGATCGAGCTCGAGGACAAGTTCGAGAACATGGGCGCGCAGATGGTGCGCGAGGTCGCCTCGAAAACCAGCGACATCGCCGGTGACGGCACCACGACCGCGACCGTTCTCGCCCAGGCCATCGTCAAGGAAGGCGCCAAGGCGGTTGCCTCGGGCATGAATCCGATGGATCTGAAACGCGGCATCGACAAAGCCGTCGAGGCTGTCGTCCAGGAGTTGAAGACCAACGCCCGCAAGGTGACCAGGAATGACGAGATCGCCCAAGTCGGCACGATCTCGGCCAATGGCGACGCCGAAATCGGCCGCTTCCTGGCCGAAGCGATGCAGAAGGTCGGCAACGAGGGCGTCATCACGGTCGAGGAAGCAAAGACCGCCGAGACCGAGTTGGAAGTCGTCGAAGGCATGCAGTTCGACCGCGGCTATCTCAGCCCGTATTTCATCACCAACCAGGACAAGATGCGCGTCGAGCTGGAAGAGCCTTATGTGCTGATCCATGAGAAGAAGCTCTCGAATCTGCAGGCTCTGCTCCCGGTGCTGGAAGCCGTCGTGCAGTCCGGCAAACCCCTGCTGATCATCGCGGAGGATGTCGAAGGCGAGGCGCTGGCCACGCTGGTGGTCAACAAGCTGCGCGGCGGCTTGAAGGTCGCCGCCGTCAAGGCTCCGGGCTTCGGCGACCGCCGCAAGGCCATGCTGGAGGACATCGCCATCCTGACCGGCGGCACGGCCATCAGCGAGGATCTCGGGATCAAGCTGGAGAACGTCACGCTGGAGATGCTCGGCCGAGCCAAGAAGGTCGTGGTCGAGAAGGAGAACACCACCATCGTCGACGGCGCCGGCAAGAAGGAGGAGATCCAGGGCCGCGTCACGCAGATCAAGGCGCAGATCGAGGAGACCACCTCGGACTATGACCGCGAGAAGCTGCAGGAGCGTCTGGCCAAGCTTGCCGGCGGCGTCGCGGTGATCCGCGTCGGCGGCTCGACGGAGGTCGAGGTCAAGGAACGCAAGGACCGCGTCGACGATGCCATGCATGCGACCCGCGCCGCGGTCGAGGAAGGCATCCTTCCGGGCGGCGGCGTGGCGCTGCTCAGGACCGCCAAGGCGCTCGACGCGGTGGCGGTCGACAACCCTGACCAGAGATACGGCGTCGACATCGTGCGCCGCGCCATCGAGGCTCCGGCTCGCCAAATCGCCGAGAACAGCGGGGCGGAAGGCTCGATCATCGTCGGCAAGCTGCGCGAGAAGACCGACTTCGCCTATGGCTGGAACGCCCAGACCGGCGAGTATGGCGATCTCTACAGCCAGGGCGTCATCGACCCCGCCAAGGTCGTGCGCACCGCTCTGCAGGACGCCGCCTCGGTCGCCGGCCTGCTCGTCACCACCGAAGCCATGGTGGCCGAGAAGCCGAAGAAGGAAGCCGCGCCCGCCATGCCCGCCGGCCCCGGCATGGATTTCTAAGACGCTGACCAAAGGCCCGCTCCCGGTTTCGGAGCGGGCCTCCTACGAGAGATGGGAGGCCATCATGGATGTGGTAAGCGGTGCCGGCCCGGTTCCGGCGCCGGCACATGAGCCGAGCGAGTTCCTAGCCTATGAGGCTGAGTGCCGAAACGCGCTGCAGCCGCTGCTCGCGGGAGTGCTCGACGCGGCCGAAGCCGCCGGCTGGAGGCGCCGAACCGCCGCCTCGACGCTGATGTTCCTGGCAGCGCAGCAGGTGTCGGAAACGGCCAAGGGCTGAACCGAAAGCTGGACCTCGCCTGCCAGGCGAGGTCCTTGAGTCCAACCGCGCTGCATCGACGAACCGCATTCGATGCAGGCATACTGAATGAGGGTCACGTGATTGCGGGGCGTTTGCGAGAATGCATGAAGGTGCTGAGGTGGGAAGCAGCCGACCTGGCTGAGGAGCTCGGTCATCCCTCGACCGATGTGGCGCGATGGCTGGATGGTCGCGCCCGGGTACCACTTGCCGTTGCCGCCTGGATCGAGGCGTTGGTCAAGGCCCACAAGGCGCTGCCGCCGCCAGGCCCGAGCCAGGCCGAAGTGACGGCGCCGACCAGTTCGGCCGAACCCGTGGCCCGCCCCGAGGCCGTTCCGGCAGCAGCCCCCGCGATCAGGCTTCCGGAGCCGCGCGGCATTGTCCTGCGCACACCTTACCCGCGTCGCCAGGCGCTTGCCGGTGGCCCCCGCCCCGATCCGATGGCCGCGCAACCGAACGGAGCTTCAGACCATGGAACACGACCACTTTGAAGAACCCGTGACCATTCTCGTCGGCATGGGCTTGCCGGTGAGGCTCGAAACGGTGATGGAGGCCTATGCCCTGCTTCAGGACTGGCCGGCGGCGAACAGGAGCTGCGCGCATGAGATCGCGCTCAACGCCTGCAAGGCCGGCATTGCCGGGGAGGTCGACGCGGAAACGGTCAGGGCAACCCTTGTTGCCTTCGCCCGCCGCCACGATATTCTGGTGCCGGACATGGTTTCGCAGGCGCCGGCGGCACTGGCGGGCGGCACCTCAGTTCAAACAAGCAGTGGCTGAAACATTTACGACCCGGCGCGCGCTGGCGCGGCGGATAGAAAGACTAGCGCAGGAATTCTGAATGACGACGGATACGAAAACGACGGAAACCAGGACATTTGAGGCCGACGTCTCGCGGCTGCTGCACATGATGGTGCATTCGGTCTATTCGGACCGGGACGTCTTCCTGCGCGAGCTGATCTCCAACGGCGCCGACGCCTGCGAGAAGCTGCGCTTCGAGGCGATCACCCGTCCCGAGCTGCTGGGCGAGGACGCAAAGCCGCGCATCACCATTTCCGCCGACCCTGACAAGAAGCAGCTTGCCGTCGAGGACAACGGCATCGGCATGGGCCGCGACGAGATGGCCGAGGCGCTGGGCACGATCGCCCGCTCCGGCACGCGCGCCTTCATCGAGCGCGTCGAGGCCGGAAAGGCGAGCGAAGACTCGGCACTCATCGGCCAGTTCGGCGTCGGCTTCTACTCGGTCTTCATGGTGGCAGATCATGTCGACGTCCTCAGCCGGCAGGCCGGCAGCGAAGAAGCCTGGCGCTGGTCGTCCGACGGCAAGGGCACCTATGAGATCGCTTCCGTGCCGCTTGCCGCGGCGCCGAAACGCGGCACGCGCGTCGTGCTGCACCTGATGGAGGATGCTACCTCCTACACCACGCCCTACCGGCTCGAAGGGCTGGCCAAGTCGCACTCCGGCCATGTGCCGGTGCCGATCGCGCTTGTCGAGAAGCCGGGCGCCGAGCCGCGCGACATCGCCGACGGCACGGCGCTGTGGGTCAGGCAAAAGAGCGAGATCAAGCCCGAGGAATACACCGACTTCTACCGCAGCGTCGCCGGCCAGTATGACGAGCCGGCCGCCACCATCCATTTCCGCGCCGAAGGCCGGCAGGAATACAGCGTGCTCGCCTTCGTGCCCGGCTCGCGTCCGTTCGACCTGTTCGATCAGGACCGCAAGGGCCGCATGAAGCTCTATGTGCGGCGCGTCTTCATCACCGACGATGCCGATGTCCTGCCGCGCTACCTGCGCTTCGTGCGCGGCCTGGTCGATTCCGCCGACCTGCCGCTCAACGTCTCGCGCGAGATGATCCAGGAAAGCCCGCTGCTCGCAGCGATCCGCAAGGGCGTGACCAACCGCGTGCTCGGCGACCTCGCCAAAACAGCCGACAACGATGCCGAGGCTTATGCCAAGATCTGGGAGAATTTCGGCGTCGTGCTCAAGGAAGGGCTCTACGAGGATTACGAGCGGCGCGAGCAACTGCTCAAGCTCGCCCGCTTCCGCTCGACGGCCTCCGGTGACGCGTTGCGCAGCCTGGCCGACTATGTCGCGGCGATGAAGGAAGGGCAGAAGGCGATCTTCTTCATGGCTGGCGACGACCGCGCCCGGCTGGAGGCCTCGCCGCAGCTCGAAGGGTTCCGGGCGCGCGGCATCGAAGTACTGCTTTTGACTGATCCGGTCGACAGTTTCTGGACGACGATGGCGCCGGAATTCGACGGCAAGCCGTTGAAGTCGGTGACGCAGGGCGCCGCCGATCTTTCGGAGATTCCGCTGCTCGACACCGGTTCAAAGCCGGATGCCGAAATCCCGTCCGAAATCGCGACCTTCCTGGCTTTCGTGAAGACGGCGCTGGGAGACGAGGTCTCGGATGTGAAGGCCTCCGACCGGCTCACCGAAAGCGCGGTCTGCCTGGTCGCGCCCGAGCATGGTCCCGACCGCCAGTTCGAGCGGCTGCTCAACGCCGCCGGCCGCCTCGACAAGGCGGCCAAGCCGATCCTCGAGATCAACCCGCGGCACGAGCGGGTCGCAGCGCTGGCGAAGCTCGGCGTCGAGGAGCGGAGCTTCAAGGAGGATGCGGCGCATCTGCTCTACGACGAGGCGCGTGTGCTCGACGGCGACAAGCCGGCCGACGCCAAGGCGTTCTCGGCGCGGCTTGCGAGGCTGATCGAGCGCGGGTTGGCGAAAGGGTGATTGGCGCGCTGGCGATAGCCAGTAGAGAGACGCGCAGCCCTTGTCTTCGTCATCCTAGGGCGGAGCAAGGAGCGGAGCGACGAGCGCAGACCCTAGGATCCATGCCGTGACGCTAAGGCGTTGCAGGGGTTGCAGAATTCTGCGCCGATGCACTCTTCGGCAGAGGTCACGGCATGGATCCTCGGGTCAAGCCCGAGGATGACGACCGGAGGGTGTCGGCCCGCAGCGGAGGCGGTCTCGCCCCTAAGCCCGTTTCCTACCCTCTCAACCCCGGTGCCTCCTGCCCGGTTCTCGCGACATATTCGGTATAGCCGCCGCCATAGGTGTGGATGCCGTCGGGCGTGAGCTCCAGCACGCGGTTCGACAGCGCGGCCAGGAAATGGCGGTCGTGCGAGACGAAGAGCATGGTGCCTTCATATTGCGCCAGCGCCTCGATCAGCATCTGCTTGGTCGCCATGTCGAGGTGGTTGGTCGGCTCGTCGAGCACCAGGAGGTTCGGCGGATCGAACAGCATCAGCGCCATCACCAGCCTGGCCTTCTCGCCGCCCGACAGCACGCGGCATTTCTTCTCGATCTCGTCGCCGGAAAAGCCGAAGCAGCCGGCAAGCGCCCGCAGCGGCGCCTGGCCTGCCTGCGGGAAATTATCTTCCAGCGTCTGGAAGACGGTGCGCTCGCCGTCGAGCAGCTCCATGGCGTGCTGGGCGAAGTAGCCCATCTTGACGCTCGGGCCGCGCGCGACGGTGCCCTCGTCAGGCTCGGAAGCGCCGGCGACCAGCTTGAGCAGCGTCGACTTGCCGGCGCCGTTGACGCCCATCACGCACCAGCGCTCGCGGCGGCGGATCTGGAAGTCGAGGCCGGCATAGATCGAGCGGCTGCCATAGCTCTTGTGGATGTTCTTCAGCGTCGCCACGTCCTCGCCGCAGCGCGGCGCCGGCTGGAACTCGAAGGCGACCGTCTGGCGGCGCTTCGGCGGCTCGACGCGGTCGATCTTGTCGAGCTTCTTGACCCGGCTCTGCACCTGCGCGGCATGCGAGGCGCGCGCCTTGAAGCGCTCGATGAAGGCGATCTCCTTGGCGAGCATCGCCTGCTGGCGCTCGAACTGCGCTTGCAGTTGCTTGTCGGCCAGCGCCCGCTGCTCCTGGTAGAATTCGTAATTGCCGGAATAGGAGGTGAGCGCGCCGGCATCGATCTCGATCACCTTGGAGACGATGCGGTTCATGAACTCGCGGTCGTGCGAGGTCATCAGCAGCGCGCCGTCGTAGTCTTTCAGGAATTTCTCCAGCCAGATCAGGCTTTCGATGTCGAGATGGTTGCTCGGTTCGTCGAGCAGCATGACGTCGGGCCGCATCAAGAGGATGCGGGCAAGCGCGACGCGCATCTTCCAGCCGCCGGAAAGCTTTGCGACGTCGCCGTCCATCATCTCCTGGGAGAAGCCGAGGCCGTCGAGCACCTCGCGGGCGCGGCCGTCCAGCGCATAGCCGTCGAGCTCCTCGAAGCGGTGCTGCAACTCGCCATAGCGCTCGATGATTTGATCCATCTCGTCGGCGCGGTCGGGATCGCCCATGGCGTGCTCGAGCTCGCGCATCTCGGCGGCCACCGCGCTCACCGGACCGGCGCCTTCCATCACCTCGGCGACGGCGCTCATGCCACCCATGTCGCCGACATCCTGGCTGAAATAGCCGATGGTGACGCCGCGATCGACCGAGACCTGGCCTTCGTCGGGCTGCTCCTCACCGATGATCATGCGGAACAGCGTCGTCTTGCCGGCGCCGTTCGGGCCGACGAGGCCGATCTTCTCACCCTTCTGCAAGGCGGCCGAGGCTTCGATGAAGACGATCTGGCGGCCGTTCTGCTTGCCGATGTTTTCGAGACGGATCATGGGGCGGTCCGGGTAAATGCGCTGGGGTGGCGGGATTTGCCCGGGCGTGTACGCGAATGAAGGTGCGAGGGGAAGAGGAAGAAGCGCCGCAGAGCGCTGAAGATTGGCGAAGGCCGGCGTGACGGCCGATCTCCCCCCTCGTGGGGGAGATGTCCGGCAGGACAGAGGGGGCGCCTCGCGCCAACGTTTCAACTCTGTCGCGCGTTCTTCCGCCAACTGTATGGCCGGGGTAAGGAATAAATCGAGCGCCGAGATCCTTCGCGCCCCCTCTGCCCTGCCGGGCATCTCCCCCACAAGGGGGGAGATCAGCGGTTCCTTCGCCGCGCGTCACTTCGCATCGTGGAAGATAATCCCCACGGTATGCCGCTGCCCCGACCGCAATCTGCTCACCCCATGACGCAAATTCACCCGGTAATATCCCTTGGTGCCTTGCACCGGACGGTTGTGCACCGCAAAGATCACCGCGTCGCCGCGCTTCAACGGCACCACCTCGGCGCGGCTCTGCATGCGCGGGCGCTGTTCGGTGAGCACGAATTCGCCGCCTTCGAAATCCTCGCCGGGCTGCGACAAGAGGATCGCCACCTGCAGCGGAAAGGCGAGCGCGCCGTAGAGGTCCTGATGCAGGCAGTTGAAGTCGCCGGGGCCGTATTGCAGCAAAAGCGGCGTCGGCTTGGCCTGGCCCTCGTCGTGGCAGCGTTTCAGGAAGGCGGCGTGGTCGGCGGGGTAGCGAAGGGCCGCGCCCATCTTCTCGTTCCAGTCATTGGCGACGGTGGCCAGCCGCGGATAGAGCGCGGTGCGCAGGCCCTCGATCAGATCGGGAAGCGGATAGCGGAAATAGCGGTACTCGCCCTTGCCGAAGCCGTGGCGCGCCATCGCCACATGGCTGCGGAAATGTTCTTCGTGCGGATAGAGCGCGGCGATTTCGGTGCATTCCTCGGGCGAGAGCAAGCCCGGCATGACGGTTGAGCCATTGGCGTTGAGCTCGGAGACCAGAGCGCGCCAGTCTTGCGTTGCGACGCGGGATTCGGCGGAGCGGCTGGCGCGCTTGGTGTTCAGGGAGTGGATGGTCATGGGTTGGCTCCGTCGCTTGGTTGTCCCGAAGATGGGGCGTGCGGCGGAAGCGGACCACCCGTTTCATGACAAGGCGGGCGTGCGATCAATGGAGACGCCGGCGGGACAGCGCCCCCCTCTGTCCTGCCGGACATCTCCCCCACAAGGGGGGAGATTGGCAGCCTTTGCGACGACGCCATTCCTGCAACGCTGGCGATTGGCGAAAGCCGACGCGATGGTCAATCTCCCCCCTCGTGGGGGAGATGTCCGGCAGGACAGAGGGGGGGCGCGAAGGAACTCGGCCTCAGCCCTGTGCTTTCCGCCGATACCCCTCCAGCTCCGGATCGAGATCCACCTTCACCGCATTGGTGAACACGCAGGTCGCCACCATGATGCCGGCGAAGGCGACGAGGTTGACGAGCAGCGTCTCGTCATAGCGCGCCTTGAGCGCGGCCCAGGTCTCGTCTGGAATGGCATTGGCGTCGGCGGCGACCGCCTTGCCAAAAGACATCAGCAGCGCCTCGTCGGCGGTCGGCTCGATCGCCTCGGGATCGAGGCCGCTGTCGATCAGCGCGCGGCGGAAGAAGGTGACCGGAACCTCGGCGCGCATCGTCTCGGCGATCGCCTTTGAGAACAGCCATATCGCACGGTCGTCGAGCACGGGCCTGAGCAGGTCGCGCAGCGTGAACCACTCGGCGTAGATTCGATGCGCGGCCGGCGAATTGAGCAGGATGCGCTTCATGTTGGTCATGCGGCCGCGCAGCGCGAGCTCGCGGTCATGCTCGGCGCGGATTTCGGCCGAAGCGGTTGCGTAGTCGATCGAGGACAGATGCGCCATCGCCCTCACCCGAGCGTCGCGTGAAGCGCCGGCGCGCCGCGCAGCGTGTTGGAGACGGTGCAGATGTCTTCTGCATCCTCGACGATGCGCTGTTTGGTCGCTGCGTCGAGATCGCCGGCGATCTCCAACTTGATGGTGAACGTCTCGACCCGCGACGGCTCGTCCTTCGCCTTCTCGCCACCAACATCCGCCCTCACCTCGCCGAGCCGGTCGGCGACGCCCAGGCGGTTGGCGGCGATGCGGGCGCTGAGCACCATGCAGGCAGCCAGGGAAGCGTAAAGCAGGTCAAGCGGGTTGAAGCCCGGCGCGCTTACCGCAGTCACCACATCGACCGCGCCACCGGTCGGTGTCGTGACGGCCGGCAGGCCGCCCGGCGGAAGGATGGCGGAAGCGCCGGTCGCACGGGTCCTGATCTTCAGCTCGCTCATCGAATGTCCTCGTCCGATATGAGGACCTTCAATAGCGGACAGGAATTCGTTGAGGCAATCGCGGAAGGCTGTTTCCTCGCCCCCGCGAAAGCGGGGGAGAGGTGGCCGCGAAGCGGCCGGAGCGGGGGCCTTCGTAGGGCGCTCCCCCTCTCCGTCTCGGCTTCGCCGAGCCACCTCTCCCCCACTTCGTGGGGGCGAGGAAACTCAACTCAGACACGCTACTTCGTCAGATCGAGCGCCGCCGTCAAATCGCCCAGCGGCGGCTCGCCGTTGGCGGCCAGCGCCTTGTCGCGGGCGACGAGGCCAGGCAGCACCGGCAGGTCGTAGCGGGCGGTGATGAAGCGCAGGATCGAGGTGGTGTCATACTGCGTGTGGTCGACCGTGCCCATCTTGGCATAGGGCGAGATGATGATGGCCGGGATGCGGTTGCCCGGGCCCCAGCGGTCGGCCTTGGGCGGCGCGACATGATCCCAGAAGCCGCCATTCTCGTCATAGGTGACGACTACCAGCATGTGCGGCCATTGCGGGCTCTTCTCCAGACGCGCGACGATGTCGGCCAGATGCTTGTCGCCCGAGGACACGTCGGCATAGCCGCCATGCTCGTTCAAATTGCCCTGCGGCTTGTAGAAGGTGACGGCCGGCAGCTTGCCGTCGTCGATCGCCTTGACGAACTCGACGCCGTCGAGGCCGCCGTCCTTGAGATGCTCGGTTCGCGCCGCCGTGCCAGGCGCGTAAGCCGCGAAATAGTTGAAGGGCTGGTGGTGGAACTGGAAGTTCGGCACCGGCGTCGCGTTCTTGCCGTCGAGCGCCGCCTGCCAGGCGCCGGAATACCAGGCCCAGGAAACACCTTTCAGCGAGAGCAGATCGCCGATGGTGATGTCGCGCTGCGGCGGCAGCGTGGTCGGCGCCGCCGGATCGGCCAGCGTCTTGTCGCCGCCCTCGGCCGGCTTGTTGGCGCTCGGCTGGTAAGGCGGCTGCATGGTATTGACAGCGTAGAAGTCCGGCGTGATCGCGCCGTCATTGGCGAATTTCGGCACGCCGCCAAGTGCGGAGGCGGGCGAGTTGTCGGCCACCTTCAGCGTCACGCCATCGGGCTCGACGACGGCGATCTGGCCCTTCGCCGGGCTGGTGTCGGCATGCGGGTAGGACGGCGCGCAGGCGCAGGCCAACATGAAGTGGTTGAGGAAGGAGCCGCCGAAGGCGCCCTGGAAGAAATTGTCGGCGAGCACGTATTTCTTGGCCACCGCCCACATCGGCAGTACCGAGCCATCATAATGGCCCATCACCAGCGCGCCGGAATCGGCCCAGGCGACGAACTTGTCGTTCTTGCCTCCGTCGATCTGCATCTGCTCCTGGTAGAAGCGGTGCCAAAGATCATGCGTGATGACGTTGGTGCCCTCGTTGAAACCCTTGGGATCGTCGATGGCGAAGACGGCATTGGCGAGATGGGCTGTCTGGGCTTCCGTCACGGCCGGCGTCACGCCCTTGCCGGTCAGCCCGCCCCAGGCCGGCGGCAGCTCGGAAAGCGGCTTGCCGTCGCGGTCGAGCTGGCGCGCCTGGTCGGCCGAGACGTTGGCGAGGCCATTGGCGCCGGGGAAGCCGCCATAAAGATTATCGAAGCTGCGATTCTCGGCATAGATCACGACGACGGTGTCGATCTTGTCATAGCCGGGAGGAGCCGCCTGGGCAGCAGCGGCGAACGATGCCAGCGCCGTCGAGGCGAGGCAAAGGGAGAGGAAGGACCGGATCATTGAGGGATGCCTCGTGGCTGGGGAATGGCTGGAGGAACCCGGCGACGCTAGGGCGGGCGCTTGTCAGCTTTGTGACAGAGGGTGGTGGAGCGCGATGGGTATTAAGCGAACCTGCTACGCTGGCGGGACAGCGAAGGAACTCGACGCGGGCAAATGACCACGTCCCAAACGTCATCAATCCGTAGCAATCCATGCCTACGCAAGAGCCATGACACGCTGGACCTCCGCCGTCTTCGCCAGCCTTGCCGCCCTCGCCATTCTCTGGCCGGCCGACGGCCTCCCGTCCGGCAGCGTCCACCCCGGCCCGATGTCGCGCGCGCAGGCCTATGCGCGCGCCGAGGCGCTGACGGCGCTCGGGCGGCAGATGTTTTTCGACCCGTCGCTATCGGCCTCGGGAAAGCAGGCCTGCTCGTCCTGCCACGATCCCAACCGCGCCTTCGGCCCGGCCTCGGCCTCGCCGGTCGAGATGGGCGGACCGAAACTCGACCAGCCCGGCCTGCGCGCCGTGCCGTCGCTGCGCTACCTGCAGGCGGCGCCTGCCTTCACCGAGCATTTCTACGATTCCGAAGACGAGGGCGACGAGAGCGTCGACAACGGTCCGACCGGCGGGCTGACCTGGGACGGCCGCGCAGACCACGGCAAGGACCAGGCGAGGATCCCGCTGCTGTCGCCCTTCGAGATGGGCAACAAGGATGAGGCACAGGTGGCCGCCAGCCTGCGCAAGGCGCCCTATGCCGAGGCCCTCAAGGCGGCGTTCGGCGCCGACGTGTTCGACCACCCGCGGGACGCCTTCGACGCCGCGGTGGAAGCGCTCGGCACTTTCGAGCAGAGCAGCGCCGACTTCTATCCCTATTGCAGCCGCTACGACGCCTTCCTCGCCGGCAAGGCGCAGTTGACGGCGCAGGAGCTGCGCGGCCGCGCGCTGTTCGAGGACGAGACCAAGGGCAATTGCGCGAGCTGCCATCTCAGCGAGCCCGCCAATGACGGCGAGCCGCCGCAATTCACCGATTACGGCCTGATCGCCATCGCCGTGCCGCGCAACCCGGCGATCCCGGCAAACGACGACCCCAACTATTTCGACCTCGGTCTTTGCGGCCCGTTGCGCACCGATTTCAAGGGCCACGGCGAGTATTGCGGCCTGTTCAAGACCCCGACGCTGCGCAACGTGGCGCTGCGCAAAAGCTTCTTCCACAACGGCTATTTCCACACGCTGCGCGAGGCGGTGGCCTTCTACGCCAGCCGCGACAGCGACCCCGGCCGCTGGTATCCTAGGAACGCCGACGGCACGGTCGACAAATTCGACGACCTGCCAAAAGCCTACTGGGGGAACCTCAACACGGGCCCGCCCTTCAACGGCAGAAAGCCCGGCGACAAGCCGGCGCTGACCGACGCCGAGATCGACGACATCGTCGCTTTCCTCGGCACGCTGACGGATGCGGATCAGGCGGGACAGTGAGGCGGCGAAGGCTCCGCCGCCTTGGTACAGTGCCCAGAATTTGCCGTTCGGCCCCGAATCGAGGATATCGGACGAAGGTGGCCTCTATGTGGGCCAGATCACAGGATCAACATGAAACGCCTGTCATATTAGGCATTCTTCATGGATGGAGTCTCGCATGAGATTCGTCGCGATACAGGAACCGACCGGCAGTTGGGCCGTGTTCGATACGGCCAATGAGGAGCCCGCCGAATTTGCCGGCCGCGTGCTCATCGGCCTGACGCCGCATGAGGCCTGGCGGCTCACGGCAGCAGCGAATGATGAAGCGGGGTGCAGGGATATCGACGCACAAGGCTCATTTCGGGGCCAGTAAGGCGGAACGCCTGACATTCCCGCGCTCCAAGGAAAAGCGAAAGCGAACAAGCGGTTGAAGCGGCACGCTGCGAGATCGATTCAGGCAGCGCGCCTTGAAGTGCCCTTCACCCGGCCTGCGCGTAGCGGCTCACCACCATGCCGCAGGCATAGGCTTTGGACCCGAGCAGTTTCAGCCTGGCGAAGCCGCCCTGGTCGAAGATGCGGCGGCCGGCGCCCAGCACCGCCGGATTGATGAAGAGCTGGAACTCGTCGACCAGCCCGGCGGCGATCAGCGCCGAGGCGAAACCGGCGCCGCCGAACACGGCGATGTCGCCGCCCTCGCCCGCCTTCAGCGCATCGACCTCGCGCGGCAAGTCACCGCTGGCAAGACTCGTGCGCTCCCAGCGCGAGGCTTTCAGCTTGTCGCTCAGCACCACTTTTTGCGCTTCGACGATACGCTGGGCGAAGGCATAGAAGCGGTCCTCCGGGTATTTCCTCGCCGCGTTGGCCCAGTGGCCGACATAGCCCTCCTCGGCCATCTTGCGGCTGAGCAGAATGGTGTCGACGGTGTCGAAGACGGCGTTGAAGTCCGTCTTCAGCTCGTCGTCCCAGTCGCTCTCCTCGCCCCAATCCCAGAGCTGCCAGCGGTGGTCTTCAACCGCGCCGACGAAGCCGTCGACCGACATCTGCATCTGCAGGATGAGCTTTTTCATCTCCGGGCCTCCTCATGTTCCCAATTGATTTACTTTTGGAACCGTTTGACGCATGAGCTGAATGATGTCAATAGTAAAGTGATTTAAAAATGGAACCAAATTTATGTCGACCAAGGAAAGGTCCGGCTGCCCAATCAGCCTGTCGCTCGAGCTCATCGGCGACCGCTGGACGCTACTCATCATCCGCGACCTTGTCTTCGCCGGAAAACGGCATTTTCGCGAATTCCTGCAGTCGGACGAAGGCATCTCGTCGCGAACGCTGGCCGAGCGGCTGCAGACGTTGCAGGACGAAGGCATCCTCACCCGCAGCGACGACCCCAGCCACGGGCTGAAGGCGATCTACCGGCTGACGGAAGCCGGCATCGACCTGCTCCCGGTGCTGGCGACGCTCGGCGCCTGGGGCAGCAAGTACCGCAAGGCGGACGGTGATCTCGCCAGGATCGCCAGGGAGCTCGCGGCCGGGGGCGAGCCGGCACTGGCGCGGATGAAAGAGAGGCTGAAGGCGGAGCATTTGGAGTAGGCGCCGCGAGGCAAATCGCCGGGGCCGACGTTCTACGGCGCCCCCCTCTGTCCTGCCGGACAGAAGGGGGCGCGAAGGATCGCGGCGCTACTAAGATCACTCGTCGCGCTCCCCTTTCAGGAGACTCCGACGCTCCCCTGCGTTAGACTCGGCCTGAACAGGATCGCCGCCATGATCGTCCAGGCCTGCATCAACGGCGCCCGCGCCGCCGATTTCCATCCTGCCCTGCCGCTCGACCCGGACGCCATGGCGCGTGACGGCGCCGCCTCGATCGCTGCAGGCGCAGCCGAGCTCCATGTCCACGCGCGCGGCGCCGACCGCCAGGAAAGCCTCGCCCCGGAAGCGATGGACCGGGCGGTGGCGGCGCTACGCCGTGCCTGTCCGGGCACGCTGATCGGCGTCTCCACCGGCGCCTGGATCGAAAAGGACGACAGGCGCACGCTCGCGGCTATCGCCGCCTGGCATGAGTTGCCCGACTACGCCTCGGTCAATCTCAGCGAAGCGGCGGCGCCCGAGGTGATGGAGACGCTGCACGGCCGCGGCGTCGGCATCGAGGCCGGGCTGGCGTCGATCGGCGACGCGCTCAGGCTCGCCGGCCTCGACCATGGCGGGCGGGTGCTGCGGGTGCTGATCGAGATTTCCGAGCAGGCGCTGGACGAGGCCTTTGCCGTCGCCAACGGGATCGAAAAGGTGCTGCAGCGCGAAGGCATCCACCGCTCGATCCTGCTGCATGGCGAGAACGCGACCGTGTGGCCTTTTGTTCAGCGGGCGGCGGTGCGGAAATTTTCGACCCGCGTCGGGCTGGAGGACGGCAACGAGTTGCCGGACGGCAGCGTGGCCGATAGCAATGCGGCGCTGGTGGCGGCGGCGGTGGGGATTTATCGAGCGAGACGGTAGAGAATATTGGTTGGGCTGGCGGGACAGCGCCCCCCTCTGGCCTGCCGGCCATCTCCCCCACTTGGGGGGAGATTGGCAGTTGCGCCGAAGGTGCTTTTCCTTCAACGCTGGAGATTGGCGAAAGCCGACGCGACATCCAATCTCCCCACCTGTGGGGGAGATGTCCGGCAGGACAGAGGGGGGCGCCGTAGAGCGCCGACTCCGCCTAATGAGGCCGAGCAACCCAAAAGGCTGTGCCGCCCTCGCCGCTTTGTCACCCCTGCCAGACCGCCAGATCCGCCAGGATCCGCGCCTTCACGGCAGTGTCGGCATAGCTCGCATGCACCGATGTCGCGGCGAGCCGGCGGATGGTTTCGCTGTCCCAGGCGAAGGTGTCGGCGCAGGCGGCGTAAGAGGCTTCGAGCGTCGTGCCGAGCAGCGCCGGATCGTCGGTGTTGATCGAGACAGGAACGCCCGCCTTGCGCAGCGCATCGATCGGATGTTCGGCAAGCGAAGGATAGACGCCGAGCGCGACGTTGGAGACCGGGCAGACGCCGAGGGGAATCCGCCTCCGCGCAAGCAGCTCGACCAGAGCCGGCTCCTCGATCGCCCGCACGCCATGGTCGATGCGGTCGGCGCCGAGCAGCTCGATGGCGTCGCGGACACCTTCGGGACCGCTCGACTCGCCGGCATGGACGGTCCGCCGCAATCCCGCCGCGGCGGCGCGGCGGAAGGCCTCGGCGAAGCGCGGGCCAGTACGGCCGGCGGCCGCTTCATTGCCGTCGATCGAAAGGGCCACGACGCGCGGGTGCCTGATCCTGGCGAGCAGTTCCACCAGCTCGATCGCGTCGTCGGCCGGCTGGGTGCGCAGCAGACTGACGCAGAGCCCGACCGGCGGATATCCATCCTGCTCGGCGGCCGCGAAACCGGCGTCGAAGGCATCGATCATCCCGGAGATGTTCCCGTGCCAGTGCGGCCAGTGCGTCGGGTTGACGATGACGTCGGCATAGCGCACGCCGCTTCTGGCCATTCGCCCGGCAAATTTATAGGCGGTGACGGCCAGCTGCTCGCGCGTGCGGAACGTGCCGCACAGCCAATCGAGCATTTCGAGGAAGCTCTTCAGGTCGTGGGCCTCGAAGAGCCTGTCGCGCGGCGCGCGCAGCGGAATGCCCGCCTCCTCGCAATTCCTGATCACGTCGTCGGCCTCGAAGCAGCCCTCGACATGGATGTGCACTTCGGCCTTCGGCAGTCCGATATAGTCGGTCAATGAAGCCTCCCCGGTTCGTGGCCGCATCAAATCACGAAAGGCGCGGTCCGAGCTTCAAGAAATGATTGAAAGATTTGTGTGTGGGCAGCGCGGGAAGCGCTTTGGGCAATATGACTTTGGGAGTTCGCCACCTTGGAAAGGCCGGCGGGACAGCGCCCCCCCCTTCTGGCCTGCCGGCCATCTCCCCCCACGTGGGGGGAGATTGGCAGCTTCGCCGGCGGCGCTCTTCCGTCAACGTTGGAGATTAGCGAAAGCGGGTGTGGCGGCTGATCTCCCCCCAAGTGGGGGAGATGTCCGGCAGGACAGAGGGGGGCGCCGTGGAGCGCCGGCGGCTCTGCTACTGCTCGGCGAAATCTCACTGCGTGTCCGCGTTGGCCCTCAGCTCGGCGCGCTTCTCGTCGGACACCACGGCTAGATCCAGCACCTTCTGCAGGCCCGCGGCGTGGCGGAAGTTCGGCTCGGTCTGCACGCCGCTGCCAACGGCATCGACGAAGCGCTGGTAGTTGGTCGGCACGGTGCCGGCGTCGAGTTCTTCCCATTTGGCGTTCTCGACATTGTCGCCGACACAGGCCTTGAGCAGCGAGCCGTTGAGATTGTGCACCACCTCGATGCCGCCCTTGTCGCCATAGATGCGCAGCCTGAGCTCATTGAGATGGCCGGTCGCCCACCGGCTGGCATGCACCACGCCGAAGGCGCCGTTGGCGAAGTCGAGCGTCATGGCGAAGCTGTCATTGGCGTCGAGCTGGTATTCGCCGATGCGGTTGTCCGGCGCCTTGTCGAAGGCGCGCAGCCGGCAGAAGACATGGTCGATGTCGAGCGCCGCGCCATAGCTGGCGAAGTCGAGTATGTGGATGCCAACATCGCCGAGCACGCCGTTGGAGCCATGGCCGCGCGACAGCCGCCAGAGCCATTTCGGGTCGGTGCGCCAGTCGCCCCAGAATTTGGACACCAGCCAGCTCTGCAAATAGGAGGCCTCGACATGGCGCACCGTGCCGATCTCGCCCGCCCGCACCATCTGCCGCGCCTTCTGCAGCGGCGCGACGTTGCGGTAGGTGAGGTTGACCATGTTGACGATGCCGGCGGCCTCCGCGGCGTCGGCCATCTCGCTCGCCTTGCCGAAATTCTCGGCCAGCGGCTTTTCGCACAGCACCGGCTTGCCGGCGGCGATCAGCGCCATGGTGGTCGGGTGGTGGATACGGTCGGGCGTGACATTGGCGACGGCGTCGAAATCGCCCCAGTCGAGCGCCGCCTCCAGCGAGGTCAAGCGTCTCGGGATGTTGTAATTGTCGGCGAATTCGCCGACGCGGGCCGGATCGACATCGACGGCGCCGACGATGTCGACGCCCTCGATGGCGCTGAAGCGGCGGGCATGTTCCTGCGCCATCCAGCCGGTACCAAGTATCAAAAGCCGCATTTTTCTCCTCCGAAGGAATTGGTTCGATTCAATGATGAGGCGAACGTGTCTAGGTGGTAATTCTGGGCAGTTCCAGACGGAAAACCGCTGTTGGAATCGCTTTAGCGGAAACCGGACTCGCCGGACGCATGCAGCTTGCCGCCACGCTCGACGATCGGCTCCAGCGCCCTCTCGACCGGCACGTTCGGCGCATCGAGGATGGCCGGCTTCGAGCCTTGCGGGTTATGCGCCCACTTCACCGCGTTGCGCAGCACCTTGTGCACGGTGGCGTCATGATAGGTTGGATAGGTCTCGTGGCCAGGGCGGAAGTAGAAGACGTTGCCGGCGCCGCGCCGGTAGGTCAGCCCCGAGCGGAACACCTCGCCGCCCTGGAACCAGGAGATGAAGACCGTCTCCAGCGGCTCCGGCACGGCGAACTGCTCGCCATACATCTCCTCGTTCTCGAGCTCGAAAAACTCGCCGACGCCTTCGGCGATCGGATGGCTGGGGCTCGTCACCCAAAGCCGCTCGCGCTCGCCGGCCTCGCGCCATTTCAGCGTGCAGGGCGTGCCCATCAGCCGCTTGAAGATTTTCGAGAAATGGCCGGAATGGAGCACGATCAGCCCCATGCCTTGCCAGACTCGGCGGGCGACGCGCTCGACCACCTCGTCGGCCACCGCGCCGTGGTCCTTGTGGCCCCACCAGACGAGCACGTCGGTTTCGGCGAGGCGGGATTCCGGCAGGCCGTGCTCCGGCTGCTCCAGCGTCGCGGTCGAGGCGGAGATCGCCTTGTCGGCGTTGAGCGCGTTGGCGATGGTGGTGTGCATGCCTTGCGGATAGATGCCGGCTACCACCTCGTTGGTCCGCTCATGGATGTTCTCGCCCCAGACGACAGCGCGTATTGTCATGGTTTCCTCGTGCATGATTGTGAGGGTGGAGCCGCCCCGCGCCATAGATAGCGTCTTCGGCGGGTATTGGAAGCGGTTTTCGAACGCTGGTTGGGCGAGACCTCTCAACTTCGTCATCCCAGGGCGGAGCAGGAGCGAAGCGACGTCGCGGAGACCCTGGGATCCATGCCGTGACAGTTGCCGGAGAACGAAGGCGGCGCAAAACAGAGCGCCATTCTGCCCTGCCGCAGCGCTGATAGGTAACGGCATGGATTCCAGGGTCTGCGCTCCGCTTCGCGTCGCTACGCCCTGGAATGACGAATTCGCGAAGCCAATTGGCAAGCGGCCTTTGCCATGCGCAATATCAGCCATGGGTGAAGTGCTTGTAGGGACAGCGATCTTTGCTTGTCTGGCCGGGGCCGCGCTGGTCAGCCTGATGGTGCACGAGCGCTTTCCCGCCCACCACCGCCAGGACGACACCAGCGCCGTGGTGCGGCTTGCCGCGAACCTCTTCGTGGTGATGTCGTCGCTGGTGCTCGGCCTGATGATCAATTCGGCCAAGAACACGTTCGAGGCCATCGACGGCAATGTCCACGCCTTCGCCACCGATCTCATCCTGCTTGACCGAACGCTCCGACAGTACGGACCGGAGACGGACAGCGCCCGGCAATCGCTCACCGCCTATGTCCAACGCGTCGTCGATACTTCCGCCGCCGACAACGACACGACCGTCGTCCCAAACAAGCTGTCGGAGCTGCTGCTCAATCAGGTCGGCGACATCCTGGCGGGCTTGACGCCCGCGGACGCCAAGCAGACCGCCGCGCAGCAGGCCGCGACACAGCAGCTGCGGAAGGTGATCGAGCAACGCTGGATACTGGCCGAGCAGTCCGAGGGCGCCATCCCCGCGCCGCTGATCGCCCTGCTCGTCGCCTGGCTGACACTGATCTTCGCCAGCTTCGGCTTCCGGGCACCGCGCAACGCCACCGTCGTCTGCACTTGCCTCATTTCCGGGGCGTTGGTGGCCGCGGCGATCTATCTGATCATGGACATGGACACGCCATTCTCCGGCCCGATCCAGGTCTCGCCGGCGCCCCTGCAAAGGGCGCTGGCGGAACTGACGCAGTGAAATCACCCGCCACTCAATGCTTCAATCAGCAACTTTGCCGCCACTGCCGCGCCGTCAGGGCGGATCAAGCGAGCGGCCGCGCTTGCCCGGACACGGGTCTCGGGCGCCAGCGCCGTCTCCAGCGCCGCAGACAATGACTCCGCCGTTGGCGTCGGGTCGTCATGCGCGGCGCCTATGCCGAGCTCAACCACTCGCCGCCCCCAATAGGGCTGGTCGCCGATCTGGGGCACCACCACCTGCGGCGCCCCTGCCCGCGCCGCGGCGACGGTGGTGCCGGCGCCGCCGTGATGGATGACCGCCGCCAGCCGACCAAACAGCGCCTGCTGGTTGACATCGCCGACAGCGAAGCAATCGTCGAGCTCGTCGATCGGGCCGAGCTCGGCCCAGCCATGCGCTATGACCGTGCGCCGGCCCTTGGCGCGGATCGCCTCGACGGCCGCGCGGCCGGCCTCGCTCGCGACCGCAATGGAGCCGAAGCCGACATAGACCGGCGGAGCGCCGGCTTCGAGGAACGCCTCCAGCCCGTCGGGCAGCGGCCGTTCGTCGGCCAGGATCCAGGCGCCGGTCTGCAGGGCGCCGATCAAGTCCGAGGGCAGCCAAGGCCCGAGCGTCGGGTCGCAGGCAAGCAGGACGGGATCGCCGTAGACATAACCGCGGACGTTGTCCAACGCAGGCAGCCCGAGCGACGCGCGGTGGCTGTTGATCGCGCCGCCGAACAGCGCGTTCTTGGTCCGGATATCATGGTCCCAGAGCGCCGTGTTGTCGGTCACGCCAGCAGGAAGCGGATGTCCGGGATATTCAAAGGGCCGGTTGTGCGCCGACGGCAGCCAGATCGGACAGAAGGTGCCAAGGATGTAGCGGATGCCCCGCTGCTCGGCGACCAGCCGCGCCGCGGCGCAGGAAGGAAAGAGGCCGCACGCCACCACGGCATCGCAGCCTTCGGCGGCCGCCATGAGCGCATCGTATTGCCTGGCGACGATCTCGGCTGCCTGGCTGGAGATAAGCTCGGCCCGGCCCTCGGGCGACGCCGATCTCCTGCGCCGCATCATCTCCTTTGTCCATTCGCGCACCGGCGCGAAGGCCGGCGCCAGCGGCACGCCGGCGCGGGCGCACAGCGCGGCAAATTCCTCATCACCGGGGACGCTCACCCGCACCTCGGCGCCGAGCGCCTGCAGCCGCGAGCCAAGCGCCACCACCGGCTCGACGTCGCCGCGCGAGCCGTAAGTCGACAACAAAATCCGCATTCGGGAATTCCCTTTCCGAAAATTCAGGCCAAGGGCAGCGTACATACGGCATGTCCGGGGTCTTGCCGCAAGCCCGGGGTGCGCCATATCTATAACCTGGGAGGGGGATAGGATTGCGCTCTCTCGATCCCGCCGATTTCGCGGTTCCGGCCGACGCCAGAGCGGTTCACCGTTTCACGGAAACGGCAACCCGCTCTATCTCCTTGTTTTGATGCAATTCCGGACGGAAAACCGTTTCCACTTTTCCTGGATTGCTCCAGGTGAGGTCGCCCCGCCGCTTCACAGCGGCAGAGGATATGATACGGTCGAAGCGGAAAGCGGCTATGCCGGCCTGATCAGCCCTGGCGCCCTTCCTGGGCGACCTGGGTGGGCGACCTGGTGAGCCGCGGGACGACGACGAGGCGCTTGATCTTGCCTTTCTTGTAGGCGGACAGGAAACGCTGATAGTCCTTGAAGACGACGCAGCCGTTGGATTCGGCGCGGCCGCCCCGCAGCATGTAGGTGTGGGCGAGCAGGCCGTCGCGGCCATATTTGTTGCCGCCGCTGGTCGGCGTCAGCCGGATCGCCTCGACGCCGTGGAAACGCGATTCACGCAGCGACAGGTTGTAGGTATCCGGCGGTGTCGGGCCGACATTCTTGCGATTGACGAAGCGCGGCTGGTCGACCATCGAGCCGAGGCCCGAATGCGCCTCGAGCTTCGAGCCGTCCGGCATGTAGACCGTCTTGGCCGAGATATCGTAGACGGCGACGCCGTTACCCGTCGAAGGCGAATTGAACAGGCTGCCAAAGGCCCTGCCGAGGCCGCCGCGCTCGGGCGTGTCCGGCTTGGCATAGGCGAGCATCTCGGAAGGCTGCGCCTTGCTGCGCTTGGCCGACCCACCATCGACCGGCTTCGAACCCTGCACGCCCGGAAGCGCCTCGTCGGAGTTCCTGAGCGAGCGCGGCGTCTGCGGGCCTCGGGCTGTATCGACAGCGGCCGGTTGCGGCTTGGCAGGCTCCGGCTTGGTAGCTTGGGGCTTTGCCGCCTGGGTTGCCTGCGGCTTGGCCGGCTCCGGCTTCCGCGCGGCATTCTGTTCCGGCGCCTCGGTCGCGCGATCGAGCGTGGTGCGCGGCCTCAGGCCGGGCACGGCGATGCTGTCTGGCAAATCATCCTGCGGCGGCAGCGAGGCGACCTGCACTTCGCCCTGGTTTCCGGCGTCGCCGTTGTTTCCGGCGTTGTAAGAGGCGTCGGCCGTAAGGTCCGGCTCGCCGCCGTTGGCGAGCGCGACGGCGGTCGGCACGTCAGCCGTCTCCTCAGGCATGACATTAGCCAGCGCCAGCGCCAATTTGGACGCACGCTGGACGTCGACCTGATTTGAGCCGAAGCGTGCCTCGGCCGGGCCGCTCTCGGCCAGGTCGGGCTGGGTCGGATCGGTCCGGGCCGGGTTGGTCTCAGCCGCGCCGCCGAAGCGGTTCGCCGCCGGCAGGCTCGCAAGCAGGAAAGGCGCGCGCTCGGCGCGCTGGAAGGCATCGGCAAGTTTCTGCGGCGAAAGCCCGGCGCGCTTGACGACGCTGTCGAAACGGTCGGCGACGTCCGCGGCGGAGGCCACCTTCACGGCCTCCTCACGCGCAACTCTGAGCTTTTCAAACGCGACGCTGTCCGGCGCCGCCGGCTTCAAGCGCGCCGCCTTGCCGTCGTTAACCAGGGTGGTGGGAGTCGGGGTGGAGTGCGCGAAGCCGGCGGCTAGGCCGAGGCAGCCGGCATCGCAGCCGCCGGTCAGCGAACCCGTCTTGTAGGGGCCCGTCGCGGCCAGGCGCGGCGCCCAGGCATTGGCGAGCTTGCGGCGCTGGTCGGCGAGCGCGATGTTGCGCGGCGCAAGCAGGCTCTGCGGCAATCCGTTGGAAGCAGCGGTGAGAGAGGTGCTCACCGAGTAGAGGCCTGCCATGGTCGCCACCGACCACAGGGCAAGGGCGGCGCCGACAGCAGGCACCAAAACCCAACGATGACCACCAGATTTTTTCGAAGTTACCCCCTCTTCAGGAGTGTCACCCCGGTTCTTCAAACGCAAAAACGCCATACGACCACTCTCAATCGGCATGCCGGTTTGCGGACCTGGCACCCGTCACGATCACAGTTCGCCTGGTGCCCCCTGCACCTTCACGCGTCTGTTGCCGATTGATTCAAAAGATGGACAAAGATGGTTAACCAATCCCTCCACCAATCGCCACTGTGGCGACGGTCCATACGAAAAAAGAGCCCTCCATGGTCTCCGCCACGGTAAAAATGCTCTCCCTCGCCTGCTTTTGCTGCCCGTTTTTGCGGGCCGAGTCAAGCAAACACAAGGGTTTTGCCCTTTCGGGCAATCGCCGGCTACAGATGGATTGAGGTAAAAAAGCGGCAGGAACAGCCCGGCGCGGCGAGATGCGACATCCCTTCGCGAGCAGGACGCAACGCGAGCCCGCGCTGCCGGATGGCATGTTTCGGCGCGTGCCGAAAATCAATGACAGACTACTGGCCAGGCCGCTTCACGCTCTGGCCGAGTGGCGCTTCGAAAGCGACTGCCATAACTCCGCTTCGGCGGTGAAGCCGTTCTGGAAAGCTTCTATGACTTGGCAGGCAAGCTGTTGTCTTTGGTCCCCGTCCTTAAGGGCCAGACGGCGCTCGTCGCACAACTGGTCGAATACCCTTTGGAGAAGTTCCAGCTCGATCGGCGTGAATACGCCGCTGTGTTTAGTGAAAGCCATCACGCTTCCTCCCCCGCAGATGGGCGAAAGCATGATCTACTCTTTCAAGCGTCCGTGTGCCTCGGCTTGGTGCGGACGACAAGGCATTCTACACTCTTCGCGGTGGTGTAGCGATTCCCTTGTGATCGAAGATCGAATTTCAAGCCACCCCGCAACCCGTCGGCCGGGGGAACCTGAGCTGTTCAGCCTTTGAATCGCTTACCCAGCCTAACTATTTGTTTTTACGCAGTTCCCTGGAGCAGCTTCAAACACCGTCAGGCGTCCGGCATTCAGTGCATTTCAGCCGGTCCGTCGGCGACGCCGACGTGATGCCGATAGACCATTCCCCAGCCCTTCCAGCCGGTGAACAGAAGGATGAGAACGACGATCAGCGACAGGACCAGTCCGACCGGCACCACCGCAGCCTCTGCGCGGACATATCGAAAGTACCAGTTGTAGAGCTCGATCAGGACGACAATCACGTTGCCGCCGGCGTGAAGCCAGACGTCGCGAAGATTACGGATCTGGGCATCGCCCAGTATGTCGGTTAGGCCGGCAAGAGCGGCGAGCGCCGCCATGACGAGACCTGCCCCCAGAAGCCAGAGCGACGGGGTGACCCAGGCCGGATTGCCGGTCCGCCAGAAGACGAGGTCGCAAACGAAGGTCGCGACGAAAAAGGCGATCGGGAACGGTATCAGCATTGCATGGACGGGATGGCCGGCAATGCTTGCCGTGCTGTGCGGATTATGGGGGATCGTATGGTTGGCCATCGTAATGCCTCCGGGAGGCGTGGCGGGCGCCGCCCTCGGGCCACATCACAACTCTTCGCAGGCTTGGCGGCAAAAGCCGGATACATAGCGAACTCCGGTTGCCCCGGAATGTTCCATAACCCCGACGCCCTGGAGCCGCCGGCATAGCCGCATATGCGGTGGACGGCACTCGATCGAAAACAAGCCAAAGCAGATGTTTCCATGCTAGCCTCGCGGGCCAGACGGAACATCGGGTGACGGCAATGCTGGAAACGGACAAGGTCTTCGCTGGCTCGATCCCGGAAAACTACGACCGCCACATGGTGCCGTTGATTTTCGAGCCATACGCCGCCGATCTTGCGCGACGGGCAGCGTCACGATCGCCCAGCGCCGTCCTGGAAACCGCCGCGGGCACCGGGGTCGTCACCCGCGCGTTGGCGCCAAGACTGTCTCCCGGCGCGAGCTATATCGTGACCGACCTCAACCAGCCGATGCTCGACTACGCCGCTTCGCGGCAAGGTCCCGACAGCCGCATCACATGGCGCCAGGCGGATGCCCTGGCGCTGCCGTTCGAGGATGCGGCCTTCGATCTCGTCTGCTGTCAGTTCGGCGCGATGTTCTTTCCTGACCGCTCGGCTGCCTATCGCGAGGCAAAGCGCGTTCTCGAGCCCGGAGGACGCTTCCTGTTCAGCGTATGGGATCGCATCGAGGAGAATATCTTCGCCAATGACGTGACGAATGCGCTCGCAAGGATTTTTCCGAACGACCCGCCGCGCTTCCTGGCACGCACGCCGCACGGCTACCATGACAAGGACCTGATCCGCAGGGACCTGGCGGATGCGGGTTTCTTCCAGGTGGCGATCGAGACGCGAGCCGAGCAGAGTCGCGCATCCTCGCCGCGCGTTCCGGCCGTCGCCTATTGCCAGGGGACCCTGCTTCGCAACGAAATCGAGGCCAGGGACGCGGGAAAACTGCAAGCCGCGACGGACTACGCCACTTCGGTGATCGCGGACAGGCACGGCAGCGGCGAGGTCGCCGCGAAGATTCAGGCGCATGTGATCGTGGCTGTGGCCTGAGGCAGCTTATCGAGCCAGGCCTGAAACGTCCAAACCGGGGACGGGTTTCGTCTTGCCGCTTAGCCGCGCTCCCAGAGTCAGCGTCCGCGGAAAGTTACGGACGACCGTCTCCATCAGCGCGGCGCCGCCGGGGCCGAGCGCCATGCGGGCAATCGCTTCAGCGGCAAGGACCCGCGTCGAGAACAGTCCTCGCCAGGCCGCTTCGTAGCGCCTCCCGGCGGTCTCTCGCCCCGCCTTCCGTCCGGCCCTGCCGAGCTCCTCAGCCAGAAGCCAGCCGGATTGAAGCGCCATCGATATGCCCTCGGCGATGATCGGATGCGACTCGCCAGCGGCATTGCCGACGCGGAAGATGCCCTTTTCGTAGCCGGCGCGGATGCCTGGCCGGATCGGGCCGGCGGCAAGCCACGGACCGTCGAGGCGGGCTTGCTCCAGGGCGTCCCGCGCTCCCCGGCATGTCGCCATGATGTGATGCGCGACGGCTTCGGCCGCCGAGACATGGCCGCCACGTTCGGCGGCAAGGCTGCCGCGCAGCCGGGCCAGCCTATCGCGCCTTATGCAGCAGGAGATCGACATGCGGCCATGGTCGGCAAGGACCATGCCGCCATAGCCGCCCGGAAACGTTAAGAGCGGCATCAGATCAGGCGGCAGCGACGATCCGGTGAAATGCGCCTTGAAGCCAAGCAGGTCCGAGGGGCGATTGACCTTTCCGAGCTGGCTCGGCAGCGGCCCCGGCTCCCACGAGCCGTGCGCGGCCACGATCACCGGCGCGCGCAGGATCGTCGCCTCGTCGCCGGCCTTGCCGCCCGTTGGCTGGATCCGCACCGCCTGTCCGTCGCCATCGCCTTCGATGGCGACGGCGCGGCAAGGCTGGAAGACTTCTGCGCCGGCCGAGCAGGCCGCGTCGAGCAGCAAGGCGTCCAATATGTCGCGGCCGAGCGCGCGGCCGAAGCCGCCTCTCGCTGGCCCGCATCGTGCGCCCGGCATAGGGGCCTCGATTGTGGTGTCGCCGGAAAACAGGCCGACCCGGCGAATTTCGGGACCGGCCTCGGCGCGCCAGGCATCGCCGATCCCCAGCCTATCGAGAAGCGCGAGATTGCTTGCCGAGATATATTCGCCGCACACCTTGCGGCGCGGAAACGGGCTCTTCTCCACGATCGCGACGGCCCATCCGCGCCGGGCGAGCGCCAACGCCGCCGACGTGCCCGCCGGACCGCCGCCGATGACGATCGCATCGTGGGTGGATGGCCGTCTCATGCCGCATTCCTGGCCGGCATCCGCGCTTCGCCGACAAAGACGTGCGAGAAAGGCCCGGCGCGCCCCTCCTCGAGTGGCCTGCCGCCGGCCGCGCTCCAGAGGTCGGAAAGCTCGCTGCCGCGGAAGCCGGCGCGCACGCTCTGGGCCGCGTCATGCCTGGTGACGTCGTTGGCGCCGATCGCCGGCAGAAGACGGGTTGCGGCGAGCGCCAAGCCCGCCCGCAGCGGTTCGGCCGCCAGGATGAGCGGAGCCTTGCGCCGCAAAAGCGAAAACAGGCGCAGCAGTCCGTCGTCGTCGAAATGATGCAGGAAGAGGTTGACCGTGATCGCGTCGAAGGGCCAGCCGCCAGCGTTCCCCATCGGGTCTTTCTCCGCCCAGTCGAAGACGTCGGCGGTGATGGTTTCGAGCTTCCATCCCAGCGCGGCGAAATCCGCCGTGAGCTCCGGCGTGACGAGGGCGACGCGATCGAGCATCGTCAGCTCCACCTCGCGCCAATCCCCTGCCACGCGCCGCGCCACCTTCAGCGCGAAGCTGCCATCGCCGGCGCCGATCTCCAGGATACGGCCGGGCGGCTCCGGCAAGAATTTCCGCATGAGCGACGCCATGATCGACGCGTGGAACATCAGTGCGTTGATGCGGGCGAGATCGCGGCGCGAGCGGCGCGCCCGCGCATCGTCGGCCGCGAGCCCGTCCAGGATTTCCGGAACGAGACTGCGCTGGGCGAGCGTGCTCACGAGACGGTCCTGAACAGCATGGTCTCCGCCGTCAGCCCTGGTCCGAAGGACATGCCGCAGCCGAGCAGGCCGGCCGGCTTCTTCAACATCTCCTCCATCACGAACATGACGGTCGGCGACGACATGTTGCCGTATCGGCGCAGCACCTCGCGCGAGGGCTTGAGCGCGGCGGGCTCGAGGTCGAGCGCCCTTTCGACGGCATCGAGAACGGTGCGGCCGCCAGGATGCACGGCCCAGAGGTCGATCGCCTCCGGCGGCCGGCCGCCCAGGATGGCGTCCTGGTTGCCGCGCAGCGCTTGCTGGACCGCCGCGGGCACCTTGCCGGAAAGGACCATGTCGAAGCCGTGGTCGCGGATATCCCAGGTCATCAGGTCGCGCTGCTCGTCGGCGACGGCGCAGCGGAAGGAGTCGAGCTCGATGCCGGGCGGCTCGGCGGTGATCAGCGTCGCCGCGCAGCCATCGCCCCACAGGCAGAAGGACAGAAGCTTCTCCAGCTCTGCGGTTTCCCTCAGATGCAGCGTGCAGAGCTCGATATTGACGAGAAGCACCCTGGCTTGCGGGTTGGAGCGGACGATGTGGCGGGCAAGCTTGAGGCCGTTGAGCGCCGCATAGCAGCCCATGAAGCCGATGATCGTGCGCTCGACGTCGTCCGGCAGGCCGCAGCGCTGAACCAGGTCGAGGTCGATGCCGGGCGCGGAGAAACCGGTGCAGGTGGTGACGATGAGGTGGGTGATGCGCGATGCCTCGTTGCCGAGATGGAGCCCGTCGACGCCGTTTTGCGCCAGGACGGGCGCGGCTTCGCCGAACATCGTCATTCTGGCGGCCGTTCCCGGAAACGCGCCGCGCCTGAAGGTTCCGCCGAGATCGGCCGACGGCCCCTCCGGGTCGAGAGCGGGCGCAAAGCAGGAAAAGCGATTCTCGATGCCTGCGAGGCCGGCCATGCGTTCGAATATCCTCCTGCGATCGCCGGCGAGCATCGAGGCGGCGTAGCGCAGGTAGAACCGATGGACTTCATGTTCCGGAACCGCTGTCGCGATCCGGTTGATATAGGCGTTGGCGGACATGTACTGTCTCCCTGGGCTTCGGGCGCGATGCGCGCTGTTGCCGGAGGGGTTCATTGCTCATGAGGCCCTTGTCAGGCGCCAGGCTCTGAGCGCTGTCTGTTCGATAAACGTTTCGGAAAACCTGTTTCTTCCCTGGCGCGTGATCCCGAACCTAGAAGGTTTGCAAGGGATGATGAGCAAAATCAAAGTGTTACGGCCTTTTCCGCGCCTGACAGGCAAGGACTCCGGGCGATCACTTGCTGCCCTGCACCGCTCCGGGCACGATCAAGGTTCCCTGGTCGCGCTCTGAATATTTGAAGCCGATAAAGAACAAGGCGATGATGATGAGGCAGACCGCCAACACGGTGGCGAGGATCCTTCCCGGGTTATCGGCAGGCGGTTTGTCTTCCATGGCAGTTCGCCTCGCATAATAAACCCTGCGAGAGCGGCAAGGGTTCCACAAGGCGCGTTCGTCGGATTGGGGGAATGCCGAGCTGCCTGCCGCGATCACGTGACGTCGATCGCCACCATCAGCCCGCCGCTGCCCTTTTCCGGCCCAACACTGCGCCTTGGGGCGCGCAGCGCGGACGCGGGCATTGAGCGTTGCCTGTTCGATAACGTTTTCAGGGCCGATTTCGTCCCAGGAAATGAAAGGTCCGGCAGGATCGGGCCAAGTATGGCTTGGCCAGGATGAGACTCGATGCCGCGCCCATGAGAGATCACGGGCCTGCTACTTGCAAAAGCCGGATTTTGCCGTCAGCCTAAGCGGGCAATGGCTCGGCTATCGCCAAAACACCTCCTGGTCATCCTGCTCGCGGTCTTCCTGACCGCTGGGTTCAGTCTGTCCGCCGTACAGGCCAGCACCATGTCAGTCCGCATGACCGGCGCCATGGCCATGCCTGCCGATACGGGCATGGGCAAAATGGCCGGCTCAGACATGAAGGGCGACTGCAACGCCTGCCTCAAGGATACGGGCGACAAGGGCAGCCCGATGCAGTGCCCGCCGGCCTGCATCGCGCCGGCGCTCGCCGTGCTGCCGCAGGGTTTCGGGATAACGCCGGTCCCCTTCGTGCAGCAGCCATCGGCCTTGCCAGCTCCGTTCCTGCGCGGGCGAAGTTCCCTACCCGACCCATACCCTCCCAGACCCGGCGCCTGACGCCGTTTCAGCCGCAACACGGCTGATCCCCGGCGCCTGATCGCCTGCGCGCGCGTGGTCGCGCCGTGGGTGCGCATGGCAATCCAGGTCGATGCCGAACCATTCGCCGTCGATCGCGATCGCAAAGGGTCAGAAGGGTGAATTACGATTTCAAATGCCACTTATCGCGCCGAGGCTTTCTCGCCGCCGCGGCGGGGCTTGCCGTATCCGCTTCGTTACGTCCCGCCATGGCCTCCGGCGTCGACGAGCGCAGCATCAAGGTCGCGCCCAGCCAGGCGCGGCTCACCGGGCAGGACGGCCCTGCAACCGCTGTCTGGGCGTATAATGGCACCGTCCCCGGTCCGGCGTTGCGGTTCAGGCAAGGCCAGCCGGTCCGCATCACCGTCGAAAACGGGTTGGACGAGGACACGACTGTCCACTGGCATGGAATCCGCCTGCCGAACGCCATGGACGGCGTGCCGGGGCTGACGCAGTCGCCGATAAAGCCGGGCGAAAGCTTCGTCTACGAATTCACGCCGCCGGATGCAGGCACCTTCTGGTATCATCCGCATGCCGACAGCCTGGTGCAACTCGGCCGCGGGCTGGCCGGCCCGCTGATCGTCGAGGAGGCCGAGCCGATCGCAGTCGACCGCGATCTCGTATGGCTGCTGCAGGACTGGCGGCTCACCAAAGACGGCCGGATCGCCGGGGGCTTCGGCAGCATGATGGATGCCTCGATGTCCGGCCGCGTCGGCGATGTGGTCACCATCAACGGGCAGGCGCCGACGGACCAGAGCGTAAGGGCCGGCGAGCGCGTCAGGCTCCGGCTCGCCAATGCCGCACTTGCCCGCATGATGGCCCTGTGCTTCGAGGGCCACCGTCCGGTTATCGTCGCGATCGACGGCCAGCCGTGCGAGCCGCATGAACCGGCTGACGGTCGTCTTGTGCTTGCGCCGGCAATGCGCATCGACGTCGTGCTCGACATGCAAGGTGACCCCGGCAGCCGGCATGCCGTGATCGACGACTTCTACGATGGGCTTGCCTACACGCTGACCAACCTTGCCTACGACAAGGCGTCGCCGCTTCGGGCGCATCCGCTCGACACCTCCGTCGGCCTGCCTCGCAACCCACTGCCTGCGCCGAGCCTGGCGAACGTCGTGCGTCAGGAAATCGTGCTGCAGGGCGGCATGATGGGCGGCGGCAAGCTCGCCGGCGTCGGCGGCATGATGGGCATGGGCATGCCCGGCATGAACGGAGACGCCGCCTGGGCGATCAACGGCATGTCGATGACCGGCGACGGCCATGCCGGCATGGCGCCGCAGTTCACGCTCGAACGCGGCGTCACCTGCCATCTCACCATGCGCAACGAGACCGCCTGGTGGCACCCGATGCATGTGCACGGGTTCAGCCTTTCGGTGCTTTCCCGCAACGGCGCGCCGGTACCGCATCGGCAATGGCAGGACACGGTGCTGCTCGCGCCCAAGGACACGGTCGAATGCGCCTTCGTCGCCGACAATCCCGGCGACTGGATGCTGCACTGCCATGTCGCCGATCACCAGATGGCCGGTCTGATGACCGTGTTCCGGGTGACCTGATTTTCAATCCAACCCAATAACCCAAGGAGAACCGCAAATGAAATTGACCTACGCGCTGACCGCCCTCGGCCTCGCAATCGCAACGCCGCTGCCGGCACTCGCCGCGACGATCGACGCGGTGATGTACAAGAACCCGCAATGCAGCTGCTGTGAGGCCTATGCCGCCTATCTCGAGCAGAACGGCTTCAAGGTCGACATCAAGCCGGTCAACAACCTTTCGCAGATCAGCAGCGATGCCGGCGTGCCCGCCGACCTCGAAGGCTGCCACACGATCATGGTCGACGGTTATGTCGTCGACGGCCTAGTGCCTGTCGAGATCGTCAAGAAGCTCCTGACCGAAAGGCCGGCAATTGCCGGCATCACGCTCGCCGGCATGCCTGCCGGCGCGCCGGGCATGGGCGGCGAGAAGAGCGAGACGTGGACGATTTACGCCTTCACCAAGGATGGCAAGGCGCCGACCGTCTATGCGACCGGGTGAACGCCCATGACCGCATGCAAACTGGCCGTGGCCCTTTTGGCGATGCTGTTCGCGGCCGTGCTGCCCACAAGGGCGGCGGAGGCGCCGCAGAACTTCACCGTTCTCGATACGCCCGCCGCCGTGCCGGAGATCAGCTTCGCGGACGCCGCCGGCAAGCAGAAAACGCTCGCGGATTATTCCGGCAAGGTGGTGCTGCTCAACATCTGGGCGACATGGTGCGCGCCCTGCCGCAAGGAAATGCCGACGCTCGACCGGGTGCAGGCCAAGCTCGGCGGACCGGACTTCGAGGTGGTCGCGCTGTCCATGGATCGCAAAGGGCCCGACGCGGTGAAGAAATTCTTCGCCGAGACCGGCGTCACGCACCTTGCGTTGAACATCGACACCTCGGCCAAGGCGATGTTCACGCTTGGCGCCGTGGGCCTGCCGATGACGCTGTTGATCGACCGGCAAGGCAAGGAGATCGGCCGGCTGATCGGCCCGGCCGAGTGGGACGCTCCCGACATGGTGGACTTCATCCGTGGCCGAATCACCGCCGAACAGAAGGAGGAATGAACGATGGTTGTTCGGACACTGCACCGGCCGGCGGATCGTTGTCTCACACCGAGTTGGATGCGCCTGCTGCTCGGCCTGGTTGCACTCGCGGCGATGGCCGTCGGCTTCGCGCATGGCGCCCGGGCGCATTCGCTCGAAGATATCGATGGCTTGCTCCAGAGCGACGAGAAATATTTCCAGCCAATCGACAAGCCGATACCGGATTTCACGCTGCGCACCGCCGATGGCCGCACCGTGCGGCCTGCCGATCTCTCCGGCAAGGTCGTCGTGCTCCACTTCATCTACACCTCATGCCCGGACGTTTGCCCGCTGCATGCCGAAAAGATCGCCGAGGTGCAGAAGATGGTGAACTCGACACCGATGAAGGATCGGGTCGTCTTCATCAGCATAACGACCGACCCACGAAAAGACACGCTCGATGCACTCGAGGCCTACGGGCCGACACATGGGCTCGACCCAGCCAACTGGTTGTTCCTGACCACGGTTCCCAACCAGCCGGAGGATACCACCCGCAAGCTGGCTGAAGCCTTCGGCCACAAGTTCACCCTCACCGACGACGGCTATCAGATGCACGGCATCGTCACCCACGTGATCGACAGGGAGGGCCGCTGGCGGGCGAACTTCCACGGGCTGAACTTCCAGCCCATCAACCTCGTCACCTTCGTCAACGCTCTCACCAACAATGTCGAGCGCCCGCACCATGAGCAGGACGAAGGCTGGCTGGCGAAACTGAAGAACCTGCTGTGAGGCAGGACCAACGTTTTCGAAAGGAAGGAAAGCACATGTCCACCAGGACGCGCACGGGCCGATTTTTCAGAAGCATCTTTCGCACCATCTTGCTCGCTGCGCTGGCGGGATGGTTTCTGCTCAATCCAGGCTTGCCAGGTGCTCGGACACCGGCATTCGCGGCTGGCGAGATGTCCCAGGACCAGCTCGACCAGCGGATTCACGACTACATTCTGGCGCATCCGGAGGTTCTCGTGCAGGCGCTGCAGAGTCTGGACGAGCGCCAGCGTCAAGCGGAGGCGGCCGAAGCCAGGAAGGTGCTCAAGGCGCGCGCGGACGACATCTTCCAGGACGGGCACAGCCCCGTCGGAGGCAATGCGCAAGGCAATGTCACCTTGGTCGAGTTCTTCGACTATAATTGTCCCTATTGCCGGATGATGGCGCCGATCATGGAACAGGCCGTGGCCGACGATCCGCAGCTCAGAATCGTCTACAAGGAATTTCCCATACTCGGCCCCGATTCCGTGTTCGCGGCCAAGGCGGCGCTCGCCGCCGACAAGCAAGGCAAATACGCGGCGTTTCACAAGGCGCTTTATGCGGCAAAGACAAGAGTGACCGAGGCGGTCGTGCTCAAGACCGCCGCCGAGGCCGGGTTGGACGTCGAACGCATGAAGGCCGACATGCGTCAGCCGGACATACAAGCATCGATCGACCGCAACACGGAACTGGCCCAGGCACTGAGAATCACCGGGACGCCGGGCTTCGTTGCAGGCGACCAGATTTATCCCGGCGCGACCGATCTTGCGACCCTGAAGACATTGGTCAACCAAGCGAGGGCCGGCAAATGAGCAGTACCCCAAACCGGCGCACGGTTGTTCTCGGCGCGTTCGGCGTCGCCACGGCCGCGGGCCTTTTCGAGCGGCCTGAGCCAGCAACCGCCGCCGACGATCCCGAATTGGCCAAGCGTTTCAAGGATCTCAGCGAGAACGGCAACAGCACCTGCTCGGCCAAGTTCACGGACTCGATCGCGATGATGCCGCCGATGTCCCGCATCAAGGGCTCATGCTGCAGTCCGATGGAATTGAAGCGCTATGGCGAGCAGGTGCGAGGGCTTGCCAAGTACCGCGCCATCCCGATGATCCCCAGCGATCCTTATGACATTGCGGCGGCGACAGCGCAGCAGATGATGCCGTACTACGATCTGAAGCTCACGGGAGACGAGCAGAAGGCCTATGACTACGCGATGGCCAATTCCGAGGAGAAAGGTCCCTGCTGCTGCCCTTGCTGGCGCTGGAAGGTGTATGGCGGACTGGCGAAATACCTGATCCACGAGCATGGTTTCGACGGCGAGCAGATCGTGGATGTATGGAACCTCTCCGACGGCTGTGGCGGGGGGATGTGAGAAGTTGCCCGAGCATCTGAGCTTCCCGGCCGACAACCTCAATCCTTCACGCCTTGACGACGTCTCGTCGCGAGGTAGTTACCATCGCATTCGCCGATAGGCATCGCGAGACTTCCCGGTAACAAAGGAGGATGATCGTCGTGATGGACGGTGGCACGTGGATGATGGGCGGCATGGCGCTCATCTGGGTTCTGGCGGTGATCGCCCTTCTGCTCTCGATTGGCGCGCTCGTCAAATACCTGCGAAGCTGAGTGATAGCCCATACCGGCCTCGACCTTCCGGCAGCTGGAACTGTTGGGTGAATGAAACGTCGTCCGAAGACGCGCAGCGTCGGGCGGTGTAGCTTGAGCCTGTTGCTGGCCCTGTCCGCTGGTTCGCCCGATCCCGCTTGACCTTCCAGTTGCTGGAAGCCCTAGCCTGAGTAAAAGGATCGCCCCGGCGGCGCCCTTCCCAATCACGAACGAGGGCAAAAAAGATGCATCGACGCGGCTTTCTGGTGGCGGGCCTGGCAACGGCTCTCGCGGGCTCGCGCGCACTGGCGCAGATGAAGATGGACGGCATGTCGGACATGGATTCCATGCCGGGCATGGGCGGCCATGCTGGCCACGACATGGGCGCCATGGGCGCCATGGGTCAGAGCCCGACCGCGCTGCCCCAAGGCGAGGCGCTGCGCGAATTGCCGCCGCTGGCCAACGAAGCCGGCCGGTCCGGCCTGTTCAGGGCGCGGCTGACGGCGGAGCCGGCCACGGCTCGCTTTGTCGCGGACAGGGAAACGCCGATCCTTGCCTATAACGGCATGAGCCCGGGGCCGCTGATCGAGGCCTATGAGGGCGATCGCGTCGAGATCACCTTCGCCAACCGGATCGGGGACGAGCCCAGCACGATCCACTGGCACGGCATGCCGGTGCCGGCCGACCAGGACGGCAATCCGATGGACCCGGTGGCGGCGGGCGCGGACCGCGCCTACGCCTTCGAGCTGCCGGAAGGCAGCGCCGGCTCCTACTGGTATCACCCGCATCCGCACGGCCGGACGGCCGAGCAGGTCTATCGCGGCCTTGCCGGCGCCTTCGTCGTCAAAGCCAAGGCCGATCCTGTTCCGGCTGCCTATGGCGACACCGTGCTCATGTTCACCGACCTTCGCCTTGCCGCCGACGGCTCAATGCCCGACAACACCATGACCGACCTGATGAACGGCCGCGTCGGCGACCATGTGCTGGTCAACGGCCAGAAGAACCCCAAGCTGACCGTGGCGATGGGCGCGAGGCGGCGCCTGCGGCTCTATAACGCCACCAATGCGCGCTTCCTCAGGCTCGCCTTCGGCAACGCCGCGATGACGGTGATCGGCAGCGATGGCGGCCTGCTGGAGAAGCCGGTGGCGGCTGACGAGATCCTGCTCAGCCCGGCCGAGCGCATTGAACTGGTCGTCGCCTTCGACAAGCCGGGAACCGCTTCGCTCACCACGCTTGCCTATGACCGCGGCTGGATGGGTCCGGGCCGGCCCGAGGACGCCGGGTTGACGTTGCTGACGGTCGAAGTTTCCGACGCACCGGCCGAGGCGATGCCGCCGCTGCCCGAGCGGCTGAGGCCGATCGCGCCGCTTGCGGCTCCCACGGTCAGCCGGCGCCTCGTCTTCACCGAGACCATGGCGATGAACGCCACCGGCATGGAGATGGGTTTTCTGATCAACGGCAAGGCGTTCGACATGGGGCGCGTCGACATCGTCGCCAAGGCCGGCGAGACGGAACTCTGGGAAATCGTCAACCAGGCCGACATGGACCACCCGTTCCATCTTCACGGCACGCAGTTCCAGGTGGTCGAGCGCGAGCGCGGCGGCAAGGTCTCCAAACCGCCCTATCTGGCATGGAAGGACACGGTCAACGTGGCGCGCGGCGAGACGGTGCGGCTTATCACGCGCCAGGAGCGGCCGGGGCCGCGCATGTATCACTGCCACATCCTCGAGCATGAGCAGCTCGGCATGATGGGCATCGTCGACGTGCAGGCGTGAGGTTCCGCGCCGTTCTCGGGGCGGCGATGCTTGCGCTCGCCGGCCCGCCGACCTTTGCTCCGTCGCTGGCGGCAGGTCCCGGCAATCCCATCGTGGCGGCACGCCAGGCCTCGATGAAGGAGATGGCGGCGGCCGCGAAGACGATCGCCGAGATGTTCGACGGCAGGCGCGCCTATGAGCCGGCAGCCTTCAAGGCGGCGGCGAAAACGCTCAGCGCCCGCACCGGCCCTGCCCTCATCGCCGAGTTCCCCGCCGGCTCGCTCGGCGCGCCATCAGCCGCCAGGCCGGAGATCGACCAGGCTCGGCCGGAGTTCGAGGCGCTCGCCCGCCATGTCGGCCAGCTCGCCGACGCGCTCGCCGCCAAGGCAGATCAGGCGCCGACCGCGATCACCGGCGATATGCGCATGGGCGCCATGCTGCCGATGGACGGCGGCAGCCTGCTCGGCAAGCGCCCGGGCGCCGCCGAGACCGATCCGGCAAAGCTGCCGGCCGAGCATCTCCTGCATCTCATCCTGCAGGATTGCTCGAGCTGTCATTCGAAATTCCGACAAAAGACGGAGTGAGGCGCGCATCGGGCGGCCCGGCCATCGGCAAACACTTGTTCAGCACAATAAAATCAGTTTGTGCTAATATATAGAATGCCATGCTCATCCGTGCATGACAGGTTTAGGGAGGATGCGATGAAAACGATGAATCGCAGGTCTGCAATCGCTCTCGGCGTGACGGCAGCAACGGTTGCGCCCCTGTTCGCAACGGCGACATTTGCGAAAACCAAGAAGTACGGTGCGAACGAAGGCAAGGAGATCGCGCCCGGCGTCAGAGTGGTGGAAGTCGGCACCGGCAATTCCGACATTCCCGCTTACAAGAGCATCTCGATTGTCGACGTGGTGTTTCAGCCCGGAGCACACGCGCCTCAGACCGTGATGGACAACGACATGGTGTGCACGATTACCTCCGGCGCATTCACCATCAAGAAGGCGGACAAGGAGTTCAAGCTGAAGGTTGGCGACATGTACACCTGCTCCAAGGGCAAGACCGACGAGGCGACGAACACCAGCAAGGAAGTCGGCGTGCACCGGATCGCCGTGCTGGTTCCCGCCTGATTGAGAAAGGAACGGCCGGCCGATCGCTCGGCGGCCGCGGCCACCTTGCGATATCGCCCCGTGGCGATCCTTCGCGCCCCCCTCTGCCAGCCGGAGGGGGCGCTGCCCCGTTCGGCGTCGGAAGATTTCTCCACTGTCGCGGCAATCGCACCATGCTGTTCAGGCGGGCGTGTGCTCTCGAACGATGCGCCACCCCTGCCGGATCACCCACATGACCACCGCGTCGAGGCGCGCATCACAAAAGTGACGTTCTGACGGAGCTATATGCTAGGCCCATACAGCCAACACAGGGTTCTGGTCATGGATGCCAGCGAACTGCAGGCCATAGGCGACACGCTGATGCGCCTCGTCACACCCGAGATGACGCCGAAGGAACTGGTCAAGGCCGTCCGCAAGGTGCATCCCGGCGCCAAGAAGAAGGACATCGCCCGCGCCGCCTTCCACGCCATCATCGCCAATGCCGACCAGGATCTCGGCAAATCGAGGAACCTGCAGGCCTTCGCGCTCACCGAGCGCACCCAGCAGGCGGAATAGCGACCACCGAGGATAGCTGCAAATTGCACCGATCGAATTGTGAGAAAATTAATAAGCGGTTTCTAATATTGCGGGTCACCCGGCAACAAACCCGGCGACGGACCCCATGACGAAGAACCTCGGCAATGCCAAGCCCAACGCTCCAGCGAGAGAGATGAAACCCTCGCCGCTCGGCAGGATCGCACCGGCGCTGTTCCCGCTGGTGGTCGTGGCGCTGGGCTATGTCGTCGGCAAGCAGTTCTTCGGCTTCTGATCCGAGGCTCGCCTCATCCCCGGCAAACTGATTGCAAAATGCAATCAGATGTGCATCCTTGACCTCGAACAGGTCACGAGGAGGCGCGGATGGCCAGGATCATCTATTCCATGCTGATGTCGCTGGACGGCTATATTGCCGGGCCGGACGGGAGCATCGACCTGCCGGTGCCCGAGGAGGAACTGCACCGGCATTTCAACGAGGACATGCGGCGGACCGCGATCATGCTCTGCGGGCGCCGCCTGTACGAGATAATGCGCTTCTGGGACGATCCGGAGCGGGAGAAAGGCGGCGAGGTCGAGCGCGATTTTGCCCTGGCCTGGCGCAAAACGCCGAAGGTCGTGTTTTCGACGACGCTCCGCGAGGTTGGCGCCAATGCGCGTTTGGCGGATGGCGATGCCGTGGCGGTGGCAAGGTCACTCAAGGCGGAGACGGATGGCCAGATCGGCGTCGGCGGCGCCGAATTGGCCGGGCATCTGGCCCGCGCAGGCCTGATCGACGAGTATCGGCTCTACATGCATCCGGTCGTGCTCGGCGGCGGCAAGCCGTATTTTCGGCATGGCCAGTCGTTCACGCTGACGCCGCTCGGCACGCAGCGCCTCTCCCAGGGCGTGACGCTGCTGCGCTACGCCCCAGCCTGAGCGAGCTTGAGCGCGGCAGGTTGAATGCCGGTCAGCGGAACAGGATCGGGAGGCCGCCGCTTCGGCCGTTTGCCCTCCCCTCGCTGCTTTGGTCCTAGGGCCTAGGTCGTTCTTGCCCTTGCATGAGCGCGAGCGCATGTTCGAGATAGCCGGCAGGCTCGCAAACTCCGGTCAGGCCCGGCCGCCGAACCCAATACACCCCCCCAGGCTGCCGGGCCGCCGGCGTGGCGCTTGGGTCTCGGAACCTGTCTTTTTGCGTGACGACCAGCGGTTTCTCGATATTCTCGTTTCCGTTGTCAAATCGGCGCGTTACCGGCGACTTTTCTCCTACTAAAGACCAAGGAGCGGAAACCTTGCGGCAACCCTTCGGGCATTAAATCGTATTGCTTCCGAGGATCGAATTCCTGGGCAACGAGCTGGAGCTGCACATGGTGGCAGGCGAACCAGACAGTGTCCGCGTGAAATTCATCAACGCCCAATGGCTGGTGCGCGTCGTCGAAGGCGGCAGGCTGACGCATCGGCTTTTCGACATCCACGCGGAAGCCGAAGCCTTCGCCGAGGAGGAACGCCACCGGCTGGGCCTGCCCGGCGAGCCGCCGGCCGAGGAGCCGGTCGAGACAAGGCGGCGCGGCGGGCGCGGGCGCTGAGCGACATACCACACCCAGCCATCCATGATTATCTGCCAACCAGGATAGGTCGGCACTCTACGATACCCCCCTCTGTCCTGCCGGACATCTCCCCCCCAAGGGGGGAGATCGGATGTCACCCAAGTTTTCGCCAATCTCCCACGTTGCAGAATGGCGAGGCCGCGAAACTGCCAATCTCCCCCCTTGAGGGGGAGATGTCCGGTAGGACAGAGGGGGGTGCTGTCCCGCTGCCATCACAAAGTTCGCGCCCAGTCCAGCGGCGGTCGGTGTAGAAACGCCCCTTAAGCCTTCACGCGCTTCAGCGCCTGCGCCATGCAGTGGATGCCGCCGCCGGTCTTGGAGATCTCGCTCATGTCGATGGCCGCGACCTCGAAGCCCTGCGCCTTCAGCTTTTCGATCAGCGTCTTGCTCGACGTCGGCGCGATCACCCTGTCCTTGCCGAGCGACATGAAGTTGCAGCCGAGCGCCATCGTGTCCTGGAAGGGCACGTCGATGATCTCGTGACCCTTGCCCTTCAGCCAGTCGACGATGCCGGGCTCGGTGCAGGCGAGGCAGACGGCGGTGAGCTTTTCGGCGATCGGCACCACCATCAGGTCGATATGGACGTAATACTCGTCGATGAAGGCGATGCGGGTTTCCCAGCCTTCCTTGTCGAACCAGGCCTGCACCTGGCGCGCACCTTCTTCCTGGGTGCGGGCGCCGCCGCAGCCGATCAGCACCACGCCTTCCTCGATGACGTTGAAGTCGCCGCCCTCGAAGGTGCCGGCCGTCACCATGTCGTAGATCGGGATGCCAAGCTTCTCATAGGTGCGGATGGCGGCGTAATTCTCGCCGCGCCGCCACCAGTTGGCCATGGCGGTGATGAAGGCGCCGTAAGGCGTCATGACGCTGGAGTCGCGCGAATAGACCTGCATCGGCAGTTCCGGCGTCGGCTCGTGCCAATGGATGTTGACGCCGAAATGTTCGTAGGCCGCGACGAGGTCCTTGTGCTGCGCCTGCGCGATCTGGATGTTGCAGGGCGCCTCGCGCAGGTGCTTCCTCGACAGCGAGCTGGTCGACAGATGCCTGAGGAAATTGGGCGAGCCGAGCAGCACGTCGGTCAAGACATCGGTTTCGTTGGCGAAGCCCCAGGCGGTCAGCGGCTTGGTCCCGCCGGCGGGGTTGCGGCGCTGCAGCGAGAAGGGTTCGGCGACGATGCGGTCATGGACGGTCATGGGGTTCTCCTCGATTTGATATTGGTCATGCGGCGGAAGCGGACGGGATCCACCAGTCGCGCCCGCGCGGCGTGGTGACATATTCCGGCCAGCGGAAGTTTATCGGCGGGTCGTAATCGCAGAGCGGCGCGATCCAGTTCGAGCCGCCGACGCCGCCGCCGGTGCGGGCGACGAACTCGTCCATCGCGGCGTCGCGCGCGGCCTTGTCCTCGAGCAGGCGCAGCGCGGTCAGCGCGACCGTCTTGGCAGCGCAGGTGACCATCGGGTCAATGGTGGCGGAAATGCCACCCAGCGCGTTCATCGCCCAGGAAGGATAGGCGTGGCCGTTGGCCGCGCGCAGCGCCGGACGGGCGACGTAGAAGCGCGACGTCGGCGCGTGCCAGCTCATGTCGGTATAGTCGTCGGAGGTCGAGTTCACCTGCGAGGGCGGCAGGTCGCGGCGCAGGACCGCCTCGGCCTCCTGTGGCGCAATCAGCCGCTCCAGCTCGTCGATGAACGGGTTCTCGGTCGCCTCGCCGCCGGCATTGACCTGGACCTCGCGGGCGATCGCCCTCGCCTCTTCGTTCCATTGCGGCGCGCCGACGGTCGACAGCGCCTGATAGGTGATGTCGGCCATGGCGTGGTTGGCGAGGCCCGGCCGTGACTTCGACACCCAGTGGCGCTCGTAGCGGCAGCCGCTCATCCTGGCGGCGGCTTCCGCGTTGCGGTCGAGCACGGCGGTTACCTGCTCGGCCATGGCAATGGTCGGCACGCGGATCATGTACTGGATTTCGGCCAGCCCCGCCGGCAAATTGTCGGCGGTCGCCTGGCCCGCGGTCAGGATCGCCTCGCTGATCGACCAGCCGCCCTGGTGCGTCAGCATGGAATCGCGAAGCGCCTTGGAGGCCATGTACATCATCATCAGCGCGTCGTTGGCGCCGGGCGCCCTGACCGCCGAATGCGCCTGCGGGATGGGTGCGTCGCTTGCGCGTCCCCAATTTTCGGGTTCGTCGCAAATAAAGCGGTAGATCATCGCGTAAGCCGCGCCGCAATGCGTGTCCCAGCGCGCGGTGTTGCAGAGCGGCAGCATGTAGAAGGGATGGAAGGAGATCATGCCGGCAAGGCCGTCATAATAGCCCTTGGCCGCATGGATCGGCTTCGAGCCCCTCACCTTCTCGGCCGGTTCGCCGGTGAAGCGCAGCGTGCCCTTTATGCCATGCTGCTGCATCGCCGCCTTGGCGGCGAGCAGGCCGCCGAGGCTGCCGATGCCGAGGCCCGAATGCGGGTCGGTGTGACCGCCGGCCTCGAAGCCCAGGCCGGGCCTCGGCTGCTTCACGGTCGCGGCGTCCTGGCAATTGCCGGGCACGGCGTCGTATTCGGCATACATGCCGACGATAGGGCCATCCCCGTTCGTCCAATGGGCGCAGAAGGCGGTCGGCATGCCGCCCGAGCCTTCCTCGACCGAGAAGCCCTCGCGCTTCAGCCTGTCGACATACCAGGCGGCCGACTGGTACTCGCGCCAAGCGGTTTCGCCATAGTCGAAGATGGTGCGCGTCCAGGCCGACAGCAGCGGCTGGATGCCGTCGATGCAGGCGAGCGCGGTTTCCTGCGCTGAGGTCGTCACCGGTTCCTCCATGCCGTAAAGAAAGCAGTGAAGCGGCTCATCAAAAAGTGATATGTTTTCCCGGCTCGTGCAAATTCGGTTCACCTGAGGCATCTTGCGAATACCTTCCACGCAGGCGCTGCGCGCCCTCGACAGCTTCGCCCGTCACGGCAGCGTGTGGCGCGCCGCCGACGAACTCCACCTCACCCGCAGCGCCGTCTCGCATCAGCTGAGGCTGCTCGAACGCGACCTCGGCTTCGATCTGCTGCAGCGCATCGGCAAGGGTGTGGCGCTGACGCCGCGCGGCCAACGCTACGCGGCGGATGTGCGCAAGGCGCTGACCGTGCTCGGCGACGCGGTGACACAGGGCGGCGGCACCGGCGTCGGCGGCTCCTTCGCCATCTCCTGTCCGCCGGGCTTCGCCTCGATGTTCCTGTGCACCCACATCGGCGAATTCCAGCAGATGTATCCGGACGTCGCGCTCTCCGTGCTGACGCCGCGGCGGCTCGACGACGTCTCCAATCCGGAGGCCGACGCCTTCATCGCGTTCGGCGTCGGCAACTGGCCGAACCGGGCCGTGGAGCTGCTCTGCGAAGTCTCCTTCACGCCGCTCTGCAGCCCGACGCTGCTCAACAAGATCGGCGGATTTTCCAAACCCGCCGACGTGCTGCGCGCCAATCTGCTCCATCTCAGCGACACCGAGGACTGGGCGCGCTGGCTGGCGCTGTCCAAGGTGGAAAATCCCGATACCGAGGGCGGCATCTTCTTTTCCGACATGAACCTCGTCTTCTCGGCGGCGATCGCCGGCCAGGGGATTGCGCTCGGCGACGAGCTGACCGGCCGCAGGGCGCTGAGCGAGGGGCGGCTGGTCAAGCCGTTCGAAGCGACTGTCCCTTCGCCGCGCGCCTATTTCCTGGTCTTCGAGCATGCCAAGGCGCAGCACCCGGTGCTCAATGCCTTCAGCGAGTGGCTGAGGGCGAAGCTGTCGGAGAACAGGCTTTAGAGGGATTGAGATTAGCTAATCTCCCCCCTCGTGGGGGAGATGTCCGGCAGGACAGAGGGGGGCGCTGTCCCGCCAGCCTATCCGCTATTTTGAACCCGCACATCGCCGGTTGCGCCCGGAACAGATCACCGCGAAAGTAGCGTTCCTTCGCGCCCCCCTCTGCCCTGCCGGGCATCTCCCCCACAAGGGGGAGATTGGCAGCTCCTGCGCCGCTCCTTTCTCCCACCCGTGAATCAAATTTGCCGATCGGGCGAAAACTATTCGGTTGCGGTGAGCCGCCAGCGTGCCTACGATTTCAGCCGAGACTGAGGATAGAGGCAGGATGCAGCAACCCGGCCGGGCCGCAGAGATCAAGGCGAACGGGATCGGCAAGAGCTTCGGCTCGTTCCGGGCGCTGGACGATCTGACGCTCGATATCGGCCGCGGCGAGTTCCTGACGCTGCTTGGGCCGTCCGGTTCCGGCAAGACCACTTTCCTGATGATTTTGGCCGGCTTCGTTCAGCCGAGCGAAGGCCGCCTCTTCAGCGACGGCGCCGACATCACCGACCGCCCGGCCGAGCAACGCGCCGCCGGCATGGTGTTCCAGGGTTATGCGCTGTTCCCGCATATGAGCGTGGAGCAGAACATCGCCTTCCCGCTCAAGGTGCGCAAGAAAACGGCCGCCGAGATCAAGCGGCGCGTCGGCGAGATGATCGAGCGCGTCGGGCTGAAGGGCCACGAGAAGAAATTGCCGGCGCAGCTTTCCGGCGGCCAGCAGCAGCGCGTGGCGCTCGCCCGCGCGCTGGTGTTCGAGCCGGGCGTGCTGCTGCTGGACGAGCCGTTCTCGGCGCTGGACAAGAGCCTGCGCGGCCAGATGCAGGCCGAGATGAAGCGGCTGCACCAGGAGACCGGCACCACCTTCGTCTTCGTCACCCACGACCAGAGCGAGGCGCTGGCGCTGTCGTCGCGCGTCGCCATCTTCAACCACGGCAAGCTTCTCCAGGTGGGCCGGCCCGACGAGGTCTACGACCGGCCGGCCAACCGCTTCGTCGCCGAGTTCCTGGGCGAGATCAACATGCTGCCGGTGAAGGGCGTCAAGCCCGCCGACAATGGCGCGACGGGGCTCTGCGAGGACCGCGCGGTCAACATGCGCTGCAAGGCCGAAGCGATCAAGGGCGATGCCATCCTGGCCATCCGTCCGGAGCACATGTCGATCGCGCCCGAAGCTTCTGTCGGCGAGAACGGCATCGCCGCGACCGCCGTCGCCTCCACCTATCTGGGTGCCGCGACCAGGCTCGACCTCACGACGCGCCAGGGCGCGAAGGTCACCGTCTCGGTGCCCAATGAGGTTGCGGCCTCCGCGCTCAGCAAGGGCAATTCGGTCTGGCTGACCTGGCCGGCCGAAAAAGGCTTCCTCCTTCCGGACGGAGGACAATGAGCACCGAAGCGGCCTGAAATCGCCGCACCGGCTTCCGGATCAGATCAACAAAAACAAGGGGAACTGACATGACGAACGATACCAAGAAGCAAACCATCAACTCCCTCGCCGAGAGGGCAAAGCGCGGCGAGATCTCGCGCCGCCAATTCGCGCAGCTTGCGGGCCTCGTGCTCGCCGGCACGCCAATGCTGTTGCGCTCGACCCACGCTCAAGCCGAGACGAAAGGGCTGGTGCTGGTGAACTGGGGCGGCGACGCCATCACGGCTTACGACGCCGCCTACGGCCAGGCCTTTACTAAGGACACCGGCATCCCGGTCAAGATGGACGGCTCGGGCCCGACCGAGGGCGCCATCGCCGCGCAGTTCAAGAGCGGCGCGCCGACCTGGGACCTCGTCGACGTCGATCCGTTCTCGGCGATCACGCTGGGCGGTCAGGGCATGCTCGAGCCGATCGACTACAAGATCGTCGACAAGAGCAAGATGCGGCCGGGCTTCGGCTGGGAATATGCCGCCTCGACCTACTTCTTCTCCTATGTGATCGCCTACGACTCGCAGAAATTCGGCTCGAACGCGCCGACCGGCATGGCCGATTTCTTCGACGTCAAGAAATTCCCAGGCAAGCGTTCGCTCTACAAATGGGGCGTGTCGAGCTGGGAAGCGGCGCTCCTTGCCGACGGCGTGGCGCCCGCCTCGCTCTATCCGCTCGACCTCAAGCGCGCGCATGACAAGATCGCCGCCTTCAAGGAGAATGTCGTTTCCTATTGGGGCGGAGGCGCCGAAAGCCAGAGCGTGCTGCTCAACGGCGAGGCCTCGATGGCGATCGTGTGGTCGACGCGCGCTTCGCTGATCGAGCAGGACTCGGGCGGCCAGATCAAGTTCATCTGGGACCAGGGCCTGATCTCGCCCGGCGCGCTGGCGGTGCTGAAGAACAATCCCGGCGGCAAGGAGGCGGCGATGAAGTTCATCGCCAGCACGCAGGATCCGCAGAAGGAACTGGTGATGTTCGACAAGCTCGGTCAGGGTCCGGCGAACCCGGCGGCCGACGCGCTGATCCCGGCCGACAAGAAACGCATCAATCCCGTCGATCCGGACAACATGAAGAAGCAGATCCCGCTCGACATGGAGTGGTACGCCAAGAACTACGGCGCAGCACTCGACGAGTACACCAAGATCATCTCCGCCTGATCGGGCGGAGATGCCGAGCTGACATGAGAGGCACCCTCTCCGACAGGATGGGCGCGGCGTTGCTGATGGCGCCGCTGCTCCTGTTCCTCGTCCTTGCCTATGCCTGGCCTTTCCTCGGCGTGGTGAAGTGGAGCTTCACCTTGCCAACGCCAGGGCTCGGCCAATACGGCGCGCTGGTCAGCGATCCGCTGGTGCAGTCGGTGTTCATCCGCACGCTGCGCATCGCGGCCATCGTCACGGTCGTGTCTGTGACCGCCGCCTACGCCATTACTGTGGTGTGGGTGCGCGGCAGCCCGGTGCAGCGCGTGCTTGCCGAATTCTGCATCCTGGTGCCGTTCTGGATTTCGGTGTTGACGCGCGCCTTCGGCTGGGTGGCGCTGCTCTCCAATCGCGGCCTGATCAACACCTGGCTGCAATCGATCGGCTTCATCTCCGAGCCGCTGACCTTGGTGCGCAACGAGTTCGGCGTCATCGTCGGCATGTCGCATTTCCTCATACCTTTCGCGGTGTTCCCGCTGGCGTCCGCCATGCGCAGCCTCGACGAGCGCGTGCTGCTTGCGGCGCGCGGGCTGGGCTCCAGCCGCATGCGCACCTTCTGGACGGTGTTCGTGCCGATGACGCGCTCCGGCATCATCGGCTCGGCGCTGATCGTCTTCGTCTTTTCGCTCGGCTTCTTCGTCACGCCGGCGATCCTCGGCGGCGGCCGCAGCGTGATGATCGCGGAGCTGATCTACCTGCGCATCTTCCAGAGCCCGGACTGGGGGTTGGGCGCGGCGATCAGCGTCGTGCTGGTGGTGTTCGTCGGCGCGCTGATGGCGTTGCTCTTCCGCTACGTCAAACCGAAGCAATTGGTGTAGCGCGATGCCGACCTACCGCCCCGGCCCCGTCTCGCTCATCCTCGCAGTGCTCGTGGCGCTGTTCCTGCTTATGCCGTTGCTGGCCGTCATCCCCGTGTCGCTGACGCCGAGCCGCATGCTGACCATGCCGACGGGCGAATTGTCGCTGCGCCACTACCGCTCGTTGATCGAGGATCCGCGCTGGCTCGATTCGATCCTGCTCTCGCTCCGGATCGGTATCGTCAGCAGCGCGCTCTCCACCGTGCTGGCGCTCACCTTCAGCCTGGGCGTGTGGATGTTCCAGCCGCGCTTCACCGCCGCCCTCGTCGGCTTCGTGCTGCTGCCGATGGTGGTGCCCCCGGTGGTCTCGGCGGTGACGCTCTATTTCCTGCTCACCTCGGTCTCCGGCATCTCGTCCTTCTTCGGCTACGATACGTGGCTGGGCGTTGCCATGGCGCATTCGGTGATGACCGTGCCTTTCGCCACCGTTCTGATCCTGGTGTCGCTCAGCCAGCTCGACCGCCGCATCGACCTTGCCGCGCGCGGCCTGGGCGCCAGCGTGTGGGAGCGCGCGACGCGCGTCATCATGCCCAACATCAAATTCGGCATCGTCACCGCGGCACTGCTCTCCTTCGTGCTTTCCTGGGAAGAGATCGGCGTCACGCTGTTCATCACCTCGGTGAACGCCATCACCTTGCCGCGCCTGATGTGGATGGGCCTGCGCGACAACATCGATCCGGCGATCGCGGCGCTCTCGGTGATCCTGATCATCATCACCGTGCTGGTGCTCGCCATGCGCAGTGTCATCACACGGCGGCGCCCAGCGGCGTGAACCTTGCCTGCCCGTGCCTCAAACGAAAAGAGGCCCGCCGGGAGCGACGGGCCTCGTGAGGCGCCGAAGTGGAAGTTCGACCCGTCACGTGATCCGGGGGTATGGATCGCCAAAAGCTTAGCCAACGGAGGTCGAGCGGGCGATTTACAAATCCGTAAACTTCGAAAGGGCGGGAGCGAACGGCTTCGGCGAAAAGACGCTGATTTTCATGGCCTTGCGGGCATTGGCGGCTTCACCGACACAGCGCCCTTCAATCAAAAGTGATGCCGCCATTCCGGTCGGAACAGGGCCGGCGCAACGACGACCGGCCGCGGTGAACGAAACCCGGCGTGTTACCGGTTCCCGGGCAGCATCCTGGCCATGACCGCGTCCCTGCGAACGAAATGATGATAGAGCGCGGCAAGGGCGTGTATGCCGGCCACGATCAGTATGCCGTTCGCGCATAGCGAATGCAGCTCGCGGATGGTTCGCGCGGTCGCTCGGTCCGGAGCAAACGGCGCCGGCACGGTGAACAGGCCGAAGAAGCTCAATGCGTCGCCCCTGAACCAGGTCAACAGGATGCCGAGGACGGGAATCGCGACCAGCAGCGCGTAGAGGACGAAATGACCGACCTTCGCGGCGGCCTGCTCCGCGGCGGTCATCTCCGCCGGGAGGCTCGGCGCCCCTTTCATGCCGCGCAGGACCACCCGCCAAAAGACAAGCGCGGCGAGCAGGAGGCCGAAGGAAATGTGCAATCGCCAAATGGCGTCGACCGCCGGATCGCCACGGGGATAGAACTCTTCGCCGAAGGTTAGACCATAAAGCAGAATAACGAGGGCAAAGAGCGCCCAATGCAAGAATTTCTGGCTGGACGTATAGGTGCTGATAACGGCCATCACGCGGCTCCGCTGGACAGTTAAAGCGCGTCGTCTGAATCCGTTTCAGCGCGACGCGCTTTAAGCCTTTGTTTTGATGCATGTCGTTCTCGCAAAACCGCTGCGCGCTTTTGGGCGACATGCATTAGCCGTGTTTCGGGCGTGTTCCTGGCAGGTTTGTGACGGCCAAATTAAGAATTGGTAAGGCTTCGACCAATTGACAGGTTGGCGCGAGCAGACGTCCCGCGTCGTAGGCAGTGTCGTTTCACTTGCCAGTATTCCACGCCGGTCGAGCGGCGCCGCGCAAGGCGAAGGCCCCCCGGCCTCGCCTGCGTCGCAGCCGATCAGGCGGCCTGCGGCCGCCGCATCCTCTCGACGAGAGCCTGCCGGGCCGGGCCGGCAAGCGGCCTGTCCATGGTCAGCAGGCCATCGAGCAGAGCGAGGAGCTCTCGCGCCGCGGACGACTTGCAGGAGTAGTAGACCATCTGGCGGTCGCGGCGGGTGTCGACCAGGCCAAACCTGCGCAGTTTGGCCAGATGTTGGGACAGTGCTGACTGGCTGAGTTCGACCTTGTCGGCGAGCGTGCCGACCGACAACTCGCCTTCGGCCAGGTAGTTCATGATGAGCAGACGCTTCTCGTTGCCCATCACCGCAAGAAAGGCTGCCGCGCTTTCTGCGTTGGCGGTAAGTTTCTTCGTCACCATCGATTTCCCCATGTTCATGCTCTTCCGAGGCCATGGGGGCGATGGCTTCAGAGTTCCAGAGCATTCGTGGACCTGCTCCGACATGGAATCGGAACCTGCCCTGCTTCTTTGTTCGACCAAATCCCGTCGTAACCCGGTTGCCACCACGTCGGGATATTGGCCTCGGACAGCATGCGCCACGTTGTTGCGTGACGCAAGTTGGCGCAGACTCGGAATAATTCCGCGCCGCTAATGAATATCAGTGCTTCGTTGTTTCAGCAAGGATATAGCGAGGGTGGCCCAGCATCCGGCGTGCTCGCGGGCCAAATCATGAGAGGAAAAGCCTGCAGGCCGCGGCCCTGCGAAAGACATATACCGTCACCATTTTTTCGAAGACTCACCTCGTTTCCGAACCCGTGATAATATTAGCCGGGGAAGAAAAAGGGGGACATGGGCGGAGGAGGAAGCCATGTCCAATATGTCACGAAACACGTTCACACCGTTAGAGACGGCCCTGTTTGGGCGCGTCTTCGAGAGCGGCCGCGTCGCCGGCGAGACGGAGGAGCAAAAGGAAGCGCGCGCCTCGCGCATCATCGCGAACTACATGGCGGGCATCACCGACGAGGCGGAACTCGTCGAACTGTCCCGCAAGCCGCTCGGACGATAGCACGGGACGATGTCTGCCGCCGGCGCGCACTGCTCACATCCTGTTGAAATATCGGGATGAAACCCTCCGGGCAGTTGCGCGTTTCTGATCCGCTCACAACGCATCAGGGGTTTCGCGATGATCCAGGGATGGTTTTCCAGGCCGGTCGAGGTGGCCGTCGGCGTGGCGGGCTCGATCCGACACATTTCCAACGCGCAGCAGGCCGTCGAATTGCTGACGGGCCAGTGGCGCGACGCCGGCAGCGCGCAGCATGGCGCGGCGCTGCGCGCCTGCCGCCGAGCAATGACTGGCGACGTTCCGGCCGACAATGCCAGGGACGCCTTCGTCAGCGCCGCGCGTGAAGCGCATGTGCTGGTCGAATAGGCAATCATTGTCGGCCGAACCGCTCCGAGGATTTGCTCTACGCAATTCCGGACAGAGAACCGTCGCACCTTTTCTGGGAATTGCTTAAAGCGCGTCGGGTCGAAACGAATTCAAGCGACGCGCTTTAAGCCCTTGTTTCGATGCATGTCGTTCTCCCAAAACCGCTATGCACTTTTGGGCGATATGCATTAGCGGTAGAAGAGCCACAAAAGCACCAGCACGGCGAACGCTGCCGGCGAGAGCAGGATTCCGGCCCGCAAAACGCACATGACCAGGTAAAGCGGCGTGGACATGCCTGGCCGGCTTTTATCGATTGCGCAAACTGACGGGCCGGTTGCGTGAATTGACGGGAAGCCGACGCGCCGGCCGAAACCGATGCGCGCGATCCGCCTCGGCATGCGAACGGCTGCGCACAACAGCCTCCTCATAGAGCCCGAAAGCGGTCGCCATCAACGTGGCGACGGTCATGGCGGATGCAAGCACGGCGATCAGCATGATAGGTCTTCCCGCGTTTCAGCAGCCTGTCGGGTCTGATTATCGCCGCGGGCTGCCGCGCAGCCAGTGACTTTGGTCACGTGTTTTGGGGTCACGTCTTTTTGGCGGCACGCCAAGTCGTGTCGGGCGGCTTGGATCAGGCCCGCATGCCGACCCCGCGCGGCGCATCGCCGGTCTCAAAAATTCTTCGGAACATTATCGGCGGTGGCTGGTTAACGCGCGGGTCCGCCAATCATCCCGGACCCGCATTCCAACAGGCGCCCCGCCGGCGCCGTTGCTTGTCAAAAGACCACCATACGAACGGAGGATGTGATGAACGACGTCTGGTTTTCCGAGCCGGTCGTGATTGATTTCGAGCCAAGCGGACAACACAAGGTCTCAAGCTGCTTCGAGGCCGTCGAATGCCTCGACCAGCGCTGGCCAAGACGGGCGCGCGACGGCGCCTGGCGGTCGGCAAGCCGCGTCTGCCGCGACGCGCTCGACGGTTTGAGAAGCCCCGTCGAAGCCCGCAAAACCCTGCGCAAGGCGGCGAAGGCCGCCGGCCTGCTGGCCTGAGGCGCGTCGCGCGGCCACAGGCGTCGCCCGTAGCCGCCCGCGACCTGGGAAAAACTTCGGAACATTGCAGCCGCCGGCCTGTTCTTCCACCGTAGTCTCCTGACTACGGGTTCCAGACCCAAGCCGAGCCCGCCCTGGCTTCCCCTCGCCGGGGCGGGCTTGATTTTTGCGCCATGGAGATTGACCGAAACGCCTATCCCGTCGTCATCCTCTGGCGGAGCGGGAAGCGAAGCGTACTAAGTAGATCCAAGGATCCTGTGCCGTGCACTTTTCCTGGAATTGCTTTGGCGAAGCGGCGACCGACGTATACTCGAGAGCGTTCAGAGCGCATCCCATGGGGTACATGAAAACGTCGGCCGCCGGGCTTCAGGGGTGCCTATTGTCCAGGCCCCTTTATCTCGGCGAGTCGGCTGCCCGACAGCAACGCGAAGACCGGTTCGTGGTGAACGGGAGGTTACTATCCACAGGATGCGCCCGACCGGCTCGGATGGTTTCGGCGTTCGATCAGCCGAATCCGCCGAGCACTTCTGGAAACCGAACCGCCATGGCTCCCTCGTCCGCTTGCCTGGCGTAGATTTCATGCATCTTCCTGCCGTCGTATCTGGCGCGGCGGCGCTGGACGTCCTTGCCGAAGAGGCCTGCAACGGCGTCAAAACGCCGGAGAAGGCGCTTGATCACGCCGCGTTCGAACGGCACGCGCTGCTCGAAGGGCTTGCCCCATGGCGTGCCCTTTGCCAGATCGCGCCAGATCCCGAGCGCGTCGAGTTCCACCCCAACCTGGCTGCCCCATGGCTTGCCGCCCGCGAAATGCCGGGCATAGGCCTGGGAGAACCGAAATTCGTTCGTGCCGTTCGACATCAGATTCCAGTTCGGGTGCATCGTCTGCCACTTGCCCTCGAAGACGATGTTGAGCGCATTCTGGTCGTTCATCTGCCCTTCGACGGCGAGCCTGCGGGCCTCGCTCAACAGGTCTTCCTCGCGCACCGGCGGCATGTTGAAGACGATGATGCCGGCATTGAAATAAGGCGCGCCCGGCTGCATCGACATCTCTTTCCGGTAGCCCGGGCGGAAATACATGTAGTCGTCGTGGGCCGCCAGCAGGTGCGCATGGATTGGCTGGTCCACCAGATCGGCAATGTCACGGTTGAACAGGACGTCGCAGTCGATATGGGCGATGCGGTCGTATGCCGCGAATTCGGGGAACCGGTCGGCGAACAGCCGGATGAAGGTGGCGACGCTTCCCGGCCGAAAACGGTAGCCGGAGTCAGCCATGAAGTTCGCCACGTCCACGATCCGGATGCGGTCTTTCAGCAAGCGATCGGCAATGTCGATGTCATCCTTGCTTGCCCCGACATGCATAATGAAACCGGGCGTCATTTTGCGCGAGACGTCCAGAATTCTGCGAGCCGCCAGGCAGGCGTAGGGAAAGTATTTGGCGTCCGCCGCCAGAAAGAAACAAGAATTTGTCATTTGAAACGGCTATTGTAACCTTCTTCGTTCGCAATTCCTGAGACGCGATGCCTCTCGATGAAAGTCTCGATGGGGCCAGTTAGGGCATCTGCCTCCCTTTTGACCTTATCGTCGTCCCACTCCCACCACCGGATCGCCAGCAGCTTCGAGATGACGTCTTGAGAAAAGCGGTATCTGATCAGCCGGGCCGGAGACCCGCCCACGATCGCATAGGGCGGCACGTCCTTGGTGACCACGGCCCCCGCGCCGACGACAGCACCGTCGCCGATCGCCACCCCCGGCAATATTATGGCGCCGTGGCCTATCCAGACGTCATTGCCGATCATGATGCCGCCCGGCCTGCCGCCATTCCCCATCGGTTCGGGCCGCTTCAGTATCCGGCTGTGGATCGGAAATGAAGTGGCGCTGCCGGTCGAATGTTGACCGGAGCACATAAAGAGCACTTCGCCGGCGACCGAGCAGAAGGATCCGACCTTCAACGGCGCTTCCTTCGACGGGAACAGAACCTTTCGCCATGTCACGCCGTAAGTGTGGCGGCCGACGGCCACATGCTCCGGCAGTTTGGAGCGAGCATTCCTCAGCCATTGGGAAAATACGGACATTCGCACAGCCCCACCCGTAGCCCTTCCGCGACTTGGCGTCGGATGGGCCAACCATAACTCTCGAGATTCGCAGCCCGAGATCAGCCCCAGCCCAAGTCGATGTTGTTGATGCCTTCTCTGCCGATGCGGTCGCGAAGCGCTGCGATCCTGTTGGACAAGTCCCGCGACAGCCTTTCGTGCGTCTCCACCAGAACATGACCGATGGACCGATAGACGCCGTCATCGAGCATGGACTCGATGCATTCGGCTTCGGCACCCTCGATGTCCATCTTGACGACGGTAGCGGGCTCCTCCAGCTCTTTCAGAAATTGCACCAGGTCGATCACCTCTACTTCAACGGCGCGGCCGTTCGCGTGCTCCGGCACCTCGAACAGAGACGACCACTCCGTCATACGGACATTCTGCGTGTCCGGCCTCTGATGAAGGATCGCCGTCCTGGCGGAGCCTCCCACCGCTTTTGGAATGATCGTCACCCGCTCGTCATCGCCGAACCGGTCCCTCAAAATCTCGAGGGCCGTGGGGTCCGGCTCAAAGGCGATTACCCTCATGCCATAGCTGAGAGCATGCCGGGTCACATCGCCTATATTGGCCCCGAGGTCGATGAAAAGGCCACGGCGCGGAAGGGATTTCATCAGCCGATGAAAATCGAACTCGGCCTGCCTCTTCGGGCGCGGCGGACGATGCCATCTGCGGTACAGATGCCAGCGTAACATAAATTCGAGATAACTTTCCTGTAACACGCCGAAGCCCCCGCTTCTTTGGCGCGGATATACTGACCACCGCGCGCGTCTTCAAGCATGGAATTCCTCGCCGAGCGCCACGCGGTGACATTCCGGTCGAGCAGCGAGGTTGGCCGAGGGCGTCAATTGAAGGGCTGCGTCAGCGATCTTGTCCTTTGGCCCAGGCGTAAAGCACCGCGCGCCGATCGCACGGGAATTCCTTCGCTCATCCGCGAGCAAGGTCGGACTGTTCAATTCAGACCTGGGTCGCATATGTCGCAGGACTGCAGGTCCATTTCCAAGCGCCGTGCAAGCCAAGTATTATTCAGTGGGCGAAAGTATCGGGATGCGTTGACCACCAATTTTGAACGGGCAGCGGTTGGCGGATGTCCGTATCGACGGCGACCTCCAATCCGGCAGACCTGTATCGCTGAAGCCGGGGGGCTCTTGGGAATGACCTACGTCGTCAGCGTATTCGAGACGTGGTATTGGCAGTCCGTCCTTGCCACGAAGGACTGGGCCGAAGCATTGGCGCTGGCCAGAGAGATCGGCGACAAAGGGCGCGTCGAGCAGAAGCCGGAACCGGATACGCCTTGGACTGGCGTGGCCTCCAGAACCTCTTGCATGTCGCCAGCCAATGACCGGTGGGCCAAGACCTGAGCTTTCGACCACGGTAAGCGTGTCAGGCGCTTAAAGCGCGTCGCGACGAAGACGAAACAGATTCAGGCGACGCGCTTTAGTCTTTGTTCTGATGCATTCGTTCTCCCAAAACCGCTGCGCACTTTTGAGCGACATGCATTAGGCTCGCCTGCGGCGCAACACCCAGCCCATACAATGTTCGCGTTCGGGCTCCGGACCTTGGCCTGAAGCGCGTAGCGATCCTGCGGATTCGCTCTATGCGCTTAGGCTTTGATTTTGCGCGTGTCTTGTCCCGAAACCGGTTTCCATTTTCGGGAAACATGCGTTTGGACCTCCCCTTCGGCTCACCCGTTCAACTGCAAACGCAACGCGACCCTTGAAGAAGAAATGCCGTGGGCGTCTCCACGGTCGCCATCTGCCACAAACATATATCGGCACATACTTTATTATAAATAAATAATATTAAAGGAATCTTTAACCCATCTCTTTAAGATCAAATCAAGTAGATGCCCGTATTAAATGGCCGCTGTCACGTAGCTTACTTAAGCTACACATTAAAGAAGGGGCATCTAATATGCGTGATCTGATGAAGAAGTTCGTCGCCGATGAGTCTGGCGCCACTGCGATTGAATATGGCCTGATCGCTGCTCTTATTGCGCTTGCGATCATGGTCGGAGCGACCTCCCTCGGCACCGCTCTGAATGCCAAGTTCGTGCTCATCGCGAACAAACTCGCCAGCGCCAAAGCGAAATAGGCGATCCAACGTTTTTCTTGCTCCGCGTTTACAGCACGGACAAGTGCTGGCCGTCCGGCAACGGGCGGCCTTTTTTGTTGACGGAGAGAGCCGGACTCGAACCGGCCGCGGACGGCATGAGTCCAGACCTCCATGGCGGAGTCCAAACTCTGATGTCGTCCGGTGAGCGACCCGAGACATGGGTGACGATTTGTACCGGACACATGGGTAACACTTTTCGGTTTTTACCGGGAGGTGTTGATGC
>SUGL01000290.1 GCA_004963905.1 Mesorhizobium sp.
GCCCGGCACCTGCGCCAGCTCGATCGGCTCCGTGTGCGTCGAGCCCCAGATGCCATGTAGCAGCGACAGGCCGATGCCGATCGCCACGCCGGTCTCGATTGGCAGGACGACGATCGCGATCATGGTGATCAGGATCAGTGCGAACTCGACCGGCGCCTGGCGGTAGACTTTGGCGAAGACCTGCCAGCGGAATATGTGCTGGGCGACGAACAAGAGCACGCCGGCAAGGGCTGCCTG
>SUGL01000291.1 GCA_004963905.1 Mesorhizobium sp.
GGCCGAGGTCGTTGAGCGCCGCCAGCATGCTGGCCGGCGACAGCTTCTTGCCGTTGAGCGCGATCGGATCGCCCTTCAGGAATTCGATCTCGATCTCGGTGACGGCGTCTGGCGCGTCCATCGGCGAGACGGTGCGCTGGTGGACGAATTCCGGCGGCTCGCTCCACGGATCCTCCAGCACCTTGCCCTCCGAGGAGGAGTGCAGGAGGTTGGCGTCGACCGAGAAGGGCGCGTCG
>SUGL01000292.1 GCA_004963905.1 Mesorhizobium sp.
TCGACCATCAATGCGCCCTTATAAGCCATGAAGTGCTTGAACGAGGTGATGCCCCTGTCGACGACGGTCGCCATCTCGTCGAACACCTGCTTGCCCCACCAGGTGATCGCCATGTGGAAGGAATAGTCGCAGGCAGCCTTCGAGGTCTTGTTGTCCCACATCTGCAGTGCTTCCAGCAGCGACTGCTGCGGCGCCGGCAGGCAGAAGTCGACCACCATGGTCGTGCCGCCGGAGAG
>SUGL01000293.1 GCA_004963905.1 Mesorhizobium sp.
GGTGCTCTACGAAAACAATGGCGGCAGCGCGCCGCGTGTCCTCAAGGCCGACATCGTCGGCATGATGAACTCTATGATGACGGGCACGGTCGAAGTCGGCACCGCCAAGAAGGCGGCCTTCAACTGGCCCTCGGCCGGCAAGACCGGCACAAGCCAGAATTCGCGCGACGCCTGGTTCGTCGGCTACACGGCCAACCTGACCACGGGCGTGTGGTTCGGCAATGACGACGGCAGCC
>SUGL01000294.1 GCA_004963905.1 Mesorhizobium sp.
TCGCCAAGGCGCTGACCGCGCTCCTGCCGCTCGCCCCCTATGCCGACATGGAAAGGATCCGCGCCGATGCCGGCGCCGCGCATATGAAGACCTTGCCGCCAACGATCGCGGTGTGGCTGGCAACCATCGCCCACGTCCGCCACAGCCATACCGACTACGAGAAACTGCTCGCCGAAGGCTATGACCGGGACTCCGCGCGTTTCTTCGTCATCGAGCAAACCAATGGGGTGCTTACC
>SUGL01000295.1 GCA_004963905.1 Mesorhizobium sp.
TCTTTGTCCCGAAACCGGTTCCCACTTTCGGGAGACATGCTCTAGCCGCGGGCGCTCAGCCGGAGCGGCAGGGACGCGGGCGCAAATCGTTGCAATGGCCGCATTGCGCCCCATATTCCCGGCCACGGGCTTGGAAATGCCGTCAAAGCATTGTAAGGAGCCGCCTCCAAATCACCGGTCGTATGCGCGGCCGCGCAAGGCCTCGCCAGGATAAACCATGGAAACCGTACTGATC
>SUGL01000296.1 GCA_004963905.1 Mesorhizobium sp.
GTCTCGCATCACCTTGGCGACGATCGAGGCAGCCGCGATCGATTGCGAGCGCTGGTCGCCCTTGATCAGGGCGCGGCCTTCGCAGGCGAGGCCGGGCGGCACATCGCGGCCGTCGGCCAAGGCCAGTTTGGGCTGCAGCGACAGGCCGGCGGCGGCGCGGCGCATCGCTTCCAGGCTGGCCTTCAGAATATTGCTGTTGTCGATGCCCTCGGCGCTGATCGACGCCATCGAGACG
>SUGL01000297.1 GCA_004963905.1 Mesorhizobium sp.
GGACCAGATACGCTCAATCTTCGACGGCGATCCGGGCGTGCGCAAGGTGGCGGACGATCCGGTGCTGTCGGCGGAACTCTTGATGCTGTTCCGCATGATCCTGGCCGACGGCTCGGTCTCGGAGAGCGAGATGGTCGCCTTCCGGCGCATCTGCAAGGAAGCCTTCGGCATCCCCGAAAGCTCGATCGACAGCGTCATCGAATATCTCAACGATTTTGGCTACGAGACCAATGG
>SUGL01000298.1 GCA_004963905.1 Mesorhizobium sp.
GGTATCAAGCAAGTGCGCGTCGGCGGCTGGCTTGAGCGGCGAGTCGGCGCGGCCCATGTCGCGCTCGTCGCGGCGCTCGATGTCGGCGAGGATCGTGGCGAAGTCGGCGCTGCCGCCCATGCTCTCGATCTCGGCCAGCCGGCGCTTCGCCCGCACAGCAGCGCTTGCCGTCACATAGAGTTTGATGTCGGCGTCCGGGCACACGACGGTGCCGATGTCGCGCCCATCGAGCAC
>SUGL01000299.1 GCA_004963905.1 Mesorhizobium sp.
CGATCGCCTAGCCTATCCATGCCCTCCCGGTCCTGTTCGCTGCGCAGTTGGTCGAGCAGATCGATCAAGGCTTTGCCTTCAGGTGAGCCAGGTCTGCAGGCCATGAACGTCTCGATGTCAACCACCGAAGGTTGACCGCCCGAGGCCCGGTTTGGCTCATGCCTTACGAAAATCTCGTCGCGTTCGCCGACCTTGACGACCAGCCAGCGGTCGCCGTTCGAACTTGTGTAGAAT
>SUGL01000029.1 GCA_004963905.1 Mesorhizobium sp.
TATTTGGACATGCAAAACCCCCGAAGGTTGTGTCCAACTTTCGGGGGTCAGTTCACAGCGGGGCTTTTTTCGTTGGGAGGAACTGCGCGTGGTAGCCGGGCAAATCATCATACTGAACGGTGCGCCGCGCTCCGGAAAGTCGAGCATAGCCGCAGCCATCCAGGAGATGTTCGATGACGTTTGGGTCAATCTCGGCGTCGACGCCTATGTGCGGATCACGCCGCCGCGACTGCGTCCTGGGATCGGCCTGCGGCCCGGCGGCGAGCGCCCCGACCTCGAGGCCTTTCTGCCGGGCTTCTACGCCGCGCTCTATGACTCCGTCGCGGTACACAGCCGGCTGGGGCTGAATGTCGTCACCGATGTCGGCCACCACGATGCCTATTCGAGGCCGCTCGACATCCTTCGCGACTGCGCCCGGCGCCTTGCAGGCCTGCCGGTCCTGTTCGTTGGCGTCCGCTGCCCGATCGAGGTGATCCTGCAACGGCGCGCCGCCATCTCGGCGGACGGAACGTATGTGACCGGATCGGACGAGGATCCGGTTCCGCGCCCGGTGCGCCTGTGGCAGGAAGAGGTGCACAAGCCCGGCATCTACGACATGGAAGTCGATACGTCGCTGCTAAGCCCGACCGAGTGCGCGGACGCTATCCGGCAGCGGCTTACGGCTGGACCGGCGCCGACAGCCTTCCCGACGCTGGCGCAATTGCGGGCCGGCTGAGCCGGATCAGCCTCCCAGCGCCGCCCGGATCTTGCCGGCGTTCTCGGCGAGCACCTCCGGCTTTTCCATCTGCCCGGAATGCGGCTTCAGCGGCACGCCTTCGAAGCGCGGGATGACATGCACATGCAGGTGGTAGACGGTCTGCCCGGAGGCCGGTTCGTTGAACTGCATCACTGTGACGCCGTCGGCGTTGAAGGCCTTTTTCACGGCCACGGCCACTTTCTGCACCACGGCAAACAGCGGTCCGAACGTCGCCGGATCGGCGTCGAGGATGTTGCGCGACGGAGCCTTCGGCACCACCAGCGTGTGGCCGACGCCTTGCGGCATCACGTCCATGAAGGCAACGACCGCATCGTCCTCATAGATGCGGTGCGAGGGGATTTCGCCGCGCAGGATTTTTGCGAAAATGTTGTTCGTGTCGTAGACGGTCATGATGCCTCGCTATTTGATGATCGACGATGTTTGTCGCCGGACAGGGTAGCGTCAAGATGGAGCAGCCATGAAGTGGATCGTTGCCGGCTGGCTTTTGTTCATCGTGTCGGCGCTGTTCTTCATCGCCGCGGCATGGCGCGCGGGCGATCTGCTGGCGCTTGCAGGCGGCGTGTTCTTCCTGGTCGCCTGCTTTTCGTTCCTCGTCCCGATCGCGGCCAGAAAGCCGCAATGATCCGGAAATAGCCCTGCGAACCTATTCCTTGAGATCCTTGCGGAACGGCGTGTGCTCTTCGAGATATTCGCCCATCCGCTCGACCTCGCGCCGCTCGCGGCGCAGATAGTCGGCGACCGCGTTGCGCAGGCCGGGATGCGCAATGTAGTGCGCCGAATGCATGGTCACCGGCTGATAGCCGCGCGCCAGCTTGTGCTCGCCTTGCGCGCCTGCCTCCACCACCTTCAGCTTGCGTTCGATCGCGAAGTCGATCGCCTGGTGGTAGCAAACCTCGAAATGCAGGAAGGGGTGATCCTCGATGCAGCCCCAGTTGCGGCCGTAGAGCGCGTCGGAGCCGATGAAGTTGATGGCGCCGGCGATGTAGCGGCCGTTGCGCTTGGCCATCACCAGAAGGATGTCGTCGGCCATGCGCTCGCCGATCAGCGAAAAGAACTGGCGGTTGAGATAGGGCCGGCCCCATTTCCTGCCGCCGGTATCCATGTAGAAGGCGAAGAAATCGTCCCAGGCGCGTTCGGTGATGTCCTTGCCGGTCAGCCAGTCGATCGAGATGCCGTCGGCTAGCGCCTCGCGACGCTCCTTCTTCATCGCCTTGCGCTTGCGCGAGGCAAGCGTGGCGAGGAAGTCGTCATAGTTCGAAAAACCTTCGTTGAAGAAATGGAACTGCTGATCGGTCCGGTGCAGGAAACCCGCCGCCTCCAGTGTCGCTATGTCGGGCTCGGCCGCGAAGGTGACATGGGCGGAAGACACGCCAAGCTTGTCGGTCACCAATTTCAGGCCGGCGGCAAGTCCGGCCCTCACCGCGCTCTGGTCCTCCTCCTTGCCGACCAGCAGGCGAGGGCCTGTGACCGGCGTGAACGGCACCGAGCATTGCAGCTTGGGGTAATAGCGTCCGCCGGCGCGCTCGAACGCATCCGACCAGCCATGATCGAAGACATATTCGCCTTGGCTGTGCGACTTGAGATAGCAGGGCACGGCGCCGAGTAGCTTGCCTTGCGCCGTCTCGAGCCTGAGATGATGGCCCTGCCAGCCGGTGCGCCGCACGGCGCAGCCGGAATCCTCGAGCGCGCTCAGAAAAGCGAATGAAACAAGTGGGTTGTAACCGTTTTCTTTATCGCCGCGTGTGGTTCCGGCGAAGCCGTTCCATTCCTCGCAGGTGAACGCGCCTATGCCCGCCGCGACGCGGATGGCATAGTCCGCATTCGTTGTCCGTCCATCGTCGTCGTCGCCCTGATCCATGGGGCTTATTTAAGCGTCATCCGGACAGCTACAAGTCACGTTTCAGGCACTGCCTAAGAGCATGACGCCGCGAAGTGTGAAGCGGTTCTTGCTTCGCTGACCTTCGGTTCGGACGACATCATGCTCTCTCTTTAGATTGATTTAGAGGCGGATCGGATTTCAGGTCGTTCGACCCGAAATCATCCGGCTCTAGGCGACCTTGACGAGATCGGGCTCAAAGCCCTCGAAGGTCATCTGGTCGGCATATTTGAAGGTGAGGTCGACCGCCGGCTGGTCATGCACGGTCCAGGTGATGACGGGCATTTTGAGCTTTTCGCGCACGAAGCTGACGAACGGGTTGGGCAGGTCGCCGGCGGCGTAAGACGTGAAGGCGATGTCGTGCGCCAGCATGGCGAAATGCGCCTCGATCAGCTGGTTGTCCTTGCCATAAGCAGTCAGCCCGCCGGGAATGTCCGGCGCATCCTTGGCGAAGTCTCGGATCAGCCAATGATCGAACGACATGATCGCCACCTTGCCCTTGTAGCGCTTGAGCAGCCTGCCGACGCTCGCGACCAATCCTTTGTCATGGCCGGGGACGCCCTTCAGCTCGACGACAAGCGGCACCCGACCATCGATCAGGTCGAGCGCCTGCTGCAGCGTCGGCAGGTGATCCTTCGTGCCGCCCACCTTGAGCGCGGTGAGCTCGGCCGCGGTGCGCTGCCAGACGAAGCCGTCCTCGCCGGTCAGGCGTTTCAGCTCGCCGTCGTGGATGATGACGGGAACGCCGTCGGACGAGATATGCACGTCGCATTCGATCGCATAGCCGCGCTCGGTCGCCGCGGCGAAGGCCGACAGCGTGTTCTCCCAGCGCGTCTTGTTCATGTCGTGGAAGCCGCGATGCGCGACCGGGCGGGCAATCAGCCAAGAAAGGTCGGTCATGTCAGGCTCGTTCACTCGACTTCGAAGATCGCTTCGATTTCCACCGCGGCATTGAGCGGCAGCGAAGCGGTGCCGACGGCGGAGCGGGCATGCTTGCCGCGTTCGCCGAGGACTGCGACCAGGAAATCGGACGCGCCATTGGCGACCAGATGCTGCTCGACGAAGCTCGGCGCCGAGGCGACGAAGACGGTGATCTTGACCAGCCGGCGGATTTTCTCGAGGTCGCCAAGCGCTGCCTTGGCCTGCGCCAGGATGTTGATGGCGCAGAATTTCGCGCCTTCCTTGCCGGCAGCCGTGTCGATGTCGCGCCCAAGCAGCCCGCTGGCCTGCAGCTTGCCATCCTTCAGCGGAAGCTGGCCGGCAGTGAAGAGCGTATTGCCGGTTCTGCAGTAGGGCACGTAGTTTGCGGCAGGGGCCGCGGCGGCCGGAAGAGTGACGCCGAGATCGCTTAGCCGCTTTTCGATTGTTTCGCTCATTGGTTTTCCCTATTGCTTGGAGGCGCCGCGTTGGCCGGGCCGAAATTGCTATTTTTGCCTCGCTTCCGCCATGACTTTTTTTAAGCTGGACCATCTTTCCCTGCGGCCTGCCATCGGTCGCGACGATCGGAGCACTTCATGCGCGTGACGCGCCTTTTCCTTTCCGCCGCCCTGCTGTCGACGGCCATCCCGATGGCTCCGGCCTTTGCCGTGCCCGCGCTGCAGGCGCACCGCGCCGTCTACGACCTCACTCTCAACAAGGCGTCCGACCGCTCGGGCATCACCGGCATTTCCGGCCGCATGGTGTATGAGTTCAACGGCTCTCCCTGCGAGGGCTATACGGTGAAGTTCCGTTTCGTCACCCAGATCGTGACCAGCGACAACACCAGGCTGACCGACCAGCAGACGACGACGTTCGAGGACGCCGAAGGCAAGACCTTCTCCTTTGTGACGAAGTCCTTCGTCGACCAGAACCTCGACAAGGAGGTCAAAGGCATGGCGACAAGGGAGCCGAAAGGCCTCAAGGTCGACATCGACAAGCCCGAGAAGAACACGCTCGAACTCGCCGCCACGCAGTTTCCCACCCAGCATCTCGTCGAACTGATCGGCAAGGCCGAGAGTGGAGAGAACTTCTACCAGACCAATCTGTTCGACGGCTCCGAGGACGCCAACAAGGTGATGACGACCACGGTCGTCGTCGGCAAGAAGACCGACGCCGACAAGTCGGACCCGGAAGCGCCGGCGCTCGCCAAGCTCGCCACTGACAAATACTGGCCGGTCGACATCGCCTATTTCGACGATACCGACAAAAGCGGCGAGGAAGTGCCGGAGTACCGGATCAGCTTCAAGCTGCATGAGAACGGCATCACGCGCGATCTCGTCATGGACTATGGCGATTTCTCGATGACCGGCAAGCTGGTCAACCTGTCGCTGTTCGATCAGACCAAGCCTTGCCCGGCTTCGAAATAGCCGCGGGTTAACCACGAAGCAGGCTGCCGAACGGCCCCGACTTGAAGGCGCCGCAATCCAGTCCCAGCTTTCCTGACGGCAGTTGGGGGAGAAAGCTTGGGCAGGATGGACGTGTTCGTGGCGCCGCGACCCAATCCGGCGCTGATCAACATGATGACGATCGTCAATCGCATCGTCATGCTGCGCGGGGTTCCAGGTTTCCGCGACCTGTTGCCGTTCAACCGGCTCGCCGGCTTGCGCGGTGTCGCCAATGTCCGCCACATCGACTTTCCCTCCGCCGACCAGCAAAGGCTGCAGGCCCGCTGCGGCGAGGGCCAGGCGACGTTCATCACGCCCAACCATCCGGAATTCTTCACCGACTGGATGATCGACAAGGAGATCGTCTCGCGCGTCAGCCCGCTTGCGGCATCCTGGGCGACGCATGGCGTGGTCAACGGGCTCGGCCGGGTGATGCAGAAATTCTGGCTGGCCAACAATCTCATCGCTCAGATTCCCGGCAACAACCAAGCCGCCAAGGCCCATTCGGTCGACTGGGCGTTAAAAGGCCATGGCGTGCTGCTTCATCCAGAGGGCGGCGTCGGCTGGCACGGCGATTATGTCGGGCCGTTGCTTCCCGGTGCGGTGGAGATGGGGCTCGAGGCGCTGCAGCGCGGTCGCGAGACCAACAAGGATTTCAAGGCCTGGGTCGCTCCGGTGGTCTGGAAACTCGCCTTCACCGGCAATGTCGAGCGGGCGCTCGCCAGGGAATGCGCCTATGTCGAGAAGAGCCTGAAGATCGCAGGGTCTGGGGACGGCTCGCTGCCGGAACGCGTCTATCGCATCTATTCGGATCTGTTGTCCCGCGACGAACAGGCCTTTGGCCTGACGGCAGAGCAGGGCGTTTCCTATGCCGTCCGCCAGCAAAGGGCGCTGGCGGAGCTCGGCCAGCGGCTTGCCGACGGCATCGCCGCCGACCCCGGGCTCGACCTGGCCGAACTGCTGCGACGCTCGCGCCGCTGGCTGCGCGAGGGCAAGAAGGACGCCGAAGAGCAGAAGCGCGTGCGAAAATTGGCGGAAACGATCCAGCGCATCCAGCGCGTCGGCTCCTGGGCCTTCGCCGATCGAACGATCACGCAAGAAGAGATCGCCGAGCACCTGAAGCGCATCCGCAACGACTATTGCAAAGGCACGTTGCGCGACACGATCAACCGCTTCATCCCGCAACCGGTGGGGCCGCGCTGCGCGCATATCCGCGTGCCCCAGCCCTTGGGGTTGCACGACTACGACGGTTCCGTCGACGAGGCGCTCGCCGTGCTGCGCACGCGTATGCAGGAAGCCGTCACCAAGATCGTGACCGAGCTAGAAGCCGCCAGCGGCTTCATTTCCTATCCGAATCCCTTCTATCATCGCTGACTTGATGTCGGCTTCTGTAACTGTAAGCGGGCCGGCGATGTCGGTTGGAGTGCTGCGAGCGCAATGGCTGTCTATGTCGATGCGGCGATCTGGAAATGGGCCGGCCATCGCTGGTGCCATCTGCTCGCCGACGACACCGACGAGTTGCACCGCTTCGCCGCCGAGCTTGGCGTCAAGCGCTCCTCCTATCAGGGACCGCCCAAGACTTCGGCGCCGCATTACGATATCACCGGCTTCGAGCGCGACCGAGCCGTGCGGCTTGGCGCCGTCGAATGCAGCCGCGAGGAGATCGTCGCGATCTTCCGCCGCGTGCGGGTGCCGAACGGCAAGGCAAAACGCTGAAACTGCGCGGATCGCCGCAGACATCGTCGTTTTCCAGCGCCCGGCTTGCGTTTGTTGGACTTCCCCTCTATATGCGCGCTCATTCCACACACGGACTTTGGTGTCTGCCCGGGAGAAATCCGGCTGAAACCTCCGGTGGCATGAGGACATAAGTCCGAAATGCCTGTGTCCGTGGAGGCCAACCGGAAAGGAACTAAAGAATGGCTCTGCCTGATTTCAGTATGCGCCAGCTTCTGGAAGCTGGTGCTCACTTCGGCCACCAGACCCACCGCTGGAACCCGAAGATGGCGCCTTACATCTATGGCGCCCGCAACAACATCCATATCATCGACCTGTCGCAGACCGTGCCGCTGCTGCACCAGGCCCTGAAGCAGGTGTCCGACACCGTCGCCAAGGGCGGCCGCGTGCTGTTCGTCGGCACCAAGCGCCAGGCCTCGGACATCGTCGCCGACGCCGCGCAGCGTTCGGCCCAGTACTATGTCAACTCGCGTTGGCTGGGCGGCATGCTGACCAACTGGAAGACGATCTCGAACTCGATCCAGCGCCTGCGCAAGCTCGACGAGACGCTCGCCGGCGAGGCCCAGGGCCTCACGAAGAAGGAGCGACTCAACCTCGACCGCGAGCGCGAGAAGCTCAACAAGGCGCTCGGCGGCATCAAGGACATGGGCTCGACGCCCGACCTGATGTTCGTCATCGACACCAACAAGGAAGCGATCGCCATCCTCGAGGCCAAGCGCCTCGGCATTCCGGTCGTTGCCATCATCGATTCGAACTGCGACCCGGACAAGATCGACTTCCCGATCCCCGGCAATGACGACGCTGCCCGCGCCATCCAGCTCTATTGCGATCTGATCGCCAAGGCCGCGATCGACGGCATCGCGCGCCAGCAGGGCGCGCTCGGCATGGACATCGGCGCGTCGGCTGAGGCTCCGGTCGAGCCGGCGCTCGACACCCCGGCCACCGAGGCTCCGGAAGCTTGAAAAGCGAAGGCCGGTTGCGGCCTTCATCTTTCCAATAAGTTGGCGCGCTAAAGCGCTTTTGCCGGGCGCATCATCGAGATTCGATGGTGCGTCGGCGCATTTGAAACAAAGAGGCGACAATGAGCATTACGGCTGCACAGGTCAAAGAACTCCGCGACTTGACCGGCGCGGGTATGATGGACTGCAAGGCGGCGTTGAACGAAACCAACGGCGACATGGAAGCGGCCGTCGACTGGCTGCGCAAGAAGGGCATCTCCAAGGCCGACAAGAAGGCCGGCCGCACTGCGGCGGAGGGCCTGATCGGCGTCGATTCCGGCGTTCGCGAAGCCGCAATCGTCGAGGTCAATTCCGAGACCGACTTCGTGGCCCGTAACGCGGCCTTCCAGGAAATCGTCGCCAACGTCGCCAAGGTCGCGCTCGCTTACGGCACGACCGAGGCGGTGGCCGCGGCCAAGTATCCGGGCTCCGACAAGTCGGTCACCGACACCATCAAGGATGCGGTCGGCACCATCGGCGAGAACATGGGCTTCCGCCGTTCGGCCAAGCTCACCGTTCCGCATGGCGCAGTGGCGACCTATGTCCACAATGCCGTCGCCGACGGCCTCGGCAAGCTCGGCGTGCTGGTCGCGATCGAGACCACCGGCAACGAACATGCCGCTAATGCATTCGGCCGCCAGGTCGCCATGCATGTCGCGGCGACCAACCCGGTCGCGCTGAACGCCGAGGAGGTCGACCCGGCGCTGGTCGAGCGCGAGAAGGCGATCTTCTCCGACCAGGCGCGCCAGTCCGGCAAGCCGGAAGCGATCATCGAGAAGATGGTCGAGGGCCGCCTGCGCAAGTTCTACGAAGAGGTGGTGCTTCTGAAGCAGGCCTTCGTGCTCAATCCCGACATCACCGTCGAGAAGGCGCTGAAGGATGCCGAGAAGGAGATCGGCGCTCCGGCCAAGATCAGCGCTTACCTGCGCTTCGCGCTCGGCGAAGGCATCGAGAAGGAAACGACCGATTTCGCGGCGGAAGTCGCGGCCGCGGTCAAGAAATAGCCCGAAGAAAAAGTAAGGCTAAAGAGCTCAGGCAACTCGGCCGGGTGTCCGCATGGATGCCCGGCCGATTTCATGAGCGGTGTCGATGAAGGCCCTGAGCTTCGGCGCCATCGAGGCCCGGCGCGGGAAGTAGAGGAAGAGGCCCGGCTCCTCGATCGCCGTCTTCGGCAGGACCTGGACCAGGCGACCGGCGGCGAGATCGGCGCGCACCAGTGGCTCGAAGACATAGGCGAGCCCGACACCGGCAAGCGCAAGATCGATAGCCGCAAGCGAATCGGTGACGACGGCCGTGCCGCGCGTCTCGACCGCGACATCCTTGCCGTTATCGTTCAAATCCCAGCGATAGAGGCCGCCGGAGCGTACGAGCCGGTAGCCGATGCAATTGTGCTTCGCGAGGTCGGCCACGTCGCGCGGCCGGCCGTGCTTTCCGATATAGCCGGGCGAAGCGACGATCACGGCCTTGAAGGGCGCCGTGAGCCGCACGGTGATCATGTCCTGCGCGATCATCTCACCAAGCCTGATGCCGGCGTCGAAACCCTCGCCGACGATGTCGACAAGGCCCTGTTCGGCGAAGACCTCGACCGTCACATCAGGATAGCGTTCGGCCATGGCCGCGACCACGGGCGTCACCGCCAATGGGATCGCGACGTTGGAGGCATTGATCCGGAGCAGACCGGAAGGCCGGCCCTTGACGCCGCGGATGCGGTCCATCCGCTCGGCGATGTCCTGAAGGGCAGGGGCCGCCGTCTCCACCAGCGCCTTGCCGGCTTCGGTCAGCGAGACGCTGCGTGTCGTGCGCGCGAACAGCGGCTGGCCGATGCGCTCCTCCACCAGCCGCACGGCATGGCTGACGGCCGACGGGCTCATGCCAAGCTCGGCCGCGGCAAGCGCGAAGCCGCCCCGCCTCGCCACGGCGACAATCACAGGCAGATGCGTGAGCAGATCCCGGTCCATTCGTGAATGATATCGCATGGTCCTTGCGAACAATGCAATCTTATCGATGCCGGCGCGCCGGTCCACATTACCGTCAACACATCGGCGGCGGGCCGATAGCTCAAGGAGAAGAGACATGAATGCGTTGAGACATGTGACCTTCGCGGCAGGACTGGCGCTGGCGCCGGTCGATGCCGGCGCAGCCGAGCCAACCGCTTGGCAAGCGCTCGCCGACGAGCGCGCCGTCATCCGTATTGCGGACGCCATCGACCGCGCCGTCGATGCGCAGGACTGGAAGCTTGCGCGCAGTCATTTCGCCGACCGTGTCACTGCCGACTTCAGCAGCCTTTCCGGGCAGCCTGCCGCCAACATCGCCTCCGACGACCTGATCGGCGCCTGGGCGGCGAATCTCAAGGGAAGCAAGACGAGCCTGCATCTGCGCACCAACCACCAGGTCGTTATCGAGGGCGACAAGGCTACCGTCCTTTCCAACGGCTATGCCTGGAACAGGATGGAAGGCAATGGCGATCCGCTCTGGGAAGTCTGGGGCACGTATGAGCATCGCCTGACCCGCTCGGCCGCCGGCTGGAAGGTCGACGGGTTCACCTTCCGCATGACGCATGAGCGCGGCAATCCATGGGTCAAGGCGACCCCCGGCCAATAAGCCGACATCAAACACGATTGGAGCCTATCATGAGCATGACCTATTACACGCTCGGCAACAGCGGCCTGCGCGTCAGCCGGCTGGCGCTGGGCACCATGACCTTCGGCACCGAATGGGGCTGGGGCGCTGACAGGGAAACCGCCCGCGCCATGTTCGACGCTTACGTCGAGGCCGGCGGCAATTTCTTCGACACCGCCGATCTCTATACCGGCGGCACCGCCGAGACCTGGCTCGGCGAATTCGTCGCCGAGCGCGGCTTGCGAGACAAGGCGGTGATAGCGACCAAATTCTCGATGAACGTAGATCCCGGCAATCCGAATGCGGGCGGCAACGGACGCAAGAACATCATGCGCGCGGTGGACGCGTCGCTGAAGCGGCTCGGAACCGACTATATCGACCTTTATCTCATGCATATCTGGGATAGGCTGACGCCGGCCGAGGAAGTGCTGCGCACGCTGGACGATCTCGTTCGCGCGGGCAAGGTGCGCCACATCGGCCTCTCAGACGTGCCGGCCTGGTATGCCGGCCGGGCGCAGGCGATCGCCGAATTGCGCGGCTATGAGCCGATCTCGGCACTGCAGCTCGAATATTCGCTGACCGAGCGCAGCATCGAGCATGAGTTCGTGCCTTTCGCCACACGCCATGGCGCCGGCATCATGGTCTGGAGCCCGCTGGCCAGCGGGATGCTCAGCGGCAAATACCGCCCGACACAGGCCGGCAATTCCGGCCGATTGGACGGTTTCCGCAACACCACGCATCCGGGTTTCCAGAAATTCACCGACCGCAATTGGGCGATCGTGGCGGAGCTCGAAAAGGTGGCTGCCGAACTCGGCCGCAGCATGGCTCAGGTGGCACTCAACTGGGCGGCAACGCAGCCTGGTATCGCCACGGTCATCCTCGGCGCGACGAAGCTTGCCCAATTGCAGGACAATCTCGCGGCGCTCGATTTTTCGATTACGCCCGAGCTTCGCAAGCGGCTCGATTCGGCGAGCAGCATGCCGGCGCCGTTTCCTCATTCCTACTTCGGGCCGGAAATCCAGGGGCGGGTGACCGGCGGCGCCACAACCGGCGACAAACCGTCCGGCTATTCTGCACCGGTCCTGATCGAAGGCGAGGCGGCCAGCGTCAGCAGCAACTGATCGAAAAAGCCTGGGATTTTGCGCAAGGGCGCGGCGTGACATCGCCGCGCCCTTCGTGTATCGGGTCGAACCATCATGCCAGCGCCGCCAGGCGAAGCGGGGCAATTTTCGCCTCCAGATTTGCCCGCGCCGAGATTTTCGAGGAACCAGATGACGGTGAAGCCCCTCTATCGACGTGTCTTGCTGAAAGCTTCGGGCGAAGCGCTGATGGGAGAACAGCATTTCGGCATCGACGTCTCGGTCGTCGACCGCATCGCCGCCGACATTGCCGAGGCGCGGGCACTTGGCATCGAAGTCGGTGTCGTGATCGGCGGCGGCAACATCTTCCGCGGCGTGGCCGTCGCCTCCAAGGGCGGCGACCGCGTCACCGGCGACCACATGGGCATGTTGGCCACCGTCATCAACTCGCTGGCGCTGCGCACCTCGCTGAACAAGATCGGCGTCGACGCCGTGGTGCTTTCGGCCATCGCCATGCCCGAGCTCTGCGAGAGTTTTTCACAGCGCCAGGCGACCGCGTACATGAACCAGGGCAAGGTGGTGATCTTCGCCGGCGGCACCGGCAATCCGTTCTTCACCACCGATTCGGCCGCCGCGCTTCGCGCCGCCGAGATCGGAGCCGACGCGCTGTTCAAGGGCACCCAGGTCGACGGTGTCTATTCGGCCGACCCCAAGAAGGATCCGAACGCGGTACGCTTCGACCGCATAAGTCATGCCGAGGTCATCAAACGCGGGCTTACGATCATGGATACGGCCGCGATTGCACTTGCGCGCGAAAACAACATTCCGATAATCGTCTATTCGATCCACGAAAAGGGTGGTTTCGGCGAAATTCTGAGGGGCGGCGGCCGTTGCACGATCGTCGCGGACAATTGACCGGGGCCGGAGTCGGCTAAATGATCGCCGTTTTCGGACGTGACTAGAAGACAAGCAGTGAACCCGGCGAACGGGTCGAGGAGATGATCATGAGTGGCGAATATGACGATCTCAAGCGGCGCATGGACGGGGCGATCGCGGCCTTCAAGCATGATCTTGCTTCGCTGCGCACCGGCCGCGCCTCCAGCAACCTGCTCGACGCCGTCCAGGTCCAGGCCTACGGCACGACGATGCCGATCAACCAGGTGGCCAATGTGACGGTGCCGGAGCCGCGCATGATTTCGGTCTCGGTCTGGGACAAGTCGATGGTCAGCGCCGTCGACCGCGCCATCCGCGAGGCCAATCTCGGCTTCAACCCGATCGTCGACGGCACCAATCTCAGGATTCCGCTGCCTGAACTCAACGAGCAGCGCCGCAAGGAACTGGTCAAGATCTCGCACGGCTATGCCGAGAACGCCCGCGTCGCGGTGCGCCATGTCCGCCGCGACGGCATGGATTTCCTCAAGAAGGCGGAAAAGGACGGCACGATCAGCGAGGACGATCATCGCAAGCGGTCCGACCAGGTGCAGAAGCTGACCGACGAGATGATCAGCACCATCGATCACCTGCTTTCCGATAAGGAAGCTGAAATCATGCAGGTTTAGGGTCGGTTTCTCACCGGCTCGAAAGCGAGACCATGGCAACGCCCGCGCATGTCGCGATCATCATGGACGGAAATGGACGCTGGGCCAAGGCGCGCGGCATGCCGAGGCTTGCCGGCCACCGCGCCGGCGTCGAGGCCTTGCGCAAGACGGTGCGCGCCGCGCCCGAGCTCGGCATCTCCTACCTGACGGTCTACGCCTTCTCCTCCGAAAACTGGTCGCGGCCGAAATCCGAGGTCAGCGACCTGATGGGCCTTTTGAAGCTCTTCATCCGCCGCGATCTCGCCGAACTGCACCAGAATGGCGTGCGGGTGAGGGTGATCGGCGACCGGGAAGGGCTGCAACCAGACATCAGGGGACTGCTGCAGGAAGCCGAATCGCTGACCGCCGGCAACGAGGCGCTGACACTGGTCATCGCCTTCAACTATGGCGGCCGCGACGAGATCGTGCGCACCGCGCGCAAGCTCGCCGATGCTGTGGCTCGCGGCGAAATGACGAGCGACGCCATCACGATGGAGAGCTTTGCCGGTTCGCTCGACACCGAGGGTATTCCCGATCCCGACCTGGTGATCCGCACCAGTGGCGAGCTCCGGCTGTCGAACTTCCTTTTGTGGCAGGCCGCCTACAGCGAGCTCGTTTTCCTGCCTTGCTACTGGCCGGACTTCAGCCGGGAGCATCTGGCCGACGCCCTGCGGGACTTTGCCGGCCGCGAGCGCCGTTTCGGCGGGCTCGCCGCCCGCGACGTCGCTTTGTAGCGCCGGCATCAATGAGCAATCTCCAGCAGCGCGTCATCTCGGCCATCGTGATGGCGGCCCTCACACTTGCGCTCACCTGGCTGGGGGCGCTGCCGTTCCGGCTGTTCTGCGCGGCGATCGCGGCGCTGATATTCTACGAATGGACGCGCATGTCGCGCGCCGAGAGCGGCGCGAGGCTCGGCTTTCTGGCGGAAGCGCTGATTCTCGTCTTTGTCGGAATGCTGATTGCCGGGCCGCCGGCCCTGTGGCTGCTCACTCTGGTCGCAGCCCTCGCAGCTATCGCCGCTGTTGCCGCGCGGCTGCGGGGAGCAGCGCAATGGGAGGCATCGGGGCTGGCCTACGCGTCGTTGTCGGGCTTTTCACTCGCCTACCTGCGCGATGACAACCATTCGGGGCTGATCGCCATCCTCTTCCTGTTCGCGGTGGTCTGGGCGACCGACATTGCGGCCTATTTCGTCGGTCGGGCGGTCGGCGGGCCAAAACTCGCGCCGTCGATCTCGCCCGGCAAGACGCAGAGCGGCGCGCTCGGCGGCGCCGTGGGCGGCGTGGTTGCCGGATTGCTGCTGGCAATCGCTACCGGGGCTGGCAATCTCATCATGCTTGGCCTTGTCGCCTTGGCGCTCTCTATCGTCTCGCAGGTCGGCGATCTGTTCGAATCCTGGGTCAAGCGCCGACACGGCTGCAAGGATTCGAGCAATCTCATTCCCGGCCATGGCGGCGTCATGGACAGGGTCGATGGGCTTGTCGCGGCGGCTTTCGCCCTGTACCTGATCGGCTGGGTTTCGACGGGCACCGCCGATCATCCGGCGCAGGGGCTGTTTCCGTTCTAATGCACCGCCGCAGGGCGGAAAAACGGGCACGCCACGGATTCGCCCGGATTGATGTCACAGTCGCGGCGGAGTGCCGCGTTCGCGGGCGAATTTGAGGGCATGACTTGAACGAGATTCTTCACGCCGTCTTCAGCACCCAAGGATTTGTCCTCGGCACCCTTGTGCCGTTCCTGTTCGTGCTCACCGTCGTGGTGTTCGTGCATGAGATGGGCCACTATCTCATCGGTCGCTGGTGCGGCATCGGCGTGAAGGCTTTTGCCATCGGTTTCGGCCCGGAGCTTTTCGGCTTCAACGACCGCCACGGCACGCGCTGGAAGCTTTGCGCGATACCGCTTGGCGGCTACGTCAAATTCGTCGGCGACATGAACGCGACATCGAGCCAGCCGAGCGCCGAGGAGATCGAATCGTTGACCGAGGCCGAGCGCGAGGTCGCCTTTCACACCCAACCGATCTGGAAGCGCGCAGCGACCGTCGTTGCCGGGCCGCTGTTCAACTTCCTGCTGACGATCGCCGTCTTCGCGGTGCTGTTTTCGCTTTACGGCCGTCCGGTGATGGAGCCGACCGTGGCCGAAGTCACCGCCGGCAGCCCGGCCGCGCGGGCAGGCATCCAGCCCGGCGACCGATTCGTCAGGGTCGACGGCAGCAAGGTGGAAACCTTTGCCGATGTTCAGCGCCTGGTTTCGGGCCGCGCCGGCGACGCCATCACTTTCACCATGCTGCGCGATGGCAAGGAAATCACCGTCACGGCGACGCCGGAGCCGATGGAGCAGCAGGACGCGCTGGGCAACAAGGTCAAGGTCGCGATCATCGGCGTCGCCAACAATGCCGAGTTCGGGCAGCCGCGACTGGTCTCCTACACGCCCGCGGGCGCGCTGGCGGCGGCTGTCGAGGAAACCGGCCATGTGATCGAGCGCACCGGCCAGTTCATGAAGCGGTTTGTTGTCGGGCGCGAGGACAAGTGCCAGCTGGGCGGACCGATCAAGATCGCAAAAATGTCGGGTCAGGCGGCCAAACTCGGCTTCGAGTGGCTGGTGCAGCTTGTTGCATTCCTGTCAGTCGGGATAGGGATTCTCAATCTTCTGCCGATTCCCCCTCTCGACGGCGGCCACCTGTTGTTCTACGGCGTGGAGGCCGTCATAAGACGGCCCGTGTCGGAGCGGATGATGGAGATGGCCTACCGGACTGGTCTCCTTCTGGTGCTCGGATTTATGGGCTTCGTTTTTTGGAATGATCTGTTTGGGTGCTGAAATCATGAAGAAATTTGGCTTCGGCCCCGGCCATATTGAGACGCCGTTTACCATGCGTGGGGATATGCGTGACACGAAAGCCACGCAACAGGGTTAAGTAAATACAAATTAACCGGGAGCCTTGCGTGTAGGGGAAATCCGGTTAATACGGTAAGGGAAAATACCGCACGTCCGGTTTTCTCGCCGTGGGGACTACGAGAAAAAGGTACAAAAGCCCGATGAAGGCAGCATCCAAGTTTCTGAGCGCCGCGTCCGCGGCGGCTTTGTCCGCCGCCCTGGTTTTGCCAGGCGCGCTCGCAGTGCAGTTCGTTGCCACATCGGTAGCAGAAGCAGCGGTCGTCAGCAGGGTCGAGGTCAGCGGCAACCAGCGTGTCGATGCCGAAACCATCCGCAATTACATTTCGATCAAGCCCGGCAAGGCCTTTTCGAGCGCCGACATCGATAGCGCCGTGAAGGCTCTGTTCGGCACCGGGCTGTTCTCGGACGTCCAGATCAATCAGGTCGGCTCGACCCTGGTCGTCAAGGTTTCTGAATACAAGGTCGTCAACCAGGTTCTGTTCCAGGGCAACAAGAAACTCAAGGACAATGCTCTTCAGGCAGCCATCCAGCTGAAGCCGCGCGCGACCTTCTCGCAGCAGGCGCTCGATGCCGACGTCGAGGCGGTCAAGGCCGCTTATCGGCGCATCGGTCGCGACGACGCCGCCGTGACCACCCAGATCATGGACCTCGGCGACAATCGCGTGAACGTGGTCTTCAACATCAACGAAGGCGCGCGCACGCAGATCGCGGCGATCAATTTCGTCGGCAACAGCGCCTTTTCCAGCCGTCGCCTGTCGGACGTCATCAACACCAAGCGTTCCACCTGGCTGTCCTTCGTGCTGCGCGACGACGTCTACGACGAGGACAAGCTGCGCGCCGACCAGGAGCTGCTGCGCCGCTTCTACTACAATCACGGCTATGCCGACTTCCAGGTCGTCTCGGCCGTCGGCGAGCTGGATGAGGCCACCAACAAATACACGGTCACGATCACCGTGCAGGAAGGCGAGCGCTACACCTTTGGCGACGTCAGCGTCGAGAGCACGATCCCCGAGGTCGATTCCAAGTCGCTCGAATCGGTGGTCGAGACCCATAAGGGCGACGTCTACAACGCCAAGGACGTCGAGGACTCGATCGTCGCGCTGACCGAGAAGGTCGCCGGTTCGGGTTATGCCTTTGCCCAGGTGACGCCGCGCGGCGACCGCAATTTCGAGAACCATACGATCTCGGTCGTCTACACCATCGACCAGGGCACCAAGGCCTATATCGAGCGCATCGAAATCCGCGGCAACGACCGTACGCGCGACTATGTGATCCGCCGCGAATTCGACGTCAGCGAAGGCGACGCCTTCAACCAGGTTCTCATTCAGCGCGCGAAGAAGCGGCTGGAAGCACTTGATTACTTCGAGAAAGTCGATATCTCGACTGTTCCCGGCTCGGCGCCCGATCAGGTCGTCCTGGTGGTCGATGTGGTCGAGAAGTCGACCGGCGAGTTCTCGATCGGCGCGGGTTACTCGACCGGCGGCGATACGCCCGGTCCGTCGATCGAAGGCTCGATCACCGAGCGCAACTTCCTCGGCCGCGGCCAGTACATCAAGCTGTCGGCCGGCGGCGGCAGGCATTCGCGCGACTACGCCATCTCTTTCACAGAGCCGTATTTCCTCGGCCGGCGCATCGCGGCGGGCTTCGACATCTACAAGTCGACCCGCGAGTACAATCACTACGATACGGACGTCACCGGCGCGACCATTCGCTTCGGCCTGCCGATCACCGACAGCATCTCGACGCAGCTGGCATACAATATCTCGCAGGAGAAGTATGAGCTTGCCGATGGCTGCTTGACCAGCGGGATCTACGATCCGAGCAAGTGCACCATTTCGCAAGCGATCCGGGACGGCGTTGCCGAGAGCCCGTGGGTCAAGTCGTCGGTCAGCCTCGGTCTGGTCTACAACACCATCGACGACATGAAGAACCCGCATGAGGGTCTCTACATCACCGGCACGACCGAGGTCGCAGGTCTCGGCGGTGACGCCAAGTGGGTGAAGGTGACCGGGCGTGCGAGTGTCTATCAGACCTTGTCCGAGCAGCTCGACCTGGTCGGCCTGGTGTCGGGTGGCGCCGGCTATATCGCGGGCTACGGCAATGGCGACCTGCGCATCTTCGACCACTTCCAGAGCAACGATCGCATGATCCGCGGTTTCGCTTATGGCGGCATCGGCCCGATTGCCAGCGACAACAGCGGCGATCATCTCGGCGGCACGACTTATTTCAATGCTTCGGCAGAAGCTCAATTCCCGCTGCCGGTCATCCCGGAAAGCTTCGGCTTGCGCGGCGCGGTCTTCGCCGATGCGGCAACGCTCTATGGCAACAAGCTCGATCCGAGCCTGGTGAAGGCGGGATCGGCTGACATGCATTTGCGCGCTTCGGTCGGTGTCGGCCTGATGTGGGCTTCGCCGTTCGGCCCGATCCGCATCGATTATGCGATCCCGGTCGAGAAGCAGCCGGGCGACGACGTGCAGGAATTCAACTTCGGCATTGCAACTCGTTTCTAATCCGCGGGTTACGATGTTTCCGGGCCGCCTGACGGCCCGGAAAGGACTGATCCGACCTAGCTGGATAATGTTTGTGGAATGACCGATCCGGTGTTCTTCGCGCCTTCACGCCGGTATACGGCTGGCGAGGTCGCGAATCTGACCGGCGCCAGCCTCATTGATGCCTCGCAGGCCGATGTCGCTATCGAAGCGTTGGCGCCCGCCAATGAGGGCGGTGATGGTGCGCTCGTCTTCGTCGACGGCAAACGCAACTTCGCTTTGATGCAGTCGCTCAAGGCGGCAGCGGTGCTGTGCCCCGCGGACTTTGCCACCAGGGCCCCGCAGGGGATCGCGGTGCTGGTGCATCCGCGCCCGCAGCAGGCCTTCGCCATGGTCGGGCGGCTGCTCTTTCCGCAAGCCTCGACACCAGGGCCGATGACCGGCGAAACCGGCGTTTCGCCGGTGGCGCATATCGATCCGTCCGCGCATGTCGAGGCCGGAGCGATCGTGGAGGCAGGCGCGGTGATCGGTCCCGGTGCTTCCATAGGCGCCGGCACGGTCATTGCGCCGCATGCCGTCATCGGCCGCTCCTGCAAGATAGGCCGCGATGGTTACGTCGGCCCGGGCGCCAGCATCCAATATGCGCTGATCGGCAACCGCGTCATCATTCATGGCGGCGCAAGGATCGGCCAGGACGGCTTCGGCTTCGTGGCCGGCGCCAAGGGACCTGAGCGCGTGCCGCAGATCGGGCGCGTCATCATCCAGGACGACGTCGAGATCGGCTCCAACTCGACCGTCGATCGCGGCGCGATGTCCGACACAGTCATCGGACAGGGCACCAAGATCGACAATCTGGTGCAGATCGCCCACAACGTTCGCATCGGCCGCAATTGCATTATAGCCGGGCTTTCGGGTATTTCCGGTTCCGTCGTCGTCGGCGACAACGTCACCATGGGTGGCGGTGTCGGCCTCGCCGATCATTTGACCATCGGCCCGGGAGCCAAGCTTGCTGCGAGAAGTGGATTCATGAGCAACGTGCCGGCGGGCGAGGTCTGGGGAGGCTATCCGGCGCAGCCGATGGCGGAAGCGATGCGCGAGATCGCGATGCTGCGCAGACTGGCCAGGACGCGCAAGCAGGGCGACGGAAATGGCTGACATGGTGGCGACGACACTCGAAGCGGTTGACATAATGGGGCTTATGAAGCTCCTGCCGCACCGCTATCCGTTCCTGATGATCGACCGCATCGTCGATATCGACGGCAACGACTCGGCCGTCGGCATCAAGAACGTGACCATCAACGAGCCGCATTTCCAGGGCCATTTCCCGGAACATCCGGTGATGCCGGGTGTGCTGATCATCGAGGCCATGGCTCAGACGGCCGGCGCGATCTGCATCCGCAGCCTCAACACGGAAAAGCCGTCGCTGGTTTATTTTCTGACGATCGACAACGCGAAATTCCGCAAGCCGGTCGGTCCAGGCGACCAGTTGAAGATCCACGTCAAGAAAATCAAGATGCGCGGCAACCTGCTCAAATTCGCCTGCGAGGCCATGGTGGACGGAGCGAAGGCGGCGGAAGCCGAGATTTCGGCCATGGTTGCCGGCTGACGGTTCGAAATGCTTATGAAAATCCAGACATCAATCCATCCTTCCGCGGTCGTCGAAGACGGCGCCCAGCTCGGCGAAGGCGTCCGCATCGGGCCGTTCTGCCATGTGAGCGCCGACGCGGTGATCGGCGACCGTGTCGAGCTGGTCAGCCACGTCTCGGTGATGGGCGCGACCACCATCGGTGCCGCGACCAAGGTCTATCCGATGGCGATACTGGGTGGCCCGCCGCAGAACACCAAGCATAAAGGCGGCCGCACCACGCTGGTCATCGGCGAGAGCTGCACGATCCGAGAGGGCGTCACCATGCATCTCGGCACGGATTCCAGCCGTGGTGAGACGACCGTGGGCGACAACGGCAATTTCCTTGCCTACGCCCACATCGCCCACGATTGCGTCGTCGGCAAGAACGCCACTTTTGCCAACGGGGCAACGCTCGGCGGACATTGCGAGATCGGCGACAACGTCTATATCGGCGGTCTCACTGCGGTTCATCAGTTTGTCCGCGTCGGCGACAACGCCTTCATCGGCGGCTGCTCGGCCGTCGTCGGCGACGTCATCCCTTATGCGATCGCCGTCGGCAATCGCGCCAAGCTGCGCGGCCTCAACATCATCGGGCTGAAGCGTTCCGGTCTGCCGCGTGCGGAAATCTACCTGCTGCGCAAGGCTTACAGGACGATTTTCGACCGCTCCCGGACCGTTGGCGAGAATGTGGAAATCGCCAAGGTGGAATTCGCCGCGTCGCCAACGGCCATGAAAATCATCGATTTCGTCACCAGCCGCGGCAAGCGGCACTATGCGGTCCCGCCGCTCAAGGGTGGCGACGATGACGACGGCGATGACGAGGGCTGAGCCCACCGAAACAAGGCTTGCACTCGCGCCGGGCTCCAGGGTCGGCATCATCGCCGGCGGCGGCAGCCTGCCTGTGGAAGTCGCCGACGGTCTCGCAGCTCACGGCTATTCGCCCTTCATTCTGTTGATGGAAGGTGAGGCTGACCGCAAGCAGCAGCTTGGCCGATACGAGCACGTTACCATGGCTCTCGAGCAGATCGGTTCCCTGGTGTCGACGCTGAAACGCCACCGCGTCACCCATCTGGTCCTCGCCGGCGAGATCAAGCGCAGGCCACGGCTAAGCAACATGCGCCCCAGCCTCGGACTGCTGGCGATCGTACCGTCGGTGATCGTCGCGCTGGCGCGCGGTGATGACGGACTTCTGAAGGTTCTGACGCGGGGCCTTGAAAAGCGCGGGATCAACGTGGTCGGCGCGCATGAGATCGTCCCCGAACTGACCGCCGCAGAAGGCACGCTGACGGCCGCCGGACCAAAGCAATCGGATTGGCGGGATATCGAGGCGGGCCGTGCGGCGGCAAAGGCGATCGGTGTGCTCGACATCGGCCAGGCGGCGATCGCGGTCGGAGGAAGGGTGATAGCGCTGGAAGGCATCGAAGGCACCAAGGGCCTGCTCGAGAGAACGCGGGAATTGCGCGGGCATGGCAGGCTCGCCGGAAAGACGCGCGGCGTTCTCGTCAAATGCGCCAAGCCAGGCCAGGAATTGCGTGCCGACTTGCCTTCGATAGGCCCGCAGACGGTCGAGGCCGCGCATGCCGCCGGCCTGGCCGGCATAGCCGTCGAGGCGGGCCGCTCGCTCATTCTCGAAGGTCCGGCGACATTGTCGCGGGCCAACGCGCTTGGCCTGTTCATCGTCGGTCTCGCTGCAGGGGAGCCGGCTGATGGCCGGTGAGAAGCCGCTCAAGATAGCCATCGTTGCCGGCGAGGAGTCGGGCGACCTGCTTGGCGCGGACATCGTGCGCGCGCTTAAGAAGACGACCGGCCGCAAGATCCAGCTTGTCGGCATCGGCGGCCGGCATCTGCAGGAACTGGGGCTGGCACCGCTCTTCGACGGCGGCGAGATCGCGCTGATGGGCTTCAGCGCCGTCTTGCGCGACCTGCCGCGGCTGATGCGCCGGATCAGCCAGACGGCCGCCATCATTGCGGCGGAACGGCCGGATTGCCTGATCACCATCGACAGCCCCGACTTTTCGCTGCGGGTCGCCAAAAAGATGCGTGCCGCCGCGCCCGCCATCCCGATCGTCCACTATGTGTGCCCAAGCGTGTGGGCATGGCGGCCGGGCAGGGCGGTGGCGATGAAGCCTTATGTCGACCACATCCTCTGCATTTTGCCCTTCGAGGTGAAGGCGCTTGCCCGCCTCGGGGGGCCGCCCGGCACTTATGTCGGCCATCGGCTGACGCAGGATCCCGGCGTGCTCAGCGCCGCCAGGGCGCAGGCCTTGCCGCGCGACCTCTCGGATGATCGCGTCAAGACGCTGCTCGTGCTGCCTGGCTCGCGCCGCGGCGAGGTGCGCCGGCTGATCGAGCCCTTCGGCAAGGCGATGTCGGTCCTGCGCCAGCGCGGCCACCGGCTGCGGCTGCTGCTGCCGACGGTGCCGCATGTCGCCGAGATGGTGAAGACGTCGGTCGCGAGCTGGGACGAGAAGCCCGAGATCATCACGGAGCCGGAGCGCAAATGGCAGGCCTTCGGCAAGGCCGACGCGGCTCTGATCGCGTCCGGAACCGTTTCGCTGGAACTGGCGCTTTGCGGCGTGCCGATGGTCTCCAGCTACAAGCTCGATCCGATCGCGCGTCTCATTTCCCGATATCTGGTGACCACCTGGTCGGCGCTGCTGCCCAACCTGATTTCGGACCGGACGCTGATTCCGGAATTCTACAATCAATATGTCCGGCCGGAGAACCTGGCGCGTCAGTTGGAAGCGCTGTTTGCCGATACCGGCATGCGCGCCTGGCAGAAGGCAGGCTTCGCCGAGATCGTAAGGCGCATGGCAACGGAAAGGCCTTCCGGTGAGATCGCTGCCGAGGTGGTGCTGGGATGCATGAGGTAGGCAGTAGGCAGTAGGCAGTAGGCAGTAGGCAGTAGGCAGTAGGCGTCTTATTCCCTACTGCCTACTGCCCATTCCCTATCCTACCTTTTCGCGATCGGCACGTAATCGCGTTCCGTGGCGCCGGTGTAGAGCTGGCGCGGGCGGCCGATCTTCTGGTGCGGGTCCTCGATCATTTCCTTCCACTGCGCGATCCAGCCGACCGTGCGCGCGACGGCGAACAGCACGGTGAACATGGTGGTGGGGAAGCCCAGCGCCTTCAGCGTGATGCCCGAATAGAAATCGACATTCGGATAGAGCTTCTTCTCTATGAAGTAAGCGTCGGTCAGCGCGATCTTTTCCAGCTCCATCGCGATGTCGAGCAGCGGATCGTCCTTGATGCCGAGCTCGCCCAGAACCTCGTGCGCGGTCTTCTGCATGATCTTGGCGCGCGGGTCGTAGTTCTTGTAGACGCGGTGGCCGAAGCCCATCAGCCGGAACGGGTCGTTCTTGTCCTTGGCGCGGGCGATGAATTCCGGGATGTGATCGACATGGCCGATCTCGCCCAGCATGTTGAGGGCCGCCTCGTTGGCGCCGCCATGCGCCGGTCCCCACAAGCAAGCGATGCCGGCGGCGATGCAGGCGAACGGGTTGGCGCCCGAAGAGCCGGCAAGGCGCACCGTCGAGGTCGAGGCGTTCTGCTCGTGATCGGCATGCAGGATGAAGATGCGCTCCATGGCGCGGGCCAGCACCGGATTGATCTTGTACTCCTCGCACGGCACCGCAAAGCACATATGCAGGAAGTTCGCCGCGAAGCCGAGATCGTTCTTCGGATAAATGAAGGGCTGGCCGATGTGGTATTTGTAGGCCATCGCCGCGATGGTCGGCATCTTGGCGATCAGTCGCATCGAGGCGACCATGCGCTGGTACGGGTCGGAGATGTCGGTCGAGTCGTGGTAGAAGGCCGACAGCGCGCCGACCACGCCGCACATGACGGCCATCGGGTGCGCGTCGCGCCGGAAGCCGGTGAAGAAGCGCGACATCTGCTCATGCACCATGGTGTGGCGCGTCACGCGGTAGTCGAAGTCGTCCTTCTGCGCCTTGGTCGGCAGCTCGCCGTAGAGCAGGAGGTAGCAGACCTCGAGGAAGTCGCCGTGCTCGGCAAGCTGGTCGATCGGATAACCGCGATGCAAGAGGATGCCGGCATCGCCGTCGATGAAGGTGATTGCCGACTCGCAGCTCGCCGTCGAGGTGAAGCCGGGATCGTAGGTGAAGGCGCCGGTGGTGCTATAGAGAGCGCCGATGTCGATGACGTCAGGCCCGGTCGAGCCGCTTCGTACCTTGAACTCGTGGGTCTTGCCGGCGAGTTCGAGCCTGGCGGTCGACTCATGCGTCTTGCCGCCCGGTTCCAGTTTTGTCGCAGCTTCGCTCATTGCAAACTCCTTTTGTTTCCTCATGCCGGCAAGGCAATTCCTGCAAACGACACGTCGAAATCACCGGAATGCGCGAACTTGCCACCGCATTTTAAGGGGGTGCGTGCCAGATTGGGCCAAGGCCTAATGTTGCACTGCGAAACACACCTTTCAATGCCAATCTTCTTGGGCCAGTTCGCTCCTAATCGATTTGATCTCCAATCCGCGCTAGACTTTCGTCGCGTCCCAGCACGGCAAGCACGTCGAACACGCCGGGCGATGTGCTTCGGCCGGTGAGCGCGGCTCTCAGCGGTTGGGCCACGGCGCCGAGCTTGTGACCGCCGGTCTGCGCAAAGTCGCGAATAGCGGCTTCCGCAGCTGCGGCGTTCCATTCGCCGGCGACCGCCGCGAGCGCGGCATGGGCACCGCGCAGAATGGCGCGCGCGTCGTTGCCAAGCAACCCGGCCGCCTTCTCGTCGAGCTGCAGCGGCCGATCCGCGAAGAGGAAGGCGGCTCCATCGACGAGTTCGACCAGCGTCTTTGCACGCTCCTTGAGGCCGGGCATGGCGGCAAGCAGCTGCGCCTTGCGCGTGTCGTCGAGCTTTGCCGCGAGCGCCGGTCCGCCCTCGAGATAGGGCAGGGTGGCGACGAAGATGCCGAAGAGAGCCTTGTCGTCCATCTTGCGCATATGGACGCCGTTCAGCGCCTCTAGCTTGGCGAAGTCGAAGCGGGCGGCGCCCTTGTTGACGTCGCCGATGTCGAACCAAGCGATCATGTCCTTGATCGACATGACCTCGTCGTCGCCATGGCTCCAGCCGAGCCTGGCCAGATAGTTGAGCAGAGCCTCCGGCAGGTAGCCCATGGCGCGATAGGCCTCGACGCCGAGCGCGCCGTGCCGCTTCGACAGTTTGGCGCCATCGGCGCCATGGATCAGCGGGATGTGCGACATCGACGGCACCGCCCAGCCCATGGCGTTGTAGATGACGGTCTGGCGCGCGGCGTTGGTCAGATGGTCGTCGCCGCGGATGATGTGGGTGACGCCCATGTCGTGGTCGTCGACGACGACGGCATGCATGTAGGTCGGGTTGCCGTCCGAGCGCAGGATGATGAAGTCGTCGAGGTCCTTGTTCGGGAAGCGCACCTCGCCCTGCACGCGGTCGTGCACGACAGTCTCGCCCTCGGTTGGCGCCTTGATGCGGATGGCGCCCTTGACGCCGGGAGGCGCCTCGGACGGGTCGCGATCGCGCCACTGCCCGTTGTAGCGCGGCGGCAGGCCCTTGGCTCGCGCTGCCTCGCGCATCGCCTCCAACTCGGCAGGCGTCTCGTAGCTGTAATAGGCCTTGCCCAGGCGCACGAGTTCCTCGGCCACCTCGCGGTGGCGCGGCGCGCGCTCGAACTGCGATACGGCCTCGCCGTCCCACGAGAGACCGAGCCAAGTCAGCCCGTCCAGGATGGCGGCCGTCGCCGCCTCGGTAGAACGCTCGCGATCGGTGTCCTCGATGCGCAGCAGCATCGTGCCGCCCGTGTGCTTGGCGTAGAGCCAATTGAACAGCGCCGTGCGCGCGCCGCCGATATGCAGGTAGCCGGTGGGCGAGGGGGCGAAGCGGGTGACGACCTTGTCGGACATGGAACTCTCGAAGAAGCACTGAAGCAGTCATGATTTGCGCGGACTTTCGCGCTTGGCGCGTTCATGTAGCATAGGAGGTCTGGGGCGCAAGGGGCAGACCCGATGGCTGGGCGTGGCCGGGGTACGGAAGAGGGCGAGGGGACGACGGCCGGCGTCAGCGAGCGCCTGCTGTTTGCCGCCACCGCGCCTGCCGAAGCGACGCCGGTTTCGGTTCCGGCGCCGCGCCCGGCTGCCGAGATTTTGCCGCCGGGCGGTGATGCCTCGCTGCAGCCGCTTCAGCCTGCGACTATCGATCGGATCCGCGGGCAGTTCCGCCGCGCGTCCTTTTCCGTGCTTCGCCGAAGCGTCGCCTCGGCAGCCACGACCGAGCTAGACCGAGGCATCGGTTTCCTGCTGGTGCCGGTGTTCCTTGCCGCCGGCGTGATCCTCTATTTTTCCTTGAACAGCGAGCCGGATCTCTACCGGCCGCTGGCGGCGGTGGCGCTGATGGCCGTCTGCGCGGCGGTTTCCCGCTCTTGGCCGAAGACGCATCTTATCTTCATGGCGGCGCTGTTTTGCGCGCTGGGCTTCGTCGCCGCGAAGGTCGAGACATGGCGGGCCGCAACGCCGATGCTCGGCTCCGAGATACAGACACGGCTGACGGGTCGCGTCGTCGTCGCCGAGGAGATGGCCAATGGCCGGGTGCGGCTGACCATCGACCTCGTCTCGACCGCGCAGCCAAGACTGCGCTACGCGCCGGATCGCGTCAGGCTCTCGGCACGCAGGATTGGGCCCAACGTGAAAGCGGGATCGCTGGTGACGGGCTATGCACGGCTCCTGCCGCCGACCGGACCGGTTCGCCCCGAAAGTTATGATTTTTCCTTCGACAGCTATTTCTCCGGCATCGGCGCCAGTGGATTTTTCCTCGGCGATCCGAAAGTCATTCCGACAAGCGACCCGCCCGCCCAGGCGAGTATCGCCTCGGCGATCGAGAACGCGCGCGCGAGGCGATTGCCGATCACATCAGAAGCACCGTCGGCGGGCCCGAAGGCGAGATAGCCGCGGCGCTGATCGTCGGCGTTCGCGCCGGCATTCCCGAAGATATCAACGAGGCGATGCGGCGGACCGGCATCTATCACATCATCTCGATTTCCGGCCTTCACATGGCGCTGGTTGCCGGCACGGTCATGCTTCTGCTGCGCGGTGCCTTCGCGCTGTTTCCGGATTTCTCGTCGCGCCGTCCGGTGAAGAAATATGCCGCGGCGATCGCGCTTGTCTCGATCGCCGCTTACCTCGTCATCTCCGGCGTGGTGGTCGCCGCCGAACGAAGCTTCATCATGCTGGCGGTCATGCTGGTCGCCGTGCTGTTCGACCGGGCCGCCTTGACGATGCGCAACCTGGCGATCTCGGCCATCGCCGTCATCTTGGCGTCGCCGCATGAAGTCGTCGGCCCGAGCTTCCAGATGTCGTTCGCCGCGACCGCGGCCCTTGTCGGCGCTTATGCCGGCTGGGCCGACTACCGCGCCGGCAAGGTGAGAGCGCCGCCGGCGAGGCGGTCGTTCCTGCGGTTCCTATCGCGCAAGCTTGCGGTCGGAGCGGGCGGCGCAGCCATGACGTCGATCATTGCCGGAACCGCTACAGCACTGTTTGCCATCTGGCACTTCCAGCGGGTCTCGCCGCTCAGCCTGCTCGCCAACCTGGCGATCATGCCGATCGTCACGGTCGTGATGTTCCTTGCCGTCGCCAGCGCGGTGATGATGCCATTCGGCTTCGATGGTCCTTTCCTCTATGTGATGGGCAAGGGCCTGACGGCGATGATCGCGATCTCGGCCTGGATTTCGGAACGGTCGCCGGTCGATGCCGTAGGGCTTATCTCGATCCGGTCGGTGCTGCTCGCGACGATCGCGCTGGTGATCGCGACCATGGCCACCACCTGGCTCAGGCTGGCCGCCGTGCCCTTCGCGCTGGCCGGCCTGCTGGCGATCCCGCAAGTGCGCACGCCGGATGTGCTGATCTCCGAAGATGCGCATCTGGTGGCGATGCCGATTGGCGGCGGCGAGCTCGCCGTCAATCGCGTCCGTTCCAACGAGTTCACAACCGACAATTGGAAACGTGCGCTGAGGGCGGAAACGATCGTGCCGCCGGAAACATTCGCGGAAGGCGACCTGACTGATCCGGCCGACCTGCCGGCGGGATCGCCCTTTTACTGTACCGGCGATCTCTGCATTGGCCGGCATCCATCCGGCGCGATCGTCGCCTTGGCAGAAAACCACGGCAGCGCCAGGCCGGCCTGCGGCTTCGCCGACCTCATCGTCATCGACGACGCCACGGCCTACAACCCTTGCCGCGATCCACGCGTCCTCGTCGTCACCAAGCGGCAGCTTGCGCGTGACGGCAGCGCCGCTGTCTACTTCGACCCGCAGTCGGCGACGGCGCGGCCGGCCATTCAATACGCCGTCGAAAAGCCCTATCGTCCCTGGCACGAACAGCGGCGCTACTCGCGCGAGGCGAGGGGGCTAGCGCCATACGAGCGACCTGAGAAGGCACGGACCAAGCCGCCACCGGTTCAGTAGCGGCTCAGCCTTGCTGAACCGCTACTGGGTATTTGTCTTGGCGCAATTCCGGACGGAAAACCGCTGCGCACTTTTCCTGGAATTGCTCAGTAGCGACGAATGAGCCCGACCAGCTTGCCCTGCACCTTGACCCTGTCCGGTCCGAAGATGCGGGTCTCATAGGCCGGGTTGGCGGCCTCGAGCGCGATCGAGGCGCCCTTGCGGCGGAAGCGTTTCAGCGTCGCTTCCTCGTCGTCGACCAGCGCCACCACGATCTCGCCCGGGCTCGCTGTGTTGGCATTGCGGATGATCACCGTGTCGCCGTCGAAGATGCCGGCCTCGATCATCGAATCGCCCTTGACCTCAAGCGCGTAGTGCTCGCCGCCAGCGATCATGTCCGGCGGAACTGTGATCGAATGAGTCTGGTGCTGGATAGCGTCGATCGGCACACCGGCGGCAATGCGACCCATCACCGGAATGGACACGGCCGAAACGGCGTCGTCGTCATTGCTGGGCGTCGGCGTGCGGGAGGGCGCCGCGGGCTTGATCTGCCGGCCGAGATTGCCTTGACCGCCTTGGATGACGCTCGGCGAGAATTTTCTCGCCGCATTCAGGCCGGGCGCGATCGAATCGGGCAGGCGCAGCACTTCAAGAGCGCGCGCGCGGTTCGGCAGCCGGCGAATGAAGCCGCGCTCCTCCAGCGCCGTGATCAACCGATGGATGCCCGACTTCGAAGCGAGGTCGAGCGCTTCCTTCATCTCGTCGAAAGACGGCGGAATGCCGCTTTCCTTGAGCCGTTCATGGATGAACATCAGCAGTTCATGTTGTTTGCGCGTCAGCATGGCGGCCCCCATGGGTTTTGGAACCAGAATCAGAAAAACAAACCCAGAACAAACACTATCTGTTCCAGTTGTGTTCCGCAACCGTTTAAAGTTTAGTGAATCTGTTGACGTTTTGTTCAGCGTAACATCAGAACGCTGCATTCGTCGCCGGCTTCCGCAGCCGGGGCGAAGGGCTTGCGCACGATCAGGCCGTTGGCGTCGGCGAGCATCCTCAGCATGGAGGAATCCTGGATGCTGAACGGTGTCGCGATCAACTGTCCGGCATCCTCGCGCACGACTGCCCGCACATAATCCTGCCTGAGATCGTTGGCGTGCATCGCGGAAGCCAACCGCGCGATGCGGATATCCTGGCGGTAGCTAAGGCCGCCAAGACGCGCCAGAAGCGGCTTCAGGAACAATTGCGAGCAGACAAGACTCGCCACCGGGTTGCCGGGCAGGCCGATGCAGCGGATTTTGCCAAGCCGGCCAAACATCAGCGGCTTGCCGGGGCGCATGGCGATCTTCCAGAAATCGAGCTGCATGCCTTCGCCGGTCAGCACGTCGTGGATCAGGTCGTGGTCGCCGACCGAGGCGCCGCCGAGGGTGACGATGACATCGGCGCCGGCATCGACGGCCTTCTTGACCAAGGCCGCGATTGCATCCTTGCGGTCGGCGGCGATGCCGAGGTCGAGAGCGCGCGCCCCGACCGACTGCGCCGTCGCCGCGACGCCATAGGCGTTGGACGAGATGATCTGGTCGGGGCCGAGTGCGCTTCCGGGCGGCAGCAATTCGTCGCCCGTGGCGATGATGGCCACAATCGGCCGACGCACCACGTTGAGGCTCGGATGATTGGCGGACGCCGCCAGCGATAGCGCTGCCGGATCGAGCAGGCGGCCTTGTTCGAGAACTACATCACCCTGGCCGAAGTCAAGTCCACGGCGACGGACGTTGCGTGCTTCCGCAGCCGGCTCGGTCACTTCGATGCTGCCGCCGCCGAGGTCGCGAACATTTTCCTGGATGACGACGGTGTCGGCCCCTTCGGGGAGCGGCGCACCGGTGAAGATGCGCACCGCCTTACCCTTGCCGACGGAGCCGGCAAAACCGCGCCCGGCGGGCGCCAGGCCGATCACGGAGAGCCGCACCGGCACCGAGGCCACGTCGACGGCGCGGGCGGCATAGCCGTCCATGGCCGAAGCATTGAAGGGCGGCTGGGTGCGCAGCGCCACCAGCGGTTCGGCGAGCACCCGGCCGGCCGCATCGGCCAGCGGCACGTTTTCGCCCGGCAGCGCGGTCGCGCCATCCAACAAGCGCCCGAGCGCCTCGGCGACCGGAACCAGCGCCATCGTCAGGAACTCGCCCCGGATTTGACGGACTTGTAGTCGCCCGACTTGCCACCGGTCTTCTCGACCAGCCTGATGCCGGAGATAACCATGGCGCGGTCCGCCGCCTTGGCCATGTCGTAGATGGTGAGGCAGGCGACCGACACCGCGGTCAGCGTCTCCATCTCCACGCCGGTCTTGCCGGTGACGCGGGCAAGCGCAGTCACCTTGAGGCCGGGGAGGGCGCGGTCGGGCTCGATATCGACGGCGACCTTGGTCAGGAGCAGCGGATGGCAGAGCGGGACGAGCTCATGCGTCTTCTTGGCCGCCATGATGCCGGCGATGCGCGCCGTGCCCAGCACGTCGCCCTTCTTGGCGTCGCCGGCAAGGATCATCTCCAGCGTTTCCGCTCGCATCGAGACGAAGCCCTCGGCGATCGCCGTGCGTGTCGTCTCGGCCTTGTCGCCGACATCGACCATGTTGGCTTCGCCCTTGGCGCCGAGATGGGTGAGGGCAGGCATCCTCAAAGGGCCTCGGCCGGCGCCTTGCCCGTCAGCAGAAGCTCGGTCGCGGCTGCCACATCGGCCTGCCGCATCAGGCTCTCGCCGACGAGGAAGGTGCCGATCCCGCTCTTCTCCAGCCGGCGGCAGTCCTGATGGGTGAAGATACCGCTTTCGCTGACGAGCAGCCGATCGGCCGGCACCATCGCTGCAAGCCGCTCGGAAACGTCGAGGCTGGTCTCGAAGGTCCTCAGATCGCGGTTGTTGATGCCGATTAGCCGCGACGAGAGGCGAAGCGCGCGCTCCATCTCCTTTTCGTCATGCACCTCGACCAGCGCGTCCATGCCGAGCTCGAAAGCCGTCGCTTCGAGCTCGCTGGCTAAAGCGTCGTCGACGCTTGCCATGATGATGAGGATGGCATCCGCGCCCCAGGCGCGGGCTTCATAAACCTGGTATGGATCGAAGAGGAAATCCTTGCGCAAAGCGGGCAGGCCGACGGCGGCGCGCGCGGCGGTCAGGAAGCCAGGCGCACCCTGGAAGGACGGGGCGTCGGTCAGCACCGAAAGGCAGGCGGCGCCACCTCGCTGATAGGCCCTGGCGAGCGCCGGCGGGTCGAAGTCGGCGCGGATCAGGCCCTTGGAGGGGCTCGCCTTCTTGATCTCGGCGATCAGCGCAAAGCCGCCGGCCTTGCGTTTGGCCTCGAGCGCGGCGAGGAAGCCGCGCGGCGGCTCCATATCCTTCGCTTTGGCCTTGGTATCGGCAAGCGGCACGTTGAGCTTCGCCGCGGCGATCTCTTCGCGCTTGTAGGCTTCGATCTTGCGCAGGATATCGGACAAGGTTCTAACCGTTCGAAATCTCGACGAGCTTGTCGAGCACCGCGAGGGCCCGGCCGCTGTCGATGGCTTGCGCGGCGGCTTCAATGCCGTCGGCGAGCGTCGTCGCCTTGCCGGCCACCACCAAGCCGGCACCGGCATTCATCAGCACGGTGTCGCGATAGGCGCCGGCGGCGCCGCCCAGCATATCGCGTAATGCCTTGGCGTTGTAGGCCGCGTCGCCGCCGCGCAGCTCTTCCTTGGTATGGCGCTTCAGTCCGACTGCCTCCGGGGTAAGCGTGAAGGTGCGGATCTCGCCGCCGGCAAGTTCGGCAACCTGCGTTTCGCCGGTGGTGGTGATCTCGTCGTAACCGTCGCCATGCACGACCCAGGCGTGCTCGGCGCCAAGCGCCTTCAGCGTCTCTGCCACCGGTATGATCCATTCCGGCAGGAAGACGCCGACCATCTGTCGGCTGACGCCGGCCGGATTGGACAGCGGTCCGAGCAGGTTGAAGATGGTACGCGTGCCGAGCTCGCCCCGGATCGGGCCGACATGCTTCATCGCCGGATGATGCGCAGGCGCGAACATGAAGCCGACGCCGGCCTCGTGGATGCAACGGCCGATCGTCTCCGGCGAAATGTCGATCTTGACGCCGAGCGCCGTCAGCACGTCGGCGGAACCGGTCAGCGAGGACAGGCCGCGATTGCCGTGCTTGGCGACCGGAACCCCTGCCGCTGCGGTGACGAAGGCAGAGGCGGTCGAGATGTTGACGCTGTGCGAGTTGTCGCCGCCGGTGCCGACGATGTCGATGGCGCCAAGCGGGGCTTCGACGCGCAGCATCTTGGCGCGCATCGTGGCGACCGCTCCGGAAATCTCGCTCACCGCCTCGCCGCGCACGCGCAACGCCATCAGGAAGCCGCCGATCTGGCCCGGCGTCGCGTCGCCCGACATGATGATGTCGAAGGCCTCGCGCGCTTCCTCGAAGGAGAGCGCGGTGCCGGTGGCGACCTTGGCTATGTGTGTCTTGAGAGCGCTCATCGTGTCTGTGCTTGCGAAACGGCGGCCGGATCGATGCGAACGTCATACTGCGACTGCAACTGCGCCACCAGCTGGTCGAGCAGGTCGTCGGACATGCCGGCGCTGAAGGATTTCTGCGCATCGTCGGGAACCGAGCTGCCATCAGCGCCGGCCGGTTCGAAGACTTCGGCGACCTTGAACAGGATCTGGCCGTCGCCGGTGGGCGAGGGGATCAGGCCCGTGCCGCCTTCGCCGACGCCGAACATGGCCGCAGCACCTTCCTTGCCGAAATCGGCATCGTCGGCTTCGCGCTTCAGGCCGCGCTTGGTCTGCTTCTCGAGCTTCAGCTCGCCCGCGATGACGTCGAGCGTCGCACCTGCCTTGAGGCGCTTTTCCAGCTCCTTAGCCTTCGCGTCGAGCCGCTTGTCGGTCTCGGCCGCCGTCCGGTCGGCCGCCACCTTCTGGCGGACTTCGTCGAGCGTGCGGTCGCGCGCCGCGGTGACCGACTGGACCTCGTAGAACACGAAGCCGTTGTCGGCGGTGGTCAGGCCTTCATTCTCCGTATTCGGCTCGGCCTCGAAGACCGCCTTGATGAGATTCGCCGATTCCGGCAGGTCCTTGACGATCGTGCCGTCCGGCCGCTGGCCGGTGCGGTCGATGGCGTCGATGGTGACGACCTTGAGCTTCAGCTTGTCGGCGGCCTGAGCCAGCGAGGCGCCCGAGGCGCGGGTGTCCTCGTAACTGTCGTGCACGTCGAGCAGAATGCGGCTAGCCTCGCCCAGCGCCAGGTCCTTGCGGATCTGGTCGGACGCTTCCGAAAGCGGCTTCACCACCTGGGGCTTGATCTCGGTAACGCGCAGCAGAACCGGGCCGAAAGCGCCCTGGACCACCGGGCTAACCTCGTTGGCGTTGAGCGAGAAGGCCGCGTCGGCGACCGCCTTGTCGGCGATCTTGTCCTTGGACAGCGTGCCGAGCAGGGTGTCGGCCTGGGTCTTGCCCTCGGCGGTGACGATCTTGTCGAAGGTGGCGCCGGCCTTCAGTGAATCATATGCCGCCTTGGCCGCGTCCGGCGTCTTGAACACCAGCTGTTCGATGGTGCGCATTTCGGGCGTCGTGTAGCGCGCCTTGTTCTTGTTGTAGTCGTCGGCGACTTGGCTGTCGGTCACCGCCGTCGGGTCCATGATGTCCTGCGGTTCGAGCCGGACATAGGAGAACTTGCGGTATTCCGGCGCGGCATAGTTCTTCTTGTTGGCTTCGAAATAGGTCTTAAGCGCGCTGTCGGATGGCGCCTCGATCGGCTGCACGAGCGTCTTCGGCAGGACGACATAGTCGATCGTGCGGTCCTCGCCGCGATACAGCGCAACCGCCTTCAGGAAGGTCTGCGGCGCCTTGAGGCCGTCGGAGATCGCCTCGACGATCTGCTGGCGCACCGCTACCTGCGAGCGGTTCTTGAGATAGTCCTCCGGCCGCATGCCCACCTGGCGCAGCAGATATTCGAAGGTCCTGCGGTCGAACTGCCCGCTCGGGCCTCTGAAGGCCGGATCGTCGCGTGTCAGCTCGGCCAGCCGGTCCTTGGAAAGACCGAGCCCCAGCTTGCGGGCCTGCTCGTCGAGGACGGCGCCCGAAACGAGCTGCGCGAGCACCTGGTTGTCGATGCCCAGCAGCTTCGCCTGCTCGTGCGTGATGCGCTGGCCATATTGCTGAGAGAGCAGGTTGATCTGGCGATCATAGGCGAGGCGGTACTCGTTGATCGACACCTCCGTGCCGCCGGCGGTGATCACCGAATGGTGCCCAGCCAAAGTTCCCGACAGGCGCCCGGAAATACCCCAGACGGCAAAGCTCACCACCAGCAAGGACAGCAACGCCTTCGCGACCCAGGTGCTCGCCGCGCTTCTCAATAAACCAAGCATACTTACTTCCGATTTTTGCGCATTTTCGCATGCGCCGAGTCTGAAACAAGCGCAATAGCGTCCTTCCGGCCCACTGTCGATTGCTTTGTGGCTTGATTTTGGTAGTGAGGGCGCAGCCTTATGTCGCCTGGAGAACCCGACCCCATGACCCCTGGAATCCGTCCGCTCGTCGCCGGCAACTGGAAAATGAACGGCACCAGCGCCTCGCTCAACGAGTTGAGGATGATCGGCAATGGCTTCATGAGCGGGCTCGATGCGGAGACGGAAGCACTGGTCTGCGTGCCGGCGACCTTGCTTCACCAAGCCGCCGAGATCCTTTCCCGCACGCCGGTTCGCGCCGGTGGCGAGGATTGCCACCCCAAGGAGAGCGGCGCCTACACCGGCCAGATTTCGGCCGAGATGCTGAAGGATGCCGGCGCAAGCCATGTCATCGTCGGCCATTCCGAGCGCCGCGAGCAATGCGGCGACGACGATGCGATCGTCAACGCCAAGGCATCGGCCGCCTGGCGGGCAGGGCTGGTGGCCATCATCTGCATCGGCGAGACGCGCGCCGAACGCGAGGCCGGAGCGACGCTCGATGTCTTGTCGCGTCAGCTCGATGGTTCCGTGCCGGCAAGCGCCACCGCCGCAAACACCGTCATTGCCTATGAGCCAGTCTGGGCCATCGGCACCGGCCTGACGCCGACCGCCGCCGATGTTGCCGAGTCGCATGCGCATATTAGGGGCAAGCTCACCGCGCTGCTCGGCGATGCCGCAGCCAGAATGCGCATTCTTTATGGCGGCTCGGTCAAGCCGTCCAATGCGGTGGAGCTGCTCGGCGTCGAGAATGTCGACGGCGCGCTGGTCGGAGGCGCGAGCCTGAAGGCGGCCGACTTCCTCGCCATCGCGGAAGCCTACATGAACATGGCGTAGCCGCAGAGGCCGGCTTACGCGGCAGAGGCAGGCTGAAATCTTTGCAATGGCCGCATTGCTCCCCATATTGCCGGCCACGGGCTTGGAAATGCCACCAAAGCATTGTAAGGAGCCGCCTCCAAATCATCGGTCGTATGCGCGGCCGCGCAAGGCCTCGCCAGGATAAATTATGGAAACCGTACTGATCGTCATCCACCTCATGGTCGTGCTCGCGCTCGTCGGCGTGGTGCTGCTGCAGCGCTCCGAAGGCGGCGGTCTCGGCATTGGCGGCGGTTCCGGTTTCATGACGGCGCGGGGCGCCGCCAATGCGCTTACCCGCGCAACGGCGATCCTGGCCGCGGCTTTCTTCGTGACCTCGCTCGCCCTGTCCATCATCGCCCGCTACGGCGAGAAGCCGATGGACATTCTCGATCGCGCCCCGGCGTCGGGTGTGCTCAACCAACTGCCGGGCGCGAACGGTCCGGTGGGCGGCTCGCAGCCCGCAGCACCGGCCGGCGCTGCCGCGCCCGCGGCTCCGTCGGGCGGCACGACGACCACGACTCCGCTTTCGAATGGCGGCACCACGACGGCTCCGGCCCCTGCTCCCGCCACGCCGGCACCCGCGAATCCGACCACGCCGCCGGCCGCGAACGGCGTTACCTTGCCGGTCACCCCGCAGGTTCCGAACCAGTAGCCGGGCAAGCATTGCTGCCGCGATCTGTTGTTCTTTGAACACAGTCGCGGCAAATGCTGCTTGATCACGAAGATTCAACCAAGCGTAGCGCTTCGCTCAGCTTGAGAGGTCCGCGGCTAATCGATTATAGATTGCGCGCGGCACTTTTCGGCGTCCTTGGGGGGCGCCGGGCGACGCCGTGGGCAACAAGCATTGAACGATCGGATCTTCGCCATGCAGCTTCGCAGCTTCATTATTTTGGGATTCTGTGCCGTCCTCGGCATGGGTTCCGCGGCCTTCGCCTCACCGGCAAACCTGGCCGCTTCGCCGTCGGTCGAGAAGACCGGCGCCATCCCCGTCGCCGCCAAGAGCGACGCATCGCAGCTGAAGCTCCTCAAGAAGAAGAAAAATCCAACCTCCGAGGACCTCGCCCAGATCAGCAAGCTAGAAGCCAAGATCGCGGCTGACAAGGAAGCGGCCAAGGCCAAGGCGCTCGAGGCCCGCAAGATGGCGATGCGCGAGGCGGCCAAGGCCAAGGCGGACGCGGCTCGTCAGGAATGGCTATCCAAGAAGGGCACGTCGGCGGAAGTGGCCGACGCCAAGCCAATGAAGAAGACCACCAAGATCATCGCGCCGCTCGAAGCCTTGGCTCCGATCGCGCCGATCCAGACCGACGAACCGATCCCGTCCGAGGCGATGAACATCACGGCCACCGGCAACAATGGTGAGCTGCGCAGCGAGCAGCCCGGCCAGAGGCAGACGAGCAGCGGCGGGCTGTTCGCCGGGCTGTTCGGCGGCCAGTCGGTGTCCTCGATCAGCTATCTGCCGGAGACCCGCGCGCTCGATTCGGCGCTCGCCAAGAAGGACGCCAAGCGGCCGTTCAAGGTGAAGCCGGAATTCGTGCCTCAGGACGTCACCTTCACCGGCTATGAGCCGGGCACGATCGTGATCGACACCAACGCGCGCCGCCTCTATCTCGTGGAGTCCTTTTCCACCGCACGCCGCTATGCCATCGCGGTCGGCCGCGAAGGTCTGCAGTTCAAGGGCACGGTGGCCGTCGGCGACAAGCAGGAATGGCCGCGCTGGATCCCGACGCTGGACATGCAGAAGCGCGAGCCGAAGCACTACGGCCAGTACAAGGACGGCATGCCCGGCGGCGGCGAAAACCCGCTCGGCGCGCGCGCCATCTACCTCTATGACGGCAAGAAGGACACGCATCTGCGCATCCACGGCACCATTGCGCCGCAGTCGATCGGAACCAGCGCCTCCAATGGCTGCTTCCGCATGATCAACGAGCACGTCATGGACCTCTACAGCCGCGTGAAGATCGGCACCAAAGTCGTTATTATCTAACGACAAGGTCGTTATCTCTAACGATCCAGTCGTGATCATCTGACGCATATCTCCATCACGCCGAAAGGGCCGGCACCGCCGGCCCTTTCGTTTTTGAGTTCTCGTTTTGACGCATGTCGTTCTCCCAAAGCCGCTTGGCACTTTTGGGCGACATGCTTTGCAAAGCCTCATCGCGGGCACCGGCGCCATTTTGAGAAAAAGCCCTCGCGGCGGTTTTTTCTCTGGCGGAATCAATCAGGCCGCGTTAAGCGATGACTCCCATGGCGCGATATGTATTCATCACAGGCGGCGTGGTTTCCTCACTCGGAAAAGGCATCGCTGCAGCAGCTCTTGGGGCTCTCCTGCAGGCGCGAGGCTATCGCGCGCGGATCAAAAAGCTCGATCCCTACCTCAATGTCGACCCCGGAACGATGTCGCCGTACCAGCACGGCGAAGTGTTCGTCACTGACGACGGCGCCGAGACCGATCTCGATCTCGGTCACTACGAGCGCTTCACCGGTCGTTCGGCGAATCAGCAGGACAACATCACCACCGGCCGCATCTACAAGAACATCATCGAGCGCGAGCGGCGCGGCGATTATCTCGGCGCCACCGTGCAGGTGATCCCGCACGTCACCGACGAGATCAAGCATTTCGTCCTCGACGGCAATGACGACTACGATTTTGTCCTGTGCGAGATCGGCGGCACGGTTGGCGATATCGAGGCGATGCCGTTTCTGGAAGCTATCCGCCAGCTCGGCAACGACCTGCCGCGCAACAACGCGGTCTATGTGCATCTGACGCTGATGCCCTACATCCCGACGGCGGGCGAGCTGAAGACCAAGCCGACGCAGCATTCGGTCAAGGAACTGCGCGGCATCGGCATAGCTCCCGACATCCTGCTGGTGCGCGCCGACCGGCCGATCCCCAAGGAAGAGCGGCGCAAGCTTTCACTGTTCTGCAACGTGCGCGAAAGCGCCGTCATCCAGGCGCTCGACGTGCCGCACATCTATGACGTGCCGATGGCCTACCACAAGGAAGGCCTTGATTCCGAAGTGCTCGCCGCTTTCGGCATCGACCCGGCGCCGAAGCCGCGCATGGAGCCTTGGCAGGCGTTGTCCAACCGCATCCACAACCCGGAAGGCGAGGTGACGATCGCCATCGTCGGCAAGTACACCGGGCTGAAGGACGCCTACAAATCGCTGATCGAGGCGCTTTCGCATGGCGGGCTCGCCAACCGCGTCAAGGTCAAGCTCGATTGGATCGAAAGCGAGATATTCGAGAAAGAAGATCCGACGCCGTGGCTGGAAAAGGTGCACGGCATCCTCGTTCCCGGCGGCTTTGGCGAGCGTGGCTCGGAGGGCAAGATCCTGGCGGCGAAATTCGCGCGCGAGCGCAAGGTGCCTTATTTCGGCATCTGCTTCGGCATGCAGATGGCCTGCATCGAGGCGGCGCGATCGCTGGCCGGCGTCGAGCATGCCTCTTCGACCGAGTTCGGTCCGACCGAGGAGCCGGTCGTCGGTCTGATGACCGAATGGCTGAAGGGCAACATGCTGGAAAAGCGCAGGGCCACCGGCGATCTTGGCGGCACGATGCGGCTTGGCGCCTACCAGGCCGATCTCGCCAAGGGGTCGAAGATCGCCGAAATCTATGGCGACACGCAGATCTCCGAGCGCCACCGGCACCGCTATGAGGTCAATATCGACTACAAGCAGCGGCTCGAGGATTGCGGCCTGGTCTTTGCCGGCATGTCGCCCGACGGCGTGCTGCCGGAGACGGTCGAATATCCCGACCATCCCTGGTTCATCGGCGTGCAGTACCATCCGGAACTGAAGAGCCGGCCGCTCGAACCGCACCCGCTGTTCGCGAGCTTCATCGAAGCGGCGATGGAGCAGAGCCGCCTAGTGTGAACGGTCGGCCGGCGGATTGGCCATGCAGACTTATGTCGCGCTGCTCTACAGCATCATCCTCGGCGGGGGACGGCGCGTCGTCATGTCGGACCTCAAGGCGATGGCCGAAAGCCTCGGGCTGAAAAATGTCCGCACGCTGGTGGCGACCGGCAATCTGGTCTTCGAGGCACGCACGACCAAGATTTCCGTTCTCGAACAACGGCTGGAGAGCGCTTTCGAGGAAACCTTCGGCCGCCATGTCGATATCATCGTGCGCGGCGCCGAAGCTTGGCTGAAACTCGCAGCAGGCAATCCATTCCCGGGCGAATCCGCCGATGCAGGCGACCAGGTCGCGGTGCGGGTGATGCGCAAGTCTGCTCCGGCGGATGCGGTTGAAGCGCTCCAGGCCTACGCAGCCAAGGACGAGAAGGTGCTTTTGGTCGACGGCGATATCTGGGTGGCCTTTTCCCGCGAAAGACCAAGCTCGCGGCTGCTTTCAGCCTCCAATCACAAGCGCATGGGCGTCGGCACCTCGCGCAATTGGAATACGGTGCGCAGGCTGGCCGAGATGGTGGGCAGTAGGCAGTAGGCAGTAGGCAGTAGGCAGTAGGCAAGCTATTCCCTAGTCCCTACTGCCTACTGCCTCATTTTCACTCCTTCGCCGTCTTCGCCCCAGCGCCCAGCGCCATGGTGCGCAGCACGTAGTAGACGGCGCCAGCGATCGCCACGCCGAAGAACCAGCCATAGACGCCCCACCAGGACGGCAGCCAGTTGGTGAAGTTGGGCAGGATCGAGGAGAAGATCGCACCGATGCCGGCGGCGATGAAGGCGTTGACGTGCCAGCCGCCCTGGAAGCGGAACTCGCCGTCTTCCCGGTAGAGCGCGTTGACGTCGACCTCGGCCTTACGGATCAGATAGTAGTCGACCATCATCACGCCGAAGATCGGCCCCATCGTCGCGCCGATGATGTTGACGAAGGAGGCCGCGCTGCCTTCCCACGGCGCGAAGGGGTAGAGCACGAGTGCAATCAACGCGGCGATATAGCCGCCCTTCTTGAAGTCGATCTGGCGCGGGAAGACGTTGGAGAAGTCGAAGGCCGGCGAGACGAAGTTCGCCACCACGTTGATGCCGAGCGTCGCAACCGCGAAGGTCAGCGCCGCCAGAGCCGCCAGGAACCAGCTGTCGAACTTGGCCGAGATCTGGTCGGGATGGAGCAGCACCTCGTGATAGACGTCGTAGGCGGCGATCGTGGTGACGCCGGCGACCAGGGAGAACAGGATCAGGTTGACCGGCAGGCCCCAGATGTTGCCCTTGCGCAGCGCCGCGTTGTCCGGCGCGTAGCGGGCGAAGTCGCAGAAGTTGAGGTAGAGCGCCGAGAAATAGGTCACCCAGATCGCCGCCACCGCGAACAGCGCCGTCCACGAACCCGGCTCGCCGGGCACGCCGGCATCCTTGGTCTTGTCGAGCAGCACGTCCATCGGGATGTCGCTGGTGAAGGCGAAGGTGCCCGACTTCACGCAGAGATAGATCGCCAGGATCAGCATCATCACCCACACAGCGGGGCCGGCCCAGTCCTGGAAGCGGCGCACCGTTTCCATGCCCTTCTGGATGATCAGGAGCTGCAGCGCCCAGATGATGACAAAGCAGATCACCTCCAGGGTGGAATGGCCAAGCAGATGCGAGCTCTTGTTGAACTCGTCGAACCATTGCAACCGGGTCAGCAGCGCGACGATCGCGCCTGACGCGGCGGCCGTCTGCGCGCCGTACCAGAAGCAGGCGACGACGGCCCGCACCAGCGCCGGGATGTTGGCGCCCCAAATGCCGAAGGAGGCGCGGGCGAGCACGGGGTAGGGCACGCCGGTCTTCACGCCGGCATAGCCGACCAGGTTCATCAGCGCGTAGATGATCAGCGAACCGATGCCGATGGCGATGATGAAGTTGACGAAGCCGCCGCAGAACAGGAACAGGCTTGCGGCGAGATAATAGCCCCAGAGGCTGTGGACGTCGGACGTCCAGACGTTGAAGATGGAAAACGGCCCCCAGTTCCTCACCGTTGCCGGGGCCAGATCTTCATTGTAGAGGCCGGGCGATGCGCCTTGTATGGTCATTGCAAGTGTTCCCCTTTTGCAAAAACGCGCCCTCACGCGTTAACCGTCGAGGTTAAGCCTGACGCAGGGGAACCGACAAGCAACCCATTTGCCGGCTTTCGCCTTAAAGACATTCAATGAGAATCACCATTATCGCCGACCAAGGCTTATGATGGCTGAGTCGGCTCGAGCTTGTGGCTATGACCGGGCGCCAACCGCCCGATTCCGAACTTTTTCGGATGGCAACCAAATTTGTTTGGAACCAAACCGGCGGACGTGCGTTTATGCGGGTTCGGCCGTCTTGCGGTCGACCGGGAGGATAACGATGGATCGCTTGCATTTCTTTACCCCAGTGCGAATCGCGCGTGGGCAGGGATACCCTATGGAGGAAGTCGACAGCGTCTCCGAAGCGATGGTGTTCCTGCGGAAGTGGCCAACGGGAAGACGCGGCCCCGTTTATCAATGCGCCCTGAATTGCTGCTCGGCGGCGATGGCGGGCACTATGTCGGCCGAGGAAGCGAGAAAGGCCTTTGTCGGCTTTGCCCGCATCACCCGGCTTCTCGACGATGACATGGCGTTGCCCCTGGGTGGCGCGTCCATGGACAATGTCTACGCCCTGAGGCGCTAGCTGGCTCGATTCTCCGGCAGTTCCTGGCTGCTGGACACGCTGTGTGCGAGGCGTTGGCCTAAGGCCAACGCCGCGTGATCTTGCGTTCTTTGCCACCCGTTGTTTCAATTTTCCCTGAAAGTGCGCGTGAGAGAGGCCTCGACCGGGGCCAGCATATAGTCGAGCAAGGTGTGTTCTCCGGTCAGGAACATGACTTCCGCCGGCATGCCGGGGGACAGGCGGATATCACGCAGCTGTCCGAGATCGGCCGCGTCGACCTCGACCTTGGCGAGGAAATAGGGCTCGCCGGTTTTCTCGTCGGTCAGCCGGTCGGCCGACACCGAGGTGAGCAGGCCATGGATGATGTCTGCTCGGATAGGCCGTCAGCACCACGCGGGCGGGCATGGCCGGATGCACCCCGTCGATATCCGCCGGCTTGATGCGCGAATCGATGACCAAATTGGGCTCGTTCGGGACGATATCGAGAAGCGGCTGGCCGCTCGCGATCACGCCCGATTCGGCCGTCACCTGCAGGTTCATCACCGTCCCGGCTGTCGAGCAGTGCCTGCAGCCCGCGGGCAGCACCTTCCCTGTTTGAGCAAAGGGAACTCGGGCCAGACCCATTTTCATAGGACGGATCCGTGCAAGAGAACTCTGCGTCCCTGAGCAGGAGCAATGGCGAGTTGAAGTGCCGGCCTGTCAGCCGGACGTCAACAGCGTCAAGAACGAGGCGCTAAGTGCGTGTGCTGTGAACACGTTGTCAGCGACCGCTCGCTCCGGCGGACGTCGGTTCGCGTTAGCTTCGTGACTAGGGTTCGCGGATGCTTTCGTCGAGACCACGCAGGAGCGGATAGAGGAAATATGACAAGATCGTGCGGTTACCCACCTTGATCTCCGCGGATACCGCCATGCCGGGGATCAACCGAAAACTGCTCGGCACATCACGCAGGTTGGTCGCGGTCAACTCCACCCGTGCCTTGTAGTAAGGCCGTTGCTGCCCACCAATCTTCGGATCCGGCGTGAAGGTGTCGTCCGAGACGGTTCGAACCTTACCGGACAGGGTACCGTGCTTCTGGAAGGGCCACGCTTCGAGTTTCAGGCGAACTTCACTGCCGGGCTCGACATGGCCGACATCGAGCCCCTCGACAGAGACTTCTGCCTCCAATGGAGAACCCAGAGGAACGAGGGTATAGAGCGGCTCTGCTTCTTTCAAGACCGAGCCAACAGAGCGCTGCGCCACGTCGAGCACGATCGCGTCGGCGGGTGCGGTTAGTACCGTGACAGCCTTCCGCCGGACCGCCTTGTCGAGTTCTCTGGCCGCGGCATCGTGATCGCGGCGCGCTTGGACCAAGTCCTCAGCGGTCTTCTGGCGGAACTCTGCGAGGTAAGCCGCTTCCTCGGCCTTCAAGCGCTCCACACTCTCCTCGAGTTCGGCCATGTTATTGCCTGCAAGCAGAAATTCCTGCTCGACCTGCAGCCGCTGGCCTTTGGCAGAGAGATAGTCGATCTTCGAGCCGACCTCCTTCTTCACCAGAACTTCCCGCATCGTCTCGAGATCCTTTGCCACGCCAAGGCGAACCTCCAATGCCTCGCGATCGGCGCTCTTGGTCGCCATCTGGGCTTGAACATTACGGATCTGCCGATCGTAAGCAGCCAGCTTTGCCTTGTTCTCCTCGATCCTCCGGATCCATATCGTCGACTGCAGGCGCGTTTCGTCATCCAGGTTTTGGGGCTTGTACGGCCGGTCGCCGAGCTCGGACTCGAGCCGCCCGATCTGCGCGGCGAGGCTCGCGACCTTTCCCCGCAATTGATCGGCATCGGCTTCACTGAAAGTCGCGTCGAGGGTCGCCAACGCGTCGCCTTTCCGCACGATGTCGCCCACCTTGGCGTCGATGCTGCGCACGGTCGAGATCTCGAGCGGCTGCACCACAATCGTCGAGGCCGTCGTCACCAGCTTGCCCGGTGCGACCACGATCTGGTCGACCTTGGCCACCGACGCCCAAATGCCTGCGACCATGATGACTGCGACAAGTACGTACAGCGTGGCCCCCACGACCCAGGGCGGACGCCGCTCGTCGATCTTGCGGGCATCGCTTTGAAAGTCTCTCACCGCTGGAAGGAGCGTGCTCATCGGGCAAGATGCCTGTTCTGCTGGTTCCATAGCTGTCGGTAAGTCATGCAGCGGGACAGAAGTTCGCCATGTTTCCCGTGATCGACGATCCGGCCGCGATCGAGCACGACAATGGCGTCCGCTGCGACGAGCGAGGACAGACGGTGCGAAACCATGACCACGGTTCGCCCTTCGGCAATGCGGGCAAGGTTTGCCTGGACGATCGCCTCGCTCTCGGGATCAAGCGCGGAGGTCGCCTCGTCCAGAATGAGGATGCGCGGTTGGCGCAGCAAAGCACGGGCGATCGACAGGCGCTGCTGTTGGCCGCCCGACAGGTTGGTGCCGCCCTCCTCGAGCAAGGTGTCGTAGCCCTGCGGCAGAAGCTTGACGAACTCGTCGGCGCCCGCCATCGTCGCGGCGTGGACGATCTCCTCCAGGGTCGCATCTGGCCTGGTCGCCCCGATGTTCTCGCGCACGGTGCCGCGGAACAGAAAGCACTGCTGCATCACGACGCCGACGTTGCTGCGCAGATGCGGGAGGTCGAGCTCGCGAATTTCATGACCGTCGATCCGCACCGAGCCGTGCTGGATCGGGTACGTGCCGCGCATCAGCCGCGTTAATGTCGACTTGCCCGAGCCGCTGCGCCCGACGATGCCGAAAACCGAACCGGCCGGGATGGTCAACGACACGTCGTTCAGGGCCGGCGGAGCGCTTTCGCTGTAGCGGAAGATCACATGCTCGAACTCGACCGTGCCCGCGATCGGCGGGCGCAGGCCGCGCACATTCGGCGGCCGCTCCGGACTGCGGTTCATGATGTTGCCGAGCATTCGCACCGAGAGCCCGGCCTCCTGGTAGCCTTGCACCAGACCGACGATCTGCGAGAGCGGCGTGGTGACCCGGCCCGACAGCATGTTGAACGCGATCAGCGCGCCCACCGTTATCTGCTTGTCGAAGACCAGCAGGGCGCCAAAGCCGACGACCGCAACCGTCAGCAGCTTTTCGAGGAGCCCGATCACCGCCTGCGCCGAGGTCGAAATCCGCCCGACGTCGAACCGCGACTCGGCGGCCTGGGCGCAGAGCGCGTCCCAGTCGCGCTGGCGCAAGGGCTCGGTCGCCAACCCCTTGACCGTTTCCATGCCGTGGATGGTCTCGACGAGATAGGCCTGACGCTGCCCTTCGGCATCGTAAAGGGCGCGCAACTTGCGGCGGTATAGCGGGATCAGCCCGCCGATTACACAAGCGGTGACGGCGGAAAAGCCGAGCACCATTGTGGCGAGGCGGCCGCTGTAGAGGAACAGCAGCGGCACGATCACCAGCAGCGAGGTGGCGTCGAGCAACGTCAGGAAGAGGCGGCCGGTCAGAAACTCCCGGATCTTCTCGACCTGCTGCATGTGCTTGGTGATGACGCCGGCCGAGGCGCGCTCGAAGAAATCGATCGGCAACGACAGCAGACGCGCGAAGGTGCGGATCGAGGTGCGCACATCGATCCGCGCCGAGGCGTAGACCAGCAGGATGCGCCGCAGATAGTTGAAAATCGCGTCGAACAGGACCGCGGCACTGACCCCGATGGCGAGCACAGCGAGCGTCGTATAGGCCTGGTGCACGAGCACCTTGTCGACCGTGATCTGGATGAAGATCGGCAGGGCAAGCGCAAGCACCTGCAGAGCGACCGCGGCCACCGCGATGTCGCGGAACATCGCGCCGTTGCGGACGACTTCCGGGAGGAACCAGGCGAAGCCGAAGGGCCGGCTTTCATCGGTCAACGCGAATGAGCGGCGCAGCAGCAGGAGCTCGCCGGTCCACTTCCTGCAGAACGTCGCCTGGTCGAGGGGAAGTACCGCGAGGCGGTCGGCGAGGGGGTCGAGGACCCCGACCTTGTTCTCGTTGAACCCGAGCAGGATGACGCTGTTGCCGTTTGTCAGCCGGGCCATCACCGGATAGGCGTCGCCTAGGCGTTGGAGATCTTTCCAGCCGACCTTCAATTTACGGCTGCGCATGCCGCTGCTGCGGGCGATCTTCGGCAGCAGCCGGTTGATGTCGTCGTCGGGCCTCAGCGCAAAGTCGTGCTTGATGCGCTCGGGGGAAAGATCGATGCCGTAGTGCCGCCCGATGGCGACAAGGCACTGCAGTGCTGTTTCGACTGGAGATCCTCCTGCGTTGCCGCTCAGATAACTCGCAGTGTCAGCCTTGACGGCGCGGAGGGTGGAGGAGCGCGTTCGGGTCATCCAGGTCAGGACGAGCCATACGAACACCGTACACAGCAGGAACTGAATCGGGGGGGACGGCCTGCGGAGCCACTCGGCGACCAGCCAGTGCCCGGCTGCGACGAGAGTGGCGAGCGCATCGGACAACCAGCGATTCAGCTCGCCATAGAGATCGTTCATGGCTCTCGCTCCGCGGCTTGCCGGCTGGTCGGCGCGTGGGCGGGCGCCTTGACGCTAACGGGCCTCGGCATGCTCCCGCTTCCGTTGCGCGATTTAGGACGGAGAGGGGCTCTGTTCGGCATGAGGCACTGACGCATTTCGGCTATTGCTCGTCGCTGAAATTTGGCGATTTCGGCAGCCGCAGCGCTGTTGCCGCGGGTGTTGCCGCCGCAGCCGGTACCGGCTGCGGCATCAGCCGCACCACCGTCGCTCCAGCCCCTTCCGTTTCCTCTCCGACCGGCGGGGGAGACGTGGGCTGGGAGCCCGGCTCGGCTCCCGGCGACGGCTGTGGCGAGCGGATCACGCCCGCCTTCTCGAGCTGTTCGCGCATGCCGTTCTGCGCCTGCAGCATTTGAGAGAAGGCCTGCAGGCTGGTAACCAGCCGCTGCGTCACGCGCGGCTCGGAGCCCGACAGCGACACCAGCTCGATACGGATCATGCCGTGCTTGAGCGAAATCTCGCCAAACGCGTCGACAAAGGTTTCGGGCACTACGTCCATTTACCTACCCCAAAAAAGCGGCCGGGCTTTCGGCCCGGCCGCTGCGCATGCGCGTTAAGCAATCGCGACGTGGATCGCGAACGGGTCGCTCTTGGTATCATTATCGCCATCGGCGATGGTTGCCGTGAAGTTCATGTCGAGCGCCTCCGGGTTGAACGTGTTGGAAATATTGAACTCGATCACCGGGATCTTCACGGTGCCCGAACCCATGAAGAGCTGGACCGCGTCCAAGTCGTTCTTTTGGTCGATGGAGGGGATGACGAAGCTCACTTGCCCGCCGGCTTCTTGGTGCAGATCCGCGCTCTCCACCTTGGTAATCGCGCCCACGGTGATCGAGTTGTCGGCGTTGCGGGTGTAGGTCCTGTAGAAGATCCCCTCGGTCGAGGGGTCGTAGCCGCCGACCGAATTGTCGATGAAGACCTTCATGCTGCTGACCAGGAAAGCCGTCGGGTCAACGACGAAGCTTTCGTCATAGTCACCTCCCTTTGTCGTCTGGCCGTCGACGCCGCCAAGGGCGTTACCCTCGAAGTTGTTGTTGGCCACCCCAATGCCCGAGGTGCTGACATTCATCGCGGCCGGGTCGATATAGGACGGCAGGGGGTTGGTCTGGATTTGGGCTTCGGTCTTGTCGAGATTGGCTTCGATAGGCCCTGTCGCCGCAGTGGCCTTGACGGCGGAGAACACGATTGCTCGGTTTCCGATCGTCAGCGTCTGCACCGGATCCGGCCCCCCAGCACCGAGGCTTCCGTTCGCGGTCGAGATCGTCGTTATCGTCCCGGGCGGGGTTGTCAGCTGGATGTCGTAGGTGCCGGACCCCGGATCGACCGCATCGAATGTCAGCGTGAACGCCACCGGCTGAGGGTTGACGATGCCGTCGTTAGTGAAGTCGTCGGTGATCGTCCCGTTGAAGACATAGTTCCCGTTCGCATCGGTTGTCGTCAGCGTCCCGAGCGAGGTGTCGACGGTCACAGTTGAGTGGGCGTCGATTGTGTAGTTGTTGAAGGTCACGTTCAGCGACTTGAACCCGTCCGCGCCAGGAGCGTCGGACCAAGTGCTGCTCCCGCCTGCGGCGTAGGTCCCGTTCGCGATGTTGTCGACCGTGACGGTCGGCCCGTCATCGTCGAACTTGACGAGCAGGCCGATGTCGTTGCCGGAGTCTGTGGCGGTGTCGCCGTCGCCGTCGGTGCGGGTGACGCTCATCTGCACTGCGCCCGACGCCAGCGTGATCGTCTCATCGTACGAGGCGCCGCCGGTCGGATGCTTCAACGACAGATACTGGGCGAGGAAGACCTCGCCTGTGGTCGCGTTCGTCGCCAGCGCGAAGGCCACCGTGCCGGCGGGATCGGCGGTGTCACCTCCCGCGTTCTCGGTGCCGACCCTGCCGAGAATCAGGCCTGCGGCGCTGCCGGTGCCGTTGTACATGAAGATTTTAGTACCCGCGGTGGTCTCGACCCCCGAGTCGGTGCCGTCGGTGACGCCTAACGCATAGCTGAGTTCCTGCGCCGCCGGCCCATCGGCCCCGGCGCTGCCCGTCACGGTCAGCAGCGAAGCGGTGCTGCGGGCGAAGCCGATTGCGCCGGTACCTGCCACATCCGGATCGTCGCCAGGCGACGGCACGTTGGTAAACAGCGACGCGATCGTCGTCGAACCGAAGGCGAACGCCGTGCCGTCGACGTCGGTGTCGGACTGCACCCCGGCGGTCTCGTCGTGGCGCACCGATGCCGTGCTCGCAACCGCGGTGATCGACGGCCCGTCATCGTCGAACTGGAGTTGCGTGCCGGCAAACTCGCTCGCGCCCGTGCTGCTCAAGATCGTGAATCCGCCGATGTCGAGGGTGATGTTCGAACCCGGCCCCTTCGTCGGTTGGACGTTTTCGATCAGCACACGAGTGTGGGCGCTGGTGGTGGTGTAGGAGACAACATCCCCGTTCTTGACACCCGAGATGACCGCCGTATCGCCGCTGAGGTTTGCAGCGACCACAACGCCATTGATCTTGACCTCTGTGATGTTGACCGTAACGTCATCAGCAAATCCCTCGACAAAACCTGTCCCTGTTTCGGCCACGCCGTCCGAGTCCTTGAAGGCGGTAATCTTGACTGTGACTGTGTTACCGGTCGGGTTGACCTGGGCGACCGTGAACGAGGCCGCGGTGACGCCTGAGGTATAGCCGCTAAACTGGATGTTGCTTTCGTGGTCGGCCTCCGTTGAGTCGAGACCTTGGGGCGGGTGCGGATCTTGTTGTGGGGCTACCGTGAAATCTTCGGCCGGATTGTCGACGAAAGTGAAACTTAGGCCATTGCCCGGCCCGACATGCTGGCCGTTCACTCCAACAGTCGCGTGGGGTCCGGCCTGGCTGCTGCTGACCGTGTCGCCAGTATGGTCATTGTCCTCGGTGTTCGGGTCGGGGGCACGCCCGGTTACCACGATGCCCGAGGTGCTGACGCCCGCGGGGTTGTTGCCGAACATCATGAACTCGTTAGCGCCCGATGGCGCATTGTCGAAGGAGAAGGTCGTTGACTGGGTCGCCGCGACCTTGAGCTTATTGTCGAGATCGACAGTGAAATCGGGATCGTTGTTGTCCGTGTGCTTCAGCGGCTCGAAGAGCGCGGTCCAGAACTTGCCGCCGGTGATTAGGGAATTGGTCGTGGTCTCTTCGACGTAGACCGCAAATACGATGGCGCCGCTCGGATCCGCCACGTCGACTCCTCCGACGATGGTACCCTCCCGGCCGAGGACGACGTTGTCGTTGTTGGGGTCGGCATAGAGGAAGATCTGCCTGCCCTCGAGGGTGAAAAGTCCGCTGGCGTCCCCATCGAGCGCACCGCCGCTCGGATCGACGAAGCCGAGGCCATTGACGGCAAAACCAGAGTCAGGCGTGACGGACAGATCATCGCCCCCTCCGCCTGCGACTTGAATCGCGTTCGCGAGGTCGGCTCCCGCATTGCTGAACGCGGTCGAGACATTCGACGGCACGTCGGCTAGCGCGATGTCACCATCCTGCAAGCCAGTCGTTTCGTCGATTTTCGTGCTTCCGAAAACATTGATGGTCAGTGCCATTGTCTGCTCCTGTCAAAGGTGCCGCGAATAAGGAAACTTGTGGTGTGGCGGGGAAGGCGCCCGCCGTCGCTGGAGAACCTGCCGTTCGGCGGTCTCGACGCCGATGCTGGTCGGGAATGCGGAGTTCAGTCCGAGAGTCGTCTCGAGATCGGTCAGGAACCAAGCCGGCAGAGTGGAGTACGCCACATCGGTGCCGATAGGGCCGTCGCCGCTGTCGCCGGTTTGCGGTCCTATGGTAGCGATGACGGCCTCGTCGTTGAGAATGAAGCTGATCGTCATTGCCGTGCTCCCCCAATCACTTGAACGGCCGCTGAAATTCCCCCTTGAGGTGCTCCTGCGGTCCTCCAGGCAAGGAAGATCGCGCACTGAATGCGGCCTTGACCCTCTATTGTTCTCTATTGCTATTGTTCTGCCGGCGAAGTGGGCGCGTCCATTCCCGGTCGGATAGTATTTCGATGAATGGCCTATCTGATCGAACGGTGTATATCGTTCGATATTGTCGGCTTGCCCAAAGCCCGGCGTTAAATTTAGTGGTCCGGGAGGATCGCCGGGCAGGGGCCCCAACGGTGGCTCGATGAGCCGGTGAGCCCAAGAAGGGACAATCAGATGAAATCGGTCACCGTCTGGCGGGTGCCCTTGCGGTGCGCCGCCCAGGCCAGTTCCGCGCGGCTGCTGAGGTTGAGCTTGGTGTAGACATGATGCAGGTGCATCTTCACCGTGCCTTCGGACACATGCAACTGCTGGGCAATGGTCTTGTTGCGCAGGCCGCGCGAGACGAGGTTTGCGATTTCGGTTTCGCGTCCCGTAAGTCTGGAGGTCGCCTGGGGTTGCGTCCGTGGCATCAGGAGATGCTGGACGATTTTGTTATCGATCCATTTCTTGCCGCTGGCCACCGCATTGACGCAATCGAGAAGAAAGCGATTGCTGATTCCGTCGAGCAGGAGTCCGTCGACGTCGAGCGCCCGTATTCCCTCAACGTCGAGAGCGCCATTGGGCTGCAGGATGAAGATGATGCCGAGGCCGCTGTGCGTGGCTCTCAATCTGGCGGAAAGGCTGGCCGATTCCGGGTCCGCAATATCCAGACCAACAATGGCGATATCGGGCCGATGGCGCTCGACATGAGGGACAACATCAACGACGCGTTGGCACTTGGCGACAACATCGTGTCCGGCCTCACGCAACACCCACCCCAACCCCGCGAGATAAACCCCACGCGGGTCCGCGACAACTAATGTCGACATACGAACCCCATCCGTTAGAAACGCCACTCCGTTGACTTGCGTCAACGCCACGCATTTCCGTAAAAACCAAATTTGATTAGAGAGTTGGTTTTAGGGGGTAGAGGGTGTTGAGGGAGCCACCGCTACTCTCCGCTCCGTGCCCCGTCAGGCATTTCTGGGCGGATGCGTCCTATACGCGTCGGCAACCCGCCAACGGCGGGCACCAAGGATCGACAGTGAGGGCATACTCAACCCCGCCCCTCTTCAACAGGCATTGACTGCCTGTACGCCTCCGGCTCACAACACGAGCATCAAAAGTTTACTCTCATTTGTGGAAAGTTAAATCGGACTGTTGATTTTTTTGGAAATTTGTGACGTGGGGAAATGGTCCCTTTCGACGGGGGACTTTTGTCCCTGCCGTCAGAAATATTTGAAAATAAAAGAGAATACACCTAAATCGTGCCGCGTGGACTTACCGCGGGACCGGCGGAAAGATAGAACAGGCTTATGCGGACGACGCTTGCCGTGGCACCTATGATGGATTGGACGGATCGGCATTGCCGGTTCTTCCACCGTCAGTTGACGCGTCGCGCGCTGCTTTACACCGAAATGGTGGTCGCGGACGCCGTCATCCATGGCGCGCGGGAGCGTTTGCTTGGATTCGACGATGTCGAGCATCCGGTTGCGCTGCAGCTTGGCGGTTCCGATCCGCAAAGGCTCGCCGAAGCCGCCGTGATCGGCGAGGCGTTCGGCTATGACGAAATCAATCTCAATGTCGGCTGCCCGTCCGACCGCGTCCAGTCGGGCACGTTCGGCGCCTGCCTGATGAAGACGCCGGTGCTTGTGGCGGAATGCGTCGCGGCGATGAAGGTGGCCGTAAAGATCCCCGTCACCGTCAAATGCCGCATCGGTGTCGACGACCAGGATCCCGAAACCGCGCTCGACGCGCTGGCCGACGGCGTGTTGGCGGCCGGCGCCGATGCGCTCTGGGTGCATGCCCGCAAGGCGTGGCTGGAGGGGCTTAGCCCCAAGGAGAATCGCGACGTCCCGCCGCTCGACTATCCGCGCGTCTATCGGCTGAAAGCGAGAAAGCCGAACGAATTCATCGGCATCAATGGCGGCATTCAATCGCTCGACGAGGTTTCGGAGCATCTCGGCCATGTTGATGGCGCCATGCTCGGCCGCGCGGCCTATCATACGCCGAGCGTTCTCGCCGGGATCGACACCGCATTTTACGGCGAGCCGCCGACCGCCTTCGACTATGCGGCGCTGGTCGACGCCATGGCGGCCTATGCCGCGCGTCACATCGAGAAGGGCGGGCGGCTCGGTCATGTCACGCGCCATATGGTCGGGCTGTTCCACGGCCTTCCGGGCACCCGCCGCTACAGGCAGATTTTGTCCACCGATGCCACCAAGCCAGGTGCGGGGCCGGAAGTTCTCAAGACCGCATTCGCGGCCATCGATTTCGCGACGGCCGACGCGGAGGCCGCCTGAGGCTTTTGTCGAGCAGCTTGTTTTTACGCAATTCCGGACGGAAAACCGCTGCACACTTTTCCTGGAATTGCTTCAGTCCCGCAGGATCATGCGGTCGCCGCGCACGTCGAAGCCCGACAGCGAACTGATGAAATTCATGCCGAGCAGGCTTTGCTCGAGCATGCCGGGCGCCGCGACCATGACCGGCATATCCTTGCGCACGATGCCGCCGATCGCCACCTCGTCCGTCCTGACGGTGGCGGCGCGCGCCATGCCGTTGGCGGTCGAAACGTCCACGGTGTAGCTGAGCGCCGCCGGGTTGAAGCCGGCCGCCTGGGCGTCCGCGGCCGTGAGCACCGTGCTGGTCGCGCCGGTATCGACGACCGTCCGCACCGGCGCGCCGTTGACCAGGATTCGCGCTTCGAAATGGCCGTTGTCGGCCTTGTCGAGCGTCACGGTGGCGCGGCCATTGTCCACGCCGAGCGCCAGCGGACTTCCCGGAACGAGGCCGGCCGTCACGCGGCTGACAACGTCCTGCAGCTCGTAGCGGTACTGGTAGCCGGCGATCAGCGCCAGCACGATTGCCGCCCAGACGCCGAGATTGCGCGCCATGTCACCGAGCGGCCGGCCCGAGCGGACGAGACTGGCGCCGATCACCGCCACCAGGACACCCACCCAGATCAGCCGGCTGAAATCGCGGTTCGCGATGCCGAAGGTGCTGCCGGCGGAATCGTTCATCATCAGCAGGATCAGGCCTGCGCCGATCACCAGCATGACGATCCAGAACAGGCGATTCATGGCCGGCCCTTTCTCACGGCATGCCGCGCTCGCGCGCCATGCGGGCGCGTCGCGTCTCGCGGCGTGGCCGACGCTCGACCGTCTCGAGTCTGCCCGGGAGGTCGGCCATAACCGCCCGCCGATCCTCAGGCGTCATCGCGATCCAGCCGGCGATTTCATCGCGCGTGCGGCCGCAACCGAAACAGAAGCCGGTTTTCATGTCGATCGAGCAGACGAGTATGCAGGGAGACTCGATGGCGGTCATGCTGTTCTCTTGGCTTCACTCCACATGGTGCAACCGCAAAGCCAATGCAAGCCCTCCGCAATGCGCCGTCAGCCAGCGCTTTCGCGGCATTGCCAGTGGTTGTGCCGGGCCGCGAACGCGGCTATGCCGCTGCCTTCTCCAGCAAGAACCGCATCCGACATGACCGCAAAGCCTTTCGATGACTTCCGCACTCTGCTCGCGACGCTGACGCCGGCGGACACCGCCGCCGAAACCCGCATCCGCACGCTGTTGGCCAAGGCCGACAAGCCGAAGGCCTCGCTTGGCCGGATCGAGGACATCGCGGCCTGGCTCGCAGCCTGGAGCGGGCGCGCGCCGCCAGCCGTGAACCGGCCGCTCGTGGCGATCTTCGCCGGCAACCACGGCGCTGTCCGGCACGCGATCTCGCCGCGGCCGGTTTCGGCGACCGCCAATGCCGTCGAGCTTTGCGCCGCCGGAGGCGCGGCGATCAACCAGATCTGCATCGCCAACGATCTCGGCCTGAAGGTCTTCGACCTGGCGCTGGATATTCCGACAGGAGACATCACAGAGGAAGCGGCGCTCGACGAGCGCGGCTGCGCCGCCACCATGGCCTTCGGCATGGAAGCGGTCGCCGGCGGCGCCGACCTTCTATGCCTGGGCGATCTCGGTGTCGGCAATTCGACCATTGCGGCGTCGTTATGCGCGGCGCTGTTCGGCGGCAAGGGCGCCGGCTGGGTCGGGCCGGGATCGGGCGCAGATAGGGCAATGATGGCGCGCAAGGCCGAAGTGGTCGACCGGGCGCTGGCTTTTCACGGCACCGGTCTCGGCGATCCGCTCGAGGCATTGCGACGGGTCGGCGGCCGCGAGTTCGCGGCGGTGTGCGGCGCCATTCTCGCCGCACGCATGCAGAAGATCCCGGTGCTGCTCGACGGCTTCGTCGCGACGGCTGCCGCCGCAGTCCTGCACAGGGTCAATTCCTCAGCGATCGACCATTGCCTGCTCGCCAGCCTGTCGCCGGAGCCCGGTCATGCCAAGGTCGCCGAAAGACTCGGTCTGCGGCCCTTGCTCGATCTCGGTATCAGTCACGAAGAAGGGGTAGGGGCTGGGCTTGCCGCCGGCCTCGTCAAGGCGGCGGCGCTCACCAGTTCCGGCATGGCGGCAGCGGTTCGCATCTAGAGCAATTCCAGGAAAGGTGTGAGCGGCTCTAAAGCACACGCATCCAGAAAGCGGGTGTGGTCGACGGGGGGATTTGGCCCGCTGTCTCAACGCACTTCGATTTCAGATGTAATCAGGTTTCGTCCATCTGAAATCATCGCGTAACGCGGCTTCCCAATATCGAACCGCGACGGCCGAAGTCGGCACCGACACGCCTTGGCGCAGTGCTCGCTATCCATGCGGGATCGCTCCGGGCTACCTGAACGAAGGAGGCATCCATGATCCACAAATACCATTCCGCAGCCCTTGGCATGGCTCGAGAGTCTGGGAGGAATACATGACAGGAACGGCTCGCTTAGGGCGCTGCGGCGTCGTCGTTTTGACTGGCCTCTTGGGGGCATGGCTTGGAGCCTCGACGGCCCGGGCCGAAGACGCCAACAAGGCCGACCTGGAAGCCTTGAAGAAATCGTTGGCCAAATACGAAGACTACCAGGCCGCCATCCGCGACCTCTATCTGTCGACGGAAGGCTGCGTCTACTACAGCGGCGAAAAGATACCGGGCACGATGGACTATCCGAAGGGCGCCATGGGCATCCATTTCGTCAACGTCCCGAGCGTCGGCAAGAAGCTCGACCCGATGAAGCCCAACGTGCTGATCTACGAGCCGACCAAGGAAGGCTTGAAGCTGGTCGGCGTGGAGTGGCTGGTGCCGCTGACGCCGGACGTCAAGGAAGCGCCCACGCTCTTTGGCCAGAAATTCATGGGGCCGATGGAGGGGCATTATCCGCTGATCCCGAAGGAGTTCGTGCACTACGATCTTCACGCCTGGCTGTTCAGCGACAACCCGAACGGCATGTTCAGCCCGACGAACCCGAAGGTGAAATGCAACAAGGCCGAGTTTCCGATGCTGGAGAAACCGACCAAGATGATGCCCGGGCCGATGTAAGGATAGCACGGCAATTCCATCGGAGCGGATCGCGTCCTTGCGGCCGCGGCGGCCCCGGTTAGGCATACATACCGCTGGCAATACGCAAGGCGGAATGCAAGGTCGGCAGGAAGGCGGTGCGGACCAGAGAGGACAGGCGCGCCAACCGGACCGGTGTCGGCCTAAAGCGTGTCGCGATCTTTCAGATTCGCTCCATGCGCTTTAGGTTTTTGATTTTGCGCATGTCTTTGTCCCGAAACCGGTTCCCACTTTCGGGAGACATGCTCTAGCGCCGCCGCGCGGCGACGGCCTTGGTCGGCAGCGCCGGCAACTCCTCCATCACCCGGCTCAGCGGGAAGATGGCGATGGCCTCGGTGCCTTCGCGCAGCTTGGAGTGAAGCTCGAACTCGCCGTCATGCATATCGAGCAGGCCCTGCACGATCGGCAGGCCGAGACCGGTTCCCTGCTCGGCGCTCTTGATGGCGATCGTGCCCTGGCCGAAGGCTGAAAGCACCACGGGGATTTCCTCTTCCGGTATGCCGGGACCGTTGTCCTTGACCGAGATGTACTGGCCGCCGCCCGCCGTCCAGCCGACACGGACGCGGACTTCGCCACCCGACGGGGTGAACTTGATGGCATTGGACAACAGGTTGAGCGCGATCTGCCGGATGGCCCGCTCGTCGCCGAACAGGCGCGGCAGGGTGGTCTCGAACTCCTGGATGATGCGGATGTCCTTGTTGCGGGCCCTGAGCTCCATCATGTGGCAGCAGTCCTCGACGATCGTCACCAGCACCACCGGCTCCTCGTTGAGCTGGTAGCGGCCGGCCTCGATGCGCGACAGGTCGAGGATCTCGTTGATCAGGTCGAGCAGATGCTGCCCGGAATCATGCACGTCGCGCGCGTAATCGCGATAGGTCGGGTTGTTCATCGGCCCGAGCACTTCATTGGCCATCACTTCAGAGAAGCCGAGGATGGCGTTGAGGGGCGTCCTCAGCTCATGGCTCATCGAAGCGAGAAAGCGCGACTTCGCCAGATTGGCGTCCTCGGCGCGCCGCCTGGCCTCGTCGGACATCGACTTCGCCGTCTCGACCTCGGCGATCAGCGCGTCCTTTTCGGAACGGAAGGAGAGCACCATCCACGAAGCCTGGTTGAGATGGCGCGCGACGTAGCCGAAAAAGGGCAGGGCGGCGACCAGAAGCGCCGCCATGATCCCTTCGATCGGCGTCCAGACACGTGCGACGGCATAGGCATAGACCGCGACCGGAACGGCGAAGGTCGCGAGCAGGGCGCCGCCCAGCGACGATGCCATGACCGCGGTCGTCGCCATGGCGACCAGAAGCACCATGGCCTTGACGACATGGAACTGGTCGACCTGGCATGTGTCGCAGCCGAGCCACGCGAACCAGGCCCAGCCGAGGCCGCATAGCGCATGGCCGATCAGGAAATCGCGGCGCGTCCGTACCGGGTCGAGCTCGGCCGCCTCCGTGCGCTCGACGCGCCGCGCCATGAAAGCGACGATGGTGTAGCAGAGAAGGGTGAAAAGCGCCCAGATGGCGACCTGGTTGCCCAGGCCGGAAAAGCGGCCGATTGCCGCGACGGTGAGCACGAGCAGCGGTATGGCGATCGCGCTGACCGCCATGGCGCGCGCATGCAGCTTCAGCAGCTCGCGGTCGAAGTCGAGGCTGCCGGCCTGCTGCGAGAGACGATCACGCGTCCTGCGCACCGCGCGCGCCACATCGCTGTTGCGATGCGGTTTCCTGCGGTCCACAATGAATTTGTCCGCTGTGTCCGAGCGTAGCAAAGGCATGCCAAGTTCAATTTCTGCGCGCAGCGATTTTCAGTTCGTTAAGCTACGTTCGAATGATTAAGAGACTGTTTGCCATATGAGCCGTTCCTGGTCGCGAAGACCGCGCCGGCGATATGCGCCAGCCCGGCCGCGAACCCTCTGGCGCAGGCTGCTGGATTACGCGCTGACCGCGCTTCTGCTCGGCCTCTTCATCCTGGTGGCGGCACGGCTCGACCGCTTCGAAACGCGCAAGGAACAGGGCATGGCGATCGTCAATGACGGCGATTCGATCACGCTCGGTACCGAGCGCATCCGCATGCGCGGCATCGACGCTCCGGAGTACACCCAGTCGTGCCGCAAGGACGGCTCAGACTATCCCTGCGGCAAGCTTGCGCGGCAGTCGCTGGTACGGCTGATCGCCAACAGGCCGGTTTCCTGCAGCGGCTGGCAGCGCGACCGCTACGGCAGGCTGCTCGGCGACTGCAAGGCAGGCGACACAGACCTCAACCGTGCTCAAGTGCAGGCTGGATGGGCCGTCGCCTTCGGCGACTTCCAAACCGAGGAGACTGTTGCGCGAGCCGCCAAGGCCGGCATCTGGGCCGGCTCCTTCGAGGAGCCGCAGGACTGGCGCGAAAGCCATCATGATCAGCCGGCCGAGAGGAGGCACGGCACGTTGGCTTCGCTCGGCGATGCGCTGCGCGAGCTTGTTCGTTTCTGAGGATGCTCTCTGTTCGATGCATGTCGTTCTCCCAAACCGCTGCGCACTTTTGGGCGACATGCATTGAAGCGCGCCCTATGATCGGGTGAAAGATCGGAGAATGGGATGAAGCTGTTCGATGGCGGTCGCGCGCCGAACCCCAGGCGGGTTCGGGTTTTCCTGGCGGAAAAGGGACTGACGGTTCCGCTGGTGCCCGTCGACATGGGCGCGCTGGAGCATCGCGAGCAGCCGGTGGCGTCGCGCAATCCGCTGAGGCGGCTGCCGGTGCTGGAACTCGATGACGGCACCATCATCACCGAATCGATAGCCATCTGCCGCTATTTCGAGGAGTTGCATCCAGAGCCCGCTCTGTTCGGCAAAGGCGCGCTCGGCAAGGCCATGGTCGAGATGTGGCAAAGGCGCATGGAGCTCAACCTCATGAGCTGCGTGGCCGCCGCCTTCCGGCACATCCACCCGGCGATGAAGGAGTGGGAGGTGCCGCAGATCCCGGAATGGGGCGAGGCCAACAAACCCAAGGCCGTCGAGTTCCTGCACCTCCTCGACCGCGAGCTGGCCGACAGGGAGTTCGCCGCTGGCGACGCCTACTCGGTGGCCGACATCACGGGGCTGATCGCCATCGATTTCATGAAGCCGGCGCGCATCAAGGTGCCCGAGGAGTGCACGAACGTGCTGCGCTGGCACGCGGCGCTCGCCAGCCGGCCAAGCGCCGCTGCCTGAGACCGGGTTTGGACGAACTGGCCGATATGAGCGAAGAGCTGGAATGCTTCACCGCCAAGGTGCGGGCCTGCCGTATCTGCGTCGAGCATCCGCGCGGCCGACCCTTGCCGCATGAGCCGCGGCCAGTGCTCAGGCCGTCGTCCAGCGCACGCATCCTGCTCGCCAGCCAGGCGCCGGGCACCAAGGTTCACATCTCAGGCATGCCGTTCACCGATGCTTCCGGGGATCGCCTCAGAAGTTGGCTCGGCGTCAGCAGCGAAGAATTCTACGACACGAGAAAATTCGCCATCGTGCCGATGGGTTTTTGCTTTCCGGGGCAGGACGCCAAGGGCGCGGATCTTCCGCCGCGCCGCGAATGCGCGCCGGCCTGGCGCGCGCCGCTCATGGCGTTGATGCCGCAAATCGATCTGGTGCTGACGATCGGCGGCTACGCGCAGTCCTGGCACATGAGCATGGCGCGTGGGTCGTCGCTGACGGAAACGGTCAAAAACTGGCGTGCCATCTGGTATGCGGCGGCCGGCCCGAGGGTGCTGCCGTTGCCGCATCCATCCTGGCGGAACACCGGCTGGCTGAAGAAGAATCCCTGGTTTGAAATGGATTTGCTGCCTTTCCTGCGGTCGGAAATCCGCTATCGCATCGGTTAGGCATTCGGCAAGATATCACTCGCTTTTGCCGCCATTGGCAGAATTTCTTTCTTGTGAAAGGCCCAGATAAAAGGGATTATAGCGAAACTATTCCCCTGGAGTTCTCCCGATGGACCGCCTTGACCGAAAAATTCTCCGCCTCCTGCAGGAGGACGCGACACTTGCGGTCGCCGATGTCGCCAAGAAAGTCGGCCTGTCGACCACACCTTGCTGGCGGCGCATCCAGAAGCTCGAGGAAGAGGGCGTCATCAAGCGGCGCGTGGCCATTCTCGATCACGAGAAGGTCAATGTGCGCGTCACCGTCTTCGTGTCGATTCGCACCAATTCGCACAGCCATGAGTGGCTGCGGCGCTTCTCCGAGGTGATCCAGGAATTCCCGGAAGTGGTCGAGTTCTACCGCATGAGCGGCGACGTCGATTATCTGCTGCGGGTCGTAGTGCCTGACATTGCCGCCTACGACGCCTTCTACAAGCGGCTGATCGCCAAGATCGAGATCCGCGACGTGTCGTCGTCCTTCGCCATGGAGCAGATCAAATACACGACGGAAATCCCGCTCGACTACATGATCCTGGACAAGGAATCGGGTGCGAACGCGGCGTAAGCGCTGCCTGAAACGATAGAATCTAAAGCGCGTCGCGATCTTTCAGATTCGCTCCGTGCGCTTTAGGTTTTTGATTTTGCGCATGTCTCCCGAAACCGGTTCCCACTTTCGGGAGACATGCTTTAGTTCTTCTTTTTGTTGAGGAAATTCCACGGCGAGTTGACCGGCAGCGTGACGGCGTCCGGCACGTTCTCGACGCCGGTCACTTCGGCCTTGCGCACCGTGTAGCCGGACTGGACGATCAGGACGCCATCCAGGATGAAGAGCTGGCTCTTCTCCAAACCGGGCTTCAGCACGCCGGTCACGGAGACCGGCTGGTAGGCTTCCGCCATCTTGTAGGGATGCGCCGGCGTCACCAGCACGATCTGGTTCGGCGGCGGCGTGGGCATGTGGCTGCAGGCGCCGGTCCAAGGCACCAGCAGGAACTGATAGACAAGGTCGCCCTCGCGATCGACCGGCAATGCGTAGCCGGCCAATTGAATGGTCTTGTCCTGCAAATTGAGCGACAGCGTCTCGCCGTGATCAGGCAGTTTCGCCGCAATCATCGGCAAATTGGCGTCCGCGGCGACTGCCTGCGTCGCCGGGCGCAGATCCTTCCAGAAGATATGCGCGACGTCGGCCGCGGCGTCGGCGCCTGTGGCGGCGAGCGTGAGCACGGCCGCCAGCATCGCGATCGATTTGAAACGCTTGCTCATGGTCGTGCCCATCCTTCGTCAATCCGCTTTCGGAATCGAGTAAAAGCGTCGTGACCGCTCAACGTTCCAGCCGCATCACATGCCGGCGAGTGCCTGCAGTGCCAACCTCTTTGAAGCCGCGGGCTGCGAACATTTCGCGAAATCCCATGAAGCGATAGCTCGGGGCAGCCTCGTCGACAGGATAGGCCTCGACCACGCGCGCGCCTTTGGCGAAGGCGTGCTCGATGGCTGCGTCAAGCAAGGATGAAGCCAAGCCGCTGCCGCGCAAAACCCTTGGGACATAGAAGCAGACGATCGACCAGACGCCTGTCTCGCTGTCATCCTGCTGCTTTGACAGTTTTCGATAGGTTTCGCGCGGCGCAACCGAGCACCAGCCGACCACCTTGCCGTCGAGTTCGGCGACGATACCGACTGGCGTACCGGCATCGATCAGCGCCATCATCATGCGCTTCTTCTCGTCGTTTTCAACGTGCTCGCGTGTGGAGTGGCGCCAGGCCATGCACCAGCAGTATTTCGGCGCGCCAGGCTGCTCGAACAGCTCTTCGAAACGGCCGCGCGTTTCCCGCGTCACCTCGATGAAGCGGATGGAGGCGAGGTCAAGTTTTTCGGGCTGCGAGCCGTTCGAGCTGTTTGGCATCCGTCAGTTCCTTGACAGCGTCCTTGCCGATCCAGCGCGTCGTCTTGTCGGACGATGCCGCCAGTTTGTCGGCCAACGCAAGGGCAGGGGCATGCAGCGCCATCGACCGTTTGCCGATCTGCCGCAGCGCCCAGTTGACCGCCTTGCGAACGAAATTGCGCGGGTCGCCCGCATGCTTCTCGATCAGCGGCAGAAAGGCAAGGAAGGTCGCGTCCGGCTCCTTCTTCAGATGCACCGTGCCCCAGGCCAGCATGGCAAAGGCGGTGCGACGGACGAACTCGCGTTCATCCTGGGCGAATTCCTCGATCAGCTCGCGCCAGAACGGTGTTTCGGCAAACAGGTCGGCGACAGTGTCGACGATCTCCCAGCTGTCGAAGTCGGCGGCCCAGCGCCGGCACTGGCCGATGTCGAGCTTCTTCGGCTCGCCGGTGAAGGCGGCCATCAGCCGCGCCTCGCGGATGCCGGTGTTCCAGAGAAGCAGCGACCGTTCGTGGTTCTTCTTCAGCTTGCGCGCCAGCGGCCGCAGGTCGGAATTGCCGATGCCAAGTGCGGTCGCGGTGTTGATGCCGAACCGCGCCATGCCGGCCAGGTTTTCCTTCGTGCCGATCGAGCGCAAATGGGCGACGATGTCGTCGGCACTCCAGCTCGGATCGGGCAGGGCCATCGTCGCCTATTTTTCCAGACGAGCCAGCAGCGAGGACGTGTCCCAGCGCCGGCCGCCCATGTCCTGAACGTCCTTGTAGAACTGGTCGATCAGCGCCGTCACCGGCAGCTTGGCGCCGTTGCGGTTGGCCTCGGCCAGGCAGATGCCGAGATCCTTGCGCATCCAGTCGACGGCAAAGCCGAAATCATATTTCCCGGCGTTCATCGTCTTGTGACGGTTTTCCATCTGCCAGGAGCCGGCAGCGCCCTTGGAGATCACCTCGATGACCTTCTCGATATCGAGACCGGCCCTCTTGCCGAAATGGATGCCTTCGGCCAGCCCCTGGACAAGGCCGGCAATGGCGATCTGGTTGATCATCTTGGTGAGCTGGCCGGCGCCCGCCGGTCCCATCAGCCCGACCATGCGGGCAAAGGCGTCGATGACCGGTTTTGCCTTGTCGAAGGCCGACTGCTCGCCGCCGACCATCACCGTCAGCACGCCGTTCTCGGCGCCGGCCTGACCGCCCGACACCGGCGCGTCGAGGAAGGAAAAGCCGGCCTTTTCAGCGGCTTCGGCGAGTTCACGCGCCACTTCGGCCGAGGCAGTGGTGTTGTCGATGAAGACGGAGCCCTTCTTCATCGCGGCAAAGGCGCCCTTGGCGCCGGTCGTCACCGAGCGCAGATCGTCGTCATTGCCAACGCAGGAGAAGACGAAGTCCTTGCCCGCGGCCGCTTCGGCCGGCGTCAGCGCCAGCTCGCCGCCATGCTGGGCGACCCACTGCTCGGCTTTTGCCGTGGTGCGATTATAGACGGTGACGTCGTGGCCGCCTTTGTTCCTGAGGTGCCCGGCCATCGGATAGCCCATGACGCCAAGACCGAGAAATGCAACCGATGCCATAAGCCTGCCTTCCAACAGAGATTCAGTGGCGGAAGGTCTAGGCCATGCGAAAAATTCGTCAAGGCACGCAGAGCCGCATCGACTGGTGCAGGTGGGCCAGAGCGGTTCAGCTTATTTCCGGACGCAAAACCGCTACGCACATTTCCTGGATGGCTCATGCGCTTTATCGCTTGAGGTGAATGGTGATCCGGCGCTCGATCCATTCGACGCCGTGGCGCAGGATCTCGACCAACACCAGATAGACGATCGCCACCCAGATATAGGCCTGGATGTCGAAGGATTTTGCGTAGGCGAGCTTGGCATTGCCCATCAGGTCGTAGACGGTGATGATGGCGACGATGGCCGAAGCCTTGATCATCAGGATGAGTTCGTTGCCGTAAGGCCGCAACGCCACGATGATCGCCTGCGGCATGATGACCTTGCGCAGCGTCTGCAGCCTATGCAGGCCGAGCGATGCGGCGCCTTCCCACTGGCCCCTGGGCACGCTTTCGATGGCCCCGCGCAGGATTTCGGCCTGGTAGGCGGCGGTGTTGAGCGAGAAAGCAAAGACGCCGCAGTAGAAGGCTTCGCGGAAGAACCACCACAGCCCGACCGTTTCGAGCTCAGGCCGGAACGAGCCGACGCCATAGTAGACCAGATAGGTTTGCACCAGCAGCGGCGTGCCGCGAAAGAAATAGACGTAGCAATAGGCGAGACCGGACAAGATCTTGTTCTTCGACATGCGTCCGTAGGCGACGGGCAGCGACAGGATCGCGCCGGTCACCATCGAAATGGTCACCAGCGACAGGGTGGTTCCCAGCCCCTGCAGATAGGCCGGCGCGTATCTGGCGAAGAACTCCGCATTCCAGGCGTGGACGAGATAGGCCACGATGCCGAAGCCGAAGAGGATCCACACGCCGACCAGCGCGTAGCCGACGATGCGGGCGCGCGGCCAGCCGCGCGCCTGTGGCGGCGGTCTATCGACGGCGATAGCCTGGCTGACGCTCATCGCGCCTCCCTCCGCCCGAGCGAACGTAGAATATAGCCGGTCGCGATCGACGACAGGATGGCGAGCACAAGGAAGACCAGCGCTGCGACGCTGTAGAACAGGAAGGAATGCTTGGTGACGCGGGCCGCGACGCCGGCATTGCGCAAGGTTTCGGCGAGATTGACGACCGACACCAGCGAGGTGTCCTTGAGCAGGCTGAGCCAGCAATTCTCGAGGCCCGGGAAAGCGATGCGCAGCAGTTGCGGCAGAATCACCAGGCGCATCGTCTGCCATTTCGAAAGGCCAATGGCGTAGCCGCCCTCATACTGGCCCTTGGGGATGGCGCGAAAGGCGGAAAGAAAGACCTCGCTCGCGTAGGACGAGAAGATCAGCGACAGCACGATCATGCCGGCAATGAAGCTGTTCACGTCGACCGCCGCCTCGGGTTCGAACAGGCGCACGACATATTGCAGCAGCAGGGGCATGCCGAAGAAGAACAGGAACAGCGTCACCAGTTCGGGCAGGCCGCGAAAGACCGTTGTGTAGATGTTGGCCGCGAGCCGCAGCGACGGTTCCTGGGACTGTTTGGCGAAGGCGACGAAAAAGCCGATCACCAGCCCGATCGGGAGCGTGGCGAGCGCCAGCGCAATCGTAACCAGCACGCCGGAGGCGATGTCGTCACTCCAGCCATCGGGGCCCCAACTGAGAAGTGTCCAAATGCTTTGGGCCGGCATTGGCGGGGCTTGTCTCCGTGGCGATCCCGGAATGAAGGAAGGGCGGTGAGGTCTTCCTCACCGCCCTCTGCGCAACGATCAGGACTCGGCGCCGTAGACGTCGAACTTGAAGTACTTGTCGTTGATTTCCTTGTACTTTCCGTTCTTGCGGATGGCATCGATCGCGGAGTTCAGCTTGTTGACCAGGTCGGTCTCGCCCTTGCGCACGGCAATGCCGGCGCCCGGTCCGAAAATCTCGACCGGCTGCGGCGAGGGCTGGCCGAGGATCTTGCAGCAGGCGCCGTCAGGCGAATCCAGCCACTGCTGCAGCACAACGATGTCGTCCTCGATGGCGTCGAGGCGACCATTGGCAAGATCGGCTTGCTCCTCGGGGCTGCTCGGATAGCCCTTGATCGTGCTGTCCGTGTAGGTCTTCGAGGCATAGTTGAAATGCGTGGTCGTGGTGGCGACGCCGATCGACTTGCCAGCGAGGTCCGCCTTGGTCACGCCCTTGAGCGGCGAATCCTTCGGCACGGCGAGCGCCGAGGGGGTGTTGTAGTATTTGTGGGTGAAGTCGACCTTCTCCTGGCGCTCGGGCGTGATCGACATCGAGGCGACGATGGCGTCGAACTTGCCGGCCTGGAGCGCCGGGATGATGCCGTCCCAGTCCTGCGCGACGAAGGTGCACTTCACCTTCATTTCGTCGCAGAGAGCCTTGGCGATATCGATGTCGAAGCCGACCAACTGGCCGTCCGAGGTCAGGTTGTTGAAGGGCGGGTACGCGCCTTCGGTGCCGATCCTCAGGGTCTTTTCCTGAGCCTGGGCAACGCCAAGTGTCAGCAGCGCGGCCGAAGCGGCGAGCGCGATACGCAGTGCAATACGCATGATGATCCTCTCATATTGTCATGGCCGCTGTCCCGTGCGGCTCTTGTGGGCGGGGCTTCTTGACCGCCCGCTGGGCGGGATACTCCCACTCTTTCCAAGAAAAAAGCAACTGCAAATCAACAGCAAACGACAATCACCGTGTGCCGCAGCGTTACTTGCCTTTTGCGACGAGGCCGGTCATGCGCTCGACAAAGTCGGCTATCGATTTCGTATCGTCGAGGTCGAAGACAGGCAGGTTTTCGCCTTCGACCGGAAAGTCGGCGGCGACGCCGACGATGTTCGGATCATTGGCCGAAAGCGGCGTCCGGTCCTTCGCCTCGAGCCGTCTCGCCTCGATCTTCTTGTGCGCCTCGCGCTTGTAACCTTCGACGAGCACGATGTCGCAAGGCGCCAGCCGCGCCAGGATTTCGTCCAGCGTCGGCTCGTCCTCAGCACGCAGCTCGTGCATCAGCGCCCAGCGCCGGCCGGAGACGATCGCGACCTCCATGGCGCCGGCCTGGCGGTGGCGGAAGGAGTCCGTATCAGGCTTGTCGATGTCGAAGTCATGATGGGCATGCTTCACCGTCGAGACGGTCCAGCCACGGCGCACCAGTTCGGCGACCAGCTTCTCGGTCAGTGTCGTCTTGCCGGAATTCTTCCAGCCGGTGATGCCGAACACGCGTCTCATGGCTGGAGGCTTTGCAACAGACGTTCGGCCTCGGCAAGGTCGTCCGGCGTGTTGATGTTGAAGAACGGGTCGACCCGCTGGCCATCGGCCTCGATCATTGGAAACTCCACCTCGACAAAACCGTGCCGCTCCATGAAGGCCGAGACCCGGCGATTGTCCTCGTCGACCAGGAAATGGCGCAGGGCATCTCGCAGGCCAAGCGGCCAAAGCGCGAAAGTTGGATGCCATCTGCCGTCGGAACTGGCGACCGCGATTGCGCCTGGCCCTTCGCGGGCTGCAGCGGTCAATCGTTCGACGAGATCGCCGGGGAAGAACGGCGTGTCGCCGGCGGCGCTGACCAGCGCCCGGCAAGTCTTGTTTTCCGCCGCCCATTCGAGGCCTGTGAGGATGCCGGCCAATGGGCCGGCATAACCCTGTACGGTATCTTCGAGCACTGGCAGGCCCGTGCCGGCAAACCGCGCCGGGTCGCCATTGGCATTGAGCGCCAGCGTGCCGACCTGCGGCCCGAGACGCGAAACGACCTGGTCGATCAGCCTGGCTTTTCCCAGCGAAAGCAGGGGTTTGTCGCCGCCGCCCATCCGGCGCGACTGGCCTCCCGCAAGGATGATGCCCGCGACGCTTCGGTCCATCCGGCCTATATGCCGTCCGGCGCCATGTCGGGTCCAGCGCTTTCGGCGGCAGGTTGCCGCCGGCCGACGACACGCTCGCGATAGAGCGCATAGAGCCCGGAGCCGATGATGATCGCTGCGCCGACGATCATCGGCAGGTCGGGGACGTCGCTGAAGATGATGAGGCCGAGCAGGATCGACCACAGCAACGCGGTGTAGCGGAACGGCGCTATGAAGGAGATATCGCCTGAACGCATCGCCATGATGATGAACTGATAGCCGATGAGCACCAGCACCGCCGCAAGCGCCAGCAGCGCGGTCGCCTTGCCGCTCATCGGCGTCCAGCCGCCCATCGGCGACAGCAGCAGCGCGCCGAGCAGCGTCATGGCGAGCGCCGTCGCGGTCGACACCAGCATGGTCGGGATCGCCGGCGGGATGCGCTTGGTGGCGAGGTCGCGCACGGCGCAGCAGGCAACGCTCGTCAGTGCCAGCAGTGAATAGATGCTAAAACCCTCGAAACCCGGCCGCACGATGATCAGCACGCCGGCAAAGCCGACGGCAATGGCGAGCCAGCGCCGCCAGCCGACGCCTTCGCCGAAGAAAAGCGCGGCGCCCATCGTCACGGCCAGCGGCAGCGCCTGCAGGACAGCGGAGACATTGGCAATCGGCAGGTGCGCAAGGGCGATCAGGAACGACACGGTGGCTCCGGCTTCGCCGGCGACGCGCACGGCGACCATCGGCTGCAGCATGGCGCGAGGATCGGCAAGCGCGCCGCGATGCCAGGCAAGCAGACCGACAAAGAGCGAGGCGAAAGCGCCGCGCACGAGCATGACCTGCGCCATGTTCATCGATTCGGAGGAAAACTTGGTGATCGCGTCGTTGAGCGTGAAGCCGATCATGGCCACCACCATGAACAGCGCGCCGCGAAGATTGGGCGAAAGAGGCAAGGGCGTTTCCAATTGTTCTTGGCTCAAGCCTCTAGCAGCCAAGCGGGAAACAGCAACGTCAAAGAAATGGGCCACGGCGTCGGTCGCGGCCGGCTTGCAGGAAAACAACGCCCTATTTCTTGGGCGTCAGCGTCTCGGTGCCGTTGCCGTCCTTGCCGGCGATGGTCCAGAGCCCGTGCAGCGAGCCGTCATCCTCCACCTTGTAGACGACAAGGCCGATTTCCTTGCCCATCACATAGCCCGCCGAAAAGGCGTTGTCGTTGCGCATGTAGATGCCGTCCGAGGTCGAGCCGCCGGTTTCCCAATGGATGGTGCACGTCGTCTCGCTTGTCAGTGTGATGGTGGCCTCACCGTCATAAGACGAGCCGTCGAAATTGGTGCCGGAAACCGTGTAGGTGCCGCCGATCGACTGGGCGGCGGCCGGCACTGAAGCAACGCCAAGCATTGCAAGTGTAAGGATCAATTTGCGCATGAGAATCCCCCTGGATGCGAAAATCGCGTCCGGAGGCTAGGCCGGAACGGACAGACGGTAAATCGGGCGGGGGGCGGCGCGGTGGGTTTATTTTTAGCGCGTCGCGTATGCCTCAGGGGCCGCGCAGGCTGGCGGCGATGGCGCCTGTCAGCGGATCGTATTTCGCCTTGAGCGATGAAGGATATTCGATCCAGACGCTGCGAATGACGCCGTCCTTGCCGAACAGGCGCCGTTCGTAGAAGACCCTGTCGCCCTTGATGCCGGAAAGCACCGCCCAGTTCTTGCCGGTCTTGCTGTAGGTGACCTGGTAGCCCGGCCCGGTGTTGGCCTTTTCGCTGACGACGAAGCCCCTCGGCGTGTCGTTGTCGATGTTGTAGATGCCGGAGCAGGTCAGGCTGGCGCCGTCGGGCGCGCTCCATTGCTGCCCGTCGCCATTCTCCGGCTCGGCTTCGGTTATGCTGAATATTTCGTCGGGAAAGGTGCAGGAGGTGCCAAAGCGCGCATTGACGTAAGTGAATGGCTTCGCGATTGCAGCAGTAGTGACGATTGCCAGCAAGGACGACAAAGCGATCGCCAAAGGCGCGCCCCGGGCGAGGTGAAGACGTTTCATGGTGCCCCCAAGGTCAGTGACCGAGGATGATCCTGCACCAAATCGGAGAAAAAATCAGCCGCCGGTGACGCTCATATGGCGCGATACCGAGGGACGGCTGGTGCGGCGGTCGATGACGAAATCATGGCCCTTCGGTTTGCGCCCGATTGCCTCGTCTATGGCCTCGCTAACCAGCTCGTTGCTTTCGGATGCGCGCAACGGTGCCCTCAGGTCGGCGGCATCTTCCTGGCCGAGGCACATGTAGAGCGTGCCGGTGCAGGTCAGCCGGACGCGGTTGCAGCTTTCGCAGAAATTATGCGTCATCGGCGTGATGAATCCGAGCATGCCGCCGGTCTCGGCGACATGGACATAGCGGGCAGGGCCGCCGGTCTTGTAAGGGATGTCGGTCAGCGTGAACTGGCGCTCGAGCGAAGCGCGCAACAGCGACAGCGGCAGATACTGGTCGGTGCGATCGGCATCGATCTCGCCCATCGGCATGGTCTCGATGACGGTGAGGTCCATGCCGCGGCCATGCGCCCAGCGCAGCATCTCGGGGATTTCGGCGTCGTTGAAGTCGCGCAGCGCCACGGCGTTGAGCTTGACCTTCAGGCCTGCGGCCTGCGCGGCGTCGATGCCTTCCATGACCTTGCCGAGATTGCCCCAGCGGGTGATCTGGCGGAATTTGCCGGCGTCCAGCGTGTCGAGCGAGACGTTGATGCGCTTCACACCGCAGTCGGCGAGCTCGGCTGCAAAGCGCGAGAGCTGCGAGCCATTGGTGGTGAGCGTCAGCTCCTCCAGCGCGCCGCTTTCCAGGTGCCGCGACAACTGGCGCACAAGGTGCATGATGTTCTTGCGCACCAGCGGCTCGCCGCCGGTCAGCCTGAGCTTCCTCACGCCCTTATCGATGAATACGCTGCAGAGCCGGTCGAGCTCCTCAAGCGAGAGCAGATCCTTCTTAGGCAGAAAGGTCATGTCTTCCGCCATGCAATAGGTGCAGCGGAAATCGCAGCGGTCGGTAACCGACACGCGCAGATAGCTGATCGTGCGACCGAAGGGGTCGATCATGTCCATTTGCAAGCGCTTCCCGTAACCTGAACGGCGTCGTTATATACGGCTATGTGATACGATCCAACCGCGCATTCAAGATAGAAGGTCTTGATCTTTGGTAACATTCCCCGACCGACATTGCGTGTCGGCTGCCTTCTATGGCTTTCCGCATCGAGCGAAGCGGCGTAGGGAATGGGGAATCTAAAGCAGGACCAGACATGACGGCGCCGAAGGAACTGAGGGTCTCGAAAGACCGCAAGCTGCTCACCGTGACCTTTCCCGGCCATCAGCCGTTCGAATTGCCGGCGGAACTGCTGCGCGTTGCCTCGCCCTCTGCCGAGGTGCAGGGCCATTCGCCCGAACAGCGGGTGACCGTGCCCGGCAAGCGCAACGTGGCGATCCTCAAGATCGAGCCGGTCGGCAATTACGCGGTGCGCATCACCTTCGACGATTTCCACGACACCGGCATCTTCACCTGGAACTATCTTCACACGCTCGGCCATGAGAAGGACGAGCGCTGGAACGCCTATCTCGCCGAGCTGGCCGAGAAGGGGCTCAGCCGCGATCGCTAGCTTGGGGTGGCTGTCGTCAAGGCGTCATGGATATCGAGTAGCGCCGGCAAAGGTCAGGAGGCGAAAAAGATGTCGCTCATCACTTCGGTCGAACAGCTCGAATCCCTCTACGGGCTGCCTGGCGAGGCCTCGATCGTCAAGGAACTCGACCATGTGATTCCCGAATATGCCGCCTTCATCGAGGCCTCACCCTTCGTGGCGCTGGCGACATGCGGGCCGGAAGGGCTGGACTGCTCGCCGCGTGGCGATCTTGCCGGCTTCGTGCGCCTCGTCGATGAGAAGACGCTGATTATGCCCGACAGGCGCGGCAACAACCGCGCCGATTCGCTAAAGAACATCATTCGCGATCCGCGCGTCGGGCTGCTCTTCCTGGTGCCGGGCTCCGGCACCACGCTGCGCGTCAACGGCCGCGCCCATATCACCACCGACGCGGAGCTTTGCGCCTCCTTTACCGTCGACGGCAAGCCGGCCCGGTCGGTCACCGTGATTTCGGTCGACACCGTCTATTTTCAGTGTGCCCGCGCCATCGTGCGCTCGGAGCTCTGGAATCCGGCAAAGCATGTCGATCCGAAGTCGCTGCCGACGCCCGGACAGATCCTAGAGATCACCAGCCGCAAGAATATCGACGGCGAGACCTACGATCGGGAATGGCCTGAGCGGGCGAAGAAGACCATGTGGTAGAGGCGTTCAGGCTTCCTTCAAAACCTCGGCGATCTTGCGCATCTGTTCGCCGATCATGTCGCACTGTTCCGGCGTCGACTGGCTCATCGCCTTCTCGATCAGCGCCATGTGCACTTTCAGCGCCCGCATCAGCAGGGCCTCGCCGGCCTCGGTGAGGTTCAGCCGCAGCACGCGCTTGTCCTTCTCGTCGCTCTCGCGCCGCAGCAGGCCGCGGGCTTCCAACTGCGGCAACAGCATGGTGATGTTGGAGCGGCCGACCAGGAGCTTGCGGGCAAGGTCGTGCTGCGACATGCCGGGATGGCGGTAGAGGTTCATGAGCACGTCGAGCTGCGCCGGCTTCAAGTCGAGTGGCGCCAGCTTCGTCGCCAGCGTGCGCTCCAGCACGTGGCAGGCGCGCGCCACCGCAACCCAGTTGCGAAAGCGCGGATTGTCCCAGGGCAGCTCTTGCTTAATGTTCATGTTTGAACTATTATGTTCATGCTTGAACGAATGGATGGACCGCCACTATGGCATCATTTGGGTTGAAGGTCATCCGGGGCGTCTTTGGTGCGGCCGAGCGTGTCGCCCCGCGTCTCAGCGGCCGCGCCGCGTTCGAATTGTTCTGCCGCACGCCAAACGTCAAATCCTTGAGCGATGGCGAGCGCCGCGCCGTCGAGCGCGCTGCCGGCTTCATGGCCGAGGCGCGCCATCACAGGCTGAAGACGAAGACGGACTGCGTTGCGGTGCATGAATTCCGGCCGGAGCCGGGCAGGGGTTCCCGCGGCACGGTGCTCGTCATCCATGGCTGGCGCTCGCGCACCGAATATATGCGCGCGCTGATCGAAGGGTTTCGCGGCGCCGGCTACAAGGTCGTCTCGCTCGACCTGCCCGGGCATGGCCACTCGCTCGGCCGCCATCTCAACATGGTGAACGCGGTCGATGCGGCGCGAGTAGCCGGCGAATGGTTCGGCCCATTTGCGGCCGTGGTCGGCCATTCCTTCGGTGGTGCGATCGCTGCCAACGCGGTCGCGGCATCGGTCAGGGACGTGCCGCCGCTCTCGGCCGAAAAGCTCGTGCTGATCGCGGCTCCGAGTTCCCTGCCGGCGATCTTCGACGACTTCAGCCGGATGATGAATGTCGGGCCGCGCTCCCAGGTCGCCATGGCGGATCGGGTGAAGCATCTGTCGGGTCGGCCGCTCAGCGAATTCACCGGCGATCGCCAACTTGCCGAGGCGCCGGTGCCGACGCTCGTCATCCATGCGCCGGACGACCGCGAAGTCCATGCCGATCACGCAAGGCGATATGCGGGAGCCGGCGATCATGTTCGCCTGCATTGGGCCGAAGGGCTTGGCCACCGCCGCATCCTTGCCGACAAGGATATCGTCGCGCGCGCCGTGGGCTTCGTGACGGAGCAGCACGAATCGACGCTGCACTAAGGCGTGTTGATATTCAGGTGATGCCGGCCTGCAAACGCCGGTTTCCTGCGC
>SUGL01000002.1:0-226959 GCA_004963905.1 Mesorhizobium sp.
GCGCCCGACAGCGTGAACTCGTCGGTGTGGCAGATGCCGGTCGCCTTGACCTCGATCAGCACCTCGCCCTCGCGCGGCCCATCGAGGTCCACCTCCATGATCTCAAGCGGCTTTCCCGCACCAACGGCAACTGCGGCTCGCGTTTTCATGAGGCATTCCTCCCAAGGCAGTCGAAGAATTTCCCGTCCCGGCGGGCTTGAGGCCTGCCTTGCAACAAAAAATTCCATTTCCTGGTTGCCGTGAGGTCGCAATAATCGAACGATCCACCTCATAAGTCTATTCTACCAAGGTCCCCCTCCCTCACCCGCATCGAGGCAGCTGCGTCGTGGACGCGGTGCCGATCCCCAGGATCGATTCGGAAATTTCAGCGCAGCTCCGGCGAGCCGTCACGACCGCCTCGCCTTGGGAATAGGACTAAAGCAGAGCCGTGACGCTCTGCTCGCGAGGTTGATAAATCCCGCGGGTTCACTAAGCTCGCCTCGGGGCACCTTGACTTTGCGCCGGTCCGGCAACGATCGGGCTCAAGCGCAAGAATGGGTAATTCTGTCGATGACAAGCGCGGTGCCGGGCACCTTGGCGGCCCTTTTGTGCTTTCTGTCCCTGACCGCTGGAGCTCCGCGTGCGTTCGCCCAGCAACCGACCGCGCAGCCGGCCGGAGCGATCAAGTCGCAAGGACAGACAACCGAAATCAAGATCGGCTATTTACGGGCCTACGCGCCGCGGCTGACGCTTTCCCTGCTCGACATGCCGCCGCGTGACGAAGGGGTCGCCGGCGCCAACGTCGCCATCGGCGACAACAATACGACGGGCAAGTTCATCAAGCAGAAATTCAGCCTCGACGTCGCCGAGATAAAGCCGGAAGCCGATGCGGTCCAGGCATTCGACGACCTGATCGCCAAAGGCGACCGCTATGTGGTCGCGGACCTCTCGGCCAGGCAGTTGCTGTCGATCGCCGACATCGCGCGCGACAAGGGGGTGTTGATCTTCAACGTCGGCGCCACCGACGACAGCCTGCGCGAAGAGGACTGCCGCATAAATGTCTTCCACATTGCGCCGACGCGAAGCATGCTCGCCGACGCGCTGGCGCAGTACCTCATGGTCAAGAAATGGCCGAACTGGGCGCTGCTCTATGGTTCGCATGATGAGGACCACCTCTATGCGGACGCGTTGCGCCGCGCGGCGGCCCGCTTCGGCGGCCAGATCGTGGCGGAGAAGGAATTCAAGGACACCGGCACGGCGCGCCGCACCGATACCGGAGCCACGCAGATACAGCAGCAGATTTCGGTATTCACGCAAGACCTGCCGGAGCATGACGTGCTGCTTGTGGCCGATGAAAGCGAGGTGTTCGGGACCTACGTGCCCTACCGCAGCTGGACGTCGCGGCTGGTCGCAGGCACGGCCGGTCTCGTGGCATCGTCATGGCACCCCGCGAGTGAGCAGTGGGGCGGCATCCAGATGCAGAGCCGCTTCCTGAAGACGACAGGCCGGCGAATGCTGTCCAAGGACATGTCGGCCTGGACGGCCGTGCGGGCCGTCGGCGAAGCCACCACGCGCACCAATGGCGACGATCCGAAAAAGATCAGCGATTACATCCGCTCGGACGATTTCTCGGTCGCCGCCTTCAAGGGACAGAAGCTGACCTTCCGCAAATGGAACCTCCAACTGCGCCAGCCGATCCTGCTGGGCGATACCAAATCGGTCGTTTCGACATCTCCCCAGGAGGGTTATCTCCACCAGGTCTCCGAGCTCGACACCCTCGGCATCGATCAACCAGAAACGAAATGCGTCCTCAAGTAGCGCCAATCGGGAGGAATTCGTGCAGAGACGAGCTTGGGTACTCGCCATTGTCGCAACCGGCATCATGGCCGGCCCCGCATCGGCCTACACGGCCTATGTCTCCAATGAGAAGGACAATACGATGACCGTCGTCGACACGGCGACCATGCAGGTGGTCAAGACCGTCGACGTCGGCCAGAGGCCGCGCGGCATCACCATATCGCACGACGGCAAGTTCATCTATTTGTGCGCCAGCGACGACAATACGATCCAGATCATCGACACCGCGACGCTTGAGGTCGTCGGCACGCTGCCCTCCGGCGACGATCCCGAATTGTTCGTGCTTTCGCCCGACGGCAAGACGCTCTACGTCGCCAACGAAAACGACAATCTGGTCACCGCGATCGATGTCGACAGCAAGGAAGTCAAGACCGAGATTCCGGTTGGCGTCGAACCGGAAGGCATGGCCGTCAGCCCAGACGGCAAGACCATGGTCAACACCTCGGAGACCACCAGCATGGCGCATTTCATCGACACCGAGAGCCATGACGTAACCGACAACGTGCTGGTCGACACACGCCCGCGCTTCGCTGCGTTCAAGCCCGACGGATCGCAGGTCTGGGTCAGCGCCGAGGTCGGCGGCACCGTCAGCGTCATCGATAACGCCAAGCGCGCGGTGGTAAAGAAGATCAAGTTCGCGATTCCGGGATTAAGGGCCGAAACCATTCAGCCGGTAGGCATCGCCATCAGCGCCGACGGCAGGAAGGCCTATGTCGCGCTCGGGCCGGCGAACCATGTCGCGGTGATCAACACGGAAAGCTACGAGGTGGAAAAGTACATCCTCGTCGGCCAGCGCGTCTGGCATCTGGACTTCACCCCCGATCAGAAAACACTGATCACCACGAACGGCAATTCCAACGACATCACCTTCATCGACACGGCGACCGACGAGCCGGTTCAGTCGGTCACCGTCGGCCAGCAGCCCTGGGGCGTGGTCATATCGCCCCAATGAAGCAGCTGGAAGACTGGGCCTGCCGCCAAGGCCAAAGGCGGCGAGCGCGCTAGATAAGCATCCGAAGAGAACCATCCATGCAGCACGCGAGGGCGAGGAAAGCGGAAGATGAGGTGGCGGCGCTCGACGTCGCCGGTGTCAGTCATTCCTATGGTCCGAAGCGGGCGCTCAACGACGTGTCGTTTTCGATCGCGCCGGCGACCTTCACCGCGCTCCTCGGTCTCAACGGTGCCGGCAAGACAACTCTGTTCTCGCTGATCAGCCACCTTTACGACACGCGCCGGGGATCAATCCGCATCTTCGGCCATGACGTCAGCCGTGCTTCCGGCGAGGCGCTCAGACGTGTCGGCATCGTGTTCCAGGCACGCACGCTCGATCTCGATCTGAGCGTGTACCAGAACCTCTCCTATCACGCCTCGCTGCACGGCATCGGACGGCACGAGGCTCGGCAGCGCATTGCGGCGCTGATCGAGACGGTCGACATGCGAGGCCGTCAGCATGACAGGGCTCGCAGCCTTTCGGGCGGCCAAATGCGGCGCATCGAGATCGCCAGGGCGCTGCTCCACCGCCCTTCCCTGCTGCTGCTCGACGAGGCGACGGTCGGTCTCGACATCCAATCGCGCGCGGGCATTCTAGCCACCATCCGCAAGCTGGTCGAAACCGAGGGCATCGGCGTGCTTTGGGCCACCCATCTGATCGACGAGGTCGATGACGGCGACCATGTCGTCGTGCTGCGTCAGGGCGACCTTGTCGCCAAGGGCAAGGTGTCCGACGTCGTCGAGGCGAGTGGCGCCGGTTCGATCAGCGACGCCTTTTCGAGGCTCAGCCGCAGCGAAGCAGCCGGCATCGCGGAGATCTCGACATGAGCGCTTCCGCAATGCCGGAAAAGGTCGCCGCCGCGCCGGCGGCGTCCGGTCCGTTCGGCCTTCGCCACTATCTCATCTGCCTCAAAGGTATCGTCCTACGGGAATGCCTGCGCTTCCTGCACCAGCGCGAGCGTTTCATCTCGTCGCTGGTTCGACCGCTCGTCTGGCTGTTCATCTTCGCTGCCGGATTCCGGCAGGTGCTCGGCGTTTCGATCATCCCGCCCTACAAGACCTACGTGCTCTATGAGGTCTACATCACGCCAGGCTTGTGCGGCATGATCCTGCTGTTCTCGGGCATGCAGTCTTCACTGTCGATGGTCTACGACCGCGAGATGGGCAATATGCGCATCCTGCTGGTCAGTCCATTTCCCCGCTGGTACCTGCTGCTGTCGAAGATGCTCGCCGGCGTTTCGGTATCGATCGCGCAGGTCTACGCGTTTCTGATCGTTGCCTGGTTCTGGGGCGTGAAGGCGCCGCCGCTCGGCTATTTGTTCGTGCTGCCGGCCCTGTTCCTGTCGGGCATGATGCTTTGCGCGCTCGGCATGCTTTTGTCCTCGATGATCAAGCAGCTCGAAAACTTCGCCGGCATCATGAACTTCGTCATCTTTCCCGGCTATTTCGCTTCTCCTGCGCTCTATCCTTTGTGGCGCATCCAGGAAGCGAGCCCGCTTCTCTACAAGCTCTGCCTCGCCAACCCCTTCACCTACGCCGTCGAACTGATCCGCTTCGCCTTCTACGGGCAGGTCGACTGGGTGTCGCTGGGCGTCGTGGCCGGCTGCACGCTGCTGTTCCTTGGAGGTGCCATCATCGCTTACGACCCTTCGCGCGGCCTGATAACCCGCAAACAAGGCACGGGAGGAAACGGTTGATGCAACGGATGAGGCTTGTTTGCAGCCTGGTTGCGGTTGCCATGCTCGTACCGAGCGCCGGCGCCACCGCCGCGAATACCGATCCGGACTGGCCCTGCGTGCAGCGGAAGGTGCCGCAACTTTCGCTCGGCCAGGTCTGGAACGGGCCGGATATCCCGGCAGCGGCGAAGGACTGGTCGGAGGACCCTTCGGTCTCCGCCTTGGTCGAGGAGGTGGCGGCTCGCAGGCTGCCGATTGCAGACGCGCAGAAGAAGATCAGAGATTTCGCGGCCTCGCTGCCGGCCGGGCAGCTTGCGCCGAAAATGGCGATGCTCGAGCAGGGCATGTTCGACCACATGGACGCCGAGCGTTCGCATGTGATTTCCGGCATATCCCGCTACGCCCACAGGCAACTCGAGATGGCCGCCGAATTGCGCAAGGAAGCGTCCGATGTCGATGCGTTGCGTGCGAAACCCGACGCGGATCAGGAGGAGGTCGAGCGGCGGACGGACCAGCTGAATTTCGCAACGCGAATCTTCAACGAGCGTGCGCAATCGCTGACTTACGTCTGCGACGTGCCGACGATAATCGAGCAGCGGCTTTATCAGCTGTCCAAGACTGTCTCGGAAACGCTTGCCCCGAAGAAATAGTCCGTCAGCTTCCCCGGCCGGGCAGCACACGCCAGCGCTGCACGAAATAGCCAGGATGTGTCTCCAGCCAATGGGCGACCAGCGGCTGCGCCTGCATGAAGGCCACTCCGGGATTCATGGCCAGGCCGTCCGCCATTTCCTCGCGTTGCTCGCAAGTCTGCGGCACCGCCGTCATGCAGACCATCATCACGATTGTATAAAGCATTGCCCCTTCCCCTTCGAATTCCCGAACCCCACGCCCGGGACGCATAGCGATTTGCATGCAGGGTTGGCTGCCCATCCGTCTTGTTTGCGAATATGAAAGCGCGTGCCCCTGCCCTTTCGCACTGCAACATTACCATGCGAGCCAACCAACCGCCATCGATGGCGGTGTGTTTTCCACGTCCTTGTCGGCTTTTTTTCGCATGATTTCTTCGGCCGGTATGTCTGGCGCTTCACTCTCTGGCCGCTTGCCAGGCGCTCTCATTTTTGCCTCGGTGCTGCTTCATTCGCTTCGGCGTGCGGATACAGTTTGCCGAACAGGGGCAGATACGTTGCGCCCTTGCGCATCAGGAAATCGTTGAAGGTCGCCATGGCCGGCGAGATCACGTGGTCGGTGCGCATCACCGAAAACCATTGCCGGCGGATCGGCATGCCGACCACGTCGAGAATGACGAGCCGGCCCGCTTCGGTTTCCGCGGCAATGGTGTGGGCGGAGATGAAGGCGATGCCGAGACCTGCCATCACCGCCTGCTTGATCGTCTCGTTCGACCCCATCTCGACGCCGAGATCGTCGATCCGGCCGGGCACGTCGCTCAGGAATATCTCCAGCGAGATGCGCGTGCCCGAGCCCGGCTCGCGAATGATGAAATGCTCCTCGGCGATCCTTTCCTTGGAAATGTCGCGTGCCGACGCCAGCGGATGTTCCGGCGGCGCGATGATGACCAGAGGGTGATCGCCGAAGACCGAAGCGCGCACCGAAACTTCCTTGGGCGGACGGCCCATCAGCGCGATGTCGATGTCGTGGTTCTTCAGACTATCGATCGTTTCGGCGCGATTGCCGATGGCAAGCCGCATGTCGATGTCGGGATGCTCCTTCATGAAGCCGGCCATGAGCCGCGGCGCGAAATATTTGGCGGTCGAGACGACCCCGAGCCTCAGGCTGCCGGTGCGCACGCCCTTGATGGCGTCCATCTCGTCGTCGAGCAGACGAAGCCGCTCCTCGATAGCCTGCGCCGCCTCGACGAAGGCCAGCCCTGCGGCGGTGGGACGCATGCCGTCCGACGTCCGGTCGAACAAGGCCAGCTGGAACTCCTCCTCCACCTGTCGCAACTGGATCGTCACGGCTGGGGGAGAAAGGCCTAACACCTTGGCAGCGCTGACGATTTTCCCGTGGCTGACGATTGCCTGAACGGTCTTGAATTGCTTGAGCGTGAGGTTTCTCATGCGACATACTAAATTATTTTTATTGCCTGAGTAAAGTTATTGAATTTTACTTAGTTCGGATCGTTTGGTTTCATCTCTCCATCCGGCCTCGAGGAGATACCGCCGGACCGGGAGGTTACGATGCCGGCGCCAACACTCGACGCTTTTCTGAACTCCTATCTCGGCGACCCGCCGGACGAACGCCGCTCCACGGTCGTGGCCACCATCCGTCAGCTCACGCAGGCCGCCACCAGGGTCCGCAACGCCATTAACCAGGGGGCGCTCGGCACCGCTTTTGCCGGGACCCGCGGCGCCAATCCCAACGGCGATGTCCAGACGGATCTCGACGTCTTCGCCGACGACATCTTCCTCGACGCCATGCGTCACGCTCCGGTCGCGCTCTATGCCTCCGAGGAGCTGGAGCAGCCGGTCCTGCTCGACAGGCAAGCCCCCCTGGCCATCGCCATCGACCCGTTGGATGGCTCCTCCAACATCGACACCAACGTGTCGGTCGGAACGATTTTCTCCCTCCTCCCTGCAACTGGCGCGCCGGACGCCAATCCGGCCGCCTCCTTTTTGCAGGCAGGCGTGAGCATGCTGGGCGCCGGGTTCTTTATTTACGGCCCGCAGCTGTCACTCGTTCTGTCGCTCGGCAGCGGCACGCATGTCTTCGTGCATTCGACCAGGCTGGGCACCTTCGTCCAGGCCTACGAAAGCCGGATCATCCCGGAGCGGACCCAGGAGTTCGCCATCAACGCCGCCAATTACCGCCACTGGGACGAGGCCGTGCGCCTCTATGTCGACGACTGCCTGGAAGGCACCGAAGGCCCACGGGAGAAGGACTTCAACATGCGCTGGATCGCCTCGCTTGTCGCCGACTGCTATCGCATATTGATGCGCGGCGGCGTGTTTCTGTACCCCGGCGATCAACGCAGGGGTTACCGCCAAGGCCGGCTTCGGCTCGTCTATGAGGCCAATCCGATTGCCTACCTGATCGAGCAGGCGGCTGGTGCCGCGACCGATACGATTACCCGCATCCTCGAAATCGAGCCCGACAGCCTGCATCAGCGCATACCCGTGGTCTTCGGATCCGCGCGGGAAGTCGCGCGGATCGCCCGCTATCACACCGAACCCAGCGCTATCGGCGAGCGTGCGCCGCTGTTCAGCCGTCGCGGACTTTTCAGGGCCTGAGCAGCATCATGTCGGCGAAGCACCCCATCATCACCATCACCGGGTCGTCAGGCGCGGGCACGACCTCGGTCAAGCGCATCTTCGAGCTGATCTTCCGGCGCGAGAACATCGAAGCAGCCTTCATTGAAGGCGACGCCTTTCATCGCTACGACCGCGCGGCGATGAAGGCGGCGGTCGCCGAACAGGAAAAGGCCGGCAACCCGAACTTCACCCACTTCCATGCCGAGGCCAACGAGCTCCGTATCCTCGAGGAGGTTTTCGAGGAATATGGCCGCCGGGGGACCGGAAGGACCCGCACCTACGTCCATGACGAGGACGAGGAGAAGCTCACCGGCACACCGCCGGGAAATTTCACCGAATGGCGCGAATTCGCTCCGAGCGACCTGCTCTTCTACGAAGGCCTGCATGGCTGCGTCGTCACCGACAAGATCAACCTGGCCAGGCATGCGGACCTCAAGATCGGCGTAGTGCCGGTCATAAATCTCGAATGGATCCAGAAGATCCATCGCGACCGCGCGACGCGCGGCTATTCCACCGAGGCGGTGATGGACGTGATCCTGCGCCGCATGCCGGACTATGTCCGCTTCATCGTCCCGCAATTCTCGCAGACCGCGATCAACTTCCAGCGCGTGCCGATCGTCGACACCTCCAACCCATTCATCGCACGCTGGATTCCGACCCCAGACGAATCGATGCTGGTCATCCGCTTCGCCAATCCTCGCGGCATCGATTTCCCTTACCTGCTTTCCATGATCCACGACTCCTTCATGTCGCGGCCGAATTCCATAGTGGTGCCGGGCAACAAGCTCGACCTTGCCATGCAGCTGATCCTGACGCCGCTCATCCTGCAATTGATCGAACGCAAGAAACGTGTGTCGTGAGGAGGACGCCATGACCAGCCTGGCAGCATTGAAATCCGTCGCCGCCGCCGTCTCCGAGCGCGACATGGCGAACGCCATCCGCGCGTTGGCCATGGACAGCGTGCAGAAGGCCAACTCCGGACATCCGGGCATGCCGATGGGCATGGCCGACGTCGCGACGGTACTGTTCGGCCGCTTCATCAATATCGACCCGACAGCGCCGGACTGGCCAGATCGCGACCGCTTCGTGCTTTCGGCCGGGCACGGCTCGATGCTGCAATATGCGCTGCATTACCTGCTCGGCTACGAAGACATGCCGATCGAGGAATTGCAGCGGTTCCGTCTACTGGGCAGCCGTACCGCCGGACATCCCGAGCATGGCCACGCGCTTGGCATCGAGACGACGACCGGTCCGCTCGGACAAGGCATTTCGACCGCTGTCGGCATGGCGCTGGCAGAGCGCATGCTTGCTGCCCGCCACGGCGCCGATCTCGTCGACCACTACACCTACGTGATCGCCGGCGACGGCTGCCTGCAGGAAGGCATCAGCCACGAGGCGATCGACCTCTCAGGTCACCTGAAGCTCTCCCGCCTGATCGTGCTCTGGGACGACAACGCGATCTCCATCGACGGCCCGACCTCGCTGTCGACATCGATGGATCAGCCAGCCCGGTTCAAAGCAGCGGGATGGCTTGTCCAGTCGGTGGACGGTCACGACATGGAGGCCGTCGCCGCGGCAATCGAGACCGCGCAGCAGTCGGATCGGCCATCTCTGATCGCCTGCCGCACGGTGATCGGCAAGGGGGCGCCCAATCTGGGCGGTTCGGAAAAGACGCATGGCGCACCGCTGGGCGAAGCGGAGGTTGCCGCGACGCGGCAAAACATCGGCTGGGCCTACGCACCGTTCGAGGTGCCGGACGATATCCTTTCCGCATGGCGCGAGATTGCCGAGCGCGGGCAAGCGGCGCGGCGCGCCTGGGAGCAGCGGCTTGCCGCCTCGCCGCGGCGCGAAGCCTTCGAGCGCGCGATCGGCGGCACATTGCCCGATGCCGTGTTCGAGGCCCTTGGCGCCTTCCGCAAGGAGCATGTCGAGAAGGCGACCAAGGTTGCAACGCGCAAGGCCTCAGAAATGGCGCTTGCCGCGATCAACGGCGCAACCGACCTGACGGTCGGCGGCTCCGCCGATCTCACGCATTCGAATCTGACGATCACCAAAGGCATGGATCGCATCGTGCCGGGTGGTTACGCGGGCCGCTACATTCACTACGGCATCCGTGAGCACGGCATGGCCGCGGCCATGAACGGCATCGCGCTGCATGGCGGGTTCGTGCCCTACGGCGGCACCTTTCTGTGCTTCGCCGACTATGCGCGCGGCGCGATGCGGCTCTCGGCGCTGATGAGCCAGCGTGTCGTCTATGTGATGACGCATGATTCCATCGGTCTCGGCGAGGATGGCCCGACCCATCAGCCGATCGAGCACCTGGCGATGCTGCGAGCGACACCGAACCTCAACGTCTTCCGTCCGGCCGACATCGTCGAAACGGCGGAATGCTGGGAACTGGCGCTGAAGAGCGAGACCCGGCCGAGTGTGCTGGTGCTCTCGCGCCAGAACCTGCCGATGCTGCGCCAGGCACACGGCGACGAAAACCGGTCCGGCCGGGGCGCCTACGTCTTGCGCGAGCCGTCCGCGCACCGCGCCGTGACGCTGGTGGCCACCGGTTCGGAGGTCGAGATCGCCGTTGCCGCCGCCGAACGGCTGGAGACCGAACACGGCATCGCCGCCGCGGTCGTCTCGATGCCGTGCTGGGAACTGTTCGAGGAACAGGATGGGGACTACCGCAAGTCCGTCCTCGGCTCCGCGCCGCGCGTCGCGGTGGAGGCGGCCGCCCGCCTCGGCTGGGACCGCTGGATCGGCGACACTGGCGCCTTTGTCGGCATGACCGGCTTCGGCGCCAGCGCTCCCGCGCCGGACCTCTACCGGCATTTCGACATCACGCCCGAAGCCGTCGCCGCAGCGGCGCTGAGGCTCATCATCTAGGAGGACCGACAATGGCCCGCATCACCCTTCGCCAGCTTCTCGACCATGCCGCCGAGCACGGTTACGGCGTGCCGGCATTCAACATCAACAACATGGAACAGGGCCTCGCCATCATGGAGGCGGCCAGCGCTTGCGACGCGCCGGTGATCATCCAGGCCTCGCGCGGCGCCCGTTCCTACGCCAACGACATCATGCTGGCCAAGATGATGGAGGCGCTGACCGAGATGCATCCGGCCATTCCGCTGTGCATCCATCAGGATCACGGCAACAGCGAAGCCACCTGCCTTTCGGCGATCCGCCATGGCTTCACCTCGGTGATGATGGACGGGTCTTTGATGACGGACGCCAAGACCCCGGCCCCGTACGACTACAACGTCGCCATCACCGAACGCGTCGCACGCATGGCGCATTGGGTCGGCGCCTCCGTCGAAGGCGAGCTCGGCGTGCTCGGCTCGCTGGAAACCGGCCAGGGCGAGGCCGAGGACGGTCACGGCGCGGAGGGCGCGCTGTCGCACGACCAGCTTCTGACCGATCCCGATCAGGCGGTCGACTTCGTGCTCGCCACCCGCGTCGATGCGCTGGCTATCGCCTGCGGCACCTCCCACGGTGCCTACAAGTTCTCGCGCAAGCCGGACGGCGACATACTGGCCATGCAGGTGATCGAGGCGATCCACGAGAAGCTGCCGAACACGCATCTGGTCATGCACGGTTCGTCCTCCGTGCCGCAGGAACTGCAGGACATCATCAACAGATATGGCGGCGAGATGCCCCAGACCTTCGGCGTTCCGGTCGAGGAGATCGAGCGCGGCATCCGCCACGGCGTGCGCAAGGTCAACATCGACACCGATTGCCGCATGGCCATGGCCGGACAGTTCCGCCGCGTCGCGACGCAGGATCCGCGCGAATTCGATCCGCGCAAATTCCTGAAGCCCGCCATGGACGCCTTGCGCGACCTTTGCCGTGATCGTTTCGAACGCTTCGGCACCGCCGGCAACGCCTCGAAGATCAAGGTCATCGCCATGGACGAGATGGCGAAACGCTACGCCGCGGGAAAACTCGACCCGCAAATCGCAACCGCCAAAGCCGCCTGAGCGGCGGTCCGCCAACAAGGGAAAGGACCAGCGTCATGCCCAACAAATCCGAAACCGTGACCGGCAAGGACCGCTACAGATCCGGTGTCATGGAATACAAGAAAATGGGCTATTGGGAGCCCGACTACGAACCCAAGGATACCGACATAATCTCGGTGTTCCGCATTACACCGCAGGACGGCGTCGATCCGATCGAGGCGGCGGCGGCCGTCGCCGGCGAATCCTCGACCGCGACCTGGACGGTGGTCTGGACCGACCGGCTGACCGCGAGCGAGAAATACCGCGCCAAGGCCTATCGGGTCGACCCCGTGCCGAACGCGCCCGGACAGTATTTCGCCTACATCGCCTACGACCTCGACCTGTTCGAGCCGGGCTCGATCGCCAATCTCTCGGCATCGATCATCGGCAACGTCTTCGGTTTCAAGCCGTTGAAGGCATTGCGGCTGGAAGACATGCGTTTTCCCGTCGCCTATGTGAAGACCTTCCAGGGCCCGGCGACCGGCATCGTCGTCGAGCGCGAGCGCCTCGACAAGTTCGGCCGCCCGCTGCTCGGCGCCACCGTCAAGCCGAAGCTCGGCCTTTCCGGCCGCAATTACGGCCGTGTCGTCTATGAGGCGCTGAAGGGCGGGCTCGATTTCACCAAGGACGACGAGAACATCAACTCGCAGCCCTTCATGCATTGGCGCGAGCGTTTTCTCTACTGCATGGAGGCGGTCAACAAGGCGCAGGCCGAGACTGGCGAGATCAAGGGCACCTATCTCAACGTCACAGCCGCCACCATGGAGGACATGTACGAACGCGCCGACTTCGCCAAGGAACTCGGCTCCAACATCGTCATGATCGACCTCGTGATCGGCTACACGGCGATCCAGTCGATGGCGAAGTGGGCGCGCAGGAACGACATGATCCTGCACCTGCATCGCGCCGGCCATTCGACCTACACGCGCCAGAAGAGCCACGGCGTGTCGTTCCGCGTCATCGCCAAATGGATGCGGCTGGCAGGCGTCGACCACATCCATGCCGGCACCGTGGTCGGCAAGCTGGAAGGCGATCCGGCGACGACCAGGGGCTACTACGACATCTGCCGCGAGGACCATAACCCGATGAAGCTGGAGAACGGCATCTTCTTCGACCAGCACTGGGCATCGCTCAACAAGCTGATGCCGGTGGCGTCGGGCGGCATCCATGCCGGCCAGATGCATCAGCTCATCGACCTGCTCGGCGAAGACGTCGTGCTCCAGTTCGGCGGCGGCACCATCGGCCATCCGATGGGCATCGCCGCCGGTGCCACCGCCAATCGCGTTGCCCTCGAATGCATGATCCTCGCCCGCAACGAGGGCCGCGACTATGTGCGGGAAGGACCGCAGATCCTCGAGAACGCGGCCAGGAACTGTCTGCCGCTGAAACAGGCGCTCGAGACCTGGAAGGATGTGACCTTCAACTATGCCTCGACCGACACGCCGGACTTCGTCCCCGTGGCAACGGCAGCCGAATAAGGAGAACCGTCATGCGCATCACCCAAGGAGCCTTTTCCTTCCTGCCCGACCTGACCGACGACCAGATCCGCGCTCAGGTGCAGTATTGCATCGACAACAAATGGGCCGTCAGCCTGGAGTTCACCGACGACCCGCACCCGCGCAACGTCTATTGGGAGATGTGGGGTCACCCGATGTTCGACAATCCCGACGCTGCGGCGCTGATGATGGAGCTGAACGCATGCCGCAAGCTCTATGGCGATCGCTATATCCGCGTCGTCGCCTTCGATTCCTCGCATGGCTGGGAATCGGTGAAGCTCTCCTTCATCGTCAACCGTCCGGCCGAGGAACCCGGCTATCGGCTCGAGCGGCAGGAAGCCGCAGGCCGCATGATCCGCTACACCACCAAGCCCTACGCCGCCGACAAGCCGGCTGGAACGAGGTACGGCTGATCATCGCGACGAGAGGAGAATGCCATGTCGGCGCCAGCCCTGGCCGAAACGCAAGTGCCTCGAAACGCCGTCCCGGCGGCGATCGACCTGCGTGAGGAATTCGAAACCTCCGGCGTCAAGGACGTCCTAGCCGAGCTCGACCGCGAGCTGATCGGTCTCGCCCCGGTCAAAAGACGCATCCGCGAAACGGCGGCGCTCCTGCTGGTCGAGCGGGCCCGCCGCCGCATGGGCCTCGCGCACGAGACGCCGACGTTGCATATGAGCTTCACCGGCAATCCCGGCACCGGCAAGACGACCGTCGCGCTGCGCATGGCCGACCTGCTGCATCGGCTGGGCTATATCCGCAAGGGCCATCTGGTTTCGGTGACGCGCGATGACCTGGTCGGCCAGTATATCGGCCACACCGCGCCCAAGACGAAGGAGATCCTGAAGAAGGCGATGGGCGGCGTGCTGTTCATCGACGAGGCCTACTATCTCTATCGCCCCGAGAACGAGCGGGATTACGGCCAGGAGGCGATCGAGATCCTGCTGCAGGTGATGGAGAACCAGCGCGACGATCTCGTGGTCATCCTTGCCGGCTACGCGCAGCGCATGGACCGCTTCTTCGAAAGCAATCCGGGATTCCGCTCGCGCATCGCCCACCACATCGACTTTCCCGACTATTCCGACGACGAGCTTCTCAGGATCGCGGAACAAATGCTGGACCAGCAAAATTACCTGTTCGACACGAAGGCAATCGCCGCAATGGCCGACTACATCGCCCGCCGCCGCGCGCAGCCGCATTTCGCCAATGCCCGCTCGATCCGCAACGCGCTCGACCGGGCACGGCTGAGGCAGGCCAATCGCCTGTTCGAGTGCGCCAAGGGACCGCTCGACGCAAAGGCACTGTCGACGATCTCGGCCGAGGACATCACCGCCAGCCGGGTGTTCGCGCTAAATCCTGGGCAAGGAGAAAGCAAATGACCGGAAAGACCATCATCGCCCCTTCCGTTCTGTCGTCCGACTTTTCGCGCCTCGGCGACGAGGTCGAGGCCGTCTCGGCAGCAGGCGCTGACTGGATCCACCTCGATGTGATGGACGGGCATTTCGTGCCCAACATCACCTTCGGCCCGCCGGTGATCAGGACAATCCGCGATCGAACGGACAAGGTCTTCGACTGCCATCTGATGATCGCACCGGCCGATCCCTATCTTGCAGCTTTCGCCGATGCCGGGTGCGACATCATTACGGTGCATGCCGAGGCCGGGCCGCATCTCGATCGTTCGCTGCAGGCGGTCAGGAGCCTCGGCAAGAAGGCCGGCGTGTCGCTCAATCCGTCGACACCGGAAAGCGTCATCGAATATGTTCTCGACCGGCTCGATCTGGTGCTTCTGATGACGGTCAATCCGGGTTTCGGCGGCCAAGCCTTCATTCCGGCGGTCATCGACAAGGTCAGGCGCGTCAAGGCGCTCGTCGGCCAACGTCCGATCGACATCGAGATCGACGGCGGCGTCACGCCCGAGACGGCTCCCCTGGTCACCGCGGCCGGCGCCAATGTGCTCGTCGCCGGCTCCGCAGTCTTCAAGGGCGGCACAGAGGCGGCCTATCGCGCCAATATCGGCGCGATCAGACAGGCGGCCGACGGAGCGATCCGGCGAGCCGCTTGAACTGCTTGGTCGGAGGATGACATGGCGGCGATCCCACCTGTTTGCGATTTCGGCTGGCAAGCCGTCGATGCCGTTTTGCCCGGCACCGACGGCAAATCGCATTCGATCTTCGGCCAAGCCGGCCCCAACGGGCTGGTCGTCGCCTTCATCTGCAATCATTGCCCCTATGTGAAGGCGGTGATTTCGCGCATCGTGCGTGACGCCAACGACCTCAAGGCCGAAGGGGTGGGCTTTGTCGCGATCAACTCCAATGATGCCGACACCTACCCAGACGATTCCTTCGACAACATGAAGCTATTCGCCAGGGCGAATGCTTTCACCTTCCCCTACCTGCACGACGAACAGCAGGCGGTGGCGCGCGCCTATGGCGCCGTGTGCACCCCGGATTTCTTCGGCCTCAACAGCGAGTTGACCCTGCAATATCGCGGCCGGCTGGACGCATCGCGACGGGACGCCGGACCGCCCGGCCTGAGGCGCGATCTGTTCGAGGCGATGAAGCAGGTCGCTCGAACAGGTGACGGACCGCTGGACCAGATCGCTTCGATCGGTTGCTCGATCAAATGGAAGGAGGCCGCATGAACGTCGGCGCAAGCAGGCCGCTTCGGTCTCCGAGGGCGATCCTGTTCGATCTTGACGGCACGTTGATCGATTCGGCGCCCGACATAGCGGCGGCCGTCAACGAGCTGCTGGCCGGCCGCGACCTGTCGCCGCTACGCGTGGATCAGGTCAGGGCAATGATCGGTGGCGGCGTGAGGAAGTTGGTCGAGCGGGCTTTCGCGGCTTCCGGAGCCCCGCTTCTCGCCGGCGCGCTCGACGAGGTCAACCGCGCCATGGCGCCGATCTACCGCAGACATCTGACCGGTCTGACGAGGCTGATGCCCGGCGTCAGGGAAGTGCTCACGCGCTTCCACCTGAACGGAATAGCCATGGGCGTCGTTACCAACAAGCCGCAACTGGCGGCCCGCGAAATCCTGCTGCATTTCCACTTGACGGAATATCTCGGCGCGATCGTCGGCGGAGACGCGGTGACATGCCTGAAACCGGCGCCCGACGCCCTGCTGCTGGCGCTCGATCAGCTTGGGGTCGAACCCGCCGACACGCTGATGGTGGGAGACAGCGGCAGCGACGTCGGCGCCGCGCGCGCCGCCGGCACGCCCGTCGTTCTGCTGCGCGGCGGCTACACTCAGGCCCCCGTCGAAGAGCTTGGCGCAGACCTTGTCTGCGACAGCCTGCTCGATCTGCCTTCCGCGATGCGAAGGCTGCATGCCGCTGCCTGAAGCGCGTCGCGTCGCATGTCATTCTCCCGAAAAAACGCGTTTTGGGCGACATGCAATGCGGCTGCGCCGATTGCGGAGGCAGTCGCCGGCCGATCGCAATCGAACGGCCGGCGAAGCCGCTACTTCGAGAATTGCCGTTACTTCGAGAACTGCTTGAGATACGCGATGACGTTGGCTACGTCCTTGTCGTCCTTGAGGCCGGCAAACGCCATCTTCGTGCCTTTCACCATGGCCTTTGGATCATGGAGATAGGTCGTCAGCGTTGGCTCGTCCCATTTCACGCCGGACTTTCCAGCCGCAATCATTGCCTGCGAATAGCTGAACCCCGGATGCGTGCCGGCCGTACGGCCGATGACGCCGTTCAATGACGGACCGACTTTGTTCTGGTCCTTGTCCGCTACGTGGCAGACCTTGCATTTCATGAAGACCTTCTCACCCGCCGCGGCATCCTGCGCTTGGGATTGGTTCGTGATGAAAGTCGCTAAGAATACGACGGCGAAAAATGCGATAGCGCGCATGGCATTTCCTCATTGATCGTCAAGACGCCCCGGATGATTTGCATGCCATTGCCTTGACGAAGTCAACCATACGAAGGTCCACACCAACTGTCCTTTCGCCTTTGTTGACGGCCTCAGGGTGAACGCGTAGCTTCAGGTCATTCCGGATTCTCATGGGCACCTCGGGAACCCGGTCGGGCTGCGTTTGTCCAGGCTGATATTTTCCCAGGCAATGGGGCGGGCAGGATTTCGCCAGAGCGGGCGTCTATGCGCGCAAGAGGTGCTGCATGAATATGGTCGACCTCATATTGACGGTTTGCCTGAGCGCCAACCCCGGCAATTGCAGAGATGAGCATCTCTATTTCGAGAGCCGCGGCTCTCTGTTCCAATGCATGATCCTGGCGCCCAGCGAGATCGCGAAATGGTCGCAGGATCACCCGACCTTCAAGATCAGGCGCTGGAAATGCGCTTTCCGGACGAAGGACCGGGCGATCTGACCGGCCAATCCCGGGAGGAAACACCATGATTTCGCGGCGGGAAACGCTCCGTTTGACGGCTCTCGGGACGGCAGCGTTTCTCGGCTCGCACGCCATTGCCGCCTCCGCCGCGTCCAAGGTCCGCATCGGCGTGCTGAAGTTCGGCACGGTGAGCTGGGAGCTTGACACGCTGAAAGAGCACAAGTTCGACGCGGCCAACGGGATCGATCTGGAAGTCATCTATTTCGCCGGCGAGGATGCGACCAACGTCGCCATACTGGCCGGCGCGATCGACATGATCGTGACCGACTGGCTGTGGGTCTCCCGCCAGCGCTCGGCCGGCGGCGATGTCACATTGGCCCCCTATTCGACGGCTGTCGGGGCGATCATGGTGAAGGACGCATCGCCGATGCGCACGATCGCCGACCTCAAGGGAAAGAAGATCGGCGTCGCCGGCGGGGCCCTCGACAAGAGCTGGCTGCTGATACAGGCGCTGGCCAGGCGCGATCACGGCCTCGACCTGCCGGCGATCAGCGATGTCGTCTTTGGCGCGCCGCCGCTGATTTCGGAAAAAGCAGTTCAGGGCGAACTCGATGCGGTGCTCAATTTCTGGCATTTTTGCGCCCGGCTCGAGGCCAACGGCTTTCGTCGGCTGATCGGCGCCGACGATGCGGAAAAAGCGCTCGGCGCTTCGGGCCCGGTGTCCGCGCTCGGCTATGTGTTCCACGACAAATGGGCGAACGACAATCCGCAAGCTGTCCGCGGCTTCCTCAAGGCTTCCGCGCAGGCCAAGGATCTGCTGGCAAGGTCCGACGAAGAATGGCTGCGCCTCGCGCCGATTGTCCGCGCGGAAGGCAAGGAACTGGCAAAGCTGCGCGACCGCTATCGCGAGGGCATCCCCAGGCGTCCGGTCGCCGAAGAAGCGGCCGATGCCGGCAGGCTCTATCGTGTGCTGGCCGGGATCGGCGGCGAAAAGCTGGTCGGCAGCGCGCCGGACATGGCGCCGGGCACGTTCTGGCAGGAGCCCACGAAATGACCGCAAGCGAAGGCGGCGATCGCAAGCCTGGCGATACGGCTGGCATTTCCAGCCGCTCCGGCCCCGCAGAGGCGCTGATGCCCGCGCTGACGGTGATATTCTCACTGCTCGGGCTGTGCCTGCTGTGGGGCCTGGCGGCGAACGCCTGGCCGAGCCGAGCCCTTCCAGGGCCTGGACAGGTCTGGCAGGTATTGCTGAGAGAGGCGGCGAGCGGCGACCTTTTCTACCATCTCGGCGCAACCCTCGGCCGGGTTGCCGCGGCATATGTCGTTGCGATGATTGTCGGATCGGTGATCGGTATCCTCCTCGGCAGCTACCGCGGCGCGGACCGGTTCTTCAATCCCTGGGTTATCCTGTTCCTCAATATTCCCGCGCTGGTGATCATCGTGCTCGCCTACATCTGGTTCGGCCTCAACGAGGTGGCGGCGATCGGCGCGGTTGCCGTGAACAAGATCCCGAATGTCGTGGTAACCATGCGCGAGGGCGCCAGGGCGCTGGACCCGAGTTACGCCGAAATGGCAACCGTCTACCGCTTCGGTCCCCTCGACCGCGTTCGCCATATCCTGCTGCCCCAACTGCAGCCTTATCTGGCCGCCGCCTCGCGTTCCGGCATCGCGCTCATCTGGAAGATCGTTCTGGTGGTCGAACTGCTCGGCCGCTCCAACGGTGTGGGCTTCCAGATCTATCTCTATTTCCAGCTTTTCGACGTCGCTGCCATTCTGGCCTACACGCTGGCTTTCGTGGCGGTGATGCTCGTCGTCGAACTTCTTCTGGTGCAGCCCGTTGAACGACATGCAACCCGTTGGCGCCGTCGCCCCGCTTAGGGTCGACATCGCCGAAAAGACCTTCAGGTCCGCGCAGGGCGTCTCGGTCACGGCGCTTAAAGATCTTTCCTTCGAGGTCCGGCAAGGCGAATTCGCTTGCCTGCTCGGACCATCGGGCTGCGGCAAGACCACGACGCTGCGTATTCTGCTTGGGCTCGACAAGCAGTTTTCCGGATCCTTCCAGCTGCCCGAAGGCGGCTCGAACCGCATAGCCGCCGTGTTCCAGGAACCCACCCTGCTGCCCTGGCGGACGGTGGAGCAGAATGTCAGGCTGGCGCTGCCGAAAGACCTGCGAACGAAAAATCTCGACGGGCTGTTTGACACTCTCGGTCTCGCCGGCATGCGCTCGCTCTATCCGGCGGAGCTTTCGCTCGGCCTTGCGCGAAGGGCAGCAATCGCAAGGGCCTTCGCCACCGAACCGGCGGTGCTTTTCCTCGACGAGCCCTTCGTCTCGCTCGACGGGCGGACCGCCGAGCAGCTCCGGCACCTGCTTCTTGCGGTATGGTCGGCCCGGCCTACGACCGCCCTGATGGTGACGCACAACCTGACCGAGGCCCTGACGCTGTCGGATCGCATCATCGTGCTCGCGCCGCGGCCCGCGCATGTGCTCGGCATTTTCGACGTAGCGCTGCCCCGGCAGCAACGCAGCCCAGAGGCGACGAGCGACCTTCTGCGGTCGTTCCACCAGCAGTTTCCAGGCGTGACCTGATTGCCCAGCGGGGGCGAAATGCCCTGAAGAGCGACGCGTCAGAAGCAACGCACGTCGGCTTCCGCCTGCGCACGCTTCAACTCCGTACGCGCGGCTTTCGCCGGTGCGCTTTCGCGAAACAGGCCTGCATTCTCGCCTGTCGTCAGAGACATGCTCTTGAAGGTCTCGGCCCTCTCATAGTGGTCGTAAGGCAGGATCGAGGCGATGACGTCGATCGAGCAGGAACAACTCTCCAGCGCCTGACGTGTCTGGCCATTCGTCTGCATACAGCCGAGCACATAGTCGACGATCGTCGCCGTCGGGTAGTCTCCCGCGGCGCCTGCCGGGTTTGCAAGGACCATTGTCGACGAAAAGAGGAGCGGCAGGATCGAAAATCCAACATATCTGACCATGAGAAATTCCTCCTGTTGCCCGAGCGCCGTGCAGCGAGCCATCATCGTCGCGCCAAGTTGGCGACATGCCGCGAGCCCGGTCAACCTCTCATTGCCCCCGTATAGGACCAAAGGAGGAATGCCCTGCCCACCGACAACAGTGGTTCAGGGCAGCCTCGTGATCCGGCCCCGCACTCATCTTCTTGGCTTCTTTTCGGCCCCCGCTCACTACCGGGCAACCAAAGATGGCCATCCCGACAAATTCAGTAAAATATGCTGAAATAAAGTTCAATCATATCATATCATGAATATGGGAAGGTAAGAATTTTATATATAGCATGACATGGCTGAAGCCGTTCGACGGACGGTTGCCGGGATTATTTTTTACCCTTCTTCTTTATATTGCGTTGCAGCAAATTGATGACGCAATGCAATATGCCCACAGGGGTTTTTCCTTGCCTGGCATTTTGCGATGACATAGCCTTACCTTGTTTCCGGCTTCAAGGACGTCGCCGTAACAAGGGAGCGGCGGCAGTCTTTCGTAGGCCAATTGGGCGGGTGCAGGCTAGGCTGAATGGGTGGAGGCAGAAATGTGCCTCTACTGGTTAGTTTAGGTCGTGACACGCTGCCGGAAATACTTCCCAAATGGATCGCTTGGACTACCCCTTGTGGGTTTGACAATCGATTCTCGTCGTTAACCTGGGAGGATATTGATGCGCGCACTTACGCAAGCTACCTACATTGTAACGGCCTCGGCGCTACTGTCGTTCGGCGCGCTCTATGCGGCGTCAGCCAACGAAGAGCTCGCGAAGATGGCCGAAAACCCGAAAGACTGGGTGATGCAGACGGGTGACTACGCCAACACCCGCTATTCCAAGCTCAAGCAGATCACGAAGGAGAACGTGAAGAACCTGCAGGTCAAGTGGACCTTCTCGACCGGCGTGCTGCGCGGCCATGAGGGTGGACCGCTGATCATCGGCGACGTGATGTATGTTCACGCGCCCTTCCCGAACACCGTCTACGCTCTCGATCTCAACAAGGACGGAAAGATCCTCTGGAAGTACGAGCCCAAGCAAGACACGAACGTCATTCCGATCATGTGCTGCGACACGGTCAATCGCGGCGTCGCCTACGGAGACGGCAAGATCATTCTCAACCAGGCCGACACCACCGTCGTTGCGCTCGATGCCAAGACCGGCAAGGTCGTGTGGTCGGTCAAGAATGGCGAAAACACCGACGGCGGAAAGGGTGAATCCGGGACGTCGGCGCCCGTGGTCGTCAAGGACAAGGTTCTCGTCGGCGTCTCCGGCGCGGAATTCGGCGTCCGCGGCTGGTTGGCCGCCTACAATCTGAAGGATGGCAAGCTCGCCTGGAAGGCCTATTCGGAAGGTCCGGATGCAGACACCCTGATCGATCCCGAGAAGACCACGCAGCTTGGCAAGCCGGTAGGGAAGGACTCCGGCACGAACACCTGGGAAGGCGAGCAGTGGAAGACCGGGGGCGGCACGACCTGGGGATGGTATTCCTACGATCCGAAGCTGAACCTCGTCTACTATGGTACCGGCAATCCCTCGACGTGGAACCCGGTCCAGCGCCCCGGAGACAATCGCTGGTCGATGACCATCTTTGCCCGCGATGCCGATACCGGCATGGCCAAATGGGTCTACCAGATGACCCCGCATGACGAATGGGACTATGACGGCATCAACGAGATGATCCTCGTCGACGGCATGGAGGTCAAAGGCAAGAAGCATGACGTGCTGGTGCATTTTGACCGCAACGGCTTCGCCTACACCATGGATCGCGCCACCGGCGAACTTCTCGTCGCCAAGAAGTACGATCCGGCGGTGAACTGGGCGACGGAAGTCAACATGGACCCCAAGAGCAAGGAATATGGCCGCCCGCAGGTCGTGGCGAAATATTCGACCCAGCAGAACGGCGAAGACACCAACTCGACGGGCATCTGCCCAGCAGCACTCGGAACCAAGGACCAGCAGCCGGCCGCCTACTCGCCGAAGACCGGCCTGTTCTATGTGCCGACCAACCATGTGTGCATGGACTACGAGCCATATAAGGTGAGCTACACGGCCGGCCAGCCTTATGTGGGCGCCACGGTGTCGATGTATCCCGCGCCTGGCGGTGACGGCAATATGGGCAACTTCATTGCCTGGGATGCTGCCAAGGGCGAGATCGTCTGGTCGAAGCCCGAGCAGTTCTCGGTGTGGTCGGGCGCACTGGCGACCGCCGGTGACGTCATCTTCTACGGAACGCTCGAAGGCTACATCAAGGCGGTCGATGAGAAAGGCAAGGAACTTTACAAGTTCAAGACTCCGTCCGGCATCATCGGCAACGTCACGCCCTTCGAGCATGACGGCAAGCAGTACATCGCCGTTCTCTCCGGCGTCGGTGGATGGGCCGGCATCGGCCTCGCCGGCGGGTTGCTGTCGCCCGACAACGCCGCTGCCTGGCATGGCGCCGTCGATCAGGGCCGCGCGCAAGGCGATCAGGCCGCGGTCGTTGGAACCGCCGGTCTGGGAGCAGTCGGTGGCTACGCAGCACTTGCCGACTACACGACACTGGGCGGCCAGCTGACCGTCTTCGGTCTTCCGGACTGATATCCGGAAACGGCCTTAGAGACCGAAGACCTGAAAATACGAGAGCCCGGTTGCCCGGAGGTATTTCCGGGCTCTCCATTTGCCGCGCACCCGAAACATCGATCAACGCCGCGGCGCGGCGGCAACCCTTTGTCCTTGGCAAAAGAAGGAAGCGTCTGAATGTTTGTTCGCATTGCAATTTCCGTTCTCGCCCTGGCTCTTCTGCCTCCGGCCGGCTCAAGTCCGGCGCGGGCTGAGGACAGCGCAGACAAAGCCAAGGCGGTGAAGGAAGAGGGCGGCAAGTATTTGGACGCGGATGGAAATCCAACCTACAAGATCGAAAACGGAACCGTGGATTGGTACACGTTCAGCGGCTATCGCCGCTATCACTCGGACTGCCATGTCTGCCACGGACAGGACGGAACAGGTTCGAGCTACGCGCCGGCCCTGGCGAACAGCCTGAAAAACATCGACTACCCCACTTTTCTCTCGATCGTCGCCCAGGGCCGCAAGAATACCGCTAACGGCAAGGAAAACGTCATGCCCGCCTTCGGCGACAACAAGAACGTCTATTGCTACCTGGACGATCTCTACGTCTATCTGCGTGCCCGCGCCGATGGCGCGGCACCCCGTGGAAGGCCGCCCAAGCACGAAGACAAGGCTCAAGCGGCGAAGGATGCCGAAAAATCCTGCATGGGTGGATGACATGACCGGCGGCGCATCGAAACGCGTTGTCTTGCTGATCCTCGGCGCGCTCGCCATGTCGCCGTCGAACGCCCAGGCGCAAGGCGCGGGCCTCGGGGCAGCGGGCGAACTGGTCGATCCCGACACGCTGCGCGTCTGCGCCGATCCTTCGAACATGCCGTTCACCGACCAGAACGGCCAAGGTTTCGAAAACAAGCTGGCCGAGCTGGTTGCCAAGAAGACGGGAAGGAAGTCGGTCGCCTACACATGGTTTCCGACCGTCATAGGCTTCGTGCGCAACACGCTTGCCGCCAACCGATGCGACGTCATCATGGGCTATGCTCAGGGCGATGAGCTGGTGCAGAACACCAATGCTTATTATCGCTCCTCCTATGTTCTCGTGCATCCGAAGGGCGACGACCTCGAAGGTGTCGAGACGATCGAGGATCCGAAACTCACCGGCAAGAGGATTGGCGTCGTCGAACGCACGCCGCCGACTGCCAACATGGCCGCCAACAAACTCCTGCGAACGGCAAAAATCTACCCGTTGTCCGTCGACACGCGCGTCACCCCGTCGATGGGAGAGGTCGTGATCAAGGACATGCTTGCCGGCAAGATCGACGCAGCGATCTTATGGGGGCCGATGGCGGGCTACTATGCCAAGCAACTCAATGCGAATGTTGCGATCGTCCCATTGGTCAAGGAAAAGACCGGCTCGCGCATGTCCTACCGCATCACCATGGGGGTACGTCCATCCGACCAGGAATGGAAGCGTACTCTCAACAAGGTGATCCGAGAAAACCAGGCGGAGATCAACAAGCTCCTGCTCGACTACAACGTGCCGCTGATCGACGAGCATGACAACGCAATAACCGCAGCGCCAGGGTGACACATAGGTGTGAAGCTGGACGGATCATGGAGAGAAGGAGCGATAATTGTGCTTTGCTCATTTGCTTTTGATTGTTTGAGAACCCATTGTTTCATTTGTCCATTTGTGAGGTGATGGACGAGCCATTGCATTGCCCGCAATGGCGCAAACGACATGACCGGCCCCTTCGGGCTGGCAGAAGAGGAGAATGCCATGAAGAAGAAGAGCTGGAAGAAACCGACCATGTGCCAGGTTGCTGCGGGCTTCGAAATTTCGCGGTATCTGCCTGCTGAAATTCCTCCCAGGAAGTAGGCCGCAAAGGTGCATGTCCCTGGCAACAGGGGCATGCACCCGCTCGCCGCGTGAGGTCCTCGCGACGGGCTTTGCCGTGGGAAACGCGGGCGCGAAGCCGTTTGCCATCGTGAATTTGCTGCCGGTCGAATGGGCCGCGGAGCAGGCATCGTCATGCGCGTGAAGATCATCGGATCGGCGGCGGGAGGCGGTTTTCCGCAATGGAACTGCAACTATCGCCTGAGCCGTACGGCTCGCGCCGGGATGGCCGGCGTGCATTCACGAACCCAATCATGCATTGCCGCGTCGTCGGACGGGGCAGGCTGGGTTCTCTTCAACGCGTCGCCCGACATTCGCCAGCAGATTGCGCAGACGCCTGAACTGCAGCCCGCGGCCGACGCGCCGCTGCGTTCGACGCCTATCCGCGCGGTGGTGCTGACCAACGCCGACGTGGACCATATCGCCGGCCTGCTCAGCCTGCGCGAACGACAGCCTTTCGCAATCTATGCGACGGCGCAGGTGCTGGCGACGCTGGCGGCGAATTCGATTTTCAATGTTCTCGATCCGGCGATCGTGCCGCGGCGCCTCCTGGCGCCAACGGAGGAACTGGCGATCCGCGATGCGGACGGCCGCGAGACCGGTGTGGTCGTCGACGCCTTTCCCGTGCCCGGGAAGATCGCTCTCTATCTCGAGCAAACAGGCGATCCCAGCGCCGATTTCAGCTCCGACGCGGGCGACACGATCGGAGTCCGCATCACCGGGGCCGGCAGCCGCGGCGCTGTCTTCTACATCCCCGGCTGCGCGCGCATCGACGCCCCCCTGCGCGCTCGTGTACGCGATGCCGCCTGCCTGCTTTTCGACGGCACCGTCTACACGGACGACGAGATGATCGCTGCCCGCGTCGGCCAGAAAACCGGTGCGCGCATGGGTCACATCGCGATGTCTGGACAAGCGGGTTCGATTGCCGGCTTGGCCGATTTGAGGATCGGCCGCCGCATCTTCGTCCATATCAACAACACCAATCCTGTTCTTGACGAGAATTCCGCCGAACACGCGGCGGTCAAAGCCGCTGGCTGGGAAGTCGCCAGCGATGGGATGGAGATGGAATTTTGAGCGATTTCCGCGATGCGGCCGCAGGTGGCCTGTCCAAGAGCGAGCTCGAGGCCGTGCTGCGGCAGGTCGGTGACGAGCGCTATCACAATCGTCATCCTTTCCATCACAGAATGACCAGTGGCGACCTGTCGAAGGCCGAAATGCAGGCCTGGGCGCTGAACCGCTATTGCTACCAGGCCGTCATTCCGCGCAAGGACGCCATGATCCTGGCACGTGCCGAGGATCCGGCGTTTCGCGCTGCCTGGCGCAAACGCATCGAGGACCACGACGGCGAGGACGGCTGGAGCGGCGGCATCGCGCGCTGGCTGCATCTGGCAACCTCGCTCGGGCTCGATGCCGAAGCCGTCAAGAGCGAAAGGCTGGCACTACCGGCGACCCGTTTCGCTGTCGGCGCCTACCTTTCCTTCTGCACGAACCGGACGCTGCTCGAGGCGGTCGCGTCTTCGCTGACCGAGATGTTCTCGCCGCGCATCATCGGCGAACGGGTGCCGGCGATGCTGGCCAAATACGACTACGTCACCGAGGATACGCTGGCTTATTTCAGCCGGCGGCCCGAGCAGGCATCGCGCGATGCCGACTTCGCCCTCGCCTATGTGCTCGGCCACGCCGATACGGCGGAACGCCAGCAGCAGGCGATCGATGCGCTGGTGTTCAAATGCGATATACTCTGGGCCATGCTCGACGCGCTTCAACATGCCTATGGCGCGCCGGGAAACATACCCCCTGGCGCCTTCCGCCCGGAGTCGGTCTGATGATGGCTCTGCGCGAAAGAGCCCTGGTGTCGTTGCAATCGATGCCGTCGCTGCCGAAGCATGTGCGCATACAGTACGACCCTGTGCGGCAGGCCTTCGCCGTGCTTTCGCCAGAGAAGGTATTCTGGCCGAACGAGATCAGCCTCGACATATTGCGCCGCTGCGATGGGCGATCCACCGTCGGCCACATCATCGCCCACCTTGCCTCCGACTATGACGCCGATCAGGAGGCCGTGGCGGCCGACGTCATCGCCTTCCTGCAGGAATGGTCGGACAAGCTGCTGGTGAGGCTATGAGCGAGGCCGTTCTCCCTCCGATCGGCATGCTGGCGGAACTGACGCATCGCTGCCCGCTGCAGTGCCCTTATTGCTCCAATCCGCTTGAATTGCTGAAGGCCAATCGCGAGCTCGACACACCGACCTGGCTCGATCTCTTCTCGCAGGCCGCCGATCTCGGCGTTCTGCAGGTGCATCTGTCCGGCGGCGAGCCGACTCTGCGCCGCGACCTCGAGCAATTGATCGCCGGACTTTCGGCGCGCGGTGTCTACACCAACCTCATCACCGCCGGCATCAACATCGCCGATGGCCGCATCGAGGCCTTTGCCGAAGCCGGTCTCGATCACCTGCAACTTAGCTTTCAGGGTGCCCGCCCAGCGACCACCGACCGTATCGGCAATCATGTCGGCAGCCATGAAAAGAAGCTGGAGACGGCACACCGCGCCCGCGCGGCCGGGCTGCCGCTCACCATCAATGCGCCGATCCATCGTCACAACATCGAGGAAGTGCCGGAATTCATCGATCTGGCCCTTTCGTTGGGCGCGGAGCGGCTCGAGATCGCCAACGTGCAGTATGCCGGCTGGGCGCTGGCCAATCGCAATGCGCTGATGCCCGAACGCGCCGCGGTCGACCGGCAGGCCGACACCGTCGCGGCGGCGCAGGAACGACTGGCCGGCGTCATCAACATCGATTTCGTCCCGCCGGACTATTTTGCCATCTACCCCAAGCCATGCATGGGCGGCTGGGCGCGCGATGCGTTCATGGTGGCCCCGGACGGCACGGTGCTGCCGTGCCATGCCGCGCAGACGATTCCTTCGCTTCGCTTCGAGCGGTTCGGAGAGCGCACGCTTGCCGAAATCTGGACCGATTCACCAGCATTCAATGCTTTCCGCGGCACCGAGTGGATGCAGGAGCCGTGCCGAAGCTGCGAGCGTCGCGAGGTCGACTGGGGCGGCTGCAGGTGTCAGGCGATGGCGATTGCCGGTGATGCCGCGGCTACGGATCCGGCCTGCATCAAGTCGCCGATCCACGAGCACATGACCGACGCCGCGCTGGCAGGGGCAGCGCCGGAGAGAAATGGCGCGGAACGTTTCATCTTCCGGCGGATCGGCGCCACAACCCGACCTGACCCGACCGAGCAACTATTGGTTCGTGAGAAATAGAGGGGGATCGGGTCTGAATTGTAGGCCGTTCGGAAAAATTTCAGCAAAATCAACCATTTGAGTAGGAATTTTGTTAGGCCCGGAGGTCATCTTTTCTACAGGAGATCAATACGTTAGCGGCTGGTCAGCCAACCCATTTCCTTCGCATTCTCTCGTACGGTCTGGCGAACCTAAGGACCAGAAGGAGGACTAGTTTTCCTTGCACGCGGTTCTCTTCATCCCACAAAAGGGTCGATGAACCCGTGACGAATGCGGCAAACGGGGGCATGCTCGGCGATCGCGGCCTGCTTGCCGACCCCGACGGAGTCACATCATGCACTGGTCCTATCCGATCCTCCGTGTCGGCGGCACCGAGATCCGCATCCACCTGACCTTCCTGCTGCTGCTCGCCTGGATCGGCATCGCCTATTTCCAGGAGGGTGGAATGCCGGCTGCGATAGAGGGCGTCGGCTTCATCGGCGCCGTGTTCGCCTGCGTGGTATTGCATGAGCTCGGCCATGCCGCCGCCGCCAGTCGCTACGGCATCCGAACTCCAAAGATCACGCTCTTGCCGATAGGCGGCGTCGCGGAGCTGGAGCGCCTACCCGAGAAGCCGTCGGAAGAGATCGTCGTGGCGCTCGCCGGTCCGCTGGTCAATGTCGTCATTGCCGCTTTCCTCGTCGTCGCGCTCGGGACCACTGTCGGTATCGACGCGCTGACGTCGATGGATAACCCTCATGTCGCCTTTGTAGCTCGCCTCGCCGCCGTCAATATCTGGCTGGTTCTGTTCAACCTCATTCCGGCCTTTCCGATGGATGGCGGGCGCGTGCTGCGCGCCTTGCTCGCCACGCGCTACAATCGCGTGCGTGCGACGGAGATTGCGGGGGCCGTCGGTCAGTTCGCCGCCTTCGCCTTCGGCTTCATCGGTCTCGTCGCCGGCAACGTGCTGCTCATATTCGTGGCGATCTTCGTCTACCTCGCCGCCACTGCGGAAACGCAGGCGATGGGGCTTGAGGCAGCGGCGCGTGCCGTTAGCATCCGCGACGTCATGATCAGCCGGTTCGAAAGCCTGCCGGCGACCGCGAACCTCGACGAGGCGGCACAGGCTCTGTTGCGCACGACGCAGCACGAATTCCCAATCGTCGACGGTTCCGGCAGGCTGCGCGGCGTGCTGATCCGTGAAGGGCTCGTCGCCGGCCTGCAGCAGCGCGGCGGTCAGGCTCCTGCGATCGAGGCAATGGCCACAGATATCCCGGTGGTTCGCGACCACGAGAAGCTCATCAAGGCGCTCGAGCCCCTGAAGAATGGAGCTGCACCTGCCGTCGGAGTGGTGGATGCAGAGGGTCGGTTGGTCGGCTACGTCACCATCGAAAACATCGGCGAGCTCATGCTGCTGCGCAGCGCCGTCGCAAGCTGACGGATCTCGGTCGGGCCGCGGCCGATGGATAGACGGCTGGCGCGCACTTGCGCTGGCCACGCCGGTTCGGGAGCTCGCGAGCTCCCTTCGTCCAGAGACACTGATCCGCAGGCCGGACGTTACCCCGGCGGCTATCCATTCCGGCTAGCCGGCGCGCGTCGCCGGGCGATCGTTGGCGTAGCCTAGAGCGGCTTCACCAGGAGCGGAACGCTCCTCTGCGGACCAGAATGCATGTAGCGATGGCGCACCGTGATCTCCAGTTGTCGCAGACGATGTTCGCTTTCGGGCGGTGGCAAGGCTGATCTCTACGACCGAGATCGGGCGCTTAGCATCACGGCTCCACTCGGAAATGGAGCCGCGTCTGGTTAAACTTCCGTGGCCTCGGCGAATTTGGTAGGCCCGAAGGGTGTGCAAGAATCGTTGATTTAATCGACTTTTTCGGGGGGGCAGATGTCAGAAGCCTTCCGTATTGTTCCGTGTGGTCCCGCAACCGCATAAGGTACAGCTTCGGCTGCGTCCAAAGGCGACAGAAAGCATTGCCGCTTTTTGTTCAGTGTCATGTTTACCTCGTTCGCAAGTCTATTGGGCGACTTGCGATACGGCTGACATCAGCTCCTGCGGGTTTGGAGCCGTAAACATGTATCGCCCACCCTCTGGAACTTCCGTGAAGCTCCAGCGGACGATCCCCTGTCGGTCCAGAAGGAACTGACCGATCAGTTGTCCGTGTCCCGTTGCCATCATCTGCTCGTCGGCTTCGGTCACTTCGTAATGGTCCTTCTTGTCGAGGAACTCGCTGGCCGCAAAAGGGTCCATTGGACCAGGCAACTCGCCTGGTATGTCGACCCGCAAATCCTTTGCCGCTGCCATCGAGACCTTGTACGGCCAGATCGTCTCGTCTTGGGTGAATTCGAGATTGGGCAGTCCAAAGGCACGATGCGAAGCGCGTTCAGGGTCGGAGGCCGCGAGCAGATTGGGCATCGGGTGGTAGCGGAAATAGAGACGCGCCCGCTCGATCGGCGTGTTGACCACCGTCAGGCTCCCCACGCCCTTTTCGCGCAGCTCCGGATCAAGCCGCGCCTGGGCGGCGATATGGCGCCGGCAAAACGCACAATGCAGACCTCGAAACAGGCCGACCAAGACCGGCTTTTGTCCGCGAAAGTCGTCAAGCGCGATCTTGCCTTCCTGGGTTATGGCATCGAGCACCACGTTCGGCGCACGATCGCCCGGTTGAAGCGGCACCAAGTCACTATGCTCGGACATTTTCCAACCTCCCACCCGGCTAGTCGAGAAAAGGCAGCACCACAAGTCCTTCCGGGTCGAGCCCGTGCTGGGCGCATACACCCTGCGCCAGGGAAAAGTAGCGCTCGGCCTCGGCCAGATTGTCGAGGTCGAGATTGAGCGTTGCCAGACCATCATAGCACGGAAACAGCAGTTGGGGTTCGCCCGTTTCGCGGGCTACGCCCAGCGCTTCGTGGAACAAGCCAACCGCCAGCTCCGGACGGCCGTTACATTGGTGGATCTGCCCAAGCACGATCAACGGCACCGCCAGGTGCTCGCGCTGGTCGAGCGCCTTGTCGATCTCGATGGCCTTCTCGGCAGCAGGCACGCCCTCAGTCGGACAGCGATCCGTGAACGTGCAACAAGCGACCGCCAGATTGGCGAGGAGGCGCGCCTGGAACCCCAAATCACCAATACGGCGCGCCACTTCAAGACCGCGCCGACAGACTTCCATCGCCTTTGCCGGATCGATGGTCGTGTAGAGCACGCCGAGATTGGTGTAGCCGCGACAGGCCGTGCCCGGCAGACCGGCGGCTTCGGCCAACTCGATGCTGCGTTCGATCTGACGCACGGCTTCATGGCTTCGCCCAAGGCGAGCCAGCGCAACTGCCTTGGTATTGAGCGCCTCGGCGGTCACAAGGGTGGCATCACGCCCTGTCTCGGAGGCATGCTCCGCGGTCAGGGAGCCTACGCAATCCAGAGCCGCGTCTGCCCATTTTGCCGCGAGAGCATGATCTCCGCCACGGAATGCCTGTCGGCCACGTTCTTGCCACAGATGCGCCTGCTCGACCGGGGCATCCGCTCCGTCGAGGAGCGCTGCCGCTTCGGCGTAGCGCGATTCCGCGTTGTCCCGCTTGCCGACGTCCCAGTAGAGCCGACCGATCTTGCGCAAAACCCGCGCTGAAGCGACGCGATCGGCCGACTCGCGGTACGCCTGCAACACCGTCTCGTAATGCTGGTGCGCGATCTCGCGGCGGCCTGCAGGGGCGCTCAAATCGGCAATGCGCTCCGCAATTGCCAGCTTGAGCGGTGTTTGCCCGGTCGCGCCCAGAGCCGTCAGTGCTCGCTCGTAGAAACGAAGGGCGTCGTCGTTGGCGTAGATCATGCGAGCGCGATCGCCCGCCGCCTGCAAGTAATGCGCGCCCCTCTCCGGCTCGGCGCTCAGTGCGAAATGATGACCGAGCACGGTCAAATCCTCGAGCCGTTCCGGCTTGTCGCCGCACAGTCGCTCCAAGGCGGCACCGACGCGCCCGTGGATGTCGGTCCGGCGTTGCAGGAGCAGATTCTGGTAGATCACGTCCTGCAGCAGCGTTTGCGTGAAGCGGTAGCTCTGCGACGAGACCGAGCCTGATCCGGCAACTTCCTCGATGATTTCCGCATCGCAAAGCAGCTCGCAGCCGGCGTCCAGGCGGCCGGGGTCGGCCGTCACGGCTTTCAGAAGTAGGGCATCGAAGCGCGGGCCGATTACCGCGGCTTCCTGAGCCAAGCGGCGCACCTCCTGGGGCAGCCGGTCGACGCGAGCAAGCAACATCGCCTGGATCGTGGCGGGAATGCCGGTTGCGACTTCGCCCGTCACAGTCCGCCATTGCTGACCCTCGCGCATCAATACACCGCGATCGATAAGGCCGCGGACGATCTCCTCGATAAAAAGCGGGTTGCCGCCCGCGCGCTCGAGGATCTGGTCGAGAAGCCCTCCTGCCGAAGCTACCCAGCTCTCGCCGAAAAGCGCCGCCAGCAGGCTGCGTCCGTCATCCCTGTTGAGCGGCGAAAGCCTTAGCGCTGTATGACTGACACGGCTTGAATCGAGCTGGTCGTTGTGCGGCGCCGGACGATGCGTGACCAGCAACATCACCCGCGTGCGTTCCAGCCTGTCCATGACGAAACGCAGCGCCTCGAGCGACACGGCGTCGGCCCAGTGCAGGTCTTCGACGACGATCAACAGCGGCGACAACGCGAGCCGCCGTTCTATAATCGTGCGGACTGCGTAGAGAATTTGCCGCCGCAACTGCTCGGGCTCGACATGCTGCAAGGTGGCATCGGGGTCGCCAAGGCCAAGCACATGATAGAGCAAAGGCATCAGCCGCTCTGCCTCCTCGCCCTGCAGACCGAGATCGGTGAGCAAGCCCGCGAGCTTGCCCCGCATTTCCTCCGCACTGTCGTTTTGCATCATCCCGGCAGCGCTGCGCACCACTGCGCCCAAGGCGCCGAATGATTGTTCGCCCAGCGGTGAGCACGTGGCCTGCCGCACGGCGACGTTGCGAAAACGATCCTCATCACCGACGCGGGCGACGAACTCCTTCACCAGCCGCGATTTGCCGATACCGGCTTCTCCGACGAGGCGCACAAGCTGGGCCGAGCCGCCGCACGCCTGATCGAGGCTCGCCAGCATTCTGTTGAGCTCCGCATCGCGACCTATCATCGGCGCACTGAGGCCGAGCGCCTCGAGCCCACGCGCTGCACGCGGCACCGCAAGCGGTCCATCCAGTCGATGGACGAGCACGCTGCCGGCCTTGCCGCGAAGCACGACATCGCCCAGCGACTCATAAGCGAAGGCATGCCGGGTCAGCCTGTGAGTGAGCTCGCCGACCAGCACCTCACCCGGCGCGGCCAGCGATTGCAGGCGTTGCGCCGTATTCACCGTATCGCCGGTCACCGAATAGGATTTGGCGGTGCCGATGCCCAATCCTCCCGTGACGACCGGACCAGTGTTTATGCCGACGTGAAGCAACAGAGGCGAGCCGGAGCGGAAGGTGCTCTCGCCGAGCCGCGTGGTCCGGGCCATCATATCGAGAGCAGCGCGAAGCGCACGTTCCGGATCGTCCTCATGCGCGACCGGCGCGCCGAACAAAGCAAGCAATGCATCGCCGATGAATTTGTCGACGAATCCCCCAAAGTTTCGCACCGCCGCCGTCAATTCCTTGAACAGTTCGTTCTGCAGCGTTTGCATGACCTCGGGATCGAGCTGCTCGCTGAGTGTGGTGAAGCCGCAAAGGTCGGCGAACAGGACCGTTACCGTCCGGCGATCGGCATCGGAGACGGGATGCAGCCCGTCTTCGCTTTCGAGGTTCGCAAGCAGCGACGGCGTTCGAGAAGGCGGCACAATGGTGCGGCTTGGTGCTGGTGCAGGCCGTTCGACGGCTTTTGCGGGCGCACCGACGCCGGTCCCGCATTTCGGACAGAACTCGAAATCAGGTGCGCAGAGGTAGCCGCAATTGGCGCATGGCACAGGCTGGCGCTTTCCGCACTTCGGACAGAAAGCGAAACCGCTCTCAACCTGGAAACCGCAGCCTGAGCAGTCCATGGAGCAAGACCTCATTTGCGGCCGTGACGGCGTGATCCCGCTAGGCGCTTCACGGCCACGGTACTCATAAGCATGAACCGATAGCCGTCGGCCAGCAAGCGGCAGCGTATTTGGGCATCGGGCAATCGACGCGGGTCCAGTGGCGGAGCGCTGCCGATTCGGTGGGTGCGTGGTCGTCGTCTGCGAAATTTCCCTCTTGCCCTCCCCGATCTTGACAGAGCGGTGCTGCCATCCGATGCCAGAATCCGTTTTTGACGTTCGCCGACTCTTGCCGAAGAAAAACGAAAGCTCGATGATCCAGGAAATCGCCGGCTATGTTTCGGGACTTTTGTTCCCCCTTCGAACCGGGCGCGGGTAGGACGGCGTGGCGCATAATCCCTTGGTTTCAATCGTGGTTCCCGCGCACGACGCGGAGGCAACGCTGGCGCGCGCGCTCGATAGCCTGCTCGAACAGGAAATAGCGGATTGGGAGGCGATCATCGTCGACGACGCCTCCACGGACCGCACTCCCGCGATCATCGCCGGTTATGTGGAGCGCGATGCCCGGTTTCGGACGTTGAGGTCTTGCGCGTACAGCGCCGCCGGCGCGCGCAACAGCGGGATTTCGACGGCGCGCGGCCATTGGCTCATGTTTCTGGACGCGGACGATTGGGTCGATGCGAGCTTCCTTGCAAAAATGCTGGCCGCACTGAAAACCGCTCCCGATGCAGTGGCCGCCTATTGCGGCTCTCGGCGCGTGATGCCCGATGGCGAACTCACCCCGCCCAGCATCTCGACGGCGGTTGCGATCCAGCCCTTCGAAACATTCGCCCGCCAGCGTGCCATTTGCACTCACGCGCTGCTGGTCGACCGCGAGACAATTGTCGAGTTGGGCGGTTTCGACACGTCGCTGCGCACCTGCGAGGACTGGGATCTGTGGCAGCGCCTCGCACGTCTCGGCAAGCGTTGGGTGATGGTCGACGAGCCGCTCGCTTTCTATCGGGTCAGCCCCAACTCGCTCTCGCTCAATTCGGCGCAGATGATGGCGGATGCGGCAATCGTGATCGCCCGCGGCTTCTCGCCCGATCCCAGGGTCGAACACCCAGCACCGGCTCACGCCAATGGCGCGATCGAGGCGGACGGCCGCACCGCTTCCGAAGCGCTCGCACGGTGTGCCTTGTGGAATGCCGCGTTGGATTGCGGCCGCGGCTCGCGCTCGATCGACCCACAGTCGCTGCGCGCGCTCCCGGCGGGACGTAAGTGGGTCCGTGAGATCGCCAAGCTGGTCATTGATGGCCTTATGGTGGGAAGCATGTCGGCGCCAGGGCAATTGGCAGCCAGATGGGACAGGTTCGGCGGTCCCCTCGCCCACTTGACCATCGAACTCGGCAAGCTCTGGGGCGATCCCGGAGCTGGTCGCCGCCTCCAGTATCACCTCGAGCAAATGCTTCTCGACTTCGACGACCTTGCCGCGCCGCGCAAACTGGGGCGGACACTCGGAATTCGCGTCGACGCTCGAAATCCGACTTCGACCGAACTGCCGGAAGGGGTCGATCAGATTTATGCCTACCTGATGATCGATGGCCGGATCGAGGCTCGCGTCCAGTTCGGCGCGCTCGGGAAGGTGACAAGGCGTCATTGGATCGATTTGATCCTGAGTCTTGTGCCCCATGAGCGGCTTGCACCGCAAACGGACGCCGGTGCCGACACGTTTGCAGCCGAGGCATTGTCGTCCATAGCGGGAAGCCGATCCGATCGCGACAGCCACTTCGGCAAACTCGCGCAATTGGCCGCGGAAGTGCAGGAACTGGTTCGGTCGAGCGCCGAACCGGCAGAGCCTCTTGCGGCGCGGCGCCGGAAACCGGCCGCGGATGACTACGCCAATGATCGCACGTCGTTCTGGAATCACCATTTCGCGACCGAGGATCCCTGGAACTACGGTTCGCCCTATGAGCAGGAAAAATATCGGCGGCAGCTCGAAATTCTGCCGGCCGGTCCCATTGGACGGGCGCTTGAGCTGGCCTGCGCGGAGGGCCACTTCACGCGGCAGTTGGCGCCGCGAGTGGGCCATTTGACCGCAACCGACATCTCCGCCGTAGCCATCGGGCGGGCGCGCGCGCGATGCAGCGATCAACCGAATGTCGAGTTCGGCGTACTGGATTTCTCTGCAGACACGCTGCCGGGCGAGATGGATCTGATCGTCTGTTCGGAAGTGCTCTACTACCTGGATGATCTCGCGGAGTTGCGGCGCATCGCCAAAAAATTTGTCGAGGCGTTGGCGCCTGGCGGCAGCTTCATCAGTGCACACGCATTCGTGCTGCGTGACGATCCTGAAAGGACGGGCTTCGACTGGAACACATTCGGCGCACAAGCGATCTCACAGACGCTGGCAGAGACCGAAGATCTCGTCCTCGAGCAATCGATCCAGACCGAGCTCTATCGCATAGACCGCTTCCGCCGCCTGTCGCCAGACGACGTGGCCACGGAACCGGTGATCGAACATGTGCCAATCCGCGTTCCCATCGGAATTGGGGTCGAGCGAAATATCGTCTGGGGCGGGGCACGGGCCTTGCGCCGCGACGTCGCACGCAGCGAGCGGCGGCAGCGCATCCCTGTCCTCATGTATCACAGCGTCGCCGACGAAGGTCCGGCCGCCCTCGCCCGTTTTCGGTGCACGCCCGCCGCATTCGGCAGCCAGATGGCATGGCTGCGCGCCAATGGCTTTCACGCGATTAATTCCGAGCAGCTGGAATCGGTCGTCGCCAATCGTCGCCCTTTCGTTGGCCGCCCAGTGCTCATCACATTCGATGACGGTTTCCAGAACTTTACCGACCATGCCTGGCCGATCTTGCGCAAGAACGACCTGACCGCGGAAGTATTCCTGGTGACAGACTTGGTGGGCGAAAGCGCACAATGGGACGCCGTCAGCGGTCCGCCGACGCCGCTTATGGACGCCGGGACGGTTCGACGCCTCGCCGGCGAAGGTGCGTTCTTCGGAAGCCATATGGCAACGCATCGCGCGATCGATGGTCTGTCGACTTCCGACCTGGCCGCCGAGCTCCTGCGCTCCCGTATGTTCATCGAACGATGGACCGGTCGGCCGATCACAACGTTCGCGGCACCCTACTCTGTCACCGACCGGCGGCTTGGCCGGCTGGCCAGGGAATGCGGCTATCGGATCGGCTTCGGCGGCAGACACGGGCCGGCGGACCTCGATTGCGATCCCATCGACCTTCCGCGCATCGAGATTCGCGGGGATCGCTCGCTCGATGACTTTGTCGCCATTATCGAGGCCGTGCTCGGATGAAGCGGCCGGATCAGACGCCGGAGGCTGACCGATAGTCGCTATGAGGCTCAGGTCGCCTTGACCGCTGCCTGGCCGATCTTGCGCCACCGGGCGTCTTCGCGAACCAGTTTCAGGTCGTCGGTCGTCTCGGCAAATGTCCGCAATCGGTATCGCCGGAGCAGGTCCGGGAAGAGTGCTTCTTCCGGCAGGCCGGCAAGCTGCTCGCGGACCGAGATCTTTTCATCGATGACCCGCATGCCCCAGGCATTTTCGCGAACCTGCAGCTCCGCGGCCAGATCGCGCTCTTCAGGCGCGTTTTCGTCCAGCGCAGCCAGCAAGATCGAGTGGAAAAGCGCTACGTAGCCAATCTGTCTCAAGCCGCCGATGGCTCGCACCCGCGGCAAGATGGCGAGGACGAGGAATATCAGGAACAAGTTCGGCAGCAGCGCGCCGTCGAGCAGTGCCTGCTTGAGATGCGGCCGCTCGAACGGAATGGAGAGACCATGCGGCCTGTCAGGCTCGATCAGATGCCCGTTCTCGAGGACGAGCCTGCGCACGCGCTCCTCGCGGATGCCCCAGAAATAGTCCGTGGCATTGGGCAGGAATCTGCCAAATGGGCCCGATGCGGCCTCCTGCAAGGCCTGTTCGAGACGCTCGCGTCTTGCGGGTTGGATGAGAAGCCTGGAAAGAAGGCTGCCGTCATCTTCCAGATGCCGCGCCATGGCAGCGGCGGCGAGCCGATCATCGATGAAGACGGGAACGGCCATGCCGGAACGATCCCAATTGGCGACCAGATCCTCGTTGAGGGCTGTCAGCGCATCGGCGGCAGTTCCAAACACCTTGTCCTGACTGGCAAGCAGTGTGCCCCGCCAGCGGCTGGCATCCGTTTCATCGCCCACCGCTTCGAGCGCGCGCTTGTTGAGGGAGACGGGACCGGCCACGCAGACGCTCTTGCGGCACAGTTTGTGGCGTCCCATGCCAAACAGGTTGACCTTGTCGTCGCCGACATCGAGCCATCCCGGCCCCTCCCGGCCAACTGTCTCCATGGTCATCGTCGTTCCCATGAAGCCGAAGAAGGCCGACAGCCCGTTTTCGACCGCGCCGAGCCAGGCAAGCAGGAGGGCATCGAAGGTGATCCGGTCCATCAGAAGCAGGCAGTGCAGGCCGGACTGAATCACCGGTCTGTGCTCGAACTCTTCGAGGGCCTTGCCGATCGCCTCGGGCTGCATGATCGCACCGAGCCGCTGACGCAGGACGTCGCGCAGGATCGAGCGGGCCGCGATCGTCGGGCCCGATACGGGCCTTGCCACCGGCCGCCACAGATGGCGGGCGTAGTCGGAAACCGGTGCATTCCAGTTCTGCTCGATGTCGCGCACGACTTCCGGACAGAGCAGCGACAGCACAGCCAGAATTTCCACCGGAGGCGTAGGGGTTGGATCAACGACGGCGGTCATTGGTCCCGTCTAGCCGCATGTGGTGCAAACGCCAAGCGAAACAGCGAATCTCAGAACCGCAGTCGGGCCATGCTCAGGAGGTCGTGGTACTGCCCGTCGGTAAAGCCGGCCTTCACATGCCGACCCTCGACCTCGAAGCCGTGGCTCGTGTAGAGACGGATGGCCGGTTCGTTGTCGGCATAGACGGTCAATTCGACCCGCTTCAGGGCCCGCCAGTTGTCGGCCACGTCGAGCAGCGCGCCGAGTATGGCAGAGCCGATGCCCTTGCCGACGAAGGCATCGTCGAGGCCGATATTGATCTCGCCGACATGCGAACGGCGCGGCGAGCCCTGCACGATCAGGCTGCCATGGCCGACGACCTTGCCGTCCACCTCCGCGACGATCCAGGTGGTTTCCTGGCCGGACTTGGCGATGCGCCGCTCCACCTGCTCCACCCTCTCGAAGGGCATCCTCAACGTGCCCGAGCGGAAGCCCGGCATGTTGAAGATGGCGCAAAGCGCCTCCGCATCGCTTGGCCGAACGGGTCGAAGCTGCGGCTGGATGTTCTCGGAGGATGGCGAGGTCTTGCTGGTCATGGCGTTCCCGGCTAGAGCAATTCCAGGAAAAGTGTAAGCGGTTTTCCGCCCGGAATTGCGTCAGAACAAAGAGATAGAGCAGTTCGCCGTTTCCTTTGAAACGGTGAAATGCTCTAAGCGATCGGCCCGGCACGATGCACTGGACGTCACCCGAAAATCCAGTCGTCTCCGTAATCTATGATGCCGGTTGCGAGCTGAAATATCGGGAGGCGGCGTAGAGTTTGAAGACGCCGCTGATGCCGATCCAGCCGAAAAGGGCGAGCCAGCACAATGTCCCGGTCGCTGTCCAGTCGATCCGGTGCACCGCGGCGTCGGTGATGACGAGGCCAAGGATGGCAAGCAGGCCAACCAGAAACTGCGCCAGGCCCAGCACCAGCAGCTCCTCGCGCGGCGCGCTTCTCAAGACGAGATATATCCCGCCCGCCCCGGCGAGGAAGATGGCGCTGTAGACCTGAGCGTGGAAGGCGTCGACCGGCCATGGCCAGAAGCTGCTGAATGTCAAGGGGAACAGCAGCAGGCCGACGCCATAGAGTCCAAGGATCGCCAATTCCAGCGGCATGTAGCCGCGCCATGCGGGGCTCAAGGTCACGCCTTTCGCAGAAGGACGCCCCCTGGCCCGCCACAGGAACAGCCCCGATACCGCGACCGAGGCAAGATAGACCAAAAACCAGAGCCAGGGCGCTTTGCGCTCGAAGTTGAAATAGCCGAGATTGATGAACGAAGCCGCCGACACGATGATAGTGAAGATGAAGGCCATGACGAGCACGAGCCTGCCTGGCGACCAGCGATTCCAGAATAGCAGCGCCGCCATCACGACCATTTCGGCGGTGTAGAAGCCGCCGAGGAAGCGGGCATTGAACGGGGTGACGGCCCAGGGCCACCTCGGCTTGACCAGCATCGGCGCGAAAAACAGGCCCGCGCCCACGATCAGGACGATGATGACCACTATGGAGAAGAGGCGCAGGGCCGCGGGAAACGGCGGGTTGTCGGATGTCGGCATGGGAGAGAGCCCCAAGATGAATGCCCGTGGGCCATCATAGTGCCGCTTGCGGCCGGTGAAAATCTGCCGGATGGAATTGAACTGTCACCAGGCTTGTCTATTCGAATGGCCGCATGGTCCGTTTCGAAGTAAAATGCAGCGCTCGAACTAAAGAAGCGGTCCGGTCAACATGACTCGGGGCGCATTTTCCGGAGCCTGCACGATGAACGAACCTCAGGATCTGTTCTCGCTTCTGCGGCAATCGGCCGATGTCGATCCCCTGGCAATCGATGCGATTAAGCGAGCGGTCACGGAGGGCGAGGACCGCGAACTCTGCCGCATCAATGCGCTGGCCTTCGCCAGCAAGCATGGCCTCGGCGAGGAGCGCGCCATAGGCGCCTTTCTCCATGCTGCGCGGGTCGGCATCTTCGACATTTCCTGGAATGTTCTGTGCCCCGGCTGTGGCGGCGTGCTCGACACCAACGCCACGCTGAAAACCCTGCAGAAGGACGAATACACCTGCTCGCTGTGCGCCGAGGGCTATTCGCCGACCCTCGACGAGATGGTCGAGGTGACATTCACCGTCAGTCCTCGCGTGCGCAAGATTGCCGCCCACAATCCACACGAACTGCCGTTGGTGGAATATTTCCGCCAGATCTACTGGGCGTCCGGCGTCGATCTGCCGGAAGAGGATTTCGCCAAGACGATGGAAGCGTTCTCGCTGGAGGATATCGAGCTTGCGCCCGGCGAAAGGGCTGTTCTGCCCGTGCAGCTTCCGTCCGAATTCATCATCGTCTTCGAGCCGGTCACCCATTCAGTGCAGTTCATCGACGTCAAGGGAGAACCGACAAGGGAGCGCCGAAGCCTCTCCTTGGTCTTCGACCGCGAGCATATCCAGAGCCAGACGCTGGAGATGCAACCCGGCCCGTTGCGCATTTCGCTGGAAAACAGGACCGACACCCGCGTGCTGCCGACGGTCTTCATCGCCGGAAAGGAATTGCATGATCTCCTGGGAAAACGCCGGCCCTTCCTGACCGCCAAGCGCCTGCTCACCAACCAGACGTTCCGCGATCTCTATCGCACGGATACGCTCGACATCAACCAGCGCCTGAAGATCACCAGCCTGACCTTCCTGTTCACTGACCTGCGCGGATCGACCGAGCTTTACGAGCGGGTGGGCGACCTTTCAGCCTTCGATCTCGTGCGCGAGCATTTCCAGGTTCTGCACGAGATCGTCGCGGCTGAGGCAGGCGCGGTGGTGAAGACGATCGGTGATGCTGTGATGGCGACCTTCGCGACGCCTGATCGTGCGATTGCCGCGGCCCTCAGGATGCGCGATGCCATGCGTGCGCTCAATGAGAAGAGCGGGCGCGAGGATCTGCTGCTCAAGATCGGAGTCCACGCCGGCCCTTGCATCGCCGTGTCCATGAACGAGCGACAGGACTATTTCGGCCAGACGGTCAACATTGCTTCGCGGGTCCAGAACCTTGCCAACGCCCAGGCGATCTTCGCCACTCGTGCGGTGATCGACGACAATCTCACCGCCGATCTGTTGCACAGGAACGCGCTGACGCCGGAGCCCCATGAGGTCTCGCTGCGCGGCATCGAGCGGGAGATAGCGGTCTATACGATCCCCTGAAGACTTCTGGCCCCTCACACGCGCCTGCAGATAAAATATCGATCGGTGGGCACCGAGGGCGGCGGCGGGAGGCCTTGCAACTGCGGGTGATCGAGCGGCGTGCCGCTGACCGCGATGCCGCCGACGCGAAGCAGGCGCGCGGTCAGATCGGGAAGCCAGGTAGCGGTCACTGCATCGATATCTTCATAGCCGGTGCCGATATCGGCGTGAACAAGAGCGGCGTCGATGCCAAAGAACCTGGTTGCCGTCTCGCGTATTTCGCCGAGCACGAGGTTTTCAGCTTCGGGAATTGAGCTGGCGTGTGCGGCAAGCGCGCGGTCGAACGCCACGATCCGGCGTCCGGGCAGGCGCTCGCGCAGATGATGAAACGTTCGGCCATTGCCGAGGCCGAGCTCGAGGATGGGGCCCTCGATGTTCGCCACCTCCGCGCAGACTTCATCGAGAATGTCGCGCTGCGCGGTCAACCTGCGGATGAAACTCTCGAGGCGGCTCATATGCGTTTGTGTGTCCTGAACCAGCTCAAGAGATCGGCAATGCCCGCGACCAGGGTGAAACGCAAGAGTGACGTGCTAGGCCCGATTCAGCCTCGCCGCATATAGAGCAATTCCAGGAAAAGTGGAAACGGTTTCCGTCCGGAATTGCGTCAAATCAAAGAGATAGAGCGGTTCACCGTTTCCGTGAAACGGTGAACCGCTCTAGAGGCGAACGGTGAACGCTGCAACAACCGAACAGGCCGCCGGCAAGCCAGTTGGAGTCTGCGGCCCGGCGCGGCGGAATGGCGATGTCACTTGTAGGGGTCTGCGGCGTCCCGCAAGCCGTCGCCGAGGAAATTGAACGCCAGGATGACGAGAATGACGGGGAGGATCGGCAAAAGCAGCCATGGATAGAACGCGATCACGCTGACGCTGCGCGCCTCGGTGAGCAGGATGCCCCAGCTGGTTATCGGCGCCCGCAGGCCGAGCCCGAGGAAGCTGAGCGCCGTCTCGCCCAGGATCATGCCGGGTATGGAGATCGTCGCCGACGCGATCAGATGCGACATGAAGCCGGGAATGAGGTGCCGCCGGATGATGCGGCTGCTGCTGGCGCCCATCAATTGCGCAGCCAGAACGTAATCCTCCTCGCGCAGGGCTAGAAGTTTTGAACGCACGGCCCGCGCCAGTCCGGTCCAGTCGAGCAGCCCGAGGATGACGGTGATGCCGAAATAGATCAGGATCGGGCTCCAGGTTATCGGCATGATAGCCGCCAAAGCCAGCCACAGCGGAATGCTGGGGATCGATTGCAGAACTTCGATTACCCGTTGAACGATCAGGTCGAAGATACCGCCGTGATAGCCGGCCAGGCCTCCGATGACGATGCCGAGCAGGAAGCTGAAACTGATGCCGACGAGGCCGATCGTCAGTGAAATGCGTGCCCCATAGATGATGCGCGAGAGCACATCGCGCCCCAGCCTGTCGGTGCCGGCCAGAAAGAGCTGGCCGTTTTCGGCAGGGCAGACAAAATGCCTGTCACCTTCGATCAGGCCCCAGAACCGGTAGCTGTCGCCCTTGCAGAAGAAACGTATCCGCTGAACATCATCCTGTTTGTCGATGTAGTTCCGTTTGAGCGTGTCCATATCCAGCGTCATCCGGCGGCCATAGACGAACGGCCCGATGAACTGGCCGTTGTGGAACAGGTGCACCCGCTGCGGCGGCGCATAGATGTAGTCCATGTTGCGCGTGTGCAGATTGTAGGGCGCCAGGAACTCGCAGATCAGTATCCCGGCATATAGCACTGCCAGGAATATGCCGGATACAAGGGCAAGCCTGTGCCGCCGGAATTTCCACCACATCAGCCGCAACTGCGACGCCTGATAGACCTTCGACTGCTCCGGCGTCATCGCCTCGACCGACTGCAGGTCGAAGGGCGCGATGGAAACGTAGTGTTGCAGTGGGGCGCCCGGAGCGGGCAGCGGCGATTGCGTGTTCATTTGGTGCTGCCGCCCTGCAAACGAATTCGCGGATCGAGCAGCGCCAGCGCCAGGTCGGAAATCAGGACGCCGATGACCGTCAGGAAGGCGAGGAACATAAGGAACGACCCTGCCAGATACATGTCTTGGCTTTGCAGCGCCTTGATCAGCATCGGTCCGGTCGTTTCCAAGGACAGCACGATCGCCGTGATTTCGGCGCCGGAGATGATGGCCGGCAGGATAGAGCCGATGTCCGAGATGAAGAAATTGAGCGCCATGCGCAGCGGATATTTGACCAGCGCCTTGAAGGGATGAAGGCCTTTGGCGCGCGCGGTCACGACATATTGCTTGTGCAGCTCATCGAGCAGATTGGCGCGAAGCCGCCGGATCATGCTTGCGGTGCCCCCGGTGCCGATGATCAAGACCGGGATCCAGAGATGGGCGAGGATCGACTTCGCCTTGGCCCAGCTCATCGGCTCGCCGAGATATTGCTGGTCCATGAGATGGCCGATGGACGTGCCGAACCAGATGTTGGCGAAATACATCAGGATCAGCGCCAGCATGAAGTTTGGAACGGCAAGGCCGAGAAGGCCGAAGAAAGTCAGCCCGTAGTCGCCCCAGCTGTATTGATGCGTGGCGGAGTACATGCCGATCGGAAAGGCGATGAGCCAGGTGAAGATGATCGTGACGAAGGAAACCAGCACGGTCAGCCACATTCGGTCCCCGACGACGTCGCGAACCGGCAGCTCATATTCGAAGGAATAGCCGAAATCGCCGTGCAGCATCCCCCCGACCCAGTAGAAGTAGCGAATGACCGGCGGCTTGTCGAAACCATAGTCCTTGCGCATCATCTGGATACGATCGGAATCCACCGCTTCACCCTGAGCCCGAAGCTCGGCGACATAGCTGTCGAAATAGTCGCCTGGAGGAAGTTCGATGATCGTGAACACCAGCGCCGATATGATCAGCAGCGTCGGAACCATTACGGCGATGCGCCAGACAATATATCTAAGCACGCTCAAGACGCTCCAAGCCAGAATGTATCGGGCATGTAGACACCGAAATACGCGGTGGGGTCGTAGCCGTAGAGGCCCTTGTCAGGCAGATTGCGCAGCCGCGAGGACGCCAGGATCGGCTGATATGTCCCATTCACCGTGCCGATCGAAAATACCTGATCGGTGTAGATCGACAGCATTGAGTTCCAGATTTCGGCGCGCTCCGCGGCTGCGGTCGATGCCTCCCATCGCTTGAGCAAAGCCAGCAACTCGACCACGGGCGGAAGGTCGGGCGCCTCACCGAGCGTGCCGTGAGACAGGTAGTGAGCACCCCAGAGCGGCCATTGCAGCTGGTCGTCGATGGTGGGGGCCAGCTGGTACGGGTTCATGTCGGCGGTCGGCACGCCATTGTCGATGCCCGACCACATCGACATCATGATCTGGCCGCCAAGCGCTCGGCTGCGGAAGATGTCGCGCTGCGAAGTCCGGATGAACAGGGCGATGCCGACCTTGCGCCAGTGATCGGTGATGAGTTCGAGCGCGTCGGTTTCCAGCGTGCTTTCGCCGGCCGTCTCCACCACGATCTGCGCCAGGCGTCCATCGGGAAGTATCCGCAGGCCGTCATCGTCACGCGTCTGAAGCCCGACCTCGTCGAGCAGGGCATTGGCCTGGTCGGGATCATGGGCGACCCAGGCCTTCGCGAATTCCGGCCGGTAGAGCGGGCTCTCCGGCAGGATCGTGTCGGCACTTTCCTGCGCCAATCCGTAGAACACGGCCATATTGATCTCGCGCCTGTCAACAGCGAGCGAAAGCGCGCGTCGCACGCGCACGTCACGAAGAAGGCCGCGCCACACCTGGTCGGCACAATTCAGATTGGGCAACAGCGCCAGCCGCGACCCCTGCGTGCGTTTCCACAGATGCATCTTCACCGGGTAGCGTTTTTCCGCGTCCTTCAGGAAGGAGTAATCGCTGAAGTCAATTCCCATGCATTGCAGGTCGCTCTCGCCCGCCCCGGTCTTGGCGGAAATGATCGCCGACGAGCTGACATTCAGGACGACCCGGTCGATGTAAGGCAGTTGCCGGCCATTCTCGTCTATTCGATGAAAGAACGGGTTCCGCTCGAAGACGAACTGCTCAGCCGGCGGCTTGGTCCGGTTCCGCCAGGGATCGAGCGTCGGCAGTTCCGGGTTCTCCGGGCGATACTGCCGCGACATGCGGATATGCAGGAGCGTCCATTTCTTGGCCCTGTTCTCCTCCATCAGGCCAGCGAGCCGAAACGGATCCTGGTATTTCTTGTGGAACTGCTTGAGATAGGTGGCCGGCAGAACAAGCGATAGCGGCGAGGCAGCAGCGAGCTTGGGCAGGAAATCGGGATTGGGCGCGTCCCAACTATAGCGGACCGTCAACGGGTCGACGATCTCGAAGCGTGGCGGCTTGCCGTCCGCCAGCAGGGCTGGGGCGAGCTCGCCTTGCGAAAGCTCGTCGTTGAGCCAGACATCTTCCCAGCAATAGCGAAAATCCTCCGGCGTCAGCAGGCTGCCGTCAGACCATTTATGTCCTTCCCGTATCTTGAAAGTGAAGATGCGATCATCCGCTACGTCGAAGCTTTCGAGAACGTCGGCTTGCAAGTTGAGCTTTTCGTCATAGCCGACCAGGCGAGAATATCCGTAGATCGTCATCATCCGGATATCTTTCTGGCTGCCGATGATCGTGCGCAGCGTGCCGCCGTACTGGCCTGGCTGTCGGCCCATCGCAGCGAGATTCAACACGCGCGGGTTCTTGGGCAAGCGTTCGGCGAGCGCCGGTACCGCCAGGGCCTTCAGCAGCGGCTGAAGAAATTCCGGCTCCAGATCGCCGGCATGCAACGTGCCCGGCACAAATGCCGAAGCCATGAGTCCAAGGATGGCTCGCCGGCTGATCAATGGCGCAACTCGCTGACATTGGCCGAACGTCGAGCCAGCACGAGATGGCCGCCGCCAAGATCGAGCGGCGACAGCATATCCTCGCCGCCCTCGTCGCGGAATTGCGGTCCCCAAGCGCTCGTGTCGGAAGCGCCGCTGAGCTTCAGCGTCTTGAAATCCATCGGCCTGTCGAGATCGGGGAAAGGCACTGCGGCGACCAGTGAGCGCGTGTAGGGGTGGATCGGTTTCCTGAGCAGAATCTCGCGTGGCGCAAGCTCGACGATGCGCCCGCCGCACATCACCGCGATGCGGTCCGCCATGTAGTCCACCACCGCCAGGTTGTGGGATATGAACAGGTAGGTCAGGCCCAGTTCCTTCTGCAGGTCCTTCAGAAGGTTCAGGATCTGCGCCTGGACGGAGACATCGAGCGCCGAAACCGGCTCGTCGCAGATCAGCAGTTCAGGCCCCAGCGCCAACGCGCGCGCGATGCCGATGCGCTGACGCTGCCCGCCGGAGAAACTGTGCGGATAACGCTTGATGAAGCGCGGATCGAGCCCGATTGCCTGCATCAGGCTCTTGACCGTGGCTAGTCGGGACGCGGCATTGCCACGTTGATGGATTTCCAGCGGCTCGCTCAAGATGTTCTCCACCGTCATGCGAGGTGAAAGCGATGAAACCGGATCCTGGAAGACCATCTGGATTTTCGCGCGCAGCGTGCGCAAGGCCTCGCCCTCGCCTGCCAGGACGTCGATCGGTCCATCGCGGCCGTTGAAGATCACAGAGCCGCCGCTAGGGGTGACGGCCCGCATGAGGATTTTGCTGACGGTGGTTTTGCCGGAACCGCTTTCGCCGACCAGACCCAGGCACTCACCCCGCCTGATATCGAAGCTCACGCCGTCCACCGCGCGAACGGAGGTTTGATGATCCCCGCCGAACAATCCGGACTTGCGGATGGTGAAGGTCTTTTTCAGATCCCTGACCGACAGCAGGATGTCGTCCGGCCCCTTCGATGCCGGCGCTGTCTGCTTGCCGAGCAGGTTCCCGACATTCACCGGCACCTCGCGCAGCGCCTTTAGCCTTTCGCCTGGCTTCAGGTCGAAATGCGGAACGGCAGCCATCAGCCCCTTCAGGTAAGGGTGGCCCGGCCGGCGGAATATCGCTTCGACAGGTCCCGCTTCCATGATCTCGCCATGGTACATGACCACCACCTCGTCGGCGACATTGGCAACCACGCCGAGGTCGTGCGTGATCAGCAGCATCGCCATGTTCAGCTTGGTCTGAAGCCCGCGCAGCAATTGCAGGATCTGCGCCTGGATGGTGACGTCCAAGGCCGTCGTCGGCTCATCGGCGATCAACAGGGCGGGCCGGCAGATAAGAGCCATGGCGATCATGGCGCGTTGACGCAATCCTCCCGAAAGTTCAAAGGGGTACATGTCATAGGCGCGCTTGGGATTGGGAAAGCCGACAAGGCTGAGCATTTCCTCGGTCCGCGCCTTGCGCTCCGCCCGAGTCATGGGCGTATGAATCCGCAGGGATTCGCTGACCTGGTTGCCGATCGTGTGCAGCGGCGACAGCGATGTCATCGGCTCCTGGAAGATCTCGCCGATGCGGCTGCCCCTCAACGCCCGGATTTCGGGTCCATCACGCGGCATCTTGAGGATATCCTGCGTCTTGCCGGGCTTTTCAGGATCGGAAAACAGGATACGGCCGCGAACATGGGCCGAGTTCGGCAAAATGCCCATCACTGCCTGGCTGAGAACCGATTTTCCGGAACCTGACTCGCCCACAAGCGCGGTGACCTTGCCCGGCAGCACGCGAAGATTTGCGCGCCTGACGGCATGCAGCGGCCCCCCGACAATGGCAAAAGAGATGCCTACGTCTTCGATCCGCAGCAGATCGACACCCGAATTCATTCTCGCACCAGCCCCACTCTGGCAAGTCCAGAAAGCGAGACTAGCGCATTGCCAGCCCAGAGCAACTTGGATTTCGAAACGGTCGCTGGCGGCGGAACCGACGACCAGACTGGCTACCGAAGGCGTCCGGGTCAGATCGTGGCGGCTACTGCAGCTTCCTCGGGTCGCCCGCCGACATCCGCGCGGCATCGCGATGAAGCAGCATGACCTGCTCGGCGTCCGATCTCCGGTCGTAAATCGGCTCCAGCGCACCGTCTTCATCGAGTGCGAGAGCGCCCGACAGATCGGGTGAAAGCACCGTCAGCTTCTGCTTGATGCCAGCCAGCTCCTCGTTGCCGAGCGTCAGCCAGCCGTCGGCGCCGCAATAGCCGGCGAAGTCTTTGCTGGCCAGGACGCTGTGCGGATATTTCTTGGTCAGGGTCTGGAGGCGCTGGACCTCGTTCACAGCCGAGCCGAAGACAGAGAATGTGAGCCGGTCGGTAAGCCCGACATTGCCGAACATCACGTTGCCGACATGCAGGCCGATACCAAATTTTATGTCGGACAGCCCCTGCTCCTTTCTGCGCAGGTTGAGATCCATCATGCGCGCGCTGGCCTTGTGCGCGGCCGCAAGAGCAGCCTGGCAGGCGGTCTCGGACTGCGAACGATGCCTTTCGCAAGGGTAGACGGCAATGAAGCCATCACCTATGAAGCTCATGATCTGCCCACCGTTGCGATTGAACGGTGCAGCAACGGCGTCGAAAAACTGGTTCAGCGTGTCGATATAGACTTCACGGCCGGAGGTTTCGGCAAGCCTCGACGACCCGCGCATATCTCCCATGACCAGTGCGGCCCGGATTGTATCGCCCTCGCCGCGCTTGATCTGGCCGTCAAGCACGCGCCTGCCGGCGTCGCCGCCGAGATAGGTGGTCATCATGTTGTCGGCGAGCTTGGTGAGCACCGCCATCTTGGTGGCGATAGCGAGATGGCTCTGGATGCGCAGCAGCGCAGAAATCATGCTGTCGCTGAAGCCCGCGGCGCTGTCGGTGGACCAAGACCCCATCATGCCCTGACTGGTGTTGCCGCTGAAGGGATGGACGAAAGCCATGTAATCGGTGATGCCCATAAGCCGCAGGTCATCGAAAACAGGAAACTCCGACAGCACCGACGGGTCGAGCCGGCGTCGCAGATGGTCGAGCTTATTGCTGAGCAGATGGTAGTATGGGCTGGTCAGGAATCTGTCGGACGGCACGCCGGCCTGCTTGCGGAAGCCTTCCACTTCCATGCCCTGGCCGCGAACCCAGGTGAAGCCGAGCGCGTCATAAAGCGGATGAAGCATCGAGAAGCTCAAATGCACCCGCTTCAGCGGCAGGCCGGCAGCGGCCAGCCGTTCGCAAAAGCCATTTACCAATGTTTCCAGGTCGTTGCCCGCCAGCGCCGATTGGTTCAGCCAATCGGCAACCTTATCCATGAGAATGGTGGAGATTTCTGCGTACGATGTGCTCATGCTATCTCGAAACCCGTTGAAGACGGAGCCATTACCCTCTGTTCTGCCATAACACAGTCCGCCAATGACCTCACGATAAGACACCCGAAGTCAACGATGCCGGCCTCCGCGGCAAAAGCGGCGAAGAATTTCCCGGATGACTATCCTTGCAGCCAAGAAGAAGGCGTAAATGCATCTGTGATCTGCTTGCGTTATGTGGCGAGGCAGCCGGCAGAGTGCAACCACGATCCTGACACTGGGCAAAAATTCGCCGGCTCAGACGCCGTCAAGCCTTCACCACCGTCTCTCGGGCGAGCCCGAGGCGGCCAAAAACATTGCGTGTGTCGACGATCAGAGGGGCGTGATCGGCGATCGTCTGATAGTCGATCGCGTCGTGGTCGGTTGCAACGACGACAGCATCGAAATCCTTCAGGGCCGCCCCGGTCAATTCGACCGAGCGGCGCCCCTTGATCGCCATATGCTCCCGGGTGGTCGGGATCTCCGTAACATGCGGATCGTGGAATTCCGCCTTGCCGCCCCATTCCTCGATGAGTTCAATGAGCCGCAATGAGGGGCTTTCGCGGATGTCGGGCACATTCTTCTTATAGGCGAGCCCGATGATGAGAATGCGCGAGCGGCTGAGCGCCTTGCCGCAGCGCCGGTCCAGCGCCTTCGCCAGTTCATCGACCACGCGATGAGGCATGGCCGTGTTGATCTCTGCCGCCAGCTCGATGAAGCGGGTCGGCAGTTCGTATTCGCGCGCCTTCCACGTCAGGTAGAAGGGATCGATCGGAACGCAGTGCCCGCCAAGTCCGGGGCCAGGATAGAAAGGCATGTAGCCGAAGGGCTTGCTCTTTGCCGCCTCGATCACCTCCCAGATGTCGATGCCCATCGCGCCGAGAACGACCTTCAACTCGTTGACGAGGGCGATGTTGACCGAGCGGAAGATGTTTTCCGTCAGCTTGACCGCCTCCGCTGTCGCTGTCGAGGAAACCGGAACGACGGTCTTGACCACGCCCTGGTAGAAAGCCTGCACGAGCGTCGCCGCTTCAATGCCGTCGCCTGCCACGACCTTGGGGATCGTCGCGACTTCAAAGCTGCGGTTGCCGGGATCCTCGCGTTCGGGCGAGAAGCCGAGGAAGAAGTCTATCTTCGACTGCAGGCCGGTTTCTTCCAGTATGGGCCTGATCACGTCGTCGGTGGTGCCGGGATAGGTGGTCGATTCCAGCACAACGAGCTGGCCGGGACGCAGATGCTTCGCGATGGTGCCTGCCGTGTTCCTGACAAAGGAGAGATCCGGCTCACGGTTTTTCGTCAGCGGTGTCGGAACGCAGATGATGATGACCTCGCAGACGGCCAGTTCGGCAAAATCCGCAGTGGCGCGGAATCGTCCGCTCGCCACCTGGCCGGCAAGGGCTGTCGACGTCACCGCCTCGATGTAGGATTGACCGTTGTTCAGGCTCTCGACCTTCTGGGCTTCTATGTCGAAGCCGGAAACCGGAAAGCCGGCTCGCGCGATCGCAACCGCCAGCGGCAACCCGACATAGCCAAGTCCGATCACGCCGACTTGCGCGGCGCGCGTCGAAATCCGGTCTAGGAGACGGTCATATTTCGATCGTGAGGCGTCCAAAAATCTGCTTCCCATCAATTCGGACAGGCTGTCCGTTGCGTGGCGAGGCTCACTTCGTTCCAAGGACCATGGCCGAGGCATATTGCGGAAGATCGATTTCCGCAAGCCGTCATCAAACCGGCACCTTCGCCTTCAGGCTTGAGGCAGCCATCGCATAGCCGCCTGCCGCGCCATCGATGAAATGAAGGTGATCGCGCTGCAGCGGCGAGGCGACGAGGCATGTCATCAAGGCCGATTGCTGGCGATGCAGGCCATAGTTGCAGATGCCCGCCTCTTCCGCCTGCTTCAGCCGGTTCTCGATCCGTTGCAACACATCCGCGTCAACGTCGATGGTCATCTTCAAGCCGTCGTCGAACTTGCGGAAATCCGAATTGCTGGCCACGTCGCGTTTGTAGACCTTCGGGTCGAAACCGCCGATCGTCCAGCCACATCTATCGGTGACGGCCGTAAGCGTCATGAGGAACACTACCCACAGCTTCGTCAGCCACCGCCGTCCAGCCGGCGCCGTGGCCCGCGCCTCGATATCGAGGCCGGCAGGCAGCAAACTGTAGCCCGGCCCGTCAACCGGCACCGGGTGGCCGTCGCGCTCCTGCCTGCCGGCTAGTGCGATGATGTCGGAAACCAGAAACTGAAAACCGCGCAAGTCGCGCGACGCCCCCGGGATTGCTATGATCGAGACGATTTCGCCGTGCCTGGCTTCGATCGGGTTCCATCGGCAGGAGAGGCCGGTCAGATCCGGCCGCGCGCCGGCGGGCGCAGGATCGATGCGGTAGCGCCCCGCTTTCATCTCGGCTTCCGCCCAACTGCCGCCGCCGCCGGCGAACATGGCATAGAGGACCGCTTCGGACGCCTGGAACCTCGCCACGCGAACGTCGAGACCCTGCGCTCTTATGTCCTTTATCGGCACGATTGCGGCACGCAAGGTCAGGTCCAGTTCGTCCGCCACCCATCTCTGGACGGCCGCCAGCGCGTTGCGGGTGATCTCCAGCGCCGAGCCGGGAACCGCCACGAGTGCGCCGTCGCCGCCGAAGACAAACGGAAGATCTTGCCGGCCCAGCGCATTGAGCAGCGCCGAAATGACGCTGGCACCGGCCATATTGACGGTTTTATAGCGCCCGGCCTTGATCGCCTTGGTCGAGCCGACGATGTCGGCGGTGGCCAGCGCCCAGCCATCGGGGAGAGGTCGATAGTTGTCGATATCGGCAACGCTTTCGAACTTTGCGAAGACCGGCAGGGAAGCGACGAACGGATCGGACGCGGCAGCTGTTTCCATGAGCATCAGATAGCACATTCCCCTGCTTGAAGAGTGAAGTCGATCATGCTTCGAAATTGACTTGCGCCAGCTTTCCAATGATAGGGTCCGGCGATGCGAATTGCCTTCTATGCGCCGCTGAAATCACCCAATCATTCCGTTGCCTCCGGCGACCGCCAGATGGCAAGGACGCTGATCAAGGCGCTGGAGCACGGAGGGCATAGCGTCGAACTGGCGTCCGAATTACGCATCTATCTACGCGAACCGGAGTCGAAAAGTTTCGATGCGCTCGAGATCGAGGCCAAAGAGGAAGCCGCGCGGCTGGCAAGGCTTTGGGATCGCGACGGCAAGCCCGATCTCTGGTTCTCCTATCATCCCTACTACAAGGCGCCCGATCTGATCGGGCCCAAGCTGACGTCTGCCTTTGGCGTCCCCTATGTGACAGCGGAAGCCTCCTACTCAAGGCGGCGCAACGCCGGTTTGTGGGCAGATACGCAAGCGTTGGTGGCGCGAGCCGTCGAACAGGCGGCGCTGAACATCTGCTTCACGCAAAGGGATCGCCAGGGCCTGGCGGATGCGATACCCGGCGCCGCTCTCGGCATGCTTTCGCCCTTCATCGACACATCGGGATTCCGGGAAACGCCGGCACGGGGTTGTCCGACACGCCTCGTTACCGTCGCCATGATGCGCCCGGGCGACAAACTCGAAAGCTATCGCATGCTGGCGCAAGCGCTCGGTTCGATCGGTCACCTGCCCTGGACCATGTCGGTCGTCGGGGATGGGCCCGCCCGTGAAGAGGTCAAAGCGCGATTCGCCGGCTTGCCCGCCGACCGTATCGAATGGCTTGGCGCGATCGAGCCGGCCGCCGTGCCGGATGTCCTCTACGGCGGGGGAATTTACGTCTGGCCGGGTTTCGGTGAGGCCTATGGCCTTGCCTATCTTGAAGCACAGGCCGCCGGCCTTCCGGTGGTGGCTCAGGACATCGCCGGCGTGCCGGAGGTCGTGCGGGATGGCCAGACCGGGTTCCTCACCCCGCCGGGCGACGTGCCGGCGTTCGCTTCCGCCATCGAAAGGCTTCTGTCCCGTAACGACGAAAGAACCATCATGGCCGCAGAAGCCAGACGTTTCATCCTCGAAGAACGCTCCCTCGGTACTGCGGCGGCGCGTCTGGCCGACCTTCTTGCGAAGATCCCGGTTCCATGACATCCGATCAGATCTGGCAACCCTTGGTGGAAGAACTGGCGCGCTGGCAACGGGCGGACCGCAAGGCGGAGTTCTGGCTGCGCGACGATGACGCCGTGGATCCGGCGCCTGCGCTTGATCGGCTGCTCGACCTCACCAGTGGGGTCGCGGTTCCGGTCACTCTGGCCGTCATTCCGGCCCTGACCGATGAGAAGCTTGTCGCCCGGCTTTACGAGGCGCCGCATGCCACAGTCGCGGTCCATGGCTGGGCGCACCGAAATCATGCGTCGGAGGGCGAGAAAAAGCAGGAGCTCGGCCCGCACCGGCCACGCCAGGCGGTGCTCGATGATCTGGCTCGCGGGCTGTCGCGCATAACCGGCCTGCACGGCGCACGTGCCGTTCCGATGCTTGTGCCGCCCTGGAACAGGATCGACGCCGGCTTGGTGTCCGAGCTTGGATCGATAGGATTTGCGGCATTGTCGGTCTATGGGCCGCCGAAGCCGGCTTCGCTGGCGGTCATCAACAGCAATGTCGACATCATGGACTGGCATGGCGCGCGCGGTTGCTGCGATCACGGCATATTGGTTCAGACCATCATCGCGCAATTGCGGAACGCATTCGACGGCGGCGAACCGGTCGGCCTGCTCACCCACCATCTCGTACACGATGAATCGGCCTGGCTTTTCCTCGAACGGCTGTTCACGGTCACCGCACAGACTGAAGCCTGCGCATGGCTTCCGATCAGGACATTGATCGGGCGCGGCGCCGGTAGAGCAATTTCAGGAAAAGTGTGAGCGGTTTCCGCCCGGAATTGCGTCAAAACAAGAGGATAGAGGAAAATAGCTCAGCGCGCTTTGTGCGATAAGACTGGAAATTCGAGCGTCTGGCCATCCCGCGCGGCAAAAGCGCCGGCAAACCTGTCCTTGGCCAGTTTCTCGATCTCGTCCAGTTCCTCGTCGGTGCGTGCCGGATCGTGGTGAACCAGCGCGAGCTCTCGCGCACCGGCCGCCTCGCAGAGCTTGACGCCCTGTTGCCATGTCGAGTGCCCGTTACCGCGGCGGCGTTCCATTTCCTCCTCGGTATAGGCGCAATCGTAAATGACGAGGTCGGCATCTTCGATCAGGCCGAGCACCGCCTGATCGAGCTTGCCCGGCTCGTGCTCTGTGTCGGTGATCACCGCCACGACGCGACCGCCCCATTCGACCCGGTAGCCTATGCAGCCGCCCGGATGGTTAAGACTGCCGGTTCGGACCACCACCCCTTCGCGCGGCCGAAGCACGTCTCCGGATACGAAATCGCGGCAGTCGATGCTTGCCTTGCAGATATCGAGTTTCACCGGAAACCACGGCGGCCGCATGAATTCATCGATCATCTGCCGGGTCGTCATGCGTCCAGCAAGATGCCCGGACCAGAGCTTGACCTTGACGCTCGGGTCATAGATCGGCTTGAAAGCCGGCAGCCCGATGACGTGATCGTAGTGGCAATGGGTGAAAAACAGGTCGAAATCGGTCACGCCGGACGCCCGAAGCGCTCCGCCGGCAGGCCGCAGGCCAGAACCCGCGTCGAACAGAAGCGTATGCTTGCCGCATCGCATCTCAATGCAGATCGTGTTGCCGCCATAGCGGGAGAATTCTGGCCCCGATACCGAAATGCTGCCGCGGACGCCCCAAAACTTGACCAGGAAAACGTCGTCTTCCATGCTAGCCCTTCACAGTCCAGTCGCCCATGGTAGCCGGCGTCGTCACGACGGCGAGGATCGAGCGCTCGTTACTTGGCGCTTCGCGCGTCGATTAAGTCCGCGGTCGTATGGCTCAGGCGATCGGCGAGGACCCGCACCATCTCGATGGTCATTTCCGGGAACTCCCTCATGAGCCTCAGCAAATGATCCTTGCGAATTCTCAAGGCTTCCACTGGACTTGCGGCTCTGACGGTGGCCGTGCGGGAGCTGTTGCACAATATGGCGATCTCGCCAACGATCGAATTTGGCAGCAGTTCGGCAACTTTTATCGGTCCGCTGTCGGAATCGACCAGAATATCCGCCTTGCCTGAAAGGATGACATAGGCGGCGTCTCCCTCGTCGCCCTGCCGGAAAAGGATCTGGCCGGCGCTGTAGCTTACGCGATCGGATGTGAACGCAAGCAGCTTGAGCTTTGCCAGCTCTATGCCGGAGAACAAGGGAACGCGTTGCAGCATTCCAACCTCATCCTTGAGCAGCATTGTCGCAACCTTCCCAACATTTACGTCCGCGAGACTAGAACAACCGACGCCCAGATGGAATCAATTCTGCTTGCGGATAGCGGGACGAACCACGCGAAACGTGGCGAGCCCGATCCGTTGGATACCTTAATCCCTTGACCTCGCGGCAAGTTCCCACCGGCAGAATGATCCCATCTGAGTGTCCAATGCTCTATGACAGCAGTTCCTTGAAAATACCGTCCCCTGTCAAAAGTCCCTCGTGTGTTCCGTCTTCCACCAAACGACCCGAGTCGAAGACGACAACGCGATCGAACATCATCGCCATTGCCGGATTCGTCACGACCCACACAATTGCCGGCGAACGGCCGTCGCGTCTTGCTTCCTCGAGCACGTTTTGCAGCACCTTGTCCTGTACGCGCTGGTCGAGCGCCGACAGCGGCCGGTTGAGAATAAGAAAATCGGGACGTTTGAGCAGGGCCCGGGCAACATCGAGCTTCTGTCGCTGTCCGCCGGTCAACCGCCGGCCGCCTGCGCCGACGTTGAAGTCCAAACCGACATCCAGCAGTTCGGCATAAAGCCCCAGTTCATCAAGAATGTCATAGACGATCGAGCGTATGCGGTCCGGCGCGTCGGGATGATTGCTGCCCAGACGCCCGAACAGGACATTGTCCATGACGGTAGCCGCGGCAATATATTTGGCAGGATCGTACCGTTCGACCGCGTTTTGCAGCTCGGGCGGCAGGTCTTCATAGAACTGGTTGCGCGCGGCGACGATCTTGTTCATCAATTCGTCGCTCAGCAGGCCGAAGCGATGCCGGGGCTCGATATAGGCAAAGCTCAAGGTGACGATCATGGCGCGGTCGCTTTCCGAAACCGTCTCGTAGGGACGGTTTCGGAGCCGTTGCAGCAAGGTCTCGTAGGCGGGTATCTCCTCGGCGCTCATGAAGGTGAGTTGCTGGAAGAACTGGTGATCGGGCGGCAGGTCGGCAAACAGCTCGATCGCCTGTTCGGCGATCTCCATGCCCATTTCGTAGAGCGTGCGATCGAGGCCGGCTTGCCTCAGCACGGAAGCAAAATAGGGATTTGCCGCCAGCCCCCTGTCGGCCAGCTCCGGGCCGGCGGCGGCGCCGAAGAGCAGGTTCTGGCCGATCGTTGCTTCCTTGTTGTAGGCGCCTGGTTCGAAAGGAACCACCAGTTCGCTCAGCCCTTCCTGTTCCAGTCGGGTTCGCAGCGCTGCACGCAGTTCGACGATTCGGGCGGCAAGCTCCGTGTGACGCGTGAGGTCGGCCGAAGAGCGCAAGCCAAGATCCAGAATGTCGCGCGACAGAACAACCGCGTCGAGCACGCGGCGTACAGCTTCAAAGAGGTCGTGCGGACCGGTGGCGCCTGCGGAAGCATAGTTGATCCAGTCGCTGTTGATATCGAGATCCGAATTGCCCGACCGGCGCGCCTCGTTGATGTTCCAGCGGTGCTGGTCTGCCGCGGCACCGTCATAAGTCACCGATGTCAGCGGCGCATGCTTCAACCCGTAGAGCAGATTGTCGCGAAGGCTTGCCTGGAACAGGAAAACGTCCGACGAGGCATAGGACATGCGCCGTCCAGTCACTGCTTCGGGGAGTTCAAGCAGGTCGTCGGCGCCCGAAGCGACCCTTCCGCTTTCCGGCCAGTTCAGCCGCGCGAAAGCTTCCGCAAGCGCCTCCGCCCCACCTGTTGCGGTACTGACCAGCGCCACCGTCTCGCCCGGCTTGACCTGGAGGGAGATACGGTCGAGGAGCATCGCACCGCCATCGTCTGCCATGGACAGGCTGATCGCCGACAGCGGGTCGGTCATCGGACCAGGATCGTCGATCGTCAACGCCCCGATTCTCGGCGCAATGAGACCCTCGACGGTGAACTGTTCGACGACCTGCTGATATTTGACCTGGACATCCTGCCGGTCCTGATCCCAGTCGATCAGTTCCTTCATCGGTCCGGGCAGGTCCTTGTAGGCGCCGATCACGGCCACGAGCTGGCCGACGTCCAGCCGCCCCTGGATAACCAGATACCCGCCGACCATGTAGAACAGAAACGGCGTGACCTGCGCGAGAAAATTGTTGAGGAACTTCACCATGAATTTCCATTGGTAAAGATCGAAGCGGATCTTGAAGATGAGCCCGAGCCGGGCAGCAATGTCGGCGCGCTCGTAGTTTGATGTATCGTGGACGTGGACCGCGCCGATGCCGTCGACGATTTCGCCGACACGGCCCGAAAGCGCGCGCGCCGTCAGCTGCCGTTGGCGCCCGAGCACGATCAGCCGGCGCCGCATTCGCGGGATGAGCACGATCTGGATCGCCACGATCACGGCCGCTATCATTCCGAGCCAGAAGTTCTGGACCAGGATGAACAGCATGGCCGTCAGCGCCTGGCCGCCGAGCAGCACCGGCTGCAGGAAGGCATCGCCGATGAAACCGCCCAGCGGTTCGACCTCGTCCTTCACCATGGTCGCCACCTCGGCGGATTTCACACGCGTGAAGTAGCGGGGCGGGAACCGCAGCACACGATCGACCAGATCGAAGCGGATACGCCGCAGCATGCGTTCGCCGAGCCGGCCCTTGTAGGTGTTGATGTAGAGTTTGAACAGCCCGTTGATGACGACCAGCAAGAGGAACACGAGGCTCAGGGCGAACAGCGTCGCCGTGCGGTCGAGCTGAAAACCGGGGAAGAACTGGACCTCTCCGATGAACGGCAGGTTATAGTGCAGCTTCATGAAGGGCTGGGTCGCGCCCGGTTGTTCGAAGCCCCTGCCTTGGATCGGGCCGTTGACGATCAGCTTCGGCAGGTCGAAGGACATGAAATACGGGATCATCGAAAGCAAGACGATAATCAGTATCCAGAGCTGCTGCTTCTTGGTGTGCGTCCAGATATAGCGGGCTAGGCTGGGTTCCATATGCGACTGTGGACCTTCAGTTTAAGGAACAAAGTAAAAGCATCAGCTGGTGAGCGGCGCATCGGCTATCATCGCCGGCGATACCTTCGAAGCCTGCGAGGCGGCTTGGCGGGGCAAGATTGCGTTGTGTCGCCCGAAATCCCGAAATACAAGACGAATATGATGGATGTCACGCAACCACGCAATGCCGGTATGGACGGGCACGAGCAAGCCTTGGACCTCACGCGGGGAATTGCTGCCTATGTCAACCACCCTCTCGTGGCAGGGCTGGCGCGCGTCATCGCCAAGCATCCGGATGCCGACGTCGCCAACGCCTTCAACCACAAGCAGGTCGCCTGCAAGATGTGGGCGCTCGACAGGCTGTTCGAAAGCTGCGGCGGCCGGTTCGGGCGCATATGGGTTTTGGGCGGATGGTACGGCGTATTGCCGGCGATGCTTTTCAACGACGCCCGTTTCGAAGTCGCGGCGGTCGACAGCATCGACATCGATCCCGAAGTCGCGCCGGTCGCGCGGACCCTCAACCGGGAAGCCGGCGACCGGTTCCGGGCGCTGACGGGAGATATGTACGCGCTCGACTATGTGGCCGGGCAGTCCGACCTGATAGTCAATACGAGCTGCGAACACATCGCCGATCTGCGCGCCTGGCTTGCTCTCATTCCGCGGGGCACGAACGTGCTGCTGCAATCCAACGATTATTTCAGCGAGCCGACGCACATCAACTGCGTTGCTTCACTTGCTGCCTTCGAAGCAATGGCGGCGCTACGGGAGGTGCGGTTCTCCGGCGAACTGCCGACAAAGAATTACACGCGCTTCATGCTCATTGGAACTGTTTGATGCATTTCGCCCAAAAACGCGCGGCGGTCTTGGGATAACGACATGCATAAAACAAGAACCTGAAGCGCGTCGCTCTAGGATCGATCGACAATCTGATCATGAACCTTACCGAAACCGGACCCCATTTTCAGGGACCATGTTCGATACCGCTCGCGCAGGATTTGCGCCGAGTGACGCGCGCCTTCCAGATCGAGACGATGCGCAGATGGCGTCGGTCCCACAAGCGCCCGTTCGATCGCTTGCGCCAAACCTTCAGGCGTTAGATCCTTTTCCATCAGCACCGTTGCAAGCCCGAGTTCTTCGAGCATCAGGGCGCGAACGGTTTGTTCGGTTTCCCCGCCGGCTGCAAACGGCACGAGCAGGGAGCGACAACCCGCGCGCAGGACATCGCAGACCGTATTGTAGCCCGCCTGCGAGACCGACAGGCGGGCGCCGGTCAGCAGGCTGGCGAAATCCTCGCGGAAGCGGAAGACGGACAGGCCCGGCGTGGCATCGCGTGCGATCGCGTCAAACTCGTCCTTCGGCAGGTTTGGGCCGGTGATCAAACACCATTTCCAACCGTTGTCGGCATTCCGCGCCGCTGTGATGGTGGAACTGACAAGGCTCTTTCCGGCGGCCCCACCGCCAACCGACACCAGAACGTCGAAGTGCTCGGAGGCCGCGGGCCGTGGCGGCGCGGCAACGAGTCCTGTGTAGGTGACTTCGGCCGTTATCGCCCCAGCCAGTGGAAATGTCTTGTCGATGGCTGCGAAAGCCGGATCGCCGTGGACCATGACAAGGTCGAAATGCCGGTTGATGAGATCGACCGTTTCCTCGTTTCGGCCCGGCTTGACGCGCTCCTGAAGGATATCACGGACAGAGGTCGCCAGCAGCGGTCTGGGCGACGTCGCGTCGATGGCCTCGATCAGCGGCAAGAGTTCGAAGCGCATCTGCCGGCGTCCAAATGGAAACGCCTCGACGATGACGATATCGGGACTGCAATCCCGGAATGCCTGCAGCAGCATTTCTGAACGGCATTTCTTGAAATCATCGTCGATGGGCTTGCCCTGCAGGTCGACGAGTCCGGAAAATCCTTCATCACCGGAAGTGACAGGTGGCAGGGCTACGGATTTCACCCCCGATCCCGGAAATCCCGCTATCGGGGCTCCGCCGGTCACCACGGTTACGTCGAACCCGTCATCGACCAGAGCCGCCGCAATGCGGCTGGAGCGCGCGAGATGGCCGATACCGAGCAGGTGTTGGACATAGAAGAAAGCGCGCAGTCGCTTCATTCGGCCCGCCACTCACGCTCGAACAGTTCCTTGAGCTGCCCAATGCTTGCCATGTGATCGAAATTGCCGCGCACGCGCCGCTCTGCGGCGTCGCCGAGGCGGGCGCGCAGCGCGGGATCACGGATCAGGCGCTCCAGCGCCTGCGCCAGGGCAATTGGGTTTTCCGTCGGAACCAGCAGCCCGGTTTCATCCGGCGACAAAAGCTCCGGCACGCCGGAAATATCGGTCGACACGCAGGCAAGCCGCTGGCTAGCCGCCTCCACCAAGACATTCGGCAGACCGTCCCGGTCGCCATTCGCGGTGATCCTGCAGGCCAGGGCGAATATGTCCGCGCGGCGGTAGTGCTCGAGCACCTCCTCCTGAGCAAGCGCGCCTTTCCAAGAGACACGACTATCCAGTCCGAGCTTTTGCGCCAGCGCCTTGAGCCGTTCCAGTTCCTCGCCGCCGCCGATATGCTCGAAACGCCACGCCAAATCGCCAGGCAAGAGGGCGAGAGCCTCCAGCAAGGTATCGTAACCTTTCTTTGCAACGGCGCGCCCGACACTCAGAACGATGACCGGTTCGTCCGGCGCCGAGCCGTCATGCTGTTTTCGTGCCTCGCCGAAACTGCCGAAGCGATCAAGGTCGAGCCCATGATAGCTCAGATGCACGGACGAGTTGCCGTTGGCGAGTTCTTTCAGACGGTCGAAGCCGGTCTTCGTGCAAGTGACCGTCCAGCGCGCCGAGGAGAGCTTGTCAGCCAAATCCCAGTCCGCCGAAGTCCAGATGTCCTTGGCATGGGCTGAGCAGCTCCAAGGCAGGCCACGAAGCTGGCTGGCATAGCGCGTCACCGATGCCGGCGTGTGCGCGAAATGTGCATGCAACCATCCCGCGCCTTCCGGCCATTCGGCAGCCAGCACGAGCGCTTGCCCGAAGCGGCGCGCGCGATTGCGCGTAAAGTCGCGGGGCATATCGGCAGCCAGCGATCCGAGCGCGCGCCAGAAGCCCGGCCGCAGCAAATAAGCGCATAGCGAGCGAAGCACGCGCAGCGGCTCTTCATGCAGATATTCCGGCAGATAGTGGACCGGCGCTTTGATCTCGTCATGCACGGGGTGGCGTTTTGCGTCGGTCGGCCGCCTGAGCGCGACGAGTATCAGGTCGAACCCCGCACGCTCCAGACCGAGCAGTTCCTGTGCGATGAAGGTTTCGGAAAGCCGCGGGTACCCCTTCAGAACCACGACGATCTTGCGATATTGCAACTCAGTTCATTCCTTCGACGACCGACAGGTGATGGCCGGCCCGCCGGTCGAGCAATTCCGCGACGATTTCGGAAATATGAGGCAGCCCTTCCAGCGTCAGATGCGGATTGCTCTGCGATGGGCGGGGCCGGTCCGGCAGTGCCACCAGTGCATCGGCAAACCGCTGGGAATCCTTGGCTTCTTCCGGCAAAAGCATCTCGATGAGGCCGAGTTCTGCGGCGCGCCGAGCGCGGATCAGTTGTTCCTCGCGGGGCTCGACACGCGGCACGATCAGCGCCGGCTTGTCGAAAGATAATATCTCACAGTAGGTGTTGTAACCGCCCATCGCCACTACCGCGCTGGCGCCGGCAATCAGCTCTTCCATGCGGTTGTCGAAGTCGATGATCTTGATGTAGGGGATCTTGGCCCCCTTCTTGCGCAGCTTGTTGCGCTTGCGCGCCGGCATGTAAGGCCCAAGCACGATCAGCGCCCTATGCTGCAATTGCGTATCCTGCTGATAGGCGTCGATGACGTCGTGGATCAGTTCGGCGCCGTCACCGCCGCCACCGGTGGTAACGAGGATATAGTCGCCCTCGGGCCGGTGGCCGGGCAACTCGTTCTGTGGCAGGCTCCGTTGCAGGAAACCGACGAACTTCATCTTTGCCCCGACCGCCGGCGGGACATCCAAGCCGGTCAACGGATCGTAGAAATCCGGCGGACCATAGACCCAGACCTTGTCGTAAAACAGGCCTATCTTGCGCATCACATCCCTGCGTGCCCACTCTGCTTCGAGCAGATGCGGCGCGTCCATCACCTCGCGCAGGCCGAGCACGAGCGTGGTGCCTCGCGTTTTGAGGTAGGACAGCGTGTCCTCGATCTCACCGCGCAGGCCGAGCGGTTCCTTGTCGACGATGAAGATATCCGGCCGGAAGGTCTCGGCGGTGAGGCGGATGATCGACTGGCGCATCCTTAGCGTCTCATGCAGATCGATATCCTTTTCCAGCGAGGTGTACTCGCCGTTGCGCAACTTGATGACGCTGGGGATCTTCACGAAGTCGACACGGGCGCGATAGTCGAAGGCGCCGGCGATAGTGGCACCCGAAATGATAAGCACCTGAAGTCCGTGGAAATCCCCGACCAGCGAATGCGCGATCGTCCGGCAGCGCTGCAAGTGGCCGAGCCCGAACGTGTCGTGGCTGTACATGAGAATTCGGGCGTTTTCTGCGTGCTGGGTCATTGTTAACGTCTTTTCGAATTCTCGCCTTGAGGACCGTGACAAACCCGCAGGCTACGAAATCGCCCTGAGTCTACCGACTGTTGTGAAACATGAGGGCGCGATTTTCAATTTGTATTACTCACGAGGGTCCATATCCTGAAGGAAGCCACGTCTACTCGGGCACCATGGGGGCATCAGACGCGATGCTCAGCGCATCGGCCTGGTCGGTCTCGTGGCGATGCGCATAGGTCGTCCGCCAGACCAATGTCCCTCATGACGAGCCTGTCGAGGCATTCCTCCACCCGTTGATGTTCGAATCCACTCGCCGTTACCCCGCGAAATTTGACGGCCCCGTTATATTCTGCAGCAGAGCATATTAAGCGTGACGCCGCGCGGCAAACTGAGAGCAGGCTCGCTTCGTCGGCGTCAATCGTGGGACTCTGAGAGGTTTGGCACGTTAGTTTGAGTGCAGATCACTCCGTCGTCGCATCACCCTTCAGGATCGTCTCAAGTTCGTCTGGCGAAGGACCATTCTCCTCAACGATCGCAACCGGCGCACTGACAGTCCTTGCCGCCGCGTTGCCAACCGTGTCGACCGTACCGGCAACCATCAGGCCGAGTTCGTCGCCCAGGCCAACCTTCGGGTCCGTCAGGGTTTGGCCGGAAGCCAGTTGTGCCCCAAGCAGTTGGACGATTTCAGGACTTTCGGCAAACTTGCTGTGGTTCAAGCGATCGGCGGTTTTCACGTCGGTCAGGTCGAGGACGGTTATTCCGGCAGCCTCAAGCTTCGATTTGTACGGCTCCTTCGACGGATCGGCCTGCCCTACCCGATCGACACTGCCTGCAATCAGACGCGAAACGGCAAGCGCCCGATCGTCCCGCGAGACGGTGATCGTGAACTTCGGCTTTTTCGGCCCGAGTTCGGTCCACTGGCGACCAAAGACATCCACGTCGAGGTCGGGAGATGCAAGGATGACGTTCCTGATCTTGGGCGAAACCCGCCCATCCTCCAACGCCATCTGCCTCAGCGATTCCATGGCCAGCCACGTTCCCATCGAATGGGCCATGACGGTCACGTCCGTGACGCCGCGGTCGTCGGCCAGGGCCTTCAACGTCCGCTCGAATGCCGTGCGAGAGAAATTGGTGCTCTCCTTGTCGTAGTTGTAGTCGAGAACACTGGCGCGCGACGGCCACGTGAAAAGGATCGGCACGACCTTTGCCCGCGAGTCATGCACAAACTGCGCGAAGCGAAAGACCGAATCCTCATACCGGTTGTTGAAGCCATGCACGAAGACTAGAACGCGGCCATTCGAATTGTGAGAATGCAGCCATTTGTGAGCCTCGGGGACCGATAGGTTTCTTGCGGCAACGACGGCGAATTCCTTACGCGGATCGGGCGGCAGCTTTTTCGGCCACTCGACGGTGCCGGGTTTGCGGCTCGGCGGAATTGAGATGGTCAGGTCGGTCAAGGAAAGCGCCGGGCTGCGCTCGCCCGTGAACAAGGTCGCCGGGTCGCCGGAAGGCTTGCGGCTGGTCGCCACCAACATCGTCACATCGGAGGCTGCCGGCGAAACCAAGCTCGCGGGAATCGGCGCCAGAACGCCTTCGGGTCCTGCTCCGCACGCCGTCAGCGTGAGGAGGAGAGCCGATATACTTCCTGCAGCCTGCCAACGCACCGATTTGGACCGCGCCATTACTTTCCCTTTGCGAATATCCCGATGCTGCGATGCCAGTCGGGCGCGCGGCCGTTCCCCCTCATGACGAACGGGCGATACAACGAAACCCAAGGTGGCAAGTGGACGTGTCCACGGGCTGTGCCATGCGAGCGGCCGGGCGGTAGCGCCGGCAGTAGCTGGGGGCGCAGAGAAAAGACCCGCCCTTGGTCACCTTGCGCGGGATCCTGATGTCGGGCGTCAGTGGGTCGTAGCTCGCCTCGCGCTCGCCGCCGCGCGGATTCTCCATTGTGCAACATGGGCTCTCGATGCGGCGGTGGTCCTGATACCAGTCCGTGGTCCACTGCCAGACGTTGCCGGCCATGTCATGGAGCCCATAGCCGTTTGCCGGGAACGAGCCGACCGGCGCGGTCCATTCGTAACCGTCCTCGCAATCGTTGCGGAACGGGAACTCGCCCTGATAGGTATTGGCCATATGCTGGCCGCCCGGGGTCAGTTCGTCACCCCAAACGAATTCGGCGCCATCCAGCCCGCCGCGCGCGGCGAACTCCCACTCCGCTTCGGTCGGCAGCGCCTTTCCCGCCCAGCTTGCATAGGCTTCAGCATCCTCGTAGGCGATGTGCACGACGGGATGATTTTCGAGTCCCTTGAGACCGCTGGCGGGCCCGCGCGGATGCCGCCAGTTGGCACCGCGCACGTAAGCCCACCAGTTGTAGTGATTGTTGCGATCGATGCCGCGCGGGGGCCTGACGAACAAGGCTGAAGCCGGCGCCAACGATTCAGCGCTGGCTCCAGGGTAATCCGCGGCATTTGCCGGGCGCTCGGCCAGCGTGACGTAACCGCTGGCCTCGACGAAGCGCCTGAACTCGGCGTTCGTGACCGTGGTGCGATCCATCCAGAAGCCGCCGACGACGACGCGATGCGCCGGCGCCTCTTCCGGATAGTGGCTGTCCGAGCCCATCAGGAACTCGCCGCCGGAGATCCAGGCCATATCGCCGTGCGCCGAGGTTGGCTCTGCGGCATGTCGTGCTTCAGTCATCCGGCGGTCTCGTCTGGACGGCAGAACTCATCCGCCTTTCAATCCCCCGCAGCGAACATATCTTCCGGGCTTGGTGTCACCAGCGGCGTGAAATACGTCAGGCGCACGGCTTCCATCAGCAACAGCGGGGGTTTCATCTGGGTTGCAAGCTCGGTGATCCTTGTCTGCAACGCCTTGACTTTGTCAGGATACTTGTCGGCCAGATTGGCGGCTTCCGATTTGTCCTGCGCCAGATTGAACAGCTCTATCTTTTGCGGCAACGTTGCCGACCATAGCAGTTTCCATTCGCCCTCGCGCACCGCGCCGGCCATCGGATCGACATTGTAGACGATCTCCGTGCGCGGCGAAGGTTTTCCCTCGCTGATGGCCGGCCACATATCCATGCCGTCCAGCGGTTTGTCCTTGCCAGGCTTGGCGCCGGCCAGCCCAGCCAGTGTTGGCAGCATGTCGACGACGTGCATAAGGCCATTGAAGACGCCAGGCTTGATCTTGCCGGGCCAGTTCATGAAGGCGACCGAGCGGGTGCCGCCCTCATAGAGGGTGCCTTTGCCGTCGCGATAGGGGCCATTGTCCGCAGGCAGCTTGCCGCTGACCTTCGAGTCGCCCGTGAACATCGAGTTGACGACGCCACCATTGTCGCTCATGAAAACGATCAGGGTGTTGTCGCGTATCCCCTTCTTCTCGAGGGCGGCCACGACATTCCCGATCTCGTCATCGATCACCGAGATCATTGCTGCATAGGTTCTGCGGTTCTCGTCGGCGATGTTCTTATACCGGTCGAGATATTCCTTCGGAGCCTGGAACGGCGTGTGGGGCGCGGTGAAGGCGAGGTAGAGGAAGAGCGGCTTCTTCTGATCGTGAGCGTTGATGACCCGGACAGCCTCCTGGCCGAACAGGGTGTTGTCGAAGCCCGGCTCCTTGATCGGCTTGTTGTTCCGGTACCAGTCCGCGATGCCGTGCGCAGCGTGTTTGAAATGGTCGATCTCGCCGACCGTTGCCCCGTAGAATGAATCAAATCCACGCTGTTTCGGCCAGTAAGCCGTCTTGGCATGGCCGAGATGCCATTTGCCGCTCATCGCGGTTTGATAACCCGCGTCTCTGAGGATTTGCGGAAGAAGCGTCTCGTCGAGCGGAAGCCCATAGGTCCCCGCGGCGGGGACGACGCCAACCTGCATGCCATAGCGTAGCGGATAGCGGCCGGTCATGAGGGCGCAGCGCGTTGGTGTGCACATCGGCTGCACGTAATATTCTTCGAGCTTCGCGCCCTCCGCCGCAAGCTTGTCGATGTTGGGCGTCTTGATGTCTGAGCCGTGGTAGCCGATGTCTTTCCAACCCTGATCGTCCGCAACGATGAAGACGATGTTCGGCTGCGATGGCCCGGCCGCCGCCGCCTGACCACCGGCGAGGCCAGCAAGCGCCCCGGAGAGACCGATGGGCGCGGCAATCCGTGAAACGGCCGCCGCCGTCCCGGCCATCAACGCGTCCCGCCGCGTGATTTTGCTGGTTACGCCGGCTTCAGCCGGGAAGTCACGATCGTTGCTCATGTTACGCCCCTGCTCTGCTAATTCACGCCGTTCCACTCAAAACCAATTCGCGTCTGATCTTTTGGCGCCGATCATCTCTCCCGCCAGGCAGTCGCCGGCTCCACAACAGATGATTGCTTCAGGGGCACCCGATGCCCTCTGCGCACGTCTCTGAATTGGTCCGGCCTGCCCATAATCCCCACTCGCCGTTCGTCGGCGATATTCCTGCGCTGTTTTGATCTCGCGCTATTCGGGCTCCAGATTATTCCTAGTACAACCGTGCCGCTATCCACTTTGCGCAAAGTTTTGGCAGCCTGGCCGGCATCGCTGGCCATAGGAGAGCCGCCCAAGGGGATGAGCCTGCCAGGCGGCTTCAAGGTTCCGGGTGCGGCCGATGAAAGGGTCTGCGACGGCGCAGATCCTCACTCTCGGCAGTCGCAAGCCCGGAACCAGCCACTTCATGTCAATCGCTATTATCCCGGATGGGCTGGCGAGAATTGATAGGTGAATCCCAGCATTGGACCCTGCTGGGTGAGTTTGTTCACGAAGCCGTCGTGGCTGTAATTGTCGTGCACGGCCCGATAACCGACGAACATCGACATCTTGTCGTTGAACTGGTAACCGCCGCCACCCATCACGTCCCACATGGATTTGGATCCTGCGCCGAAGCCGCCGACGAGACCCCAGCCGGCCAGGTAGAATCCGTTACCGACGTCGGCCTTGAATTTGGCGCCGATCACTGGATCGACCCATGTGTCGCCGTCGCTGGCCGAAGTACCGTCAAGCGCACCGCCGTGGAACTCGAAACGGTTGTCGACCGACCACAGGCGGGCGCCAGCCACGAGATCGAAATTCGTCCCATCCTGATAGTAAACGCTGTAACCGCCGAGCGCTGTGCCCATGAAGGTGGTCACCGTCGCATCGATATTGGAAGCGAGGATTCCCCTAGGGGTGGCGATGTCGGCATTGAGCCTGGCGTACACAATGTCCGTGCTGATGGTGAAAGGCCCATTGCGAGCTTCCGTAAGCCCCATAAAGCCGAATCTGAGGTTGTTCAGCACGTCGCTGAAGCTCACATCGACGTCTTGAGGCGGGAATCCGAAGAGGCCGCTTTCGCCCTTGATGCCCGACGCCCACAGATACGGGGCGATGGTAAAGGTCCAGCCTTCCTCCTGTGGCTTGGTGATGTCTGCTGCAAAAGCATTGGTGGCACCAAACGCCAGTACTCCTGCCGTGGCCAAGGCGGCAAATTGACGTTTCTTCATCATTGTCCCCGTTTTTATTTGTCGCCCGACTACGCCCAGTCGAGACTCTGCTTCGTATTTGATGAACCCCTCATTGTGCTCTGTCAATTGGGCGCACGCTCTATTCCCCGCCAAGCCACATTCCGGCGGTATCAAAACGCCGATTGATCTCGCGCAATTTGCGCTTAAGCTATATCTAATACAATCGTCCTGCTATCCACTTTGCGCAAAGGACGTGCCTTGACCGCCTGGCCATCATCGCCTTCGTACAGGGATGTGCAACTTGGCCCTGACGACCTCACCAGCGCCGCCTCTGGTCTGCCGGTGAAAATAGACAGGCTTTCGCCCGGCTACCTTCCCTCCCGCATTCGGCAAATCCAGTCCTCCGGCAAGTGGGCGCTCGACCTGCCGGAATTCAATTGCGCCTTCCGCGCCAATGGCGGTTTCGATCCAGGCTCCGTGGCGTTGGTGGCTGTCGAGCGGGCCTGTGGGTCGACAATATGCGGCATCCCGCTCGAAGACGACTTGATCCTGGCAATTCCTGCCGGCACTAACGTGACGGCAACGGTCCGGCCAGGCCTCACTTACGCTGTCGCCATCGTTCCGACCGCGACCTGGATGGAAATCCAGTCGATTGCCGCGGGAACAGTCCTCGAACAGATCAGCGATCGCCCCTCGGCAGTACGGCTCGCCACCGACGAAGCGCAGAGAATCCGACGCCTGATGAAGTCGATGGCGGACCACCTCGGGGCAATTGCAAGTGACTCCGTTCTGCCGGAGCAGCCTCCGGGTGCGTTCGTGGAATATCTAGGGGTGGTGGCTGACGCCTTCGCGGGCGCGGACAATCGTGAGACCGGGACAGCCGGCTCCACGAGTCGTCATTTAAGACAAGCGTCGGCGGCCGAGGATTTCATTCGCACTCACATCCAGGAAGACATACCCATTGTTCGACTGTGCAAGGAAATCGGTGTAAGCCGTCGACAGCTGGAGTACGCCTTTCGCACTACGTTTGCTGTGACCCCGCTCGAATTCATCAGAGCGCTCCGCCTCAACGAAGCCAGACGGCTCCTTACCACGGCACGTGCTGACGGCTTGAGCGTTACCGCGGTCGCTATGGATGTGGGGATCACCCATCTGGGCCGCTTCGCCGCGAACTATCGACTCTTCTTCGGCGAATCTCCCTACGAAACACTGCAGCGTGCCGGAAGATCGTGACCGGGGCGCAGCCTGCGCCGAGAAATGCGCCGGTTATCATTGCAAGCGGTTCGATGGAATTTGCGCAATCCGGATAGAAGTCGAACTTGCGAATTAGTATATTCTAATATGCTAACTATATACCGTCTCCGGCCGCAACGGCGAGGTCCAGTTTGATTACGGTTCGGCACAGGCTTGCGTCGGCCGCGTCGCTGTGTAGGCCGGAAACAAAAAACGCACGGAGCGATGAGCTCTTGGGAGGATCAAAATGACGACACCTAGCTTGAGATTGACTGGCGCTGCCGGAATCGTCACCGCCCTGATGTTTGCGGGGCTCATCGATTCCCTTGCGCCCTTCGCTCCTTTCGTCGGCGACGCGCAGGCGAAAGTTGGTCGTCCGCTCACGCCCGGCAGCGTCGCAGGTGTCGCGAGGCGTACCACTCGCCGAACGATCCGCCGCTCGACCATTTACGTGGCCAGGCTCCCGGCAGCATGTGTGAAGACCTCGATCAACGGCACGGTGCTGTGGCACTGCGGCAGTACATATTATCAACCTTACGGCGGACGCTACGTCGTCGTCCACGTGTATTGAGAAGGGGGGACCTCATCGCTTGATGAGCATTGTGAATTACATTCAATAGGGCGAAACTTTGAGAAGCGCTTCGACCGGTCCACGGCACGGGCGTTTGCTCTCGGCTGTGCCAGGAAGATGCAGTTGTCATGCCGAACACCACATCGCTCGGCACCTCGGTAGCTGTATTGCGGAAACGCGGTCGTGCTGCTTCGGCGATCATTTACAACGATGCGCCCTACACCCATGCAAGGACAGTTCACCTGGCGAAGCCGCGCGTGATGAAGATTGCTGTCGATGACAATGAAGCGGATGTGCCGGCCGGTGCATTGGGCGCTAAGTCCGTGTACGCTGATCCAGTAGGGCAACGACGGACGTAGATATCGTTGCTTGCCGATTTGACCGGAAGGTTACAGCGCGATGCGACTCAAGATTCGACGATTGGTAGCCAGGAATCCGAGGCGCCCGGCACGACGTCTCGGACATATGATCGCGATGTTTGTCCGGATTGCCGGGCCGCTCGTCTTTGGGATCGCCCTGTTGTTGGCTGGTCCGTCACAGGCGCAGGCGCCGGCGACCGTTCCGCCTGAAAAGGTCAAACAGCTATTCGATCTTCTCGACGATCCGTCGGTGAAGGCCTGGGTGGCCGAGCAACGAAAGCAGGACTCCGGGTCGACGGGAACGCCTGCAGCGGCAGGAGCTTCGCCGTCCGGCGCATCGTCCGACGCCGTGGCCACGCCAGGCCAGATGAATACGATGGCGTCCTCTGCGCTCGATCGGATCAAGCATCATATCGAAAGGATCGTGCGAACCTTGCCCTTGCTGCCAGGCCAGTTCGCGCGCGTTCGGGCAGAGACCATGGAGGATATGTCCAGAAGAGGGCCTGCCGGCGTGCTTTTGCTGGTCGCGATATTCATCGCTGCCGGCGTAGCGCTCACCTGGGCAACGTACAGGCTCACCCGTCCGTTTCGTCTTTGGATCATCGCGCAGCCGAAGGACACGCCCATCGGGCGGGCCAGGAAGATTGGCGGCCGCACACTTTATTCCAGCCTGCTGATCGTCTCGTTCGCGCTGGGCAGCGCCGGCGCGTTCATGCTGTTCGACTGGCCGATGCTTATCCGCGAGATCGTACTGACCTTTCTGATGGCTGCAGTCGCCACGGCGGGTGTGCGCATGTACCTCGCAGCCCTGCTCGTCCCCTCCTTCATGCAGGTCGAACACGCCGTCGAGGTTCGCGCTTTGCCGATCACCAACGAAACGGCCGACCATTGGTTCTATTGGCTGCCCCGGATCTTCGGCGTCTTCGCCTTCTTCGCCGCCGCGTTCATCCTCTTGCCGGGTCTCGGCATCGATCAGGACGGAATGTTGGTGCTGTCTGTAGGTGCCGATTTCGTGCTGCTGCTGCTCTTTCTGCTTGCCGTTTGGCGTCGGCCAAGAACCCAGCGAGAGGGTACGCACCAAGCGGGTCACACCGGAGCGACATGGTTTTTGACTGCTTACTTCGTCGTCCTGTTCCTGCTGCGCATCGCCGGTCTTCCTATATTGTTCTGGTTTACCTTCGCTGCATTCTTCCTGCCTTCGGCAATCGTGCTGACGCAGCGCGGGGTCAATTTCGTCCTGCGGCCCGGTTCGGAAGATGCGGGCCGGCCTACGATCCCGGCGGTGACGATCGCTGTCATCGATCGCGCAATCCGGCTGATCTTGATCCTGGCGGCGGCTTACGTGCTCGCGCGTGTCTGGGGTCTGAACATGCAGTCCATGCAGGACAGCAATACGACGACCACGCTCATATTGCGCGGCTTGATCAATGTCGTGGTCATTGCGCTTGCCGCCGATTTCGGCTGGTCGATCATCAAAGCCTTGATCGAGAGAAAGCTGGGCATCGAAACGCCGCACGCGGTGATCAGTGAAGAGGAGATGCCGATCGTCGATCCGCAGCAGGCGCGGCTGCACACGCTCTTGCCGATCATCCAGAACATTCTGCTCGCGGTGATCGTCGTCATGGCGGTGCTGATGATGCTCGCCTCGGTGGGTATTCAGATCGGCCCGCTGATCGCCGGCGCCGGCGTCGTTGGCGTCGCTGTGGGATTTGGAGCGCAAACCCTGGTCAAGGACGTCATTTCGGGCGTGTTTTTTCTGCTCGACGATGCGTTTCGTGTCGGCGAATACATTACAGCCGGCCGTTATGTGGGAACGGTGGAGAGCTTTTCGCTGCGCTCGGTGAAGCTGCGCCACCATCGTGGCTCGCTGTTCACAATACCTTTCGGTGAACTCGGTGCAGTCCAGAACCAGAGCCGCGACTGGGTTACCGACAAATTCAACATCACCGTCGGCTATGACACCGACATCGACTTCGCTCGCAAGCTGATCAAGCGGATAGGCCTCGAACTGGCGGAGGATCCAGAATTCAAACCCTGGGTGCTTTCACCGATCAAGATGCAGGGCGTACAGGAGTTCGGCGAGTACGGCATCGTGTTGAGGGTCAAGGTCACAACCAGACCGGGAGGCGCCTTCGGCATGAAACGCAAATTCTATGTGCGCGTCCGCCAAGTCTTCAAGGAGCAGGGCATCGAACTGCCCTTCCCGACCGTTCACGTCGAAGGGTTGCAGAACCCACATGGGGCGGAGAATGCGCCATTGCAGGTCACACCCGAGTTAAAGCTGGCCGTCGCGCAATCGCATACCACCCGGCGCAGGAAGAAGGCCGGCACAACGGAGTAGGAAAGCTTTGACATCTGCCAGTCGCGGCGCGGTTTTCCGCGACATCGCCCGCGGCAGGGATCCTCTTTATTTTCAACTTCCTAGGCTGACTGTCGTACAACAAAGGAATTCGATCCATTCGCATTGCGCTGGTTTTTTAGTAGACTGTCGCGAGGCAAGGTTGAGGATCGGGCGTGACGGTAGTCGACGATCGTCTTCTCGAAAGCAAGATGACCAAGGTGGAGCAGGCGCGAGCCTGGAGCCCACGTGTCATCTCGAAATTCGAGACGCTGATCAGGAGCGCCGACGACCACTCGCTCTATCGTGTCAATCCGCTGGCCTTTGCTCACGACCGCGCAATCGCCGAGCCTGAAGCAATCGACCTCTTCCTTCACGCCGCCCGCTGTGGGCTATTCGACATGAGCTGGGATGTGCTCTGTCCCCAGTCCGGGATGGTGCTTGACAGTTTCGGCGCCCTGCGCACGCTGAAGACCCACTACGTCTGTGGCCTGTGCGACGTATCGGGCGACACCGACCTCGACGACTTCATCGAGGTCACCTTCTCGATATCGCCGAAGCTGCGACGCCTGCCGCACCATGATCCCGAGACGCTGCCTGTCGAGGATTTTCACTGGAAGCTCCACTTCGGACATGACGGGCGGCTACCCGGGCAAGACGTTCGCTTTCTTGACGTTCTGCGCGGCTTCGTTCGAGGCATGACGTTTCTGCCGCCCGGCACCACCACAGTGCTCCGCGCCGACCTGGGACCGGGCGCCCTTGCGGGCGTCAACGTGCAGACGCAGGCCGCATTCGCTGTGCCGATATCAGGCGATCCGGTGTCGGCGCCGACGCTTCTGAAGATCGATTATGACGGCAAACGCTTCTTGCCGGCGTTGCCCGCCGTGCCGCCTGGTCCGATTGTCGTTGAGGTGGCGAACAGGGGGCCGGTGCGAGGTTCGTTGCTTGCCATCAACTGGCCGCCCGAGCTGGTCGCGCTGACCACCAAGCCGGCGCTCGATTTCGACCCTTATGTCTCCGGCGGAGCGCTGCTTGCGCGGCAGACCTTCCGCCAGCTCTTCCGGTCCGAACGTGTCGACGAGAAGGAGGGGCTCGGCATCCGCCAGATCACCTTCCTGTTCACCGACCTCAAGGGTTCGACCGCCATGTATGAGCGCCTGGGTGACCTCAACGCCTATGCTTTGGTCCGCGAGCATTTCGCTCTGGTCAACGCGGCGGTTCAGCAACATTCCGGAGCGGTGGTCAAGACGATTGGGGATGCGGTTATGGCTGTATTCTCGCAGCCGTCAGACGCGATTTCGGCTGCACTCCACATCTTTGAAGAAATCGATCGTTTCAACAGCGACCATGACGGACCGGGCATCATCCTCAAGATCGGCGCCCACTGCGGACCGTCGATCGCCGTGACGCTCAACGACAACCTCGACTATTTCGGCCAGACCGTGAATGTCGCCGCGCGCGTGCAGTCCCTGGCGGAAGCCGGACAGATCTGCATTTCCGAGGCGCTCCATTCCGCGCCCGGGGTCAGCGACATGCTCGCCGGCCATCGTGTCGTGGCCTTTGACGCGCCTCTTCGAGGCGTGGAGGGTGATGCGACCGTCTATCGTATCATGCGGGGATAGACACGGATTGCGACAAGAGCGCTCGCGATCGTGGCGGCGCGGCATGAGAGACGAATTTTCGGATTTCGTATTTCCGGCCAGCGGACGGACGCCCCCTTCCGATATGTCGAGCTTCGTGCGGCCTCAGCCCTCGCGCGACTGTAACGCGAGCACGGGAACTACCGATCTTGTTGAAGCATCTATCGCGCAGCCCGCCTGCTTCAGCTCGGATCGTAAATTCTCCCGGCCTTGATGCCGATCAAGGGCGCTCGCGGCCTTCTTCGCTATCAAACCGTGATGATCGAGAACTCAGCCTCCCCAACGTGGCGCGGCGTGGGCGAGCCCTACTGGTCGCGACCGGCTATCGAGGTGCTGCAGGAATGCCGCTCGCGGCCTACCGGGCTGACTTCGACCGAGGCGCGCAACAGGCTTTCGCGCAACGGGCCAAACACGTTCGCCGATCATCGGCGAGAACAAGCGCTGGCGGTCCTGTTGTGGCAGTTTCGCAATCCGCTGGTTCTGATCCTGATCGTCGCGGCCATCGTTTTCGGTGTTGTTGGTGAAGGCCGCGAAGCCGTCATCATCGGAGCAATCATCCTAGCGAGTTGCGGTCTCGGCGTCAGTCAGGAATACAGCGCGTCTCGCGCGGTCGACGCGTTGAAGCAACGCATCACGATCGGCAATGCCGTGACCTCGGAATGGTCGAAGAGGCTCTTCTTTGAGCACGGCCGACACCACCCGGGATCACGCCGGCGCGCAAGGCATGGCCGAGCGACAGTCGCGGGCCTGATTGAGGATGCCCGTTCAGCTGGTCACCGACAGGGTGCATTGCCCCTATCGGTTGGACCGGAAATGGAGGCGACGGAGACCCACCGAAGGTGAGCGGAATTTTCGCAACAATTGCGCGGCGCTTCACCCCGTTCGAGCCGATGGCCGACGCGATGCGCGCTGGCGAGAAGTTTCCCAGTTTTGTCCGGCGCGCCAGCGGCATGCATCAGGTCTATGTCAGCGTGATCGCAATTTCGGTTGCCTTGGCCAACTTTATACCCATCGACCTGCAGAGACGGGTCGTCGATGTGGCGATTGCCGACAAGAACGTACGCGCGCTCCTGATGCTGGGCAGCCTGTATCTTGCGGCTATACTCCTGCATGCGGGGCTGAAATACGCACTGATCGTCTATCAGGGCTGGGTCGGAGAGAGCGTGGTGAAGACGGCCCGCGACCAACTCGCTCTCGTCGCCACGCAAAGATCCGCGCGCGAGCACGCAAGGAGTGGCCAGGCCGCCAGCATCATCGGCAACGAGATCGACTATGTTGGCGTATTTGTCGGCACCAGCATCTCTGAATGCGTAGTCAACGTCACGATGATGATCTCCGTCGTATCTTACATGATCTACATGCAGCCGGTGATCGCTCTGGTCAGCGGCGTGTCACTCCTACCGCAGGTCCTGCTTGCGTTTTACATGCAGAAGGACCTGAACACACTCGTGGAACGGCAGGTCGTGCTGGTCCGAAAGCTTGGCAACCAAGCAGTCAATTCCTTCGCCAGCCACTCGACCAAGCGCCGAGCAGCCTTTCGCACCATACGCACGATCTTCAGCAACCGCATTGAATTCTATTTGTTGAAATTCGGGCTGAAGACGCTGCTGAACATAGCCAACGCGCTGGGGTCCCTGATGGTCCTGATCGTTGGCGGCTATCTTGTGATCCGCGGGCAGACGACGATCGGCACGGTCGTCGCCTTCGTTTCGGGCTTCCAACGCTTGTCGGAACCCACGGGGGAACTCCTCGACTTCTATCGCACGTATTCGCAAGCGAAGGTGCAATTCCGAATGATCGTCCAGTGGGTCGACGGCGATCATCCCGCGCAAACCGGACATTCCGCGCACAGCCAGAATTGATCGATGATCTTGCCAGCTTGTTGCCGGAACTGGCGCTCCGCTTAGGGTAAAGCCACCAGGACAACTTCAGGCGGAGTTGTCCCCTTGAGCACCGCTTCGCGTTGCACCGCTGGCCGGAGACGCTCCTCGTTGAGGGCTTGATCTCGGAATAGTCCTTGGGCAGGGTAAAGTTAGGACAGGAGCTTGTGGCATCCGTCTGGTGAGCGCGGTTGATTTGGATTGCGCCCTCGAAGCACGGCAAATCAGCCGCGGAGCCGCCACATTCGCACACGACCCGTGCCACGCAGTTCCGTCTCCCCCAGCGGATCGCAGGCAAAATCCGGTCCGAGCAATTGGTGGGTCGCGTCCGAAATACGAATTTCGTCGGGCTCCGCGGCCTTTTGAATGCGCGCGGCGAGATTGACGGTGTCGCCCCACAGGTCATAGACAAAGCGCCTTTTGCCGATGACGCCCGCCACGATCGGTCCGGAGTGAATTCCAATTCTGAGCCCCAGCGGTTCGCCCGCGAAGCGCTCGCGCCGGGCCGCCTCCCGCAGGTCGAGCGCATAGTTCGCAAGGGCTTGCGCATGATCGGGTCGCGCGGTGGGCAGGCCAGCAACCGCCATGACGCAATCGCCGATGGTCTTGATCTTTTCGCAGCCATGTTGTTCCGAGAGCAGATCCGCCGCCTTGAAGAAGTAATTTAAGATAGCGAGCGTCGTCGTGGCTCCGACGCTCCGCGCTCTTTCAGTGAAACCGACGATGTCGGCAAAGAGCACACTGACCTCCGCATGGTTGTCTGCAATTTGCTCGTCCGCTTTGAGCCGCTCCGCGATCGAGGCCGGAAGAATGTTGAGGAGCAGGGATTCGGCGCGCCGGTACTCGCGCGACAAGCCCTCCTGGCTCTCCCTCAATGCCTCGTTCGTCGATTGCAGCTTCGCATTGAGCTGACGCTCCCTCTCCTGCAGGAGCGTCATTTCATAAGCCTTCTGCTGAAGCCGCTGCTGATGGTCACGTTCGGGAGTGGCGTCGAGAAAGACCAGCCACACCGAGCCGCCGTCACCAAAGAAATGAAGGTCCGCGACGTGGCCGCTGGGAAGTTCCATCATGGGCATATGGAATGGAAGCTCCGGGCAAGGCAGCAGCCCTTCCATAAATTCAAGCTGCTCGGCAACGGGCTCGCCGATGCGAAGCGACGAGAGCCCGTAATGTTCGAGGTTGCCGCCCTTCTCTTCTATGCATTGCCGGGCGTCGATCTTCAGATACGCTGCGAACCGCTCGTTGGAGAAGAAGTCGAATATCCAGCTTCTGACTTCTTTCGGCAAACTGGACATGGTCTACTTGGCGACCATCGAAGCAAGCTGACGAAACGCATCGTCGACATGTTCGCCCGAAAGCGCGCTTGTCAGATAGATCTGCCATCCACGTTGCTTCAGTTCGTCGATCTCGCTCTCCGATATCGCCCACCGATCGGCCAGATCGGATTTGTTGAACAGCAATACGAACGGCATGGCGCCGAATTCGGCCTCGCACCGTTCGCGCAGCGTGAGCGCCACGGCAAGAGTGGCTGGCCGGGTTCCATCGGCGACCAGCACGAGCCCGGTCGCGCCTCGCACGTAGCTGACGCGGAACGAGCCGATATCGTCTTCGCCGGCCAGATCCCACAAGATCAGGTCCACTGTCTTGTCCGGGAACGCGACGCTTTTCTTGTCGATCTTCACGCCCACCGTGGTCAGGTAGTTTTCCGAGAAGATGCTTTGCACGAACCTGCGCACCAGGCTTGTCTTGCCGACAGCGAACCCGCCCAACATGCAGATCTTTTTTTGCAGCATCCTGGGGCTCCGCGCTACTCCAGGTTCACCGTAACGGAAACCCGGCGATTGGTGGAGTTCCCAGTTCGGCTATTTTCATTTTCGGGCACCGCCGGCTCGAAGGTGCCGGCGCCCCGAACCTGCAGCAGTTCCGGAGCGACGCCGCGCTTGTTGAGAAGCGCCCGGACTGTCTCGGCGCGGGCGGCGCTGATCGACGCGTTGGCCGTCTCACGGCCCGTTGTGTCCGAATGGCCGGTCAGCATGAACCGCGCTGTCACACCAGCCTTGCGGGCATTTTCGGCGAATTCCTTCAACTGATCAGCCAATCTGTCGAGCACCGGCGTCTGCTCCGCTCCCGGGACAACTCTGCCGGAAGGGAAGAAGATATCGGTCGTCTGGATGGCCTCTCTCAAATGATTAAGTTCTGCAAGGTTCAGCTCGCGCAGCTGCGAGACATCGAGAACCACTCCGTCCGCCGAAAGTTGGTCGGCGGCGGCCTGCGCCCGGCTGATCCAGCCGGCAGATGCCTCGCCCTCGACAACGATGCGACCCTGGACGATCGAAAGCCGAACCGATTTCGGCGGGGACAGCGACGCCGTCAGCCGCTTCACCACGAACTTCGGATCGAGACTCTGATAGAATTGCCACTGTGCATGAACGCGGGCAGGATCGACCTGCGTTCCGGACAGCAGAGCTTGCGGGTCGGCGGCAAGAGGGTCTCTCAGACCGGAAATATAGAAATGTCCGCCCCTCGCCGTTTGTTGAGCGACGATGATTCCCGGCTGGGCCTCAAGTCGCGACACATAATACTGCCAATGCTCCGCCGCGCGTGCATCGGGGCTCACATCACGAACCTTGGAGATGTCGAACTCCGGCCCGCCTACTGAAAGCTGTCTTGCCGCTGCGCGCGCCCGATCTATCCAAGTGTCGGGAGCCTCGCCTTCGGCAACGATGCGGCCATTGACGATCGAAAGTCGCACTGTATCCATCGGATACAGTGACGCCGTCAGCCGCTTCAGCACGAACTGCGGCTCAAGGCTCTGGTAGAATTGCCAGCTTGCATGAACGCGAGCGGGATCGACCTGCGTCCCGGACAGCAGCGACTGCGGGTCGGCGGCAAGCGGGTCTCTCAGGCCGGTAATATAGAATTGGCCATCGCGCACATTCTGTTGGGCGACGATGATGCCGGGCTGTGTCTCCAGTCGCGACACATAGGCCTGCCAGCGCTCCTCGGGGCTCACATCACGGACCCCGGAGATGTCGAAGACCGGACCGCCGGCTGAAAGCTGCTGGGCGGCCGCCCGCGCCCGGTCGATCCACGCGGTGGTGGCCTCACCCTCGGCAATGATGCGATCATTGACGACTGAAAGCCGCACCGAATCCGGCGGAGCCAGCGACGCCGTCAGCCGCTTCAGCACGAACTGCGGTTCAAGGCTCTGATAGAATTGCCAGGTCGAATGAACACGCGCGGGATCGACCTGCGTTCCGGCCAACAGCGACTGCGGGTCGGCGGCAAGCGGGTCTCTCAGGCCGGCAATATAAAATTGGCCGTCGCGCACTTTTTGCTCGGAAACGATGATCCCCGGTTGGGCCTCCAGCCGCGACACATAGGCCTGCCAGCGTTCCTCGTGGCTCACATCACGGATCCTGGAGATATCGAACGCAGGTCCGCCCGCCGAAAGCTGTTGGGCGGCGGCCCGCGCCCGGTCGATCCACGTGGTGGTCGCCTCACCCTCGGCGACGATGCGACCATCGACGACCGAGAGTCGTACCGAATCCGGCGGGGCCAGCGACGCCGTCAGCCGCTTCAGCACGAACTGCGGCTCAAGGCTCTGATAGACCTGCCAGCTCGAATGAACGCGGGCGGGATCGACCTCGGTTCCCGACAACAGCGACTGGGGGTCGGCGGCGAGCGGGTCTCTCAGGCCGGCAATGTAGAACTGGCCGCCGCGAATTTTTTGTTCGGCAACGACGATCCCCGGCTGGGTCGCCAGCCGCGACAGATAGGTCTGCCAGCGCTGCCCGGCTTGCCAGGAAAGAAAGAACCAGGCGCCTGCCGCAGCCAGGATCAGCAGGGCTGCCGTCACCACCAGCCAGGGGAATCCCTCTTTTGAATCCGTATGCTGCAGCTCGACGCAGGTCTGCAACTGGGTCTCTACGCCTGGCAACTGCGAGGTGTCCCCGTCGAAGCGCTCCAAAGCCTGCGAGGACTGATCATGGATGCGAAGCAATACGTCGCGGATTACGTCATGCAACTCCTCCGGCGGATTTCCCCTGATCACCGCAACCAGCGTCGCGAACGGTCCGACTTCCGACCAGAGGCGAAGCTCTCCGAACCGGATGGTGTCCAGGCCGCTGTTTTCTTTCTCGTTGAACGAGTCCTTCACAAAATCCTGGATTGCGCTGAGCATCGAGGAAATCAGTTGAGGGTCTTCGCTGGTCGCGTTTTCGGCTGTTACATGCGCGATCAAAAGCCCGGAGCTGCGGCTGATGAGAAAGACATGCTCCACGCGATAGACGAGAGAATGCTTGAGAACGACTTCGGAGAAGCTTGTTCCCGTTCTCCAGGCCTCAAATCTCCACTTGAGGCCATGCCATGTAAATATATGCCTTAAAGATTCATTCAGCGACTGGAAGGTCTGGTCAATCTTTTCGCCGATCGACTTGCGAATGGCCGGCAGAAACACCGGATACAATATATCGGTCAGCGCGCTGGGGTTCTTCTGGATGGACCGTTGCGCAGCCCTCTCGACGGCTGGCGCAAGGGCCTCGCCGAGCTGCACAAGAGACGCCCCTGCGGCTGCGGTGGGCAGAACGCTCCCCACTGCAGCCGCAAGCTGCTCAGGTTCGTCGAGCAGGTGCGTAACGCGTGAAAGTTCCGAGATTTCGTGGCCGACGAGCAGTTGGCGAAGCCGTTCCAGCCGATGATCGGCGGCTGGAACGCCTTCGTAAAGCGCATGGTTGTCCGGATCGACGTTCTTGGCAATTTCCACCAAAAGGCGGGCCAAAGCCTCGCGATCAATCCCGGTATCGTTCGAAGCTGCTTTTTGAGGAAGGCTGATTGGTTCGACGCTCGACGTCAACTTCCGATCAACTCACTTTCCAGCCACGCTCCGAATTGCCCTTGCTGCCGACGGGATCCTGATTGAGACATTTCGCGACCTCGACAAACAGGCCGGCCAAAAGATTTCGGTCTGTCTTGACGTTGCTGAGGTCGGAAAAGATCTTCTCCATCAGCATTTGAGCGCTTTCATTCTTTTGCTTGATTTCCTCGCGCAGCAAATGGTCGCTTCTGTTCATGCGATCCGCTATTTCGCGCTCGAGCTCGCTCAATTGATCAGACAAAGCGCGCACCTGCTTTTCAAGCGCCTGATTTTGATCGCGAAGATTGCGGTCGATCTCCTTGTCGGCCTCGGCTCGCGCATCCTTTTCGTTCCGCAACTGCGTCGCCAGCGAGTCAACCTGCTTCTTGGCATTCGACTCGTAGGTCTCAAGATTGCGCTTGGCCTCGGATTCGACATCCTTGAACCGCTGCAGGAACCGTTCCTCAAGTTTGGAGAAGCGGCGATCATAGTCCTGCATCTGATTGCCGAACAGCAGATCGCGTATCTTGTCGACACCTGGAGCGTCACCGCCGGGCCCGCCCTCGCGCGCTTGGGGGGCCATGAAGTTCAGCCCGTTTCCCTCTGCATTACCTATCAGATTTGCGTCCGCTTTATTTGCCGAAGAAGCGGCACTCGAAGATTCCTTCGCCATCTCAGAACCCCAATTACCCACTACAACATTAGGATATGGTAAATTATGTCAGACAAATACCAGGCCCGCAAGGCGGAATCCTCTTGGCTTGAAGCCGGTTCGTCCGTCCCTTGTTCGCCTCTTGGACCAGCGACAAATGCACCGATTGGCGCCGCCCTTGGTACCGCTTGTGGCTTTGATGAATCGACGGAAGCGCAGGAATTACGGCCATGCAGCGCAAAGCGGACGTCTAGCATTGGAACCGCTGCTAGACGTCCGCTAACCTTGTTCCGGGATCCAAAGCAGGCGCTCGCCAAGCCGCCCATTACCAAGGGAAATTCGACTGCCCATTGTATTCCGCAGCAAACATTCAAGCGTGACATGGATCGCTAGTTTGCCGTTCTCCCGAGTTCGCCTCCCATGGGCACATGCGTTGAGCTACCCAGCATGGCGCGCCACGATCCTTCTACTTTGACGGAACCGCAACGACTTACCGTACGTCAACCAAATCAAAGCGATATGTGGAGGGTCGCCACCGGGACTCGCTGACACAAACGAACAAATTAGTGCTAAGCCGTTGATAAATAGCGACAATGGTGGGCCCGGAGGATGTATCAAAATCGTTGAATTTACTGAGTTTTTCGTGGGCCAAAATAAGAAATCTTCCCGTATCCTCCCGTATACTCCCGTGACGCAACGTTCAGAGCCATGCTCCAGAATGACCGCATTTGGAGCCGGGAGCGGAATGTCAGCATTGATTTTGTATGCTGCAAAAGCAGATGGGAGGCAGTCAGCCGTCAGGCTACTCCACCCACCAGGTGGGTTTCGGAGGGAACCCTCCCTCACTGACCTCCAACTCATTGCAAATTTCCCGAGCATCGCCGCCTTTGATACGAGAAAGTCCGGCGGAAATGCAGTCGCTCGGTAACTCGGAAGTTAGTTAAGCATCCCTCAAGGCGAGTGTTGGCCAATGGAACATGTAACAGAAGCGGTTGCAGTGACACACCTGTGACAGGAATGCGTTCGTTTCTTGCACAGGCTACAGCTAGACGCGGGTTGCGCTCCGTCAAGATTCATTTCAGGTTGCAAACTTGGCTTTGTAGGTCGGGAGGTTATCGAATGGGAAGTACGAGATCTAGCAATTTCACGGATTATTCCGGTACGCGCAGCAACGACGGGGCCGGTGGGACCAGCGGCATCGATCGCTGCCGGCAGGCATTCTCGTGCTCTCTGGAAGAGATCGAGCTGTGCGATTACTTCGTAACGCACTCCACCGTGCCTCCCGTTGGCACTGAGCTAGTCATCCTACACCAGAAACGCCTGTTCGCGGCAACTGCGCAGGGCGTGAAGGTCGGAGCGCTTCCTACCAGCTTCAACTACCTGGCAGCTTGCATGAAGGACGGCATAGCCTATGTCGGCGTCATGACGGCTTCGGGAATGTTGCCAGTACCCACGGCATCGGCAGACTTCACGGCGCGGTGAGGATCCGGCATGGCTCCCCTATTGCTCGTCGGCGAAATCATTGTCGACTTTACGACGGCGCGCCCCGGCGTCGAATGCAAGTTGCGACTGGGTGGTATCGTTCACGCAGCCCGCGGATTATGGGCGAGCGGCATTGATTACGCCGTAGCGGCGGTTTGCCCGCGTTATGTTGTCGATCAGGCAAAGCGGTATCTCAGCGCCCACGGTTGCCTGGAATTTGTCTGGCTAGGTGAAGTCACGGGGTCTCCTGGCGTCATGGTGATCGGAGACCCGACCGAGGTGGCTGACCAAGGATACGAGGACCTGCTGCGCGGCGAAAAAGCAGTCACGATCCTCGACGTCGGAAATTCACTCGCAGCGTATCATGAGGTCCTGATTTTCCCGGGCAGCTTCGATCTCGCGCAGGTTCGGAGCGCCTTTTCCGATGACGCGCGTTTCAGTTTCGATATCGCCTACGACACGGCGGATCCTTCTGTGCTGAAGGTCTTCTCTGGTAATGTAAAGGGTATCGCGATTTCCACGTCGTCTCAGCTTTTCATGCGCGTCGGATCGGAGACCGTTGACGCGATGCTACCCTTGATAGAGGATCTGGGTGCCGAAGTTTTTCTTCTTAAAGAAAACAGGGGGGGAAGTCGCCTCTTCAACCTGTCAAAAGGATCGGTCGATGCGATACCCGCTCAACTATCCGTCACTGTCAATTCCGTGGGGGTCGGCGACGTCTACACCGCCGTGATGGTCGGTCTTTCAAGGGCCGGATGGGGAGATGCGGCATGGCGCGGAGCGAGTGCGGCGACCGCCTATTCGCAAACCACCTACCCCGACGATTTCAGGCGGGATGTCGAACGATCACTCAAGCTTTCGGTAGATGAGCTGCGCAACCTTGGTGGCACTATCTTGCCGTGGCATGCAAGGCCGCTTTTTCCCATTTATCTGGCGGCCCCGGATTTTTCGTACACCGACAAACCAGAAGTCGATCGAGCCGTAGACGCCCTCAAATACCATAACTTCAACGTCCGGCGGCCAATTGAGGAGAACGGGGAGCTTCCGCTCGGTAGTCCGGATGCCGTATTAAGACAGACGTTCGCCAAGGATCTGGGGATTCTTGGGGAATGCGAGGTCGTTTTCGCCGTTCCCCTGGATCGCGATCCGGGAACCTTGGTCGAGATGGGCTTCGCCATGGCGCGCCAACAGCCGGTCATCACGTTCGATCCCCGTCGAGAGAACAACAACACGATGGTCGCGGGCGGAAGCGCCCGCTATTCTGATAACCTGGATCAATGCTTGAACGGCATCTTCGACGCCGTTTCGAAACTCTGGATGGCGAAGTCGTGAAAAGCGCGGTTTTGTTGGCCTCGGGGGGCCTTGACTCCACCACCGTCGCTTATCGGCTCGCCGCAGATGGCGTGGATGTGTTTCCCTTTTTCTTAGACTATGGCCAGCACTGCGTCGAGATGGAGTGGGATCGGGTAAACGAGGTCCTGCCCCGCGGCATGCGACGTCCCGAGCGTTGCGATATCTCCGACATCTTCAACGGATCGTCGTCGAGACTCATTAAGGAAGCAGACCTTTGGGAGGACAACGTCGCTGATAACGAGTTGTACGTCCCATATCGGACGATGCTGTTCTTCGCGGCCGCGGCGGCTCGCGCGCAGACCCTGGGAATCGTCGATGTCTATACAGGTTTCATCAACAGCAACCACGCGAAGGAAATCGACTGCACCGCAGAGTTCATGAACGGTATCGATGGCTTGATCGACAACATAGGTTCCGTCCGGTTCACCTCCCCGTTCCGCTTCTCGTCAAAAACGGATGTCGTCCAGGAAGCCCTGAGTCGCGGTGTTCCGATCGGCCGAACGTTCTCTTGCCAGGTCGCAAGCAATTTCCCGTGCGGTGCCTGCCCGAATTGCGTCGAACGCCTTTATGCGCTACAGGACGCCGCCCTCGTAACGCCCCAAGGCAAGGTCGGTTGAAATGCAGTCTTCGCCGATACAGATGCTGGTCGCTGCTCGTCGTGTGGCGGATTATGCCCTCGAGATGGGAGCCGATATCAGGCGGGAGACCGTCCGCGCCTCTTACGATCACATGGGCGCGATCGTCGCGGACTGCGTCCTGCAGGCGGGCCTGAATTACAGGTCCGTCGTCCTTCCGCGGGTCTCGACCATTCTCGAGCGCTTTCCCGATCTTGACCGCACTTCGGAGCTGGTAGGACTCGTCGCACGCGGAGAAACCTCGCGCTTCCTCAACTGGCACCATCCCGAAAAAGTAGGCCGCTTCGAGGCGCTTGTCGGTTTCCTGAGCGAGCATTCTGTTGAGAGCGCAGCTATTTTAAGCAATCGCTTGCAGGATGCCTCCTTCGTCTTGACCTTGCGGGAAGTCAGAGGAGTCGGCCCAAAAACGGTGGATTACATGCAATGCCTGGTCGGCATCGACTCGATCGCGGTCGACCGACATGTACGGACCTTTGCCAAACGCGTCGGCGTCGTCGAGGAGGACTACGATTTCCTTAGATCGGTCTTCTGCTACGCCGCTGATCTGCTGTCCGTCTCCCGCCGGGAATTCGACGCGTGGGTATGGAGACGGGAGGCATCTGTATCGAACCCCCAGCTAGTGTTTGCCTTCTGACTGGAAATCCTTGAAGCATTAGCGCGCCTCATCGCCATGCCGATGTTCCGTCAGATACGGCGGTAGAGGAGCGAGCGCCGCTCCTCCTCGATTGCGCAGCTCATTCGACTAGATCGGCTTAAAGATGCTTTCCGCTGCATCGGACCGAAGCCGTGCCCAGAATTCCACAGCATACCTGTCCGTCATCCCGGCGACGAAGTCGCATATGTGGCGGGCTTTCAATGCCTTGTCTTTATCGGCATCCTGAACCTGCTTGCGCACGTCGTCCGGCATGAGCAGATGCCCGTTCTCCTTCTCAAGCGCGTCGAAAATATCTTCCACCAACTGAGTGCCGCGGTATTCGCCGAGCTTGACCCGGTTCGAGTAGATCGTCGACAGATACGTGTACTGCTTGAGGATTTCGACTTTGATGCGCGTACTCTTGACCAGCTTCACCGTCGAAAGCGCCGGAAACTCTTCGTTGATCGTTAGCTCCACGTCGTTGATGAATTCGTGGACCAGTTCCGACGAAAGCTTCATTCTCTTCCCGGCGTCCATGTTCAGATCACGGGAAGCCCTTATCGCATTGATGAAGTTAGCGATATCAGCCTGCTGCCGTTCATCCTCAACATCCGACGTCTTAGTTTCGCCTATCGCGAAGATGTCACTGAAGATGGCCACGAACGTCGCCTGGACCTGCTGCATAGATATGTTCTCGCCGATCTCGTCCTTCAGCTCTTTGGTCACGTCCTTGGCGACCCTCCCGAGCAATTCGTCATCAGTCCCCAAGATCGACGCCGGTGTCAGGAAACCCGCTTTGAGGCTGTCTTCCAGATCATAAACGGAGTAGGCGATGTCGTCCGCGATATCCATGATCGCGCATTCGACAGTCTTGAAATTCGTGTTAGCCGGAACCTGCGTTCCACCTAGGACCTTCTGTTTAATGTCCGCGACGATCTTTGCCTCGGACGCATAATACCCCTTTTTCGGCTTGGTAGCCTCGGGGCGTTCTGTCTCTATCTCGACGTCGTATTTCAAGACGGCAGCCAGTGTACGAAAACACAGGTTCATGCCGGCACGCACGTCGCCATCTACAGGCTTTTCGTACTTCGCCTTCTTCTCAAGGCGGCTCAAGATGCGTAGCGTCTGGGCGTTCCCCTCGAACCCGCCATACATCCTCATCTTCCCATCGAGCGCTCGCTCGCCGTTGTGGCCGAAAGGAGGGTGTCCGATGTCGTGAACAAGACCGGCCGCCGCGCACAGCCTGCTGTCGATCTTCCGATCACCTAGAGCTTCGTCGTATAGATGATTCAGGCGGTCCGCGATACCTTCCGCAATTTGCGAGACTTCGAGCGAGTGCGTCAGCCGGTTTCGGAAGAAGTCGGACTCGTGTCCGGGAAAGACCTGCGTCTTCCCTTGCAGCCGTCTGAAGCTGGCACTGTGGATAATCCTGCCGAAATCCCTGACGAAGGGTGGTCTCCAGGGGTCCGAGTCCCCGGCCTCGCCATTCTGGCGCTGCCGGTCCTCATCGCTGTACATCTTCACGCGCACTATCGGCGCACCTGGGCCTGCGCGCGCACCAACTCCTGTGCAGCCTTCTTCGCTTCCACCTCGCGCTTGAGCTGCAGCCCGAGCCGTACGGCTTCACGAACACTCTCCTGCTTAGCTTCTGCAGCCTTTCGGGCTTCGATTACTGCCGTGTATGCCATATTCTTCCTCCTGTGAGCGCTGCGAACGAAGTATAACGAACATGCGCCTTATTGGTTTAAATCCAGTTCTCGAATACCCGTCTTCAGAAAGACTACCGGGCGCCAACGCGCGCCGGAACCCGTGCTTTCCGCAAAACATCCGCCAGGTGACTGGTCAGGCCGATTCTACGGTCGAGGGTAATGCCCGTGTCTGGCTTCAGGCTGGAGGAGAGCGACCGAAGTGCCTCCAATCCTTGAGAGACGTCGAAGTCCACCCACTCGCCGGCATCGCCGGGCACGATGACGTCACCGTCCGATACGCTGGCTCCGCTATGCAACTGGACGATCCAAAGCTCCGCCCCGTCGAAGACCCATTCGAATCTTGTCGCGCCAAGAGCACCGACTAGCCTGGCATGGACGTCACGTACCCGTGCAAGAACGCCATCGGGAACCGGTTCGGGATCTGCCAGTCCGACCATGAAGCGGTCTCCAGTTCCTTTGATCCCCTCGACCACGAGAACACCAGTCGATGTCTCGATCGCCGCACCTGACCACTGCGCCGCGACGCCCTTCTGCGAAAGCACCGAAGAGATGGCGGTGCCGTCAGGATCCTCAGCTTGGAGCAAGGCGAACGGATCTTGCCATCCTCGTGCGGTGGTGAACTTGCCGGGCACCTGCTCCCGTGGGCTAGTTCGTATCCATACCTCTTCAAGACCCGTAGCCCGGCCAAACGAAAAGGGTGCGACCCGCCGGCCTATGACCGTGGTTCTCGGAACGGGAAACCCGCTTATATCCGCGATCAAAAGCCCATAAGCCTTGTCGCCGATCATGCGGCTGAAATCGTTGGGCCACTCGGCTTTGACCAACCCGGTGGGGAAGAAATCCTCGGAATGTTCCCAGAAGATCACGTTGGCCTTCTTCCACCCCCGAGGTCTGGGATGCAGACTGAATTCAAGGCGTCCGTTTCGGCCGTCGGCGAAATCGACATCCACTCCGTAGACTGTCTTGAAGAGCTGGACAGCCCTGTCCGTGGGAAGGCGCGCGAACCCGGGATTTTCTACTCCGCGAGGCGTCATGTCGGGGCGGAACTCGACTACATCGCCCATCACGACGCCCGAGATACCGCCGTCCGAAACATCGATCGTCTCGTTGACAATCGTGAAGGCCCCCTCGTCGGCCATGCGCTCGACCGCGGTGACCGCAGCAGCGGCAGTGTCCACGCCGTAGATAAACTCGCGGCTTTGGGATTGCTGAGCACTAAAGCTGCGAACGTTTACCGTGCCTTCGGAACTGCGCTCGAAAAGAGCCTGTATGGCATCGGCGACGGATTCGAACTGATGGTTTGCCTCGAAACCGGCGATGCGGCAGAACTGCTGCGCGGGTCCGCCGACTGCCGGCGCGAAGCTTACGAACTGCGCGACGTTGAACGTTTCCGCTAGCCGGTCCAATGTTTCATCTTTTCTGAAGACCGCTACGTCAGCTTGATCAGGCTTGTTATGCGAACCGCCCAACGTCACTTTCCTTTGAATCCACAACGCCTCAACACGCCGTGCGTGCCTGTCGTGTGTATCCTATCCGCAAGTTTCGCAATGGCCAAATGACGTTGGCTCGCGCCTCCGTAATCTCCCCAACTTTGAAAGTCGGGTCCAACTCGTGCCGATGGGCAGCAAATGGGATCGACCGCTCAAGCCGCGCGATAGCAAAACCAGAAAGCTACTCTTTTTCACTGCCATCGGTTGGAACAAATAGAGAACAGAGGGCCTCGTGTCAAGCTGTCATGCGCCAAGCCAAAGCCCATAGAGCTTATTCAAAATTGCGCGCCTCGCTTAGAAGCAAGCTCGAGATCGCTTATTTATGGACGTTGCCTACGCGATCTGGCCGGCACATCTGGCCGGTTGTGTTCGAAAATTTGCGATTGCTGAATGTCCATTATGAGGGCGCAAAGCAGTCATACGCTGAGGGGTGCCGTCGTCGAGCAGAGCACGTTTGGCTTTGCATGCATGTGACCGCCGGCTGCTTCTTAAAGACTCGCGAAAATCAGAGATTGCCGTCGAAGCGCGTGTCAGATGCATAATGGAATGGTCTTAATTCAACGCGTTGTCTGCCATTTCCCGGTAGGGCGATATCGGCCGCAGGTATGAAACAACAAGGCGTCATGCCGCCTTGACAGGCCGCTCCGCTCGGTAAGACCCCTCGTCACGTCTTGAGCTTATGAACGGGTCTGCGACAGGCCGCTCAGTAAGATCGCCCTAGGGATTTCTGGCACGGCACTAGCCGCTATCTGCAACCAATTTCAGGTTCCTTACCCCGGTTCAGGGTACGTGACCCGCGCAAGTTCGCGCCGACGAGGAAAAAAAGCGACAGGAGGAGTGGGGAGCTATGAACGGCAGGAGGATACCCGAAAGACAGCTCAGGCTCTTCCCGACAGCCGGGAGCAGCTTGAGGAAATCATCGAGAGGTGGGGAAAGTTACGACGGTAGAGCGCTTTTTCACGGATGTGGAAGAGCGCCTAAAGTGCACGACCGGGGAGCGTCGGCAGCGCCTGGAGGAGCGTCTGACGCTCGCCTGCCGCGCCGTGTCCATGGCCGAGGCCGCGGGTGCCGCGGCGGGATTGAGCGCACCTGATGAGCTTGGCGGCGACAAACACCGACTACCAGCCCACACGCTCCTAGTGGGTTTGTGCCCGAACAACTTCCTCGGGAAGCCCATTCTGAGCGCTGGCGCGGTGATGCGGCGATAGCCATAGGTGGGTGCTCGTCGACCAAAGGGCGAATGAGCGGCAGCAGCGCTGCATGACAAACGACAAGCGAGATACGCTTCCAGCCCGAATACCTCCTCGCCCAAGCAGTTCGCAAATCTCGCTGCCTGATCAGCACTCCGCCAATCCGCGTGCAGGCGTTGCAACAGATTCTTCAAAGAAATTCATAGGATCTTAGCATCGCCAAGCCGCGGGAAATGGTACGCAAACATAGTTGGTCCGACCTGTCGCATCTGCTGAGAACGCTGCGCCGGCCTCACCCTAGTTCAACGCGCAGTCACGCAAGCCGGCGGCTATCTGGTCACCGTGCGGCGAAGGGGCAGATCACAATGGGCACGAACAATCCTCCGCTTTCCCCCGAGGACGTCGAACGCTTCGGGCCTGATCCCCTTACCAGCTTCCGCACCAACCTGGCGTCGGTTGAAGAGCGCATCACGCTTGCTTGCGCACGGGCCGGGCGCGACCGAGCCTCCGTGCGGTTGCTGCCGATCACCAAGACGGTGCCGGCCCAAATCCTGCGATATGCCTTCGACGTCGGCGTCAGCACCTTCGGCGAGAACAAGATCCAGGATGCAATGTCAAAGTGCGAGGCGCTTCACGATCTCGCCATCGACTGGAGCATCGTCGGACATCTGCAGACCAACAAAGCCAAATATCTGACCCGCTTCGCGCGTGAGTTTCATGCGCTCGACAGCCTGCAGCTCGCCGACCTTCTTAACACGCGACTGGAGCGCGAAGATCGCTTCCTCGACGTCTACGTGCAGGTCAACACGTCTGGCGAGGACAGCAAGTTCGGCCTACATCCGAACGCACTGCTGCCCTTCTTGGAGACCCTCGATCTGCTTCCCCGTCTCCGGCCATGCGGGTTGATGACGCTTGCGCTGTTTTCCTCCGACGTGGCCAAGGTGCGGGCTTGCTTCATTCTACTGCGCCGGCTGCGGGACAAAGCCGTGAAGCACAATGCCGCGCTGACCGGGCTCTCCATGGGCATGACCGGAGACTTCGAGGCAGCCATCGAGGAAGGCGCCACTGTCGTGCGCGTCGGTCAGGCCATCTTCGGCAAGCGGCCGACGCCTGACGGCCACTACTGGCCGGGTTTCGCCCCCACTGACCGAGGAATTGAACCATGATTTTTCGCGAACGGCCTGTCTGCTTTTCCGATCACCCCCGCCGATCGTTCCGGCCGGGTCGAGATATAGGCGTTAGGAAACTGGTCAGCCGTTGATCGCGGCTGAGGTCGCTTCCATCGGCCTGCCGCAACGCAAGCGGCCTTTCTGGGCGTAGGCGCAAGCTTATGGCCAATTGGGCGGATTTCGACATCGCCGCCGCGCACTATTCCCATGGCTACGACCTGCTTTGCATTGAGGATCAGGGCAAGCTGGTCGCGAATTCCATCTTCGGGGCACAGCACGCCGCCGATGTCAGGGCGTGTTCGCCGTCCGCACAATCACCGTGATGGATGTCGCCGCGCTCTGCTGGAAACGATTCTGGTTTCCGCTCTGGAGGTGGCGAACGCCATGACGGTCCTGGTGAGCAAGTCCCTCGGATATTTCAGGTGAACCTAGCCCAGTTCTACGAGCGCGTGATCCAGCCCGCAATGGATGGCGTGGTGCTCCATCCCGTCCTCGAACAGGCGAGACAGTATGAGATGAGCAATGGCGGCCCGATCATCGGGAGGTCACGCGCCGCGACATCGCCGAGACGATCAGGTTCATTCCGCAAGCCGAGAATCCGAGCGATGAGGACCTGGATTCCGGGACTACATGAATCCACCCGACGCCATGCAAAGGGTTGACCGTGAGCGAAGACGACCGGTCCAAACAGCCCAAGACGCAGAAGGCCTTCGAGACACAGTCGCGAAGTCGGTGTGCTCGTGAGCAAGACCTAGGCTTGCCGACCATCGCAAAGCTCGCCGGTTGGTCGAAGGAGACGATGTGCTCGTAGTTGAGAGCTATATTCAGATTGGAGCAGATGCGCGATCGTTGGCCCTAAGGAGCCCTTCGGTATGCAAATGGTCAAACGGCAGAAGCAAACTCAAAGCGAAAGCTGCCAGGACATAGAGGCCGCGCCAGCGGATCGCCCCCTTCCGGTTCTACCGCACATTGAGGTGCGACACGTCGTGCGAACTGTTCGCCGATCGCAATTGCGAGAAATCGTCCCGCTATCGGACACGACCATTTATGAAATGGAACAACGAGGCGAGTTTCCCCGACGGTTCCATCTGGCCCCCCGCTGCGTCGTTTGGGACCTGGGAGAAGTCGAAGCGTGGATTCAGGAACGGCGGAACGCGTCCTCTGCTGGTTCAATCGAACTGGCCCCGGGACCAGACGTGCGGTCACGAAAGACCAGACCCGTCAAATCGGATCGAGGATGACGGCTGCCCCGAAAATCGGCTGCAGTGTTGGTGCGTGTTTGTTGCCGGCCGCCCACGCTTCAATCATGTCGGCCCATTCCTGCAGCATGTGGCGCCGCTGCGGTTCGTATTCAGCCTTGTTATAGACGCCGCGGGAGGAGCGACTGTCTTCGTGGGCAAGGCATTTTTCGATCCAGTCGCGATTGAATCCGATCTCGTTTAGCAGGGTGGAGCCGGTCCGCCGTAGATCGTGCACCGTAAAGGGAGCAAGAGGCAGATCCTGTTTTTTTGCGCGGTCTACAATCGCCATGGTAATCCGATTGAAAGTCGCGCGCGACAGGGGTTCGTCGGCGTCGTAGCGAGATGGAAGCACGTATCGAGAGTTAGCAGCGCAGGTCTTGAGCGCAATCATGATGTCGAGGGACTGGCGGGAGAGGTAGACGTTATGTGGCTTCTTTCGCTTCATTCGCTCTTTGGGAATACTCCATACCGCGTTCTCGAAGTCAACCTCATCCCACGTCGCGTCCAGAAGCTCACTTTTCCGAACCATCGTGAGCAGGATCATCTTTAGGCCCAGCCGAATGGTTGGCAAAGTCGGCACATTTTCCAACTCTTTGAGCATGATTCGAATTTCTACGGGTGACAACGCCCGGTCTTTCGCCTCGAAGGTGGCTATCGACGCCGGGCCTACCTCGTCCGCCGGATTGGCGATCTTCTCGCCGTGCAGAATGGCATAACCATAGACCTGCTTAATGATATCCCGGACATGAATGGCCGTTGCTGGTGCGCCCCGGTCCCTGACCTTTGCACAGAGCGCCCGCAAATCGTCCGATGTTATTTCTGTGAGGAGCCTTTTATCCCAAACCGGCAAGATGTCTCGATCGAAGACGGCTTTGCGCATCGAGCGCGTGCTGTCCGCCATCTTCGCCTCTTTAAACCATCTTCTGCCGGCATCGCCGAACGTGCCAGTCTCAGACAGGCGGCGCTTTTCACGCTGCTTTTCCTGGGCTGGTGATTTTCCGGCCGCCACCATTTTTCGTGCGGCAAGACAGCGGTCACGCGCCTCTGCTAGCGAGATGCCTCCCTCACCATAGCGGCCCAGCGTCACTGTCTCTCGCCGACCATTCACTCGGTAGTCGTATCGGAACGATATCTGCCCTGTGGGAGCCACGGTCGCGTACATACCGTCACGATCAGTGACTTTGTAAATTTTGTCTTTTGATTTGAGCTTTTTAAGCGCGATGTCTGTGAGCATAGGAGGAGACGGATGGGCGCATCTAGGATCGTGAAATGCCTCATTTTACCGTCATTCGTTTTACCGTCAAGGCTCTGGGAGAGCCCATTGGATCCAATGCCTTACCTCGAAAGATGCCAACAGGCTTGAGTCCGGCGCAGTGACGGCATCAGTCTGCAGCGAAGATGACGCGAGAAGGAATGCCGTCAGATCTACCGCCAAATGATTCCGCTTAGGGGCGATAGTCAGCGATAGACGTAGAATGAAAGCACATGAAATTCAGACGCTTAATGAAGCTTCCTCGATAGTCGCCGAATGCTAGCGAACGACCGACCTTTATTCCCACTCGATCGTCCCAGGCGGCTTGGATGTCACGTCGTAGACGACGCGGTTGATGCCTTTCACTTCGTTGATAATGCGGGTGGCGGCGGCGCCCAGGAAGGCCATGTCGTAGTGGTAGAAGTCGGCGGTCATGCCGTCGACGGACGTTACCGCGCGCAGCGCGCAGACGAACTCATAGGTGCGGCCGTCGCCCATGACGCCGACGGTCTGCACCGGAAGCAGCACGGCAAAGGCCTGCCAGATGGCGTCGTAGAGGCCGGCCTTGCGGATCTCGTCGAGATAGATGGCGTCGGCCTCGCGCAGGATCTCCAGCTTCTCACGCGTGATGCCGCCCGGGCAGCGTATGGCAAGGCCGGGGCCAGGGAACGGATGACGGCCGATGAAGCTTTCGGGCAGGCCTAGCTCCTTGCCGAGCGCCCTCACCTCGTCCTTGAACAGCTCGCGCAGCGGCTCGACCAGCTTCATGTTCATGCGCTCGGGCAGGCCGCCGACATTGTGGTGCGACTTGATCGTCACCGAAGGTCCGCCGGAGAACGAGACGCTTTCGATGACGTCCGGATAGAGCGTGCCCTGCGCCAGGAAATCGGCGCCGCCGAGCTTTTTCGCTTCTTCCTCGAATACCTCGATGAACAGCCGGCCGATGGTCTTGCGCTTCTTCTCGGGATCGCTCTCGCCTTCCAGCGCCGTGATGAAGCGGTCGGAGGCGTCGACCAGGATCAGCGGCAGGTTGTAATGCTGGCGGAACATCTCCACCACGCTCTGAGCCTCGTCCTTACGCATCAGACCGTGGTCGACGAGGATGCAGGTCAACTGATCGCCGACCGCTTCGTGGATGAGGAGCGCGGCGACCGAGGAATCCACGCCGCCCGACAGCGCACAGATCACCTTGCCCTTGCCAACCTGCTTGCGGATGGCCTCGACCGCCTGCTCGCGATAGGCAGCCATGGTCCAGCCCCTGGCGAGGCCGGCGATATGGTGAACGAAGTTGCTGAGCAGCTTCGCGCCATCCGGAGTATGGACGACCTCGGGGTGGAACTGCACCGCGTAGAACTTGCGTGCCTCGTCGGCAATGGCGGCGAAGGGCGCGCCGGTGGAGGTGCCGACGATCCTGAAGCCGGCGGGAATGGCGGTGACGCGGTCGCCATGGCTCATCCAGACCTGATGGCGCGTGCCTTTGGCCCAGACGCCGTCGAACAGCGCGCAATCGTCCTCGATCTCCAGGAAGGCGCGACCGAACTCGCGATGATGGCCGGCCTCGACCTTGCCGCCGAGCTGAGCGCACATCGTCTGCTCGCCATAGCAGATGCCGAGCACCGGAATGCCGGCGGAAAAGACCTCGTCGGGCGCGCGGGGCGACCCGATGTCCACAGTCGAGTGCGGGCTGCCCGACAGGATGACGGCCTTCGGCCGGATGCGGCGGAAGCCCTCGGCGGCGGACTGGAACGGCACGATTTCGCAATAGACCCCGGCTTCGCGCACGCGCCGCGCAATCAGCTGCGTGACCTGGCTGCCGAAATCGATGATGAGAACGGTGTCGGGATGATTGGCTGTCGTCATGGCGAGCCTTTAGAGAAAGAACCGATTCGGCGCAATGGGTTGCGCTGCGGCTTTCGGTCCCTTCAAGGCCCTTAAGTAAGGCGGATCGCGCCAGACGCAATCGCCTGCTCGAGCAAAGCTATTGCCGCGGCCAGCTTTTCGTCGATGACGTGCAGATACTCCGTCCAGTCGCCGACGTGCCTGAGATCGGCGGCGCCGTCAGAAATGCCGCGCAGGCCGATCAGCGGCACGCCGAACAGCTGGCAGGCGCGCAGGCAGGCGAAGGTCTCCATGTCGACCATGTCGGCGTCGATCGCGTCATAAGCGGCGCCGGTGACGATCGCACCGCCGGTCGACAGCGTCGCGCTCCTGATGCCGGGGATGACAAAGGGCAGCGGCACCGTCACCGGCAGGTCGAGGAACGGCGTGGCGCCCTTCTCGAAGCCAAGCGGGGAGGCGTCGATGTCGCGGTAGCTCACCGACACGGCCTGGTAGATTTCGGTCTGCTCCAGCGTCCGGCTTCCCGCGGAACCGAGCGAGACGACGAGATCCGGCAGCGCGTCCTGCGCCTTGAGCGCCGCAAGCTCCGCGCCCAGCCGCACAGCGGCCTCGACCGGACCGACGCCGGTCATCAGCGGCGTGAAAAGCCCCTTGAGATGCGGCCCGTATTCGGCCTCCGCGGCCATGACGAAGAGAACGGACTTGCCCGAAAGACGTGACGCTTTATCGGTCATGACGCTCTACCTATCTGTTGCCCGGCGAAGAGAAAGGGCAACGTCCCCTCTCCCTGCCCTTCGCTATGGCTCCGGGCGTTCGTCGCTCGAAAGCCCATTTGGCGGCTCTTCGCCCGCTACGCGGAACCGCTCTTCACCCCTCGATACCGTCGCGGCCGACAACCGTCATCATCGTGCCGGTCATGGTGGCGATCAGCTTGGCCTCGCCGTCGGCCGCGAAGGCGTAGGCCTGGCCGTCGGCAACGATGATGGTGCGGCCGGGCTTTGTCACCGAGCCGCGGAACAGGAAGCGCTCGCCCCTGCCCGGCGCGAGCAGATTGACCTTGAATTCGATGGTCAGCACGCTGGAATTCTGCGGCATCAGCGAGAACGCGGCGTAGCCGCAGGCCGAGTCCAGCGCGGTCGAGATGACGCCGGCATGCAGGAAGCCGTGCTGCTGGGTGAGCGACGGCGCGTAAGGCATCTCGATCTCGATGATGCCGGGCGTGACCAGCGTCAGCTCCGCGCCAATGGTGGCCATCGCCTTTTGGCGGGCAAAGGAAGTCCTGACGCGATCCTCATAGTCGGGAGCGGGTACGATCTTGGCTGCCATGGCCCTTCGCCTTCACGTTTGCTGGCGAAGCTTATTGCAGAGGCAGCCAAGACAGGCAATCTCTTATGTTGCAGCGCAGCAAAACGCCTGCCCTCAGGCTGCCCTGCGCAGGGCATGGAAATAGAACCCGTCGGTGCCGCTGAGCGCCGGCGACAGCGAGATGCCGCCGGTGCCGGCGATGCGCGCAGCGTCTTCATGGCCGGGGAAACGGGCATCCCAAAGCTCTCGATGGTCGACCGGCGCAAAGTCGCCGTGGCGTTCGCGGAAGGCCGCGACCTGCTCGCCGTTTTCGACATCGAACACCGAGCAGGTGATGTAGACGAGCAGTCCGCCGGGCTTCACGAAAGCCTGTGCCGTGTCGAGGATCACCTGCTGCTCGCCCTTGCGGGCATCGAGCTGTCTGTCGGTCAGCCGCCATTTGGCGTCGGGCCGGCGACGCCAGGTGCCGCTGCCGGTGCAGGGCGCGTCGATGAGCACGATGTCCATATGCGCGGTGAGCGGCGTGAGCTCGGCGGGCTTGCTGACGATCTGGATATTGCGGCTGTGCGCGCGGCGGATGCGTTCGAAGATCGGCGCCAGCCGCACCTTCTCCGCGTCGTGGGCGAAGAGCTGGCCTGTATTGCCCATCTCGGCCGACAGAGCCAGCGTCTTGCCGCCGGCGCCTGCACAATAGTCGAGCACCTGCATGCCGGGCGCGGCACCGGCAAGTGCGGCAGCAAGCTGCGAACCCTCGTCCTGCACTTCAAACCAGCCTTTCTGGAAGGCGGGTTCGGCCTGGACGTTCGGATGCCTGCCGTCGCCGTCGATCGGCGGGATGCGGATGCCGTGCGGGGCGATTGCCGCCGCTGCCGCACCCGTGCCCTGGAGTTCGGCCAGCACCTTGCCGCGGTCGGACAGCAAGGCATTGACCCTGAGATCCAGCGGCGGACGCGTCGCAAGAGCGGCCCCCTCCTCGACCCAATCTTCGCCATAGGCCTGCTCGAGCAGCGGCGCGCACCAGTCCGGAACATCGGCCCGCACGGCGTCGGGCGCATCGGCGAGCCTGCGCTCGGCCGCGGCTTTCAGTTCGGCGGCGCTGAGCAGCGGCGGCGCGAACTTGTCGCCGTCGAGCGCCTCGTTCAGCGACCGCGCGGTCTGGCCCCATTCCAAGAGCAGCGCGCCGAAGCCGGTGGCGCGGGGCGTGTCCTCGCCGAAGAGCCAGCCGGCCGAGCGCCTGCGGCGCAGCGCGTCGTAGACGATGTTGCCGATCGCCGCCCGGTCGCCGCCGCCGGCAAAGCGATGCGACAGGCCCCAGTCGCGCAGAGCGTCGGCCACCGGCCGGTGGCGCCTGCCGATGTCTTCCAGCACTTCGATGGCCGCCGCCAGCCTTCCGCCCAATCTCATTCCTGCTTCCGTCTATCGTTGCTTTCCGCCCTGCTCTTAGAGCCTTTCCTGCTCCGATTGAAACAGTTCTGTTGCGGCGAGGCCAAAACGACCCGTCCGATGCCATGTTGCCTGCAACAAACGGAATGCTTTTTCGCTGCAGTCGGCCGTCGGTGGAAAACAAGAACAAATCGATCGAAACATGAAATTTCTCTAATGTCTTGACTGGCGGATACAAGCAAGCCCGCTGGCTTAACCACTCAGCTTTCCAAGTTTTGCCGGCAGGAATACTCTTTCGCCTGTGATTCGCGGCGCGGAAAACGCGCTTTGACGGATCCTCACGAGGAGAGGGCAATGAAGACTTATCTGGCAGAAGTTCTAGGCACGTTTTTGTTGGTGTTCATCGGTACGGCCTCCGTGGTCACGGGCGGGTTCGGCGGCGCGCTGCCGCTCGGCCAGGAAGGCATCGGCCTGGCGTTCGGCATCGGCCTGATCGCGGCGGCCTATGCGATCGGCCCGATCTCGGGCGCGCATCTCAATCCGGCGGTGACGCTCGGCGTGTTCCTTGCGGGACGGATGCCGGCCAAGGATGTCGTCCCCTATTGGATCGCGCAGGTCATCGGCGCCATCATCGCCTCGCTGGCGCTGTGGATCATCGTCACCGGCCAGGCCGGCGGCCACACCGGCGGCTTCGGCGCCAATGGCTGGGACGAGGCGAAATGGGGCATGAGCTCGGCCTTCCTGTGGGAGCTGATCGGCACCTTCACCTTCGTCACGGTGATCCTCGGCGTCACCAACGCCAAGCATACGACGGCCTTTGCGGGACTGGTCATCGGCCTGACGCTGGCCGGGATTCACTTCGCCATGATCCCGGTGACGGGCACCTCGGTCAACCCGGCGCGCTCGATCGGCCCGGCGCTGTTTTCGGGCGGCGCGGCGCTCAGCCAGCTCTGGCTGTTCATCGTCGCACCGCTGATCGGCGGCGCCATTGCCGGCGTCGTCGCCAAGGCGGGCATCTTCGAAAAAGACTGATACCCTACGTTGTCAATGCAAAAAGGCGCGGGCAAGCCCGCGCCTTTTTACTTGGGAGGAAAGGCCCTTACTTCGAGGCGATCTCGAAACGGTCGAGGTTCATCACCTTCGTCCAGGCCTTGACGAAGTCCTTGACGAACTTCTGCTTGGCGTCGGCCGAGCCGTAGACCTCGGCCAGCGCACGCAATTGCGAGTGCGAGCCGAAGATCAGATCGGCGCGCGTGCCGGTCCATTTGACCTGCTTGGTCTTGCGGTCGCGCCCTTCATAGACCTGATCGGTGCCGGCGGCCGGATCCCAGACCGTCGCCATCGAAAGCAGATTGACGAAGAAGTCGTTGGTCAGCGTGCCGGGCTTGTCGGTGAACACGCCATGCGTGGAGCCGCCGGTGTTGGCGCCGAGCACGCGCAGGCCGCCGACCAGCACCGTCATTTCCGGCGCCGTCAGCGTCAGCAACTGCGCGCGGTCGACCAGCATCGCCTCGACGGACATCGGCAGCTTGCCGCGGACGTAGTTGCGGAAGCCGTCGGCCCTCGGTTCGAGCGCGGCGAAGGACTCGACATCCGTCTGCTCCTGCGAGGCGTCCATGCGGCCTGGCGTGAACGGCACCTTCACGTCCTGGCCACCGTCCTTGGCGGCCTTCTCGACCGCGGCGACGCCGCCGAGCACGATGAGATCGGCAAGCGAGACCTTCTTGTCGCCGGCCTGCGCCGCGTTGAACTCGGTCTGGATGGCTTCGAGCTTCGCCAGCACCTTCGACAGCTGAGCCGGCTCATTGACGTCCCAGTCCTTCTGGGGCGCAAGGCGGATGCGGCCGCCATTGGCGCCGCCGCGCTTGTCCGAGCCGCGGAAGGTCGAGGCCGACGCCCAGGCGGTCGAGACCAGCTCGGAGACCGAGAGGCCGGAGGCCAGGATCTTCGCCTTCAGCGCGGCGATGTCCGCTTCGCTCACCAGCTCGTGGTCGATCGCCGGGATCGGATCCTGCCAGATCAGCTCTTCCTTCGGCACGAGCGGGCCGAGATAGCGAACCACCGGCCCCATGTCGCGATGGGTGAGCTTGAACCAGGCCCGGGCGAAGGCGTCGGCGAACTGATCCGGGTTCTGATGGAAGCGCCGCGCAATCTTCTCATATGCCGGGTCGAAGCGCAGCGAGAGGTCGGTGGTGAGCATGGCCGGCGCCTGGCGCTTGGACGGATCGTGTGCGTTCGGCACCGTGCCGGCGCCGGCGCCGCCTTTCGGCGTCCACTGATTGGCGCCGGCCGGGCTCTTCGTGAGCTCCCATTCGTAGTTGAACAGGTTGTCGAAGAAATTGTTGCTCCATTTGGTCGGCGTCGTGGTCCAGGTGACCTCGAGGCCCGAGGTGATGGCGTCGCCGGCTATGCCGCTGGCATATTTGCTCGACCAGCCGAGGCCCTGCGCCTCGATACCGGCGCCCTCCGGCTCCGCGCCGACAAGTGCTGCATCACCGGCGCCATGGGTCTTGCCGAAGGTGTGACCGCCCGCGATCAGCGCCACGGTCTCCTCGTCGTTCATCGCCATGCGGCGGAAGGTCTCGCGAATGTCGCGCGCAGCCGCGAGCGGGTCCGGCTTGCCGTTCGGGCCTTCCGGGTTGACGTAAATCAGGCCCATCTGCACCGCGCCGAGATGGCCCTGCAGCTCGCGGTCGCCGGAATAGCGCTGGTCGTCCAGCCACTTGGTTTCGGAGCCCCAGTCGACGTCCTGCTCCGGCTCCCAGACGTCGGCGCGGCCGCCGGCGAAGCCGAAGGTCTTGAAGCCCATCGATTCCAACGCGACGTTGCCGGCGAGGATCATCAGGTCTGCCCAGGAGATCTTGCGGCCGTATTTCTGCTTGACCGGCCAGAGCAGCCGGCGGGCCTTGTCGAGATTGGCATTGTCCGGCCAGCTGTTGAGCGGCGCGAACCGCTGCTGACCGGCGCCGGCGCCGCCGCGGCCGTCGCCGATACGGTAAGTGCCGGCGCTGTGCCAGGCCATGCGGATGAAGAGCGGCCCGTAGTGACCGAAGTCGGCCGGCCACCAGTCCTGCGAATCCGTCATCACATGGGTGAGGTCCTTGATCACCGCATCGAGATCGAGACTCGCAAATTCCTTGGCGTAGTCGAAATCCTCGCCCATCGGGTCCGAGAGGTTCGACTGCTGGTGAAGAACGCCGAGATCGAGCTGGTTCGGCCACCAGTCACGGTTGGTCCTGCCGGCGGATCCATGCGCCACAGGGCATTTGCCAGCGCTGTTGTCGTCGGTTTTCGCGTCCATCTTACTCTCCGAGGTTGAATTTTTGCCAAGATTGATACTGCGCGGATTTCTGAGCCACCCAGCGGCCGCGCCAATCTGGAATGATTCCAGACTAGGTCGGCTTGGCGATAAAGACAAATTGCCTTTGCTATTTTTTCCGATAGGATTTTCTTATGATTGGTCTCACAGTCCGACAGATGCTCTATTTCGACGCGCTGGCGCAAACGCTGCATTTCGGCCGCGCCGCGAAGCTCGCCGGCGTCAGCCAGCCAGCGCTCTCCGCTCAGATTTCGGAAATGGAGCAACGGCTGAACTGCCTCCTGTTCGAGCGCGGCGGCAGGACGGTGCGGATGACCGACGAAGCGATTGCCCTGCAGCCGCGCATCGAGCGCATCCTCGCCGACATACGTGACGTGGAGACGACTGCCCGGCGTGGTCGCCCCGCGATGGAAGGCCGCTTTCGGCTGGGCATCATCCCGACGGTTGCGCCCTATCTGCTGCCGAGGGTGCTGCCGGAATTGAAGAGGCATTTCCCAGTCCTGCAGCTCGAGCTGCGCGAGGCGGTGACCGCATCGCTGGTCGAGGACAATGTCTCGGGCAAGCTCGACGCTTTCATCGCCGCGCTGCCGCTCGACTATCCCGGGCTCGCCACCGAGGAGCTTTTCCCCGACCGCTTCTTCCTGGCGGTGCCAGCCGACGATCCGGCCTTCGCCTCGCCGCCTGTGCCGCCGGAAAGCCCGGCGCTGGAGCGGCTGATGCTGCTCGAGGAGGGCCATTGCCTTCGCGAGCAGGCCTTGGCCGTCTGCGGCAACGTGCGGCCGGTGGCGATGGCAAGCTATGGCGCCACGAGTCTCACGACACTCCTGCAGATGGTGGCGCACGGGCTGGGCGTGACGCTGGTGCCGGAAATGGCCGCAAGTGCCGCCGGCGTCATGCCGGACCTGAGGATCGTGCCGTTCCAGGAACCGATGCCGCGGCGCATGATCTGCCTCGCATGGCGGAAGAACAAGGTGAGGCAGGACGAATGCCAGGAGCTGGCGAAGATCATACGGGGATTGGATGCGGCGGTGCTGGCGAGCTGATCCGCCGGCGTCGCCAGCTTGTCCTTATCCCGCATCCGATTGGCAAGCTCTCACGGCACGAAGATCAGAAATACATATGTAAAAAACACCACGATATGAACCATGCCGGTCAAGAACGTCGTTCTTTCGGTGCTGAAGCTGACATTGCATATGAGGAGGGCCAAGACCAAAAGGACTGCGTCAGCCGAAGGAAGCCCCAAGGTCAAGCCTCTGCCCGTCAGCAAGCTGGCGGCCGCGACCGCCGGTATCGTCAAGCCGATCGTGGCGCAAGCCGAACCCATTGCAACGTTCAGGCCGCGCTGCAGCTCGTTGTTGAGCGAGGCGCGGACCGCCGAAATGGCCTCCGGCATCAAAACCAGCCCCGCGATCAACGCCCCCACGATGCTGTCGGCCTGGCTCACCTGGTAGGCAACGAGCGTGTCCTCGACGCTTGCGGCGACCTGCTCGGCGAGCATGACGATGCCGACCAGCCCGCTCAACAGAAGCAGGAGGCCGACGGAAACGCTTTCGTGAGGGGCAGTTCGCGTCGAAACCTCGTGCGCCTGTTCCTGGACGAAGTCGTCCCGGTGCCGGACGGTCTGGGCGAACACGAAACTTGCATAGAGCAGCACCGAAAGGACGCTTACGAAACCAAGCTGAGCCGCCGAAAACGTGCCGGGATCCGTCGTTTGAGTGTAGGTCGGCAGAACGAGCGTCATGACGGTCAGGGCGACCAGAACCGCCAGATACGCGCTGGTCCCCTGGCGAACGATTGCCTGCTTGCGATGACGCCAGCCGCCAAGCGTGAGGCACGTGCCGACAACGCCGGTGGAGGTGATCATCACCGTCGAGAAAACGGACTCGCGCGCCAGTGTCGGGTTGTTCGCTCCATGCAGCATCATGGAAACGATGATCGACACTTCGATCGCCGTCACGGCAAAGGTCAGCACCAATGTTCCGTACGGCTCCCCGACGCTCCGGGCCACTGCCTCGGCGTGGTCGAGCACCACGAAAATGGTGATGAACATGATCGCGCTCGAGAGCGCGCCGACAAGGATCCGGATGTTCAGCGAACCTTCGTCCACCGAAAAACCGCTGGCTCTGACCGCGACAGCCATCACCAGGGCGACCAATGGCATCGCGTAGGAAGTCGCCGACCGTGCGGAACCAGTCATTCAAGCCCCCCAAACGCCGCGCGTTTCCGCGAACTTAGCGGAAAAGCATGTCGGGAGCACCTCTCACGGGCATCTTTGCCTGCCAAGCGCACCATTCAAAACACGATCGAGGACTGGGCACCATTTTCGGCATCGAATGTCACAATGGCCTTGCGAACCGCCCCACAGAATCTTTCCAGAAGTTCCGGCTCGCTCCCCAGTCGACGGCGCAACGACAAGGGCACTTCCAGCTGTGCTCCCTTCCCCGTCAATCCTCGGTTGACGATGTTCGAATCCTGGATACCTGGAAACGGATGGTTGTCCCTTTTCGTCTGGAAGTCGGCCTCCTGCAGACGCCAGGCTATCACCGAAACCAACGCAGCGTCCTTGCCGCCCAGGTAGACTGTCGAGGGATCGTCCCGATCCTGACGACCGTGGATAGCGACGACAGTGGACTTCGTCCGCAACAGTTCCAGCGCGGTTGCCTCGTCAAAGTTCCTGGACGTTATGTGCAGCTCTCGGTTGCTCTCCGGCATGAGCCCTTCAAAGCAATACATGTCGAGATCGCGCCCTGCTATCGTCTCGGTGATCAGGGAGGTGCGGGGCTCGATCTTGCCGCCATGCGGGGCCATGACGATCGCGCTGCCGGTTCGGCCTCCGCGCCGGACGACTATGCGATAATCTATGTTTTCAATTTTGGCGGCTTTCAGCGCCGCGAAACTTGGAAACTCGTTGTCCATAAATGCCGTTTCACGCCGTCTTCTGCGCCACCAATCCCAGTTCCTCGACCATCGCCTCGCGCATCAGGAATTTCTGCGGCTTGCCGGTCACCGTCATCGGCAGCTCGGTGCGGAAGCGGATGTAGCGCGGCACCTTGTAGTGCGCGATCTGGCCGGCGCAGAAGGCCTTGATCTCCTGCTCCGTAGCAATCTGACCGGGCTTCAGCACGATCCAGGCGCAAAGTTCCTCGCCATACTTGTCGTCGGGGATGCCGAAGACCTGCACTTCCTTGATCTTGGGATGGCGATAGAGGAACTCCTCGACCTCGCGCGGATAGACGTTCTCGCCGCCGCGGATGACCATGTCCTTCACCCGGCCGACGATGTTGCAATAGCCTTCGGCGTCGATGGTCGCGAGGTCGCCGGTGTGCATCCAGCCGTCGGCGTCGACCGCTTCGCGCGTCTTTTCGGCGTCGTCCCAATAGCCCTTCATCACAGAATAGCCGCGCGTGCAGAGCTCGCCAGGCGCGCCGGCCGCGACGGTCGCGCCGTCGGCGCCGATCGCCTTGACCTCGACATGCGGATGGATGCGGCCGACGGTGGAGACGCGCTTGTCCAGCGGGTCGTCGACGCTGCTCTGGAAAGAGACCGGGCTGGTCTCGGTCATGCCGTAGGCGATTGTCACTTGGCTCATATTCATCAGCGACACGACCTTCTTCATCACCTCGATCGGGCACGGCGAGCCGGCCATGATGCCGGTGCGCAGGCTGGAGAGGTCGAAGGTCGGGAAATCGGCGTGATCGAGCATGGCGACGAACATGGTCGGCACGCCATAAACGCCGGTGCAGCGCTCCTGCGCGATCGCCTTGAGCGTCGCGCCGGCGTCAAAACCTTCGCCTGGGAAGACCATGGTCGCGCCCTTGGTGACGCAGCCCATCGTGCCCATCGACATGCCGAAGCAATGATAGAGCGGCACCGGGATGCACAGCCGGTCGTCGACGGTGAGCCTGATGGCCGAAGTGACGAAATTACCGTTGTTGACGATGTTCGAGTGGGTGAGCGTTGCGCCCTTCGGCGCGCCCGTCGTGCCTGACGTGAACTGGATGTTGATGGCGTCGCCGGGCTTCAGGCTTTCGGAAATGCGATCGAGGCTGTCATGTTCGTCGCGTCCGGCCATGGCGAGCACATCGCCGAAATTGAACATGCCGGGCGAATTGTCGTCGCCCATGCGGATGACGATCTTCAGCGCCGGCAGCTTCCTTGCCTCGAGCTTGCCCGGCTCGGCGGTGGCGATCTCCGGCGCCAGCGTCTCGATCATGCCGAGATAGTCGGAGGTCTTGAAGCTGACAGCGGTGACCAGCGCCTTACAGGCGACCTTGTTGAGGGCATATTCGAGCTCGGTCAGCCGGTAGGCCGGATTGATGTTGACCAGGATCAGGCCGATGCGCGCGGTGGCGAACTGCGTCACCAGCCATTCCCAGCGGTTGGGCGACCAGATGCCGACGCGATCGCCCTTCTCCAACCCGAGCGCCAGGAAGCCGGCGGCTAAAGCGTCGACCGTGTCCGACAGCTCGCTCCAGGTGAAGCGCTTGTCCTGGCCAACGAAGACGGCGGCGTCGAGCGTGGCGTATCTGCTCACCGTATCGGAAAACAGTTCCGGAATGGTCTTGTCGAGCAAGGGCACCGAGCGATCGCCCGAAACATGCGCCCTGCCGTCCACCGGAGCGATGAAGGTGCCTCCGCGCCCCCGCAGATTGGTGGCGCTCTTGAGCTCGTCGAGATTGATCGCCATCGCCGTCTCCTCCCGGGATGAGTGAGCCTATCAGCCGATGGCGGCGGTGGAAATCCGCCAAAGGTAGGCAGAGCAACCGCCTCAGGTTCTAATGCCCGCTTTGGCGATTTGCTTCGATAGGTTTGGCGCTGCCCCTCATTGTCCTGCCGGACATTTCTCCCCGTATAGTGACGGGGAGAAAGGGCGCGTCACCGATGATTTCGCCAACTGTCGATGTTGCAGGAAGAATGCCGAGGCTGCGGCCAGCTTCTTTCTCCCCGTTTACGGGGAGAAATGTCCGGCAGGACAATGAGGGGCGGCGCCGACCTCGGCTATTTATTTCTTCACTGACGCCATCTTCACCGCAATATCGCGCAAAACGGCTTCGTCCGCCACATCTCGTCTATTCCTGGATGCGACCAGACAGGCCTGCGACTTCAGGATCACGCCATCGCCCAGCACTTTGAGGTGGTTGGCACGCAGTGTCGAGCCGGTGGTGGTGATGTCGACGATGACGTCGGCCAGACCCGCCGCCGGCGCGCCTTCGGTGGCGCCGAGGCTTTCGACGATGCGGTAGACCTGGATGCCGTGCTTGAGGGAAAAGAACTGCTGCGTCAGCCGCCAGTATTTTGTCGCGATTCTCAGTCGCCGGCCATGCCGCTGGCGGAAATCGGCGGCGACGTCATCGAGGTCGGTCATGGTGTCGACATCGAGCCAGATGTCCGGCACCGCCACCACGACATCGGCATGGCCGAAGCCGAGGCGGGCGACGATCTCGGCGCGCGCTTCCCAATCGGCGAGATTCTCGCGCAACAGATCCTCGCCGGTGATGCCGAGATCGACCGTGCCCTGGCCGATCTCGCCGGCGATTTCGGACGCGGAGAGGAAGGCCACCTCGACATTGTCGAGCCCATCGATGCGGGCGCGGTATTTGCGGTCGTCCTGTGGCAAGGTCACCGCCAGCCCGGCCTTGGCCAGGACTTCCAGCGACTGTTCCTTGAGACGGCCTTTCGACGGGATCGCCAGCGTGATCATTTGGCGTTCTCCCGCAAGGCCTCGATGCGGTCGAGCCACACCGAGAAGCCGACGCCGGGGATCGGCTTCTTCGCGCCGAGCAGCGTCAGCAGCCTGTCGTAGCGGCCGCCGCCGACCAGCGGGCGATCGGCATCAGCTGCGGCGATCTCGAAGACGAGCCCGGTGTAGTAATCGAGCGGGCGGCCGAAGGCGGCGTCGTAGCGGATCTTTTCGACCGGCAGGCCATGCGCTTCGATCGCCTCGGCGCGGGCGGCGAAGTTTTCCAGCGCCGCGCCCAGCGACAGGCCGGCATCGGCGGCGAATTTTTCCAGCGCTTCCGTCGCGCCGCTCAGCGCGACGTCGATCTCGAGAAAGCCCTTCAGCGCCGAGAACGCCTCGTCGGAGAGCCGCACGCTGCGCAGTTGCGCTTTCTCGATCAGCCGCCGCGCTATGTCGGCGGGCGCGCGGCCGGACGAAGCGGACAGGCCAGCCTCCTCCATGCCGGCGGCGATGTGCGCGGCAAGTGCTTCGGCATCGCCGTCGAGCACCAGCAAGGCGACCGGGCCGGAGAGCTGGCTGTTGCGCGGCGGGTTGGCGAGGTCGGCGAGCGCCGCTTCCAGCATCGGCGCCGAGCCGAAGGCGCGCGCCAGCCGCATGCGCCAGCCGCGCGGCAGGCCGAGCGCCGCCAGCACGGCCTCGAACAGCGTCTGGTCGCCGAGCGTGACGGCGAGTTGCTGGCCGGGCAGCACCAGCGACAGCAGCGCATGTGCGTCGGCCAGCGAGCGGGCGTCGGCGGCGGCGGTATCGCGGTCGCCGAGATCCTCGATGCCGGCCTGGAAGAACTCGTTGCCGCCCTCGCGGCGCTGGCGGAACACCTCGCCGAGATAGGAATAACGGCGCGGCGTTCCGGCCTGGCTGGCGATGTGGTCGAGGCAGACGGGGATGGTGAATTCGGGCCTGAGACAGAGCGTCTTGCCGGTCTCGCTCTCGGTGAGGAAGATGCGGCGGCGCAGGTCCTCGCCCGCCATGTCGAGGAACGGATCGGCCGGCTGCAGCACGGCGACTTCGACGGCGCGCGTGTCGCGCACGGCGAAGAGTTTTGTGATGTCGGCGGCGATGGCGGGGTAGCGGGAGGTCATAGAGCGCCATCTCCCCTTCTCCCCTTGTGGGAGAAGGTGGCCGAGCGAAGCTCGGTCGGATGAGGGGTGTTGGAAGAAATGAGGCGTTGGCGTTCCCTGGAACACCCCTCATCCGTCTCGGCGCTACGCGCCGATCCACCTTCTCCCACAAGGGGAGAAGGAGAGGTCGGCGCTCTACTTGCCACGTGCCCGCTCCTCAGCCTGCGCGGCGAGGATCTTCTTCACCTCGCCAACCAGCTCGCTCTCCGCCACCGTCACCTGCGCCGGCCTGGCTGCCCGCCATTCCGCGTTGTCGGTGATCTCGGCCGACAGGCGCGCGCCCTCGATCAGGTCCTTGATCTGCACCTCGCCCCTGGCGCGCTCGTCGCCGCCCTGGATGACGGCGATCGGGCTGCCGCGGCGGTCGGCATATTTCAACTGCGCCTTCATGCCTGCGCCGCCGAGATACATTTCGGAGCGGATGCCGGCGGCGCGCAGGTCTGCGACCATTCTCTGGTAACGGCCGAGGCTTTCAATGTCCTTGTCCATCACCAGCACGACAACCGGGGCGATGACATCGGAGACATCGAGCTTGCCGAGGTTCTTCAGCGCCGTCATCAACCGGGAGACGCCGATGGAGAAGCCGGTCGCCGGCACCGGCTCGCCGCGGAAGCGCGAGACCAGCCCGTCATAACGGCCGCCGCCGCCGACGGAGCCGAAGCGCACGATCTGGCCGTCCTCATTGGGGATCTCGGCCAGAAGCTCCGCCTCGAAGACCGGCCCGGTGTAATATTCGAGACCGCGGACGATGCTGCCGTCAATCCGGATGCGGTCGGGCCCATACCCTGCCGCGTGGCAAAGCTGCGCAATTTCGATGAGTTCATTTATTCCATCGAGACGTGCGCTGTTTTCCTGCATCGCATCACGCATCAACGAAAGAATGGTTCTGTTTGAGTAAAATAGGCCCTCTCCGCCGGGCACTGGGGCCTGACGCTCCAGGTCGTTGGCCTCTTCAAATCTCAGCAGAGGGCTAACTGCTCCAACCTGAAACAGCATCCCTAGCAGGCCATCGATGCTCCGATCATCCAGCCCTGCGCCCTTGGTAAAATCACCGCTCTCGTCAAGCCGACCTGGCCCCAAGAGTTCCTTGACTCCTTGCCGGCCAATCTTGTCCAACTTGTCGATCGCCCTCAGCACCGTCAGCCGTCGCCCGGCATTCTGGTCGCCGGCGAGGCCGGTCGCCTCCAGCACGCCGTCCAGCACTTTGCGATTGTTGACGCGAACAACATACTGCCCGCGAGGAATACCGAGCGCTTCCATGACGTCGGCCATCATCATCGCCATCTCGGCGTCGGCGGCGACGCCCGGCGTGCCGATCGTGTCGGCGTCGAACTGCATGAACTGGCGGAAGCGGCCGGGGCCGGGCTTCTCGTTCCGGAACACCCAGCCGGAGCGATAGCTGCGATAGGGTTTCGGCAGGCGATCGTAATTCTCGGCGACGAAGCGCGCCGTCGGCGCGGTCAGGTCGTAGCGCAGCGACAGCCACTGGTCGTCGTCGTCCTGGAAGGAGAACACGCCTTCGTTCGGCCGGTCCTGGTCGGGCAGGAATTTTCCGAGCGCGTCGGTGTATTCGATCATCGGCTGGTCGACCGGCTCGAAACCGTAAAGCTCATAGACCGAGCGGATGGTCGCCATCATCTTCTCGACGGCGCGGATGTCTTCGGCGCCGCGGTCGGCAAAACCGCGCGGCAGCCGCGCTTTCGTCTTTTCCGGTTTGTCGGCCATGGGATGGGTCTTTTCGCTAAGTAAACGCTGACTTATCTGGAGCGGGCGTGTCCTAACCCATGCCAAGTGGTGCGGCAAGCGTTTGCAGACCCGCAGGAACAGTTCGATAGTTTGCAGGCGCTGCGCCGCCCCTCATCCGCCTGCCGGCACCTTCTCCCCGTATAGTGACGGGGAGAAGGAGGAGCTTCGGCGCCGGCGCGACAGCTCCAGCGTTTGGTGATTGGCGAAAACCGCGGGGGCAGCGTCCTTCTCCCCGTCACTATACGGGGAGAAGTGCCCGGCAGGGCGATGAGGGGCGGCGCCAGCGGTCCAAGACTACCACCAATTTCCACCCTCGACGGTATCCAGGGGCCCTAACTCTTCGAAACAAAATTGCTGAAAACGAAACAATTCCGCCATCGGCGCGGCATGCTGCCGACACAATCCAAGACGATAAAACGCGCCGAAACAAGGGGTTCGGGCAATGACCATGGCTGAAGACATCATCGAGAGCGGCAAGCCAACTGCCAGGCTGCGGCCGGCCGGTAGCTTGACGCCCAAGCCGGCGCAGCAGCCGGCCGGGCCGTTCGAGGTTGCGGCGGAAGCGCAAAAGCCGACGGTGCGCGACGCGCTGGTAACCGGGCTGCTGGTGATCTACCCAGCCTTCGCAGCGGTCGCGGCCATCATTGCCGGGCTGTTCTTGACCAGCGCGAGCAGCGTCTGAGCGAGCGCCTCAACCTTCTCCCCTTGTGGGAGAAGGTGGATCGGCGCGAAGCGCCGAGACGGATGAGGGGTGTTCCAGCGGAGTGAGACGCTGGAATTTCCTGGAACACCCCTCATCCGTCGCCTTCGGCGACACCTTCTCCCACAGGGGGAGAAGGGGAAGTCCGACTACTTCGGCCTTTTAAACCGCTTCCTTTCCTTCTCCACCTCTGCCCGGCAGGCGCAGCCTTCGAGATGGTCGTTGACCAGCCCCATCGCCTGCATGAAGGCGTAGACCGTGGTTGGGCCGACGAAGCTCCAGCCGCGCTTCTTCAATTCCTTGGATATCCTGACCGAGACCGCCGTCGTCGGATTGGCGCGCAGATGCGCGAGGTCGATGACCGACGGCCGCTCGTCGGGACCGGGCTCGAACTTCCAGAACCAGGCGGCCAGCGAACCGGCCTCGTCGGCAAGCTCGCGGGCGCGCCTTGCGTTGTTGATGGTCGAGACGATCTTGCCGCGATGGCGGATGATGCCGGCATTGCCGAGCAGGCGTTCGACGTCCTGGTCGGTAAAGAGCGCCACCTTGTCGAAGTCGAAATTGGCGAAGGCCTCGCGGAAATTGTCGCGCTTGCGCAGGATGGTCAGCCAGGAGAGGCCCGACTGGAAGCCTTCCAGGCAGATCTTCTCGAACAGCCGGCGATCGTCCGCCACCGGCCGGCCCCATTCATGATCGTGATAGTGCAGGTAATCCGGCAGATTGCCGTGCCAGAAGCAGCGAGCGATACCGTCGGGGCCGTCGAGCAGGCCGGCATTTTCTTGTCCCATCGCCACAAATCCGTTCGTTAATGCACACAAACACCCACTTTACCGCGGCTTTACCAGATTCCTGAACCAGCCGGTAACCACACCAAAAAGTTTACTGACAAGTCGGCATTTTACGCATTCCGATTCATGTTTTGCTTGCCGCTCCGCGCCAAGGATCGCCACGCCGAGGGCCCTCCTTTCCCCTTCGGACGAGTTCGACGATCAAGGTGCGTTCCGATGAAGACAGCGTTCACTTTCGTGCTCGGCGCGGCCGCGGTGCTTGCCGCCGGCGCGACGACCTCTTTCGCCAATGACCGCTACGCCGACAGGCCGCCGGTCATGGTGAGCCCCGACCTTTCGGCACCCTGGGTGCTGCAGCTCGGCCATGCGCCGGGCATCGTGCGTCCGACCCGGCAGGCGGCGCAACAGCCGCTGCGCCGGCTTTTCCAGCCGCAGCCCGACCGGCAGCGCACCGCGGCCGTGCAGCAGCCGGCCAAGCGCATGGTGATGCGGCCGCAGATCAACCCGATCTACCTGCCGCAGGAAGTGGCCTATGACGGACCGCAGAAGCCCGGCACCATCGTCATCGATACCAAGCAGAACTTCCTCTTCCTGATCGAAAAGGACGGCAAGGCGCGCCGCTACGGCGTCGGCACCGGCAAGCCCGGCTTCGAATGGTCGGGCACACACAAGATCACCGACAAGAGGGTGTGGCCGGACTGGCGCCCGCCGGCGGCGATGATCGCCCGCGAGGCGGCGAAGGGCCGCTACCTGCCGACCTATCTCGCCGGCGGCATCGAGAATCCGCTTGGCGCGCGTGCGCTTTATCTCGGCACCACCGAATACCGCATCCATGGCACCAACCAGCCCTGGACGATCGGCGGCGCGGTGTCGTCCGGGTGCATCCGCATGCGCAACGAAGATGTCGTCGACCTCTACGAGCGCGTGAATGTCGGAACGACCGTCGAGGTGATATAGTGACTGCGAATCAGCCGGTTAGCAGGGCCGTGTATTTTTGGCGGATGCTGTTGCCCTCAAGCCATAGCGCGCTTTTGGGGAACGTGCTTAGACTGGCAGCGAGTTAACGGGGGACGGGCCGTGTGGGGATACGGCCAGTCACGAAAGGGCAGCGCGGGAAACCGCGCTGCCCTTTTCGTTTCCGAGCTGTTGTTTTGATGCATGTCGTTCTCCCAAAACCGCGGCGCACTTTTGGGCGACATGCAAGTCGCCCCGGAAGCAGCACGTTTCGCTTTCGGGGCTGATTTCCCGACGGTCCTCTGCTATTGCAGCGCACAAATCTTGGTTTTACGCAATTCCGGACAGAAAACGGCCTGTCCTGGAATTGCTCCAGAGGGCAGAGGTGCCAGCCATGACCCGGTCCGACGACAGCCGCTATCTGAGAGGCGGTCCGGTCGCCCAGCGCATCATCGCTTCCGTGCGCGATGACGCGGCAATCGCCACCGCGGAAGGTTTTCCGCCGAAGCTTGTCTCGATCACCGTCGGCGATGTTGCCGCGGTCGATGTCTATGTGCGCAACCAGCGCGCCAAGGCCGAGCTTGCCGGCATCGGCTTCGAGGAAAGGCGTTTTGCCGCCGACACCACGGCGGGCGAGCTGGAAGCCGCCATCCACGGCCTCAACGCCGATCCGCGCGTCACCGGCATCATCATCCAGCGGCCGGTGCCGGCGCATATCCCGATCAAGACGCTGCAGGCGGCGGTGCACCCGCTGAAGGATGTCGAGGGCATGCATCCGGCGTCGATCGGCAACATCGTCTACAACCAGCTCGACCTCGCGCCCTGCACGGCCGCCGCCTCGGTCGAGCTGCTCAAGGAAACCGGCCTCGATCTCAAAGGCCTCGAGGTGGTGGTCGTCGGCCATTCCGAGATCGTCGGCAAGCCGATCGCCTTCCTTTTGATGAGCGAGGGCGCGACGGTGACGGTCTGCCACCACATGACGCGCTCGGTGGCCGCGCATGCGCGGCGCGCCGACGCCCTGTTCGTCGCCGTCGGCAGGCCGCGGCTGATCAAGGCCGAGATGGTCAAGCCCGGAGCCTGCGTCATCGACATCGGCATCAATTCCGAGATCGGCCCGGACGGCGAAAGCCGCATCGTCGGCGATGTCGACACCGAGAGCGTCAAGGAGGTCGCCTCCTGGATCACGCCGGTGCCGGGCGGCGTCGGCCCGCTGACAGTCGCGATCCTGCTGCGCAACACCATGGTGGCGCTCAACCGCCAGCGCGCGCTCTACCGCGCGACCTATGGCGTGGCGGACCAACTCGCGGCGGAGTAACTATTCGGCAGCGATCAAGCTGCTTTCGGCAACGCCTTCAGGCTTCGGGCCGCCATAGGCCCAGTCGAGCAGTTTTATCGTATGCACCACGGGCAGCCTGGCGGCGGACGCGATCTGGGTGATGCAGCCGATGTTGCCGGTGGCGACAACTGAAGCGCCCGTCGCCTCGATGTTTCTCACCTTGCGGTCGCGAAGCTTTGCCGAAATCTCGGACTGCAGGATGTTGTACGTGCCGGCCGAGCCGCAGCAGAGATGCCCTTCGCGCGGCTCGCGCACGATAAAGCCTGCCTTGGTCAGCAGCTCCTTCGGCTGGCGGGTGATCTTCTGGCCATGCTGCATCGAGCAGGCCGAATGATAGGCGACGATCGTGCCCGGCTTGCGCACCGGCTCGGGTAGATCGAGGCTAGCCAGATATTCGGTGATGTCCTTCGCCAGCGCCGAGACGCGCGCGGCCTTTTCCGCATAGGCCGGATCGAGGCGCAGCATGAAGCCGTAATCCTTGATCGTCGTGCCGCAACCGGACGCCGTGATGATGATGGCGTCGAGGCCGCCCTGCTCGACGGCGCGCGTCCAGGCGTCGACGTTCTGCCTGGCCGAGGCAAGGGCCTGATCCTCGCGGCCCATATGATGGACGAGCGCGCCGCAGCAGCCCTCGCCTTCCGGCACCACGACCTCGACGCCGAGCCTTGTCAGCAGCGAGATCGTCGCCTCGTTGATGGCCGGATCGAGCACCGACTGCGCGCAGCCGGTGAGGATGGCGACGCGGCCGCGCTTCGCGCCCTGACGAGCATGCACGCCGGGCGAAGCCATCGGCGATGCGGGCGGGATCGACGACGGCGCGAGCTTGAGCATCGCCGCGACCGGCTTCAGTGCCGGCACTGTTTCGAACAGGCCGATGAAAGGCCTGCCGAGCCCGGCCAGTCTCAGCGCGGCGCGGAAGCGGCTCGGATAAGGCAGCACGAAAGCCAGCATGGCGCGCGTCAGCCGGTCGAGCAGCGGGCGCTTGTAGGTCTTCTGGATATGGGCGCGGGCGTGATCGACCAGATGCATGTAGTTGACGCCCGAGGGGCATGTCGTCATGCAGGCAAGGCAGGACAGGCAGCGGTCGATATGGGTGACGATCTCCTTGTCCGCCGGCCTGCCGTTCTCCAGCATGTCCTTGATGAGATAAATGCGGCCGCGCGGTGAATCGAGCTCGTTGCCCAGCGTCACATAGGTCGGACAGGTGGCGGTGCAGAAGCCGCAATGCACGCATTTGCGCAGGATCTTCTCCGATTCCGCGACATGCGGATCGGCAAGCTGGGCAAGGGAGAAATTGGTCTGCACGCAAAAATCCTTACTGTCCCAGAAGCCAGCTTTGCGGGTTCCTGACAGGCTCGCCGCGCTGCAGCGCCTGCAGCCCAAGAATGCAGCGGATGATGAACCAGACGGCGACCGCGAACATCAGCACGAAGCCGATCGCCAGCATCATCAGGACCACGGAGATCAGCGCGTAGAGAAGGCCGATCCAGAACGTCCTGATCAGGAATGTGTAGTGGCTTTCGACGAAGCCACCCGCTTTGCCGCGGTTGATGTAGGCAAGCACGATGCCGACAATGCCGGTCACGCCGATGACGAGGCTGGCGAGGTAGAGAATGTAGATGACCAGCGCGTTGGTCTGGCCCGGCTCCAGCCAGCGGTCGGTCTGACGCGAGCCTGTGCCCGGGCCTGGATCGGTATTGCTCATGGTGCTGCTTCCTCCGTTGATCGAGGAAGAGTAGCAGAGCCGGCACCCGGCGCCATGCGGCCGGGGTTGAGAATATGCTTCGGATCGAACTCGGCCTTAAGCCTGGCCGACAGTGCCGCCAGATGCGGCGGCTGCGGCTCGAACACCGGCAAAGCGGCGCGATGCGAGGCCGAGGCGCGCACCAGCGTCGCGTGGCCGCCGCCATGTTTGCGGACAAGCCCGCGCAGCAGCTCGGCCTCCGGATCGTCCTCGCGCATCGAGAGCCACGCCAGCCCGCCTTGCCAGTCGTAGAAGGCGTCGACGGCGGCCTGCATGCGCAGCGCCATCACCATGTGATGCGCCTCGGACGGCGCCATCGAGACGCGCCAGACCGGCCTTGCGCCGCCATCGGCAAAAGGCGCGCAATCGCGAATGTCGCGCCAGATCGTCTTCGACGCCTCACCGGCGATCTCTTGCAGCGGACCGGCCTTGCCGAGCAGTTGTTTCAACGCCTCGGTGCGATAGACGACCGACGGACCAAAGCCTTCGATCCGCAGCAGCGTCGCGGCATCGCTGCCGAGATGGCCGGCGGCGACGCGCGCCGCGATCCGCTCCGGCAGATGCGCGGCGCTCGAGACTTCGGCGCTGGAGCCCAGCGCCAGCGCCATGGCGGCGACGGCGGCATCGTCGAGCAAACTGCGGATTGCCAGGGTCACCTCGGTCTCGGCAGCAGGCAGGACCTTGAAGGTGACGTCGGTGAGCACCGCGAGCGTGCCCCAGCTTCCCGCCATCAGCTTGGAAAGATCGTAGCCGGTGACATTCTTGACCACCCGACCGCCCGACTTGAAGGCCTCGCCGCGGCCCGAAACCGCCGATATGCCGAGGATATGGTCGCGCGCCGCACCCGCCTTGAGACGCCGCGGGCCGGACAGGTTGGAAGCCAGCGCGCCGCCGATGGTGCCCCTGCCTGGCTCGCCGCCGAGCAATGGCCCGTAGTCCATGGGCTCGAAAGCGAACTGCTGGCCGTTTTCTGCGAGCAGCTTTTCGATTTCGGCGAGCGGCGTGCCGGCCTTGGCGGACAGCACCAGCTCGGCCGGTTCGTAGAGCGTGACACCGGTGAGCTTCGACAGATCGAGCGTGTGCTCGGTCTGCAGCGGCCTGCCGATGCCGCGCTTGGAACCGTGGCCGAGGATTTCCAGCGGCGCTTCTTCGGCCGCCCCCCATTGGATGGTGGAGAGGACTTCGGCGGAAGTGGATGGGGCGAAGGTGGTCATGGGCGCGCGCCTTTCCGCGCCCCCGCAAGGCCAGGGCAATCGCATACGTCAGCGCTGCCCCCTCTCCGTCCGCTACGCGGACACCTCTCCCCCATTTCATGGGGGCGAGGAAACGCCAACCGCGGACGTCGCGACCTTGAAAAGCTTGGGTTCCTCGCCCCCGCAAAGCGGGGGAGAGGTGGCTCGGGCGAAGCCCGAGACGGAGAGGGGGCCATCATAGGGCGCTGTCTCCCGTCTTCGTGGCGGCAAAAACAAACCTGAGGTCGGCAGCAACGACATCTTCAGCAAGCCGCCCTTCCAGCGCTGCGAGGATCGTCTCGCAAACGCTCCTCGTGTTCTTCAAAACATCGAAGCTCCAGAACCGCAGCACCGAGAAGCCTTCGCCACGCATGAACTCGTCGCGGCGTCTGTCGTATTTGCTTTCAGCATGCTGGCTGCCGTCCAGCTCCACAATCAGCCGTTGTTTTCGACACGCAAAATCTGCGAAGTATGGACCAATGGGCATTTGGCGAACGAATTTGTATCCGCCCAGCTTTTTGGCTTTCAGCTCGTTCCAGAGCATCGCTTCTGCTTGATTGTCACCATGGCGAAGCTCGCGTGCACGAGCGATCTTTTCTGGCGAGCGGCGGCTTGGCTGATAGGCCGCCCCCCTCTCCGTCTCGGGCTTCGCCCGAGCCACCTCTCCCCCGCTTTGCGGGGGCGAGGAACCCAAGTCCTGAGATCGTCCCATCAAAACCTCGGAATGTCCGGGAACGCCACCTGCCCGCGATGCACATGCATCCTCCCAAGCTCTGCACACCGCCGCAGCTGCGGGAAGACCTTGCCGGGGTTGAGCAGATGGTTGGGGTCGAAGGCGCATTTGACCCGCATCTGCTGGTCGAGGTCGATCTGGTTGAACATCTCCGGCATCAGGTCGCGCTTCTCGACGCCGACGCCATGCTCGCCGGTCAAGACGCCGCCGACCTCGACGCAAAGGCGCAGGATGTCGGCGCCGAAGCTTTCAGCCTTGTCGAGCTCGCCCGGCACATTGGCGTCGTAGAGGATCAGCGGATGCAGATTGCCGTCGCCGGCGTGGAAGACATTGGCGACGCCGAGCCCGTATTTCTCGGAAAGGTCGCGCATGCCGGCGAGCACGCGCGGCAATTCCTTGCGCGGGATGGTGCCGTCCATGCAGTAGTAGTCGGGCGAGATGCGGCCGACCGCCGGGAAGGCTGCCTTGCGACCGGCCCAAAAACTCAGCCGCTCCTGCTCCGACTGCGAAATACGGCAGGTGGTCGAGCCGTTGCGGTAAGCGATCGCCTCGACCAGGCCGATCAGATGATCGACCTCGACGCTCGGCCCGTCGAGCTCGACGATAAGCAGCGCCTCGACATCGAGCGGATAGCCGGCATGGACGAAATCTTCCGCCGCATGGATCGCGGGCCGGTCCATCATCTCCATGCCGCCCGGGATGATGCCGGCGCCGATGATGTCGGCGACACATTGGCCGCCCTCTTCGCTGGTCGGGAAGCCGATCAACAGCGCGCGCGCCGTCTCCGGTTTCTTCAGGATGCGCACGGTCACCTCGGTGACGACGCCGAGCAGGCCTTCCGAGCCGGTCATGACGCCGAGCAGGTCGTAGCCTTCCTGGTCGAGATGGCTGCCGCCAAGCCGCACCACCTCGCCATTCATCAGCACCATCTCGATGCCCAGCACATTGTTGGCGGTGAGGCCGTATTTCAGGCAGTGCACGCCGCCGGAATTCTCCGCGACGTTGCCGCCGATCGAGCAGGCGATCTGGGAGGATGGATCGGGGGCGTAATAAAAGCCCTCCTGCTCGACGGCGGTGGTGATGCCGAGATTGGTGACGCCCGGCTGGGCGACGACGACGCGGTTGGGGTAGTCGATCGCCAGGATGCGGTTGAAGCGGCTCATCACGAGAAGCACTGCATCCTCGAGCGGCAGCGCGCCGCCCGAAAGCGAGGTGCCGGAGCCGCGCGGCACGACGCGGATGTTACGCTCGTTGCAGTATTTCAGCACGCGCGACACCTGCGCCACCGTCTCCGGCAACACGACGACCAGCGGCAATTGGCGGTAGGCGGTGAGGCCGTCGCTCTCGAAGGCGCGCATTTCGTTCGCCGTATCGACGACACCCTCGCCCGGCACGATGATGCGCATGTCGGCGACGATCTCGGCGCGCCGGCGCATCGTCTCGGCATCTGGCTTGGGCATGGCAAGGCCGGACATTAAGCAGCCTCATGAGCTTCACTGGTCAAAATCTTTTACCAGTGAAGCGCGGTTGTTGCAAACCCTGCTTTGGTCGGGATCGGGCGTCGACCACAGGTATGCGCTTCCGCAGCGGCAATCTGCCGCTGGCGTTCTCCCCCCTTGAGGGGGAGATGGCCGCGAAGCGGTCAGAGGGGGTCGTCTCACGTAGGGCGCCAGCGCCATCTTCCGTCGCGAAACGAGGTTGGCGCTCCACGCGAGGCGACCCCCTCTGTCGCCTCCGGCGACATCTCCCCCTCAAGGGGGGAGATTACTTACTCGCCCGGATGCTTGGCCGGCTCGGAGTGCAGCCGCCGCACGCGGCGCACGCCCCACCAGACGAGCAGGATGGCGACCGGCACCGAAGCCGCGGTGACGACTTCCGGCGCGAAAGCGTGACCGAAGACCGACGCGCCCTTGGCGACATAGCCGATGAGGCCGACGACATAATAGGAGACAGCGGCGACCGAGAGGCCTTCGACGGTCTGCTGCAGGCGCAGCTGCAGCCGGGCGCGGTTGTTCATCGAGGCCAGCAGGTCGCGGTTCTGCTTCTCGACCTCGACATCGACCCAGGTGCGCAGCAGCGTGGTGGTGCGGGTGAGTTTTCGCGAAAGATTGGCTTGGCGCTCCTCCACCGAGCGGCAGGTTCGCATGGCCGGCGCCATGCGCCGCTGCAGGAAGCCCGCCCAGGTGTCGTAGCCCTGCACCGGCTCCTCCTCCAGCGCCCCCAGCCTCTCGGTGACGATGCCGTCATAGGCGCGGCTGGCGCCGAAACGGTAGAGGCTGGAGGCGGCATCGGCCTCCAGTTCGGCGGCGAGTTCGGTGAGGTCGGCGAGCAGCGTCTGGCTGTCGCGGGTTTCGGCTACCTTCATTTCCAGCGTCGTCTGCGCCAGCCGGTCCTCGATGCGGCGGGCGCGGCCGGACAATGTCAGCGCCAGCGGCAGGCCAAGCATGGCAAGCGTCCGGTAGGTCTCGATGTCGATCAGCCGCTGCGACAGCGCGCCGGTGCTGGCAGGCGTCAGGCTGCGATCGAGCACCAGCATGCGGGTCAGCCCATCGCCATCCTGGCGGAAGTCGGTGACGATGGCCGCGGCACCGCGCTCGACCAGCGAATAACAAAGGCTGGTCGGGTCGAAATCGGCGATCAGCTTCTCGCTCGCCTGCGTCCATTTGCGGATCTCGAGCCGGATGCCGGAGATCACCGTTCCCGGCGGCGAGAAGCCGTTGCCGAAGGGCGAATCCTCCTGGCCCCGGCCGTTTTCGGCCAGCGGCCCCTCCCAAAGGTAAGTCGAAAATTCCGTGTGCCGTTCCCAGCGCAAGGTGCCCTTGCCCCACTTCATGGCGTGATGGCGGGCGTAACGCTCAGGCGCGGCGATGCCGAGGCGACGCGACAATTCGGACAGCACGGCATGATCGACGGCCGCGCCGCCCTCGGTCATGAAGGACAGCTGGACAAGCACGCGCAGCTTCTCGATCAGCGGATGCGGGCGGGCATGGACCTCGCCCAGCGCGCCGGGGCGTCCCTCATATGCCGGAAAGCCCATGACGCTGCCCTGGGCGCGCGGCTGGAATTCGAGGTTGGACGTCTCGTCCGACACGGTTGGCCCCCTGGTTTCGACCCTTCGTGCAATCGGGTTGTCTTGCGGCAATCGGTAAGGCACGTAAACAGCAAATTTGAGCGGCCGTCGATGCAAACGGCGCGGCGCCAGAACCGACCGGATCCGGTGAATTGGATAAATAATTTGACCAGTTGGCGACAGAGGCTTTAATCTGCGCGACATCCATCCCGTTCCCAGGCGCCCCTCCGTTGAGCGATATCTTCTCCAGGATCGAGCATTCGCGTACCGCCGACGAGGTGGTGCAGCAGATCGAGAGCCTGATCCTCGAAGGCGTGCTGCGCACCGGCGACCGGCTGCCGGGCGAGCGCGAGCTGGCGCGGCAGTTCGACGTGTCGCGACCGATCCTGCGCGATGCGCTGAAGGCGCTGGAGGCGCGCGGGCTGCTGACCACCAGGCCGGGCGGCGGCACGCATGTCGCCGACGTCATCGGCCAGCTTTTCACCAAGCCGGTGACCGATCTGATCTCGATGCACCGCAAGGCGGTGACCGACTATCTGGAATACCGGCGCGAGATCGAGGCGATCGCGGCCGAATACGCGGCGCGGCGCGCGACGCCCGAGGACCTTGCTCTGCTCGACCGCATCATGGCGCGCATGGACGAGGCGCACCGGACCGGCGACTTCGACGACGAGGCGGAGATCGACGTCGAGTTCCATCACGCGGTCTGCGAATGCGCGCACAACATCATCCTCCTGCACACGTTGCGCTCCTGCTACCGGCTGCTCTCCGATGGCGTGTTCCAGAACCGGCTTCTGGTGTTCACCGTGCCCGGCGCGCGCGAGGCGCTGCTCGGGCAGCACCGGGCAATCCACGCCGCGATCAAGGCGGCGGACCCGATCGCGGCGCGCAAGGCGGCGATGGACCACATCACCTATGTCGAGCGCTCCATGGCGGAAGCCGAGCGCAGCGGCGACTGGCAGCGCGTCTCGCGGCTGAGGCTGAGACAACGCTCGGAAGCCGGCGATATCGAACCCACACGCAAACGCTCCTAAGCATCGATCAAGCGGGGACCACCATGAGCGACATCCTGACCATCGCCGACCTCAAGGACATGGCGCGCCGCAAGGTGCCGAAGATGTTCTTCGACTATGCCGATTCCGGCGCCTGGACCGAGAGCACCTACCGCGCCAACGAAGAGGATTTCCAAAAGATCAAGTTCCGCCAGCGCGTGCTGGTCGACATGAGCAACCGTTCGCTGGAATCGACCATGATCGGCCAGAAGGTGGCGATGCCGGTGGCGCTGGCGCCGACCGGGCTGACCGGCATGCAGCATGCCGACGGCGAGATGCTGGCGGCGCAGGCGGCGGAAGAGTTCGGCGTGCCGTTCACGCTGTCGACCATGAGCATCTGCTCGATCGAGGATGTCGCCTCGGTGACCAAGAAGCCGTTCTGGTTCCAGCTTTACGTGCTGCGCGACAAGGATTTCGTGCTCAACCTGATCGATCGCGCCAAGGCGGCGAAGTGCTCGGCGCTGGTGCTGACACTCGACCTGCAGATCCTCGGCCAGCGCCACAAGGACATCCGCAACGGGCTTTCGGCGCCGCCGAAAATGACGCTCGCCAACATCATCGACCTGGCCATCAAGCCACGCTGGTGCCTGGGGATCGCCGGCACGCCGCGCCGCACCTTCCGCAACATCGTCGGCCACGCCAAGGGCGTCGGCGATGTCTCTTCGCTGTCGTCCTGGACGACGGAGCAGTTCGACCCGCATCTGTCGTGGAAGGACGTAGCCTGGATCAAGGAGCGCTGGGGCGGCAAGCTTATCCTGAAGGGCATCCTCGACAAGGAGGACGCGCTGATGGCCGCAGATACCGGAGCGGACGCGATCGTGGTCTCCAACCATGGCGGCCGGCAGCTCGACGGCGCCGCGTCGTCGATCTCGGTGCTTGAAGAAATCGCCGATGCCGTCGGCGACCGGATCGAGGTGCATATGGATGGCGGCATCCGCTCGGGCCAGGACGTGCTCAAGGCGCTCTGCCTCGGCGCCAAGGGCACCTATATCGGCCGGCCGTTCCTCTACGGGCTCGGCGCGATGGGCAAGGCTGGCGTCACCAAGGCGCTGGAGATCATCCGCAAGGAGATGGACATCACGCTGGCGCTGTGTGGTAAGCGTTTGGTAACCGACATGGGCAAGGACCAGCTGCGGCGCTAGGCCTTGTTCACCGATCCGCCCTAGTTTCCCGTGAATGAACGACACGGGAAAGATGTACGCATTGACTGAGACCGGCATTCATTTTCTCGATGCGCGCGGGCCGGACGGCATGCGGCTCTATGCGATCGGCGACGTGCATGGCCGTCACGACCTGCTCGCCGCCATGCACCACCGGATCGAGACCGAGCTGGAACGCGCGGCGGCGTCCGACTGGCGCATCATCCATCTCGGCGACTATACGGACCGGGGCCCGGACTCCAAAAGCGTCATCGATTTCCTGATCGCGGCACGAGAACGCGATCCGCGCAACCTGATGCTCGCCGGCAATCACGACATCGGCTTCCTCGATTTTCTCGACCGCCCGGACCCGGACGGGCTGTTCATGCGCTATGGCGGCGTCCAGACCGCGGCGTCGTACGGGGTCAAGCTCTCGACCGGCAGCAGCTGGTTCGGCAGGCCGGATGAGGCACTGGCGCACGGACACGCAGCCTTGGTCGAAGCGGTGCCGCAAGCCCATGTCGACTTCCTGCGCTCGCTGTCCTTTTCAGTGACCTTCGGCGACTTCTTCTTCTGTCACGCCGGCATCAGGCCCGGCATCCCGCTCGAAAGCCAGAGTCCGCAGGACCTGATCTGGATCCGCGACGCCTTCCACGACCACCCCGGCCTCTATCCGAAGGTGATCGTGCACGGGCACACACCGGTCCCCGAGGCAGAGGTGATGGCCAACCGCGTCAATGTCGACACCCTCGCCTGGCAATCGGGAACGCTGAGCGCGTTCGCCGTCGACGGCGCCGAAAAGCGTGTCCTGGCGGTCGAGGGAAAGGTGGTCTAGAGCGGTTCACCGTTTCACGGAAACGGCAAACCGCTCTATCTTTCTTGTTTGACGCAATTCCGGACGGAAAACCGCTGCACACTTTTCCTGGAATTGCTTTAGCATGATCCCGACTGCGGGATCGGCTTTCCGCCTCTGGGAGGGATCAGGCTTTAGCGAAGCGCGGCGGTGACGCCGTAGCCGTCGACGGCCTGATGATTGTTGGCCGCGTCGGCGGAATAAATGCCGAGGCCGCACACGACGATGGCAGACAGCATGACAAAGGACAAAAGCGCTGCTTTCACGGACGTCATCTCTGGTTGAGCTTTCTGCATCTGTGCACGAGGCGGTTACCAATGCGTTGAAACGATAAAATGCGTCTCAATGTTTCGACGATTTCGCGCTTCTAGGCAGATTCTGTATCGCCGGTGTGTCGCATCGATCACACAGAAGGTTCATCGCGGTTGCACAGGCGATACAGGGCGCGCGCTTTCTAGGATGGCGGGCGAGCACAAGCCAAGGACGAAGCAGGTTTTCCCCAGGCGGAACCGCCGTCGCGTGCCAATTATGTCACGCTTGGCGCGGCGGTCGGCGAGATAACTCAAGCGCGTCGCGTGTCGTTTTCCCAAAACCGCTGCGCACTTTGGGCGACACGCGTTAGATCGTCGCCACCCAGGCGCGGGCGATGGCGAGCCCCGCGGCGTCGGCATCAGGCCCGTTGCGGGCCATTTCGTCGTCGAGCTTGCCGGCCCAATCGGGATGACGCTCGGCGATCAACGTCGCAAAGGAGGTGCTCCAGTCGCGCACCAGCGGGCGATCCGCCTCGAAATGGAACTGGAAGCCGTAGACGGCGCGGCCGATGCGAAAGGCCTGGTTCTGGGCGACATCGTTGCCGGCGAGCCGCACGGCCTCCTCAGGCAGGTCGAACGTGTCGTCGTGCCATTGGAAGATCGGGAATTTGTCCGGCAGCGCGCCAAGCACGGGGTCGGCCTTGGCCGCCGTCGTCAGCGACACGCCGCACCAGCCGAATTCAACCGCACCGCCAATATGGTTCTCGGCGCCGAAGGCGCGAGCGACGAGCTGGCCGCCCAGACAAATGCCGAGCACCGACCGGTCCTTGCCGGCGAAATCGCGCGTCAGTTCGAGCAGGGCTGGAAAATAGGGATAGTCATGATCGTCCAGCGCATTCTGCCCGCCACCCAGCACCACCATGGCATCGTGACCGTTTGCGTCCCGTGGCAGCGGGTCGCCCTGGTAGGGGCGGCGCAGGTCGAGCTCGGCACCGGCCTCCGCAAGCGCGGCGCCGACCTGGCCGAGGCCGGTATTGTCGTAGTTCTGGACCACCAGCACCCGCATCTGGAAACCCTGCTGACATGAAAATGCTGGGGCGAGCGATATCATGCCGACCGCATTTCAGCCAAGCTGCGTGCCGGAGAGAAAGCTATGCCACTGCAGAACCGGGTCGATCCGCTCGGCGTCATCCACGCCGTACCCCAACGCGGGCTGTTCATGGGCAATCGCGGCATCATCCACGACCCCACGACGAAGACGCTGCTGCTGAAGCGCTGGGCCTTGCCGGCCTGGATCATCTGCGTCTGTGAATTCCGCAACGTGCGGCGCGAGCCGATGGGCCGCAACAGGCAAAGCGGTGATCAAATGGGCGGCAAGGCCGGCTGGACCGAGCTGTTCTTCCTCGACGAGGTGACGGCGCTGGCTGCCGGCCACCGGCCCTGCTTCTTCTGCCGGCGCGAGCGGGCGACCGATTTCGTCAGCCGTTTCGGCGCGGCCTTCGGCATTGCCGAGCCGCGCGCACCGATGGTCGACAAGCGACTGCACAAGGAGCGACTGGCTTCGGGTGGGCGGCCGCCGGCTGTCGCCGTGGAAGAGCTTGGCACCTTTCCGAATGGGACGGTGGTGGCAGATGGCGGCACTGCTTATGCGCTCCGCGACGGCACGGCGCTGAGATGGTCGTTTGCAGGCTACGATGATCCAATCGCATTCGATGACCTTGTCGGGAAGCTGCTGCGGCTGATCACGCCCGCCACGAGCGTTTCGGTACTGAGACAGGGCTACGTGCCGGTCTGGCATCCCTCCGCCGATACTTGACGCCACCCCGCGCCTCGCCCATTGCCAAGCAGATATTCGTGGTATGTCCCACGAATATCTGCTTAGATTCCCTTGTTTTTTGCAGGCTCTGATCGCAAAACCGCAGGACACTTTTGCGGAACCTGCTTGGGCCATGCGCGCCAACTACAAAATGCAGCGACTGTTCGTGCCGGACGATCTCGGACCGGGCGCCGAATTCGATGCCGGACAACAGCAAAGCCATTATCTCGCACATGTGCTGCGGCTCGGCGAAGGCGCGGAGGTCCTGCTCTTCAACGGCCGCGACGGCGAGTGGTCGGCTTCGATCGCCGCCAAATCCAAGAAGGCGGTGCGGCTCAAGGTGCTTTCCCTGCAGCGGTCGCAGCCGCCGCTGCCCGATCTCGTCTATTGCTTCGCCCCGCTGAAGCAAGGCCGGCTCGACTATCTGGTGCAGAAGGCGGTGGAGATGGGCGCCGGCATCCTGCAGCCTGTCATCACCCAGCACACGCAAGTGGCGAAGCCCGGCATCGATCGACTGCGCGCCAATGTCGTCGAGGCGGCCGAGCAATGCGGCATCCTGGCCGTGCCGGAACTGCGCGAGGCGGAGAAGCTGGAGCGGCTGCTCAGCGGCTGGGACAAAGAACGGCGGCTGATCTTCTGCGACGAGGATGCCTCGACCAACAATCCGCTGCCGGCCTTGCAGAAGGTGCAAGAGAAAAAACTTGCGCTGCTGGTCGGACCCGAGGGCGGATTTTCCGACGATGAGCGCAAGATACTGAGGGCGTTGCCCTTCGTAACCGCCATCCCGCTTGGGCCGCGCATCCTGCGCGCCGATACGGCGGCGGTGGCGGCGCTTGCCGTGATGCAGGCCGCGATAGGGGACTGGTGATCAAATCCAGTTGAGCCGTGGCTCAGGATTTTTCGCTTGATCGGCTACTGACATTTCGTCCATCTAGCGCCCGGCGGTCGACCGACCTACTACAGCGCCGCGTCCTTTCGGATGCGCAAACGAGGCTGTAGCACTTTGATTTGGCGCATGATCCTTTCCGAAAATCGAAGCCGATTTTCGGGGTCACGCGGCGGGAGGGCTTTCTAATGGCGCGCGACACAACCGATACCAGTCCCATCGAAGGCATCGACGAACTCGTCGGCTACCTGGCCGCGGGCAACAAGCCACGCGACAAATGGCGGATCGGCACCGAGCACGAGAAGTTCCCCTTCTATGTCGACGGCAACGCGCCGGTGCCCTATGGCGGCGAGCGCGGCATCCGCGCCATACTCGAAGGCATGCAGGAAAAGCTCGGCTGGGATCCGATCATGGATGCTGGCCGCATCATCGGCCTGGTCGAGCCGACCGGCCAGGGCGCGATCTCGCTGGAGCCCGGCGGGCAGTTCGAGCTTTCCGGCGCGCCGCTGGAGTCGATCCATCAGACCTGCCGCGAGGGCAACGCGCATCTGGCGCAGGTGCGCGAGATCGCCGAGCCGCTCGGCATCCGCTTCCTCGGCCTCGGCGGCAGCCCGAAATGGTCGCTCGCCGAGACGCCGAAGATGCCGAAGTCGCGCTACGAGATCATGACACGCTACATGCCGAAGGTCGGCTCCAAAGGCCTCGACATGATGTACCGCACCTGCACGATCCAGGTGAATCTCGACTTCGAGAGCGAGACCGACATGCGCCGCAAGATGCAGGTGTCGCTGAAGCTACAGCCGCTGTCGACCGCGCTGTTCGCCAACTCGCCCTTCACGGAGAGCCGACCAAACGGGCTGCAGAGCTGGCGCGGCGACATCTGGCGCGACACCGACAACCAGCGCTCCGGCATGCTCGAATTCTGCTTCGCGCCGGATTTCGGTTTCGCCGACTATGTCGAATGGGCGCTCGACGTGCCGATGTATTTCGTCATCCGCGACGGTCAGTATCACGACATGACGCGCTATACCTTCCGCCAGTTCATGGCGGGCGCTGCGCGCACGCAAGTGCCGGACGGCCTGCCGACCATGGGCGACTGGGCGAACCACCTGTCGACCCTCTTCCCCGATGTGCGACTAAAGCGCTTCCTCGAAATGCGCGGCGCCGACGGCGGACCGTGGCGCCGCATCTGCGCGCTGCCGGCCTTCTGGGTCGGGCTGCTCTATGACGAGCAGGCGCTGGACGCCGCCGAGACGCTGACATCGAGCTGGACCTACGAGGAGGCGCTGGCGATGCGCAACGCGGTGCCGGAACTCGGTATTTCGGCGCCGTTCCGCAACGCCACCTTGCGCGACGTCGCCCGCGACGTGCTCGCCATCGCGCGCATGGGGCTGAAGAACCGCTGCAAGAAGAACCGCGACGGCTATGACGAGACGTCTTTCCTCAACACGCTCGACGAAGTCGTGGCGCGCGGCACCACCAGTGCCGAGGAGATGCTTTCGGCCTACCACACGCGCTGGGGCGGCTCGATCGAGCCGGTGTTCATGGAATATGCCTATTAACCGTCGGGCTTCCGCCTGACAGCGGCGCGGCAAAAGCCGCTTCAATCGGTGATGGAAACGAACTAGGCTCCTGCGCGAGGATATTGCGGAGGAGATCCCATGCCTTCCCTGTTCGATATGTTTTCGCAAGCCCAGAACGGCGCCGGCATGCAGGCGCTGGCCCAGCAGTATGGCCTGTCGATGCAGCAGACCCAGGCCGCGGTGCAGGCGTTGCTGCCGGCCTTCTCGCAGGGACTGCAGCGCAACACGGCCGATCCCTACGGAATGGGCGCCTTCATGACGGCGATGGCGAGCGGCCAGCACGCCAAATATTTCGAGGACGCAACCCGAGCCTTCACGCCGCAAGGCATAGACGAAGGCAACGGGATTCTCGGCCATTTGTTCGGCTCTAAGGATTTGTCGCGCGCCGTCGCCGCCCAGGCCGCGCAGGCGACCGGGCTCAGCCAGCAGGTGCTGCAGCAGATGCTGCCGGCGATGGCCTCTATGATGATGGGCGGGCTGTTCAAGCAGACCAACAACCAGATGCAGGCCGCCGGCGGCTTTGGCGGCGGCGGCAATCCGCTCGGCGAAATCATCGAGGAGATGATGCGGCAGGCGGGAGGCGGCGCGCAGGCGCCGCAGCCGCGTCAGGCGCCTAATCCATATGGCGACAACCCGCTCGGCAAGGTGCTGCAGGACATGTTCGACGGCGGCGCGCAACAACCGCAAAGCCGGCCGCAGCAGGCGCCCAATCCTTACGGCGACAATCCGCTCGGCAAGGTGCTGCAAGACATGTTCGGCGGCGGCGCGCAGCAGCCGCAGCAAACCCGATCGCCGCAAACGCAAAGCCCCTATGGCGATAGTCCGCTCGGCAAGATGTTCGAGGAGATGCTGCGCCAAGGCGGCGGTTTCGGCTTGCCGGGCGGACAGCCGGCGCCGCAGACGCCGCAACGCCAGCCACAACAAAGTCAGCCGCAGCAGCCGCAGACCAATCCGAGCGGCCGGCCGCGGAACCCGTTCGACGACATCTTCGGCAGGATGTTCGAAACCGGCGCGCAGCAGCGTGACGAGTATCAGAAGGGAATGGAGAGCATCTTCGACCAGTTCAAGCGCGGCATGGACCGGCGGTAGGCACTCAACCCAAAAGAAAAATGCCCGGTCCTGGAGGAGAACCGGGCAATCTGCAGGCAGGCCGGCGGGGAACCGGCTGGGAGTGTGGGAGCCTGCATGAAACTCGGTCGCGCTTAGCCTTCAAAAGGTTCAAGGCGACCGAAAGAGTACACCTCCAGCCTTCTCAGGCGACCTTGCGGGCGAGATCCTCGATCGAATCGACGCGCTCTTCTGCGATCGCGCGCAGCTTCACCGTCGGATCGCGGCCGAAAGGCACATCGACGGCGACGTGGAGGTCGGCGCGGGTCAGGCCGATATCGGCAAGCTCGGCATCCGACATCTCGCCAAGGCGATAGAAGGCCCGGCGGTTTTTCCAGGCGCGATAGAGATTGGCGACCGCATTGAGCACGCGCGTCGCAACGGCCGGACGCGTGGTGATGCGCGGGGTCTCGGAGGCGAATTCGATCGTGGTCATGTCAGTCTCTCCTTCAGGAGTCGAGCGGACGAAACCGGCCAAACGGCGCCTGGGAGGAGCGCCGTTCCGGATTCCATTCACATGCTTTCATGTGGACGATGCCAATTTGCCATCACGTGATTGATTAATCCAACGAATGTTTTTAATCTGTAGCATCAACATCAATGATGGGTTGGACCGATGAAAGCGCCTCTCGATCTCGATCAGTTGCAGACCTTCATCTCGATCGCCGACACCGGAAGCTTCACGAGGGCAGCCGAAGAGGTGCACCGGACGCAGTCGGCGGTGTCGATGCAGATGCGCCGGCTGGAGGAGCGGATCGGCAAGCCGCTGTTCGAAAAGGACGGCCGCACCAACAAGCTGACCGAGGAAGGCGACAGGCTGCTCTCCTATGCGCGGCGGCTGATCTATCTCAACCGGGAGACGCTCGCGGCCTTCGACGACCAGCGGCTCGAAGGCACGATCCGCATCGGCACGCCGGACGACTATGCCGACCGCTTCCTGCCCGAGATCATGGCGCGCTTCTCGCGCTCCAACCCGCGTGTGGAGCTCACCGTCATCTGCGAGCCGACGCCGGGACTGGTCGAGCACATCAAGCGCGGCAATCTCGATCTCGCGCTGGTGACGCACAACGACACGCGCGGCCAGTCGGAAGTGGTGCGGCGCGAGCCGCTTTTGTGGGTCACCTCGGCCAACCACGCCACGCATGAGCAGGAAATCCTGCCGATGGCGTTCGGCCGGCCGAACTGCATCTGGCGGCGCGCGGCGGTCGACGTGCTCGACCGGCAGAATCGCGAATATCGTGTGCTGTTCTCCAGCTTCTCGGCCACGGTGATCACCGCCGCCGTGCTTTCCGGCCTCGCCATCTCGGTGCTGCCGGAATGCGCGCTCAGGCCCGGCATGCGCGTGCTTGGCGAAGCCGACGGGTTCGACACGCTGCCCGATTGCCGGATCGGCATCATGCGCGGCCAGACCTCGCAGCCGGAGATCGTCGACGCGCTGGCCAGGCACATCGCGGAAAGCCTCGACAACATTTCCGTGCCGGTCGGCGAAGAGACGGGAAGCTTCGACTTCGCCGCGCTCGCCTATGCCAAGATGAAGCGGACCAAGCCCAGCCAGATCCTGCCCGGCTGGTAGGGTCAGGCGCGAGCGGCGGCGGGCTCGACCTCATCCGACGAAGCCAGACCGGAGAGGCCTAGCAGTTGCACCGGATCAAGCGGCGGCGACAGGAAATAGCCCTGCAGTTGCCGGCAGCCCATGGCGACCAGCAGCATCTTCTGCGCCTCGGTCTCCACGCCCTCGGCGGTGACGTCGACCCCGAGCGCGACGGCGAGATCGATCAGCGCCTTGACGATCGCCGCCGAGTTGCCGTCGCCATCGAGAAGCCGCACGAAGGAACGGTCTATCTTGAGCTTGTCGATGGCGTGGCGGCGCAGGTAGCTCAGCGACGAATAGCCGGTACCGAAATCGTCCAGAACGATGCCGACGCCCAACTGACGCAAGCTGGCCAGAGCCGCCCTCGAAGCATCGCTGTTGTCCAGAAGCACGCTTTCGGTGATCTCGAACTGGAGGCGCTGCGGCGACAGCCCGGTGTCGGCGAGGATCGACGCGACCTGCTCGGGAAAGCCGGCGTCGCGCAACTGCAGCGGCGACACGTTGACGGCGAGCCACGGCAAGTCGGTTCGCACCGCGAAGCGGCAGGCCTCCTGCAGCACCCAAGCGCCGAGTTGGCCGATCATGCCGCGCTCCTCGGCGATGGCGATAAACTGCGCCGCGGGCAATGCGCCATGCACGTCATGCCCCCAGCGGATCAGCGCCTCGGCGCCGAGGATCGTCTTGCCGTTCGCCGCGAAGACCGGCTGGTAGGCGAGCCTGATGCCGGTCCCGCCGTCGAGGGCCTTGCGAAGCTCGGTCTCGACCTTGCGCTTGCGCAGGAGCAGGTCGTCCATGTCGCCGGCGAAGATCTGATGCCGGCCTCGACCGTTCTTCTTGGCTTCGTAGAGGGCGATGTCGGCCTTGCGCAGCAGATCGTCGGCATCGGTTTCGCCGCCGGCCGATAGCGCGATGCCGATCGAGGCGCTGACGAAGACCTGATCCTCCATGAGCTTGAACGGCTCCTGCAACTTCTGCAGCAGCCGCTCGGCGACATCCTCGGCGGCACGGACATCGCGGATGTCGACGAGGATCAGCGCGAACTCGTCGCCGCCCAGCCGCGCCACGGTATCCACCTCGCGAACGGTGTGCTGGAGCCTGGCCGCCGTCTGACGCACCAGCTCATCCCCCGCAGGATGGCCGAGCATGTCGTTGATATGCTTGAAGCGGTCGAGATCGAGATAGAGCAGCGCCACCCTTCCCATGTCGTGAACCGTCATGTCCTGGCTGGCCCTGAGCAGAGCCCGCCGCAAGCGGTCCTCGAACAAAGCCCGGTTGGGCAGACCGGTGAGCGTGTCGTGGAAGGCGAGATATTGCGCCTCATCCTGGCTGGTCTGCAGCGCCGACGAGGCGCGGCGGAGCCTGCGCAGCAGGAAAGTCAGAACGCCGGCCGCCACCAGTAGCGCCAAGCCCAGCGCCGGCGCCATCTTGCGCACCAGGGTGAGGCCAGGCCGTTCCTGGTCCCAGCCGATATAGCCGAGAATGACGCCACGGGAATCGACCAGCGGAACGGCGGCCGCGCCGACCGGTTGCGACAGCGGCACGAGGCGCGCGCCGTCGAGCAGGTACTTTTCGGCGATCTTGTTGATGACGGCGTCGTTGATGAACTCCACCGACACATGCAGATATTCGGTGCCGGGCGCCTGCGTGACCCGGTCCGTGCTCGGCACCAGCGGCATGACGCTCAGGATCGCCGGCTTGCCGGCAAGCGACACCAAATCCTCCGCGACCATCTTGGGCGCTTGGCCGGACGCATCGGCCTTCGGCGGCTCGGCCAGCATGCGGCGCAGCTTCTCGATGGAGGACTGCAAGGCGGGCTCGTCGTCGCCATAGGCGGACGGATCAACCACCTTGCCGTCCTGCATGGCGTGAACGGGATGATCGGCGGCGTCGAGAATGTAGACCCGGTCGTGACCGTAATAGGTGTACATCCAGACGCTGAGGTTCTCTTCAATCCAGCTCTGATTGCCGGCCCTCACATTGGTGACGGAATCGTCCCAGACGGTCACGCTTTCCTGCTCTCGCTCGACTGCCGCGATCTGATCCTCGAGGCCATCGGCGATGAATATTTTCTGCCGTTCGAGCGAGGCGTTGTCGGCTTGAGAGGCGGCATAGACGCCGAAACCGATGACGATGACCAGCGCAAGGACCGCCAATGCCAGCACGGTCAGCGTGACCTGATGCGTCAACGGGCTGCTGTTGTTGCGTGCGCTCATGCGTCCCGGCCGGCTCTCCCGCCGCCAGTCAAAGCAAATCCGGCTTAAGATCGCGTTATAATATTAGCGAGATTTGCGCTCCGCCTTGACGCAGGCCGATAAGCGTTCCCCAATCACGCTATGAGTGAAGCAGCAACCGAATCACGCAGCAATGCCACCGAATATACGGTGAGCGAGATTTCCGGCGCACTGAAGCGCACGGTCGAGGACGCCTTCGGCAATGTGCGGGTGCGCGGCGAGATTTCCGGCTATCGCGGGCCGCATTCCTCCGGCCACGCCTATTTCGCGCTGAAGGACGACCGCGCGCGGATCGACGCCGTGGTCTGGAAGACGACGATGGCCCGGCTGAAATTCCGGCCTGAGGAAGGGATGGAAGTGATCGCCAGCGGCAGGCTGACGACCTATCCCGGCAAATCCAACTACCAGATCGTCATCGACAATCTGGAGCCGGCCGGCGCCGGCGCGCTGATGGCACTGCTGGAGGAGCGCAAGCGGCGGCTGCAGGCCGAAGGCCTGTTCGATGCCGGCCGCAAGCGGCGGCTGCCGTTCATGCCTCAAGTCATCGGCGTCGTCACCTCGCCCACGGGCTCGGTGATCCGCGACATCATCCACCGCATCAAGGACCGCTTTCCGCTCACCGTGCTGGTGTGGCCGGTGAGAGTTCAGGGCGATACGACAGCCAAGGAAGTCACCGCCGCCGTCAACGGCTTCAATGCGCTGACCTGGGACGGCCCCATCCGCCAGCCCGATCTCTTGATCGTGGCGCGCGGCGGCGGCAGCCTCGAGGACCTTTGGGGCTTCAACGACGAAGGGCTGGCGCGCGCCGTCGCGGCCTCGCGCATCCCAATCGTCTCGGCCGTCGGCCACGAGACCGATTGGACATTGATCGACTTCACCGCCGATATGCGCGCGCCGACGCCGACGGGCGCCGCCGAGATCGCCGTGCCCGTCAAGGCCGAACTCGAGGCCACGCTGGCGAGTCTCTCCGCCCGGCTCAATGCCTGCACCTCGCGGCATCTGGATCGCAAGCGCCAGGCTGTGCGCGCCGCGGCGCGGGCACTGCCCTCGCCCGACCAGCTGCTGGCTTTGCCGCGCCGCCGCTTCGACGAGGCGACCAGCCGGCTCGGCCGTGGCCTGACGGTGAGCATCGAGCGCAAGCGGGCAAGGCTGGAACGGCAGCGGCTGACGCCTGCCACCTTGTCGCGCCGCCTCAACGAGACGCGCACGCTGACCGGCCGCGACATCGCCCGCGCGCGCGCCGCCTTCTTCGCCATCGTGCGTCAAAGCCGTGCGCGCTTCCGGCGCACGTCAACCAGGCTGTCGCCGGCGCCGATCGTCAGGCGGCAGAAGCTGCAGGCCGACACGCTGGCCGGGCTGACCCGCCGCCAGGACCAGGCGATGATGCGACGCCTCGACCAGTTGCGTGCCGCTCTCACCCAGGCCGACCGGCTTCTCTCCACCCTCTCGCACAAGGCCGTGCTGGCGCGCGGCTTCGCGCTGGTCAAGGACGCCGACGGCGCCGTCATCAAGCGCGTCTCGGAGCTGGCGCCCGGTGCTGCGCTGCAGCTGGAATTCGCCGACGGCAAAGCCGAGGCCATCGCTACCAGCGGCGGGGCGCGGCCGAAGCTCGCCGCCAAGCCGTCCGGCAAGGGCAAGGAGCCCGGCAACCAGGGCTCGTTGTTCTGAGGACAGGATGAGCACCGACGACCCGCATCTTCGCACGCCATCGGGCAAGCCGCGCCTGCGCTCGTTCAACATCGCATTGGACGGCACGCCCGGCCATTTCAACTCAATCACCGACGTGCCGGGCGTCACGGTCGGCTACACGACGCTGATTGCCGGCAACGGCCCGCTGCAAGTCGGGACAGGGCCGGTGCGCACCGGCGTGACCGCGATCCTGCCAAGGCCGCGACGCGAGCTTGGGACGCCGGTGTTTGCCGGCGTGTTCAGCCAGAACGGCAATGGCGAGCTGACCGGCACGCACATCATCGAGGAGACCGGCGCCTTCAACCTGCCGATCACCATCACCAACACCCATTCCTGCGGCCTCACCCGCGACGGCACGCTGCGCTGGATGAACCGGGTGCTGCCGGCGGCGCTCGACAGCGCCTGGGGCCTGCCGGTGGCGGCGGAGACCTATGACGGTTTCCTCAACGACATCAACGGCCACCATGTGAGTTTCGACCATGTCGCCTCGGCGCTCGACGGCGCAACGACCGGTGCCATCGAGGAAGGCAGCGTCGGCGGCGGCACCGGCATGATCAGCTTCGGTTTCAAGGCCGGGTCCGGCACCGCCTCGCGCATCGTCGAATGGCAGGACAGAAGCTACACGCTCGGCGTGTTCGTGCAGGCCAATTTCGGCAAGCGGCATAATTTCACCATTCGCGGCCGGCGCGTCGGACCGGAACTCAGCGAGCCGACGGTCCGCGAAGCCACGCCTCGCGCCGAAAAGGGCTCGATCATCGCCATCGTCGCCACCGACGCGCCGTTCCTGCCGCATCAGATGAAGCGCCTCGCCCGGCGCGTGCCGCTCGGCATCGCTCTGACCGGTGGTTATGGCTACCACAGCTCCGGCGACATCTTTCTCGCCTTCTCGAGCGCCAATCCCGAGGCCGCGCTGGCGGCTTCAGGCAGCATTGCCCATGCGGATTTCATCCCGGACGTCGACATTGATCCGTTCTTCGACGCGGTGGTGCAAGGGGTGGAGGAAGCAATCCTCAACGCGCTGGTCGCCAATGAGGACATGACGGGTCGTGACGGCAATTTCGTGCCGGCGTTGCCCAAGGAATGGCTGAAGAACTATTTCGGCTAAGCCGGACGCCCGGCTCAGATCATTTGCGGAAGATTCCCGGCAGGCCGGCCAGTGTCTTACTCGGACGGCTTGTCCGACTTCGCCTCGGGCGCATTCTCCTCGGCGGCTTCCTCGAGGCGCGATGCGATCAGCTCCTGGATATCGCCGACCTCTTCCTGGATGTCTTCCAGCAGAATGCCTTCCTCGGCGGCCTTGGCGCAGCATTCCTTGGCGAGGGTTTCGGCCTGCTTCTCGATCCTGAGCGGCGAATGCTGGCACTGGACCTTCTCGCCAATCCACCCGCGCAAGAACTCGATGGCATGTTCACTCATACTGCTTCTTCCCTAGCGGCAATGCCGGTTGGTAGTCATGAACGCCCCCATCCCGCTAACGGATGCATGCCCCATTCGAACCGAGTCGGCCTCGACCGGCAAGACGTCTTGCCCAAGGTTCACACAGCCGAAGGATTGGAAAGGTTCGAGGGGCACGTTCAGATCGTTGAGGATGATGATGCTTTGGCCAGGATCGTCAAAAATCCGCGCTATTGTTTCTGTTTGCTTCTTCCCGGTTTTTTCGACCGATTTCCGTCACAACACGCATCGCATTCACGGCGATCTCGCAGGCGTACCCAGAGGGCGAGAAACCGAAAGCCGCCGGTATATAGTGATATCCTCACACAATGTCGACTCCGCTCGCGGTCCTGCTTCTTTCCGTCGCGTCAGGCTCGTCCGCAACGCCCATCGAGCCTGGCGAGCCGGTCCACAATTCTCGATTATCCGCTCTCACTGGATGATCCATCCAAATTTCCGCTGATTATCACCGCCGGGTCACGGCTGCATCCTCTTGCCATGAAAACAGGCCGCTAGACCGCCTCCCGACACAAGCCAGGAAGCGGTCACAAATCTCCCAACGGCGTCCAAGCGAACGCGGTTTCGATTCCCAGCTCGGACGCGATGTTTCGAAGCGGAAAAGTGCCATGGAAGACAATAACCAAGCAGCCATGCAAAAAGCCGGAATTGCCTCGCGCTGGCTGGTAGGCCGCGCCGCAGCGCAAGCAATCGCACTCGCCGTCGGCTCGCTCGTCCGTGCAAATCGGAGGCGCCAGGACGCCAAATATCTTTCGGAATTGGACGACCACCTCCTCGCGGACATCGGGATCGACCGGAGCGAAATCGACGGTTTCGTTCATTGGAGGCCAACGGCAGCCCACACTTCGACGCTGAGCGAAAACAAGCTTCGTGACGCAACGCATCTGCGGGTCACGCAGGAGCCCGAGACCCTGTCCTAACGGAAGAAGACCAAGGATGGCCGAGCATGCGTTGGCTCAGAATAGTCTCGGCCACGTTCAGCGCAAAGCCTGAGCCCAGGATGAAAAGAATTGCCCGCCGCACGCTTGCCAGAGCGAGCGTGCAACCGCGGGAGGTTCACTAGATATGTCCTGAGCGGCAGGGTTCCATCGGTCGACTGTCGTTCAGGGGTTCAGCTCAATCCATCTGCGGTGCTCGGCAAAGCGTTCAACCAGAAAATCGATGAAGCACCTTACCTTGGCCGAGACATGATGGCGGTGCGGATAGAACGCGTTGATAGCGAACTCGACCCCCAGATAGCCCTCCATCACACGGACGAGGCGCCCGGCGCGAAGGTCATCGGCCACGAGGAAGGTCGGCGGTATGAACAGACCGCGGCCGTCCAGGGCCAAACGCCTCAGCGTCTCCTGACTGTTCGTAAGCACGTTGCCATTCACGCGGACGGAAACCGGCTCGCCGCCCGGACCCTCGAAACGCCACTCGTCGCCGAAGGGATAAGACGCATGCCGCATGCAGTTGTGATGCACCAGGTCACCAGGCCGGCGCGGCGTTCCGTGGCGCTCGAAATAGGCGGGCGAGCCGCAAACCATATTGCGCCAGGACGTCAGCCGCCGCACGATCAAGCTCGAATCTGGCAGCGGCAGCGAGCGCACCGCAAGGTCGAAACCTTCCTCCACCATATCGACCATTCGCTCCCCGACAATGAGATCGATCGACACGGCTGGATGAAGGCCGGTGAATTCGGAAATGGCCGGCGCCAGGAAACGGACGACGCTCATGCTGGAGTGAAGACGGAGCGTGCCTCTCGGTGTTGCCTGCAGCGCCACAGCAACGCGGTCCGCCTCCTCGAGGTCTGCGAGGATTTGCGAGGAACGCTCGTAATAGTCCTGGCCGATCTCGGTCAGGCTCACTTTGCGGGTGGTGCGATTGAGAAGTCGGACACCGAGCCTGTCCTCCAGCGCCTGGACGTGATTGCTGACCATCGTCGGGGACATGTTGAGGCGTCGGGCCGCCGCGGAAAAGCCGCCGCAATCCACGACGCGGGTGAAGACCGTCAAGCTGGTAAGCCTATCCATCGTTCTCGATTATCCACTCCCGCTGGATGATCCATCCACGCTTTCGCTGATTATCACCGCCCGCTTGCCGCTGCATCCTCTCTGAGACGGGTCGCCCATACCACCACGCCAGAAGGGAGAAAATCGATGGACGCAATCGTTGATGCCAGCACCTTGCAGCGCATTGAAAAGAAAGCGCGCCCCGCATCGCTCCGCAAGACGGTGAAGCGTTCCCTGATGGGACTGGTCGCCGCTGGCTGCCTCATCGCCGCAGCCTGTTACGGCTTCAGTTACTGGACCGTTGGCCAGTACCTGCAATCGACCGACGATGCCTACGTCAAGGCCGACTTTACGATCGTCGCGCCGAAAGTCTCGGGCTATGTCGCGCAAGTGTTGGTCGAGGACAACGCGCACGTCAAGGCGGGCCAGGTCGTCGCCCATATCGACGACCGTGACTTCAGGGCAGCGCTGGACCAGGCCTCCGCCGACGTCGGGGCAGCCGAGGCCGCGCTGCGCAATATCGATGCCCAGACCGGTCTGCAACGATCCGTGATCGACCAGCAGAGCGCCAACATCGCGGCATCCGAGGCAACGCTGAAATTCGCGCGAGAGGAAGACACCCGCTACCAGGCATTGTTGAAAAGCGGTTTCGGCACGAGCCAGCGCGCCCAGGAGGCCGCGGCGGCTTTGGGCGAGAAGGAGGCGCAGCTCCAGCGAGAACGCGCCGCATTGGTCGCCGCCGAGAAGGCGGTCGAAGTGCTCGCCACCGAGCGCGGCAAGGCAGAGGCCGCGCGCGACCGCAGCCGGGCAGCGCTGCGCCAAGCAAGGCTGAACCTCTCCTACACGACGGTCACCGCGCCCGTCGACGGTACTGTCGGCGCCCGCTCGCTGCGCGTCGGCCAATATGTGCAGGCCGGCACGCAGCTGATGGCGGTCGTGCCGCTCCACGCGGTCTATGTCGTGGCCAATTTCAAGGAAACGCAGCTCACATTCGTCCGCAGCGGACAGCCGGTCGACATCGCCGTCGACGGCTTTCCGAGCGTGATGCTGAAGGGGCATGTCGACAGCCTGTCGCCGGCCAGCGGCCTCGAATTTGCGTTGCTGCCCCCGGACAACGCCACCGGAAATTTCACCAAGATCGTGCAGCGCATCCCGGTGAAGATCGCAATCGACGACGGCCTGCTCGTCGGCCTGCTGCGAACCGGCATGTCGGTCGAACCCACGATCGACACCAAGTCGGCAATCGTGGCCGAGCGGGATGCCTTGGACGACGGCCGCCGCCTCATCGTCAGTCGATGACCGGCAACAGCCAGTGTGGCGTCCGCGCGAACCGGTCGCCGCCACCTCGCAGTCTCACTCAAACAGGAAACCCGGCCATGGACACGTCGCAACCCATTCGCGTCATGAAGGAACCCGTGGCGGCCGAGGCATCCAGCCTGGCGTCGCCGGATGCCAAGACCGCCTCGCTCAAGACCTGGATCGCCGTCATCGGCTCGACGATCGGCGCATTCATGGCGATTCTCAACATCCAGATCGTCAATGCCTCGCTCGCCGACATCCAGGGCGCGATCGGCGCCGGCATCGACGACGGCGGCTGGATATCGACCGCTTATCTGGTGGCCGAAATCATCGTCATTCCGCTGACCGGCTGGCTCTCACGGGTCTTTTCCATCCGCACCTATCTGCTCGCCAACGCGATCCTATTCCTCGCCTTCTCCGCAGCCTGCGCCTTGGCGCAGAATCTCGGACAAATGATCGCTCTGCGTGCCTTGCAGGGCTTTTGCGGCGGTGTGCTCATTCCGGTAGCCTTCACCATCACGATCACCCTGCTACCCAAGGCGAAGCAACCGGTCGGGTTCGCGCTGTTCGCTCTGTCGGCGACCTTTGCGCCTGCGATCGGTCCGACCATCGGCGGCTACCTCACCGAAAACTGGGCTGGCAGTACATCTTCTACGTCAACCTCGTTCCGGGCGCCGTGATGGTCGTCATGCTCTGGGCATCCCTGGAGAGGGCACCGATGCAACTTGCCTTGCTGCGCCAGGGAGATTGGGCCGGGATCGTCACCATGGCGATCGGGCTCGGCGCGCTGCAAACCGTGCTCGAAGAGGGCAACAAGGAAGACTGGTTCGGGTCGCCTTTCATCGTCCGGCTGTCATTGATCGCCGCCGTCAGCCTGTCGCTTTTCCTGTGGATCGAATTGAGAAGCGAGAGGCCCCTGCTCAGCCTCAAGCTGCTGGCACGCTGGAATTTCGGCTTTGCCATCCTGGCCAGCTTCCTGCTCGGGATCGCGCTTTATGGCGCCGTGTTCATCCTGCCCGTCTATCTTACGCGCACCCAGGGCTACAATGCCGAGCAGATCGGCATGGTGCTGGCATGGACGGGCTTGCCCCAACTGGTGCTGATCCCGCTGGTGCCCAAGCTGATGCAACGTTTTGACCTGCGCATGATCGTCGCGTTCGGCTTTGCGCTGTTTGCCGCGAGCAACTTCATGAACATCGAACTGACGGCGGCTTACGCGTCCGACCAGCTTTTCTGGCCAAACATCGTGAGAGCGATCGGTCAGGCTCTTGTCATGGTGCCTCTCTCTGCCGTCGCCACCGCCGGGATCGAGCAGGAGAACGCCGGTTCCGCCTCGGCGCTGTTCAACATGATCCGAAATCTCGGCGGCGCCTTCGGCATTGCCGTGCTGCAGACATTTTTGACGAAACGTGAACAGTTCCACTCGAACGTGCTGGTTCGATCCGTGTCACTGTTCGAGCAAGGCACCCGCATGCGAATGAACCAGCTGACGGGATATTTTTTGACCCACGGCGTCAGCGATCGCGCCGCAGCGAACCACCAGGCGATCGCCGCCATCGGAAGGTCGGTCCAGCGGCAAGCCTACATCATGGCTTTCAGCGACAGCTTCTACCTGCTTGGGGCCGCCCTCGTGGCCGCGCTCGGCGCCAGCCTGGTGCTGCGGAAGCCCGGCCGTGTACAGGCGGGCGGCGGTCACTGAGGCGCCCGGGGGCCTGCGATCGAAGGCTATTGCGAGAGCTTCTGCCATCGAGCCGCGGCCATTGGCGGCTCGCGAAGCGGAGAATGAGGACCATGCAAGCGAGATTTGACCTCAAGGCGGCTCAGGCCGCCTCGGACGCGGGAAGCGCGATCCGCACGCTGGAAGAAAGTGTCCGGAGTTGCGGCCTCGAACCGAGCCTTATCGCGCTCGTAGTGATGCGCGTTTCCCAGATCAATCGCTGTTCCTGGAGCATCCGCTCGTACATCCGCGACGCCCGCCAGAACGGCGAGACCGAAGAACGGCTCTATCTGCTCCGTGCCTGGCGCGATGCGACCACACCCTACAACGAGCGCGAACGCGCCGCGCTCGCCTGGGCGGAAGCTCTGACCCTGGTGGCCGAGACACACGAGACAGATAAGGTCCATGAGCAAGTTCGCGAGCAGTTCTGTGATGAAGAAATCGCCAAGCTGACTTTGCTCGCCGGCGCGACGAATCTCTGGAACCGTCTCGCCATTGGCTTTCGGTCGGCGGCGCGTGCAACCGAACCAAGCCCTGAGTCGGCGGAGCTTGCCTGATCACGGAGAGCGAAACGGAGGATGGCGTCCGCCAGTCGCTGGGATCTCTGCCGCTTTTCGCGGCGAGCATGCAGGAGGCCGTGGTCATCGTCCCGCTTTCACCTTGTCGGGGGTTCGGTCCGCGTTGATGAACCGCCGCGCCGAAACGGCTTCGGAAGACCATCGGGTTCCAATCGCATGCGAGTGTTCGCCAGGCACAGATGGGACACCGCCATTGGCCCTTGAACGGCCAAGTAGGGCACGCGTAACATCGCGCTGCTTCAACTGAGTCTGCTTTATTCGTCCGGGCTAATGTCCGGATCTGCTTGGATATTTCCCTTTGCGTACGGATGCAAAAAGCAGCGCGCCGGAGCGCGGCAGATCGTTTGCCCATGTGGCGGAAGCCTCGTGGGGAAAGGGTCTCGGCACCCTGCTGCGCATCATGCGCATGACGCTGCGCCATCCCTGGCAGGTTGCGATCACCATCGTTTCGACCTTCATCGCCGCGACGCTGCAGCTTCTCATTCCACGCCTGCTGGGGCGCGCCATCGATCAGGCGCAAGGCGTGATGGCCGAAGGCGCCGGCACCGCCGCGCAGCACGCGCTTTGGAACACCGCCCTGACACTTTTGGTCGTCAGCGTCCTGCGCGGTCTCTTCACCATGGCGCAGAACTACTATGGCGAGGCCGTCGGCCATCAGACCGGCTATGAGCTGCGCCTAGCCTTCTATGAAAAGATCCAGCGTCTGAGCTTTGCCTTCCACGACCGGGTCCATACCGGCGATCTGATCACGCTCGGCCTGCTCGATCTCGACGGCGTGCGCATGTTCTTTTCCACCGGCGTCCTGCGCGTGGTCCTGCTTGGCGTGCTGATCGGCGTCGGCGCCTATCTCTTGATCAGCACCGATCTCGTGCTCGGCCTGCTCAGCCTGAGCTTCGTGCCTTTCGTCGCCTGGCGATCCTCCGTCACACAGCTGAGACTACGCAGCACCTGGCTGACGCTGCAGCAGCGCCTGTCGGTGCTGAGCCGGGTCATGGACGAGAATCTCGGCGGCATCCGTGTCGTGCGCGCTTTCGCGGCGCAGCGGCACGAGCTGGAAAAATTCGACCGCGCCAAGCAGGATGCGCTCGATCTCGCCAACCAGCGCGTCGATATCCGCGTCGGCAACACCAGCGCCATGAACTTCTCGTTCCTGGCGGCCATGGGCCTCGTGCTGTGGTTCGGCGGCCAGAAGGTGATATCGGGCCAAATCAGCGTCGGCACGCTGGCACAGTTCCTCACTTTCATGACCATCCTGCAGATGCCGGTGCGCCAGCTCGGCTTGATGGTCAACTCGTTCGCCCGCGCCTCGACCTGCGGCACGCGGCTGTTCGAGCTGCTCGACACCGAGCTCGACATCAAGGACGCGCCCGGCGCCAGCGACCTCGTCGTCACCGACGGCGTGCTGCGCTTCGACGATGTCGGCTTCCATTATCCGGGCTCGGGACGCCCGACATTGACCGGCATTTCCTTCGAGGCCAGGCCCGGCCAGACCATCGGCATCGTCGGTCCGCCCGGCAGCGGCAAGTCGACCATCGCGCATTTGATCCCGCGCTTCTACGATGTGAGCTCGGGCGCCATCACCATCGACGGCCACGACATCCGCCAGGTCACGCTGCAGTCGTTGCGCAAGGCGGTCGGCGTCGTGCAGCAGGACGCCTTCCTGTTCACGACCTCGATCGAAAACAACATCGCCTACGGCAATCCGTGGGCGCGCGAGACCCGCATCGAGAGAGCGGCCGAGTCCGCGCAGCTCCACAACTACATCATCGGACTTCCGGCCGGCTACACCACGGTCGTCGGCGAGCGCGGCGCGTCGCTTTCGGGAGGCCAGCGGCAGCGCCTGACCATCGCCCGCAGCCTGATGCTCAGGCCTTCGGTGCTGGTCTTCGACGATTCCACCGCGGCCATCGATGCCGGCACCGAACAGCGGATCCGGGCGGCAATGAAGCGCTTCGCCAAGGACCGCGTGACGCTCATCATCTCGCACCGGCTGAGCTCGCTAATGCATGCCGATCAGATCCTGTTCGTCGAGGGCGGCAGAATCGTCGAGCGCGGCACGCATGAGGAACTGCTGGCGCTCGGCGGGCGCTACCGTGCGCTCTACGACCTGCAGCTGCGGCCCGACGATACCGCACAAGGAGCCGCGTGATGTCGGACCCGCGCGACGACGAGAAGGAAGACACAAGCGGCCGGCCGGCAAAGGCGGTCGTCGGCTCGCACCGCGACGAGGAAGAGGTCTTCGGCAAGGCCTACGATCCGCGCGTCGTGCAGCGCATCTGGGGCTTCGTCAGACCGTACCGGACCCGGATCTTCATCTCGGTCGCGGCGGTGCTGGTGTTCACGCTGACGCAACTGACGATCCCGCTGGTCATCCGCTACGCCATCGATCACGGCATGGCGGCGGGCAGGCTGGACAGGTCGGTGATGGCCTGGGCGACCGGTGCCTTCGCGGCGGTCATCCTCGTGAACTATGCGGCAAGCTATGTGCAGGAGAGCGTCGTCGGCAAGGTGGCCGAGAACGTGCTTTCCGACCTGCGCCGCGCCATGTTCGGCCATCTGCAGCGGGTCTCGCTGAGTTTCATGGACAAGACCGAGGTCGGAAGGCTGATGTCGCGCCTGCAGGGCGATGTCAATTCGATGCAGGAGTTCCTCGAAACGTCGGTCATGTCGGTGGGTGACATCGTGCTTTTGTTCGGCATCGTCAGCGTCCTTTTGTGGCTGGATTTTCGGCTCGGCCTGCTGACGCTGTCGACCATGCCGATGCTGTTCATCGTTCGCCTGTTCTGGCTGCCGCGCGCCAAGGTCGCCTTCATGGCCGCGCATGAGACCAACTCGATCGCCAACGGGGCGCTGGCCGAAGGCATTCACGGCGTGCGCACCGTGCAAAGCCTCGAGCGCCAGCACGTCAATTTCGACCTCTATGACGAGAAGGTTCTGGCCAATCTCAAGGCCCATCTGAGGTCGGCCAAATACGCGCAGGTGATGGTGCCGATCGTCGACACGCTGACCGGGATCGCCATGGCGACGGTCATCGTCGTCGGCGGCTCGATGGTGCTGTCGCACGGCCTCGACGTCGGCGTCATGGTGGCGTTCCTGTTCTACATCCAGCGCTTCTTTGACCCCATCCGCTCGCTCACCATGCAGTATAGCGTCATGCAGCGCGCCATGGCCTCGGGGCAGCGCATCTCCGAAGTGCTCGACGTGCCGGTGGACGTCAGCGACAGGCAAGGCGCGGTGGCGCTGTCGCGCGACATGGACGGCTCGGTCGAGTTCAGGAACGTCACCTTCGGCTACCGGCGGAACCAGCCGGTGCTGAAGAATGTCAGCTTCCGCGTCAATCCTGGCGAAACGGTCGCGCTGGTCGGCCCGACCGGATCGGGCAAGTCGAGCTCCATGGCGCTGGCGCACCGGTTCTACGACGTGTGGTCGGGCCAGGTTCTGGTCGGCGGACACGACGTGCGCGACCTGACGCAGGATTCGCTTGGCGAACAGATGGCGATGGTCCTGCAGGAGCCGTTTCTGTTTTCCGGAACGGTGCTGGAGAACATCCGCTATCACAAGACCGGTGCCTCCCGCGAGGACGTGGTTCGCGCGGCGAAGGCCGTCGGCGCGCATGATTTCATCGAGCATTTGCCCGATGGCTACGACACCGAGCTCGAGCAGCGCGGCGGCAATCTCTCGCTCGGCCAGCGCCAGCTGATCAGTTTCGCGCGGGCACTGGTGGCCGACGCCAAGATCCTGGTGCTCGACGAGGCCACGGCCAGCATCGATTCCTACACCGAGATGCTGATCCAGAAGGCGCTGACAAAACTGCTGGAAGGGCGAACCGGGCTCGTCATCGCCCACCGGCTGGCCACCATCCGCGGCGCCGACCGCATCATCGTGCTGCAGAACGGCGAGATCGTCGAAAGCGGCAACCACGAGCAATTGATGGAGCGAAAAGGCCTCTACGCCCGGCTCTACAACATGAACTACGCCTCGTTCGACGACATTTCCGAGGAGGAGATGGGAATGGACGCGGTGGTCGGCAAAGCGACGTAACCGCCAGGAAATCGATGACCTTGGCTGGGATCACCTCATCGCACAATTCAGCGCGTCTCATGGTGCCTGGAAGGACGGGCTGGCCATCGCGTGCACCGGCTCGGAACGAGCGTAGCCGTCACGCCTGACGCCATGATCGATCAGGCGGGCGATCACGGCACGCCGCGCGTGATACGGCGTCAGCGTGTGGTCGGCATTCGGCAGCGAGACCCTGGTCACGCCACGAATGCTGTCGAGCCGCTCTTCCTCGGACCCGAAATGGCGGGCGATCTCCTTCAGGCTCAGGTCGCCTTCCGAGGTCACCATGAGAACCCGCACGCCCCGGCCGCAAAGGTCGCGCATCCAGCGTTCCACCCGATGCTGTCCCAGCAGCGCGGCCGGATGCAGCATCGACAATGTCGACTTGATCGCCTCCAGCCCGCGCCGGACAATCAGCCGGGCGCGGCGAGAAGCGATCCCGCGCCATGTCGAGGCGTCCGGCTTGCCGCTCTCCTGCATGGCGGCGTTCTGCCCGCGCACGGCCTTGGACGTCTCGTAAGTCTTCCAGACCGCCATCTCCAGCGCGTAGGAACTGTTCCAGGCGAAGCAGAGCGGGTTGATCATGGTCAGCGTCCGCACCCGCCGATCTGCCCGTGCGGCGTGAAAAGCCTGGTATGCGCCGGCGCAGGTGCCGACCAAGCCGACGGCGGGGTAGCCGGCTCGTTCCATCCAGTCGATCGCGCGGATTACGTCATGGCGCGTACGCCCGTCATAGAGGAACAGGCGCCCTTCCTTGGTCTGATCGCTGAGGCCAAGTCCGGGCAGGTCGACGCGCAGCGAAGCGACGCCTTCCGCCGCCAGGTCTCGCGCCGCCTCCACCGTGCCACGCGCCCAGCCGACATGCGGCACGCCGCCGGCATTGAGAAAGATCACCGGCTCGGCCCCAGTCTGGCGTCGGCGCGGCCGGCAAAGCACGCCGCAGATCATCGGCTCCGGTCCGATCAGGACCGGATTTTCCGTGTAGTGCGGACCGTCCAGGGTCTCCGACGCAGCCTGCGGCACGGCCTTTGCCGCGACCGCTTCGCCTGCATGGCCGGCCATCCAGGCTGCGCAGCGATCAAGAACGGCGGCCGGAATCCGGTTGGCGGTCGGGTCGCACATCAAGAGAGGATAGCCATCGAACTCGGCGGTGGTGATATCCGCAGCCGCCCCTCCCCCATGAATTTCGTCGGCGGCAAGCGGCTTGCCGTTTGCAAGCACCAGCATCGGCCTGGGTGAAAGGCTTGCCACGGCATGCCGCCAGTCGAGCGCCGAAAGATCGGCCAGCGTCTCATGCGACATCCGGAAGCCGGCGGCCTCGCGCCCCTCGGTGAAAACCCCTTCGCCCGCCGAACGGCTGGCCAGCGGCGCGTCGATCATGCGCGACATGGCCGTGATCTCGCGGACATAGGCCTTGCCGGAGGACGGCGGCGCGAGCAACAAGAGACCGGCCACGTCGTCGCGTCCGGCCGCCGCCAGCGGCGCCAGCAGAGCGCCGAGCCGGAAGCCGACCAAAATGACGTCCGCCACGCCGCAATCCCGTTTCAGCCGATCGATCGCGGCGCCTATGCTGTCCGTCCACCGTTGCACCTGACCGGGCGTTGAATGATCCCCGGCGGCATTGCCACAGCCGGGATAGTCGAACTGCAGCGCCGGCAGATCGTTTTCGGCCGACTTGTCGGCCAGCAGCCTCAGGAAACGCCGGCTGCACAGGTCCTCGTGGCCATGCGCCCCGGCGATGACGACGCCCCGGCCACGCCGTTCGCTGCCCTTGCCTTCATGAAGCCAGCCGATTGTGTCGGCGAAGACTATCCCCCTCATGCCATGCTCCCGGTGGGCGCCAACGCCCGCGTGATCTCTGCCCCGATTTCTGAATGGTCCGCCGCTTGCGGCGCATCGTAGGCCACCTCGCGATCGCCATTCAGCGCCGTCACGACGCCGGCCGGCGTGGACGAGGCCGGCCCGTCAAGGCCAATTTCCTTCACCGCGCCCGGCATCAGGTGGAAGCCGTTCTCGCGCGGGAGGAACAGCCCATCCTTGATGGCGATGTGATAGGCGGCTCGCCTGCACGCAAGCCGCAGGCGCCAGCCGTCTTCTGCGCGCACCAACCGCGCCGACAGGCCGACATCGCGTCGCGCGGTCATAGCGCCGGGGAGCACATGGAGGGCTTCGGCCAGGATCTCGCCGTCACGGCCTTCAAGCCTTGCCACGGTTACCTCATGGCCCGCCGGGCCGAAGCGATAGGCATAAGACAGGTCGAAGAAGGCGCCGAGCAGCGAGAACGCCGACAGGGACTGCGCCCCGCGCGCCTGCAGGGTGACCGGCCGGCGCGCGCTCACCACAGGGGTGACGCCGTCGCGCAGACAGGCAAGCGACAGCGTCGCCTCGACGGCCTTTGCCCCGTCATTGACGAGATGTACGCCCAGCCCGTTGACGCCCTCGTCGCTCAGCGTCAGCCTGAGCGGCGCGAAGGCGCGCCTCAGCGCATGCCAGACCGATTTCGGCCGACCGGTGGAATCGACGACGCCCCACCCTGCGCCCAGGTGCAGATCCTTCCAGAAGAACAGCAGCGCACCCGCCGTCGGCGAGGCTGGTCTGCGCCATTCATCGATCGTGCGCTCGACCAACTCGGCGGTGACGGCGCGCGAGAGGTCGAGATAACGCGCCGGATCCTCCATGCGCAGCCGGCGCGCATCGACGCCGAACAGCGCCTCCAGATAATGCTCGCGCACGTCCTCGAAATCCCAGGACGCACCTGCGTCGCGCGGCACGCCGGCCTTCCAGCGAGGATCGTGGCTGGGCGGAACGGGCAGATGCTCATCCAGCGTCGCCTGTTCCGGCACGTTGGCGAAGGCGAGGCATTCGCTGGCGAAACGCACTTCCGCGCGGCGCGCGTCCTCAAGCGGCCGGCAATAGGCGCCGACGCCATAGTAGTGCGTCGGGCCGCCATCCGCGGCGAAGGGCAAGCTGCCGCCGGAAGGCGACGAGGACACGAGTGCCAGGCCGGGCAGGATCGCCTGCGCGACCGGACGCACGACATCGTCGAACCAGGGTGTCGGATCCATCGCCGCCGGCATGCCGAGCATCGCAGCCTGCTGCGCCACCTCGCTGCCGCCGCACAACACCGCCAGCGACGGCGAATGCCGAAGCCGCCTCAACAGGTTTTCCACTTCGCGCGAGAGCGCCGCCCGCCAGGCCTCGCTCTTCGCCGGATAGTCGAAATTGGCGAGCATCAGGTCCTGCCAGACGAGAATGCCCATCTCGTCGCACAACTCGTGGAAGACATCGCCCTCGTAGGCGAAGGTGCCGCCGACCCGCAGCATGTTGACGCCGGCTCGGCGCACGAGGTCGAGGTCGGGCGCGATTTCGGTCCGCCCGCATGGCAGCCGCACGGGATCGGACGGCGTCCAGACCGCACCGCGGCAGAACACCGGCACGCCATTGACGACCAGGCGGAAATCGCGCCCGTCGGCGCCGCGATCGATCTCGATGCGGCGAAACCCGACTCGGCCGAGCCGGCTGCGCACAGTGCCGAGCGTCGCCATCACTTCGTGCAGCGCCGGCTCGCCATGACTGTTCGGCCACCATGGGGCGACATCGGCAATGGCCAATTCCGCCGTCAGCCGGGTGGGTGTCTCGACCTTGAGGCGCGCGCGCGCTCCAGCGCAGCTGACATGCGCCGTTTGCGCATCGTCGAAGGGTTCAGCGAGAGTGATCGCAACGGCAAGATGCCCGGTCGTACCGTCGAGCCTGGCGCGCAAGTCGGCATCGAGGATGCGCTGCCCGCCATTCTCGCGGATCAACCTGACGGGACGCCACGGCCCGACGACATCGAAGTTCGGACACCAGCCCGGCATATGGCCGATCAGGGTCGTGCGCACCAACCGAAGCCGCTGATCGTCGATCATGCGAGGACGCCAGCGGGCACGTGGACCAGTCGCCGCTTCCAGATGGCGGTCGAGGCTGCGCAAGGCGATGGCGAGACGCTCGCCGCCTGAAAGGACTACCGCTGCCTCATGGCGCTCGAACATCGAGGTCGAGGTGAGCAGCAGCCGGTCGTCAAGCCAGACCTCGGCTATAGTCGCCAGACCCTCGAACACCAGCCGCACCGGACCGGTCGCATCGAGCCTGCGGCTGTACCAGACATCGCGGTCGTGCAGCGGGGTCGGCTGCTTGCGGTCCCAGCGCCCATGCTTTTCCAGTGTGCCCGCAGCGGTGCCGGGACAGGCCGCATCCAGCCATTCGGCGTTTGCGTCGATATCATGCGGCAACGCCCAGGCGCCGGCCGCCGAGACGGCCATCAGCCAATCCCGGTCCAGCAACTCGGCAGTGCCGGCGATCGACACCGTGGCGTCCATTCCCCCACCTATGCTCAAATGCGCCTCGGCCGGGTCCTAAAGCGCGTCGCGCTTGAAACGGATGCGGGCGACGCGCTTTAGGTCATTGTTTTTACGCATGTCGTTTTCGCAAAACCGCTGCACACTTTTGCGCGACATCCATTAGGCCGCCTTGGAGGCGACACCCGCCATGCGGGCGTCCAGCACGTCCATCACCGTGTCGTAGGCCTGTGCCATTGGCGCGATCGCCTCGGCCAAGCCGTCGAAACGCTGTCGCGCCATCGCGCGGGCGAGCTTGAACTGCATGACCTTGGCGCCATCGGCAATGCCGCCGGCGGCTTGCGCCGCCTCGGCGAGGCAGGTTTCGCCGTGCTGCCCCAGCCATTCGAGATGACTGCCGAGGAGTTCGAAATTCGCGCCGACCTGCCGCAGCGTGTTGAAGGCATAGGTGTGGAAATAGTCCGGCGAGCGCGTCGCCAGCGTTTCAGCGTGGCGGCCGAACGCGGCCGCATAGGCGCCGAGCGGATTGCGCTTCGGCCGCCGCTTCAGGTGATGTGCAAGCAGCGCCGCCGCGGTCCCGACCGCATCACGGGCCGGGCGCGTGGCGTCGAGCTTCACGAATTCCGCATAAGGAAACAGCGGCAGGCCGCCGGCCGACACACCGTCCCGCTGGCCGAAGATGCCGTCATAGTCTTCGCCCTCGAGCGCGAAGTAGCCGTCATTGTGGAAGTAGCGCATTTGCCGCCCCTCGGGGTCGAGCGCATTGATGCCGACCGTGGTCTTGGAATGGCCGCTGCGATAGGTGATGCCCTTGGTGTCGGGCAGGTAGAAGGCGTCGACCTCGACCAGCGGCAGCCGGCCGAGTTCGACTTGCGCAAGCACATGCGTCTCCAGCCGGTCGAAGACCGCCAGTTCCTGGATGTCCAGCCCCGCCAACCTCTGCAGGTCGGCGGTCGGGAACTTGAAGAAGGTGAACTGATCGCCCTCGAAATCCTGCGCCACGGTGAAGCCGAGCGCCGCGACCGGATCGTGGCCGGTCGCGTGCAGGACCTCGATCAGGAGATCAACATAGCAGTTGGTCTGCGGCCAGCGCCTGTTCGGATCGTGCAGCCGGTGCGGCCGGTAGCTGGCCGGATCGAGGCCCGCGATGGCGTTCAGCATATCACACGCTCCACAGCACGTCGCGGACCGCCGCCGGCCAGGCGTCCACGTCCGGCCCGTGATGGCGGAACAGCGCTAGCGCCACACGCTCCAGCCCGAAGCCGACGCAGGCCGAATGGCAGAACTCCCCGTCGGCGAACTGCAGGCCCCAGGTCCGGCCAAAGTGGTCCTGGTGATAATTGAAGCTCAAACAGGCGGTCGGCTTCTCGATGCTGGTCACCGGGATCAGCAGCTCGAATTTCAGGCCCTGGTCGCGCTGGTTGTTGGCCATCATCTTGCCGCCGCGGCCGAAGAACGGATCGTTGGCAAGATCGACCTCGCAGGGCAGGTCGAGCGTTTCGATCATCGCCTTGCCGCGCTTCAGCCAGCTTTCGCGGAATGAGCGCACCTGCTCGGCCGTGCCGATCTTGACGAACTCGCGCATGCGGAAGAGCTGCATGCGCGCCGGGTCCTTCGACGGCTCGTGGCGGAAGCAATAGGAGGAGAGCTCGAAAAGCAGGCCCTGCGCCGGCACCGGGCCGCGCGCGGCGACGGTGGGATAGAGCGGATAGCAGGCGGCCGGTGTCAGCGCGACGTCCGTCGCCTTCTGCAGCTCCGTCCAGTCCCCGCCATCGGCCATCATGCCGAGCAGTTGCGCATGGTCCCGCTCGCCGCCCATGAAGGAATGCACACAGCCGGCAAGCTGCGGGAAGCTCTTCATGTAGCCGCTCTTCTCCAGCGTCGCGCGGCTCATGCCCGGCGGAAAATGGATGCGGGTGGCCTTGTCGGGCGCGCCGAGCCGGGTGACGAGACGCTCGAACCGCTCGATCACTTCCTCGAACGCGCCCGAACGGCCGTAGAGGCCGTCGATGCCGGATTCGAACAGGATGCCGTTCTCGAACAGGCTGTCGAGCAGCGACTTGGAGTCGAATGTCTTGGCGTCCATCTCAGCCCCCCAGGCCGGTGTCGAAGCGGCTCATCAGCATGAGCGTCGCGGTATTGGAAAGGATGCGGTCGTTGGAGATCATCACCGGCGCCGAGGTCACGTCGCGCAAATGCCGGCCGACGCTGAACGGGGTGCCGTTCTTGTAGCCAAGGATGCCGTTGACCAGCATGGCCAGGCGCACCACGGCGCCGGCCTTCTCGCTGGCCGCGACCTTCAGCGCGTTGATCTCGGCGGCGAAGCCGATCGAAGACAGCGCGTCGTCGTCGCCCTTGGCCGCCTCGAAGCGATGGATGGCAGCCGTCAGGTGCCCTTTCATCTCCTGCAAAAGCGCGGCCGCCTCGGCCAGCCTCAGCGCGCCCGGCGGCATGGCGTCGGGCTGCTTGCGCGCCGCCGCCTTGACGAAGGCCTGCGCCCGATTGAAGGCGTCGGCGGCGATGCCGAACCAGGTCGCCGCCCAAAAGATGTGCGAGCTGGCCAGCATCGACTGCGCCGCGATCTCGGAGAACGGCTTCGGGAATATCTGCGCCGCCTCGCCCGTGGCGACGAGATGAAAACCGTCGGAACAGGTGCCGCGCATGCCGAGCGTATCCCACACCGACGTGCGTTCCAGCGTGCGGTTATCATCGGCTGGGATCACCACCATCACCTGATCGGAGCTTGCCGCATCGGGGGCGCGACGCGCCGTGGCGAGGATGGCGTCGGCATAGTTGCCGTAGGAGATGACGGTGGCTTCCTTGGTCAGCGCGAAGCGCCCGCCGGCAACCTCGACCGCGCAGATCGAATTGCGCAGATTGCCGCCGATGCCGGCCTCCGTCGTCGCGGAAGCCATCAGAAGCTGCTCGTCGGCGATGCGCCGCATATAGGCGCGGTGCCAGTCGCTGGCGCCGCCGTGAGTGACGAAGCTCGACGTCTTGATCTGGTGCATGGCATAGATCATCGCGCTCGAGCCGCAGGCCTGGCCGAGCTGGACGATGAGGTCGGCGATCTGCATCGTACCGAGCCCCTCGCCGCCAAGCTCGACCGGGATCGCCACGCCGAGCAGCCGCTCGCGCTTCAGCGCCTCGATCGTCTCTGCCGGGAAACGGCCTTCCCTATCCACGGGATCGGCATGGCCGGCGGCGATCTCGGCGACGCGGCGCATGCGTTCGGTTGCGGCTTCCGGCGCCTGCGCGAGCGAAGCCGCCTCGATCTTTCTCAACACGTTCATGGCTACGCCGCCTTGCGGGTCAATTGCGAAACGGCGTCCGCGATGCTGGCGAGCGAAGAGAAGGTGCGCCGCGTCAGCATCGTCTCGGGGAATTCGATGTCGAATTCCTCTTCGAGCGCCAGCATCATCTGCACCGAGGCGAAGGAGGTCAGCCCCGCATCGTAGAGATTGGCGTCGTCGGCGAGCGCGCCGAAATTTAGCGGAATCATCGGATGCTGCTCGAGCAGCGAGCGAATCTGGTCGATCATGGAGGCCCCACCCTTGCGTTTTGCATGTTTGTGCGGGCGGCAATATTGCAGAGGCAGCGCAACCGTGGCGTTAACGCCGCCGGTCAGTTTCAACCATGCCTAAGGATCGGTAACGGACCCCAGTACAATTTTAAAGCTTCGGATACGGCAGGAAAAGCGAGTGGAGCCGTCGACCGCGACGATGCCGGCCGCGCCTCAAAGCGTGTCGCGATCTTTCAGATTCGCTCCGTACGCTTTGGGTTTTGGTCTTACGCATGTCTTTGTCCCGAAACCGGTTCCCACTTTCGGGGACCTGCGTCAGGCAGGAGGCGGAGGAAGGTTCAGTCGAAGAAGCCCTTATCCTCTTCCTTGAGATACTTCCCGGCTGCTTCGGCGTCGATATCGAGTCCCAGCCCCGGCGCTTCCAGCAAATCCACCATGCTGTTCTTCACGATCTGCGCCGGCAGGCCGACCACCAGATCCTCCCACCAGGGGTCGGAGGCGCTCGGGTACTCGAAAGCGATGTAGTTGGCCGGCAAGGTGGCGCAGACATTGATCAGCGCGCCGAGACCGAGCAGGCCGTTGGCGGTACCGTGCGGCGCCATCAGGATCGAGTGCATGTAGGCGTGCTCGGCGACCCATTTGAGCTCGGCAATGCCGCCTATGTCGGCAGGATCGGGGCCGATGACGCGCACCGCCTGCGTCTCGATCAGCTCCTTGAAATTGTGCCGCAGATAGATCTGCTCGCCGGTGTGGATCGGCGTCGAGGTGGAGGTGGTCAGTTCCCGATAGGCCTGTGGATTGACCCAGGGCACATAGTCGCCGGTCAGCATGTCCTCGAGCCACATCAGATTGTATTTCTCGACCGCGCGGGCGAACTTGATCGCGTCGGGCAGCATCCAGCCCGGGCCGCAGTCGAGCGCCAGGCTGACCTTGTCGCCCAGCACTTCCTTCATCGCCGCCACGCAGTCGAGCATGTGATTGAAACCGCGCTCGCTGATCACGCCCTGATCCATGGCGCCGTGATAGCCTGCCTTCTTCTGCGTCACGCCGTAGTGGAAGCCTTCTATCGTGTCCTTCATGTTGGAGTGGAACGAGATTCCCTGCTTGATCATGAAGAAGTTCTGCGGCTGGTCCATCATCCATTTGACGTCAGCGGCATAATCCTCCGGCCGGTCGCCCGTGCGCTTGCGGCGGATCGAGCCGTTGTAGACGCGCACCTTGTCGCGAACCTTGCCGCCGAGCAGCTTGTAGACCGGCACGCCCGCGGCCTTGCCGGCAATGTCCCACAGCGCATGCTCGATGGCGCTTACCGCCGCGCCGTAGGGCTTGAACGAACCGCGCTGGCGGATCTTCAGCATCACGCGCTCGACGTCGGTCGGGTCCTCGCCGATCAGCGCCTCGCGGAAATGCAGCACGAAGGGCTTGAGATAGGTCTTTGTGTATTCGACCTCGCCGAGGCCATAGAGACCCTCGTCGGTAACGACGCGAACGATGGGGTGCTTGCCAATGACGGCGCAGCGCAGGTCGGTGATCTTCATGGCGCAGTCCTATTTCACAGACGAGAAAGCTGTCGGCGTGAGCAGCTGGCTGCTGATATTGGCAACGATCTGCCCGTCGCGCTCGGACTCGTCCCGGGCCCTGTGCCATGCCGGATCGGTGACGAAAGCCGCCCATTTCGCCTCACGCTCGGCGAGCGATTCCCAGGCGAGGAAATAGGTGAGGCGATTGCTGTTTTCGCCGATCGCCGTGGTGAAAAACCCGGCTTGGCGGATGCCATGCCTCTCCCAGATGGCCAACGTTTGCTCGGAAAAGCGCTTGAGCAAAGCCGGCAGCCTGCCCGGCAGGCAGTCATAGATACGCAGTTCGTAGATCATGGTTTCGTCCGTTTCTTCCTTCGCCTGGGAGAGGTCGACACGAATGGTCGGTCGTTGGCCCTGTGAACCTGGGGAATGAGGGCGGGCTCTGGGCTAACTCCAGGTCCGGTCCCAGCTATATTCATTGTCCCAATGCTCGGTCGATTGCCATATCCCCGTGACACCGGGCTGCAGATGCTGGCTGATCACCTCGTCGACCACATCGTCGATCCCCAGGCCCGGCTTGTCCGGGACAGTGATGAAGCCGTCCTTGACGAGCGGCTTGGGCAGACCTGTTACGATGTCGTCCCACCAGTCGACATCGGCGGAGTGGTATTCGAGCGCCATGAAGTTCTCGGTCGCGGTCGCGACATGCGCCGCGGCCATCGCGGCAATCGGACTTTCGGCCATGTGGATCGCCATGGCGACGCCGTGGTCCTGCGCCATGTCGCCGATCTTCTTGGTCTCGAGAATGCCGCCGCTGGTGAGCAGGTCCGGGTGGATGACGGAGAGGCCGCCGCTCTTCAGCAGCGGCTCGAAGCCCTCCTTGAGGTAGATGTCCTCGCCCGTGCAGATCGGCACCGTGGTGGCTTCCTGCAACCGCCGGTACTGGTCGGTGTATTGCCAGGGAATCACGTCCTCGAGCCAGGCCGGCACGTATTTCTCGATACGGCGCGACAGGCGTATGCCGTCTTGCAGCGAGATGTGGCCGACATGATCGATGGCCAACGGGATCTCGTATCCGATGATCTCGCGAACCTCGTGGATATACTGCTCGAGCAGGTCGATCCCTTTTTCGGTGAAATGCAGGCCCGTGAACGGGTGCTGCACGTTCTGGGCATCGTAGGCGAGGTTGCGTGCCTTACGCTCCTCGAGCGCGCCACCGCGGCCGCGTGGATTGGCGTGAAACCCTTCGAGCGCGCCGGCGGGCGCGACCACGGCGCCCGGGATATGGGCGATCTGCATCAAGCCCAGGTCCATCTTGAGGAAGGTGAAGCCGCGCTCCATGCGCGCCTTGAGGCGCTTGCCGGTCTCGGTGCCGCTCGGCTTCTCCGCGTCGGTATCGCAGTAGACGCGCACGTGATCGCGAAACTTGCCGCCGAGCATCTGGTAGATGGGCACGCCATAGGCCTTGCCGGCGAGATCCCAGAGCGCGATCTCGACCGCGGAGACGCCGCCGCCTTGGCGGCCGTGCCCGCCGAACTGCTTGATGCGGCGGAACAGGCGGTCGATGTCGCAAGGGTTCTCGCCAAGCAGCCGGCTCTTCAGCATCAGCGCATAGGTGGCGCTGGCGCCGTCGCGCACCTCGCCAAGCCCGACGATACCCTGGTTGGTGTAGATCTTGAGCAACGCCGAGGTGAACGGCGCGCCGACGATCTCGGCCACCCGCATGTCGGTGATGCGAAGGTCGGACGGCCTGGAATTCGTGTTGACCCGATTGAGGGCCTCGTCGGCTCCATCGGTTTTTGGCATGGCCTATCCTCGTTCTGTTTGGCGGGGCTTGTTGCTGGGCATGGAGGGTTGCTAGGCCAGCTCGATCTCGTGGGCCTGCAGATAGTCGCTGTTCATCTCGACGCCGAGACCAGGCTTCGACGTCAGCTTGAGGCTGCCGTTCGAAACGTCGAGCGGTCTGTCGATGAGATGATCGTATTTGGAGAGATTCCACTCCGACGTTTCGAGTTTGTAGAAGTTGGGAACCGTCATCATCACCTGCGCTCCCGCAACCACGTTGATCGGTCCCGCGGCGTCATGCGGCGAGACGGGGACGTAGTAGGCTTCGCATAGGGCGGAAATCTTCTTGAGCTCGGTGATGCCGCCGGTCCAGGTCACGTCGGGCATGATGTAGTCGGCGAGCTTGTTCTCGAGCACCGGCACGAAATCCCATTTCGTGTGGCCGCGCTCGCCCCACGAGATGGCGGCGCTGACCTTCTCACGCACCTGCTTGAGCGCGTTGAGGCTCTCGGGCGGGCAAGGCTCCTCGAACCAGTCGATCTGGCCCGCTTCCTCGAGGCTGCGACAGAGGCGAATGGCGGTGGGAACGTCGAAGCGGCCATGCGCATCGATGAGGATGTCCACATCGGGTCCGGCCGTTTCGCGGATCAGGGCCGTCAGCTCGGCCGCTTCGCGCTCGTCCTTGCGCGTCATGCTGCCGTCGAGATAGCCGTCCCGCCGTTCGCGGGCCACGCCATCGACGCTGGGGCCTTGATGGGGGAAAGGATCGAACTTGAGCCCGGTGTGTCCAGACTCGACGATATCTCGAATCTCGCGGACCACAGCCTCCTTGCTGGTGAATTTGGCCTGGTTGGGATGGGTGTAGAGGGCGATCTCATCGCGCACTGGCCCGCCCAGCAGCTCGTAGATCGGCTTGCCGAGGACTTTGCCGCGGATGTCCCAGAGGGCTATGTCGATGGCGCTCACGCATTCGACGGCGGCGCCGCGGCTGCCCATATAGGTGAAGCTGCGGAAAATCTTGTGCCAGAGATGCTCGATCCGCGCCGGATCCTCGCCTGCCACGGCGTTGCCGATCTGCCGCAGGATGGTGCACAGCGCGCGATTGGCGAGCTTTGTCGTGGTGGTGATTTCTCCCCAGCCGCTCACCCCCTCGTCGGTCGTCACTTCGACGAACAGATACTCTCCCCAATAGGAAGCATCGGACTTGATCAGCCATGGCCGGATACTCGTGATCTTCATCTCAACTACCTTTATCTGAAATGGTCAGGCTGACGATGTTCTAGGCTGTTCTATCCGGCTCGCGCGGCGTTGCGGGCACGCATGTGTTCGAGGATGTGCCGTCCGGAGCCCTCGACATGGCGGGCGACGAGTTCGGCCGCCTTGTCGGCATCTCCTGCCTTTACGAGAGCGATGAGCTCGCGGTGCTCGCGCATGATCGCGGCACGTCGCGCGAGGGTGAAATCGAAGCGCCGGCTCACGGCGCGCAGCACTTCGCGATGCTTCCACCAAAGTTCGGCGGCATGGCGGTTGTAGTGCTTCTGGTACATCACGGTGTGGAAGGCGGTATCGAGCTCGCTGTGCCTGAATGCGTCGGCGAAGTTGTTCTCTTCGATCAGGCCCTGGATACGTTCGAGTTCGGCGATGTCCTCGACGGTGGCCATGTTCACGAACCACCGCGTCAGGGCCGGCTCGATCAGAACGCCGATCTCATAGATATCGCGCACAAATTCCTGATCTATGGGTCGCACGCGCGCCCCGCGGTTGGGGGCAAAGATGACGAAGCCCTCGCCGCGCAACAGCTGCAAGGCCTCACGCACGGGATTGGTCGAGGTGCCGTGACGCCGGGCGAGATCGCTGACCACGAGCCGTTCATTGGCGGCCAGCCGCCCCTCGATGATGTCTTCCCTGATCGTTTCATAAAGCGAGGCGCCCTCGCTGGAGGCCCCTATGGGATCAATCCCCGCAGGTGGCTTCGCTTTAAAATCGCTTGTTTCGGCCAAAGCCCGCTCCCCTAGGCTAATACACACTCTGTCCGATTATCACGCAAAGTTTCGATAAACAATGTACGATCCAGCTCGTTGACAGACAATTCACGATCTGAAAACGTACAAGACGGCCGATGAGGTACACAGAACAGTGTCTCGCGGTCGAACGAGGAAGGACCGCTTGCCTTGAAGCGAAGCGGCGTGGGAGAGAAACCTGGAGGATACCTATGACGAGGATCACACTCGGCGGTGCCGTCCTGCGCGGCACTGTGTCCACTGCTTTAATGGCATCGTTGATGTCGGCGCCGGCGCTGGCTGCGCCGCCGGTGGACCTGAGCAAGTGGTCGCCGGAATATGTGCGCTCGATTGCGGGCACACAGGATTTTGACACGGCGGCCGATTGCGGCAAGGTCACCCCGCTCGACTACAAGGGGCGACTGACTTTCTGGTATCAGGGCGTGTTCGAGGGCGACCCCGACCTTCTGCGCCAGTACTACAAGGATTTCTTCGCAACCTTCCGCAAGACCTATCCGAACATTCAGCTCGAGGAGCAGGCCCTCACCTACAACGACCTCCTGGACAAGTTCCGCACAGCGCTCCTCGGCAATGCCGCGCCGATGGCGGTGCGCCTGCAGATCCTGGGCGGCACCGAGTTCGCCTCGAAGGGCTATCTGCAGCCGCTCAAGCCTGAGGACGTCGGGTATTCGACCGAGGATTTCTGGCCCGGCGCCATGAAGGCGGTGACCTGGGACGGCGTGACCTACGGCATTCCGACCAACAACGAGACGATGGCGTTCATCTGGAACGCCGACATCTTCAAGCGCGCGGGGCTCGATCCGAACAAGCCCCCGGCAACCTGGGACGACGTCGTCAAATATTCCAAGCAGATCCACGACAAGCTCGGCATTGCCGGCTACGGCCTCGTGGCCCGCAAGAATGCCGGCAACACGCCCTACCGCTTCATGCCGCAGCTGTGGGCCTATGGCGGCGGCGTCTTCGACGAAGCCAAGGCGAACCCGACCTATAAGGAGATCGAGCTCAACAGCCCGCAGAGCAAGGCGGCGCTGCAGGCCTCCTACGACATGTATGTTCGCGACAAGTCGGTTCCGGTTTCGGCACTGACCAACCAGCAGGCCGACAACCAGCCCCTGTTCCTGGCCGGTCAGCTCGGCATGATGATCTCGCACCCGTCCGACTACAACGTCATGCTCGATCTGCAGAAGAAGGCGACGGGCACCGACAAGGACAAGGCGCAGACCGTCATCGACAACATGCGCTACGGTCTCATTCCGACCGGCCCGGACGGCAAGCGCGCAGTCGTGTTCGGCGGCTCGAACATTCACATCCTGAAGCCCGAATATGTCGAGGGCGGCAAGGTGGACGAGCCGGCCGCAAAGGCGATCATCTGCATGTGGACCAGCCCCGAATGGTCGCTGAAGATGGCTTACGCCGGCTCGAACCCAGGCAACCTCAACGGCTTCAAGACCAAATGGATGAAGGAGCGTCTGGACAGCATCAAGTTCCTCGATGTCACGACGTCGATGCTGCCATACGGCATCCCGTTCCCGGCCCTGCCGCAGTCTCCCGAGATCATGAACATCATCGTTCCGGACATGCTGCAGAATGCCCTGACCGGCGCGATGACCGTCGACCAAGCGGCGGACGACGCGGCCAAGAAGGTAAAAGACCTGATGGGCGGCGGACTCTAGTCCAAGCCTGACCTGCGATCCGACCGGCTGCGCCGAGCGTGCAGCCGGTTCGTTCCGAAGAACAAGGGCACGCCACAAGTGACGATCGTGAACAGCAGGACCGAGGCTCGCCGAAGATTGCTACCCGGCCGGCCGGGCGCGTTGCGCAGGATTGGGGAGCATCGCGCCGACTACGCGTACGTGCTCCCTGCGATCGTCGTGATGATGATCGTCATCGCCTACCCGATCTACTACACAATCGAATTGTCGTTCTTCAATACGCCGCCTGGCCTGCAGCTGCGGGACAAGATCTTCGTCGGCTTCGACAACTACACGGCCATCCTGACAAGTGAGGTGTTCTGGAGGGTCACCTGGAACACGCTTGTCTGGACGCTGGCGTCCACCTTCTTCTCCTTTGTCCTGGGGTTTGGCGCAGCGCTGGCGCTCCACCGCGACTTCGTCGGCCGCGGCGTCCTGCGCGCTATCCTGATTATTCCCTGGGTCATCAGCGCGGTCGCCGCCTCCTATATCTGGAAGTGGATCTACCATTCGGACTTTGGGATAATCGGCGCGATCCTGGTCCGCCTCGGACTGGCCGACCGGCCGCCCAATTTCATCGATAGCGTCAGCACGGTGCTGCCCTCCCTGATCGTCGTCAATATCTGGCGCGAGTTTCCGTTTGCCATGATCATGATGATGGCCGGCCTGCAGACGGTCCCCGATCAGCTGCTGCGCGCCGCGAAAGTCGACGGGGCCAATGCATGGCAGCGCTTCTGGCACGTGACTTTCCCGCATTTGAGGAACGTCTCGACGGTGACGATCCTGCTGCTGGCCGTGGCCAACTTCAATTCCTTCATCATCCCGTGGATCATGACCGGCGGTGGGCCGTCGAACGCATCGCATATCTGGATCACCCACATTTACGAGCTCGCCTTCGGCCGCCAACGCTGGGGAGTGGCATCGGCCTATTCGGTGCTTCTGTTCCTCATCCTGATGACGCTCGGCTACTTCTACGTCCGTGCGCTGAGCGGCAACGAGCGGAAGGATCGCGGCGCATGAGCACGATTGCCGAGACAGCTCCTCGAGACCGGACCCGTCGCCGCATGCGCATCGACGGATGGCGGTGGGGCGGGCGCATCTTCCTGGTGTTCATGCTGCTCTACACTGCGTTGCCGATGATCTGGATGCTGCTCACCTCGATCAAGTCGGGCTTCGCAGCGATGCAATTCCCGCCGCAATGGTGGCCCGACCAGCCGACCCTCGCCAGTTACCAGAAGCTGCTCGATCCGCAGAACAGCGTCGGCCAGGACTTCCTCCGCTTCTTCTGGAACAGCCTTTTCGTCTCGACCGCCACGACGATCCTTTCGGTGATCGTGGCGGTTCCCGCGGCCTACGCGTTCTCACGCTTCACCTTCCCGGGCCGGAACTTCCTGTTCTTCGCGGTATTGCTGCGCAACATGTTCCCGGCGGTGATCTTTCTCGTGCCGCTCTTCGTCCTGATGCGGGCGATCGGGCTGGTGAACACGCATGGATCGCTCATTCTCACCTACCTCACCTTCGGACTGCCGCTGGCGATCTGGCTGCTCAAGGGCTTCTACGACAACATCCCGGTGCAGCTCGAGCAGGCGGCGCGCATTGACGGAGCGACGCGGTTCCAGGCCTTCCTCCTGATCGTGATGCCGCTCTCGGCGCCGGGTATCATCGCCACGGCGATCTATTCCTTCATCGGCGCGTGGAACGAATACATCTACGCCTACACCTTCCTCTCCAAGAACGAACAACTGACGCTGCCGGTCGGCATCCAGCGCTTCTTCTCGGAAAATACGACGGACTTTCCAGGCCTGATGGCGGCCAGCTTCATGATGAGCGTGCCCGTCGTGGTGCTGTTCCTCGTCCTGCAACGATACTTCGTACGCGCCCTTACAGAAGGCGCGGTCAAGCACTAGGGAGCTGCATATATGGCCCACGTGGTCCTCAAAGATCTCGTCAAGACCTATGGCGGCTTCAAAGCCGTCAACGAGGTTTCGCTGACGGTCAATGACGGCGAGTTCGTCGCGCTCGTCGGCCCGTCAGGCTGCGGCAAGACGACCACGCTCAATCTCGTCGCGGGCCTGACCCCGATCACATCGGGCGACATCTTCATCGGCGACCGGGTGGTCAACGACCTCGACCCCAAGGACCGGGACATCGCCATGGTGTTCCAGAACTATGCGCTCTATCCGCAAAAGTCGGTCTATATGAACCTCGCCTTCCCGCTGCAGATGCGCAAGCTGCCCAAGGACGAGATCGACAAGAAGGTCAGGGAAGCGGCGCGCGTTCTCGACATGACGCAGCTGCTCGAGCGCAAGCCGCGCGAACTTTCGGGCGGGCAGCAGCAGCGCGTGGCGCTCGGCCGCGCCCTCGTTCGGGATCCGGCGGTGTTCCTGATGGACGAACCGCTTTCCAATCTCGACGCGAAGCTGCGGGTGCAGATGCGGTCCGAGATCAAACGGTTCCACCAGGACCTCAAGGCGACGATCATCTATGTGACGCACGATCAGCTCGAGGCCGTGACCATGGCGGACAGGATGGCCGTGATGAACGGCGGCTACCTGCAGCAATACGATTCGCCGGCGCAGGTTTTCGCCCATCCCGTCAACATGTTCGTCGCAAGCTTCGTGGGCAGCCCGGCAATGAGCCTTATTCCGCTGGAGGCATCCACGGCAAACGGCGATACCGTTCTGACGAGCGCGGAAGGCTGGAGCCTCGCGCTGTCGCAACCCAACGCGCGCAAGGTCCAGGCGGCGACCACCCGGAAGGTCGTGCTGGGTGCGCGCCATTCGACGATCAAGCTGCACAAGAGCGCGATCCCCGGCGCCATTCCGGCCAAGGCCTATACGGTGGAACCAACCGGAGACCTGACCTTCGTGCAGGCGTTCCTCTCCGGCGCCATCGTCAATATCAGCGTGTCACCCAACATCGCCGTCACACCCGACGAGCAGATCTGGCTCGAGTTCGACCAGGAGCGCATGCACCTGTTCGACGGCGAAACTGAAATGGCTCTCAGGGCGAATTGACGCGGCGGACGCGTGTGGAACAAGGCGGGAATGACGACGAAGCTCAAGATCACCGCGATCAAGCCTTATCCCGTGTGGGTGGGAACCCGCAACCAGATGCTCGTCAAGGTCGAGACCGACCAGGGCATCTTCGGCTGGGGCGAAAGCGGCTTGAGCGGCCGCGAGAAGGCTGTGGCCGGCGCGCTCGAGCACTATCGCGAATTTCTCATGGGCCGCGACGCGATGCAGATCGGCCGGATCTGGCAAGAGCTCTATCGCAGCCAGTATTTCGAAGGCGGGCGGGTCCTGCAGGCGGCGATTTCGGCCATCGACATCGCCCTCCACGACATCAAGGGCAAGGCGCTGGGGGTGCCGGTCTACGAGCTGCTCGGCGGCAAGCAGCGCGACCGCATCCCGACCTTCGCCTCGACCGGAGACGAGGCCGAGGGCGATGCAGCCATCGAACGGGCCCGCGAACTGCGCGAACAGGGGTGGCAGGCGATTCGCTTCTTCCCGGTCGGGCAAAGCAGCACGGGCATCTTCGAGCCGCGCGAGTCGATAGGCGCCACCGCGGCCATGCTGAACAAGGCGCGCGAAGCGCTTGGCGACGACGCCGTCCTCGGCATCGACTATCATCATCGGCTGTCGGTGGCCGAGGCGGCGAGCTTCTGCAACAAACTCGGCCGCGGCGTGCTCGATTTCCTCGAGGAGCCGATACGCGACGAGACGCCGGAGGCCTACGAGTCTCTTCGTACGATGACCGACATCCCCTTTGCCATCGGCGAGGAATTCGCCAGCAAGTGGCAGTTCATGCCCTACATCGAGCGCGGCATCCATCAGTTCAACCGGCTCGATGTCTGCAATGTCGGCGGACTTACGGAGGCGATGAAGGTCGCGGGCTGGAGCGAGGCGCATTATGTGGACCTGATGCCGCACAATCCCCTTGGCCCGGTGTGCACGGCCGCGACGATGCATCTCGGCGCGGCGGTGTCCAACTTCGCCTGGCTGGAGACCAGGGCGCCGGAAAGAGAGCTGGGCTTCGACAATTCCGAGTTCTTCCCCGTGCAACCACGGCTCGACGGCACAGACTATCCGGTCAGCGATCTGCCGGGGCTGGGTGTCGAGATCAACGAAGCAGCAATCCAGGCGCAGAGTTTCCGCTTCTGGGAGGCGCCTCACCTCAAGCGCCGCGACGGTTCCGTCACGAACTGGTAGTTCCATCTCATCCGGAGTCCGACAATGACGCATACCCCCGACATCACCCGGCCGCCCAAGGACCTGATCGAGGCGCTGAAGGAGATCGGCGCCGCGACGGTTGCCGGCACGCTCGGCCATATGGGCTTTCGCAATCCGCACATGGTCGGTCCGGTGGCGCAGAACCACGGCAAGTCGATCGTGGGGCCGGCACTGACGCTGCAGTTCATGCCGCAGCGGCCGGATCTCTTCACCGAGGGAGAATATGCCGACCCAGAGACGCAACTGCACCGGCATGTGCTCTATCACGCGCAGGAGGGCGACGTGGTCGTGGTCGACGCGCGCGGCGACATGAGCTCCGGCGTCTTCGGCGATATGATGTCGACCTATTTCAAGGGCAGAGGCGGCGCGGGCATCGTCATCGACGGATGCATGCGCGACCGGCCCAATGTCGAGAAGCTCGATCTGCCCCTCTGGTTGCGCGGCTGGACGCCGAACTACCATGTGCAAACCAGCATCTATCCGAACGCCGTCAACGTTCCGATTGCCTGCGGCGGCGTCACGGTGATCCCCGGCGACATCATCGTCGCCGACGATGACGGGGTGGTGGTGGTTCCAGTCTCGATGGCCCCGCAGGTGATCGAAGACGCGCAGAAGCATCATGACTGGGAAGAGTTCTCGCGGGAGAAGCTGATGCAGGGCGCGCCGTTGCAACGCTATTATCCGCTGCATGACGATGCCCGCGGGGAGTACGAGGCGTGGCGCAAGACAAACCACTTGGAGAAGCCAAGGTAGCGCATGGAGAAGCGACTTCGCATAATGCACTCGCAGCGCCAGACAGGCCGCCATCGGGCTGATGCGGAGTTCCACCCCGAAACGACGCTCGAGCTGGCGCCGCGAGCAATTCAGGCGGCTTGCGATCTCGGTGATCGACACCTTCTCCTGGAGGTTGCTTTCCATCAAGAGCAAGGCCCGCTCTTATAGGCGTCACCGAGACTCACTCGGAAGCTGGTTTGCCAGCGTCTTTTTGCGCCTTGAGCCTTCCGACGTACATCGAATAGGCGATGCAGCCATCACCCGCCCCTTAGCCCTTCAGCCACTTTATGCCGTACTTGCGCGACATTGCCGCATAGATCTCGGGCATCGATGCACCGCTTGCCTCAGCCTGCGAAAGGTCCCGAAAGAAACGCTCAAACCCCGCCGGCGACGTTATCGTCAGGAAACGACCGGTGCGCGGCACGATACGCCGATGGGCATGCGGAACGCCCCGCGGCGCGAACACTGTTCCACCCGGCCCCACCTGAAAATCCCGGTCACCGCAACGGAAGACATGCTCGCCCTGAATCACGTAAAAAAGCTCGTCCTCATTCGCATGGCAATGAAGGGGCGTATCCAGGGGATCGATCTCCTCCACAATCGAAAAGGCGCCGCCGGTGGTATCGGCGGATGCCTTGATGAGGAAATCAGCGCCGCTGAAATGCAGCCGCTCGCCCTCACCGGCTTTTAGACCATACGCGGCAACTGTCGTCTTCATGGCATGTCTCCGCTCTCCACGCGGCGGGTAGATACTGCAAAGCTCTCCAGAGAATGGCTGCTCGCGCCCGCCATCGCCGCGGATGGGCTTTCGGCAGTTTTCATGCCAGCGCCCGCCCGCCGGCCAAGGCTCTGGGTAGCCCGCCCCTAATCCTCAGGGGACGCGGGATGCCAGGTCGGAAGATCAGCCCATTCGACTATGGTCATTGTCGAAGGGAGCTCGGTTTGCACTGGAGGCCGCCACTTGGGCATTAAGTGCCTAACTGCACCGAGAAACCGAGATACGGCGCGCAAGAGCGAACTACTAGATATTCCAATGGCTTGAGACATAACCACCTCCTGGCGATCAGCGACAGCGGCAGTCTCGACTCATGCGGCGGTTTGTGTCCCAAAAGACCGCCAAAATCTCTCGAAAATCCACGAGCGCTCAGTCCGGCAGGCCTGCCCTGCGAAGCCCGTCGGCAAGAATGCGATAGCGCTCGTGATTGGGGCGCCGATCTAGCCTTTCGAAATGCGACATGCGCAGATAGGGAGCGAGGGCCAAAACTCTTTCGACTGCTTGTTTGGCTTTCTCAACTTGGCCAAGGTGCCCGTAAGCAGCCGCCAAAGTGTACCAGGACGCCAGCCACTCCCCATTGGCGGCGATGCTCCTAAGCGCCCATTCGACACCGGCCTCAAACTCCTTGCTGAAAATATGGGAGCAGCTGATACCTAGGAGGATTTCGTAGTTTACCAGGGCCGCAGGAGAAATCTCATACGCCTTCAAGAACGTTTGCCTTCCCAGTTCCAGGTCACCTACCAGCACATTACAGAAGGCGAAGAGCGATAGCACGGTTGGGTTATTCGGGTTGGCGAGGCGAGCCTCCGCAAGCATTGCAAGGCCGCGCTCACGCTGACCGCCGATGATAATGAGGATCAAAGCCGAAATGGCGACGACTTGCGGATCATCATGTCCCAATTCGGCGGCACGTTCGGCAAGTTCGAGCGAACGTCTTCGTTCAGTGTCGCTCATGCCTCTTCCAAATGTGTCTTGTCGCTCATAAGCCCATGCCGCTTGCGCCAGGCCGGCAGCAAAATCTGGATCGAGCCTCACACATTGTTCAAGCAAGCGAATTGCCTCGGCGCGTGCCGAGGGCTCAACGGTTCGAAAGAGTGGAAGTGCTCGCAGGTATAGGTCATAGGCATCCAGACTCTCTGGTCGCTTTCGCCGAGCGCGCTCGATTTCCGCCCGACTGATGGCGGGCTCGACGAGGCCTACGATCGCCTCGGTGACCCGATCCTCCAGGTCGAAGAGGTCGGCAACGACCCCCTCGAAGCGCTCAGCCCAGAGCTGAGTGGCATTGGGCGCATCGAGCAAGTGTGCACTGACACGAACCCGTTCGCCCGAACGAAGCACGGAGCCTTGGAGGAGGTACCGGACTCCGAGTGTCGCTGCGATGTCCCCCGTCGAGGAGTTGCGCGCCAAAGCTGCAGCGGATGTGAGTGAGGATGTGACGGAGAACCCTCGGAAGCGGGACAAGGCGGCGACAATTCCCTCGACGACTCCCTCCGCGAAATAAGCTGAATCGCCGGCTCCAGATGGGTCTCTAAAAGGAAGCACTGCAATGACAGGGCGTTTCGGCTCCGAAAGATAGTCGTCACCGCGCGCGAGCGTTCGCAGGAAGCGGTACCCGAACCGAGGAACCGTCGCGATCCATTCCGCCCCGTTCTCCGTGCGGCCCAGAACCTTGCGAAGCGCTGCAATCTGGACTGAAAGGTTGGCTTCTTCGACCGTCAGGCCCGGCCATCCGCGCTCAAATAGTGTATCCTTGGAGACCGGCTCGCCGCGAGCCTCGATTAGAGCAGTAAGCAGCGCCGCGCCGCGTTGCCCTATGGACAGGGGCTCGCCATCCCGCTTCAGGATGCCAGTCAGCGGGTCAAGAACGAACGAACCGAAGGAGTATTTGGCGTCCACCATGAGCTCAGTTCTAGCCCACTGGCTGCGTAGGTGGAACCGCGTCTGCCCTCGTCGCTTAGACGAACCCGAGCGATTCTGCTCGCTTCACAGCGAGCTTGTATCGGGCCTGGGCGGCCTGGGGATTTTCTCCCAGCCGCAACGCCGCCCCGAGCCCGTTATCCGCTGCCTCGTGGAGGTCGCGCGCGGTTCTAGCTTTTGATCTGTCCATCGTGTCGAGCGATCGACGAACGAATTGACCGCGATCATCAAGGCCCCCTGACCTCGGTGGGACTCGACGTCGGTAATGGAAATGATTGCCCCTCAGGTGGAGGTAGCGGTCAGGATCTTCCTCTTCACCCCTTTGTCCCATGGCTCGTAGCTGCCATTTGTATCACAATTGGTGACACAAAATCGCACAAGAGCAAGGAATGAAGTCCAATTTTAGATTTTTACCAAGTAAAATCAGCCGCTTGCGCGAGAAGGCGATGGTACCGTTGGCTGGGCTCGAACCAGCGACCCCCAGATCCACAATCTGGTGCTCTAACCAACTGAGCTACAACGGCACGTCCGCTTGAGCGCAATCGCGAAGAAATCATTCTCCGCGTCCGCTCTGTCGTCGGCGATGCGTCCCTTACGGGCTAACGGAGTCTAATTCAAGGCCTTTGATAAGGCAAAGATCGGTTCGGCGAACCGGCACCCGTCTAGCCGGGCAAAAGAAAAGGCCGGCGGGAGGAGGTGCCGGCCTTTTCCTGTTACGAGCCAGCGGGAGGAGGAGCTGGCTGGTCACCCCGGAGAGCGAAGGGAGGAGGTTTCACTCCCCGGGTATTCATCTGCTCAATCCATCGCACATCTATTTGTCTGACAAAATGCGACGTTTTGATGCAGTTCGTAGCGCGTATCAGGCCGCCTTGACGTCCTTGATCGCCTTCTCGAAAGCGGTCTTGACCGGCTTGGAGACGTCCTCGACGGCCTTGGAAGCGACGGTCTGGAAGTCCTTGGCCTGCTCGATGGCCATCTCGACGCGCTTGCGCAGGAAGGAGGTCTGCAGCTCGACGACCTCGGAAAGCGTCTTGGCGCCGACCAGGGCTTCGAGATGCGAGAAGCTGGCCTCGGCGTTGGCGCGCAGGATGGCGATGGACTTGAGCGACAGGTCGCTGGAAACGGTCTTGGCGGTCTCGTAGGTCGACTCCAGAACCTTCTGGGTCTCCTCGGCGCCGTTCTTCAACTTGGCATAGGCCTCTTTCGACTGCTCGACGCCCTTCTCGGCGAAAGCGCGGATCTGGTCGGTGGCCTTGGAAGCGTCGAAGCTCGGGAATTCGACGTTTTCGATGGTCTCAGCGGTCTTGGCGGTGGTCTTGGACATTTTCCAACCTTTCAGGGGTAGCGGCTTTGACAGAAAGCCGTCTCGTTCATGTATAATGGCAATATAAAGGCAAATTTTGTGCATTGCAACATCTTTGTTGCAGCGCACCATAAAAATCGCCAAGCCGTTAACCACGAGCCCAGAGATTTCGGCCGATGCACGGCATGGCTTGTGGACCTTCGCCCCGTACGCTTTTATTAACAAAGCGTTAACCGAAATGCCCGCTTGCGGAGGGTTCGCCAGCGCATGCCGCCTGAAAACTACTCCTTCCTCGATGTCGCCGTGCTCGATGCGGTGCGCCAGCGCTTCGCCGCCGGAGACGCGCTTGCCATATTGTCGGCCGACCTCGAGCAGGTGATCTGGGCCAATGGTCCCGGCGCCGCGGTGTTCGGCTATCCTGATATCGAGGCCATCATCGGCGCCTCGGCGCGGCTGCCGCTGATCGCCAGGCGGCAGATCATGGCGACAAGCGGCTTTCCGGACATCGGCAGCGACCGCACCATCACAGTGAGGCTGGCGACCGGCATGGTGAGCCGCGCCATCGGCTTGCTCGCCAGCACGGTGACGATGCCGGACGGGGAAAAGGCGATCCTGCTGGCGATACCAGCGGCACAGACCGGTTCGCGCAGTACCGCCGAAATCGCCAGCCGCGCCATCGGCGGCTTCACCGAGGCCGGACATTTCATCGCCTTCGTCGACGCCCGCGGTCATGTCGAGGCGGCTTCGGAAGGCTTCGCGGCGCTTGGCATCAAGCCGGAAACCCTGGCTGCCCTTGTCGCGGACGTGGCAAGTGCCGGAGACCGCGTCGTCAAGCGCCTTGTTCCCGGCGCAAGCACCTCCTACCCGGCCGGCTTCGCGCGGCTTACCGACCAGCGCCATCTCCTGGTGGTGATCGACGAGGACCAGCTCGACGGCCAGCAGGACGACCGGCCTGGCGACGATCGGGCCGCGGCGCCGGAAAGCGCGTCCGCCGCCCCCGAAGACAAGAGCATCGCCGCCGAAGCCGAGTCGGTCCGAGAGCACGATATCTCGCCCCCGGCTGCGACCGCGGGTGGAGAGGCGGTTGCAACCTTTGCGGGACCCGCTGATCACGCCCGGCCAACGCAAGAGACCACGGCCGACGCGCCGGATGCCACCAAGGCAGGCAAACGGACTGTCGATGCCGGCCCCGCGCAGCACGACCACTGGTATTTCAACGCCGGCGGCGACGATGTGCCTGAGCAGGAAGCACCGGCGCGGGTCGAACCGACGGGTACCGTCGCTGAAAGCCGCCGGGATGCCGCCGAAACCGCCGCTCAGGCAGGGCCGGCCGCGGCTCGCAACATCGACCGTTCGGCGTCGCCGCTGCGTTTCGTCTGGCGCACCGACGCCGAGGGCAAATTCAGCGCGCTGTCGCCGGAATTCGCCGACATCGTCGGCAAGCCGGCCGCGGATGTGATCGGCCGCCGCTTCAAGGATGTCGCCACGACTTTCGGGCTCGACGCATCGGGCGAGATCGCCACCCTGCTCGAGCGGCGCGATACCTGGTCGGGACGCTCGGTGCTTTGGCCGGTGGCGGGCACGGACCTGAAGATCCCCGTCGATCTTGCGGCGCTGCCCGTCTATGGCCGCAGCCGCGCCTTCGAGGGCTTCCGCGGCTTCGGCGTCGCGCGCAGCGCCGACGCCGTCGTCGATCCGGAAGCGCTGGGCATGGCGCTCGTACCCAATGGCACCGCGCCAGCCGAAGCCGAACCCGCCGCCGAGCAGCCGGCGGCGGAGCCGCCGAAGTCTGCCGACCCGTTCCAGGGCGAGGTGCCCGCGCTGGCCATCGTGCCGAAGCCGGAGCGGCGCTATGCGGACAAGGTGATCCGGCTGGCCGAGCACAGGCAGCCGGCCAACGACAAGCAGCCAGGACCTGACACGCCAGGAAGCGACAAGCCGGGACATGAAAGGGGCCTGTCGATCCTGGAGCGCAGCGCCTTTCGCGAGATCGGCGAGCGGCTGCGGAAGGACAGTGCCGGCCCGGCCGAGCCGCTGACGGCTGAAGTTGAAAAGCGGCCCGATGCAACCACCGCCGGCCCAGCGGCCGAACAACCGACGACCGGTGAGAGGAAGACCGGCGAATCCGATCTGGCGGCGCCTGTCGCGACCAGCCATGAGCCCGCCGCGCAGGAAGATAACCAGCCAGAGGCCGATGCCGATGAGACGGCCGAGGCACAGACCGAGGCGGAAGATCAAAAGGATCTGGCTCGGCTCGACGGCACCGACGATGCTTCCGAGGCAACCGGCGAGGAAGCCTCACCCGCGTCCGGTTCGCTGCTCGACTATGCCGGACGCGAGAAAGCCGCCGATGAAGCGCCGGGTTCCGAAACCCGCCAGACCGCAGCGACGGAAAAGGCGGCTGAGCCGAGGACTGAACGGCCGGCCGCGGCCTCTAACGCCGGCGCTGACGACGACAGCATGACGGCCGACGACTTTCGCGATGCGGAAGACAGCGAGGACTGGGCCGGACCCGACGGCGCCCTACCCGCAGCTGAACAGCCCGGCGAAGCGAAAGCGACGCCTCCGGAACGGCCGCGCCTCACGGTGCCGCCGCTCAAGCTCGAAGGCTTCGTGCCATCGGCCTTCTCCACCGGAGAGGAAGCGAGGGCGCCGGACACCTCCATCGTCGCCAGGCTGCCGGTGCCGCTGCTCATCCATTCCGGCGATGTGCTGCATTACGCCAATGACGCCTTCCTCGAACTCACTGGCTATGACGCGCTTGAGGACCTTACCGATGCCGGCGGGCTTGGCGCGCTGTTCGCCGACCACTACGCCGACGACGGCGAGGCCGCCGAAAGCGACCGTTCGCTGAAGCTCACGACCCGCCAGGGCCAGGAATTCCCGATCGATGCGCTCCTGCGCTCCGTGCCGTGGGGCGACGGCAAGGCGCTGATGCTGGTGGTGCGCCGCTCCGGCGAGGACGAAGCGCCGGCGGCGCACTTCGGCGCGGCGAACGACGAGCCGAGCCAACAGCCGGACGTTTCCGAGCTCAAGTCGCGCATCGCCGAAATGCGCACCATCATCGACACCGCCACCGACGGCGTGGTGCTGATCGGCCGCGACGGCAATATCCGCTCGATCAGCCGTCCGGCCGAAGCCCTGTTCGGCTTCGACAGCGACGAGATCGCCGGCAAGCCCTTCGCTTCGCTGTTCGCCATCGAGAGCCAGCGCGCGGCGCGCGACTATCTCGCCGGCCTTTCCGAGCCGGGTGTGGCAAGTCTGCTCAACGACGGCCGCGAGGTCATCGGCCGCGAGGCGCAAGGGCGCTTCATCCCGCTGTTCATGACCATCGGCAGGCTGCCCAACGACAGCGGCTTCTGTGCCGTCGTGCGCGACATCACCCAGTGGAAGCGTGCCGAGGAGGACCTCACCCAGGCGCGCGCCGTGGCAGAGCGCGCTTCTTCGCAGAAGACGGATTTCCTCGCCCGCATCAGCCACGAGATCCGCACGCCGCTCAACGCCATCATCGGCTTTTCGGAACTGATGGTGGACGAGAAGTTCGGTCCGGTCGCCAACGACCGCTACCGCGACTATCTGCGCGACATCAACCGTTCGGGCAATCACGTGCTCGACCTCGTCAACGATCTCCTGGACATCTCCAAGATCGAGGCCGGCCAGCAGGAGATGGCGTACGAAGCGGTGTCGCTCAACGACACGCTGGCCGAAACGGTGGCGATGATGCAGCCGCAGGCCAACCGCGAACGCGTCATCATCCGCTCCAGCTTCGCCTCGCGGCTGCCGGAAGTGGTGGCGGACCTGAGAAGCGTGCGCCAGATCGCCCTCAACATCCTGTCCAATGCCATCCGCTACACGCAGGCCGGCGGACAAGTGATCGTCTCCACCGCTTACGAGGCCTCCGGCGACGTCGTCATGCGGGTGCGCGACACCGGCATCGGCATGACGCAGGCCGAAATCGAGCAGGCGCTGAAGCCATTCAAGCAGATCAATGCGCTGAAACGCGGCCGCGGCGACGGCACCGGCCTTGGACTGCCGCTGACCAAGGCGATGGTGGAGGCGAACCGCGCGCGCTTCACCATCACCTCGACGCCCGGCGAAGGCACGCTGGTCGAGATCGCCTTCCCTTCGACGCGCGTGCTGGCCGAATAACCGCGTTTTCGGCCAGAGCAATTCCAGGAAAAGTGCGTAGCGGCTTTCCTTCCGGAATTGCGTAAAACCAAACTACTCTGCGATCCAGGCCAGGAAAGAAAAAAGGCGTCCAATGGACGCCTTGAAATGGGATTGCTGTCACAACGGGGACTTGAGCGAATCTGATCCTCAGGGGACGAGGAACGGGATTTCTCCCTCAAGTTACACGCGACTATCGGCGCCGTCCCTTAACAAGTCCTTACCGGGGGCCGAAAAAATTTACGAATGTGTACCACTCGTGAAATCTAGGTAAATTCGACCGACACAATTTTTTAACCATGCCTAGGGAGTTTGACGGCCTGACATATTGCATGGCTTGGCAATTAGCCGAAGCCCTCGCGTCGTCGTCATCCTTGGGCGAAGCAGGAGCGAAGCGACGAGCGCAGACCCTAGGATGACGACGGGGATAGTCGTTTCGGCCAATCTCGAACGTTGCCAGCAAACCGCAATCTTTGCTGGGAAACACTACAATCTGGACCTAATCCGCCAGCTGCGGCAGGTTCTTGAACAGCTCCAGCGCCTCGGGATTGGCGAGCGCTTCCTTGTTCTTGACGGCGCGGCCGTGGACCATGTCGCGCACGGCGAGCTCGGTGATCTTGCCCGATTTGGTGCGCGGGATATCGGTGACGGCAACGATCTTGGCCGGCACGTGGCGCGGGCTGGCGCCGGTGCGGATCCTGGCACGGATGCGCTTTTCCAGATCCTCATCGAGGGCGACGCCGGCGGCCAGCCGCACGAACAGCACGACGCGCACGTCATTGTCGAAATCCTGGCCGATGCAGAGCGCCTCCAGGATCTCCGGCATCTGCTCGACCTGGTTGTAGATTTCGGCGGTGCCTATCCTCACTCCGCCGGGATTGAGCGTGGCGTCGGAGCGACCATGGATGATCATGCCGCCATGCGCCGTCCACTCGGCGAAGTCGCCATGGCACCAGACATTGTCGAAACGCTCGAAATAGGCGGCGCGATATTTCTTGCCTTCCGGGTCGTTCCAGAAGCCGATCGGCATCGACGGGAACGCCTTGGTGCAGACGAGCTCGCCCTTCTCCTGCCTGACCGGCTTGCCGTCGTCGTCCCAGACGTCGACCGCCAGGCCAAGGCCCGGTCCCTGGATCTCGCCGGTCCAGACCGGCTCTGTCGGAACGCCGAGCACGAAGCAGGAGACGATGTCGGTGCCGCCGGAAATCGAGGCCAGGTGCACGTCCTTCTTGATGCCCTCATAGACGAAGCGGAAATCCTCCGGCGACAGCGGCGAGCCGGTAGAGGAGATGGTGCGCACGCTTTCGAGGTCGTGGCTCTCGATGGGCTTCAGCCCCGCCTTGCGCACGGAATCGATGAACTTCGCCGAGGTGCCGAAATAGGTCATCTTCTCGGCGTCGGCGAAATCGAACAGCGCATTGCCGTCGGGATAGAAGGGCGAGCCGTCGTAGAGCAGCAAGGTCGCGCCCGAGGCGAGGCCCGAGACCAGCCAGTTCCACATCATCCAGCCGCATGTGGTGAAGTAGAAGAAAAGGTCGCCGTCGAGCAGCCCGGCATGCAGGCGCTGTTCCTTGACGTGCTGGATCAGCGTGCCGCCGGCCGAATGCACGATGCATTTCGGAATGCCGGTCGTGCCGGAGGAGAAAAGGATGTAGAGCGGGTGCGAAAACGGCAGCCGCTCGAAGGCGAGCGGCTTGACTGCGTAGGGCGAGAGCGCTTCTTCAAGCGCCGCTGCCTCGTCGATGGTGGCGGCGACATCGGAGGACGTGCCGAGATAGTCGACGACCAGCACCTTGCGCAGGGTTGTCAGCTTCGCTGCCACCGCCCGGACCTTGTCGGCGACCTCGATCGCCTTGCCGTTGTACCAATAGCCGTCGGGGGCGATGAAGACGACCGGCTCGATCTGGCCGAAACGGTCGAGCACGCCCTGTTCGCCGAAATCGGGCGAGCAGGAAGACCAGACCGCGCCGATCGAGCTTGCCGCCAGCATGGCGGCGACGGTCTCGGGCATATTGGGCATCATCGCGGCGATGCGATCGCCCTCTCTGACCCCGAGCGACACAAAGAGCTGCTGCAGGCGCGAGGTGAGCGCATGAAGCTCGTTCCAGGATAGCCGGCGCTCGACCTTGTCCTCGCCGCGGAAGACGATGGCCAGGCTGCCACCCGTCTTCTTCAAGAGGTTCTCGGCAAAATTGAGCTTCGCGTCGGGAAAGAAGGCCGCGCCCGGCATCTTCTCGCCATCGACGAGGCCGCGCTCGCCCTTGTCGCCGACAAGCCCGCAGAAATCCCAGACCAGGCTCCAGAACGCCTCGCGATCGTCGATCGACCAGCGATGGAGCTCCGCATAGCTGGAGAAAGCCTCTCCCGACTTCGCTGCGGCCGCCTTCATGAAGGCGGTCATGGGCGCGGAGGCGATCCGGTCCTGCGTCGGCGTCCACAAAGGGGTGTCGGCGGCCATCATCGTTCCTCCCAAAGCGCGTCGCGATCGCGGCAGTTAAGCCTGATGTCGCCTGCGTCGTTGTCCCAAAACCGGCGTGGCGTTTGCGGGCCGGACGGGTTTATCGCTTATGCATACCGCAGCGCAGCAGAGCAAGATTTTGTTGGATTCGCCGACAAAGGATAGGGCGCAAATGCCATCGCAGGGCCATAAAGACTTGAAAAGCGTCAGCTCTCGGTTACACCCGTCGGGCGATTTGTCGGCAATGGAAGCATAACGGGGCGCAATGCCATCATCTTTGATCCGGCGCGGAGTGTGGATGATCGGCGTTGCCGTGCTGGTCATCGCGCTCGCCGTCGCCGCCTTGCCGCTGATTGCCTCGACACGCATCGTGCGCGACCGCATCGCCTGGGAATTGAGCGCCTGGAGCGGTTTTCGGGTCACGATCGACGGCTCGCCGCGTATCGAGGTGTGGCCGAAGTTCCGGGCAATCCTCAGCAACGTGACGCTGTCGCAATGGACCGAGACCGACGCGCCGCCGGTGGTCGAAGCCGAGCGCGTCGAGGTCGACCTCTCCGCCATGGCCGCCTTGCAGGGCGACGTCCAATTCTCGACGGCGAGGCTGGTGCGGCCGACCATCAGGGTCGAGCGCACGGCAAGCGGCTTCTATCTGCCGCCGCTGCCCTCCGGCGGCCGCATCACGCGCTCGATCGACACCGCGCGCGGCGTGGTCACCGCGAACCCGCAGAAGCCCGATCTCGGCAGACTGCCTTCCGATCCGTTCGGCACCGTCGAGTTCCGCGACGGCCGTGTCGTGGCCTCGGCCGGCGGCAAGGACACCGAGATCCTGAGCAGCCTCAGCGGCCAGGTGAACTGGGCGGCGATGAACAGCGAAGCCACGCTCACGGCGACCGGCATCTGGCGCGGCGAGAGCGTTCAGATCGATTTTTCCTCGGCGAGGCCGCTGGTGCTGTTTGCCGGAGGCGTCGCGCCCGTCACGTTCGCCTTCAAGGCGGCGCCCGCCACGCTTTCCTTCGACGGCGTCGCCTCGATGTCGGAGAACGCCTATCTGGACGGTCAGGCGAAATTCGCCGCTCCGTCGCTGAGGCGCCTGCTCGAATGGTCGCAGGCAGGCATCGCGCCCGGCGCCGCGATCGGCTCCGTCTCGGTCACGAGCAAGGTGGCGGCGTCGGCCGGACGGGCGAAATTCGAGAACACGACGGTAGCGCTGGACAACAATCCCGGCATGGGAGCGCTGGACTTTTCGTTCAGCGAGGCGCTGCCCGTCATTTCCGGAACGCTCGCCTTCGACACGCTCGATCTTCGATCGTTCCTTTCCGCCTTCACGCCGATCGCTCCGGCCGGCCAAGCGGGTCCCGGCGAGATCGACACCAGCTTCGCCGACAAGATCAACCTCGATCTCAGGCTGTCGGCGGCGCACGCCACTGCCGGCCCGGTACAGCTGGCCGACGTCGCCGCGACCGCGCAGGTCAAGAACGGACTTGCCGTCTTCGACATTTCCGACGCGTCTGCCTTCAACGGCAACATCCAGAGCAGCCTGCGTTTCGACCGCAAGCCGGACGGCACCCAGGTCGAGATGCGGCTCCTGGCGTCGGATGTCGATACCGGCGCCTTCGCCACCGCGGCGGGGATGACGCGACTGGTGCCCGCCGGCACCGGCACCGTCTCGGTCATCCTCAAGGGGCCGGGCAAGGCCTGGGACTCGATCTTCGAGAATGCCGACGGATCCTTCTCGGCAACGTTCGGACCCGGCTCGCTCAACGGGCTCAACCTGCCCGCCTTCCTCAAGCGCAACGAACAGGGCGGATTCTTCGCGCTCGACGACGTCGCCGACGGCTCGCTGCCGATAGACGGCGCCGAGATCAAGGCGAGCATCTCGAAAGGCGTGGCGCGGCTGGACAAGGCGGAGGTCAATTCACAGAAGTACAAGATCTGGCTTTCGGGCATCGCCTCCTATAGCGGACGCGGGCTGGCGCTCTCCGGCGGCATCATCCCGAACGGGCAGCCTGCGCAGCAACAGCCCGCACAGCAACAGCCGGCGCAGCAACCGGCCGCCAGCGGCCAGGCGGCGGTGCAGGCGCCGCCGCCGCCAAAGCAGTCGCTGTTCTTCGTCGGCGGCAACTGGAGCACGCCGTTCATCTCGCCGATCAGCCGGGGCGTTTCAGGCCAGTAATTTCCGAAAAGCGCGCAGCCGATGCTCCGTCGGGAGAGAAAGGACAAGGCGCAGGTCGCGCCCGTCCTCTTTCCTCACCCACGCTGCGCCGCCTGCTCGTCGCGCTGGCGCTGGACCTCGCGGCGCTTGTTGGCGATCGAGGCGATGATGACGCCGACCGCGACCACGGCGATCAGGATGGTGCAGGCGGCGTTGATCTCCGGCGTCACGCCGAGACGCACCTGGCTGTAGATCTTCATCGGCAGCGTCGTGGCCCCCGGGCCCGAGGTGAACGAGGCGATCACCAGGTCGTCGAGCGAAAGCGTGAAGGCCAGCATCCAGCCCGAGATGATCGCCGGCATGATGACCGGCAAGGTGATCTGGAAGAAGGTCTTCACCGGCGGCGCGCCAAGGTCCATGGCGGCTTCCTCGAGCGAGCGGTCGAAGGAGACCAGGCGCGACTGCACGACGACGGCCACGAAGCACATGGTGAAGGTGATGTGGGCGAGCGTGACCGTGAAGAAGCCGCGGTCGAGCCCGACGGCGACGAACAACAGCAGCAGCGACAGGCCGGTGATGACTTCCGGCATGACCAGCGGCGCAAAGACCATGCCGGAAAACAGCACCCGCCCCTTGAAGCGCGTGTAGCGCGTCAAGGTGATCGCGGCCAGCGTGCCGAGCACAGTCGCGACGGTGGCCGAGAGGACGCCGACGCGGGCCGTCACCCAGGTGGCGTCCATCAGGCCCTGGTTGTGGAACAGCGACACGTACCATTTGGTGGAGAAGCCGCCCCAGACGGTGACGAGCTTCGATTCGTTGAAGGAAAAGACGATGAGCAGCACGATCGGCAGATAGAGGAAGGCAAAGCCGAGCACGATCGAGGTGATGTTGAAGCGGCTCCAGCTGGCGTTCATTTGCCTTGCTCCTGTGCACGCGCCTGAGCCTGCTGGAAGAACATGATCGGGACGGTCAGCACCAACAGCAGGATGACCGCCACCGCCGACGAGACCGGCCAGTCGCGGTTGGCGAAGAACTCGTTCCACAGCGTCTTGCCGATCATCAGCGTCTGCGAGCCGCCGAGAAGATCCGGGATGACGAACTCGCCGACGGCCGGGATGAAGACCAGCAGGCAGCCGGCGATCACGCCGGGCAGCGACAGCGGGAAAGTGATCTTCCAGAAGGCGCCGGTCGGCGGGCAGCCGAGGTCCTGCGCCGCCTCGATCAGCGAATAGTCCATCTTCTCGAGCGACGAATAGAGCGGCAGCACCATGAAGGGCAGGTAGGAATAGACGATGCCGATGAAGATCGCGGTGTAGGTGTTGAGGATGACCAGCGGCTGGCCGATGATGTGCAGCGACAACAGCACCTGGTTGAGCAGCCCTTCCGGCTTGAGGATGCCGATCCAGGCATAGACGCGGATCAGGAACGAGGTCCAGAACGGCAGGATCACCAGCATCAGAAGGGTCGGTCTGACCGTTGCCGGCGCGCGCGCCATGCCATAGGCGATCGGATAGCCGACGATGAGCGTCAGCAGCGTCGAGATGGCCGCGATGATCAGGCTGGTCACATAGGCGTTGAAGTAGAGCGCGTCCTGGGTCAGCCAGGTGTAGTTGTCGAAATTGAGCTCGCGGAATCCGGCGAAGAATCCGGAAACGCCATCGCTGAAATCGAGCACGGGCGTGTAGGGCGGCATGGAGATCGCCGTCTGCGACAGCGATATCTTGAAGACGATGATGAACGGAACGAGGAAGAAGAACAGCAGCCAGAGATAAGGGACGATGATGACGAGGCGGCTGACGAACCCCTTCGCCAGCCTGGTCGGCAACTGAGCGGCGGTTTCGCTCGATGGGGTGGCGGTGGCGGCGATTTGGGTCATGGCCCGCTCCTACCTGGTCAGCACGACGCCGGCGTCGGGCCGGAAGGAAACCCAGGCACGGTCGTTCCAGGTCAGCGGATCCTCGGTGACGCGGGAGGCATTCAACGCGCTCGCCCGCACGATCTGACCGTCATCGAGCTTGATGTGGTAGACGGTCATGTCGCCGAGATATGCGACGTCATAAACCTCGCCCTGGAGGGCGTTGACAGCATCCGCCGGCTTCTTCGACGAGACTTTGATCTTCTCCGGCCGGATCGCGAAGACGATATCGGCGCCCTTGGCGGTATCGGCGGCATTCTCGACGACGATCTGCGCGCCGGTCGCGCCCGTGATGCGCGTCGTATTGGCCGCCCGCTCGGCGACCTTGCCCTCGAACATGTTCACGTTGCCGACGAAATGCGCCACGAAGCGCGAGGTCGGAGCTTCGTAGATTTCCGCCGGCGTGGCGACCTGCATCACCTCGCCCTTGTCCATGATGGCGATGCGGTCGGCCATGGTCATGGCTTCCTCCTGGTCGTGGGTGACGACGACGAAGGTGAGGCCGAGTTCCTGCTGCAGGTCCATCAATTCGAACTGCGTCTCCTCGCGCAGCTTCTTGTCGAGCGCGCCGAGCGGCTCGTCCAGGAGAAGGACCTTCGGCCGCTTGGCGACCGAGCGGGCAAGCGCCACACGCTGGCGCTGGCCGCCGGAAAGCTGATGCGGCTTGCGCTTGGCGAACTGCTCGAGCTTGACCAGCCTCAGCATCTCGGCAACACGCTTTTCGATGTCGGCGGCGGGCATGCCTTCCTGCTTGAGGCCGAAGGCGATGTTCTTCTCCACCGTCATATGCGGAAACAGCGCATAGGACTGGAACATCATGTTCACCGGCCGCTTGTAGGGCGGGATACCGCGCAGGTCCTGGCCGTCGAGCAGGATGCGGCCGGCCGTCGGCTCCTCGAAGCCGGCGAGCATCCTCAGCAAGGTCGACTTGCCGCAGCCCGAGGCACCAAGCAGGGCGAAGAACTCACGCTCGAAGATGGTCAGCGACAGATTGTTGACGGCTGTGAAGTCGCCGAACTTCTTGGTCACCTTGTCGAATTGGATATACGGCTTGGCGTTCGGATCCTTCCATGGCGCGAAATCCCTGCGGATGCTGCCAAGCGATTTCATATCCCCACTCCGGTTCTGTTTCTTTCCGCTAGAACCGTTCATCGTTTCAAGGAAACGCAGAACCGCTTTAGCTTTTTGTTTTTGACGCAACTCCCGGACGGAAAACCGTCCACACTTTTCTGGAATTGCTGCCTCGTTCTCACGCAATCCCAGACGGAAAACCGCCAAGCACTTTTCCTGGAATTGCTCTGTCTCTTTGTTTTGACGCAATCCCAGGCGGAAAACCGCTACGCACTTTTCCTGGAATTGCTTCTAGAGAAAGCGACCCCGGCAGTTGGCTGCCGGGGTCGCTTCTCAGTGCCTATTGGCCGGTGACGATCTTGGTCCAGGTGCGCGTGATGACGCGCTGTGTCTTGGGATCGTATGGCTGCACGGTATAAAGCTTCTTGGTCGTCTCCTCGTCCGGGTAGACCGAGGTGTCTTCAAGCAGGGCCTTGTCGACGAACTGCTGCGAGGCCTTGTTGCCGTTGGCGTAGAGCACGTAGTTCGACGACTTGGCGATGACTTCCGGCGTCATCATGTAGTTGATGAACTCGAGCGCCTCGGCGACATGCGGCGCATCGGCCGGAATCGCCATCTGATCGAACCACATCTGGGCGCCTTCCTTCGGCACCGAATAGCCGATCTCGACGCCCTGCTTGGCTTCCTCGGCACGGTTGCGCGCCTGGAACACGTCGCCCGACCAGCCGACCGCCAGGCAGATGTCGCCGTTGGCCAAAGCGTTGATGTATTCGGACGAATGGAACTTGCGGATATAGGGTCGAACCTTCAGCAGCGCTTCCTCGGCCTTGGCGATGTCGTCAGGCGAAGTGCTGTTCGGGTCGAGGCCGAGATATTTCAGCGCCGCCGGAATGATGTCGGCGGGCGAATCCAGCACATAGACGCCGCAGTCCTTCAGTTTGGCCAGGCTCTCCGGATTGAAGAACACGTCCCAGCTGTCGATCTTGTCGGTGCCGAGTGCCGCCTGCACCTTCTTGACGTTGTAGCCGAGGCCGACCGTGCCCCACATGTAGTTGACCGAGTATTCGTTGCCCGGATCGTACTTGGCGGTGCGCTCGGAAACGACATCCCACATGTTGGAGATGTTGGGCAGCTTCGACTTGTCGAGCTTCTGGAACACGCCGGCCTGGATCTGGCGCGCCAGGAAGTTGGCGCTGGGCACGACGACGTCGTAGCCGCTGCCGCCCGCAAGCAGCTTCGTCTCCAGTATCTCGTTGGAATCGAAGGTGTCGTAGACGACCTTGATGCCGGTTTTCTTGGTGAAGTCGTCGATGATCGAGCTGTCGATATAGTCCGACCAGTTGTAGACGTTGACGACGCGATCGTCGGCATGGCCGCCTACGGTAAAGAGCGTCAGGAATGCCGAGGTCGCCGAAAGCAAAAGCGCTTTGCGGATCATGCTGTTCTCCTTTGGTGAGTGTTCCCGTGCCGGCCCGTCGCGGCATGAGCGCGGGGCGGCATTTGTTTCAGATTGTTGAGCTTTCCGGAGAGCGACAAACGCGACCCGCCGTTGCCGTGCCGGATCGTCGAGTAGCGGTTGCAGCCCTTGCGCCCCCTCCGGGAGGGCATCAGGGCGGCGTCAGCGGCGTTCGCCGCGGCGTAGTCAGAAATATGACGTTGCGGTCCGGCCCCGGTGAGGCCGGCAGAGACACTTGGCAAGATACGCCTGTCTTGTTGTTGCCGTAATCGCAGCCTGCCCGCCCGGCGACACGGTTGTCAATGGCAAACGCTTGTGTGGCATCAATTAGGGGATGGCAGGCCTGTAATGCCTGGCCGCTCGGGCCGGGTCTGCCGCTTGAACTCGAATGCGATATGCACGAGCAGCGCCGTCACCACGACCGCGCCGCCGATGATGGTGCGCACCGACGGCACCTCGGAATGGACGAGCCAGACCCAGATCGGGCCGAGGATCGGCTCGAAGGTGCCGAGCAGTGCCGCGACGGCCGCCGGCACGAGCCGCGCGCCCATGGCGAAAAAGGCAAGGCCGACGCCGAGATTGATGACGCCGAAGGCGAAGAGAAAGCCCATGTCGCGCCCGGAGACGGCGAACTCGGTGGCCTGCGAGGCGGCAAAGGCACCGGCCAGCAGCGCGCCGAGACACGTGGCCGGAACCATGCGCACATGGGCGAAGCGCCGGGTGATCACGGTCGCGAACGAAAACATCACCGCGATCAGCAGCGCCAGCCCGTCGCCTATCGGCGAGACGGCGCCGCCCAAAGATTCCGAGACCATGATGGCGACGCCGGTGATGACGGCGGCAATTGCCGCCCAGGTCCCCGGGCTCACACGTTCGCGAAACAGCACCCAGGCGAGCAAGGCCGCCAGAAGCGGCACGCCTGCCTGCATCAACAAGATGTTCGCGACCGTCGTGTAGGCGAGCGCGACGATGAAGCTCGTCGAAGCGGTGGCAAAGCAGAAGGCGACGCCAAGCCCGGGCAACCCCATGTCGCGGAACAGTTTCGAGGTGCCGCGCCAGCCGTCGCGCCAGACCATGAAGGCGATGAGGAAGGCCACCGCCCAGAGCGAGCGCCAGAACACCACTGTCCAGCTGTCGCCGACATGGATGAAGCGGGCGATGGTGCCGCCAAAACTCCACATCAGCGCCGACAGGAAGACCAGCAGCATGCCGATCCGCTCCTCGCGCGGCGAGACGACAGGCAAGGCGATGCGAGGCGAAGCGGTTTCGGACATGGACACGACTGTCAGCGAGTTGCGGGCGGCACGATCCACCATCTCCCATTGGCGTAGCGCAAAGGCGGGCGCCAGGCGTGATCCAGCATCCGCTGAAATGTGGGACAAAGCCGACTTACGCTTAGGAGCGGCGCAGGCTTAGCAGATGGGCATCATCCCTGGAAATCGAAGGCGCTGAGGCCCGTCACCATCTCATCGAGGCCGAGCGGCCGCGTCACGGGCGGCTCGGCGCGCGCCAGGCAGCCGACGCGCTCGCAGAGCCTGCAGGCCGGACCGACCGGCGTTGCGAAGGCCGTGCCCTGCGCGGTCTTGCCGGCGGCCGGCCCAGGCAGCGCCGCGCTGTAGACGATCTCGTCGCGAAAGCCGATGTCGCAGCCGAGCAGAAGCGCGGTGCGCCGCGGCCGCTCGGAGAAGGCGCCTTGCGGCCCTTCGAGCGTGCGGGCGATGCAGAGGAACTCGGCGCCGTCGGGCATTTCCACCGCCTCGACCAGGATCCGGCCCGGCTGCGAGAAGGCCGCATGTACCGGAAGCTTCGGGCAGGCGCCGCCGAAACGGCTTTGCGGATAGCCCTGGCTGCCCGCCTTGCGGAAGCGGTTGCCGGCATTGTCGACCTCCAGCATGAAGAACGGCACGCCCGCCGCGCCTGGCCGCTGCAGCATGGTCAGGCGGTTTGCCGCCTGCTCGAAGGACACGCCGAAACGCGAGCGCAGAACGTCGATGTCGTAGCGGGCGCGGATCGCGGCTGCGTGAAAGGCCTGGTAGGGCATCATCAGCGCGTGCGCGGCATAGCGGCCGAGCTCGAAACGGGCGAGCCGGCGCGCCTCGTCGGTCGCCAGCTTCAACGCCTGGATCTCAGCGGCCACGGCGACGGTCATGCGCATCAGGCTCGCCTCCATGGCGACCTCGCGCAACTGATCGAAGGGGGAGAGCCGCTCGGACAGGAACAGGCGTTGCGAATGGCGGTCATAACGCCTGCGCCAGTTCGGCATGGTGGCGACGGGCAGCACCTTGACCACGATGCCGTGCTCACGCCTCAGCCAAGCTTTCAGCGCGCCGAACAGGTCGTCTCCAGGATCGAGCAGCGAAATGAAGGCTTCCGCTTCCTCCTCCAGCGCGGCGAAATGGTTCGGCCGACGCTCGAAGGTCTCGTGCACTTCATCGACAGGCAGCCGCGTGCCGGACAATGCGGTTGTCCTGCCTTCGCGCGCCAGAAGCTCATTGAGATCCGACAGCCGCTCGGCCTGCTCGCGATAGGCGCGAAACAGCTTTACCATCGCCGTGGAGGCGTTCGGCGCGATCTCGGCGAGATCGATCAGTTCCTGGTCCCCCGGCAATTCGCCGGCCAGCAGCGGATCGCCGAACACTTCCTTCAGCGCCGCAATCGACCCTTTGGTCTCGCCCTGCAGTTCGTGCGGATCGATCTTGTAGACGGACGCCAGCTTGAGGATCAACTGAACCGTCAGCGGCCGCTGGTTGCGCTCGATGAGGTTGAGATAGGACGGCGAGATGGCCAGCCCTTCGGCCATCGCCGTCTGGGTCAGCCCCTTGGCGTTGCGAAGCCGGCGGATGCGCGGCCCGGCAAAGATTTTCTGGTCGGCCAATCATCTATCCTTGACAAGAATTTACACGGAAGCGCGTGGTCGTCGCCCGCCAGCCTTTTACAATCATGACAAATTTACAGCACCGGCCTGTCAAACACAACACAGTTTTTCTCTTATTTTTCGCGAGAACCCTTGGTTTTTCTGGCTCTTTTTGCGTCGCAATGTAAATGATGTCACACACCAGCGGCGCCGAAATGACTTCCACAAAGGCGCCATCCGAAGAAGCAGAACCGATCTGGAGCAACCGATGACTGATTTTTACAACCTCGTCCCGTCCGCGCCGGAAGGCCGTTTCGACGGTATCGAACGGCCCTATTCACCCGAGGACGTGAAGCGGCTGCGCGGTTCGGTCCAGATTCGCCAAACGCTTGCCGAAATGGGTGCGAACCGGCTGTGGAAGCTCATCCGCGAGGAGGACTTCGTCAACGCGCTCGGCGCCATGTCGGGCAACCAGGCCATGCAGCAGGTCAGGGCGGGCTTGAAGGCGATCTATCTGTCGGGCTGGCAGGTCGCGGCCGACGCCAACACGGCGTCCGCCATGTATCCGGACCAGTCGCTCTATCCGGCCAATGCAGCGCCGGAGCTGGTCAAGCGCATCAACCGCACGCTTCAGCGCGCCGACCAGATCGAAACGTCCGAGGGCAAAGGGCTGTCGGTCGAAACCTGGTTCGCGCCGATCGTCGCCGATGCCGAAGCCGGCTTCGGCGGACCGCTCAACGCGTTCGAGATCATGAAGGCTTTCATCGAGGCTGGCGCCGCGGGCGTCCATTACGAGGACCAGCTCGCATCGGAGAAGAAGTGCGGCCATCTCGGCGGCAAGGTTCTGATCCCGACCGCGGCGCATATCCGCAACCTCAACGCGGCGCGGCTTGCCGCGGACGTGATGGGCACGCCGACGCTGGTGGTGGCGCGGACCGACGCGGAGGCGGCCAAGCTGCTCACCTCCGACATCGACGAGCGCGACCGGCCCTTCGTCGATTACGATGCGGGCCGCACGGTCGAGGGCTTCTACCATGTGAGGAACGGCATCGAGCCCTGCATCGCGCGCGCCGTCGCTTACGCGCCGCATGCGGACCTGATCTGGTGCGAAACCTCCAAGCCGGATCTCGAGCAGGCAAAGAAGTTCGCCGAGGGCGTGCGCAAGCATCATCCGGGCAAGCTGCTGGCCTACAACTGCTCGCCGTCGTTCAACTGGAAGAAGAACCTGGACGACGCGACCATCGCGAAGTTCCAAAAGGAGCTCGGCGCCATGGGCTACAAGTTCCAGTTCATCACGCTTGCCGGCTTCCACCAGTTGAACTTCGGCATGTTCGAGCTGGCCCGCGGCTACAAGGACCGGCAGATGGCGGCCTATTCGGAACTGCAGGAAGCCGAATTCGCGGCGGAGGCCCACGGCTACACCGCGACCAAGCACCAGCGAGAGGTCGGCACCGGCTATTTCGATGCCGTGTCGATTGCGATCACGGGCGGCCAGTCTTCGACCACCGCCATGCATGAATCGACCGAGCACGCCCAGTTCAGGCCGGCGGCCGAGTAACGATAACCCCAGAGGAAACGCCCAAAGGGCACTTTACGTCGAGGAGAAGAGCAATGGCATCGATAAGCCGCGTCAAGGAACGTGCCGAGGAACAATCGAGCGCGATGAGCGTCGACCAGCAGGCGACGATCCGCATGCTTGCCAACGACCTGCACAGGCTGAACCAGTCGGTGATGAAGGCGGTCGAGGCGGGTGTGTCCGTGGAGCTGGTGCGTTCGGCCAGGCACCATGGCGGGGACGGCAACTGGGGTGATCTTTTGATCCCGGTGATCGTCACGCAGCAAACCCACGGTTGACGTTACGTCAACAGTCACTTGCGAGTGTCTCCCGTGCGCTATACGTTCGGGAGACTTTCGGTTTTTTCGAATTCCGCTTGCGATAGCAGGGAGAACTTGCGCCCAATTTTAGCAATTCTTTCTATATTCTCATTTTCCACTATTTCTCCTTGACACCGCTGGCGATCTCGCGCCAATTGCGCTCAGGTTTCAACCCTGCATTGAACCAGAGCGCCCGCCAGACATGTGTCCCACCAACCGTGACGACCCTCGAAAACCAGTGAAACCGGCGGACCGCGGCGCGGCAGCCCGGCTGCCGGCGGATTTCTCCAAGGTGCTTGTGGTCGGCAAATCGTCGATCAATCGGGTTGTCGTGTCGAAGATCGTGGAAAGATCCGGTCTGAAGCCGATTTCGGAGCCGCCCGAGACGGCCGAGAAGGCGCTGGCCAGGCAGATTCCTGGCGCGGTCATCCTCGACGGCGGCCCCGACGACAAGGATTGCGACAGGCTGCTGTCCGGCATCGACGCGCTGCGGCGCGCTTCCGGCAAGGCGCTGCCCTGTGTGATCCTGCTTTCAACCAGGAATGGCACTCCGGACAGCCTCGGCTTGTCGAGCGTGGTCGACGCTGTGGTTGCCAAGCCGATCACGCCTGAAAGGCTGCAACCAGTGATCGATCGCCTGGTCGGCCGCAGCTAGAGCGGTTCACCGTTTCACGGAAACGCCGAGCCCTCTTTGTTTTCACGCGATTCCGGACGGAAGGCTCGAGCAGCGTTCAGCCGGCTTTTGCGATCGCCTCGACCAGCCCCGGCAACTCGCCGAGATTTGCGATCTCGCGAAAACGCGGCGCCGCAATGGGCGCCTCGGCATGTTCGACCGCCCAGGTCAATTCGTGCGGCACATGGATGCCCCAGCCGCCGGCCTCGATGGCGGGAACCACGTCGGACCTGAGAGAATTGCCAACCATCATGCTGTTCTGCGGACCGTCGCCATGGCGGCTGAAGATGCGGGCATAGGTGTCGGCGCTCTTGTCGCTGACGATCTCGACGGCATCGAAGAGATCGCCCATTCCCGACTGCGCAAGCTTACGCTCCTGGTCGAGAAGATCACCCTTGGTGATCAGCACCAGGCGATAGGCACCGGCGAGCCTTTCGACCGTCTCACGGGCATGCGGCAGCGGCTCGATCGGGTGACTGAGCATGTCGCGGCCGGCGGCCAGTATTTCGGCGATCGTCGAGGCTGGAACTCGACCTTCGGTAACCTCGATCGCCGTTTCTATCATCGACAGCGTGAAACTCTTTATGCCGAAGCCATAGAGGCCGAGATTGCGCTTTGCGGCTTCAAGCAAGCTTGCCGAGACCTGGCCTGCCTCGCCGTGTTCGGCAAGCATGGCGACAAAGCGCTGCTCGGTCATGCGGAAGAACTGCTCATTCTGCCACAGCGTGTCGTCGGCATCGAAGCCGATCGTCGTCAAATGGGGGACGGACATAAGCGGACACCGTTTTTTGCAAGCGGGTGGTGTAGACGTTGTTGCACCGCGCCGCCAGTCTGAAGATGGTTACCCGCCCAAGGCGACTTGGTGCACGTCGCCCAAAGGTGCGCAGCGGTTTTGGGAGAGCTTAACGCGCGTCGCTCGAATCCGTTTCGACGCGACGCGCTTTGGCGGCCTCCCCTTCCCTTCCCCCGTGACGCCCGGCTATACTTCGAAATCCGCAACACAATCTGGTGAATGATGCCGCCTGAAAAAAAGGAAGTCCGTCCGTCGAGCCGGGGGGGACGCGCCCGCACGCCTGCCTTTCTGAAAAACGAACGCGGTGTGAAGAATTGGAAGGAAGCCAGCGCCTGGCTGGAATGGCGCGGCATAGAGGACATCGAATGCATCACGCCGGACCAGGCCGGCGTCGCCCGCGGCAAGATGATGCCGTCGAAGAAATTCACCTCCAACACTTCGCTGGCGCTGCCTTCGGCGGTGTTCATGACGACGATTTCCGGCGGCTACCCGGAAGACGGCAACGGCTTCCACTATCCGGAGGATGACGGCGACCTGAAGCTGCTTCCCGATCTGTCGACGCTGACCGTGGTGCCTTGGGAAGAGGATCCGACCGCGGCCGTGATCTGCGACCTCGTCCACCAGGATGGCCGCTCCGTCGAGTTCACGCCGCGCAACGTGCTGAAGCGCGTGCTGGCCGCCTATGACGACCGTGGCCTGAGGCCGGTGGTGGCGCCCGAGATAGAGTTCTACCTGGTGCGCAAGAACCCCGACCCGGACTATCCGCTGACGCCGCCCGTCGGGCGCTCGGGGCGGCCGATCGGCGGCGGCGCCGGCTACTCGATCGCCGGCGTCAACGAGTTCGACGAGCTGATCGACGACATTTATCATTTCTCCGAGCGGCAGGGCCTGGAGATCGACACGCTGATTCACGAGGAAGGCGCCGGCCAGCTCGAGATCAACCTGCGCCACGGCAACCCGATCGAGCTCGCCGACCAGGTCTTCATGTTCAAGCGCACCATCCGCGAGGCCGCGCTGAAGCACGAGATCTACGCCACCTTCATGGCCAAGCCGATCCAGGGGCAGCCGGGCTCGGCCATGCACATCCACCAGTCGGTCATCGACAAGAAGACCGGCAGGAACATCTTCTCGGCCGAGGACGGTTCCGAGACAGACGCGTTCTTCCATTTCATCGGCGGCATGCAGAAGCATGTGCCGAACGCGCTGGTGATGTTCGCGCCTTACGTCAATTCCTACCGTCGCCTGACGCAGGCGGCCTCCGCGCCGGTCAACACCAAGTGGGGCTACGACAACCGCACGACGGCCTTCCGCGTGCCGCGATCCGACCCCGCGGCGCGGCGCGTCGAAAACCGCATCCCGTCGTCCGACGCCAACCCCTATCTGGCGCTCGCCGCCTCACTCGCCTGCGGGCTGATCGGCATGACGCACAAGGAAAAGGCTTCGGCGCCGGTGCTCACCACCGCCAACGAGGACGAGATCGACCTGCCGCGCAACCTTCTCGAGGCCGTCGACCTGTTCGAAAGCGACAAGGAACTCGGCGCCATCCTCGGAAAATCCTTCGCCGCCACTTATGCAGCGATCAAGCGGGCGGAATTCGAGACCTTCATGGAAGTGATCAGCCCGTGGGAGCGGGAGTATCTTTTGCTGAACGTTTAGGGGAGTAGGGGAATAAGGGGAGTAGGGGAATAAGGGAATAAGGGAGTAGGGGAGTAGGGGAGTAGGGAACGGCTCGGCGGGGGATAAATGGTCGAAAAAACGGGGTCATACAAAACAGGGTCATACAAGGACTTGGTAGTCTGGCAGCAAGCGATGGATCTTGCAGTGGCGGTTTATGGCGCCACGAAATCCTGGCCAAAGGAAGAGCTTTACGGGCTGACCAGCCAGATGCGTCGCGCCGCAAGCTCGGTGCCCTCAAACATTGCGGAAGGCTATGGCAGAGAGATCCGAGGCTCCTATCAGCAATTCCTCCGTATCGCTCAGGGATCACTGAAGGAGCTAGAAACTCAAATTCTCATTGCCGAGCGCACCGGTATCGCGCCGAAAGCGACGGCGGTTTCATTGTTGGAAGGAACCGAAAGCGTGGGAAAACTTCTTCGGCTTCTGATCCGCAAGCTCTCAACTGACTAACCCTACTCCCCTACTCGCCTACTCCCATGGCCTACCAATCTCCCATTTCCCCCGGCCGTTCCTGGTATGAGGACACGGTCGGAACCCGCCCCGAATATCCGGCTCTGGACGGCGACCGGACTTGCGACGTCGTCATCGTCGGCGGCGGCTTCACCGGTCTTTCGGCGGCGGCACATCTGGCCAAGGCCGGCACGAATGTCGCGCTGATCGATGCGCACCGTTTCGGCGACGGCGCGTCGGGACGCAATGGCGGCCAGCTCGGCACCGGCCAGCGCGCCTGGGCGGAAGAACTTGAAGCCGAATACGGCCTCTCGCGCGCCAAGGCGCTGTTCGATCTCGCGGAAGAAGCCAAGGCGCATCTGCTGGATTTCGCGGCCGCCAACGAAATCGAGATCGACTACATGCCGGGCCAATTGTCGGTTGCGCACAAGCGGCGTTATGTCGACGACTACAAGCGCCATGCCGAGATCATGGCGAGCCGCTTCGGCTATCCGCACATCGCCTTCATGGACGCCGGCGAGACGGCGGAACGGCTGGGCTCGACCCGCTATTTCGGCGGCACCCGCGACACCGGCACCGGGCATATCCACCCGCTCAAGCTGGTGATCGGCACGGCAAGGGTGGCCGCCGCGGCCGGCGCGCACCTGTTCGAGCGGACGCCCTCGACCGGCATCGCCTGCAGCGGCGGCAAGGTGAAGGTGACGACGCCGAAGGGCACGATATCGGCCGAGAAATGCCTGATCGCGGTCAATGCCTATGGCGGCAATCTGGAGCCGGTGAGCGCGTCGCACATCATGCCGATCGGCTCCTTCATCGGCGCGACCGTACCGCTCGGAACACAATCCAAGGTGCTGCCGGGCGGCGAGTCGGTGGACGACTCCCGCTTCGTCGTGCGCTACTTCCGCAAGTCGAGGGACGGGCGGCTTTTGTTCGGCGGCCGCGAGGTCTATGCCGTCAACGATCCAAAGGACATCCATATCCACATCCGCAGGCAGATCGCCGAGCTCTACCCAGCGCTGAAGGACGTCGAGATCACGCATGGCTGGGGCGGCTATGTCGGCATCACCATGCCGAGGAAACCCTTCGTGCGCGAGGTGATGCCGAACGTGATCTCGATGGGCGGTTATTCCGGCCATGGCGTCATGCTGGCCAACTTCTTCGGCAAGCTCTATGCCGAGGCGGTCGCCGGCAATCGCGATCGGCTGAAGCTTATCGAGGATCTGAAGATTCCCGCCTTCCCGGGCGGTCGTCGTTTCCGCGCGCCGCTTCTGTTTCTGGCGCTCAACTGGTTCGCGCTGCGCGACAGGATCTGAAGCGGGACGCCGCAGAAGCTGTTGATTCGACAAGTCCGCTTCCCTTACGGCACGTTGCAGAATCCTTAACGAACGCACAGAATTTCGCAAAAAGGCGCAGTGATGCCATAATCGGCGGTAAAGGATGCCGGTTCTGGGCGATAAAACGGGGATTTGCGCGGGCCTGCCCGCTGAAATTTCGGGACCGATGCCGATCAGCCGCGAACTTCTTGCGGCAAGATCGAAAGAACGTCGGCCCGGTTGTTGGAGGTGGTCTAAGTGAACGTGCCCTTCAGTTTCGGCGCACCGGAACGACGGCGCTTTGCAGTGCAGTTCGGTTACGACATGCGGCCCTCGTTCTGGCAGGGTCTGCGGTCGAACGCCCATCTTGTGATAGCGGCTGTCGGTACCGCGGCGCTGCTCGGTGTGGCCGCGGTAGCGCTTTGGCTGGCCCTGCCGGCCAACGAGCGGCAGGCGAGCGCGGAGCAGAGCGTGCCTGCCATCCCGGTCAAGACGACGAAAATCGCCCCGGCCGCCGCAAGCGCAGTCAGCGTCGCCGCCGCGCCGCAAGCCGCGCGCAAGGCCGACGCGGTTTCGCCGGTCACCGCCGCTCGCGAAGCCGCCATCCCGGCGCTGGCAGCCAACAGCCCACGCTGGACCGGCGCGGGAGCCGAGCCTGCATCGGCAGGGGCTGCGCCTGCTTCACCCCCTCCGGCTGCCAAGCCGCCGGCGGAGCAGAAGCCGACCGTTGCCGCCTTCGCCGATTCCGTTGCCGAGACCGATGCCTCGACGGCCCTGTCGAAAGTTGCGGCGGCTGAGCAATCGGTGGATGAAAAGAAGCCGGACGACAAGATGGATGGGGCCCAGACAGCAGCGATCCCCGACGCAAAGCCACAAGTTCCCGAGGCTCAGCCGGCCGGCGACGAAAATGACGCCGCGGCAAAGCCAAACGAGCAGAAGGTCGGCGCTGCCGCCAATGGACGCATCCTCCGGGCAGTCACCATGCGCACCGGCCCGAAGAAAGGCGCCGCCGCAATCGTCACGGTGCCCGCAAAGGCATCGGTGCAGGTGGTGAGCTGCAAGAAGTGGTGCGAGATCGTCTATAACGGCAAGCGCGGCTGGATCTACAAGACCTACGTCAAGACCGGCGCCTGATCCGCCTTCAAAGCGTCTGTTTTTAGCGATCCCGGACGAAGGCCGTTGCGGGCTTTTCCTGGAATTGATCGGGCTGAAGCCGGCCGGAACGCCAAAGCCCTGTCGCGCTGGGGCGGCTCAGATGCAGCGCCCACCATCGACTTCCAGCGCCACGCCGGTGATGAAGGCGGCTTCGTCCGAAGCAAGCCAGAGTGCCGCGTTGGCAATGTCGAGCGGCGTCGAGAGCCGGCCGAGCGGGATCGAGGCGTGGAATTTTTCGCGGATCTCCGGCGTATCGGCGCCCATGAACTTCTCCAGCATGCCGGTCTCGCCGGCAACCGGGCAGAGGCAATTGACGCGGATGTTCTTCGGGGCAAGCTCGACCGCCATCGACTTGGTGGCGGTGATCGCCCAGCCCTTGGAGGCATTGTACCAGGTGAGGCCCGGCCGCGGCCTGATGCCGGCCGTCGAGGCCGTGGTCAGAATGACGCCGCCGCCCTGCCGATCCATGATCGGCACGACGGCAAGGGCGGCATGGTAGATCGCCTTCATGTTGACGGCGGTGATCAGGTCGAAGGTTTCTTCGTCGACGCCGAGCATGTCGCCGTTGCGATGGGTGTAGCCGGCGTTGTTGACCATGATGTCGACGCGGCCGAAAGCGCTCTTGGCGGCATAGACCATCTCGTCGAATTCGGAGCGCAGCGAGACGTCGGTCTGGGTCCAGATCGCGCTGTCGCCGATTTCTTGCGCCACGCGCTCGGCGCCCTTGGCGTTGAGGTCGGCGACGACGACGCGCGCGCCCTCCTCGGCGAAGCGCTTCGCCATGCCCTTGCCGAAGCCCGACGCCGCGCCGGTGATGATGGCAACCTTGTTTTCCAGACGCATGGTTTTCCCCATCATTGCAGTCATCCCCGTCTTGAGGGGTGTCCGCCGCCATTCTCTCTTAGCTTTCGTCACATTCACGTTCTATGTTGCAGCCGCGAACGCTTCCGGAAAGCCATTGTTTGCCGACAAGCCTGCCGGTAGCGCCAGTGTCAAGGCCACATGTGGGCCCAATCAATGGCAAGCGATTGGTCCTGGATGTGACACCATGGCACTGGACGATTTAAATCGATTAGAATATATCAGCCCCCGCTACCGGCGACCGGCATCAAATCGGACTGACCATGACCAGCCAGATCATCCCCGTCGACCCTTTCGACTTCATCATCTTCGGCGGCACCGGCGACCTGTCGGAACGCAAGCTTCTGCCTTCGCTCTACTATCGCCAGTGCGACCATCAGTTCTCCGAGCCGACGCGCATCATCGGCACGTCACGCGCGAAGATGACCGATGCCGAATTCCAGACCTTCGCCAAGCAGGCCATATCGCGGCATGTGAAGCCGGCCGATATCGACGCCAAGGAGCTGGATCGGTTTCTTGCTCGCCTTTCCTACGTTTCGGCCGATGCGACCAGCGGCGTGGGTTTCGACAAGCTCAAGAAGGCCGTCGGCGACAGCGACCGCATCCGCGCCTTTTACCTCGCGGTGGCGCCGGCGCTGTTCGGCGACATCTCGCACCAGCTCCAAGAGCATAAGCTGATCACGCCGAACTCGCGCATCGTGCTGGAGAAGCCGATCGGGCGGGACCTCATCTCGGCGCGGGCGCTCAACGACGCGGTGGGCGATGATTTCCACGAAAGCCAGATCTTCCGCATCGATCACTATCTCGGCAAGGAAACGGTGCAGAACCTGATGGCGCTGCGCTTTGCCAATGCGCTCTACGAGCCGTTGTGGAACTCCGCCCATATCGATCACGTGCAGATCACCGTGGCCGAGACGGTCGGGCTGGAGGACCGCGTCACCTACTACGACAAGGCAGGCGCGCTGCGCGACATGGTGCAGAACCACATCCTGCAGCTGCTTTGCCTGGTCGCCATGGAAACGCCGTCGTCGATGGACGCGGACGCCGTACGCGATGAGAAGCTGAAGGTGCTGAGGGCATTGAAGCGCATCAACGGCAACGAGGCGCCGAAGCAAACCGTGCGCGGCCAATATCGCGCCGGCGCCTCCGCCGGCGGGCCCGTCAAAGGCTATGTCGAGGAGCTCGGCAAGGACAGCAACACCGAGACCTTCGTTGCCGTGAAGGCCGAGATCGGCAACTGGCGCTGGGCCGGCGTTCCCTTCTATCTCAGGACCGGCAAGCGTCTGGCGACCCGCGTTTCGGAGATCGTCATCGAGTTCAAGCCGATCCCTTATTCCATCTTCGGCGACAGCGCCGGGCCGATCTTCCCCAACCAGCTGGTCATCCGCCTGCAGCCGGACGAAGGCGTCAAGCAGTATATCATGATCAAGGATCCGGGGCCTGGCGGCATGCGGCTGCGCCAGATATCGCTCGACATGAGTTTCGCGCAATCCTTCCACAGCCGCGCGCCGGACGCCTACGAGCGGCTGATCATGGATGTGGTGCGCGGCAACCAGACGCTGTTCATGCGCCGCGACGAGGTCGAAGCGGCCTGGAAGTGGATAGACCCGATCCAGAACGCCTGGGAAAGCGCCCGGCAGGAAGCGCAGGGCTATACGGCCGGCACCTGGGGGCCATCGGCCTCCATCGCGCTGATCGAACGTGACGGACGGACATGGCACGAGAGCAACTGAGCCAGCCTGCCTATAACTGGGACGGCTTTGCCGACCGGCAGCAGCTGGCGGCCGCCCTTGCCGGCAACGTCGCCGCCCGGTTGACCAAAGCGATTGCCGAGCGCGGCACGGCGCTGCTCGCTGTGTCCGGCGGCACGACGCCGGCAAGGTTCCTCGCCGCCCTCTCCTCGATCCCGATCGCCTGGGACAAGGTCACGGTGACGCTGGTCGACGAGCGTTTCGTGCCGCCCTCCTCGCCGCGCTCGAATGCCGGGCTGGTGGCTGCCAACCTGCTCCAGAACAAGGCCGCGGCCGCGCATTTCGTGCCGCTCTACCATGAAGCGGCGAGCATCGAGGAGGCGGCCGCCTCGGACAGCGCTGCCCTGCAATCATTGGCATGGCCGCTCGACGTCGTGGTGCTCGGCATGGGCGGCGACGGCCACACGGCTTCCTTCTTTCCCGATGCCGGCAATCTCGCTGAATTGCTCGACCCGTCGTCGCAGCGGATCGTGCTGCCGGTGCACGCACCGAGCGCAGGCGAGCCGCGGTTGACGCTTTCGATGGCGCGGATCGTTGCCGCCGGCTTCATCGCGCTCCACATCGAGGGAGAGGACAAGCGAACCGCCTTCGACGGCGCGATGGGAGCGGGCGTGAAAAAGCCTATCCGCAAAGTGCTCGAGGCGGCGCCAATACCGGTAGAGGTGTTCTGGGCACCCTGATTTCACGAAGAAGCAGCCCCGGAGGCTGTGGGAGGATGTTTTCCGGGGCTCGAAAGGACCAGCCATGACAGCCAGACGCGATATCGAAGCCATCACGGAACGCATCCGCCAACGCTCGAAAGCCGGCCGCGAAGCCTATCTCGGCCGCATCGCGGAGGCATCCGGCCGCGCCGCCAACCGGGCGGTGCTCTCCTGCGGCAACCTCGCCCACGGCTTTGCCGTCTGCAGCCCGTCGGAGAAAGTCGCGCTCGGCGGCGACCGCGTGCCGAACCTCGGCATCATCACCTCCTACAACGACATGCTGTCGGCGCATCAGCCTTTCGAGACCTTTCCGGCGCTGATCAAGGAAGCGGCGCGCGAGGCCGGCGGCATCGCCCAGGTGGCCGGCGGCGTGCCGGCGATGTGCGACGGCGTCACGCAAGGCCAGCCAGGCATGGAACTGTCGCTGTTCTCGCGCGACGTGATCGCCATGGCGGCGGCGATCGGCCTCTCGCACAACATGTTCGACGCCGCGGTCTTTCTCGGCGTCTGCGACAAGATCGTGCCCGGGCTGGTGATCGCGGCGCTGACCTTCGGCCATCTGCCGGCCGTCTTCATCCCGGCCGGACCGATGACGTCGGGCCTGCCGAACGACGAGAAGGCCAAGGTCCGCCAGCTCTATGCCGAGGGCAAGGCGGGTCGCGCCGAGCTGCTCGAAGCGGAGTCCAAATCCTATCATGGGCCGGGCACCTGCACCTTTTACGGCACCGCCAATTCCAACCAGATGCTGATGGAGATCATGGGCCTGCACATGCCCGGCGCCTCCTTCGTCAATCCGGGCACGCCGTTGCGCGACGCGCTGACCAAGGAGGCGGCGAAGCGGGCGCTGGCGATCACCGCGCTCGGCAATGCCTATACGCCGGTCGGGCGCATGATCGACGAGCGCTCGATCGTCAATGGCGTGGTCGGCCTGCACGCGACCGGCGGCTCGACCAACCACACCATCCATCTGATCGCGATGGCCGCGGCAGCCGGCATCGCGCTGACCTGGCAGGACATCTCCGACCTGTCGGAAGCGGTGCCGCTGCTTGCCCGCGTCTATCCGAACGGACTTGCCGACGTGAACCATTTCCACGCCGCCGGCGGGCTCGGCTTCCTGATCCGCGAGCTGCTCGATGAAGGCATCCTGCACGAGGACGTGCAGACGGTCTGGGGCGAAGGCTTGCGGCCCTATGCGGTCGAGGCGAAGCTCGGCGCCGACGGCAGCGTCGCGCGTGAAGCGGCGCCGCTCACGAGCGGCGACGAAAAGGTGCTGGCGCCGTTCAAGAAGGCGTTCCAGCCGACCGGCGGTCTGAAGGTGCTTGCCGGCAATCTCGGTCATGCCGTCATCAAGACCTCGGCCGTCAAGCCCGAGCGCCGCACTATCGAGGCGCCGGCCAAGGTGTTCGACAGCCAGCAGGGGTTGAACGATGCCTTCAAGGCCGGCACGCTCACCGGCGACTTCGTCGCCGTCATCCGCTTCCAGGGGCCGAAGGCCAACGGCATGCCCGAACTGCACAAGCTGACCACCGTGCTCGGCATCCTGCAGGATCGCGGCCAGCGCGTCGCACTGGTGACGGACGGGCGCATGTCGGGCGCCTCCGGCAAGGTGCCGGCGGCGATCCATGTGACGCCGGAAGCGGTCGAGGACGGACCGATCGCCAGGATCCATGACGGCGACATCATCCGGCTCGACGCCGACGCCGGCACGCTGGAAGTGCTGGTGCCGGGAACGGAATTCGCGCTGCGCCGCACGGCCGATGCCGATCTCATCGGCAACGAGTACGGCTTCGGCCGCGAGCTGTTCGCCGGCTTCCGGCAGTTGGTCGGCCGTGCCGACCACGGCGCCGCCGCCTTCGCAAACGCCTGACGGCTTCCCCAATGTGCTCCACGAAAAGGGCGGCTTAGCGCCGCCCTTTTTCTTTTGTTCGCGGACAGCAATGCCTACTGCACCGTAACCTCGGACCGCTCGCCGGCCTTGATCGTCACCGGCACTTCCTTCTCCTGGCCTTCAGCCGACATGTGCCGAACGACGACATAGTCGCCGGCAGGGGCTGTCTGCTGCCAGCTGTCGCCATAGCTCAAGCCCAGCGACTTGCGCTTGCCCTCGATGTCCTTCTTCGATGAAAACACCTCGATCGAGTAGGCGCCGGGCGCCGACATCGCCAGCACGCCGGCGTCGAGCGCGACCTTCACGTCCTGATTGTCGCCGGCCTTGATGCTGAAGGGCTGCTCGACGACGGCGAGATCGAGCGTGGTGAGCGCGACATAATCGTCGGGTGGCAGCCAGAACTTGCTGTCAGGCCCGTAGGAATGCTCGACGCTTTCACGCGAGCCATCGATCTTCTTCTTCGCCTTGACGATCTCGAAGCCGATACCGGAATTGTCGGCCTTGTCGCCACCGGCGGTGTAGAAGGCGTTGAGCACGGCATGGCCGACGCCAACGACGACGTCCTTCTCGACGGTCTGCCCGGCGGCAAGCTGGACGGTCTCGGTCGCGGTGCCGGCGCCGATCTGAACCGTCACCTTCTGCTCACCCGCCGGCACGGTGGCCTTGGCGTCGCCATAGTGTGTGGTGCTGCCGCCCGGATAGGCGAAGTCGACACGCGCCTCGCCGCTGATCTCCGAGCCCTGGCTGGCATGCGGATGGATGACCAAGGTGCCGCCGTTCAGCGTGAACAGCGGCTTGTAGACCTGACCGGCCTCTATCTTGATCTTCTGCTCGCTCCTTGCCTCGTCGTCGCGACCGACGACGATGTAGTCGCCTGGCTCGAGGTTGGTTTTGAGCTCACCATACTCGGTCATGACCTGATCGCCGCGCGAGCCATCGGCCGCGGCTTTGTAAATCTCCCAGGCATTGCCATCGGTGATTGGATCGCCGCCCTCGGCCATGACCACGCTCGGCATGAAATTGAATTCAGGCTTGGCGGGTTCGGGCGCTGGCGCCGGTGCGGGCTCAGGCGCCGGAGCCGGCGCCGCGACGGTTTCGACGAGCGCCTGCTGCAGCGCCTTCTCGTCCGAGGCCTGGATGTATTTGCCGCCGGTGTTCTCGGCGAGGCAGGCGATCTGCTTGCCCTCGTCGGCGGTCAGGCCGAAGCCGACCACGTCGGCGGTGAAGTCGACGCCGGTTTCCTTCAGCTCCTTGCCGAGCGCGCACGGATCGCCGCCGCAGGTCTCCAGCCCATCGGTGATGAGGACGACGGTGGCCTTGTCCTCGGTGTATCTGAGTGCTTCGGCCGCCTGCTTGACGGCCGCCGTCAGCGGCGTCTTGCCGAGGAATTTCATGCTGTCGGCGGCCGCCGAAATCGCGCTCGCCGAACCCGCTTGCGGCGGCACGATGAGCTCGATGTCCTCGCAACTGCCCTTGGTTCGATGACCATAGGCCATGAAGCCGATCTCGTCATCGGCCGGTACCGACTGCAGCACCGTGCGCAGCGATTCGCGCGCGATCTCGAGCTTCGGCTTGCCGTCGATCTGGGCCCACATGGAGCCCGATGCGTCGAGAATGATGATGACCTTGTTGGCGGCAAAGCCAAACGTGGTCGTCGACAAAAGGAGGATCGCCGCAGCGACGCTCCGTGCCAGTCCCGCCATGAAAATCTCCTGAGTGAGCCCCCTGTCCGCGCCGGGAAAGCTATTTGAGGCGGGCTTTGGAGACAAGTCCGATGGCAGGTGAAGTCGCTCAGTAGGTGGTGCGGCGCTCTTCCGAGGGCGGCCGGCCGAATTGCAGCCGGTAGCTCTGCGCGAAATAGGAATGCGAGGTGAAGCCGGTGGCGATCGCCACGTCGAGGATCGGCATGTTGGTCTGGCGCAGCAATTCGCGCGCGCGCTCGAGTCTCAGCCGCATGTAGTAGCGGCCCGGCGTCACGTTGAGATGGCGCAGGAACAGGCGCTCGACCTGGCGCACCGAAAGCCCCGCCGACTTGGCGAGCTGCACCGCCGACAGCGGCTCATCGAGATGGTCGGCCATCAATTCGACGATGCGTCTCAGCTTCTCCGACTTGCCGGTGAGGTCGCGCTCGGGGCCGACGCGCTGTCGGTCGCCGGCCGAACGGATACGCTCATGCTGGAACTGGTTGGCGACGCCATTGGCGAGGTTGGAGCCGAAATCGCCGCGCACGATCTCCAGCATCAGGTCGATCGAGGTGGTGCCGCCGGCGCAAGTGTAGCGCTTGCGGTCGATCTCGAAGACGTTGCCGGTGCAGTTGATGTCGGGGAAGCGCTCCATGAAGCCGGCGCGGTTCTCCCAGTGGATGGTGCAGCGATAGCCGTCGAGCTGGCCGGCCTCGGCGAGCAGATAGGAGCCGACCGACAGCGCGCCGAGCGCGTTGCCGCGCCGGCCCCAGCTGCGCAGCGCCGCCAGCACCTTGCTCTTGCCGGGGAATTCGGTGGTCAGCCCGACCGACACGAACAGGATGTCGACCGGCGGCATGTCGGCGACGGAATAGTCGATCTTCAGCGGCAGGCCGTTGGAGGCCATGACCGCGTCGCCATCCGCCGATATCGTCGTCCAGCCGTAAAAATCGCGGCCGAGCAGGCGGTTGGCCGAGCGGAAACAGTCGATCGCCGCGGCCAGCGAGAACATCGAGAACTTGTCGACCAGCAGGAAGCCGAATTGACGCCCCCCCTGAACGGGATCGTTCGTGACCGGCCGTTCGACGGGGACAATCAGGTTCGGCAAGGATCAAGCTTTCCGATCAGAAGGACGGCCGCTTCAACCCGGCCGCGAGGTAGGCGGAAGCTACAGTGTTGGCCATCAGCATGGCAATGGTCATCGGACCGACGCCGCCGGGGACGGGCGTGATGGCGCCGGCGACCTTGGCCGCATCGGCATAGGCGACGTCGCCGACCAGCCGCGACTTGCCCTCACCCTTTTCCGGAGCGGGGATGCGGTTGATGCCGACATCGATGACGGTCGCGCCAGGCTTCACCCAATCGCCCTTGACCATTTCCGGGCGGCCGACGGCGGCGACCAGGATGTCGGCGGTGCGGGCCAGCGCCGGCAGGTCCCTGGTGCGGCTATGGGCAATGGTGACGGTGCAGTTGGCGGCGAGCAGCAGATTGGCCATCGGCTTGCCGACGATGTTGGAGCGGCCGACGACCACGGCGTTGAGGCCGGAAAGGTCCTTGCCGCGCACGCGCTCGATCAGCAGCATCGAGCCGGCCGGCGTGCAGGGCACGAAGGCAGTTTCCAGCTCGCCGGTGCCGAGCTTGCCGACATTGATGAAATGGAAGCCGTCGACATCCTTTTCCGGCGCGATCGTCTGGATGACCTTGCCGGCGTCGATGTGGCCAGGCAGCGGCAGTTGCACGAGGATGCCGTGGATCGCCGGATCGGCGTTGAGGTCGCCGATGATCTCGAGCAGCTGCGCCTCGGTGGTCTCGGCCGGCAGCGTGTGCTGGAGCGAATGGAAGCCGCATTCCTTGGCCGTGCGCGATTTCGAGGCGACATAGACCTGGCTCGCCGGATCCTCGCCGACGATCACCACCGCCAGGCCGGGCCTGGTCGCGCCCTTGGCCGACAGCTCGACGGTCAGTGCCTTGACCTTCTGAACCACGTCTTCGGCGACACTCTTTCCGTCGATCACTTCGGCCATCATTCACCCTCAACACGTTCCGCGGACGCGCTTACGCGCAGCCCTGATCCTCAATCCAGCATCGCGAACCGCCTGGCGTCGGGCGCGGGCGGTCGAATGCAGCGCGGCATTTTCACGAAAATTCGACAGCGCAATCCCGTCAAAACGTCGTCGGATGCCGTAAACCCGAAACCGGCTGCTTTTATCGACGCCAGCTTTTGTCGAAGGCAGCTTCTATCGAAGCCAGCTTTTATCGAAGGAGGGGCGTTTTAGAAATAGCGGAGGCGGGAGCGGCTTTCGGTCAGGTCGCGCACTGCCTCGCGGAACTCGCGCAGGCTGGCGCGGATCTCGTCGATCTGGCCCTGCTGATCGGCTTGGGATTGGCGCGCCTCGGCGACCGGCGGTTGCGAATGGAGAGGCGCCGGCGACGCGGCGTATTCATCCTCGGATGGTTCCGCGGACTGCGCGTAGTCAGGCTGCCGAAAGGGATAGGCTCGGCTTTGCGCGGGCAGCGTTTCGAAACGAGGTTCCGGCATCGGCGCGGTCCGGGCGCGTGGAGACTGGTCGCGGGCCTCTGCCGGCGCTTCCGACCGACGCAGCATGAAGTCGCGCAGCGACGAAGCCAGTGATCCCAAGAACCCCGGCCGGCCGGCATCGTTGGCGGGGACAGGCGATGGCGTGAGCGGCGCAGCCGGCGGAGGGTTCGGCGGCGCGGCGCGATACGCCCTGTCCTCAAAGGCCAGCGCACGCTCCTCTGGCCTGCGGCGCGAGCGGGTGTCCGCCGTCTCGCGCAAGCTGGCATAGGCACCGCGCAGTGCGCCGAGGCCGATGCCGGCGAAGAAGCCCGCAAGCAGGCCGGCCAACGCCTTGACGGCGCGCGACGGCCCCTTGGCTTCGAGCGGCGGATAGGCCTCCGAAATCAAGCTGATGTTGGCGGTGTTGATGTCCTTCTGCTCGCCGGTCTCCTTGGCGCGCAACAGGAACTGCTCGTAGACCGAGCGCTTGGCGGCCGCCTCGCGCTCGAGCTCGCGCAGCGAAACCAGGTTGTTGTTGACGTCGCCGCTCTGCACCTTGGCCTGTGCCAGACGTGACGACAAGTCCTGCTCGAGCTGCACGGAACGCTTCAGATCGACCTGCAGCGAGGACGCTATGCGCTGCAATTCCGCAGCGATGCGTTCGCGCGCGCCGGCAAGCTGGGCGTTGAGCGCCTGAAGCTCGGGATGCCGCGGCCCGAACTTGATCGCGGCGCGATCAGCTTCCTGTTTCAGCGCCGCATATTGCGAGCGCAGCTCGCCCATCGTGTTGGAGTTGATCTCTTCAGGCAAGGTGCCGTTGAGAACCGCGTTGACGTTCAAGGCGCGGGCCGAGGCGGCGCGGGCGTTGAGCTCGAGCGTGCGGGCGCGGGCGACCGAGAGCTGCTCGTTGAGCTTCAGCATCTGATCGTCGCTGATCAGGTGACCCTGGGCGTCGACAAGATCATGCGTGGCCCTGAAGTCCTCGACCTTGCGCTCGGCCGTCTCGACGCCCTTGCGCAACTCGTCGAGCCTGGCCGTCAGTTCGTCATTGGCGCGGCCCGCCGTGTTGGACTGGAGTTCGCTGGAGATCTGCTGGAAGGCAGTCCTCATCGTATTGGCGATCAGGGCCGACTTGTCGGGGCTCTCTGTCGTCGCGGTGATCGAGACGACGAAGGTCTTGCCGCCGCGCTCGACGTCCAGGCTCTCCGCCAGATTGGCGACCGCCAGCGCACGCCGGCGCGCTTCGCCGGCGGGGCCTTGTGCATCCTGCCGTGACAAGACCGAGCGGAGCATCGACATCAGGCCGATGCCGCCCTTGCCCTGGCCGTTGAACTCGGGATCGTTTGCGAGGTTGAGATCCGTGACGACCTTGTTGAGGACCGCGCCCGAGGTGAGGATGCGGGCCTGGTTCTCGACGATGGCGAGTGTAGCGTCCGAGGCGATCACATTCTGCGTCAGATCACGGTCGGTGAGCTTGAGGTCGCGCGGATCGACGATGACCTCGGTGGTGGCCTCGTATTTCTTCGGCGTCGACAGCGCGATGGCGATGCCGAGCGCGGCGCCCAGGATCGTCGTCGAAAGAATCAGCGCCTTGGATCGGGTGATGCCGCGAACGACCTGCATCGGGTCGATCAGCGGTTTCCATTCCTGATCGTCGCCGGCCGGCGGCCGGCTTGCGCGGCGAGGTTCGACATAGCGCGTTTCGAAACCGGGCTGCGGAGAATGGTCCGGGGGAAGGTTCCCCTCACGCGGTCCGGCTTGCAAGCCCCGCGTGGCCGAATCGTCCTCGGCCCGGGTCGATTCGGGAAGCGGGTCGACCTGAGATTGACCGGGCTCGTCCGTGTTCGCGGACCATGGGTTCGACCGCCCTTCGCGCTCGAAGCGCGCGGCGCGGTGGCGCGCGGCGGCATCCTCGCGCCAAGACGGGTTGGCTCTGTCGCCGATTGAAACCAGCGAAGCGTCCGGGCTGTCCTCGCCACGCACGGCCTGGCCGAGCGCAAGCAAAGAGCGCTCGCGCCTCCAATCGTCACGGTTATCCCTGTCGACCATGTCTGGAACTTACTCTCTGGCGGCTTGGGAGAGGCGGTCGGCCAATCGTTAAGTCACGCTAAACAGGCATGGGAAATAAAAGGTTAATTTTGAACCCGGGGAAATACAGTTTCTCGCCTCGGTTGCAGCCCCGCTCAAGCCACCGGGCCGCCGCCAGAACGGCACGTTAAGCTTTCCATCCTAGGCTTTCGACAGAGACATGACCCAGACCAGCGACATACCGCAAAGGCGGACGCTCGCGCGGATCGGCCACTTCGTGGCCGCGCGCCGGAAGCTGGTTTTCGACTATTTGTCGGCAATCAGCGGCGCCGGCGGGCGGCTGGTGTTCTCGCTCGCCTATTTCGTGGCATTGGCCAATACGCTGTCGATCGCCGAATTCGGCATGTTCGCCACGGCCTCGGCGGCAGGCGTGATGCTGTCGCGCGTGCTTGCCTTCGGCTTCATCTCGGCGCTCTATCGCACCGCCACGATCCGCCCGAACCTGATCGGCACCTTCACCGCCGGCTTCCTGTTCCTCGGCGTGATTTCGCTGCCGGTCCTCGCCGCCGCCTCCTACGGCGTTTACCTGATCTTCTTCGCCGGAACGGTGCAGCTGCCGGTCTTTGCCGCGGTCGTCTTCGCCGAAGCGCTCTTGTGGCGACCGGTGGAGGTTGTGCTGATCGTCAACAACGGCCTCGGCAAGTTCGGCCGCGCCGCGGTGCTGGCGATCCTGGCTACGGCGCTCCGGGCAGCCGGCGCGGTTCTGTTCATGCTCGCCGCGCAGCGCACCATCGGCGTCTGGTCGTGGTTCTACATCGGCGCCAACGCCGTTTCGCTTTTCGTCGCCTTCGCCTTCTTCTACCCCCGCCAGCGACTGCGGCTGCGCACCGAACTCTATTTCCGGCGGCTCGCCGATTCCATCTATGTGGCGGGGTCGGAGGTGCTGTTCTATCTGCAGATGGAGTTCGACAAGCTGTTGGTGCTTTCGATCGGCGGACCGCATCTTGCCGGCATCTACGCCATCATCATGCGGCTGGTCGACCTCACCGCGATCCCGATCCGCACCTTCTCGATGATGCTGGTGCAGCGCATGATGCGCGCGCCCGAGCTGCTTTCGCGGTTGGCGGTCAAGTGCGGCATCGAAGGCGGCGTGTTCCTGGTCTCGACGCTGGCGCTCTTGTCGCTCGGCATCGTGCTGCACTTCTTCCCCAACGCGTTGGGCAAGAATGTCGCCGAGGCAGCGCCTCTGGTGGCACTGGCGGTCTGCGTGCCGGGCCTGCGCAATCTCGTCGAATACCAGGCCGAGCTTCTCTTCGCACGCGGCCAGACCGCGGTGCGGGCGATCAATCTCGGGCTGCTCGCGGGTTTGAAGGCGATGCTGCTGACCTATGTGCTGACGACGATTGCCGACACGCCCGATCTGGTGCTGTCGCTCAACATCGTCTTCCTTCTGCTCTATCTCGCCTCGATGCTATTGACCTATTCGGCGATGCGGCGTCCAGCGAAGGCAATCTGACCTATCGATCGAGCCCGATCAGGCGGCGGATGCGGCCGACGTCGGTGCCGATGAAGGACTGCATGCCGATCGCCGCCTGCTCGGGCGCCATGGCGTCGACGAAACGGCGGAATTCCTCGTCCGACAGCGCCTCGCCGTTCCAGTGGACGCGGCAGAATTCCACCGGGTCATGGAAGTGGCCGGCGCCGTCGAGCACGTCGTCGACGTAGCGGCCATAGATCATGCATTCGGAGAATTTGCGCGCCGAGCCGACGACACTGACCCAGTCGCGCCCGTGCGTCTTTTCGATCCGCTCGCACATCGCTTTGACGGTCACGCGGCGCCAGGCGATCAGTGTCGAGATGTAATCATGCGTCGAAGCCTTAATTGGGTCGATGCCGAGCGCCGAGCCGGCATTGCGCGACCAGATGCGATGCTCGTCATGGCCGTCCTTGGCCAGCGCGCCATCGCGCCGGAACAGCCGCGTTTTGCCGTCGCGCCAGAAGACGTTCGCGTCGAAAGGCTTGAGGAAGGCGACGTCGGAATCGCAAAAGACGAGCACGTCCTCTCCGGCATGGGCGGCGATGGCGATGCGGCGCAGCTGCTGCACGTGCCAGCCACGCAGGGGCTGGGTCCTGAAGCTCAGCCAGACGCGGCGGCGGAACAGGCTGAGCGGATCGTCGAAAGCGCGCAGCCAGCGCGGCAGAAGATCCCGCTCGTCGACGACCGTGCGGCGGCTGTTTTCGAGCTGTCGAAACAGCGCCACGTCGCGATGCTCGACGAGGATGTAGTGCCGCGCGATACCGTTGACATGGCGGTCCATGGTCTCGCACAGCAGCCGGCAGCGTTCGAAATCCGGCGCGTAGCTCGCCGTCACGACCGCGGCCGACGGCGCGCGCGGCAGCGGCTCGATCCTGGTGGCGACGTCCGGCACGAAACGACTGTTCAACGGCGCGCCTCCGCCGGCCGCGACCCGTGCGACAATCTCTGCTTGAGGACGCGCCACAGGAAAAGCGGGTTGCCGACCACGTAGCGGCGCCACAGGCGGGCGGGTTCGATCCACAAGCGGAACAGCCATTCGAGCCTGAGACGGCGCATCCACAGCGGGGCGCGCGGCACGGTGCCGCTGAGGAAATCGAGCAGCGCGCCGACCGCGATCGGCAGTGTGCAGTGACGGGCATCGATATGACGCGCGATCCACAGTTCCTGGCGCGGCACACCCATGGCGACCAGCAGCACGTCCGGCTTCAGCCTGGCAATACGCTGGATGATGACGGGCTCCTCCGCGGGGGAGAAGTAGCCGTCATGGATGACGACGAATTTGTGCTGCACGGCGAGCGCCGAAAGCTTGAGGGACGCCGCCTCGGCATTGACCCGCGTCGCGCCAAGCAATGCCACGGTCAGCGGCCGCGTCGATGCCTGCAGGAAGGCCGGGATGAAATCGGTGCCGTTGAGATTGTCCGGGAAAGGTGAGCCGTAGAGCAGCTTCGCGGCGATGTCGACGCCGACGCCGTCCGGCAGAACGAGGAAGTCGTCGAGCGCTTCGGCAAATACCGGATCGCTGTAGGCGAGGTTGGCGTTGTGGGCGTTGAGGAAGCTCACCTTGGTGAAGCGCCGCTCGGCGATCAAGCGCGAAAGCAGTGTGACGGCATCGTCCCAACGGATGGCAAGCACGGAGATACCGAGTATCCTCCTCAGCGTGTCGAAGCCGAAGGCGGCGCGCGCGGCATGCATATTCATGCCGCGACCTCCTGCCTTACGGCGCCGAGCCTCTCCAGCCCAAGCCGAATCGCGGCATCGAGCGCCCTCACCTGCTGGCGACGAAAGGCGCTGCCGTCGATGTCGCGAACATCGGCCGCCGCCGCTTCGAGCGCCGAGGCGAAGGCGATGGGATCGTCGGTCACGACACAGTTTTGCGGCCGGTAGCCGATGCCGCGCAACGAGCGGCTGGTGGCAACGGAAGGCAGGCCAAGCTCGAAGGTCTCGATGGTTTTCAGTTGCACGCCGCTGCCGGCGGTGCTGATCAGCGGAATGACGGCGCCACCGCGAACGAAGGCCTGGGCGTCAGGAACCCTGCCGACGAATTGGACGCCGGGATGCGTCGACGTCACGCCCGACGGCATGTTGCCGGCGATCCTGATGCGGAAATCCGCCTTAAGATGCGGAACGACCTTGGTCAGGAACCAGTCGAGGCCGATGCGGTTTGGCTGCCAGGTCCAGGTGCCAATGAGCGCGGCGTCGCAATCGATGCGGCGCGGACCGTTCTTCGCCGGCACCTCGGCGCGCGTCACCAGCGGCAGCACCGCCGAGCGGTCGTCGGAGGCGACGCCGAGCGCCGCGCGATCCTCTTCGGCCAGCGTGAAGACGAAGCGTGCGGCGCGGCAGAGACGCTCTTCCATGACTGCGAGCAGTCTGGCCTCGCGGCGGAACAGCCAGCGTTGAAGCGCACTGCCGGCCGCGGCGGCATTCTCCTCGGCCGAGCGATGCTCGACATTATGCGCGACGAAGATCGACGGCCGATCACCGAAGAGCCCTTCGAAGGCGCCGGCAAACTGCACGGAGTTGAGGATATAACCGTCGAACGGACCGGCGCGCTCGATCGCCGCGCGCACATCCGCATCGGCAACGACGCGCAGCTTGACCGAGGCGAAGGTGAGACCGGTGAGCATCGCCTTGCCCACCCAGGCCAGCTTCTGCCACGGCGAAGCGCTTTCGGTGCGCACATCGATCGCGCCGAGGACAATGGTGTTTTCGGGATCGGCGGCAGGTCTTCCCGGCCAGGTGAAGCCGATCACCGTCACGCGCACGCCGGCACGCCGCAGCGCGTCGATGATCGCGGCGTTGGCGATCTCGTAACCCGAGGCGAGAGCGCCGTCAGGCACGATCGATGTGGCGAACAGCAGATGCATCTCACCTATCCATTGGTGTAGCCGGTAGCAGAACGCGGTGAAGCCTTGATTAAATGGCACCCCCAAAGGCCGAACGCCCCGGTGTCGTGCAGCCCGCCGCGAAAGGTGATTAACGAAACGTTATCATCGGGCTGCTATCGAGAGCCGAACCCACACGGCTGGAAACGGATGCTGCCTTTGCCATCGGACGCTTTGGTATCGATCGCGGGGGTATCGATCGCGGGGCGGTCTCCGGGCCTCGCCGCCGAGACCGTCGAGGCGGTCGTCACGCTGCCGACCTTCAAGCGGCCTCAGTTGCTCCTGGAAACGCTGGCATCGCTCAAAGCCCAGAATACCTCGCGCCGCTTCGCCGTCATCGTCATGGAAAACGAGGCCGACGCGCGCGAGGGCGCCAAGGCGGCGCTGCCGCTGTTCGAGCGCGGCGAGATGCCGGGCCTGGTGATCGTCGCGCATGAACGCGGCAATTGCAGCGCCTACAATGCCGGCTGGCAGACGGCGGTGGTGCACTTCCCCAACTTCCGGCACCTTCTCGTCATCGACGACGACGAGGTCGCCGAGCCCGACTGGCTGGAGCGCATGTGCAGAGCCGCCGAGACGCTTCGAGCCGACATCGTCGGCGGGCCGCAAGTGCCGGTGTTCGCCGATCCCTCACATGCGGGGTGGGCCGACCACCCGGTCTTTGCGCCGCCATACCGCGAAACGGGCCGTGTGCCGGCACTCTATTCGTCCGGCAATCTGCTGGTCGGGCGCAACGTGCTGATGGCCATGGGACCGCCCTTCCTCGATCTCAGGTTCAACTTCATGGGTGGCGGCGATTCCGATTTCCTCAGCCGCGCGTCGCAGAAGGGTTTCGCGCTCGGCTGGTGCGCCGAGGCAAGGGTCAGGGAAGGGGTTCCAGCGCGTCGCGTGGAGGCCGACTGGATCCGCGCCCGAAGCCTGCGCAACGGCGTGATCTCGACCCTGGTGGAAAAGAAGAAGCGAGCAGGCACGCCGTTCGCCGGGACCAAGGTTCTGCTGAAGAGCCTGGCACTGCTTGCCGCCTCGCCGCTGCGCGGCACTATTAGGCTAGCGCGCACGGGTTCGCTGGCGACAGGCCTCTACCCCGTCTATGTCGCGCTCGGTCGCGTGCTTGCCGAATTCGGATATGCCAATGAGCAGTACCGGCAGCCTGAGAAGAACTGAGCGCGCGCCGCTCAGCGCCGCCTTCACGCGCGAAGGCCTTGCGACGGCAATCGCGGCGCTGCTTTTTGCCACCATCATCGTGTCGTTCCGGCCCTTCCAGCCTGCCGGCGCCGAACTCACCGGCGATGGCGGCGATATCGTCAACCAACTCGGCTTCGGCTCGCTCGGCGCCATCTCGATCTTCTCGCTGCTCGCCTTCGCCGATCCGCGCGTCGTGCGCTCGCTCATCAGCCCGTCCTGGGCGCTGATGCTGGGCTTCTTCTTCCTGTCGGTGGTCCTTGCGACCGATCCGCCCTCGGCGATGCGCGCGGCCTCCTTCACCATGATCGGCATCATCACCATGGCGACGATCCTGGTGCTGCCGCGCGACGCCGATTCCTTCGCCAGGGTCATCATCTTCACCGCCGTCGTGGTGATGGGGCTCTCCTATGTCGGCCTCATCGTCTTTCCGCACGAGGCGCTTCACACCGCCGACTCGCAGGAACCCGAGCATGCGGGCCTGTGGCGCGGCGTCTTCACCCACAAGAACATCGCAGGACCGGTAATGGCCTGTTTCAGCTTCGCCGGGCTCTATCTGTGGCGTCGCGGGCAGCGCTGGTGGGGCGTCGGCATCTTCTCGGCGGCCATGATCTTCATGCTGCACACCGGCTCGAAGACGACGGTCGGACTGGTGCCGTTCTCGATCCTGATCGTGGTGCTGCCCAGCCTCATCGGCATGCGGCTCGGCACGCCGATCCTGTTTCTGGCCGCGATCATCGCGACGGCGGTCGGCACGCTGGGCATCGTCTTCATCCCGCCGGTGAAGCATCTGGCCGCGGTCTATTTCCCGAACCTCACCTATACCGGCCGCACCACGCTGTGGGAGTTCGCCGGCGAGATGCTGGCGAAGAAGCCCTGGACCGGCTACGGCTACGAAAGCTTCTGGGGAACGCCGCTACTGCTCAACCAGGACCAGCCCTTCGACCGCCCCTGGGACATCCGCACCATCGTGCACGGCCATGACGGCTATCTCGACATCGCCGTGCTTATGGGCATCCCCGCGCTCTGCGTCGCGGTCTATACGTTCCTTATCGCGCCGTTGCGCGACTACATGCGCATCCCGCCGCGCAAGGAGAACATCTTCCTCGGGGACTTCTTCATGATGGTGGTGCTGTTCGCGGCGCTGAACGGTTTCCTCGAAAGCTTCTTCTTCCGCCGCGCCGACCCCGTCTGGCTGTTCTTCGTGTTCAGCGTGCTTGGCCTGAGACAAATGTCGCTGCGGCCTCTTCCGGCTCTCCGTCCCAACTGATCTGGCCGATCGATCTCCTTGAGACTGGACTTTTCCCTAACCGCGCAAGCGTTTAAGGAGAGCCGTCTTGCGGAGGTTCACATGACGATCAGGCTCGTTCTCGCCGGCTGCGGCAATATGGGTTACGCCATGCTCTCGGGCTGGCTGAAGGCCGGCAAGCTCGAGCCGTCGGCGGTGTTCGTGGTCGAGCCCAATGCGGAATTGCGCAAGCGGGCCGAGGCACTGGGCTGCGGTGCCGCCGCCGACGCCTCAGCCATTCCGGCCGATGCCGTGCCCGACCTCGTCGTCATCGCCGTGAAGCCGCAGGTGATCCGCGACGTGACGGCGAGCTACAAGCGCTTCGGCGACGGCAGGACCACATTCGTCAGCATCGCCGCCGGCACGCCGGTCGCCACCTTTCAGGAGATACTCGGCGACCTCGCGCCGATCGTCCGCTGCATGCCGAACACGCCGGCGGCGATCGGCAAGGGCATGATGGTGGTGTTTTCCAACCCGCTGGTTCTGGACGACGTCAGGCGTTTCGTCGCCGAGTTGCTCTCGGCCAGCGGTGTCGTGACAACGATCGACGACGAGAGCCTGATGGATGCGGTGACCGCCGTCTCCGGTTCCGGCCCGGCCTATATCTTCCATTTCATCGAGGCGCTGACGGTTGCCGCCGAGAAGGCGGGCCTGCCGGCCGAAACCGCCAAGCTGCTCGCGATGCAGACCGTCTATGGCGCCGCCTCGCTCGCCGCCGAAAGCGACGAAGAGCCGGGCGTCCTGCGCCAGCAGGTGACCAGCCCCAACGGCACGACAGCCGCGGCGCTTGCCGTGCTGATGGGCGACGACCGGCTGACGAAGCTTTTGACCGACGCTGTCGAAGCGGCGCGGCTCAGGTCGGTAGAGCTGGGGAAGTAGCGCGCGACGCGGCGAAAGTCAGGAATGTCCCCACATTTCGTCGATCTCGTTCTTGTCCATACGTCGACCCTGCATTGCTGCCTTGGCGCTCAAATCGTGGGCGATTTGAGCGAGCCGCTCGGCGAGTGGCTTGCGGCTGATCTCGCGTTGCAATTCGGATTGCAACGCTTCAATGACCGCCTTTGTCAGCGATATCTTGCGGCTGTCCGCAAGATATCTCGCCAGCTCGCGGGCACGTGGATTTTTGATGTGGAGAGCCATCTGGTTCCTCGACGTCTTCGTTAAGGGGTCTCCAGGAACGAAGCAAATCGTCGACTTAGAGATTAGCCGAGGCGCCCGAAATTCGTCATCCACGGGCGGAGCGGGAGCGAAGCGGACGCGGAGACCCGAGGATCTATGCCGTGACTTCGCGCGAAGGGCGCAGCGGGACAGAATTCTGCACCGTTGCGGCTCTCGAGAGTCACGGAATGGATCCTATGGTCTGCGCCGTGTCGCTTCGCTCCTTGCTTCGCCGTAGGATGACGAAGCGATCGGTTGGCGCTCGCCAGATGGATGGGCCTCAGCTCCCGTACAGCATCTCGTCCTGCAGCTTGCGCAGCGCATAAAGCCTGGTCGTCGTATCGGGCACGGCGTTGTCGCTGGTCAGCAGCTCGCCCTTCCTGACCGGCTTCAGCACCTTGCCGCCTTCGAGCAGTCCGACGGGCACGGCGCGGCTGGCGCGCGCCTCGGCGGTGGTCATGGTCCAGGAGCGGTAGCAGGTCTCGCCGATGGCATCGAAGGTCTCGCCTATGGCGAGATCGCGCTTGGCGACCGCGCAGACCTCGGCCACCGGCCTCGGCAGCGGCACCATGTCGGGCTTGCCGTGGAGCATGATGCGGGCCGCGGTCAGCGGCACCTCCAGCGAGGTCAGATGGTAGGGCCTGAAGAAGCTGTAGTAAGGGCCGTGGCCGACATGGAGATCATCCATGCGCTCGACGACGCGCGGATGCGTGGCCTCGACGATGACGAAGACGCCTGGCGCCACGCCTTTGCCGATCGTGTAGTCGACGACGCCCTTCTTCGACAGGATACCGCCGTCCTCGCGCGGGATGAGCACCTTGGCCAACTGGTCGCGGTCGGCCTTGGGGCCATGCATGCCCGGAACATCGGGCACCAGGCCGGTGGCGTTGGCGATGGCGCACATCTCGACCATGGTCTTCGAGCCGTCGACGAACTCGACCAGCATGCGCGGGTTCATGTTCCGGCGCAGCGCCTCTTCCCGGTAGTCGTCGGGAACGGCGTCGTGGTTGAGCGGGTTGTTCTTGCCCTTGCCGGCCGAGACGATGGTGTAGCCGAGCGCCGAGGCGAACTCGATCAGCTCCATGCAGCTCGACGGCTCGTCGCCGGCGCCGACCGAATAGACGACGCCCAGACGGTCGGCCTGCTGCTTGAGGTAACAGCCGATGGTGACGTCGGCCTCGACATTCATCATCACCAGATGCTTGCCGTGCTCCATGGCCATCAGGTCGAAATCGGCGGCGACGCCGGGTTTTCCCGTGGCATCGATGACGACGTCGATCAGCGGATTGGTGACCAGCATCTCGTTTGAGGTGATGGCGATCCTGCCGCTCTCGATCGCCCGGCTGACCTTGGAGGCGGTGTCGGCTTCGGCGGCCATCGCATCGTCGCCATAGGCGATGCGAATCGCGTCGCGAGCCGTGTGCGGGCGGCGCGTGGAGATAGCCGCGACCGAAATGCCCGGCATCAGCATGCCCTGCGTCACCAGGTCGGTACCCATCTCTCCGGAACCGATGACGCCGATGCGCACGGGACGGCCCTCGGCGGCGCGCCGGGCGAGATCGCGGGCAAGCCCGGTCAGGGCGACATTTGTCATACAAGAACGTCCATGCTTTGCTTCAGCCCGCAATACAGGGAACGATCCCCGTTTGCCAACAAAACCAGCCGGTCATGGCAATTTCCGGTGCGCGCCGCGCAAAACCCGAGCAGTTTTTTCGCAGCAGATTCGCGGCCTTCGCCGCGATATGCTCGAGTCTTGGAAAGGCCTGATTTCCAAGGGAGAAAATGGCCGGGTCGACACCAAGCGCTGTTTTGCCGGCAAGGGGCGCCGGCCGCCGGGCGGCTTTCCCGCGAATCTCTTTGCAGACCCGCAGATGGTTAACAAAACTTATGATTGCAGTCGTCTTCGGCCGAATCGGAATCCAGGCGGGCACCGTTTCTGTGCTATTTTTGCTACAACCGATCGGACTAATGGCCGGAATCCCCGCTTTTAGAGGCGCCAAAATCAATAAGCGCTCACATCCCCGAAAAATCTGTTAGATACTGGCCGAAAGCTCCGGTGGCAGGCTTGGGCAAATAAGCGCCTAGAAAAAACAACAAGGCGCGGGGATAGTCACGGGGTAGAAATGACCAGGACGGGTAAAGTTACCGTCGGCTGGCGCTTTGCGCTCGCCATGACGGCGTCTATGTTGGCTTGCGGAAGCGCCAGCGCACTCACACTCAAGGAAGCTGTAGCAGTCGCCGTCGAGTCCAATCCTGAGATTGGGCAGGCGATCGAAAACCGCGAAGCCATCGAATTCGAGCTGCGCCAGGCAAAAGGCCTCTACCTTCCCAGCGTCGATCTGGAAGCGTCGACCGGCGTTCGCCGCCTGGACAATTCCTCCCGGCGCGCGCTCGACGAACAGCACGACGCTCTCTATCCGAACGAGGCGGACCTCACCGTTTCGCAGACGCTTTATGACAGCGGCGCAAGGCGGGCCGAATTGAACCGGCAGGCCTCGCGCGTGGACGGGGCTTCCTTCAGGGTGCTGGAACGGTCCGAATTCATCGGGCTTGCCGTCGTCCAGGACTATCTCGAATACATGCTGCAGGCGTCGATCGTCGCCGAAGCGAAGAAGAACCTCGCCTTCCATCAGTCCATACTCGGCGACATCAAGCAGGGCATCGCGGGCGGCGCGCTCAACGATGCCGACCGGCAGCAGGCCGAGGAGCGCCTTTATGCCGCCAAGGCGCGGATGCAGGAGGCAACGGAAGAACTGGAGGCGGCCAAGATCCGCTTCTTCAAGAATGTCGGCAAGCCGCTGACCAACCCGTCGCGGCCCGCCGATGTGGCCGGCGCGCTGCCACGCTCGCTCGACGACGCGATCGGGCTTGCCCGGCAGAACAATCCACGCGTGCATATGGCCAACAGCGACATCGACGCCGCCGCATCGCTGGTCGACGCCGCGCGGGCCAAATACGGCCCCACGATCACCGCCGAGGGTGTCGCCAGGGGAGGATATGACATCGACGGCGACGATGGCGACACCAGCGACCTGCAGGCGCGGGTCGTGCTGCGCTGGAACCTCTATCGCGGCGGCATCGACAAAGCCAACGAGCAGGAGCAGGTCCGCCGCACCAGCGAGCAGCGTCTCGCGCTGCATCAGGTGCTGCGCGAGATAGAGGAAGCCGTCCGCACATCGTGGGACCGCCGCTTCCGCCAGGCGGAACTGGCGCAGACGCTGCGGCTGCAGGCAGCCACCAACGAGAAGCTGGTTGCTTCCTACCGCGAGCAGTTCAAGGTCGGACAACGCTCGCTGCTCGACGTGCTCGACGCGCAGAATACCCGTTTCAACACCGCAACGTTGGCCGACACCTCGTCCTATGCGTCGCTGTTTGCAGAATACCGGCTGCTGGCCGCGACCGGGCAGTTGCTGAAGACGATGAACATCCAGCCGGCCAAGCAGGCCGCGGCCTACGCGCGGACGGAATTCGGCGTGCCGGAAACGGCCGATACCGAAACCTATGCGCGGACGCCGTCGGAGCAGAAGAACGACCTGCCGTTCGACATCCTCGCGCCGGTCAGGAAGAAGCAGCCGATGTAACCATCGATCTCTGGTCCTTCGGGGCGGATCGTGAACCAGCAACCTAACATCGTCTCGCCCAAGGAGGCTTTCAAAGCCTGCTTCTCGGCGATTGCAGCCTATCTCGGCCGGCCGAGCGCGGAGACCGTGCTGTTTGCCGGGGTGCCGATCTCGGAGACGCGCATCGAGTCGGACGACATCAGGCACCTCGCCGAACGCATCGGCCTCGAGACACAGGCGTTCGGCCATCGCGATTTCGTGCGTGGCCGCGTCGATCTTCCGGCCATCGTCTTCCGTGCCAACCAGTCGCCGGTTGCGCTGCTCGCCGAGACCGAGACCGGGCAATATCTGACGGCGCCGCAGGAAAACGGCCGCACCACGATCAGCAAATCGGAACTCGCCGAGAGCTATATCAGCGGCGGCGCCTCCTTCTCTATCACCTATGCCAACACCGCCGAAGAGATGACGGTCGGCACGGCGCCGAGGATCGAAAGGCGCCATTGGCTGACCGGAACGATGGGCGCCTTCTGGCGTACCTATTCGAAGGTCGCGCTGTCGGCGATCTTCATCAACCTGTTGGCGATCGCCTCGCCGATCTTCACCATGAACGTCTACGACCGCATCCTGCCGAACAAGGCGATCTCGACGCTCTGGGTGCTGGCGCTCGGGATCGGCGCGGCCATCCTGTTCGATCTCCTGCTGAAGACGGCCCGCGCCTCGCTGATCGACTATGCCGGACGCAAGGCGGATCTCAGGATTTCCTATCTGCTGTTCGAGAAGGTGCTCAACTCGTCCCTGGCGGCGCGGCCTGGATCGACCGGCGAATACGCGAACCGGGTGACGCAATATGAATTCGTGCGCGAGTTCTTCACCTCGAACACCATCAGCGTGTTCATCGACACGGCTTTCGTCTTCGTCTTCCTGGCTGTCATCTACGCCATTGGCGGCTGGCTGGTGATCATCCCGGCCGTGGCCTTCGTTATCGCCGTCATCGTCGGACTGGTGACGCAGCGGCGCATCGGCAAGCGGGTCGCCGCTTCCATGAACGAAGCCTCGCAGCGCCAGGCGCTTCTGGTCGAATCGATCTCCACGCTGGAGACGATCAAGTCGCTGCGCGCCGAGGCCTATCTGCTGCGCAAATGGGGCGAGCATTCGAAGAACGCGGCCAACACGTCGGAAAAGATCAAGGAGCTTTCGGCCGCCGCCGGCAACATTACGGGCGCCATCCAGCAACTCGTGACCGTCGCCCTGGTGGTTGCCGGCGCCTACGCCTTCTCGGAGGGCCAGGTCTCGACTGGCGCGATCATCGGCACCGTCATGCTGGCGGGCCGGGCGGTCGCGCCGCTCGGCCAGATCGCCATCACGCTCTCCCGCTTCCGGCAGGCCATGCTGTCGCTGAGGATCGTCAACACGATCATGTCGCAGCCGGAGGACCGGCCCGACACGGTCGGCTTCGTCAACCGGCCTATCCGCAGCGGCGCGATGCTATTCAAGAATGTCGGCTTCGCCTATCCGGGCACCGAAAACGAGGTACTGACCGGGCTCAACATCGCCGTCAGGCCCGGCGAGCGGATCGGCATCATCGGCCGCATCGGCTCCGGCAAGACGACGATGGGCCGGCTCATCGGCCGGCTCTTCCTGCCGACTTCCGGAGAGCTGCTCATCGACGGCATCGACATCCGCCAGTACCACCCGTCGGAAGTCCGCGCCGCGGTCGGCATCGTGGCGCAGGCCGGCGACCTGTTTTCCGGCACCATCAAGGAAAACCTTCTGATGGCCGCTCCGGAAGCGACCGACGAGGAGATCATCGATGCCGCGAAGGCCGCGGGCGTCGACGACTTCGTCTCGCGGCATCCGCGCGGCTACGACATGAATGTCGGCGAGCGGGGCACCAATCTGTCGGGCGGCCAGAGGCAAGCGGTGGCGATCGCGCGACTGCTTCTGACCAAGCCGAAAATCGTCTTCCTGGACGAGCCGTCGGGTTCGATGGACCTCGCCTCGGAACGGCAATTGATCAAGCAGCTCAAGGTCGCATTCGACCGCAACACGACGCTGATCGTGTCGACCCATCGCTACAGCATGCTGGAGCTGGTCGACCGCCTCATCGTCATCGAGCAGGGCCGCGTGGTCGCGGACGGAGCGAAGGAACAAGTCATACAGGCATTGCAAAAGGCGAATGCCTGACTGGGGCGCGTTGGGGAATGTTTGCAAGGGAAGATCGGCCGCCGCTTTTCGCATCGGCGTCCGTCTACATCATAGGGGCACTGTTCGTGGCCTTCACCGCCTGGGCATCCTTTGCCGAGGTCGACGAGATCGCGCGCGGCGACGGCAAGGTCATTCCCGCCTCCAAGACGCAGATCATCCAGGCGACCGAGGCCGGCGTGGTCCAGGAGATCGCCGTCAAGATCGGCCAGACCGTCAAGAAGAACGACCTGATCATCCGGCTCGACAACTCCGGGAACACATCGAGCCTTGGCGAGGAGCAGGCCAAGGCGCGGGCGCTGCAGGCGCGGATCGCGCGGCTGAAGTATGAGCAGAGCGGCAATGTCGAGGGGTCCTTTCCCTGTCCGGCGGAAATCCAGAAGGTCGCGCCGGAAATCTGCGACAACGAGCAGAAGCTGCTGGTCGCGCGCCGCGAGAATTTCGAGGTGAAGCTGTCGGTGCTCAAGTCGCGTCTCGATCAGCGCGAGAAGGAGCTCGACGAAGCAACCGCCAATTCCGATCGCCTGTCCAAGAGCCTCGCCGTCAGCGATCAGGAAACGGCACTGGTCGAATCGATGGTCAAGAAGGGGCTGATGGCCAAGACCGAGCAGATCCGCGTCGAGCGTGAACAGGCCGACCTCCACGGACAGCTCAACCTTGCGGGCGAGACGATCAAGAAGACACAAGCCGCGATCACCGAGGCGCAGCTCCAGGTCAACGAGCTCGGCCTGCAGCTGCAGCAGGAGGCGCTGAGCGACCTGACGCAGGCGCTGGCCGACCTGTCGGTGGTGGACGAAACCATCCGCGGCGCCACCGACAAAGTGGCGAGGACCGACATACGCTCGCCTGTCGACGGCATCGTCAACACGCTCGATGTCAACACGCTCGGCTCCTTCGTGCAGCCCGGCGCGGTGGTGGCCGGCATCGTGCCGACATCGGAGACCCTGCTTGTCGAGGCGCGGGTCTCGCCGCGCGACGTCGCCTTCATCCAGCCGGACCAGGACGCGCTGATCAAGGTCACGGCGTATGATTTTTCGATCTTCGGCGGTATCGAAGGCAAGGTCTCCAACATCACCGCCGACAGCCTGGTCGACCAGAAGACGGGCGAGCCCTACTACCAGGTGCGCGTCGCGACCGAGAAATCCACGCTGCAACGGAACGGCAAGACCTACTCGATCATCCCCGGCATGATCTGCTCGGTCGACATCAAGACCGGCCGCAAGACGATCCTCAACTATCTTTTGAAGCCCATCAACAAGGCGCGTCAGGAGGCGATGAGTGAACGATAACGCCGCCCGCCCCGACGCTCCCCGCGAACGGCTGCTGCCGTCGCTCGCGGCCGAGGATTTCGGCCCGGAGTTCCGGGTCGTGGCGCGCGGCGGCGTGCGGCGCGGCATCCGGCTGGAGCGCGCCTTCTGGGTGTCGCTGAAGCAGATGGCCGAAAGCCGCAAATGCACGATCGGCATGCTGGTCGAGGAGATTGCCGAAAACCATCCCGACCAGGGCAATCTCACCTCGGCGATCCGGGTCGCCTGCATGCGGGGCCTGGCCGAGGAAAGCATGACGCTGCGCAAGCTCGCCTCGATCCGGACCATCAACGCGATCCTGGTCGCCTGCCCCTCGCCCGCCTTCGCGCTGTCGTCGTCGAAGAAGATCCTGACATTCAACGCGCCGTTCCAGCAATTGGTCAGGCGGCAATTGCCGAACGCTCCGGGCGACGACGGCAGACAGGATCTCAAGCTGGCGCTCGACCTCAACGTCACCGACATCTTCGCCCGCCTCGATGCCAACAGCGAGACACCCGTCACCACCGGCTTCGTGATCGGCGCCGGCGAGCGCCGGTACCGCGGTCAGCTCAGCGCCGTGCGCGCGCCGGTGGCCGAGCCGGAGCTTTTGATGGCATTCGTCTTCAACGGGTAGGTCGGCTGGCGCAGAAATTTGACGGCGCGGACGGTGCTGCGTTGGCATGTCGCATGCGTTGGAGATTGGCCGGGACGTCTGTCACTTCGTCATCCTCGGGCGCAGCAAGGAGCGAAGCGACGCAGCGCAGACCCGAGGATCCATGCCACGACTTCAACGTGTTGCAACGGTTCAGAATTCTGCTCCGCTGCGCTCCCCGGCCGAGGTAACGGCATGGATCCTCGGGTCTTCGCTCCGCTTCGCGTCGCTACGCCCAAGGATGACGACGTTGGGAAGGGCTTCGGCCAATTGCGAAGGTTCTGGTGTGCTATCCTTGAATATCTCTAACCGACAAGCGGCCTAATTCGCACCAGGACTGGAACTCGCTGGCGTCACCGTCACCTCAGGCGAAGCGCCCTCGCCCGGCGCGACCGTGGCGAAGCCGCCGGCGATATCGGCGATCTGCGCGCCCGACTTCGATCCGTGGATCCAGGCGCGATCGGTGCTGAAGGAATAGAGCGGGACGTAGTCGGGCAGGTCGCGGTCCATCGCGACATTGTTGCTGAGGCTGTCCAGGATGAAGGTGCCGCTTCCCGTGCTCACCGACAGCACGGCATGAAAGAATTTCCGGCGGCGATCCTGCAGCACGACGAGCGACATGCTCTGGGGCGGGATGCCGGCGCGCAGCAGCGCCGCCATCTTCAATATCGCGAAATCCTCGCAATCGCCGGCGCGATGTTCGAGGATTTCCGACGGCTTCGCCCAGTAGTCGAGCTTGCCGTAGACGGCGCTGTCCTTGCGATAGGCGATCAGCCGGTTGATGCTGCTGTTGACGAAGGCCAGCTTGTCGCGGAAGCCCTTGCTGCCGGCAATGTCGATGATCTCGCCAAACGCAGCGTTCTCACGATCGCAGAGACTTCCGGCCGTGCAGTCGACGATGGCCTTGTAGACAGGAGCCCAGCGCGCGGCGACCGGGAAGTTGTGCATGGACAAGGCCACCGAGCCGAACACGCCGGGGATGATCGCCCCAGTCTGGATCGGGTCAACCTGGCTCGGGTCGATGCCACCGCCCGAAGAACCCGCCGCCGGGTAAGCGTCGAGGGGTCCGTAAGCGCCGACGACGCCGGTTATCCGGTAGGCGGCGGCCGGCTGCCAGGGCTGCGGCCTGCTCAGCGAAACGCCGCCGAGAAGGGCTGGCGCAAACACCGTCCGAGGGGTCGGATTTGCCAGGGAGATCGTGCCGGCGGACGACTGATTCGCCAACCCCGCGAGGCCAATGGCCAGCAGCAGAACCTTGATCCCCGACATCCCCGGGGCAGTCTTTTGTATTTTCATAACGCCCACCTTTGACTGTGGACGCTACCAATCTTGTCTCAAATTATCGGAAAGGAAGGTGGGTAAATTTCCGCGAATCAATCTATTCTGTTTTCTATCAAATTTTATTCAAATTTATACTTCTATTTACCAAACCGGATTCGCGCCCCGAAATTGATCAGGCGCGGTTTCGGAGAATACATAACTGCATATATCATACGGATTTACCAAGTGTAAAAAATGCAAATCTCTACATATTCCAGTATATGAAATAAGTTGAAGCTCTGTTGCAAAGTTCGGGCCTCGCATGTCTCTTTCCGGGAAATGCCGAAGGGGGCTTGAGCTATGACGACCAGTATCGAATTCGACGCCGTTGCAAATTCCTGGGACTCGACCGTTGGTGAACATCCGATCGCGGCGGGCGTGCAAGTCGCCCAGGCCGCCAGCGGCCAGGCCGCGGGCGAGCCGGTGCCGGTCGATGTCGGCAAGGGCGCGCCGGCACAGGGCGCCGACAATGCACAGGGTGCGAACAAGCCGGCGGCGGACGCCAACGCTCCTGCCGCAAACGCGCGGGCGGCGAATGCCGCGGCCTCGAACGTTCCGCATGAATATCACGCCGAAGCCGGCAATGTCGTGAAGCTTCCGGCCAATGTGTCGATCGACAACATCAAGGTCAAAGGGCACAACCTCGTGCTACAGCAGCCCGACGGATCCGAGATCGTCATCAAGGACGGCGCGCTCAACGTGCCGACCTTCATCATCGGCGATGTCGAGGTGCCGCGCGTTGCCCTGATCGCCGCGCTCGAAGCGAGCCATGTCGATGTCGCCTTCGGCGCCGACGGCTCGATCTCGGCCGGCGGAAACGGCTCACCGAGCAGCGCCGGCGGCAATTTCGAGCATCCCGCAGGCGGGATCGGCGACGGCTTTGGCCTGACCTCGCTGCTGCCGCCAACGGACCTGGCGTTCGGCCAGCCGGAAAACCGCGAGTTGTTTCCCTCCGTCGCGCCCGACAGGGGCGTTTCGGTCGTGGCGGTGTCGTTGCTCAACCCGGACGAGGCGGCCAGCGAGACCGGCTTGAATGGCGGGCCGACGCAATCACCGGGCAGCGATGCGCCGAGCAGCTCGGAAACGTCGAGCATAGGAACGATCAGCATCGATGCGCCGGATGGTATCGGATCGATCGTCATCAACGGCGTCGCCGTCACAGCCGCTGGCCAGCAGATCCAAGGCCAGTTTGGCTACCTGACCATCGTCTCCATCAACCCGAACACGGGCGCTATCGAATACAATTACACGGTGACCGAGTCGGTCACCCATCCCACAGCCACGAACGGATACGATCAAAGCGATACGGTTCCGGACAATTTCAGCATCACCGTCACGGATTCCGACGGCGACACGGCCAGCACCACCTTTGCCGTCGCCATCATCGACGACGTGCCGACGGCGATTGCCGACACCGACAGCCTTGCAGCCGGCCAGTTCGGCCCGGCGACCGGCAATGTGCTGCTCGGCGGCACCGATGCGGGCGATGCCAACACGACGGACGGCGTTGCCGACGTCCAGGGTGCAGACGGCGCGAAGGTGGTTGGCGTTGCCAAGGGCACGACCAATGCCGATCTGGACGACGCCAGCACGCTCGATGTGCAGGTCCAGGGCGCCTACGGCAAGCTGACGCTCCACGCCGACGGCAGCTACACCTATGTGCGCGACGCCAACACACCCGGCGGCGTCAACGACGTCTTCACGTATACGATCAAGGACGGCGATGGTGACACCTCGCACACCACGCTGACGATTTCGATCGGCAACTCGACGCCCGAGATCACCGATCTGACGCAGGAAGCCAATGGCGGCGACGTCGTCGTCAACGAAGCGGCGCTCAATGTCGGCACGCCGGGCGGGCCCGGATCCGATCCGGCAAGCACGGCCGAGACCGGCACAGGGAGCTTCACCATCTCCTCGCCCGACGGCGTCGCCTCTTTGACGATCGACGGCCATGACTTTATCACCAACGGCGTCTTCAGCGCGGGCTCCTTCACCACAGCCCTTGGCAACACGCTCACCGTCACCGGCTACAATGCCGCGACTGGCGTTGTCAGCTATACCTACACGCTGCTCGACAACGAGACGCACGCGACAGGCGCAGGCACCAACAGCCTGTTTGAGAACATGACCGTTTCGCTCACAGACCAGGACGGTCAGAACGCAACTGGCACGCTCTCCGTCAACATCGTCGACGACGTGCCGACCGCCACCAATGACGGTCCCTACACGGTGGTCGAGGACGGCGCCGGCGCGGCCAACACGCCGCCGACCAGCACCGTGTCCGGAGACGTGCTTGCCAACGACGCCTCGGGCGCCGACACGCCCAAGAGCTTCGTCGGCTGGTCCGCCGGAGACGCGGCCGCGATCGCGGCGCTCAACACCTATGGCACGCTGACCCAGAACGCCAACGGCACCTGGAGCTACGTGCTCGACAACAGCCGCGCCGCAACCCAGGCGCTGACCGCGGCCAGCAACCTCAGCTACACGCTGCACTACACCATGCAGGACGCCGACGGCGACACCTCGTCGGCGACGCTGACCATCAACGTCACCGGCGCCAACGACACCGCCTCGGTAGTCACAGCCTCGGCCCAGGGGCCGGACAACACCGTCTATGAGGCCGGCCTCAACCCGAACGGCTCGAATGCTGTCTCTAACACCGAGACCAGCACCGGCTCCTTCACCATCGCGGCCAGCGACGGCATCCAGAACATCGTCATCGGCGGCACCACCTTCACGCTGGCCCAGATCCAGGCCTTCAACGGCACCCAGACCGTCAACACCGGCGAAGGCATCCTGACCTTGACCGGCTACAGCGGCGATGCCCATTCGGGCACCGTCTCCTACAGCTACACGCTGTCGGCAACCATCGACAACGACAGCAAGGTGCCGACCGGCAACGACACCGTCGACGCAACCGGCTTCAACGACAGCGTCGCGCTCACCGTCAACGGCGCCGGCGGCACAACCGCAAGCGACAACCTCGTCGTCCATGTCGTCGACGACGTGCCGACCGCCACCAATGACGGTCCCTACACGGTGGTCGAGGACGG